>CAWDGX010000001.1:0-654003 GCA_963802005.1 uncultured Ignavibacteriaceae bacterium
ATTTGCCGACGACTGCGTCGGCGCGGTTAAAACAGACAGATGGACAGCACCTGCAAGGCGCGCCACAGCCCGATGACCCATCAGCCGTTGCACAGCGGTCCGCCGATGATCCGCTCCTGCTTCGCGGGGATCGAACGGTGTGGACATCGACCTTGAAATGACGGCCCTGGCCAAAAACAGTCTGCTTTACAAAGCGTCTGCACAGCTTGTCGCTTCGAAATTCAGTGGGCTGAAACATGCGATCACAGGAGGAAACAAATAAGATGAATTTTCTCGACAGCCTGGCCATCAGTTCGACCGGATTGAGCGCCCAGCGACTTAGAATGAATCTCATTTCGAGCAACATGGCCAATGTGAACACGACACGGACGGCATCCGGAGAGCCATACAAGCGCAAGGATGTCATTTTCGAAGCGGTTCAAACGGGCGGTTTCAAGGACGTGCTGGAAGAGCGAATGGGTGAAGCGGGAGGCGGTGTCAAGGTGGCTCGAGTCATCGAAGACAACAAGCCATTTGTGGAAAAATATGATCCCGGTCATCCGGATGCCGACGAAAACGGTTATATCCGGCTGCCGAATGTCAATATTGTCGAAGAGATGGTCAACATGATTTCCGCCAGCAGAAGCTTCGAGGCCAATGCCACAGCGGTGCGCGCCACGAAGGACATGACGGCGATCGCACTGGAGATAGGGAAAAACACATGAACGATCTGACGATTTCGAAGTTGCAGTCGATCCTGCCGGAAATTGATGCGTCAAATAAACAGACCCCTGAAGCGTCGCCATCACCGTTCAGTGACTATGTCAAGCGCTCGCTGACCGAGGTCAACGGGCAAATGCTGAATGCGGATCAGGCCATCAACGATCTGGCCACCGGCATTTAAGCAAAAAGCAATACCATACTATTTATCACGGTTTTGATGAAGACAGTTACGAAACTGGTTTTGCCGACAATAATTTTTTGCAAAAGTATGAAGGCATATTAAAAATATTTTACCCGTCTCATCCGGCATTTCACAAAGGAATCGATTTACTTATTGAATTGATAAGCCATTTTAATAAGCTTTACCAGGATTTTGTTCTTATCTTTCCATTCGATGAAAAAGATTCAAAAGAAGAAATTGAAAAGTACCGCTCTTTTGCAGCTAAGTTCGGCATTGCGGATAAAATTGATTTTGTCGGAAGAGTAAAGCAGGAAAGGATGAAATTTTATTTTGATATTGCTGACGTAATTATTTTTTCATCAATGTGCGAATCATTCGGTTTTCCGCTTCTTGAATCATTAGCATTCGGTAAACCGATAGTTTCGGTTGATACAAAAATCAGCAGAGAACTTTGCGACGACGCAGCTTTATTTTATGATCCTTTTAAGCCCGCAGATGGTGCAAAAGTATTAAACAGAATGACTGACCCTGTATTCAGAGAAGAATATTGCATTAAAGCAAAAAAAAGATTTGAAGCCAGGGATTGGAGTTGGCATCAGTATATTAAAGAATTTATTAAAGTAACAGAAAGTATTCCCAACAGATAGATTATGGGCAAAGCTGACTTGACAATTATTTTACTTACCTATAATGAAGAAGTACACATTAAAAGAGTAATAGGAAACACCATTAATCGGGCAAAATATGTTTACGTATTAGACTCTTATTCAACAGATAGTACTTTGCAAATTGCTGAGCAAATGGGTGCAAATGTATTCACAAGAAAGTTTGATAGTTATGTCAACCAAAGAAGTTATTCAATTAAAGATTTACCTATCAAAACCGATTGGGTTTTTATATTAGATGCAGATGAATTATTAACTGATGAATTGAAAAATGAAGTAGAAATTGTATTAAATAAAGGTGATAATATTGTTGCGTATTTTGTTCGCAGGAAATTTTATTGGCAGAATAAATGGCTGAGATTTGGTACTCTATACGAACAATTGAGTCCCCGGCTAGTTAAACATAAATACGTTCATTACAATCCAAGAGCGATAAATGAACATTTAGAAATTGAAGGAGCAACGGCAAACCTTAAAAATCCTTTTTTACATGTTGATTTAAAACCAATATCCGACTGGGTGGAAAAACATAATAAGTATTCTACTGCTGAAGCGGAAGAATTATACAAATCATTTATTCGTCGTAAATCAAGTGAGAAGGATGAATTTGCAGACCTATCAGGTTCACAGCCACAGAAAAAAAGATGGATAAGAGAGCATATCTGGAATCCATTTATGCCTCCGCTTATCCGCCCCTTCATTTATTTCTTTTACAGGTACTTTTTACGGCTTGGATTTCTTGACGGTAAAGCAGGTTTTGTTTACCATTTTTTACAAGGTTTGTGGTATCCTTTTCTAATCGATGTAAAATATCTTGAACTGAAAAGAAAACTCAATGACAAACGAAAAACATAATTGCATAATTTGTAACACCTCTTCTGAATTTTGGTTTACCAAAGTTAATAAATACGGCAGCTATAATATTTACAAATGTTCAAGCTGCAAAACCTCATTTATCTCACCTCGCCCTGACATTAAATTTTTAAATGATTTTTACTCTCAAAATAGTGGTACATATAAATCTATATCTGAAATTATTGAAGGAGAAAAGATTTATCCCAATAGTTCATTAGATGCTAAACGATTTATCAAAAACCTCATTACCTTAAATGAAAATAAGAAGGGATTGCTTTTAGACATTGGTGCCGGTTATGGATATTGTTCAAAAGAGGCTAAAGCTAATCATTTAGATGTAGTTTCTCTGGAAATCGGAAATTTTAGAACTAAGGCACTGAAGGAATTGTGGGACATAGAGGCTGCTAATATTTTATTTGAGGATTTTATAGACGATGATGGAAAATACACTTACATTTTAATGAGCCAGATTCTTGAACATACAGATTAATCCAGCGGAATGGATTAAGAAGGCATTTAAGTTATTGGAGACAAGAGGTATTATCTGTATCGCTGTTCCCAATTTTAATTCTTTCTTTAGATATATTTTAGGTAAACGGGATATTTTTATTATCCCACCGGAACATCTTAATTTTTTTTCACCCGCTGGATTAAAAATAATGCTTGAGGAAAATGGTTTTGAGATAATAAAATTAGATTTTATTTCCAGGTTACCTTTTTCATCCAGATTTTCTAAAAATAAAACTATAAAAGGTTTTATGAATATTTTCGAAAAATTGTTTTGTAATACTATTGACATGTTCAAACTAGGAATGTTTATTAATATTTATGCTCGAAAGATTGAATAATAAATAAAGAACTAAAAAACAGTTAACTTTTAGGTGATTATTTTAATATTAATTTCTCAGGGTTTTGAATAATGTTCAAAAATAAAATATTACTGATTACAGGCGGTTCGGGTTCATTCGGCAATGCAGTATTAAGAAAATTTCTTGATTCAGGAGTGAAAGAAGTTCCAACGAATTTGAAGCGTGAAGCCAGGCTAGCGGAAAACTTAAATCTATCCTACAATCAATCTTCCTTTTATTCTTAAGAATTGATAAATTTATAATAGGAATCGTATAATAAATTCAATTTTAACCAATCATTATGAAACGAGTAGTCAACAAAGCAAAAAATAGTAAAGAAGCCGAAAGATGGGATATTACTCAGCAGATTAAAATGACACCTGAAGAAAGGCAAAACGCAGCAAAAGAATTGAAGAAAAAGTTTTATGGTCTCAACCCTCCGGATGTAAGACAATCAGTACGATGAAAAACAAATATTTCTCACCAGATGTTTCTGAGTTTCTATTCCTCCTATCAAAATACAAAGTGAAATATCTCATTGTAGGCGGTGAAGCGGTTATATACTATGGGCACGCCAGGTTAACAGGTGATATTGATATTTACTACTCAATAGTAAAAGAAAACATTAAAAATTTATACCTGGCATTAAAAGAATTTTGGAATGGTTCTATTCCTGGAAGTATTAATGAAAATGAACTGATTAAGGATGGTATGGTATTCCAATTTGGAGTACCTCCTAACAGGATTGATTTACTAAATAAAATTGAAGAAGGAAATTTTAGCGAAGCCTGGAAGAATCGTAAGGACGTCCATTTAAGTTATTCAGGTAAAAAATTTAAAATCCACTATATCGGTTTGAATGAACTTATAAAGAATAAATCGGCAGTGAGAAGGAACAGAGACAAGGATGATCTTAAATTTCTAAAGGCACTAAAAAGCAGAAGAAAAAGATAGTTATTCAGGAACTTCAAATTGCATTTTTTTACCTGCCGGCAAGTCTGAATTCGGGTTATAAAGAATAAAGTCAATCTTATATAAATCAATTAAAGAATTAAATGAATTCATTATTAAAAGTCAATTTTCAGGAAAGTATTTAAAATTATTTCAAGGTCATCACAAAAATGTTTAAGAATAAAATATTACTGATTACAGGCGGTTCGGGTTCATTCGGCAATGCAGTATTAAGAAAATTTCTTGATTCAGGAGTGAAGGAAATAAGGATTTTCAGCAGGGATGAAAAAAAACAGGATGATATGCGACAGTTTTATCAGAATAATAAAATAAAGTACTACGTTGGTGATGTACGCAAAAAACGTAGTGTGGACAATGTTATGGAAGGTGTGGATTATGTATTTCACGCAGCAGCTTTAAAGCAAGTCCCCTCCTGCGAGTTTTTTCCAATGGAAGCTGTTTACACAAATGTAATGGGCTGTGAAAACGTAATTGATTCTGCTATACAGTACAACGTAAAAAAAGTTATTGTGCTCAGCACAGATAAGGCAGTTTATCCTATAAATGCAATGGGTTTAACCAAAGCGTTAAGCGAAAAGGTTATGGTTTCAAAATCACACGGCGTTAAAAGCAATGCAACAATACTCTGCGGCACAAGGTATGGTAATGTTATGGCTTCACGAGGTTCTGTTATTCCTCTGTTCATCGAACAGATAAAAGCCGGTAAGCCCATCACTATTACCGAACCGAAGATGACTCGATATATGATGACGCTTGATGATGCAATTGACCTGGTTTTGTTTGCATTTAAGCATGCAAAGCCTGGGGACATATTTGTGCAGAAATCCCCTGCTGCAACGATAGATAAAATAGCAAAAGCTCTGCTATCGCTTTATAAATCAAAAAATGAAATTAAGATAATCGGTATTAGGCACGGCGAAAAAATTTATGAAACACTGGTAAACCGGGAAGAAATGGCTAAAGCGGTAGAGCTTAAAAATTATTTCAGGATACCCGCAGATACAAGAGATTTAAACTATAATAAATTTTTCACTGAAGGTGAATCTAAAATATTTAAATCTGAGGAATATACTTCGCATAATACACACCAACTAAATCTGCAGGAAACTAAAGACCTGCTTATGAAGCTGCCTGTGATTCGTCAGGATATATTTGGTGAAAAAGAAGAAAATGTTTTTGAGAATTAATTCTATTGCGCCCATACAGGGCTCTTAAGGAATTTTTGATTCAGAACTAAGGGATTCTCCCTTAGTTTTTGTGTTCAGCCCTTTCAGGGCTAATAACCCCGAAGGGGTGTGATATTTACAACATAGGATGAAGTCCTATGACTAAAAAACTAGTAACCATAGTAAGCTCCGAAGGAGCGTAATATAACTAACATAGGATGAAGTCCTATGAATAAAAAATGAGTAGCCATAATAAACCCTGAAAGGGCGTGATATTACAACATAGGATGAAGTCCTATGACTAAAAAGCTAGTAACCATAGTAAGCTCCGAAGGAGCGCAATATAACTAACATAGGATGAAGTCCTATGAATATGACTACCGAAAAATAAATATATCCAGCCCTGTAAGGGCGCAACATCTTATGGGACAATCACTCGTAAAAAATTACATTCATATAATATTCAGTACAAAGCACAGAGCGGAGCTAATACATCCAAATGTGCAGGATGAACTCTACAGATATATAGCTGGCATCTGTAATAAACTGGAGTGTCCGCCGATTAAGATAGGCGGCTATACGGAACATATTCATATTCTTTGTTTGCTGTCAAAGAAAATTACTCTGATGAAGCTGCTTGAAGAAGTCAAATCACATTCTTCAAAATGGATGAAGACAAAAGATTCCACCCTTAAAAACTTTTACTGGCAGAATGGCTATGCCGCCTTTTCGGTTAATCCTGCTGATATTAATAAAGTTACAGCTTACATCGAAAATCAAAGTGAACACCATAGAAAAAAATCGTTTAAGGAAGAATATGTTTCATTTATGAAAAAAAATAATTTAGAATATGATGAACGCTATGTCTGGGATTAATTTATCTTTCGCACTGGCAGTCTCGTTTAATGAAAAGTAACTATTTTAGGATCACAAGAATCGAAATAATTAAAGAATATTGATGATGAAAATCGGCATAACAGGACAGGCTGGGTTTATTGGCACACATCTTTTCAATCAGTTAAGTCTGGATAAACAAAAGTATGAACTTATATCTTTCCAGGATTCCTACTTTGATAACGATGATACATTAGCAAACTTTGTTTCAGGCTGCGATATTATTGTTCATCTTGCTGCAGTTAACCGTCACCATAATCCTGATGAAATATACAGCACAAATATTCTGCTTGTAGAGAAGCTCATTAAAGCACTAAACACCGCACGCAGCAAAGCAAAAATAATATTTGCCTCCTCAACTCAGGAAGAGCTTGACAACGTCTATGGACGTTCTAAAAAAGAAGGAAGACAAAGATTAGCCGCCTGGGCAGCTAAGAATAAATCAGGATTTACAGGACTAGTTATACCAAATGTATTCGGTCCCTTTGGAAAACCATTTTATAATTCGGTTATCTCTACTTTTTCTTATCAGCTTTGTACAGGTGAAATGCCTAAAATAGAAATTGATGCTGAATTGAAACTTATTTATGTGGGTGAATTGATTGCCGAGATTAAAAAAATAATTGAGCAAAACGATAAGGATATAAAAGACAACTATGTTGTTCAACACACGTACACAAGCAAAGTATCAGACATTTTAGCAAAACTTATTTCATTTAAATCATCTTATTTTGATCAGGGTATTATTCCTGATTTGTCAAATACATTTGAATTGAACCTGTTCAATACATTCCGCAGCTATATTGATATTGAAAAACACTTTCCTTTCAAATACAAAGTGAATAGAGATGAGCGTGGCGTTTTTGTTGAGCTGTTAAAACAAAAAACGGGCGGACAGGTTTCATACTCAACTACAAAACCGGGCATTACACGTGGAAATCATTTTCATACACGAAAGATTGAACGATTTGCAGTTATAAAAGGCAAAGCATCGATAAAAATGCGGAAATATGGTACAGCTACAATATTTGGTTTTGAGCTGAATGGTGATGAGCCTTCGTTTGTCGATATGCCTGTGTGGTATACACATAATATAACTAACACCGGAGATGATGAACTTGTTACTGTATTTTATACAAACGAGCTCTATGATCCGGATGATCCGGACACTTATTTTAAGGAAGTTTAATTTAACAAAGAATAAAAATGAAAAAATTAAAAGTACTTACCGTAGTCGGAACACGGCCTGAAATAATAAGACTAAGCCGGGTCATGTCTAAACTTGATGAAGCCGAAAGCATTGATCATATTCTTGTTCATACAGGTCAGAATTATGACTATGAGCTCAACCAAATATTTTTTAAAGATCTTAATCTCAGGCAACCAGATTATTTTCTTGAAGCGGCAGGGAAAAATGCAGCAGAAACTATCGGGCAGGTAATAATTAAAATTGATCTAATTCTTGAAAAAGAAAAACCTGATGCTTTTTTAGTATTAGGAGATACTAACAGCTGCTTATGTGCTATTCCTGCAAAGAAAAGACATATACCAATTTTTCATATGGAGGCAGGCAACCGCTGTTTTGACCAGAGGGTGCCTGAAGAAGCCAACAGGAAAATTGTTGATCACATAAGCGATATTAATTTAACTTACAGCGATATAGCGCGTGAATATTTGTTAAGGGAAGGTTTACCGCCTGACAGGATTATAAAAACCGGCAGTCCAATGTTCGAAGTTTTAAGCTATTACAAATCGAAAATTGAAAAATCACAAATTCTAAAGAGCTTAAAGCTAAAAGCTTATAACTATTTTCTTATTTCAGCTCACCGTGAAGAAAATATAGCAACAGATAATTTCAAAAATATGGTTGAAATACTTAAATGGTTGAGTAAGACATATAAGCTGCCTGTTATTGTTTCCACACATCCAAGAACAAAGCAAATGCTGGATAAAAAATCTGTGAGGTTGAATCCATTGGTGAGGTTGATGAAGCCTATGAGCTTTTCAGATTATAATTTATTACAGATGAAGGCCAAAGCAGTATTATCCGACAGCGGCACTATTTCTGAGGAATCTTCAATCCTTAACTTCCCTGCCTTAAATATTCGTGAAGCACATGAAAGACCTGAAGCAATGGAAGAAGCTTCAGTTATGCTGACAGGTTTTAACACCGAACGGATTGAACAGGGATTAAAAGTACTTGAAACCCAGAAAAGAGGTGAAAGAAGAACGTTGACATTAGTGAAAGACTACTCTGCTTCTAATGTATCAGAAAAGGTTTTACGAATAATTATATCCTACACAGATTATGTAAAAAGAGTCGTATGGCAGGAAAAAGAATTTTAATTCTTACTAATCATTTTTATCCTGAAAATTTTAGAGTAAATGACATTGCATTTGAACTTGCGGAAAATAATTTTGATGTAACTGTTCTGACGGGCATTCCAAACTACCCTCAGGGCAGGTTCTATAAAGGATACGGCTTACTAAAAAAAAGAAAAGAGACGATCAAGAATGTAAAAGTTATCCGCGTTCCGCTTATACCGCGTGGGAAAGACAGTCTTTTTATGCTTTCATTAAATTACGCATCGTATACTTTATTTTTACTTATCTGGTCTTTTTTCCTAGCTTTATTCAGACGATTTGACCTTGTCCTTGTTCATCATACCTCCCCCATATTTCTTGGTCTTTCAGCGGTCTTAGTTAAAAGTATGCAGAAAATTAAAATGTATTTCTGGAATTTAGATTTATGGCCTGAAAGTGTTTCAGAAACAACAGGTTTTAATGTAGGTTTTTTAATGAAAGGTCTGGAGAAAATTGTTCGTTTTATTTATAAGAACTCCGATAAAATATTAATTAGTTCCAAGGCATTCAGGGACTCAATTATGAGCAAAGGTGTGGATGAGAGAAAAATAATATATTTCCCAAATTGGGCTGAAGATGTATTCTTGCAAAACAAATTTAGCGCTGTGAACCTTACGAACCATAAAATAGATAAAGATTCATTGAAGATTATGTTTGCAGGCAATATCGGTGCAGCTCAGGATATGGAAAATGTTATGAACGCCATTGAACTTACTTCTAAAGAAAAACATCCAATTAGCTGGCTTTTTGTCGGTGAAGGCAGAAAGCTTGATTGGATAAAAAACCGGGTAGGAGAACTTAATCTGGAAAAAAATGTTTTCTTCCTGGGTCAACACCCAGTTGTTTTAATGCCTTCATATTTTCAATTAGCTGACGTTATGCTTATCTCTTTATTGAATGAAAAAATATTTTCATTAACAGCTCCAGCCAAAATCCAGGCATATATGGCATTTTCCAAACCAATTTTAGCGATGGTAAATGGTGAAGGTGCTAATATTCTTGCGGAAGCAAAATGTGGGCTTGTATCTGACGCCGGCGATGCTTCTTCACTTGCACAGAATGCACTGTTATTTGCGCAGATGAATATTCAGGAAAGAGAAGAAATGGGCAAGAATGGCTATAAATATTATCAAACTTATTTTTCTAAGGAAAAGGCATTAAGCAAACTCATCGATTTAATTAACAATAAAAGTGTTAATTAATGTTCAGATTTTATGACGATGAACTTCATAACTCCATATTAATGAGCAAAGAAATCTATTCTAATATGAACATGATTAATTCGCTATACTCCAAAAATTTATTGATCATAATTCTAAGCGTTGGGTTAATATTTCGCATTTACATCGCTTTCTTTTATACTGAATCCTGGTATACATCGGATTCTTGGAGCTATATTAATCAGGCACAAATGCTTTTGGACGGGAACTATCCAACTTTATTCCCAAATGGGTTCCCGTTAATAATAAGTTTATTTATATTTTTCATGGGAAGTATTTTAGCTTCAGGACCAATTTTAATTCTATTAAATATTATTCTCTCCTTATTAATCATCTACCTTGTTTACGAAATAAGTCTTTCTTTATATAAAGAAGAGAATCTTGCATTAATAGCTGCACTAATTGTTAGTTTATATCCAAATCAGATTAATTTTTACTAGGTTTATATTGTCCGATATTTCTTGTACTTTTTTTTTAGTATTATCGCTTTATTTACTTCAGAAATCAAAATACAAATTATCAGCATTGGCTGTTGGTTTTGCTTCAATAATTAGGACTACTTTTCTTCCGTTTGGCATTTTATTCTCACTTTTTTTAATTAAGACTAATGAATTCAAAAAGGGAAGAGCTTATTTAAGTTATTTTTTGATTCCGTTAGGTTCCCTCTTGCTATACGGTTTAATTGTAAATGGTAATATCGATTTAGGAGAAAATGCTTTTTATAACCTTACCTTAACAGCTAAAAATTTTGATGGCGATTATGTTGATGCAGGTAGCTCGATTGATGATTACTTTTTTTATTTAATTAATGATCCTGTAAAATTTATAAAGGATAGATTTTTATCTTTATGGGAGTTATGGGGTCCATTAGCTTCAACTAATAAATGGGAACAGGCAAGCCTGCATTACAGAATTTTATCAGGCTTGAGGTTTCCGCTGCTGATCATCGCTTTATATGGTTTCTTTAAAATACCTTTAAGTAATGAAAAGGTGTTTATTGGAATAGGAGTTTTAACATTGACGGTTGTTCACTTTTTCTACTTTTCAAGTTCCAGACATTCTTTAACTGTTGAACCATTCATCGCAATTATAGCGGCTAAAGGGTTAATGATGATTTACAACAATTTATTCAGATGGAACACCTAAGTAGACCATTAACAATATATTATTAAAAAGTAGAGAAGACCTACTTGCACTCAAACTACATGATCTATCTCATCCTCTGATAACCTTAATAAGTAAAAACTTCCGAAAACTTCCACAGTTTTTTGCTCGTGATTTGTAAAATTTTCTTATGTGAGATTTAGGTTTTCTGCAAATAATTATAATATAATTGTTAATTTTGATCAGTTTAATAAAGGGAAAATAGGATAGATATTTAGATGCAGTATATAATAATTTCATTCGCCGCACTTGTGGTTACTGTATTTATTACTCCTTATTTCATCAACATATTAAATAAGGTAAAGATCATAGACCTTCCTGATGCGGAAAGGAAAGTCCACACTTCCCCAATACCCCGCCTTGGTGGAATAATAATTTTTACAGTAGTTGCTACATTCCTGTTCATTTTTTATGGGGATATAAATTCAGTAAAATTTTTCTTATTCGGTGGTATAATAATTATTACACTTGGAACTTATGATGATCTTTTTGGTGCTGGCTGGCTCCTGAAGTTTCTTTACCAGTCTTTCGCTTCTGCCTGTATTTTAATATACCTTGTCCCAAAATTTTCTGTACTAAGATTCTTTGGAGCAGAATTACCCATTATTCCGGCAATCATTCTATTAATAGTTTTTATTGTTGGAACGATTAATTCATTTAATCTGCTCGATGGTTTAGATGGCCTTGCTTCCGGAATTTCACTTCTGATTTCAGTTTTACTTTTTTTCCTCAGCTTAAATTATTTAGATATATTTCTGCTTATCCTATTGTCATCGTTAGTTGGGTGTCTAATAGGTTTTTTAAAGTATAATGCATACCCGGCAAGAATTTTTTTAGGGGATTCAGGTTCTCTCATACTTGGCTACCTGATCACTGCTTCTGTTCTGCTTATTTCAATTGATAATACTACCCACACACTTGACCTTACTTTTTGTATTATTTTGCTTGCTGTGCCAATAGTCGATACAATGAGTGTTTTATCAAAACGAGTATTCGCCCGCCGACATCCTTTCCTTGCGGACAAAACTCATATACATCATATAATTTTCAGCAAAAATATTAGACATAAGACTACTGTTTTTATAATTACACTCTATTCACTTCTATTTGCCGCTGATGCTATTTATTACCGTTTTTATTCTGAAGTGTACGGCATCATAATCTTTTTTGTACTTCTTATTCCTTTACTCTTTGCAAACAGAATTTTGAACTTTATAATAAATAGGGAAAAGCTTCTTATTTATGGAAGAGCTATCAACAATTTCCCCCAATTCTTAATTAATTTTTATAAGGTTGTTGTTGTACCGGTTGTAGCAGTATTTATTTTATTCTCATTTATTTTACTTTTAAGTGCAGGCCAAAACCTCAGCGTGGAATTTCTAGTACCTTCTTTCATTCTTCTTGCATTGCTATTAGTATTCACATTAATCAATTACAGAAAAAACAAACTGTATACTGATACGATAGTATTCTTCAATATTTTAATATTTTTTACAATTAACCAGGATAACAGTTTACTTTACACGGATTTATCTTCGCTTCCCATCCTTGGTAACCTGAATTACCACCTTTTAATGATTGCAGTCCTTTTTCCCGCGGTTGGTTTCTTTCTTTTATTCAGAGACAGGATTCAGCTAAATCGTGAGATGTTTCTAACAGGTCTGGATCTTGTAATAGTTTTACTAATTGTGCTTCTTTCAATTTCGTCAAGCCTTGTGCCTATTGCCAAATCATATGTAATAACCGATACAATTTTCCGGAGCTTTCTAATTTATATTTTTTATAAGATATTGATAAAGATTCAGCCAAAATTTCGTCCATCTTTATATGCTTTCTCTTTTCTGACAGTACTTATATCTCAAACAATTTTACTTTTCTCCTAAAAATATGAGAATAAGAAACTTACTCTTTGTCCTGATAATTGCGTGGATCAAGATATATGCACAAACAGTATATGAGCCTATAAACTCAGATCTTTATCCACTTCTGGAAAGGCTTTTTATCAAAGGTGCTATTGAATATCACTCAGAAATAAAACCCATTCCAAGGAAAGAAATTGCTGAATATTTACTTGAAGCACTTGCAAATAAAGAGAAGCTAACAAAGATTGATATTGAGGAAATAGATTTCTACTTAAAAGATTTCGCAGATGAAGTTTCCTTTGTAACAGATACTCTGCATTTCAAATTACCAAGAGTAGATTTCTTCACAACTGGTCAAACAGGTAGTTTTAGATTTTTTGATTACCGAGATTCAACCTTTACTTTTAACTTTGATCCGATTCTGGGATTTGAAGGTGCAAGTATGTGGGGTTCCAGGTTTTACTCATCGCTGGAATGGACTCGAATTTTACGGATACATTCCTGATGGCTGGGGTTACTCACTTGACTTCAGGGATAACCTTGAAACAGGTGATAATATTGATAAGGAAAGACGAAATTCACCCCTCCCAGGTGTAAACATATCTAAAGTTAATAATAACAGCATCCAGTATAGCCAGGTAAATGCAGAAGTAAATTACAACTGGAGTATTGGAAACCTTTCTATTGGAAAATATTATTTAAATCTTGGCAGTGGAAAAGCTGGTCAGATTATTATTTCAGATAAAGCCCCTTCCTTTCCTTTAGTAAGACTTGATATCAGACCAGTTAAGTGGTTCAGCTTTATTTACTTTCATGGCTGGTTAAAATCAAATATTCCCGATTCCTCAACATACCGCTACACTTCAGTTGAAGGCAGAGAGAGTATTTCGGATATTTCAAAGTATATCGCTTCACATATGCTTTCATTTTATATAGCTGAAGATATTTCACTTTCAATAGGCGAATCTATTGTTTACAGTGGAAATGTTGAACCGATCTATCTTAATTCCTGTAATGTTTTTCCGTCTTGCTGATCACTACCTTTCCAGCAGTGGCTCAAACACCGGTGACAATGCTCAGTTGTTCGCTGACGCATCGTACAGAATACAGCCAATAAAAACCAAAGTTTATGGTAGTGTTTTTATTGATGAGCTATCACTCGAAAGTGTATTTGATGGGAATAACCTTTCGTCTCTTGGTTATACTGTAGGAGCAGAATTTTCAGATCTGATTATCCCTAATTCTTCATTTGTTGTAGAGTATTCATTGCTTCAGCCATTTGTATATACTAATTCAGATGATGCACAAACATATTCAAGCCATACTTACCAGCTTGGTCACTGGATTGGGAGTAATGCAGATATGATTTACGGAAGTTATAGTCAGAATATATTAAGGGGTTTGAGTTTAAAATTATCAGCCTGGTATTTCAGAAAAGGTCAAACTGAGTTACCTGAACAACAATATGAACTTCCCTACCCACCTACACTTTATGGTGAAAGAAGAAATGATTTTAACATAACTCTATCTTGTAGATGGCAGCCGATTCATAATCTATATCTTAAATGGGTTTTATGAGTTACTCAGATATTTCAGACCAGGAAGAAGGCAGGACACCTCAGTTTAAACTCGGAGCACATAATAATTTTGGATTTGCCATTTACTATGGGCTTTAATATTATCCGGAGCATATTTAAATCCATCTCTCGAGTTGATATTTCAGAAATACACCTGGCTATTAAGTAATCTAGATAAGATCATTAACTTGTGGTATTGAGGCGAGTTATTATATAAATTACAGACCCAATGCTACCAATCAATTACTTGCAGTACATACAGTTAACTTATAATATATAATAAGTTAACGATAAACATCTGAGATTTACCATCCGCCTCCACCGCCCCCGCCTCCGCCGCCACCGGAAGAACCTCCTCCACCTCCTCCAGATGATGAACCTGGAGCTGTAGAAGATGACGAAATTGTCCCACTAAAACTACTAGATAGTGATGAAGCAAATCCGGCTGCTCCCAAAGTGCTCCAACTTGCACCAGAATACCATGCGGGATTATATGCTGCCGATTCTTTATTAATACTGGAAATGATATCAGAAAACTTTTCTGCCCATCTGTTTTCAACTCCCAATGCAAGAGCAAATGGCAAATAGGACTCAAATAATTCCGGTGTTTTATCCGGTTCCGTGATTGAGTAAATCTGATCTTTTTCAGCTACGCCAAGGTACATTTTAAATCCTTCTATCTTGTCCATTATTTTCCGCCCAAGCAATGTTGGTGCTTTTAACAGATGATAAAAAACAATATTTACAAGAGCCACCAATGCAATGACTATTATAATTAGCGGTGAACTTACTTGAGATAGAAAATAAAATCCGACTATTTCACCAATTACAAATGGAATTGAAAAAATGGTAATGAATAAAGCACCGCCTAACGCAGTTACTTTTCCTCTTCCCTTATTGAGAGCTCCTTTCCAGGCTTTAAAAACAGCAAACATAAGTGCAGTAACTCCCCCGCTCCATATAGATATCCATATTAAGATGAATACCTGTTCACCTGATCCACCTATGATTGAAAAAACGAGAATTAAAAGGGATACTGCCAAACCAATAAAAAAGTATTTTCTGTTTGTAATGAAATAGTTTCTCTCAAATCTATTTTTCAGTGAAGCTTTTAGTGCCTTAATTGCTTTTTGAAGTATAGAATGATTTTTTTGCTTCAGCTCCAGAGTTTGTCTTGGTCCGCTAATGGATAATCCTAGTTTCTCCAATGTAACAGATTCATCTTTAGTCAAAAGTTTGCTGCTGTTATTTCTTACTAATGTGTAATCATTCTCATCTTCCTCAATTGTCAAATATCCTTTTACAGCCAATGATACGATAACACTAGTAAAAACTTTGCTGTCGTAGCCCATTTCTGAAATAAATCGAATAGCACCAGCAGACAGAGCAGATGGTGGTTCATACAAAGGAATTATTAACCCTTTAGCTGGATCTTTCCCAACTTTCCACCAAATAGCTGCGTAATAGAGAATCAGAAATATTATCCCAATCAATCCAGCTGCCACCTGACTGTTATCCTTTAGGAAATAAGTTATTCTTTCACTTTGTGAAGGTTCGTAAACCAAACCTTTCGGCCATTGTACTACAATAGTTAACCCTTCCGTTGGATTTAACATTGTAGTCGATTCGAAGACTATTTTATTAGCACTGATTACCTTTGCAGAGTAGTCAATTCCTTTAAAACCGCTGGAACCAGTATAGCCATAAAGTTTCAGATCGTCTCTTGATACTGACTGTGGTAGGTTTACCGTTGCCCTGACTTTCTCTATTAAGAAATCCCATCCATTTCCTGTTACGTTCCAGTAAAGTTCATCGAACTTATCGAAGTACCCAATTTGTCTATCCGTCCTGTACTTTATTGTGTAAGTATATTCACCATTCGGGAGAAAATAATTACTTTTACCAAGATATACTCTGATTCCATTTATCTGATTTTCGGTGTGAAAGCTTTCTGGATTACCATCTCTTAAAGTTTCGAGAACTTCAAAGGTGATGTTTATATTATTACCGTACTCATCTTCATATTTTGTTGGAAAGTCACGAAAGATTCCTCTTTTTATTTTATCACCCGTTGAATAAACTTTAATTCTATCAACCACTATCATTGATGCATCTTCGGCTATAGTAATATCACTTTCGAAAGAAATTATTCTTTCAACATTTTCATATTGTGCAAATGAATTTTGAACAATAGTGATGAAGCAAATGAGTGTAATAATGTATTTCATACTATTCATAATTTAACTTCAGGAGTTTTTCGTTCAGTTGCTAGTGATATTTCAAAAAATGCATCCTGTTTATAATTAAAAATACCGGCAATGAAATTTGAAGGGAAGGATTCGACCCTGATATTATAATTTCTGACAGCACCATTATAATATCTCCTCGCAAATTGCAGTTGATCCTCAATTTCAACCAACTGATTTTGCAAATCAAGGAAGTTTTCACTTGCTTTAAGATCAGGGTAATTTTCAACAGCTATAAATAGGTTTTTCAACATTCCCGAAAGATCGGATTCGGCAGGTGCAATGTCTTTTATATTATCAACTTTAACTGCTTCGCTCCTTTTCCTGGTTATCTCTTCAAGCAGATTTTTTTCGTGCTGACTGTAACCTTTGACAGATGCGACAAGATTCGGTATTAGATTATGTCTTCTCTTTAATTGAACATCTATTCCGCTCCAGGCTTCTTTGATTAAATTCTTATCCCGAATAAATAAATTGTAAGTGAAGATAATCCATATTACAATTAAGGCAACTACTATTATTATTAATGCTGTCACTGTCAAGTTTCCAATAAGAGATCTTTTAATTCATTGAAATTTTTTACAACCGGAATTCCAAGTTTCAATAATCGTTCCTCATCCTGATGACCATGAGACATTAAAATACAGTCAGAATTGATTTCTTGTGCTACTTCATAATCGTGAATTGTATCGCCAATAAGTAAAATTTTACCTGCCTTTCCGTTGGAATTGATTCTTTTTACTAAATCGTGGGCAAGATGTGATTTTCCATTAGCATAAATGTTATCCAATCCAACAACATTCTGAAAATAAGTGTCAATTCTGTATAACTGTATAATTTTGTTCAGGCTTTGCTGTTCATAAGCTGATAACAAATGCATCTGAATATTTTTTTCTTGCAGTGAAGATAATAACTCAATTACTCCAGGAAAAAGATTGTAATTGCCTTTGCGCAATTCGTATTCAGCCATAAATTGCTTGCCAAGGATCTCGAAGGATTTTTTTTCAAATGTATGTCCTGCAATTTTATAATATTCAATTACAGGGAAAGTAAATATCTCTTTATATTTTTGAATAGAAATGTTTGGAAGAGATTCCTGTGTAAGGAGCATATTCATTATGTCGGCACAAAGTTCAACATCGTTAAAAAGTGTACCGTTCCAGTCCCAGATTATATGGTCGTAACTTTTTGAGGAGTGATTCATTTAGTAGAATTTATCATTCGGCAAAGTTCAAAAACAATTTCTGCAGTAATTCCCCAGATGACTTCTTCAGTTGAGTTGTAAACAAGCACTCTGTGAAAACCATTTTTCCAGGGTTTGGAATATCTTTCCGGCAATCCCAATTTTTGAACGGGAAGAAGTTCAACAGTTTTTCCATTTTCATCTTTGAAAGATGGATGAACTTCAAGTTTAACTGTATATTCTTCAGGTTTCTTTTTCAGAAAATGATCAATTGGAACAAGAAACACTTTTTCAACTTCGTTTTTATCTATTTTCAATTCATCCAAACTATTGATCGAAATTAACCCAACAAAAGCATCAACAGTAACTCCCATTGGAGCAATCAGAGTTCCAATCTTTCCTATTATGTTAATTTTTTCGGAATGTAACCCAAGTTCTTCAGATGTTTCTCTTATTGCTGTATGGCGAAGGCCTTGATCTTTTTTTTGATCGAACTCACCGCCAGGAAAACTAACTTCCCCACCCTGCCGGATATGGTTTGCACGTTTTTCAAATAGGAAATGAAATTTACTATCTATCTCAACTAGAGGAACAAGCACTGCTGAATTGAAATACTTATCCTTACCAAGAATCTCAGGTGAGTTTGCAAGTGCTAAAGTTATATTTTCAAGAGTAAGATTGGTCACAAATCATAAACAATAAACTGATTTTATAATTACAATCTAAAATTATTGCTTTTAAAAAAGAAATGAAACAATATAATTTTGCAAATATTAATTTGAGAGAAAGGTTGACCTTCCTACAAATATTGTGTTTGTAAGTGAAGCACCATCAAACCATGCTTCAGGATTTTGTGAAGAGTGAATAATTAAAGATGTGATATCTTGAAAAGCTTTAACCTCAATAAACTTCATGTCGTTTGTAGTAATATTCAATGAATATGTTGGCGTGTCATTTGCAATAATTTCTGGTTCATCAATAAAACTATTATTTGAAAGGTTAGCTAGCCTATTCAAATAATTAATTGTTTTTAACGAATCTGTTGTTTTGCCATTCAACAACCAAGTGCTTCCACTTTTTACGATTTGAAAAGAACTGTCAGCAGGATAAACGAATTGAATCTGTTGCCATGTGTTGTGATCAGATTTAATTACCGTTCCATCTCTGAAAATATTTGCTCCTTGATTAAATGTCATATCAAGGAATCCATCAACTTCATAGACATCTTTATCATTATACAATCTTACGAAGGTATTCATTGTTCGCGGTTGCTGGAATGAAAATCTGCCAATGACCAAATCCAAACTTAATTTTGAGTCCTGAAACACCTTTACTCTTGAGCCGGCACTGTCAACCTGAAGCTCGCTCCATTTGCTTTCATCTCTGGCTGCAAGTCTTTTGGGTATAATGGCGAGAAGTTGAGCAAATAAACTGCTCATTCTTTGATCTGTAACTTTAGCGGTTTTACCAGCTGGAAGTGTAACTCTCCATTCATCTTTATCCTTAAATAATTTAACCTCTTTATGGTTTTGAGATTTTGGATAAATAAGAATTTCTGTAATTGAAGTTGTGTCAACATCAACCAGCACATCCCGGAAAGTTCTTTCATTCTTTCCACCTTGAAAGAGGATAATTAGAATTCCAATTAAAACTAAAATTCCAAAAATTATTGCAAGAATTTTATTGTTCATTTGTCTGTAACAAAATCAGTTGACATTAATTCGTTTCTCTTTTTCCTTTTTAATTGAAACCGGAATACACCATATATAATTATCAAGAATATTGGTAAAAGGAAGTTTAAGTACTTCAGTAATGTTTTGGTGCTGTCTTCAAGTGAAGTGTCGATAGGACGCGTACTAACTCCTTTTGTTCTCAACTCAATCAATCCCGTATCATCAGATAACCAATCAATTGCATTTGACATCAGACTCACATTATCTTCACTCAATTGTTGAGCATTTTGACCTTCCCCGTTCACAGCAAAATCTCCATCACTGAAAACAACCATTTTATATCCGGATGTGCCGGGAACTTTACCTTCAACAAGTAAAGCGACTGGCAATGAAGATAAAGAAAAGTCTGTTAAGGTCCACTGTTTCATCACATCAAATTGAATTGGAGCATTCTGTACTCCGGATTTTTCAGAAGTAACTGCTAATGGAACCATCACAATAGAAGTGTCTGTCGAAGTAGCTCTTATCGGACTGGCAAAAATCATTACGACCGATTCTAGTCCGTCGGTTATCGGATGTTCTGTAAAATTAGTTATTACGGGAAGATATGGAAATTGAACCGGTGTGTTCATCATAAAATTTCCCTGCTGCTGACGAACCATAACATTAGTGCAACTTGCATCAATTACAAAGTTTTCTTCTACTTCAATTCCTCTCTGTTTAAGCCATGTTTCAAATCCGGTAAAAGTTTTATTACCCATCCCTGTGCTTAAATCACCTCCGACTGTATTGATTGCAACAAGCAGCCTTCCACCTCTATTAAGAAATTCATCGAGATACATTAAAATGAAGTGGTGGGACAGTATCCTTAGGAGCAATGATAACCAGGGTTTTATATTGAAGTGGAACTCCGGCTGTATCACTAAAAGTAACTTGTTCAATAGAATACAAAATTGAAAGCTGGTTATATAATTGAGAAATAGAACTTAGTGATGCTTCACCATGTCCCTGTAAAAGTGCAATTGTGGGTTTATCTTTTACAGCTAATTTTTTAATGTTTGTTGAAAGCGAATACTCCATTGCAGCACCGGGTTGAATAAATGGGATTACTTCTTTTCTATCACCCATCTGAACTATTGCGCCAAGATAAGCCCGCTGCTGCTTCATCTGATCGCGTTCACGGACATTTATCATAATAGGTTGAATACCACTTTGCTGGGCTTTCATTTCACTTTCCTGAGACTCACTTGGGTTGATGAATTCATAGACAATCAATCCATCTGAATAGCTTGAATACTCCACAAGCATATCACGGAAATCCTGACGAACCTGTTCAATGTTCGGCGGTAAATCTTCGGAGAAATATGCACTGATAGTAACGGGTTCACTAAGTTGACTAAGTATGTCTTTTGTTGCATTGCTAAGAGTATATCTTTGGTCTGCAGTATAATCAAGTCTGAAGAAAAATCTTGAAGCAATTACATTGAGTACAAGAACAATTCCTAAAACAAGTAGAATTGATGTTTGAACTTTTTTTCTAGTAAGCATAATTCAGTCTCATTCAACTATATTTCTTTTTGATAGTGAAGTTTGCGCTAACATCAGTCCTAGAGCAGTTATTGATAGAAAATAAAGAAGATCGCGTGAATCAATTACTCCTCTCGAAATTGCTTCAAAGTGGGTTGACATACTTAGAAAGTTCAGAATTTGACCAATGGTTCCTGTAAAACTGCTTGCTAGAACATCAAAAATTATAAGAAAAAATACACCGATAAAAAGAGCAAGCAGAAAAGAAACGATTTGGTTATTTGTAATACTGCTGGCAAACAAACCAATAGCAATATAAGCCATGCTCATTAATATCATTCCTAAATATCCGCACCAAACTGCTCCGTGATCAATTGGACCTATAGCCCAAATAGTGATATAATAAGGCAACGTTAATGCAAGAGCCACAGAAATCAGAATCAAACAGGAAAGAAATTTCCCAAGAATAACCTGCCAATCTGAAACAGCTTTTGTAAGAAGTAATTCTATTGTACCGATTCTTTTTTCTTCTGCAAGCATTCTCATCGTTAAAGCAGGAATGAAAAAAAATAAGGTGAAGTATGCAATAGAAAAGAACGGTTGAAGAGTTGCCTGACCGATAAGGAAAATATCGGAACCAAAAAGCCATGTAAAAAATCCACCAATACCCAGAAACACAACAATGAATATGTAGGATACAAGCGAATCAAAAAATGAATTTAATTCTCTTTTAGTAATTACCCAGATTGCATGCATAATCAATTCGTAGTTAATTCTCTGAAAATGTCTTCTAATTTTGTTTCGATTGGAGTCATCTCTGTCAGCACCCAATTTTTCTGAACACAGAGCCTAAAAATATCTTTTCGCGAACTTTGATTTTCTTTACTAGTCACAAAAAATGAATCAACGGATTCTTTTACAAAATCAACGATTGCGACGGAATCAAGTGCCTTTAATCCAGTAACGACGCTATCCTTATTTTCAAACTCTCTGATCTGTACTCTGACCATTTCCTCCCCACTCGCCCGCTTGACGAAGCATATCAGAAGTACCGTCAGCCACTATTTTTCCATTATTGATAATTAATATTCTATCGCAAGTAGCTTCAACTTCCGGAAGAATATGAGTGCTTAGAATAACAGTCTTTTGTTTGCCTAATTCCTTAATTAATTTTCTTATTTCAACAATTTGATTTGGATCCAGTCCTGTAGTTGGTTCATCGAGAATTAATATTTCAGGATCGTGTATCATTGCCTGGGCTAATCCAACTCGTTGCCTAAATCCTTTTGATAGTTCGCCAATTTTTTTATGCTTTTCAACATTAAGACCACAAACATAAACCATTTCTGCAATCCTGTCCTGTATTTTATCTTTTTGAACACCCTGCAAATCAGCTACAAATTTTAGATAATCTAAGACGGGCATATCAAAATAAAGTGGATTGTTCTCAGGCAAATAACCAATTTTTTTCTTTATTTCATCCTGTGATTCAAGAATTGAAAGATTATTGATTTTAGCATCACCATCTGAGGGTGCCATATAACAAGTAAGGATTTTCATTGTAGTGGTTTTACCGGCTCCATTTGGACCAAGGAAGCCAAGTATTTCGCCAGTTTTCACTTCAAATGATATGTTATCCACAGCTCTTTGAGAACCAAACTTTTTTGTCAGATTGTTTACTACTATACTCATTTGCTAAAATAAAATTTTGAACGGAGTGTTAATTTATATACTCATAAAAAAAAATTCAATGGTAATAAGACGAATCTTTCAAAAAAATTATCTTCATAGATCAAAAAAATAATTTGAATAGTTGATTGATTAAGTTTATCTTAATAGTCAAATTGTGTTATAACACATTGAATCATCACCTAAGGAGCGCAAATGAAAAAATTTTCTTTCTTCTTTTCTTTGGTAATTTCATTATTAATATTTAATACAGCATTCTCCCTTCCCCGGTTTGCGATAAGGCTTGGGGATAAATGTAGTGACTGCCATTACAATCCCACAGGAGGAATAATTAGAAATGAAGGCGGCTGGAATTTTGGTAAGAATATACTTAGCGCAATTTCTCCACGTGAGCAGGATTTTACAATGAGTCCTAAAATAGGAGAAAATATAACTTTTGGGCTCGATTACAGAACACAATTTATTTATTCAACTGAAAAAGAACGAGCAGATTTCCAGCAAATGACTGGTTCAATATATACTAATGTAGCACTAGCAAAGAAAATTAATTTAATTGGCCGATATGATTTTATTTATAATATCTGGGAGGCGTACGGTGTCGCTAACATACTTCCTGGAAATGGATATATTAAAGTTGGTTCATTTGAACCATATTTTGGTATCAGACTGGATGATCATACTGCTTACACCAGAGGTGGTGATATGTATCTATTATTTACGAGTGGAAGGAACGGTTTAATTTATAATCCATTATACACTGAAGCAGGTCTAGAAATTGGTTATCAATTTGGCGATTTAGCTTTTTTAACAGGCAGTGTTGGCTCCAATCTCACTTCAGGAAGAACATTGACAAAAGATCCCACTTATACAGCAAGATTGGAATTGGATCCAAAAATTGGCAAAGTCAATTTACTATTTGGAGGATCATATGCTTTGACTGATTTAATACAGGCAACTCCAAATGGCCCTGAGGCAATGTCATGCTTATTTTTATGGATTCTTTACAGGGATTGGATATAAAAGATTTTCACTGCTGGCTGAATTTGATCTTGGAAATGATGTATCCAGCGATTCAACAAAATCAAATTATGCTATGGCAGAACTGGCTTATGTTATTACTTTAGGACTTGAAGCAGTTGTACGTTACGATCGAGTAGATCCAAACACATCAGTAAGTAATGATGAACTCCAACATATCATTTTGGGATTCGAATGGTTCCCATACAGCTTCATAGAAATAAGACCACAATACAGGTTTATTTTGGAAGACCCAAAAGTTAGTAACGATGCCGTTGTTATTCAATTTCACTTTTGGTATTAAATATATCTAAATAAAAATTTATGGAACCCGATTACCTTTATGAATCGGGTTTATAATATTCTAAAATGAGCTGATTTAAATAGTAGAATATTTAAGAGGGTTGTATTCACTTCGCCAGATTTCAAAATAATTTTGCATCCTACCAACAAAATATTTCGAATCTTCTGAATAAACTTTTCGTCCAATCGATCGGGCATCTCTGAGCAAATCAATTATTCTTCTGTCAATAAAATTAATTAGCTCCCTCGTATGTTGATCATCTTTAAACTTACTTTGATTCGCAATTATTCTCTCTTTAAGAAGGAACATATCATTAGTATCACCAAGATTATCAGATAATTTTCCAAGAAGAAAGACAAGGGGGCTCATAATTTCCGGCCAGAGATTACTAAGAATTCTCATCGAATACCACAAATTTTTAACACGCTTCCTCCATTCGTGCACATTTTCTTTAATCGCTTCATTAAAGACCGCATACATTTCCCGCTGCCCCTGTTTATAAATCCTTTGAAGATTCTTCTTGATGATCTTAAAATTATCTCCGGAGATTGGCCAGTCGAACACTCTGCTGCGAGCAAGCAATAGATCAGTAGAAATAGAATTTATTACTTCACTCTTTTTATGCTTACTGGCTGAAATGTTTTTATGTTTTTCAACAAGAAAATTTCTGAATATTGAAAAATCAAAATTTGACATTTCCAATTCAGAATTTTTTAGAAGTTTATCAAAGGTTTCGATAAGTACTGTGCTATCTCTCAAATCAGATAATATTCTACCTGAATCTCTGTAAAATGAGTTTTCGATTCTAAAGTTTTCTACTCCAATATCCGATCTAATTAGTCTTAGAACAGTACGGATTTTTTTAAAGTTCTTCCTAGTTTCATGAACATCCTCGTTAAAGGAACCATTTCCTTTAGCAAAATTAAAAACAGAATTATCAATCAATTCAAGAACAATTCGCTTCAAACCAAAACTTAAAGTTTCACTATTTTCTAAACGGTAGCTCATTATTAAAAAGTTATCATGATGGAAATGGAGTAGTTTAATTTAATAAAAATATTTGCGAAAAATGTTCAAAAAACTAAGGGGAGTATTTTCTGTCTTAAAGCTTGGGTAAAGTGAGAAGGTAAGAAATGTGTGTAAAAGGCCTGAAAAGCGTGTTTTTCTGTCTTAAGAGAAAAATTAAGGTAAATATTTAGTTTCTCTCATTAAATCATTTTTTTTAATTAACATTTAAATAAACTATGCCATTTTGGCTAAACTTGACCCAGTATCCTTTGCCCGGTTTAAGAATACTAGAAATTATATATCCTCCATCAAAACCATAGAAGGATGAACTAATTATGTTAGGAGGATCAGTTGTTAGATTTTCAATAGATACATCATAATCAAATGGCCCAATTAAATTCCAGCCCTGATCAACTATGAGTTCATTGCTTCCTAAATTTGTACCTGTGACAACAATGTTTTGATTACCATTAAACTTGGCCCAGTATCCTTTACCATTTTCTAGTACACTTACCTGAAAATAAGTGGTAGTGAATGAATAAAATGGTGATATTGCTGTAGGAAAAAGTTCGGATGCAGTCATATCCGGGGCAGATACCGGGACGGAAAGAATGTTCCAGCCGTCACTTATATTAACAGCTACTTGCTGAATATTATCTTGCTCAAATTTTAAAGTTGCAATTATTGGAATATGATCGCTGCTGTAATGCAGTGCATCTGCAATCTGCTGGCTGACAGCATTGTTAGGTGGTTTATTAATAGAATCGTTATAGTGATTGCCATCATTTCCATAATTAATAAAAGAACCCGGCACATAATAAACACTTCCAGAATCCATTACTGCCTGGGAAAAAAGTATCATATCAAATCTATCATCCATTCCACCTGATGCCCCACCACTAAACTGTCGTGTTCTTGGAGATTGAGTGTGATATTGAGCATACGCTTGATTATTCCATGTTCCAGAGAGATTAAAAATATCGATAAAGTATCCCGGTGTAGATTGATCTTTTAATTTTTGGTAAGCTGCTTCGTTTGAACTATAAATGTTAAAATCACCACAGATAATAAAATTTGCATTTAATGGTAATGCATCTGTTACATTTCTCAAAGCAGTAACTTCAGCAAGTCTTTTTTGCTCATTGGTTGAACCTGTGCTTGCCTTTAGATGCAATGAATAAATCCTGATAGTATCACCAGAGGTATTTTCTGAGAGAACAAACTCACTGATATTTCTTAGTGCGGTTGGAATAACATTATGAGCTAAGAAATTAAAGCTTGAAGTCTTAAAAAATATAGCATTATCTGTATCAGGCCCATTGATAAAAATTCCTGCAGCATACTCGCTCGAAATAACATCCAAAACATCATTAAGAAATTCATTCACACCATCCTGAGAGAGCATTTCCTGGACTACTAAAACATCGGGAACCGTATTGGCAATTACTGTTCTGAAATAAGGATTTCTAATTGCTGAAGTACTACCAGGATAATTTAATATGTTGTAAGACATTATCTTGTATTGATTCTGAGCATAACAGGTGGAACTCAGAATGATGAGAATTAGTACCCTAAATAAAATTTTTGTCTTCACAGCATGGATAATTATTTGACAAGTAAAAATAGTAAATATTACAAATACTTTTATGTATTACATTTAAAGAATAATTTTTATTGCGATAAAAAATCCCACTCAATCAATGTTAGTTGAAATCGATTGTAGGAGTAATAGTCAAAATTATTACTTTAAAAGAACCATCTTCTTCACTGCGACAAATTTGTCTGTCTTTAGTTCATAGATATACATTCCGGTAGCAACATTCTTTGCATTCCATTGATACTGGTATTTACCAGCAACTAATGATGTGTTAACCAGTTCTGCTACCTTCTCACCCAATGTATTGTATATCGAAAGTTTTACATTACCTACATTCTCTGGTAATGAGAATTCGATTACTGTGATTGGGTTAAATGGATTCGGATAGTTCTGTTCCAATGCATAGGCTGCCGGTATGAACTCTCCTGTTAGCATTAGTTTCTGTATTGTTGCATCACTGATCACTACATCTTCACCTGACTTCAGATTCACGTTTACAGTACTTCCTGTCTCATCCATCAATCTCACATCCATTCCCTCTACTCTTACTGTCAATGGATATGTTATTCCTCTCATATCTATTGATTGAATACTACTGTTTATATCCTCTGCAATCCTTCCACTGCCGAATCTAATATCAAACATTCCTGCTGGTGGTAGTGGTGGTAATTCATACTGGGTTAGATCTACTTCACCTTTTACTGCATATAATGTATAACTCTTGCCTGTATTATCAGTGATTGTTAAACTTCCCCACTCTTCCTTTATATATTCAGCCACTACTTTTTCAGTCCGTTTGTTAAGTACATCAGGAATGATTATTTGTGATCCGTTACATCTTACAAAAGTATCCATATCCCGGAAATAGTGAATCAACAGTTTGATAACCACCGAAATAACCATAAACTGGTGGAATTATTCCAATCAAATCAGCAGTGTCGACCGGAATTTCATATATACCAATTAAATTCCAACCCCCGGCACAATTGATTGGATCGTGGGGGACAATCTGTATTGCAGGATAGCTGTATATTTGAGCACCAACATTTTTCATCCAGTAACCTTCAGTTGGTGTTGCAGTTGTTATTTCAGTATAACCACCATTGTATTTGAATACACCAGCTGCTGGGTCTTTTCCTGACCACCAAGTAGTTACATTCTGATCAACAGGATGCAATCCTGGTACTGATACCATATTCCAACCATCTAGAATTGATACAGTAAACTGGAAGCTTGTAACCGTTATAATATCAATAGTAAATACTCCATCACTAACGTCTTTAATACTGGTATTTACAACATCTCTTATTCTTATAAGACATTCATCCGATGAATCCAAGGCAGCTACAGTCCAGGTGTATGTTCCTGTATTTGGTACTGAACTTTCAATAGTAGTCCAAGTGGCACCATTATCTGTACTCAATTCTATCATTACATCATTTACATTTTGACTTGTCCAAGTAATGTCTTCAGTCTCATTAACTATCCAAACCTCTCCACCGTTTGGAGATTGGACAGTAATATTTGTAGGGTTAATAATATTTGAAAAGTTTGTCTCAGTGTAATTTACATTTGCATTTAATATTGATTCACTAGTTTTAAATTGTACCCAATAATAATCATTTGGATAAGAAACATTCGATATAGAATTATAGTCTTTCCAATCACTCCATTCGATCAATCCAACATTATCAAACCATGAATGTGCTTCTCCTGATTGAGGCGATTCACTCCGCAATCTAAGATTTATAAACTCCGTACCGTTAGGTAATGAAAATTCATTGTTATAAAATGTCCAACCAGTTGTGCCACTAATTTCTGTGTCTAAATTTTCTGTCCCAATAGGATCATATTGATAGCGTGTTTCAAAAAATTGAAGGAGTGCTCCGGCATCTACAGAATTTTCAGTTTTTATATACGCATGTAAAGTGTAATCAGCGGTGTTTGAATATAACTTTATTCGCTTTTCTAAATTCGTATTCAAAGGAAGAAGACCGGATGGACGCTCCTGGCAGAGTGACCTTTTGCCTGTAAACGATTCTGTTGTATCATAAAATTCATCCGGATGATTAATTTCCCAGAGTGTACAACCTTCATCTTCAAAGTTTCCGAACCAAATTAATTCTCTTCCTAAACGGTATTGCCAGTTGCCCGCTGGAGAAATATCATCGATGGAAGATATACTCCCTTCCCGTTCTAATAACACCGGTTCTGAAATCCAAACCCCATTTTCTTCCTCTAAAATTAGTTCTGCAGTTGATGAAAATTGATAAGGAATTAATGTTGTTGTGTCTAATACAATTTCAGCAGTTATGTTTTCTCTATCAATTTTTAAGTAAGTGTTTAAATCTTTAGATCTTTTTGCTAAATCATCTAATAAATATAATCCAAGTTCACCCCTTGCCTGAACAGGGATGTAATCATCAATATATACCGGGGTAATGTTGTACTCATAAAAACCAGTTTCATCAATTTTTGAGTTTAAGATTACAGTTGGAAAAGTTTCAGGATAATTTAAATCGAATACAAAATTTCCAAGTGAATGAGCGATTAATTTTCCGTTATAAACTTCAAAGCCGTGAATTATATGGGGATGGTGACATATAACTGCATCGGCACCCTGATCTATTGCAAAATGACGTAATTCAATATCGCTTTCACGAGGTGATCTGAAATCGGGAGAATAATCTTCATCGGCATCCGGATCTTCATTAAGTATTACTTTACCAAACCAATCTGATGGAGATACAGAGTATTCGCTGCCAGAATGCATCTCAAGAATAATCAAATCAGCAACATCACTAACCGAATTAATTTGCTGAACAATATTTGATTCTGTGAGATTAGCAAATCCCGGTTTGTTAAATCCTGCATTTAAATATGGTTGATGATTGTTATACTGACCGGTTCTATCACTTGAACCAAGAAATGCAAAGTTGACTCCGGATTTAAGGTAAAAAGCGGGCTGTAGCGCTTCGTAAGAATCAGCACCTGCACCAAATGATGTTATTTCTTCTCACTTCCAATACCGATTGAGTTTGCTGCAAACCCTCTAAACCATAATCAATTATATGATTATTCGCAATTGTTACTACATCAATACCTGCGTATGTTAATGCTACTACATCTTCCGGCGAACCTCTAAACACCACTGATTTTGTCGGATGAGGAATCCCCTGATTTGTTAATGGAGACTCAAGATTTGCAATAGTTATATCCGCAGCCCCACCAAGTAACGGAAAAGTTGGATCAAATATAGGATTCGTAGCCATTAAGATTTATATAATCTTCAATTCTCCTGGCAAGGATAATATCTCCAGTGAAATTCATTGTAATTGGAAAAGTTGTTGGTCCGGGATCAACAGAAATGCGGCAGGAAGCTCGTCCGTGTAATTCAGTCTCATCAATTACATCTAGCAGAACGGTATAATCGTGATCATCTTCAACTAATAAATGTGTGAGATGGATTAGGTTCCGTACTTGTGGAATCATCACCAAAGTCCCAGAAATAATCGTGTTCCTGGCTGTCGGGGTCATACACATCACTTGTGAATTCAACATCCACGCTATTAAGACCATCACTGTTTTTATATAGTGTTCCAATTGAATAACTTATTTCAACCTGAGGTGCAACTGGCAAAGAATTAGTTATGTCAAGTATCTCATCGAAATAAGAAATTCCGTTGGATGAATAATCTCTATCATTTATAAAAATTATTCCTTTCACTACAGGTAAGTATCCAAATCTTGCTAACCAATCATCTGCAACTGGAAGTTGATAATCATTCCATACATTATTTGGAAATGCACCTTGATACACAGTTATCCAGACTTCAGGATTTACTTCTTCTGTTCCTGCAAAAGAATACAATAAGGTGTTAATGGAATCTGTTATTCCAAATCCTTGAATCTCTGCTACTTGTGTTATATAGTTGGATACTTGCCACACATCGCCTGAGTCAATCATTATTGGAGAAATAACTTCCAATTTCCAAGTATTGCCATATAACTTTAAAGAATAAGGTGAGTTATTGTAAGTAATAGTGTTATCGAGTGACCACATATTGGGATTGATATCCTGATTTGAATACGATTGAAGTTGAACCTCCCCATCGTCAAAGTTTTCAATAGTATCAACTTCCGCATCACTTCCGGACAAATGAGACAAATCCATTGGCAAAAACGTTTATTCGTCCAAAATTATCAGAATAAAAAACGTTAAAGCCAATGAAAAATATAATTTTGACTTGAATTTCATATACTATTCAGTTACTTCATCAACATTTATCCGCCAAAGATTTATCGGAGGAGGATCATCTACTTCACTGAAACAAATTTTTCTGTCCTTAATTCATAGATATACATTCCTGTGGCTACATTGTTTGCATTCCATTGGAATTGGTACTTACCAGCTGTTAACCCAGAGTTAACAAGTTCAGCAATTTTTTCTCCCAATGCATTGTAGATCGAAAGTTTTGCATTGCTTACATCTTCCGGCAGTGAAAACTCTATCATCGTACTAGGATTAAAAGGATTAGGATAGTTCTGCTCAAGTGCATAGACTGCTGGTATTAACTCGCCTGTTACCATCAGTTTCTGTATCGTTGCATCACTGATCACTACATCTTCACCTGACTTCAGACTTACATTAACTGCACTGCCAGTTGCATCCTGCAACCTGATATCCATTCCTTCTACTTTTACTGTTAATGGATAGGTTACTCCAGTTATATCTATACTCTGCATTGAACTATTGATATCCTCTGCTAACCTTCCACTGCTGAACCTGATGTCATACAGTCCTGCCGGTGGTATTGGAGGTAGTTCATAATTGTCAAGGTTTACTTCACCTTTTACTGCATACAGTGTAAATATCTTACCGGTTGCATCTGTAAAACTAATTTCACCCCACTCTTTTGGTATGACTGAAGCTTTCTCAATCTCTTCATCTTTTAATAGACTACCACTATTCATTATTACTAAGCCATCGCTCCAAGTTTTCACCCAATATCCTTCTCCAATATTGAATGCAGTTGTAGTATAATAACCATTCATATAACCATAAAACGCCGAAATGAAAAGATTATCTGGAATTGTTATGATAGAAGCCAGATTAACACCCTCGTGAAATGGTCCAATCATATTCCATCCGTTATTAACGAGTACAGACATTGGAATCAGCTTGATTGCCTCCATTGTAAATTACCTCAGTTGAATCAAATTTTATCCAATACCCAATCCCATTTTTAAGTGTATCGGCACTATAATATCCTTCATTATATCCAAAAGCAGGTGAAATCGCATTTGGGAACAAATCAGATACAGCCATGCTCAGACTGATGTAAAGGAACAGTTATCATATTCCAACCCTCATTTACCATGAACTCCATTAAAAAAATTGTAAATGTGTTATCGCTTTCATCAGACACTGCAGAATTTGTAGCATCAGATACTTTTATTTTGCAATCATTGGACACTGTATAGGGAATGTTCCAGTCATAATTCTCAGTGTTCGTGATAGAATCAATAATAGTAATCCAGTTCATACCACCATCGGTTGAGTACCTCAATTTTCACATCGCTTACAAGGTTACCTGTCCAGGATATAGATTGATTAGATCCTCCTGCCCAGCTTTCTCCTCCATTAGGTGAAATTACACCTAAATAAGGAACATTTATATATGGAAGCGGATATTCCATAGCTTGCTGGATTTCAGCGTTATTGGCTAATGGTGCTCCTACTTTATAAATCATTACCACAACATTACAGCTATCCCATACCATATCTGGAACTGGTCCTGCAGGTACGGGTATTACGTAATTTATTGTCTTGGTTATAATTTGATTGTTATTCCAGAATCCATTTATTACCTCCTCACCCAATGCTCCATTCATCATGTCTCTAACGAGGTGTTTATGAACATAATTTGGATCGCCGGGGCAAGAACTATTTCCTGTTTGGCTCCAGACAATACCGTCCTCTGAGAGGATAACATTAAATTTAAACTGTCCGCTTAAATCTGTTACAGCAGTGAAATCGATTGTTGCTGAAAATTCCCTTGTTGTGGGTTCAAAGATCGCATCAATATCTATTGAAACTTCTGCAGGTTCTAAATTTCTGCTACTCATCCACGAAGCCCAAGAACCCCTACTTTGAATTCCTGAGACTCTGTCAATAACTGCTGTTGGGTATCCAGTAAAACCAAATGATGAAATAATTGAATTACCCGGGAAAAACGAGAATGGGTCATTTCCACTATTTGGAGGGCCATGATAGCCAAGAATTATGGCATTCGGTAAAGTAGCTAAGATATTGTCCACAACTAAATGACCGCAGGGACACCATTGACACCAGTACCTGTGCAAAATTCTAATACAGGATTTCTTTGTGTTTGTGGAAATGTTTTAGTGTTAATGAAGTTAAAAAGAATGATAAGAATGAAAACAACTTTGATTGAGACTTTCATAATCCCTTCGTGAATAAAATTGTAATTTCAAAAAAAACTAAAGTAAGAATCTTAAAAGACAATAATGCTTAACGATTAGCAATTTAAAGTGTACCAATTTTCATAAGTAGGTATTTTTTTACAAAATTTAATTTCTGACTTACTTAATATCAACACCATCTTCTTCACTGAAACAAATTTCACAGTTCTTAATTCATAGATATACATTCCAATTAAAATGTTTGTGCATTGTATATCGATAAATTTTCAGTTCAACATTAATTACAAGGTGGTATGTTTAACCATCCTTCTCCTGAAGATTTAATCCAATATGCATAACCGGGATATAAAGTATCTGCTACAACATAACCGCCAAAATATCCAAAGACAAATCCAGTTACTAATCCTGCAGGTGTAGTTGTTAAGCTAGCTGCTGCAACAGGACAATCATAAACACTTATTAAATTCCAACCAGTATGAATAGGTATAGGATCGTTTGGAACTATCTGAATTCCTCCCGCTGGCCATTCATCTCCCGTATTATAAGTTCTGGTTCCCGAGTGTTTCATCCAGTATCCTGTGGCAGGTGAAGTTGTCGTAATTGTTTGATAACCACCAAGATATTCAAATACATTTGAACCTTGTTCTCTGAATGCCCACCAGTTATCTACTCCCATTCCCTCAGGATTTATTCCAGGTACTGATACCATATTCCATCCATCTGAAATGTCCACTGATATCTGAAAAGTTGCAGGTGCTGGTGGAAAATAATTAATTGCATCAAGTGCATTAAGAATTCCCCATCCATATAAATTATCAGGGTTACTACTCTGTGAAGCAGTATTTCTCATCGCATCTCTTACCTGCATAGGTGTCAGATTTGGATTAGAACATAAAATTAGTGCTGCAACTCCGGCCGAAAGTGGACAACTGAATGATGTTCCGCTTGCAGTTGTATAATTATGATCATTATATGGAGAAGCAACCACATCGCCCGAACCCAATGCCATAATATCGGGTTTAAATCTTCCATCTACGGTTGGTCCAACACTGCTGAAAGATGATCTGCTACCAGAGGAAGTCACTGCTCCTGCAGTTATAACACTATCACCATCCGCAGGTGCACCTAAAGTATTGTGGGAAGAATTATAACCCTCATTACCGGCAGAATTCACTACTACAATACCAATAGAAGCAGCATAATCAGCTCCATTCGTGATAATAGTAGTGTTTCCATCCATATCTTCCCAAGTATAACTCGGGTAAGGAGGATCATAATCTAAATAGCTAAGTGAAGTGCTTGTAACATCAACTCCTATACTGTCTGCCCATTCCATAGCCGCAATCCAGTTATCTTCTTCAATCGGAGTTTCACTGTCTGTATTTTCTGTTTTAGCAACGATATAAGATGAGTTAAATGCCGGACCAATTAAATGACCTGGTGCAAAACCACCGATTGTTGAGAGTGTCATTGTTCCATGAGTGCCAGTTCCCAGATCACCTTCATCACCAACATTCGGATCATTATTTACGAAATCCCACGCAGCTATTATATTCATTGAAAGAAATGCATCGTGACTAAGCCGGTTGAATCCTGCATCCATAACACATATAGTGACTCCCTGTCCTGTAAATCCAGAATCATGAACTGCCGGTACATTTAATCTGCTGAAGTTGTGCATAGGAATCTCCATAATCATAGATGTTCACTCCATCAGGTTGTGCATCGCTTAATTTTTGTGTCATGCTATTTGGGTCGGTTTCCGGTTGATTTCCTTTTCTTAACTTATAGACAATATCAAGTTTCTTAACAAAGGGCAGCAAAGCAATTTGATTTAGTTGAGATTTATTTACTGTTCCGCTAACCGCATTAAACCATTTCGATGGCCATTTTACTTTTAATCCTTTTCATTTAACTTGTGAAATATAATCTGAGTTTACAGGCAGATCTCTCATAGTTAGTGGTGAAGAATTACTAATAACTTTTTCTCTTCTTTTAATTGATTTCTCACTTACCACTAACTGTGGATTAGTGAAATAAACATCAGTGTTCATTCCTTTGTCAGTAAAATAAACCCAGACTAGAATTTCATCAGTTGCTGCACTACTGTTCATCTTTGTTTCAAGTGATGCAGTAATTTTATTAACTGGTGATTGTGCAAATGCGGATGCATAAATGAGCAACAATAAGATTGGTACATAAATCCTAAACATTTTAATTCTCCGATTTTGAATTAACAATTAAATCTAATTTCTAGAATTTTAACACTAAAACTTACAGATTAATAATGACCGAATTAAATAGTCATATTACAGTCCAGATTAAAATAAAAACCCCTATCAACCGCCCACCGACTGGTAGGCTTTTATTGATAGGGGCCAATAAAAATATTTAACTCTGTTACTTTAACAAAATCATTTTCTTAACAGAAACAAATTTCTCAGTTCTTAATTCATAAATATACATTCCCGTGGCAATATTCTGTGCATTCCATTGATACTGGTAATTTCCTGCTACCAGTGAAGTGTTTACCAGTTCTGCTACCTTCTCACCCAATGCATTGTAGATCGATAACTTCACATTGCCTACATCTTCTGGCAATGAGAACTCGATAGTTGTACTTGGATTGAATGGATTGGGATAGTTCTGCGATAGCATATAATCTGATGGTATTGAAGCTGGATTGCCATAAATTATTTCAGCTTGCAAATTTAGTATTTTCTCTCTATCCACATTTACAAGTATCAGTTTATCTAAAGTAACTTTTTCCGGATTACTTAGAGTGAACGGCATCTCCGCCAAAAAGTGTTCACCAGCTTCTAAATATTTTTCTCCAAGGGGATCGTATAAAAGCGTTCTTAATATTTCATCATTACTAGCATAATAATAAAAACCCTGACCCAGATCTGTATTGATTAACATGCCGTCTGGTTCATCTTCAACATTGGCAAATTCGATTTGTGCACCCCGTATTCCAACTTTGGAATCGAGATAGGCTGAAATGCCTTTATCAGTAATATAGAATTTTACTTTTGCATCCCCATCACCATTGGACACTGACAGTTTTGCGTACGCTGTTGGACCAATTGATATTCCATTAGGGTAAAATCCGGTAAGTATAATGTTCTGAATTAATGACAATTCCAGAACATTCACTATTCCATCTGGATTTGGTGATGGTTCTCCGGGATACCACGGAGCAATATCCCCCCTCAAGAATTCATCTGCATCTAGTGAATCTATACTAACAATATGATCAACTACCATTATTAGGTCAAGAATATCTATATATCCGTCTCTATTAACATCACCGAGTCCGGAGATTCTGTTCCGTCCAATTACTGTTAGTATATCATGAGAAGGTGTTACATTAATTGGTAGTCCTTGATATGTACTTGCTTCAGCATGTGTTATCTTGAAAGTAGATTTTACACTATCCTGTAAAGGCTGTAAATCAGCAACTTTGTAATTTACATTAAACAGTTCATAGTAATTTCCTGGAGCCAATCCAACTCCTTGATTAATATTATATAATAAAACAAATACTTCATCTGCTGATGCTCCATTAGGTGTTATTGGTCCTCTGACTATGTTGGATACCATTATCCAACTGGAATCACTTACATCAGTACCCTTTTGAATATTCTGGAAGATTAAAACTACATTGTCACTAATTTCTTTATTTACTTGCAATCTGAATTGAATTGCATGAAGCGAATCAGTTAGATTCTTCAATTGCAATACATTTGTAAATAAACTGTCTTCTAATCTATATACCGTATCCTGATCAAATATTAATCCGGCATCAGAAACGACTGTAGCTGACAAAGGAATCGTGTTAGACGGAAAGCTGTCTGTACTAAATACTAATGTACCTGTATACAAATCAGGTATAGCAGGAGCAGCAAATGTAAGTGTGAAGATAAAGTTCCCACCTGCAGGTATGCTAGCAGTGTCAGGAGTAATACTCCAATTAGGTGCTGCAGTCATATTCGCTGCTACAAGCAATTGAGTCGTACTATTATTGGTTACAGTAATGAGTGAATCGGTATTCGTACTAGTAATAACATTAATTAGATTTACTACATCAATACTTGTTTCAATTGCTTCAACACCCGTTCCTTGCAATGAATATACTGTTGGTGATCCTGATGCATTATGCGTAAATGTTAAATCACCTGTCGTTAGTCCTGTGGCTGTCGGTGTAAATATTATATCGAATACCTGGTTCCCACCTGGTAGTATTGTTACCGGGAATGTGTTCGGTGTAAAGGTGAACTGTCCGTCTGATGATACTATATTCGTTATTACAAGATCACTTGTTCCCGGGTTATCTACTGTTGACTGAAGTAATAAATTTGATCCGATTACTACATTACCAAAGTCAAGGTTTGGCGGTGTAATTGAAAATGTTGCTTCTACTCCTGTTCCCTGTACTGAATATACCGTCGGTGATCCTGTTGCATTATGCGTAAATGTTAAGTCACCTGTCGTTAGTCCTATGGCTGTCGGTGTATATGTTATATCAAATACCTGGTTCCCACCTGGTAGTATTGTTACCGGGAATGTGTTCGGTGTAAAGGTGAACTGTCCGTCTGATGATACTATATTTGATATTACAAGATCACTTGTCCCCGGGTTATCTACTGTTGACTGAAGTAATAAATTTGAGCCGATTACTACATTACCGAAATCAAGGTTTGGCGGTGTAATTGAAAATGTTGCTTCTACTCCTGTTCCCTGTACTGAATATACTGTCGGTGATCCCGTTGCATTATGTGTGAATGTTAACGTACCTGTCGTTAGTCCTATGGCTGTCGGTGTATATGTTATATCAAATACCTGGTTCCCGCCTGGTAGTATTGTTACCGGGAATGTGTTCGGTGTAAAGGTGAACTGCCCGTCTGATGATACTATATTCGATATTACAAGATCACTTGTTCCCGGGTTATCTACTGTTGACTGAAGTAATAAATTTGAGCCGATTACTACATTACCGAAATCAAGGTTTGGCGGTGTAATTGAAAATGTTGCTTCTACTCCTGTTCCCTGTACTGAATATACTGTCGGTGATCCTGTTGCATTATGTGTGAATGTTAAGTACCTGTCGTTAGTCCTATGGCTGTCGGGGTATATGTTATATCGAATACCTGGTTCCCGCCTGGTAGTATTGTTACCGGGAATGTGTTCGGTGTAAAGGTGAACTGCCCGTCTGATGATACTATATTCGATATTACAAGATCACTTGTTCCAGGGTTATCTACTGTTGACTGAAGTAATAAATTTGATCCGATTACTACATTACCGAAATCAAGGTTTGGCGGTGTAATTGAAAATGTTGCTTCTACTCCTGTTCCCTGTACTGAATATACCGTCGGTGATCCCGTTGCATTATGTGTGAATGTTAAGTACCTGTCGTTAGTCCTATGGCTGTCGGGGTATATGTTATATCAAATACCTGGTTCCCGCCTGGTAGTATTGTTACCGGGAATGTGTTCGGTGTAAAGGTGAACTGCCCGTCTGATGATACTATATTCGTTATTACAAGATCACTTGTTCCCGGGTTATTTACTGTTGACTGAAGTAATAAATTTGAGCCGATTACTACATTACCGAAATCAAGGTTTGGCGGTGTAATTGAAAATGTTGCTTCTACTCCTGTTCCCTGTACTGAATATACTGTCGGTGATCCTGTTGCATTATGTGTGAATGTTAAATACCTGTTGTTAGTCCTATGGCTGTCGGGGTATATGTTATATCGAATACCTGGTTCCCGCCTGGTAGTATTGTTACCGGGAATGTGTTCGGTGTAAAGGTGAACTGTCCGTCTGATGATACTATATTTGATATTACAAGATCACTTGTTCCCGGGTTATTTACTGTTGACTGAAGTAATAAATTTGATCCGATTACTACATTACCGAAATCAAGGTTTGGTGGTGTAATTGAAAATGTTGCTTCTACTCCTGTTCCCTGTACTGAATATACCGTCGGTGATCCCGTTGCATTATGTGTGAATGTTAAATCACCTGTCGTTAGTCCTATGGCTGTCGGGGTATATGTTATATCGAATACCTGGTTCCCGCCTGGTAGTATTGTTACCGGGAATGTGTTCGGTGTAAAGGTGAACTGTCCGTCTGATGATACTATATTCGATATTACAAGATCACTTGTTCCAGGGTTATTTACTGTTGACTGAAGTAATAAATTTGATCCGATTACTACATTACCGAAATCAAGGTTTGGCGGTGTAATTGAAAATGTTGCTTCTACTCCTGTTCCCTGTACTGAATATACTGTCGGTGATCCCGTTGCATTATGTGTGAATGTTAAGTCACCTGTCGTTAGTCCTATGGCTGTCGGTGTATATGTTATATCAAATACCTGGTTCCCGCCTGGTAGTATTGTTACCGGGAATGTGTTCGGTGTAAAGGTGAACTGCCCGTCTGATGATACTATATTCGATATTACAAGATCACTTGTTCCCGGGTTATCTACTGTTGACTGAAGTAATAAATTTGATCCGATTACTACATTACCGAAATCAAGGTTTGGCGGTGTAATTGAAAATGTTGCTTCTACTCCTGTTCCCTGTACTGAATATACTGTCGGTGATCCCGTTGCATTATGTGTGAATGTTAACGTACCTGTTGTTAGTCCTATGGCTGTCGGTGTATATGTTATATCGAATACCTGGTTCCCGCCTGGTAGTATTGTTACCGGGAATGTGTTCGGTGTAAAGGTGAACTGCCCGTCTGATGATACTATATTCGTTATTACAAGATCACTTGTTCCCGGGTTATTTACTGTTGACTGAAGTAATAAATTTGAGCCGATTACTACATTACCGAAATCAAGGTTTGGCGGTGTAATTGAAAATGTTGCTTCTACTCCTGTTCCCTGTACTGAATATACTGTCGGTGATCCTGTTGCATTATGTGTGAATGTTAAATCACCTGTTGTTAGTCCTATGGCTGTCGGTGTATATGTTATATCGAATACCTGGTTCCCGCCTGGTAGTATTGTTACCGGGAATGTGTTCGGTGTAAAGGTGAACTGTCCGTCTGATGATACTATATTCGATATTACAAGATCACTTGTTCCCGGGTTATTTACTGTTGACTGAAGTAATAAATTTGATCCGATTACTACATTACCGAAATCAAGGTTTGGCGGTGTGATTGAAAATGTTGCTTCTACTCCTGTTCCCTGTACTGAATATACCGTCGGTGATCCCGTTGCATTATGTGTGAATGTTAAATACCTGTCGTTAGTCCTATGGCTGTCGGGGTATATGTTATATCAAATACCTGGTTCCCGCCTGGTAGTATTGTTACCGGGAATGTGTTCGGTGTAAAGGTAAACTGTCCGTCTGATGATACTATATTCGATATTACAAGATCACTTGTTCCCGGGTTATCTACTGTTGACTGAAGTAATAAATTTGATCCGATTACTACATTACCGAAATCAAGGTTTGGCGGTGTAATTGAAAATGTTGCTTCTACTCCTGTTCCCTGTACTGAATATACTGTCGGTGATCCCGTTGCATTATGTGTGAATGTTAAATCACCTGTTGTTAGTCCTATGGCTGTCGGTGTATATGTTATATCAAATACCTGGTTCCCGCCTGGTAGTATTGTTACCGGGAATGTGTTCGGTGTAAAGGTAAACTGTCCGTCTGATGATACTATATTCGTTATTACAAGATCACTTGTTCCCGGGTTATTTACTGTTGACTGAAGTAATAAATTTGATCCGATTACTACATTACCGAAGTCAAGGTTTGGCGGTGTGATTGAAAATGTTGCTTCTACTCCTGTTCCCTGTACTGAATATACTGTCGGTGATCCCGTTGCATTATGTGTGAATGTTAAATCACCTTTGTTAGTCCTATGGCTGTCGGTGTATATGTTATATCAAATACCTGGTTCCCGCCTGGTAGTATTGTTACCGGGAATGTGTTCGGTGTAAAGGTGAACTGTCCGTCTGATGATACTATATTCGTTATTACAAGATCACTTGTTCCCGGGTTATTTACTGTTGACTGAAGTAATAAATTTGAGCCGATTACTACATTCCCAAAATCAAGGTTTGGTGGGGTAATTGAAAATGTTGCTTCTACTCCTGTTCCCTGTACTGAATATACTGTCGGTGATCCCGTTGCATTATGTGTGAATGTTAAATACCTGTCGTTAGTCCTATGGCTGTTGGGGTATATGTTATATCGAATACCTGGTTCCCGCCTGGTAGTATTGTTACCGGGAATGTGTTCGGTGTAAATGTAAACTGTCCGTCTGATGATACTATATTCGTTATTACAAGATCACTTATTCCTGGGTTATTTACAGTGGACTGTAATACTGCATTTGAACCAAGACAACATTGCCAAAGTCTAGGTTTGGTGGGGTGATTTCAAAGACTTGTCCAAAAGCAAATCCGGAATACAGAAATATTATTGGCAAATAGTAGAAATAGTTTACGCATAACGCAATCTCTTATTTTATGAGAATAAGCATTTATAATTTGATTACAATGAATCAAATTCAATTTTAATTAAAAAATTAGACAATCATCATACCATCAATATTTGTTAAAAATTGAGGCAATATTGTTTATATTCTATTATTATGATGAGTAATTCGTATCAATATCAGACAATTTAGAAAGCACAGTCTAATACTCAAAAGATGTTTCCCAAAGAAAACTATTCAGAACCTGCATTTACTTATTTTTCCAATAGAATTTTAAATGCAGTTTCTGTTACTAATAAAAAATATTCGTCCAAAAATTCTGATAGTACTCCCATTAAGTACTGAATTTTCAAACTAATTGGGCAATCATATTATTTCTCTCAGGTAGGATTTAAATCCCTATGTGAAATTCACAAAATAATCTGAAAAAGGCAAGCAATAATTAACGAATGGCAAATAAAAACCCCTACAAATTTTCACTTATAGGGGCTTTTTTTTATTTTTTTATGGATTACTTCAATAAAATCATCTTTTTAAATGAAATAAATTTATCTGTTCGTAATTCATAGATATACATTCCGGTAGCTACATTCTTTGCATTCCATTGATACTGGTATTTTCCTGCTACCAGTGATGTGTTAACTATCTCTGCTACCCTCTCACCCAATGCATTGTATATCGACAACTTCACATTGCTTACATCTTCCGGCAATGAGAACTCGATTGTTGTGCTCGGGTTGAATGGATTCGGATAGTTCTGTTCCAATGCATAGACTGCTGGTATCAGCTCGCCTGTTACCATCAATTTCTGTATTGTTGCATCGCTGATCACTACATCTTCGCCGGACTTCAGATTATCGTTTATAGTTCTTCCTGTCTCATCCTGCAATCTCATATCCATTCCTTCTACTCTTACTGTTAATGGATATGTTACTCCACTCATATCTATACTCTGGATAGAACTGTTTATGTCTTCAGCAATTCTTCCACTGCTAAATCTGATGTCAAACATTCCTGCTGGTGGTGCTGGTGGAAGTTCGTATTTGTTAAGATCCACTTCACCACTTACTGCATACAGTGTATAATTTATTCCTGCTGCATCTGTAAATATGATCTTTCCCCAATCTTCCTTAAACCAGCTAATCACTTCGTTATTAATTTTTAATTCAGTATCAGGAATAATAATTTGTCCATTATCATCTAGTTTTACCCAATAGCCATGTCCTGGTACGAGTTGAGTAGATATAAAATATCCACCAGAAAATCCATAAACAGGCCCACTTATGATTCCAGATGGTATGGTAGTTAAACCAGCTGTTGGAACCGTTTCTTCATATACTCCGAAAATATTCCAACCTGACATAACATCGATTGGGTCGTGACGTACAATCTTTATCCCTTCTGCTGGCCATTCATCTCCTGTATTATAAGAATTCGATCCAAGATTTTTCATCCAGTAACCCTTACCTGGTACTAACAGGTTTGTAGATATGTACCCCGGACCACTGATGTATTCAAATACATTTGCTTCTGGATCTCTATTTGGCCACCAATTATCTACACTTTGATTTCCTGGAAGCAGACCTGGTATCGAGATCAAGTTCCAACCATTGTCAATATCTAATGAGAACTGAAAGGTTGTTTCTCCTTGGAAAGAATAAATTACTTTAAGATAGGGCCTATTTGCTTCAGCCCATCCATGGAATTTAACATAATAGTTGGTACTGAAATCAAAATCTACAATTCCCAGTGCAAACCAATTTTTCGATAGTGAACTTTGTAGATCCATTGTTACTGTGGATCCCAATGTACTGGTCAACCAATCATTATTTAATGTACCTGATTCTTCATTATAACTGTAAGCAATACCTTGACCGGAATGAGTACTTACCTGATTAAATACTGCAGATGCAGCATCAGTAATTGGATTAACATTACCCATTGGTGTTATTGACCAATATGGCCAGCTATTATCATACAAAAAACCATTAAATATAACTGAATTAATAGTAACATTATTTGGAATGGCACTAATATCAAATACCATCCACCCAACTTCTATGTTATAGCCATTTACCAGGCTAAAATGGGTTTTACTTGATGAATTACAAGTACCCGTCCAATTATTTAGATTTTGAGGATAAACATCAATAGTATCAATTACTAGATTTGTATCCAGAACCGTTGTAAAAGTCCAGTTCGGGCTCTGAATTCCGCAGGTATCATCTTTACACACTACATACCAACTATATTCAGTATCGTAATTAAGAAGTCCTAAAGGCAATGAATTTATTGCAGGCCCATCATACAATTTAAGAACTCTTTCATTCGGACCAAACCACACTTCCACATCAACTGTTCCAACTCCATTTACCCATCCAAGAGAAACTCCAGTAATCTGTACATTGTTTTGAAGATCAGCTGGATCTGGATTGGATGCTTCAATAATAGGACAAGGCTCACCAATAGTCATTGTAATAAGTGCAGCATTCAAACTAATATATGCAGGTGGAACCGAATAAGTACCCGTACCTGTCAATGATCCGCTGTTAAATAAAACTCCACCAACGAGATCTTTGATGATCATTGTTGCTTCTGGTGGTAAGTTATATTCTATTTGAAATTTTGTAGCTCCCGACGACAACTGCCAGATCAGTTTATGTTCTGTTACACCAGTGTATGGAAATGCAGGAGCATATCTGTAATCCTTATACGAAGACAATTGTTCACCTGCATAAGGTGTTAGATCGAATCTTGCTTCAAAAACACCTGCTGGTGGAAATGGAGGAAGATCACTTTCGCCCAGTGCCGGATCAATGCCATTTGTTGCAGTAGAATCAAAACCTAATGCTAGTCCGTTGTTGGAATCTATACCATCATCAGCAGTCAATGGTATATCCATAGCTGGTTGTCCAAAAGTAATAGTAGCATACACAAGTGCTAGAAAAAAAACCGAAAAAAGTTTACGCATATCGAACCCTCCTTAATTAGTTATATTAAAGTTATTCTTACACCATCAAACTTTTTATTGATAGCAATCCCGTCCCGAGAAATCAGGACGGGTTGCAATAAGTCAACTAATTACTTTAACAGTAACATCTTCTTCATCTGAACAAATTTATCTGTCCTTAATTCATAGATGTACATTCCTGTTGCTACATTCTTGTGCATTCCATTGATACTGGTATTTTCCTGCTGTCAATGATGTGTTCACCAATTCAGCTACCTTCTCGCCCAATGCATTGTAGATCGAAAGTTTTACATTACTTACATCCTCCGGTAATGAGAATTCGATCACTGTGCTCGGATTAAATGGATTCGGATAGTTCTGTTCCAGTGAATATTCTGTAGGCAATAGTTCTTCTGTTACTATTAGCTTCTTTATCGTTGCATCACTGATCACTACATCTTCGCCTGACTTCAGATTAACATTTACTATTTTTCCTGTCTCATCCATCAATCTCATATCCATTCCCTCTGCTCTTACTGTTAATGGATATGTTACTCCGCTCATATCTATCGTCTGGATAGAACTGATTATGTCTTCTGCTATCCTTCCACTACTGAATCTGATATCAAACATTCCTGAAGGTGGTGCTGGAGGTAGTTCGTACTTGTTAAGATCTACTTCACCTTTTACTGCATACAGTGTATAATTTATTCCTGTTGCATCTGTAAGTATTATCTTACCCCAATCTTCCTTGAAGTATTCTACTGGCTCGGTTCCCTTGGCCAGTATTTCTGGGATGATTATTTGTCCTGCACCCGAAAGCTTTATCCAGTATCCATATCCCGGATCCAATGTTGTTGCTTCCTGATATCCACCTAAGTACTGATAAATTGGACCATTCTGCAATCCCGATGGAACTGTTGTTATGTTCGCTGTTAATACACTCAGTTCATATCCACCTATAAGGTTCCAGCCTGAAACTCCTGCTAATGGATCGTGAGGTACTACCTGTATTGCAGGATAGTTGTATGCCTGAGCACCAGTATTTTTCATCCAATAGCCTTCTGTCGGTGTTGTGGTAAATACTTCGACATAACCACCAGCGTATTTGAATACTCCGGCTGCTGGGTCTTTGCCTGACCACCACGTATCTACTCCCATTCCTCCTGGATTTGTTCCTGGTACCGATACCATATTCCAGCCGTCGGCAATTGATACAGCTAAGGAGAATGTTGCTGTGGCTTCATAAGTTGATATTTCTATATTATCAACATACCAGCCATCTGCTGTGACGTATCCATCAGATATAAATAAAAATCTTATAGAGATATTTTGATTAGCATAATTTGATATATCAATAGTTTCGTGAACCCAGGTCAATTGTGCACCATCATAAAGTGGTTCACCATTTGGCTGAAAGCTTCCAACTCCGGGATTTGTGTAAAGCCCTTCAAGAGCTGTCCAGGTAGAACCGTTATTAGTAGAAATTTGAATCTGACCATAATCCCAATCAGTTTCAATATCCCACTGAGTATCAAACTCAAGTGTTGCACCGAGAACATCACTTAAATCAATCTGAGAATTATACTTCAAAGAAGAATTAGCATTATTTGAATAGCTTCCTCCCGGCGAGTCTGTAAATGAAGTCGGGGGTGATACATATTTTGCCGTTGTGATATTCCATCCACCAACTGAAGTCCAGTCATTTATGTTATTTGCTTCATCATACATAGCAATAACCTGTGAAGCTACGAAGAACTGGAAAAAATTTGGAGGTGGTGTACTTCCGGGGGGATTAAATCCACCGCCACCAGTTGGAAGAGTTTTAACTACAGTTGAGTTAGCATCCTGAGCTGCCAAATAATACTGAACAACTGTTCCAAGTGATAGTGAAGGGATGGTGAAAGTATAATTTCCACTTTCAGTAGGAACTCCTGCAACTTCATTAAAAGAACCAAATGTACCTCCACCTGTTCTGGTTCTGTAATAAAGTCTAGGTAATAAATTCCCTGTCCCAATATCCAATCCTGTAGAAATAAGAGCAGAAGTAATAATCGGACTTGTTTGTGTTGTTGAAGCAATAGGTGTATGAATTATATTCATATTTAAATTAAGTGCGAATGATGCAAGTGTTGCAAATGCAAGCTTTGACATTTTAAAGTAATACGGTTGATTGTAATATTGAATCAGATCATTTACTGTATGATAGTAAGGATGGAAATCATTATCATCCTCAATTAATAAAATTGCACCAAAACCATGATCTAAAAACGATTGATGATCACTATAGGGTTGAGCAGGTACAACATCAAGATCTAAGTTAATTCCGTATAGAAGATTTACTTCAAGCATTTTATCTTTAAGAGAATTTGTGCTTGCAACCGAGCTGGTATGAACATCGGCATTACCATCGTCGTTACCATCATAGGCAATCATATCTAAATTAATAACGCCAAGTATTGAATCACCTGCATTTGCTGCTTGAGTTGCATAGTATTCACTTCCAACTAAGCCTTGTTCTTCTTCATCCCACAATGCATAAACAATTGTAAATGGAAAATTATACTGAGAAAATATTCTTGCAGCTTCGATTACTGCAGCAGTGCCGCTCGCATTATCATCAGCACCGGGTGCAGTCGTTCCTGAAGGCATATCATCAAAGTGAGCACAAATGAAGTACTTTTGATTAGGAAACTCAGTGCCTAGCTGTACACCATAAACATTTTTCCCTGATGTACTAAATGTCTGGATTGTTGTAGTCAATCCATATGATTGTAATTTCTGTTTTATATAAGTTTCAGCAAGAGCATTCCCTGGTTGATATTTATTTCGGGATATAATCGTCTGTGATGTCCCATTTATAATTGTTGAAACATCACCAGAAAGTTCACGAACAAAATAAACTAATGAATCCTGGTTTGCAGAATTTAGTATTTGTTGAACGACGGGTGATTGTGAAAACAGATTTGTTGAAAGAAAAAGAACAATAAGAAACAGTAGTGACTTTTTTTTCATAAGAGTATACTCCTGTAATAAATTTGCCCTGCTGATATTTCAGCAGGGCTTATAATGATTTAAGTTATTTCAATAGTAACATCTTTTTTACAGAGACAAATTTGTCCGTTTGTAATTCATAGATGTACATTCCTGTTGCAACGTTCTTTGCACTCCATTGGTATTGATACCTTCCAGCTGCCAATGAAGAGTTGACCAGTTCAGCTACCTTCTCACCCAACGCATTGTAAATCGATAACTTCACATTGCTTACATCTTCCGGCAATGAGAACTCGATTGTTGTGCTCGGGTTGAATGGGTTTGGATAGTTCTGCTCCAATGCATAGACTGCTGGTATCAATTCGCCTGTTACCATCAGCTTCTGTATCGTTGCATCACTGATCACTACATCTTCGCCTGACTTCAGATTCACGTTTACTGTGCTTCCTGTCTCATCCATTAATCTGATATCCATTCCCTCTACTCTTACTGTTAATGGATATGTTACTCCACTCATATCTATCGTTTGGATAGAACTGTTTATATCTTCTGCTATCCTTCCACTTCCGAACCTTATATCAAACATTCCTGCTGGTGGTGCTGGTGGTAGTTCATAATTGTCAAGGTTGACTTCACCTTTTACTGCATACAGTGTATAATTTATTCCTGTTGCATCTGAAAGTATTATCTTACCCCAATCTTCCGGGAAGAATTCTACTGGCTCGGTTCCTTTTGCCAATGGTGGCGCACTCAGTCCACCTATCGATCCAGCTGCATCCATTTTTGACCCAGTATCCATAACCAGGGACTATATTAGTTGCATGGTAAATATCCTCCTGAATATTCATATATTGGTGTGATTATTAGTCCTGGTGGTGTTGTAGTTAGGCTAGCTGTTGGCACTGTAAGTTCATAACCTCCAATCATATTCCATCCTGCTGCTGCGCGTATAGCATTATGTGTAACTATCTCTATTGCAGGATAGCTGTATACCTGTCAGCACCATGAATTCTTCATCCAGTAGCCTTCTGTTGGCGTTGTGGTAGTTACTGCTACATAGCCACCAGCAAATTTATATACGTCGCCTACTAGATTTCGACCACCAGTCGACTGGTGCCATTCCAGCCGGATTTGTTCCCGGTACTGATACCATATTCCAGCCATCGCCTACTGTTACATGTTAATGCGAAGGTTGTTGAACCTGACTCTGGTACCCAGGTAGTGGCAACTCTTAAACCGCCAAATGTCAACCCGGGTCCATTAAAACCTTGCCTTAATGCAAAGAAAGCAAGACTTGTCGGATCAATTCCCGTATCGGTCTGTGTCAAATCAGAAGCTGGCTCTATTCCATCCAGGACTGGATTAATCCATAATTTTACTTCATCGTCATCTGTTGTTCCAGTGTTGAAGGTATATTTAACTACAATTAAATAAGTTGTATTTAAAGAGTAATTAAATGGAGTATAAACAACTGCAGTTGAGCTAGAACTCTTTGATACACCAAAAGCTAGATTATCGTCAACATCGTTCTTTTTGACAAATACTCTTGCACGGTATACGAAGGTTGAGTTTTCAGGACCTAAATGGAAAAAATATGTTCCAGAAGTTGTAGCTGAATCTACATCAACCATAAATGAGGCATAAATACTTCCTGTTGAAATACTATCAAAGGCTCTGTTAACATCTTCAGCTGCTGGAGGAACGTTTACCGTAACAGATTTACCAATTCCAGAGTTAATATACCCAGGATAGGATAAAGGTGAAGCATTAACTTGTATAGGAGAATCCCCTGCACCACTATGTGCAACCCATCCATTATCAGTCAAATAACTTCCGGTTGGATATTCAAAGTTTTCAGTAATTGGTAATGATGGTGCGTTAGCATTTGTTATACTGAACTGAGGTACCGATCCATCTAATTTGTAATCAATATATAAACCTGAATTTGTATAGGGAAATATTTTATAGTAATAAGTTGAACCTGCAAATCCCGTGAAGATAGCAGTTTGTATTCCCTGATCAACATTCTGTTCTGAATATGAGTCTGATTCAGGAACACCATCAACTGGATCTACTATATCACCAAATCCTACATAGCTCCTTTTAATTAAATAACCATCTGGAACTGTACCACCTGTCGCATCGGTCCAGTTTAGATTATTATAATAATAAGTTGGATTACCAAGTATACCGTCAAAATTAGTAACATGATTTGTAGGCTCAGGATTTATGACTGCACCACTACAAATTACATTAGTAGCTGTAGCTCCACCACCTTCATTTGTTATAGTTTCATTTTCATAAAAACCCCCCGGTAATCCTGATTTGAGTCTTACATAAATAGGTGTTGGACTCAAAATCCCACCCGAGTATGGAACATTTAGAGTGCTACCGAAAATTGCATTGTTTAATGAAATTTCATAATCAGTTGGAGCGGTTACAGTTATGTTACCTGAAGCAGGTGTTAAATCACTGCCACTTAAATCATAGCTTTGAGAAGCTGAAGGGCCCCCACCTACTAAATACGAAAAGCCAGATAATGATGTTGGACTAGCACTGATAATTGGCGTACCTGAAACCGGAAATATCTCAGACCAGGAAGTGGCTAACCTAATTCCATCTATAGTTCCAGATGGTGTATTAGTACCCTGACGAATAGCAACAGCGCCAACATTAGTTAGATCCCCACTTTCGCCGGAACCTATGGGTCCAATTGTTACTACGGGGGAACCTGGTTCAGAGACTGGTAATCCCGTATCATAAACGTATAATGTAAATTCATCATCAGTAGTTGTTGTTGAGTTCATTGTATATTTTAGTACAACTAGATAAGTTTGACTAAAATTCAATATTGTGGTGTCTTCATATACAGGCCCGATGAACTTTTCGATAGACCAAAACTCCACCCGGCTCCATTATCTCTCGCGCGGACTCTACCTCTGTAAGTAAATGAGAGGGGATCGGGTGCAATATGAAAGAAATAGTCCTGTGTTCTTGCAGAATCAAGATTTAACAGAAATGAAGTATATACATCAGTGTCACCTGATATTGGTGAAGCAAGAATTCTGTTTACATCACCATCATTGGTACCACTACCGCCATTTGTAAATCTAACCGAACCTCCAATTCCTGATGAAATATAATCAGTATATGAAAGACTTGTAGTAAGGTAAGCTGGTCCCTGCACACCACTATGTCTTGTCCAGTTGGTAGTTACAACTGTTAAATCTGGATTAGCGACACTGCCATAATCAAAATTTTCTTCCAGAACTAACAGCGCAATAGATAACTCCAAATTTTGAATTTCCAGAGGAAGACCTGTACCACTATCCCAACTAAAAATCTTTGTTGCCGGCGTTACATCATTTTTCCAACTTAAATTGAAAAAGTCTGAACCAAATGACGCTGCGGACGTTTGCAACCTGAATCTATAAAGCTGCAAACCTTCATCAGCTTCAATTACTCCGTTTGAACCTGGCATATTAGAAGAGGTTCTTAATATGTTCGGATCTGTTATTAATGCAGATGGCGGATATGCATCTGCTGGAAAATCACTGTATCCAGGGACAAGAGAAAATGTTGCCGTCCCTCCATTAAGTATAGCAGTATCATAAGTCCAGGCAAAGCTACCATGGCTGTAATTAAAGCTTGATGTACCTGTATTTTTAATAACAACATCAAATGTAAGTGAGTTATCAGATTCAAAATTTATATTACCAGTGATAACTTCACACTGTTGTGATTGAAGGTTCTGATTGAATACAAGAACCATCATCAAAACAAAAACAAAATACAATGTATTTTTAAGCATGGGACCCTCCGATTAAATTTATAAATGAATAGATGATTTTATAATTTCATTTTAGTTATTGAAATATTCCTCTAAATCAAATTTAAACAATTACTATTATCAAGGACATAATTAAATATTAATTTTATGTTAAGCAAAAATTCACATCAATTTAAAAAAACTATTTAACTATTTCTACTAATTCTTTCTCGATCAAATAATTATTTAAAAGGTTATTTTCCAACATCCGATAAAAAGCCTGGTGGCGTAATTCTTTCAACTCCAAGCACATTATTTCTAAAAACTATATTCAAGTCTTCAATCTCCGTGAACAGATCTCCGTTCAGGTCTGATGGAATATATCCGGATGCTCCACTTACATTATCGTTAAAAACCATATTCAAATCTGCTGTCTCAACAAATCCATCCTGGTTCACATCTCCTCCATAAATACACCACTTACTCCCAACTAATTTTAGGTTGTTTCCGTATGCTTTATCCGAACCTGTAGTGAAATCATACGCTAATGTATTAGCAGTAAATGTTTGAGGTAAAGCACTCCAGGTTTCAACAGCGTTTCGATGCTTAACAACCAGGTAATAAGGAATACCATTATCTGCATTATAAAATTTAGGAGTGGCTTGACCATTATTATCTAATACTATTTTTGCCTCATCAACTAGAGAATAAGGTGAACCAGAGTTTCTCAATTCAATAGTAACAGTGTCAGGGATCATAGTTGAACCATTAAAAAATCCTTCTATCAAAGCAGTGAAAGACGAAATCTGTAAATATGGTGCATCAAAACTGAAAGTTGCATAAACCGGAAGATGATCTGAAGCATAATGTAATGCATCTGCAACCAGTTCACCTACTACAGCATTTGGTGGTTGATTGATTGAATCATTAAAATGATTTCCATCATTACCGTATTCGTTATATGATCCGGGGATATAAGTTATCCCTCCTGAATTCAGAATTTCCTGCGACATCAATATCATATCAAATCGATCGTCTAATCCTCCTGTTGCGCCACCGTCTCCTAAATTTCTTACCCTTGTGGACTGGGTATGATAAGGTGCGAATGATCCATTATTGTTCCAACGTCCATTAAGATTTAGTGGATCAATGAAGTAACCTGTTTGTGACTGGCTTAAGTAATTTTTGAAATGCCAGTTCACCTGAATCATATATATTATAGTCACCCACAACAATGAAATTAGAATTTGGTGAAAGAGTATTTGTTCTATTTCTAAGACTATCGACTTCCGCGGCTCTTTTAAGACTATCGGCGCTGTCATCACCTGCTTTAAGATGAACTGAATAAATTATTATTGTATCACCTGTGGAGTTATAGCGAAGTTTGAATTCATTAATATCTCGAAGCTCAGTATCGATAGGAGTATTGCTTAAAAAAGTAAAGAGACTACTTTTATAATAAATTGCGTTGTCGGTATCCAATCCATTTATAAATGTACCTGCAGCATAACCAGATGATACTCTATTCAGCACTCTGATAAGGAAACCATTCACTCCCGTTTGAGATGTCATTTCCTGACAAACTAATATATCCGGCTGAACATTTGAGAATATCGTTCTAAAGTATGGGTTTCGTGCAAGCGTATCCCCAAGTGTTAGATTCAACACGTTATAAGTCATTATAGTGTGCTGTGTTTGACCAAAAGTTATACAAACAAAAATGAATGAAACAAGAATGTATTTTAAAATTGAATTCATATCAAATAAACTTGATTTATTTCAGAAAAAGCATCTTCTTTGTCTCGAAATAATTATCAGCTTTTAATTGATAGAAATAGACTCCTGAAGTTTGATAATGATTGATGGATGATGTATTAAACTCCACTTCATATTCTCCTGAAGTTAATTCTCCGTTAATTAAAGTGACGACTTCATTACCAAGCACATCGTATACTTTTAATTGTACGAATTTCATTAATGAAGTTCCTACAAATGGGATTGTAAATTTAATTTTTGTTGAAGGATTAAATGGATTTGGATAATTCTGCTCAAGTTTAAAAGTCGTATGTTTGAAACCTTCATCCTTAATTTCAGTAATTATATTGTTATAATAAATCATTAATTTCATTTGATTCAGGGCTGCAAAATTTGCCAGCTCATAAACACCGGTTCCGCTGATAGGAACATTTACAAGAGCACCATTCACAAGATCCTGGATTAATCCCGTAACTTCCGGCGGTAAATCCCAACTGAAATACATTAATGTTGCACCACCTGCATTCTGGTATTTAAATCTGTGTTCGACTGTACCAGAGTAAGGAAAGTCAGCAGCGAACCGATAATCCTTCCAGGAGCTCAGGGAACCATTAAAATTATTTTTTGGCAGTATGAATCTTGCATCAAAAGCCCCAATTGGCGGAAACGGGGGCAAATCACTTTCACCTAAAAGAAAATCAATTTCATCAGTTGCCGTTTGATCTAAACCAAAATACAAAGTTTTTTGTCCCCCGGCATTATCGTACACCTCAAATGGAATTGATATTTGTGCTGATGTCTGACTGAAAACATTAATGGTATACAACCACAAAATCGTAATAGGCAGATATAGTTTTATGATATTTATTTTCTGCTTCATCATTTTAGAAGAATCATTTTCTTTATTGAAACAAATTTATCAGTTCTCAATTCATAGATATACATTCCTGTTGCTACATTCTTTGCATTCCATTGATACTGATACTTTCCAGCTGCCAATGATAGAGTTAACCAGCTCAGCTACCTTCTCGCCCAATGCATTGTATATCGATAACTTCACATTGCTTACATCTTCCGGCAATGAGAACTCGATTGTTGTGCTCGGGTTGAATGGATTTGGATAGTTTTGTTCCAATGCATAGACTGTTGGTATTGACTCTCCGCCTGAAACTACAAGTTTTTTTATTGTTGCATCACTGATCACTACATCTTCGCCTGATTTCAGATTAACGTTTATCGTCTTACCTGTTTCATCCATCAATCTCATATCCATTCCCTCTACTCTTACTGTTAATGGATATGTTACTCCGCTCATATCTATCTTCTGCATTGAACTATTTATATCTTCTGCTATCCTTCCACTGCTGAACCTGATATCAAACATTCCTGCTGGAGGCAATGGTGGAAGTTCATACAGATCAAGATCGACATGACCTTTTACTGCATACAGAGTAAAGCTTCTTCCTTCAGCATCTGTTACTATAATCTTCCCCCAGTTTTCTTTGAAATATTCTACAACCTGTTCATTAAGTTTACTTAATGTTGTTGGAAAAATAATTTGTCCGGCTCCAGTGAGTTTTATCCAGTACGCATATCCGGGTAATAGATTGGAAACTGTATTATATCCTCCCGAATAACCGTAGATCGTTCCTGTTATCAAACCTGGCGGAGTTGTTGTCAGTCCGACAACCTGTACTGTATCCTCATATCCCCCGATCAGATTCCAGCCAGCAAGTGCACTGATTGGATTGTGAGGTACAAACTCTATTCCTCCAGTAGGCCATTCATCACCTGTATTATATATGTTGGTTCCTAAATGTTTCATCCAGTAACCTACTCCAGTAATTGTGGAATTGACTATCAGATATCCACTGAGATATTTGAATACATCAGCACCCGGATCTCTTCCTGACCACCAGATATCTACTCCCTGACCATCAGGATTTATTCCAGGAACTGATACCATATTCCATCCATCAGTTACTGTTACAGCTAATTGGAACGTTGGCCTTGGTTGCACGTATATTTCTCCATCAATAGTTCCTCTGATGATATTTTGTAAGATGGAATCCGTTAAAATTCCTCCACTTAGATTAAGTGGAAAGTATCCTGTATCATTACCTACTACAAAGTTCATTGTTACAACTGTACCGGTATCTCCTAGAAATGGTAGGTGACTTGCTGAATAAGTAAAAAGACGAATTTTATTCGATGTAAGAAGGGCCTCATGAATTGTATGATCCTGTTTCCGGTCGGTTAAAGTGGCACTACCAGAAACGTAAGTAAGACTGTCAGGAAAGTCAAGGTCCACTTGAAAATTGAAAAATTGTTCATAATTATCCACATCAATTTTTAATGTAACAGTATCACGAACATATGCTGCTGCATCTTGAATAAGAATGTAATTAGGAGCAAAAGAAGTTGCAATAGCATCAATATAAAATGGATCTTCATCCGGATCATTACTTCTAATGGTGTATGTTGCTGAATACTGACCCTTATTAATATTGTGAAACTTAAAATTGAATGTTTTACTTTCGTAGGGTGGAATATTTTGTGGAAGAGGTGTATCATTCCAAAAATATATTTCTGATGAAAAGAAATCAGTAACAAATAATGTATCATTACCCGTATTGCTTAATTGATAGTCGTACCGATAGAGTATCAAGAACTGTTACCTCCCCAAAATCTATATTAGTTTGTCCGGAAATATCAGGTGCAGTTATCTTTATATAGCTTGGGTAATATCCAGTAAGAATGTTTACTCCAATCGGATTAGAAATAACCACATTGTTCAATCCCACATCGTACGTACCAGCACTCCCATTTAGACTGAACATTATTTTTACAATCACACCATCGTTACCTGTAAATGGTTGATTAGTAGGTGAAAAGGCAACGATGCGTAAAGTCTGTTGATTAACTTGATTAGCTATAACAAAATGATCGGTCGTTCTAAATAACCAAACTGAATCTTCGATAAAAGTTAGTACTGAAGGTAGTATCACATCAAATTGAAATGCCGAAAACTGATCTGTATTATTTATTGTGTATGATATCGTCACCGGGTAGCCCGACCTGCCGGAATCGGGGAGCATATGAAGTTCATTAATCTGAGCCTGTACATTTACAGATAAAAATAATATAGCTAATAATTGTATAATTTTTAATTTTAATAATCATAACAATCTCTGGTTATTTTTATTATTATCATAACAGAAAAAAATCATTCTATATTCTTTTTAAAATAAATTTTAAATTCATCACGTGAAGGTGTGATATCAATTGCTACTCCTTGAAATGTGCTAGCCTCAGCGTGGGAAATCTTCATTGAAGATTTAATACTATTTTGTGAACCCGACATATTAGCTAACTCATATTTTACGTTGATTAGATTTTTGTAATCCCCTGGTATTAATCCGCCATTTAGATTTTGATTATAAAGTACAACATAAATTTCATCTTGTGATGCCCCGTTCTGCACTATCGGACCTTTAATTATATTAAAATCCAGTAACCAGCTTGGATCACTCAAATCAGATCCCTTCTGAATATCCCGGAATATTAATATAGAACTATCATCAGGTGCTTTATTTATTAATATTCTAAATTGGATTGCCTGAGCTTTATCACATAGATTTAACAATTGGATAACATCTGTATATGAACTGTCCTCTAATCTATAATCAATTTCCTTTTCAAATATTAATCCTTGATTCGTTATAGCGTCTTTTGAATTTTGAGAATCTTTTGTTTGAGCTACACTCGAAAAGTGAAATAGTATGATATAAACAATCACAACAAGGTTAAAATTTAACATCACCAGCCTAATTTTATGTGATAAATAATTCTATAAAATGCTTGAATAGCTGTCAAATAAAATATAAAATCAGATTGACAATTCCCACAAAACTGTTATTGCATTTGATAATTTCTAGCAGAGTGAAAATTGTTTTTACTTCATTAAAATCATCTTCTTCACTGAAATAAATTTATCGGTTCTTAATTCATATATGTAAATTCCAGTTGCTATGTTATCTGCATCCCACTGATAGTTATACCATCCTGCTTCTAAATTTGTGTTTACTAGCTCAGTCTACCTTTTGTCCTAATGTATTGTATATTCTCAGTGTTACATTCGTTGCCTCTGGTAGCGAGAACTTTATTGTTGTACTTGGATTGAATGGATTCGGATAGTTCTGTTCCAAATTATATGTAGTCGGTAATGACTGCTCTTTCGTTATCTTCAGTATAGTTACTTCTTCATTTCTTATTATTATTTCTGAACCCTCTGCTATCTTTTGAGTTCCAACTTCTACTCCATTAGCCATCTCTACAAGAACATATTCTTCATTTGATTTCAGATTCGTTATTACAATACTAACAGGGTAATCTGTTCCCTGCAGTTGTATGCTCACTTCATCACTTTCAGTTAACCTGTAATCCCCTACCAACCTTGCATCAAAACTTCCCGGTGGTGGTACTGGTGGCATACTGTAACTTTCTATGTTTATATCTTCACCCAACTTACCACTAAAGTAGAGTGTCTGTTTGTTCTTTAATCCATCACTTATTTCTATCTTTCCAAATTCTTCTGTGCTCTCAACTATTTTACTCAGCACTTCTTCTGTATTTTCAAGAAAACTTCCACAACTTATTGTTATCGTTCCGGCTGCATTTGCCTTTATCCAGTATCCCTTTGTTCCATCTATTGAACTTGATGTCGTGTAGCTTCCCGAATATCCATACAACGTGCCCGGAATTATTATTCCTCCCGGATCGATTACACTGCTCAACGGTACATTACAGTTCGGTCCTCCTATCATATTCCACCCTGTACTCAATACAACCGCACATTCTGTTCTATCTGATCCGTATACCTCTGCTACCTCTGATGCAGGGAATTTTAACCAATAGCCACCACAGTTATCTATTGTTGTTGTTGATATGTATGTCCCCGAATATCCATACAATGTCCCCGATACTGCATTTGGGAATAATGTAAGATAGTTGTTATCTAATACATCCACCGGTAGGCTTAGCATATTCCAGCCTGCATCTACATTATATTTTGAGTTTATCTCGTAGTTGTATTTTATCAGCAACTGACCTAGTCCTGGTCCATCTGTATATGTGCTACTTGTCCTCATATTTACATTTACAAGGTTTCCATATATCGGGTCTACAAGATGAAAGTATCCATCAACTGGTAACTGTGATGGGTTCCAGCTGAAGCTGACAGGACTACATCCCGTGGCGGGTGTATAGGTCATAACCCATATTCTTTCTCCTGTTAGATTTGTTCCACGGATATCTGTAAACCAGGGTTCTCCGCAACTGTTAAATCTTCCGTCAAATGCACCGACTGGTGGTGGTGGTGGTGCTGATTGATCTAAGCCAGCATCATAACAATCTGTTGCTCCGGGTGCGGTGCCAAACTTTAGCAGAACTGAGTTTGCACAGTTATCACTCACCAGAAAGTCTACGCCGAAATCAAGTGCAGATAAAGTGGTTGCATTTGCAGTAACTCCCGGTGAATAGCTTACTCCACTATTGGAAAATGCTTTATAATAGTAAGTAGTTGAATGTGTTAATCCTGTATGGTTAACCGGCGATGTTATTCCATTATATAATAGTATCCCACCTGCAAATGGGCTTCCAACAATAGGGGGTGTTCCTGATGGAGTAGTAAATGTTCCTGTATTATTCCAGACTATTACTAACATTGTTGCTACTTGCATTTGGTGTAAAGTGAAAGATCAATCTGAGAATAACTTATAGCTGTGGCATTAAATGCTAAAGGGTCAGTTACAGGTGCCAATAAAACACTAAGTGTAGCTGTTCTGCGATGAACAGGTGTACCATTTGGTCCTTCACCCTGGATATTAATAGTGTATGTTCCTAGAGTAACGTTTCCTAATGTCCGAACTCTGAGTGGTACATTTCCCGGGAAAGAACTGAGTGTATTGCCCCCCGGAAAATCGAGCGTGATTGTTCCGCTAGGAGGAGTTGGAGAAACTGTAGCTGAAAATATTGCCGATGAATTATAAAGTTTAACATCTGGTATTTCAATAGAAAAAAAAGCAGTGTCATTTTGATTGTAAATCGACGCTGTAGTTGGTGAAATTTGCATAGCAAAATCTGGAAAGTATCCAACATAACTTCCAAAACTTCCGTCTCTAAAATCAGTCCACATCATAAGTGCCTGGTTATTTATGCCGACTATGGCATCATAATCTCCCTGGTAACGTGGAGTACCTCCTCCACTGCAGGTAGTACAATTAATTTTCATTTTTTCATTGGAGATTCTCTGGTTTGCTTCCCAGGTTAAACCACCATTATCGGAATAACTTGCATAAATGTATGCACTGTCACTAGTAGGTGTATCTCTTGTATCCATCCATTTCACATACAACCTTCCGGTCGATTTATCACACCATGTTGAGGGATGCCATTGATGGTGATTTGTAGTACCAAAATCATCATTAATCTTAATTGCTGTGGACCAAGTAGAACCTTGATTAGTTGAATACCTACAAAAGATATCCGGTTTATTTCCATCTCCTGCAGGAGTATTGGAAGCATAAACACAATACAATCTTCCTCTATAAGAACCAGTACTCTGATCAGCAGCAATAAATGGGTATGGTCGAGTTCTCATATTCTGGACAGAATTTCTTCCATTTACATTCGTGCCAACATAGTTTGCAAAATTCTGAGCAGATTTGTACGTGAATGAAGCTCCGCCGTTTGTTGAAACATAAAATGTATATGTTGAAGCGAATGCACTCCCGGAATTTGTAACTACATAGACTGCACCTCCATCAGTTGCACCATTAGGTCCAACGCAAACCATCATTCCGGGTAAGGATTGGGTAGCGAATGTAGCAGTCGTTGTCCAGGTTGCACCGTTGTTTGTGGTTCTGGCAAAATTACCCGGAGTCATCGTGGTATAAACATAATTTGCAAATGGTCCGGTAGTTTGATCAGCAGCCATCCAGTTTTTATCATAACCTGAAATTGAAGTTACAGATGATCCCCAGGTTGCTCCATTATTTGTAGATCGAATAACCTTGCACCCAACTATACTTCCATACATAGATTCATAATATAAATTACCTAAGATTATCGTAAGCAGTGATCGGATCACCGTTAACAGATGTACCAAAATTTGGTTCTATTGAAGTCCAATCATGTCCGTCATTCGTGTACCAGGCTCCATTGATATTATATGCGCCAAAAAATTGTACAGGATTATTCGGATTCTGTGTTAAGTGCGGTTCGGCAAAATCAACACCAAGGTTAAAGTTGTCATAGCCCTCACTATCAGTAATTACGTCTTCACCACTATCTGTGTAATTAATATTCTCTAGCCATTCCGGCAGAACATTATCAATTAATGGATTATCTTCTTGGGCAAGCAATGAAATGTTTAGAACAATAAAAATACAGAGGATATATAATAATACTTCAACTATATCCAGGAATAATCTTAATTTCATTTTATAAATCCTAATACCTAATTAATAAAAATATCTGTTGTAATTATTTAAGCAAAACCATCTTCTTCATCGAAACAAATGCATCTGTCCTTAATTCATAGATATACATTCCTGTTGCAGCATTCTTTGCATTCCATTGATACTGGTATTTTCCAGCTGTTAATGACGAGTTTACCAATTCGGATATCTTCTCGCCCAAAGTATTGTATATCGATAGCTTCACATTGCTTACATCTTCAGGCAATGAGAACTCTATCACCGTGCTTGGATTAAATGGATTTGGATAATTCTGATCCAGAATAAAAATTTCAGGAACTGATACTAGAACATTTATTATATCTGAGTGCTCAAAGCTTCCATCAAAATCTATTTGTTTCAATCTGAAAGAATAAGAACCGCTTTTAAGTTGCTCATCAGTAAAAGAATAATCCCTTTTTTCGGTCGTTGTTCCAAATCCAGGAACAAAAGCTATATTCTCCCAATTCTCATCATCATTTGAACGAAGAATTTCAAATCCAGAGTTATTAAGCTCTGTCTTTGTAGTCCATTTCAATTGAACATCATTCCTATAAACATTGGCTATAAAAGACGTTAGCTCAACTGGGATAACGTAATCTGTATTAATTAGAAATTTCCCACCTGAACCACAAATTAAACCGGTATTATTCTCAGTAAATGTAATTTTATAAAGAGCCAAATTATTTGCTCCACTAAAATCGCTAATCCAGTTAGTACCGCCATCAGTACTTTTGAATACCTGTTCGGGTGTGCCAACAACGTAGGAATTTTGCTCGTCAAGTATACAAATGCCTGTCATCAATCCTGACCCGCCAGCATTGCGAACCATCCAGTCCGTCCCTCCATTGGTAGTTACAAGTACTTTCCCATTTTCACCTGTAACTATTCCATAGCTTGTATTGTAGAATTCAACACCAAATAATGAATGTAGTGTTGCTCCAGAATCAATCTCTGTCCAAAAAAAACCGCTATCAGTAGATTTATATACTCTTTCATCACCACCTACCAGGTAAAGAATATTAGCATTTGCATAGCATAGATCTTCCACGCTATGTTTTATTCCGATAGATGAATGATTCCAGGTTGCTCCTGCATCTGTTGTACGATACAAAGAAGAAGGATAACTAACAACAATACCATTATTAGCATCCCAAAACTCGATATTATTAAAATACCAAAGCTTCGAATCAATGACGATTTGTGTCCAGGTCGAACCGCCGTCAGTGGTTTTCATCAAAAAATTCTGATAACCACCCGTATATCCAACATTTACTGATATAAAATAAACAGCTTTAAGACCGGGAATTGTATCCGTTGATATCTTTGACCAGGTTGAACCGCTATCTGTCGTTTTAAGAATTACTCCATCCCCGCCAAATGCCAAAGTTGAACCAACTGCAAAGCCAATTTCATTTTGCCCGGAAGGAAAGCTCATATCAAAAATTATATATGGATATCCGGTGTCTATCCACTGCCACCCCTGGGCTGAAATATTTTGCAGAAAGAATAAAAATAAAATTCCTGTAGTTGCTAATATTTTTTTCATTGTATTTCCATAATCTTTTTGTGATTATAATTTTTATTTCAAAAGAATCATCTTTTTCATTGATACAAACTTTTCTGTTCGTAATTCATAGATATACATTCCTGTAGCAACATTCTTTGCATTCCACTGGTATTGATACTTACCAGCTGTTAATGCAGAGTTGACCAGTTCAGCTACCTTCTCGCCCAATGCATTGTATATCGACAACTTCACATTGCTTACATCTTCTGGTAATGAGAATTCGATTACTGTGCTCGGGTTGAATGGATTTGGATAGTTCTGCTCCAGTGCATATGCTGCTGGTATCAACTCTCCCGTTACCATCAGCTTCTGTATTGTTGCATCGCTGATCACTACATCTTCGCCTGACTTTAGATTAACGTTTACTGTGCTTCCTGTCTCATCCATCAATCTGATATCCATTCCCTCTGCTCTTACTGTTAATGGATATGTTATTCCACTCATATCTATAGTCTGCATTGAACTGTTTATATCTTCTGCTATTCTTCCACTTCTGAACCTGATATCAAACATTCCTGCTGGTGGTGCTGGTGGTAGTTCATACTCGTTAAGGTCTACTTCACCATTTACTGCATACAGTGTATAATTTATTCCTGCTGCATCTGTAAGTATTATCTTACCCCAATCTTCCTTGAAGTACTCTTTAGTGACAACTCCTTTAGTAAGAGATTCTGGTAAATTTATTTGACCTGCACCAGTAAGTTTTATCCAATATCCATAACCAGGCACCAAATTATCTGCTTCTTGATATCCACTGGAATATTCATAAAGAGGTCCGCTTATTAATCCCGGTGGAGTTGTTGTTAGACCAGAAGTTGGTGTAATACTCTCATAACCTCCAATCAGATTCCATCCCGCAATAGCATTAATTGGGGTATGAGAAACAATTTGTATTCCTCCTGCTGGCCATTCTTCTCCGGTATTATATATTCGAGGTGAGGCGTGCTTCATCCAATAACCTTCACTAGGAGTAGCAGAACTGATACCAACATAACCTGCACCACTATACTTAAAGACATTAGCTCCCATATCTCTATACTGCCACCACGTATCAACATTTTGATCTGTTGGATGCAAGCCAGGAATTGAAACCATATTCCAACCATTATTTACTGATACTGATAGCTGAAAAGTAGTTTGTATCTCATTAACGACCTGAATAGTTCCTTCAAATGGTGCGACGGTTCCACCACGGACAACTAAATTCAGTTCCCCTGCGGAAGTGGTATTTATATCTAAGTTAAGAGTACCACCCACTGAAGTAACACCAACTGTATAAACACTATCTCCCGAAATACAAACCTGAGCATCTTCAACAGGTAATCCAGTGACAGAATCGGTAACAATAATCTGTACCTGGCTATTTCCAATTGAAATTGTATCCGGATAATTAACACTAACTACTCCAGGTAAATCCTTCCAGATGTGTATACTTGGGTCACCGAGTATACAATAAACTGCAAATTGATGTTCAACTAATGGATCGCTACCGCCAAATTGTTCATACACATATAACTTTCCACGAAGTAAAGCTTCACCGGGGCTATCCATCCCTTCCTCGAACATACCCTTGTAAATTCCACGATCAAGCCAGTTATTATATGTAGTATGAGTATTGGAAGTTGGTCCGATAAAAGCACATCCGCCTACCGGGTCTCCACCTAATGAACCCATCTCAATCCATTCTTCACCAAAACATTGTGTACTGTTATCAAACATTGCGACACCACAGCCGATGCTTGTTACAAAAGTAAGCTTGTTGTAATTGGTTAGTGTACTTACATCACTAGTTTCAAATGAGTAACAGCTAGCCCACCATCCATAAGACCATCCTTCTCCTCTATAATTAAGAAAACTTCTTCCGCTATTAATAGCTGACATTACATCCGGGAGATTACCATTGCAACCTGAAGGGTAGACACTCATCATTGTGTCAACAGAAATAAAATTACCATACATCATCATCTTTTCTGCAACATCTCTTTTGGTTTGTATTTGCGATGCATATGCATTATTCGAGCAGACTATCCCTTTTTTGTACCAATCGTTTCCTGTTATAGCCGGATATTTTTCATATTGTAAATATTTATCAACCATAATTTGTAACCTCTCCAAACCTGCATTAGGATGGTGAGTCCATCTGCCAATCATCATTTCCGGAAAATAATCGCTGCCAGCAAGTTCAACGAACCAATCTTCAGTAGCAAAAGTCCATCCATCTAATGTAACCCTTTTTCTTGGTACAGAATTGGTTACCGTTCCGTAATCGCCGTTGAGTAAAATGTGTGTTGGCGGATTAGACCAGGTGTTATAGACATTCTGTATATGATCTTTAATTGGCTGGGGGTCGCTTTGAGTTGCACCGATTTCACTGAATTTGGTGATAAAGATTTCTGTTCCTGATTTATGTTTCCAATCTGCATAAGGCTGAAAATCATCAATAAATATATCAGGGGTAATAACAAGCATTATATCGTGTCCTTCTACATCTCCACTATACTCTCGTTGCAATACTTCATCATAATTGAAAATGAAACTCTTATATAACTTATCAAATGAAGGAGCTATTGGTTTTTGGGGAGTTAATTTTGGATTTGTTCCTATTCCTGAACCATAATTAACACGGATTGTGATTGATGAATATGCTTCAATTTCCTGTTTTGCAGGTGAATACCTGATGGGAAAAATTGATACTCTGGCAATACGAAAATCTCTAAAGACTGCAGGATCTTCAACACTTACAATTTCCCGTGGATAAATATCTGAGGAACTGTACGCTTCTTTATTTTCAAGGTATGGTGTTTCGGGTTTCCCTTCAATCCAGCTTTCCCTTACCGGTGGAATATTAATTTCTTCTATAATTTGAGCCTCGCTGGTTTCAAGTACTTCAACACTAATTGTTCCCTGATCAGGAATTGCAAATATTTTTGCTATGTGTGAAATTTCAGGCATTCCAACTTCGGTTGTGATACCTAATGAACCAAGATCAATAGAATGATAAGTTTTTCCCTCAGCATTAAATTCATCTACCTGGAAACCAGGAAGTTCAATCCTAATTACCGTTCCTGTAATATCATCACTTATTAGTTGAACATTTGGTTTTGAATTTGGTGTTGAATAATTATCGAGAGATACCCATTGTGAAAAGCAAAGGGAATTGACGAAGAAAAAGATTGAGAAAAAAAGTGAGATTTTCTTTTTCATTTGAGTTTGCTCCATATTTATTAGAAGATTGTAAATGATTATTAAAAATACTTATTTTTTTTGAATCAAATTCATTGTCCAAAGTCATACCAAAAACAAATTAATGTAATAGAATCATTTTCTTTACTGCGACAAATTTATCGGTTCTTAATTCATATATGTAAATTCCGGCTGCAACATTAGCGGCATCCCATTGGCAGTTGTACCATCCTGCTTCTAAATTTGTGTTTACTAGCTCTTCTATCTTCTGCCCTAATGTATTATAAATTCTCAATGTTACATTTGTAGCCTCTGGTAAAGAAAATTTTATTGTTGTACTTGGGTTGAAGGGGTTAGGATAATTTTGAGATAGAGAATAACTGTATGTATCATTTAATTCTTCAACTTCTGTAACAAGAGATGTTTCTCCTTGAACAAATATTTGTTGTGCTATTAGCAATGTATCCGTAACATATCTAAAATTTATTTTATCAGTGAAAATTCCTTCTTCGAAGGGTTCAAATATTATTGTAATTTCAATTGAATCGTGTGAAGCAATATTTATTGGGAGATTTTCATTTACATAAAAAGAAGAATCACTGTTAAATACTTCGTTAATTATTACAGGATCATCTCTTCTGTTATAGATTTTAACGTCAATGCCAGAAGAATTTCCAATAGTAACAATTCCAAAATCAAGGGAATCGTATTCAACAGAAAAAAGATTTGATTTCCAAGGAAATTTATATGCGCGGTATTGAGAAACATGATTATCATACTTTACTTCATATACAGTAGAATCTTCTGGATTTATTTCTGATATAAATGGATCCAGTATACCATCCCAGCTAACTATAATGTTTCCGTTAGGTAATTCCTGCACACCACCTCTTTTTGCAGAAAAGATAGTGCCGTTTCGTGAATACCTTCTGATAAGTGTTGCAGTATAATTCTGCTCATCTATTTCATATTCCACATAACTTGAATATTCAGGAATAAGATAAAAACCATTATCAAATATTGCAATATTACCATTTGAAAGAACTCTTGCATCGTGCTGTCCTCCAAAACCCCGATTATCATTAATAAACTGAAATTGGTTTCTTTCTCCACCCAACCTCCAGATTATATTGCCGGTTTGTCTGCTAATTTTCGTAATCTCATCAAAATTTTTTGTAGAGATAATGATATTTCCATCGTTATCAATTTCAACTGAATTACAATGTGTCCAGTCAATCAAATGACGGGTTAAGTCAATATATTCTGCCACATCAAGAATATCGTAGTGATCAATTGATCTCCATCGCCATAATTCATTATCGTCACCATCCATATGGTGTATTGTTTGAGCTATTAGTATTGCAGCAGTATCCCCACCAGGAACATACTGGCTCATATTAATTGTGATATACTCTCTTCCCAAAATATAATATGTACCATCTTCCATAACTTGTAAATCGTGAATATCCAGGTCATAGCCGGATGGAGTTATGTATTGCTTGTCTACAATACCCGAACTATCCATACCATAGCTATAGGCATAAAGTGTCGCGATGTTATAAGTTAACTTACCATTTCTTTGAAGTTTAAAATCAAAAACACTTCCATCTGTAATTTTTTTGTAGAAAAGTGGAATCAAATCATTATCTAATATCAGTAAATTACTGCTTTCGGAAGTCGTGGGACCTAAAAAAAGATACCCAGGAGATGGATTTGTATTAACTATAACCGTAAGACTGGGATAAGTTAGGTTAAGGTTTTTGTTACTGTTTTCCTCTCTAATTTGTGCAAGAACTGTAGAAACACTAAAACTCAGTAAAAACACTATTAGAAGAATTTTATTCATAACATATATTGTATTAAAAATATTTTCGAATATTATTTCATTAAAATCATTTTCTTCACCGAAATAAATTTATCGGTTCTTAATTCATATATGTAAATTCCAGTTGCTATGTTCCCTGCATTCCACTGATAGTTGTACCATCCTGCTTCTAAATTTGTGTTTACTAGCTCAGTAATCCTTTGTCCTAATGTATTGTATATTCTCAAAGTCACATTCGAAGACTCTGGTAGTGAGAACTTTATTGTTGTACTTGGATTGAATGGATTCGGATAGTTCTGCTCCAAATTATATGTAGTCGGTAATGACTGCTCTTTCGTTATCCTTAGTATCGTTACTTCTTCATTTCTTATTATTATTTCTGAACCTTCAGTTATCTTTTGAGTTCCAACTTCTACTCCACTAGCCATCTCTACAAGAACATAGTCTTCATTTGAATTCAGATTCGTTATTACAATACTAACAGGGTAATCTGTTCCCTGCAGTTGTACGCTAACTTCATCACTTTCAGTTAGCCTGTAATCCCCTACCAACCTTGCATCAAAGCTTCCCGGGGGTGGTACTGGTGGCATACTGTAACTTTCTATGTTTATATCTTCAACCAACTTACCACTAAAGTAGAGTGTCTGCTTGTTCTTTAATCCATCACTTATTTCTATCTTTCCAAATTCTTCTGTGCTCTCAACTATTTTACTCAGCACTTCTTCTGTATTTTCAAGAAAACTTCCACAACTTATTGTTATCGTTCCGGCTGCATTTGCTTTTATCCAGTATCCCTTTGTTCCATCTATTGAACTTGATGTCGTGTAGCTTCCCGAATATCCATACAACGTGCCCGGAATTATTATCCCTCCTGGATCGATTACACTGCTCAACGGTACATTACAGTTCGGTCCTCCTATCATATTCCACCCTGTACTCAATACAACCGCACATTCTGTTCTATCTGATCCGTATACCTCTGCTACCTCTGATGCAGGGAATTTTAACCAATAGCCACCACAGTTATCTATTGTTGTTGTTGATATGTATGTCCCCGAATATCCATACAATGTCCCTGATACTGCATTTGGGAATAATGTAAGATAGTTGTTATCTAATACATCCACCGGTAGGCTTAGCATATTCCAGCCTGCATCTACATTATATTTTGAGTTTATCTCGTAGTTGTATTTTATCTGCAACTGACCTAGTCCAACTTCATCTGTATATGTGCTACTTGTCCTCATATTTACATTTACTAGGTTTCCATATAGCGGATCTACAAGATGAAAGTATCCATCAACTGGTAGTTGTGCCGGGTTCCAGCTGAAGCTGACCGGACTACATCCCGTGGCAGGTGTATAGGTTGTAACCCATATTCTTTCTCCTGTTAGATTTGTTCCACGGATATCTGTAAACCAGGGTTCTCCGCAACTGTTAAATCTTCCGTCAAATGCACCGACTGGTGGTGGTGGTGGTGCTGACTGATCTAAGCCAGCATCATAACAATCTGTTGCTCCGGGTGCGGTACCAAACTTTAGTAGAACTGAGTTTGCACAGTTGTCACTCACAAGAAAGTCTACGCCGAAATCAAGTGCAGATAAAGTGGTTGCATTTGTTGTAACTCCCGGTGAATAGCTTACACCACTATTGGAAAATGCTTTATAATAGTAAGTAGTTGAATGTGTTAATCCTGTATGGTTAACCGGCGATGTTATTCCATTATATAATAGTATCCCACCTGCAAATGGGCTTCCAACAATAGGGGGTGTTCCTGATGGAGTAGTAAATGTTCCTGTATTATTCCAGACTATTACTACGTTATTACTACTTGAATCAGGAGTAAATCCAACATTTATTTGAGAGTCGCTAATAGGTGTTGCTGAAAAATTAGTAGGATCTGATACAGGAGTGATTATATATTTACCATAAACTGAAAAGTTATCAAGGACCCACCACCAATCAAATCCGGGTTGAACAGTTCTTACTCTAACGCTAACATTTGACTGACCGCCAAGCAATGTTGTAACGTCTATTACTTCATGAGTGTTGCGTATATCAGATCCAATTTTAGCCCACACATCAATCCAGGTAGATCCGCCATTTGTACTAACTTCAACATGTGCTTCATCGTCTGAATCATAAACGTTCCAGTCATTATCAAATTCAATCCATACTTCCTCGGTATACAATGATAAATCTAGAATGGGAACTATAGTAGCAGTTGATAAAAATGTTGTGCCACTGCCACATTCATCCGAATCAGCTGCGAGTAAACCACCTGATGATGCTGCAGGTAATGTATAACTATTAGGATATACAAGGAATATTTCCCAATCACAGGTACCGCCCTGATTTGTTACCGTCCATTGCCCGATTCCACTTTCAAAATCATCAAAGAAAATTGTTGCAGTCACAATATTTGGATCGTCTTCAGTTGTAAAACTCCATACCGGGCCGCTAACATTGCAGGTATCATTTTGCTCAATAACCTGCCACTGGTAAACAGTGCTGTATGATAGTGAAGCAGGAATTGTATATGAACTTATGAGATAACCAGAATGAACTAGCTGCATATTTCCTGTTTCGCCGAACCATAATTCGTTTTCTGTTGCACCTGCACCATTAGCCCAGCTTAATTGTGAGAGAATGCTGAAACATCCGTAACACCATTATTAGGGTTTGGATTTGAAGGTGGATCAACCGGGCAAGGGGGCCCAAAAGTAACTGACAGCTGATCCAGCCCTGGTAATTCACTTCCAGTTCTGTTATCTGCCCAGAATGGATATGCAACATCATTAATGATGCTACACCAATATAATCACCAGCATAGCCGCCTGCTAATCCCGAAATTGGTGATGGTGTATGAGGCTGATCACTCACTATAAAATTCTCAAAAGTATTTCCACCATCATAAGATGTTGCCATATAAACATTTGCCTGGCTATTTGCTACATCCCGGCTATCATAAAATATCAACATTAATTGCCCTGTTGATTGATCAACTGTGCACCAGGAATAATATTGATCTTTACCATTGTTCAAAGGATCATCATTAACACGAATTGGTGAAGACCAACTCGTACCTCCGTTAGTAGATTTAACTAATACAATATCAGGGTCACTTCCTGCAGGTGCAACACCTCGTTGTGGCCAGGTAATATAAATTGTTACCATTATTTGGTCCACCAGATCTGTCAACAGCCATTGAAGGGAATGAGGAAACTCTTATTCCATTTTTACTTGATAAATATCCTCTAATTCCAAAGTTAGTTGCTTGATAAGCATAAATTGGTGCTGACCAGGTAACACCACCGTCAGTGATTTTGCAAATCCAATTCCATCTTCTCCTGTTGATACACTTCCATCAATATAAACTGCCCAAGTTGCATAAACTTCACCGTTGGGTCCGGTTTGAACATTAACACCTTGATTTAAGATATGAGTGAAAGAGAATTACTTATATTAATTGATGAAGACCAGGTTTGACCAAAATTAGTTGAATACCTTAAAACAGCATCATAATTATTTGCACCTCCAAAATCTGTCCAGGCGCAATAAGATCTGTTTTCGTATGGACTGCTAGCTTTTCTTATCTACCATATAATGGTTTTTATCGGCAAGGCTCCGGGATTTGGTGCCACCGTGTATGTATTCCAGCTAAACCATTATTCGTTGATACTGATACCCCTGTACCAGAAGAGTTGTGAGATATAGTTCTCATAAAATCTTCCCATCAGTACCAATTACTGAAGCAGGATCACCTCTAGAGTTTCAAACCTGGTAAAGTGAGGCTCATCAGCTCCTGACCAGGTATGTTGCTCCATCCAGCGACCAATACACTCCTGTTCCACAAATGTTGTTACAGGCCAGTTAGTAGCATTTGCCGATGCAAATACTATATTCGAATTTGTTGGATGAACATCAATACTCAATTCTGATTGTGTGCTGTTAGATTGGGGATGTACTCTGAAGTTTGGTTCCACAGTTATACCTGTAGCAAAATCAAAAAATCTTGGAACTTGTTCTGCTGGGAACCCAATAATAATCTGGTAATTTTTCTTGAGTTTTATTTGGGTCAACTTTAGCAACTGACCAAATTAAATCCTCATCCGTCTGTGCAATCGAAAAGCTAGAATATTGGAGGAAAGAAATTAATAATTATAAAAAGGACAGTAAAGTACTTTAACATTTCTCACCTATAAATTTGAGTTTTTGAAAAGATTGTGTTAAACGCATAGTGGATGGGAATAATGCGGAGCTTAGTTTACAGGGAAAAGTATATGATACTTTTCTCCAATGTGATATTTTATAATTATTTTGCACAGCATTAAGGGATTGAAAAAATTATTAAGAACCCTTAATCACGTAAGCTTCTAATATTATGTGGAGTAGTAAAAGTTCTTAATAATATATTTTAAATTTTTAACAAAATTTTTTAAACTTGATTTTTGGTTACATTAGTAAATAACCTGGCTTTACTTTTCTGTTTAAATCCTTTTAATATTCAATTTAATTGCTACAGAAAAAGAAAAGCAGTAAACCCTTAATCAAGTATTTAATACACTTTATTATTTTAGTGCAAATATGAGCTTCATTTAAGATAAAAGAGCCCTGCTCTAATTTTAAGCAGGGCTTCAAACCAAATTTACATTACTTCAAAAGAATCATTTCTTTTGTTTCAACAAAATTACCTGCTGTCATCCTGTAGATATAACTACCGGAACTCATTTTTAATCCTGAATTATTCACTCCATTCCATTCAACTGAATAATTTCCAGCTTGAACATTTTCAACAAATAATTCTTTAACTATCTGACCCAGCATATCATAAATTACAATTGTTACGTCACTTGCTTCAGGCACCTGGAATTGAATAGTTGTTGTTGGATTAAAAGGATTCGGAAAATTCTGTGACAACTCAAAACTTTGAGGTGTAAAATCAACTAAAACTTCAATCTCACCTGAATATTCAAATGCTCCACTAAAATCAATTTGTTTCAACCTATAATAATATATACCATCTGAAACATCATTATCCATGTATGAATATGATCTTGGTTCAGTTGTGGTTCCAAATCCTGGGACATAACCAATCTTTGTCCAATCCTGACTTGATGAAGAACGTTCTATTTCAAAACCCTGGTTATTCAATTCAGTAGCAGTTGTCCAATTTAAAACAACGTCATTTCCCTGCAAATTATATGTAAAAGATGTTAGTTCAACAGGAACTGCGGTGTAATCCATCACTAAAAAACATTTTGGGAAAATTTGTGTATAAGTTCCAGGAATTGTAACAGTACCAGTACCTGTAAATGGTCCAAGATTTAGAAAACTACCGCCAATTTGATCTACCAATGTCATTGTGGCTTCTACAGGGATATCATATACAATGTCAATGCCTAAACCTGGAGAACTTGTTTGCCACCATAATGTGTGCTCTACCTGACCTGAGTATGGAAACGCACCAGCAAAGCGATAATCTTTATAAGAAGATAATGGTTCACCTGCGTATGGTGTAAGATCGAATCTAATTTCAAAAGCTCCTGCAGGAGGAAATGGTGGAAGATCACTTTCTCCTAAAACTGGATCGATACCATTTGTTGCTGCAGGATCTAGCCCAACAGCTAAATTAATTGTTAGCGTTCCATCTGATCCGGATAATGGAATATCTACTACTGGTTGACTATAAGCAACAGAAACAAAAACCAGTATGAATAAAACAGAAAATAATTTATGCATTAGATGCCTCTCATTTATGTGAATAATGTGTTATTTAATAGTTGCTAATTTCTTAAGGATTTTTACTGTAACCCTGCCCCGACTATTTGAGTGGGGTTGCAGTAGCCAATACTTTTGTTCGACTTTACCTTTAAAAATACTTTACTATCGAATATCAATCATTCAACATCATTGTGAAAAAATAAATTAATTATGCCCTAAAATATAGTTGAAAACATTAAATCCCAATCAACAACTGAGTAATGGCACAACTTTCTATTTTGAGCTTTTAACCTTGGTCAAATATATAAAATTCAACGATAAATAAAGAGCCCCACTCAAAATGAGTAGGGCTCAATCTTAAATTAAGATTACTTAATAAGAATCATCTTCTTCGATTGAACAAATTCACCTGCTGTCATTCTATATATATACGTTCCTGATACAACCTTAGCGCCTGAATTATTAAATCCATTCCAATTAACTGTGTAATTTCCTCGCATTACTTCACCAGCAAACAAGGTTCTTACTTCCTGACCGAGCATATCATAAATAGTGATTGTTACATCACTGGTCTTTGGAACCTGGAATTTAACTGATGTGCTTGGGTTAAATGGGTTTGGATAATTCTGGAATAATACATAATCCAGTGGTAAAGTTGGTAATCCATATATTATTTCAACTGCAAGATTTCCCAACTTCTTTGTATTTATATCTACAAGTACAAGTTTTGCAACTGAAACATCTTCAGGATTTGAAAGGATGAATGGCATATCTGCCATAAAGTTGTTAACACCTTCATCTATATACTGCTGACCAGCACGATCATACATTAGTGTTCTTAATAGATCTAATTCATCTACACGGAAATAATATCCCTTACCTAATGGAGTACTGATAATCATATTTTCAGGATTATTTGCAACACTGCTGAATTCGATCTGAGCTCCGCGAATTCCAATATTTGATTCGACGAAAGCTGTAATTCCCTCACTATTGATATATAAAGTTACCTTAGCATCTTCAGTACCGTTAGATTTTGGTAATGCTGCAGTATAACCGCAAGGTGCAACTGGTGTTCCATCCGGATAGAATCCAGTCAGTATTATGTTCTGAATTAATGACAGATCCTGAACGTTTACAAATCCATCTGGATTTGGTTCTGGATTTCCAGTTGTCCAAGGTGCAATGTCTGCTCTTTCGAACTCACCTGGGACTCAAAGAGTCTCTACCAACGATATGGTCTACTACCAATATCAGGTCAAGTATGTCAATACATCCATCACCATTTACATCACCTAATCCTGATTTTGTGTTCAATGCAATTACTTGCAATTCATCACGTGAAGGAGTAATGTCTACTCCGAATCCTTCAAATGTACTACCTTCTGCATTCGTGATAAGGAATGATGATTTAATACTATCCTGTAATGCCGGCAGATTTGCAACTCTGTAATTCACGTTCAACAGATCGAAGTAATCTCCTGGAGGTAGTTCAGTTTCTAACGTATTATAAAGCAGAACATATATCACGTCTTGCGATGCTCCGTTACCTGTGATCGGGCCTCTGAATATGTTGTAATCAAGTACCCAACTTGGGTCTGCTACATCAGTGCCCTTCTGTATGTTCAGGAATGATAGAATCGTTTCATCACCAGCTACCAGGTTTGTATTTAATCTGAATTGTATTGCATGAAGTGGAAATGGTGTAGCAATTAATTGCATTACATCCATATAAGAATCGTCTTCCACCCTGTATACAATATCGTTTTCAAACACAAGTCCGGAAACAAGAGGTGCCGGAACGCCGTTACCTGTTAGTGGAACACTACTAGGTGAACCAGCTGCATTGTGTGTAAATACTAATGTACCTGTGAATGTACCAAGTGCAGGAGGTGTAAATGTAACTGTGAATAACTGGGTTCCACCCGGAACAATAGTAGCATTTGCTGGAGAAACAGTAAATTCAGCCTCAGCAATTGCTGCGTTTGAAATTACTAAATCAGCAGCTCCAGTGTTTTCTACGGTTACGTTTAAGGGTTTAGATGCACCTAAAGATACATCACCAAAATCCAGAGATGGCGGAGTAACGTTGAATCCTGGAGCAGCCCCAGCTGCATAATCATTATTACAAGTGCTTTGGCAAAGACTGCAGTATAACTACCAGGAATTGTTGCAGTACCTGAACCAGTAAATGGTCCTATATTCAGGAATGTTCCACCTATCTGATCAGTAATTGTCATTGTTGCATTAGGATGTAGGTTGTAAGCTAATACTATATCCAAACCTGGTGCACTTGTCTGCCACCATAATGTATTTTCTACCTGTCCTACGAAAGTTAAAGGATCAGCGGCAAAACGATAATCTTTCAATGTTGATAATGGTGAACCAGCATATGGTTGTAAATCAAACCTGATATCGAATACACCTGCCGGTGGGAATGGTGGAAGATCACTTTCACCAAGAGCCGGATCAATACCATTTGTTGCTGTTGCATCTAAGCCAGTTGCCATTGAAATTGCAGCTATTCCATCTACTGATCCATCTGTTCCAGAAATTGTATTTTCCAAGTCTACAAGACCTGGCACAGTTCCAGTACCAGTTAATGAATATACAAATGGAGAACCAACAGCATTGTGTGTGAATGTTAAATCAGCCGTATATGCTCCAGCTGCTACTGGTGCAAAAGTTACATCAAATACCTGGTTTAAACCAGCTGCAATAGTAATTGGAAATGCATTTGGTGTAAAAGTGAACTGTGCATCTGATGATACAACATCTGATATTATAAGATCAGCAGCTCCAGTGTTAGTAACAGTTGCCTGTAACATTGCGCTTGAACCAGTTTCTACATTACCGAAATCCAGGCTCAACGGTGCAATTTCAAATATAGGATCAGTACCGCCACGGGGCCTATATTTGTATAGTCCATAACAACAAATGCTTTTGCAAAGATAGCTGTATAACTACCAGGTATAGTTGCAGCACCTATCCAGTAAATGGTCCTATATTCAAGAATGAACCACCTATCTGGTCAGTAATTGTCATTGAAGCACCAGTTGGTAGATTATAATCAAAACTATATCTAGACCTGGTGCACTTGTCTGCCACCAGAGTGTGTGTTCAACAACTCCGGTATATGGAAATGCAGGGGCATTCCGATAGTCATTCAATGTTGATAATGCTGAACCAGCATATGGAAACAGATCAAACCTGATATCGAAAACACCTGCCGGTGGGAATGGTGGAAGATCACTTTCACCAAGAGCCGGATCAATACCATTAGTTGCAGTTTCATCCAAGCCAACTGCTAATGGTATCGTAGTTGTTCCGTCAGTCCCGGTAAAGGGAATATCCACTGCTGCTGTCCGAAACTTATTGTAACGAACAGCAGCGCAAAAGAAAGAACTGAAAATAGTTTACGCATAACGCACCCTTTTTAGTTATTGATGATTGAGTTGATTAGAGTTCATAAGCCCTTCAAAGTTTATAAAATATTGCAATCCCGCCCCGCATAGTTGGGACGGGCTGCAATAAATGAAATAATTATTTCAAGAGTAACATTTTCTTAACTGATACAAATTTATCTGTTCGTAATTCATAGATATACATTCCAGTTGCTACATTCTTCGCATTCCATTGATACTGGTATTTACCTGCTACCAGTGATGTGTTAACTATCTCTGCTACCCTCTCACCCAATGCATTGTAGATCGATAACTTCACATTGCTTACATCTTCTGGCAATGAGAATTCGATTGTTGTGCTCGGGTTGAATGGGTTCGGATAGTTCTGCTCTAATGCATATACTGCTGGTATCAGCTCGCCTGTTACCATCAGCTTCTGTATTGTTGCATCACTGATCACTACATCTTCGCCTGATTTCAGATTCACGTTTACGTTTTGCCTGTCTCATCCATCAATCTGATATCCATTCCCTCTACTCTTACTGTCAATGGATATGTTACTCCGCTCATATTTATCGTCTGGATAGAACTGTTTATGTCTTCTGCTATCCTTCCACTGTTGAATCTGATATCAAACATTCCTGATGGTGGCATTGGTGGTAGTTCGTACTTGTCAAGGTTGACTTCACCTGTCACTGCATACAGTGTATAATTTATGCCTGCTGCATCTGTTAGTATAATCTTACCCCAATCTTCTTGGAAGAATTCTACTGGCTCGGTTCCCTTTGCCAATGGAGGCGAGTCTATCGTTCCGGCTGCATCCATTTTTACCCAGTATCCATATCCAGGTACTATATTAGCTGCATTCTGGTATCCGCCTGAATATTCAAAGACAGGTGTGTTTATTAGGTTCGGTGGTGTTGTAACCAAGCTTGCTGTTGGTACTGTAAGTTCATAACCACCTATCATATTCCATCCTGCTGCTGCATTGATAGAATTGTGTGTTACTATCTCTATTGCTGGATAGCTATATACCTGTGCACCTGAATTCTTCATCCAGTAGCCTTCTGTTGGTGTTGTTGTAGTTACCTGTACATAGCCACCACTAAATTTGAATACGTCACCTACTAGATTTGACCACCAGTCGACTGGTGCCATTCCAGCTGGATTTGTTCCTGGTACTGATACCATATTCCAGCCATCGCCTACTGATACTGTTAACGCGAAGGTGGATCCGCCACCTAAGTCAGCAGTATATATCTGCGTTGCATCTGACTACGGCTGAACCATGTATAACCTGAAGCAACAACTAATTTCCAGTTCTGATCCATTATTTACAGTACCTAAAGAAGCACCTAATACTGAAGTTGGAAGATTAGCTTGCGCTTCCCAGGTATCTGTAACAGGATCGTATGCATATGTAGGACACGGATCTGCAGGCACCCAAGCACTTGCTGGACTACCATTAGATACTATTATCTTGTCCGTTCCCCAAGGTGCAGCATCAAATCTAAACATAGTTCCCGGTGGGTATGCTTCTTGAGAATTATTACTCTTATCTTTTTCACCTACAATAAGTTCTGTTGGATTGACATTATTGTATCGTGAGATTATTTCATTTCCAATACCAGGATAACTGTTTGCTGCAGTAACCCAGGTAATTAATGATGGATCAACGGCATCTATTGTTCCTACAAGCACTTCATTAACAATACTTAGAGTGTAATCAGCGCCGCCTACGTAAACAAGTTTATTACCTGTTCTTGAGAATGCACCACCAATTCTTCCACCTGCTGGTGGCATAGCGGTAGCAGTTGTCCAGGTATCTGTGTTTACATTATATACATAAACTGTATTTAGGTATGGATAGTTTGTTCCATCATAACCACCGGCCAGATAGATTAAGCTATCCCCATAACTGACTGCCTTACCCCAACCATGTGTTATTGGGATATCAGCAACGACACCAGTTTCCCAGATATCCGTCGTAATGTTATACCTGTAAACAGTTGAATGGTAACTTACACCATCTGAACCACCAAGAGCATATATGTAATTACCTATGTTCGCAGTTGCTAATATTCCTCTAGCAGCAGGTAATGATGCTATTGCTGTCCACGTATCCGTTGCTACTTCATATTTATAACATTCAGTATTTAAACCTGAATTTGTGTTACCTCCAATGCTATATACATAGCCATTTACTCCAATACCGCTACCCATATATACACCATCTGGAAATGGGCTGCCACTTGTGAATAAACCAGGAGTAACAACAATGTTTTTATATAGTGTATCGTTAAAAGCATTCGTGTCTGTACCTAACATGGTGTAAACTTTTACAGTATACTGACCCAATGCCGGATCCCAGCTATCGAATGTGACCTGTTGTGTAGCTCCAGACGCAAGACCAGTTACTGTCTTGGTGGAGGTATAACCACTAGTCTCCATGGTTACATCGAATGTGTTGGTATTGCTTCCCCAGTTCTGTACTGTTGCCATTGGAGCAAAAGCACCAGGAGTAATGTTGGCATCTATATCAATTGATATTGTAGCAACATCATCTGCAGGTCCTTGCTCAACTGTTACAGAGTCAAGAACGTTTGCATAGCCATAGTTATTAATACCTTCAAATGCAATCTGATAAGTTGCAGAAGCATTTGGAAGGAATAGAGAAGTTACAGTCCATACTGGAACATCTTCTGTATAGTGAGCTATCTCAACCCATGGATCTGAAGAGCTAATACGGTAGTATACTTTCAGTTCGTTTTGATCGCCAACCCAATTTGGTTGCCCATAGGCAAAGGTAACTGTTGGCGCAAGAACAGAAGTAAGATCCAACGGAGGTGTAACTAGTTTTGTTATCGGTGAATTTGTTCCTGATGTAGAAACAAAACGTGCATTTAACGAATCTTCGTATGCCGTTGTTATAATTCCATTTGAACCTACAGCATACGTCCATAAACCGGATCCAGCTTCCTGAATTTGAATCCAGCTAAATCTAGTTGGTGAGTCATCTTCAAATGTTTCAACAAATGGGAAAGTAGAAACAGTTGGATCATCCTGAGTAGTAAATGACCAAACTGAGCAACCAGTTGCATCACCATTAACATTGTATGCAATGATCTGCCAATAATATGTAGTTGCATAACTAAGATCAGTTGGATGATCATAAGTAACTACATTACCAAGGTCAGTTCCATTCACTAGGTTTGTTGGAGGATTATCTGTACCAAAGTAAAGTTTGTAACCATCTGTTATACCGCTACCAGGAGACCAAGTAAGATTTGTTCCTACATAAACAGAATCTTCACCATCTGTTGGTGATACATTAACTGCACATCTTGGTAGTGAGGATTATCGAATATAGAAACATCATCAAAAGCCATATCACTATAGAATGATGATCCAGTTAAGCCACTGAATCTTATTAGATTAGCATTAGATGGAAGATTGAAGTAAGCACTATACCAAACATCTCCCTGGTCACCGGATAAATTCCATCCATTTGTCCAGGTTGTACCAGCATCAGTTGAATAATCAACACTCAAAGTACCCATCGATGCACCATACATATGGTACCAGAAAGAGAAAACTGGATTTGTTAATGCGCTTACATCAAATGGTGGTGTCCAGATATTAGCGGTATTTCCATAATTAGTGGAAGATTCAGTGAATCCATAAGTACCAAGACTTGTTCCTGGGTTATGATCCACCGAAGGACCTGTGGTGCTAGAAGGAGTACCACCGGCATCAAATGTCCAATCAAAGTCATCGCCGGTATCCTGCGTCCAGGCTAAAGGAGTACCAGGAGCACCAGGAGTTTCAAGGTCATCATTCCATGGGAATACTAGAATTGTTGGATCATCTTCAGTTGTGAATGACCAGACAGCACATCCTGTAGCAGATCCATTACCATTGTATGCAATTACCTGCCAGTAATATGTTGTATTGTATGCTAAATTCCCAGGAGGATCATAAGATGTTAAAGGTCCGTCATACACTTCTGTAGTAGGTGGTGTAAACGTATCAAAGTAAACCTTGTAACCTGTTGGTCCACCGCCACCGCTTGTCCAATTAAGATTGGTCATAACAGATACTGAATCTTCTGTATCTGTTGGTGAAACATTAATTGCACAGCTTGGAGGCATAAGATTGTCAAATACTGAAAAATCGTCAAGAGATATGTCAGTATTAAAGTAAGTAAGATCTTCAAATGCTCTGAATCTTACTTTTGTACCGCTTGATTGATAAGCAGTTAAATCTATAACCACTTCTTGCCACATGGTGTTTTCAACAAGAGCGGGAATCACATCATTAGTCCAGGTTGATCCATTATAAACATCAACATGTATTGTAGATGGACCAGCATTTCCAACACCAATCCAATAGTAGAATGAAGCAGATGGAATTGTTAAGCCGGAAATATCGAACGGAGGTGATATCAATGTTGATGGATTAGCGTTATATGGAGATGAATCATCTATCAAGGCCATATAACCTGTACCCGTTGTATGATCAGAACCTGCGGCATAAGTTATACTTGTACCAAAAAACCAATCCTCTGTATTTGCAGGATCTTGCGTCCAACCTGTAGGGATAAAGGATGTATCAAATGTTTCTGTATAAGGGAATGTTGTAACTGTTGCATCATTTCCTGTTCCTGTTAATGCAACAAGATGTGTAGCATCAGCTGTATTATCAACAATTTGCAAATCAGCTGTTTTTGCACCAACTGTTGTTGGTGAAAAGTTCACATCAACCGTAGCTGTTTGACCTGTTGTAAGATTAATTGGATAATGTTGCCATCAGTTAATACAAACTGACCTGCATCAGCACCAACAAGAGAAATACCGCCGGATGCTATTGTAAGTGTTCCTACACCAATATTACTAATTGTAAATGTTTGATCAGCTGATGATTCACCAATCTGCTGAACACCGAAATCTTTTGAAGTAGGTGTAACAGCAAATATAGGTGCAGTAGGAATTTCTTGAACCATAACATTATCTATAAATAAATCATTATCACCGTTACTTACAGTAGATTCACCATAAAATCCAAGCATAATAACACCAGTGTATCCTGTAAGATCTATAATTTCATGTTGACCGGTACTACTAATACTATAGTAATAGTTGGTACCAGCATTGTCCCATAATTTTAATGTGTTTGTCGATGACCAGGTTGTTCCTCCATCTGTAGAAATAACAACTGCAAATTTATCATCAACTCCACTCGAATCTTCTGGAGGATTAGAGTTAGCATAATCTGTCAGAGCTAAATCAAATTCCAATTGATAGTTTGTACCTGTTCCAAGATCAATTGGAGGTGTCATTAACCAACCATCTCTGGTTGTTCCATAAATGTTTACTCTGGCAGAATTATCTGTTCCAACAATAATATTAAGCCAATCATCATAGAACCATTCTGAACTAGTCACCAAGACAGTTGGATCTGCTAGAAGACCACCGTATCTCATCCAATTGTCAGGTGGGAAAAGAGCTAATCCCTCAAAATCTTCCAACCAAGGTAATGTATAGATTGTCGGATCATCCATAGTTGTAAATGACCAAACAACTGTTCCAGTTGCATTACCATCATTATTATAAGGAATAATTTCCCAATAATATGTTGTGCTGTATGCTAAAGAAGCTGGAGTATAAGTTGTTACTAAACCAAGGTCTGTATCCATTTTCTATATTTGTTGGTGGATTATCTGTTCCAAAATTAATATAATAACCTGTTGGAGCTGCACCTCCACCCGCAACCCAATTTAGTGTTGCATCGAGTGCAACGTCAACTGCTGCATCCGATGGTGAAACTAAAGTTGCAGGAAGTGGAAATGCATCTGGTTCATAAATTACTACATTATCAATTGCCCAATACCAAGCCCAAGAAGCAGCATCATTATAAGTCCATCTGGCATATACAGTAGATTGACCGGCAGCAACTGCAGTAATATCATACTCTGCGTATGCCAGGAACCGGTGTCTGCAGAAATTGAATCAAGATTGAACCCAGGTCGAACCATCATTACTAATTTCAACAAGCCCATAATCAGTACCGGAGTTAAATTATTGAAGTATTGATCGAATCCAAAGCTAACATTTGTTGCAGTTCCACAATCAACAGCGATTGTTGTCAGCGTAGCATTCACTGTATTCACCAGAACCAGCATCATCGCTATCGATTATTGCAAAATCGCATCAAAATCGCCACCGAATTGTACTGGCCACCAGGATTGTCAAATGCCCACACAAATCCACTGGTGCCATTATCAACATTTGTCCATCCAGTCGGAAGACCAGCAACTGGGAATAGTATTTCATCCCAGCTTGTTCCTATTCTTATTCCATCAACAGTTATATCCTGAGATGAGTTATACTGTCGCAGATATACTCCACTAATTTCAGATTGCCCAGCTTGGGTATCAGTAACTTCGGGAGTTCCCGCAGCAACTTCGTCAGCAGGAATACCTGTTGGCACAACCCAAAGACTAACAGCATCAGGAGTACCAATTGTATATTTTACAATTAGCAGATAAGTTGTTGATGGGTCGAAATCAGTCGGGGTAGTAGCATAAACTGCTGTGCTCGAATTTGAAATTCCAAAATTAATTTTTCCAGCAGTTGATGATGGTTTTACCCATACTCTGGCAACGTAGTTAAATGTGCCGTGGGGAGCAATATGCATAAAATACCCCGACGGACCTGAGCCTACATTAACTAGAGCAGACATGTAAACATCTCCTGTAGTTTGAGCAGTGAAAGATTGATTTACATCTTCACCAGTATTATCTAGTTGTGCTGCATTTCCAAAACCACTCCCCGGGTAATCTGTATAGGTTAATCCAGTTGTTGTTGAAATTGCATTTGTGCCTCCACCACTATGTGCCGTCCAACCATTATCGGTTAAGAGACCTGAATAATCAAAATTATCATTCCATAGTATTGGTGCTGAAAAATTTTCTTCAAAAAAGACTGTGGCATCCGGAGAAAGAACTCTTTCTTTTGAAACATTTCGGTTTCTGAGTCCTATCCAGATATTCACTAATTATTTGCTTTTCAGCAGAAGTATAATTAGTGAGTTGACCCATCTCATATCTCTTTATGAGTTGTTCCGCATTGCTCTGTGCAAATGCATTCTGCGGAACCAGAAACACGAAGAGAAGAAAGACGGTCGGAATAAATTTGAAAAAGTTTTGAAACATAATCCCTCCAATTGAGATTAAATAAATTAAGAAATATTTTTTCTAGACCTTCAATGCTTTACGGTTAACAGTAAATAGAGAACGCCCGTAAAGCTATTACAACGGAAAGATGAGTGGAAAATTATTTCCCATAAAGCCCTCCAATTTTATTATTAAGTATGTATTGATTTAGGTGTAGATATGAAAATGAGATGACATTATATCTCTTAGTAAGAGACTCATTAAGGTGAGAATATTTTATATGGAATAATTCTAGAAAATGTAATCGAATTTCCATAAGCTCCTTTTAAAAGCTAGTTGATAACAAATAAATGACTTCCGCATCATCATGCCCTCGGTAGTAATACATTTCTAAGTTAATTTTTTTTTGTGCGTTGTAACAGCACAGCCCTAAAAGTAGGTAACGCCCGAATTCTGCTTCAATTTCTTTACAAGCATAATAAAAAAAATTCCTATTGTCAAAAAAAATAGAAGTTATTTTTTATATTTTTTTTTGATCATCGTACCACAAAAAATGCCAAACTTTTTTTATCTTAAGTTTTGACTTTAGCTCTATGGTTGTAAGTTTATGTTTTCATTGATGAAAGGAAGCCAATGACACATTTGTCGTTTGAATGGAATGTGTTTTGAAAATAAAAAAAAAGACTAATTGAATCCGATTAGTTTTGTGGATAAGAATATTATTTTCATAAAAATTATTTGCTCAAAAAAATCTAGAAGAAAATAAAAATTGTGTTTTGATAATTGTAAAAAAATAATTTTATATTTCACTTAAATAAAAACCACCTACCATCTTTAATTGACGGTGGTTTTTCTAAGAAAATTTAATTGTGGTTTATTTAATCAGCATCATCTTCTTTGTCTCTATAAAAGAATCTGTATGCAATCTATAAAAGTATATCCCACTCGGGATTTCAATTGCATCAAATTCAACTTCATAGTTTCCCGTATCCATTTCTCTATTTACCAAGACTCCAACTTCATTGCCCAACACATCAAATATCTTCAATGTTACCAAAGCTTTGTTCGGTATCTGGAATTTTATTGTTGTACTTGGATTGAATGGATTTGGATAGTTCTGCTCCAAATTATATGTAGTCGGTAATGACTGCTCTTTCGTTATCCTTAGTATCGTTACTTCTTCATTTCTTATTATTATTTCTGAACCTTCTGTTATCTTTTGAGTTCCAACTTCTACTCCATCTAGCCATCTCAACAAGAATATAGTCTTCATTTGAATTCAGATTCGTTATTACAATACTAACAGGGTAATCTGTTCCCTGCAGTTGTACGCTAACTTCATCACTTTCAGTTAGCCTGTAATCCCCTACCAACCTTGCATCAAAACTTCCCGGTGGTGGTACTGGTGGCATACTGTAACTTTCTATGTTTATATCTTCACCCAACTTACCACTAAAGTAGAGTGTCTGCTTGTTCTTTAATCCATCACTTATTTCTATCTTTCCAAATTCTTCTGTGCTCTCAACTATTTTACTCAGCACTTCTTCTGTATTTTCAAGAAAACTTCCACAACTTATTGTTATCGTTCCGGCTGCATTTGCCTTTATCCAGTATCCCTTTGTTCCATCTATTGAACTTGATGTCGTGTAGCTTCCCGAATATCCATACAACGTGCCCGGAATTATTATTCCTCCCGGATCGATTACACTGCTCAACGGTACATTACAGTTCGGTCCTCCTATCATATTCCAGCCTTCACTCAATGTAACCGCACATTCTGTTCTATCTGATCCGTATACCTCTGCTACCTCTGATGCAGGGAATTTTAACCAATAGCCCACCACAGTTATCTATTGTTGTTGTTGATATGTATGTCACCCGAATATCCATACAATGTCCCCGCTACTGCATTTGGGAATAATGTAAGATAGTTGTTATCTAATACATCCACCGGTAGGCTTAGCATATTCCAGCCTGCATCTACATTATATTTTGAGTTTATCTCGTAGTTATACTTTATCAGCAACTGACCTAGTCCAGGTTCATCTGTATATGTGCTACTTGTCCTCATATTTACATTTACAAGGTTTCCATATATCGGATCTACAAGATGAAAGTATCCATCAACTGGTAGTTGTGATGGGTTCCAGCTGAAGCTGACAGGACTACATCCCGTGGCGGGTGTATAGGTCATAACCCATATTCTTTCTCCTGTTAGATTTGTTCCACGGATATCTGTAAACCAGGGTTCTCCGCAACTGTTAAATCTTCCGTCAAACGCACCGACTGGTGGTGGTGGTGGTGCTGACTGATCTAAGCCAGCATCATAACAATCTGTTGCTCCGGGTGCGGTGCCAAACTTTAGTAGAACTGAGTTTGCACAGTTATCACTCACAAGAAAGTCTACGCCGAAATCAAGTGCAGATAAAGTGGTTGCATTTGCAGTAACTCCAGGTGAATAATTAGCTCCGTCATAAGAAAATGCTTTGTAGTAATATGTAGTTGAAGTGTGATTCAATCCTGTATGGCTTACAGGTGATGAAATACCGTTATATAACAGTGTACCACCAGCAAATGGCTGCCCAACAGCGGGTGGTGTTCCAGCTGGATCTGTAAATGTGCCGCTGAGATTCCATACTAAAACTACGTTATCATTATCAGCATTTGGTGTGAATATAACATTTATTTGAGAGCCGTTAATTGGTGTAGCTGATACATTAGTTGGATCAGTTACGTCTCCAGTTCCTTCATCTACTGCAGCCCAAAATGCCGTATGAAATGTACTGGTTCCGTTGTTATTACCTCCACTGCTTGTACATCCCCCATGAGTGTGCACACCAACAGCATTGTTTGTTAAAGCATCTATTACCGGACTTCCTGAATTTCCACCTTGCGTATCAGTTACATACCTCATAGTTGTTCCACTTGATCCGGCATTAGGACCTACGTGTGTTTGCTGAGTCTGATTAGCAGTACCATCATCAACTCCGTAACCTGTAATCCTGATTGAAGCTGGTCCCAGATCCTGAACTAATGGCCAATATGCATTTTGTGCCACCTTGGGCATAAGACCAGTTATTGAATTCGGAAACACTTCAAACACTCCCCAGTCATTTCCAACCCCTCCATTAACATAAACTTTCGTTGCTACATTCACTGAGTACTGATCTTCAGGACCAGGATGTTGTAATGTTCCACCAGGTAAAGACAGTGGTACATTAAATTCTACTACAGTTGAATTGCTTCCATCAAGACAATGTCCGGCTGATATAAATTTACCATTCGGAATTATCCAGGCTGTACACCCAATATTTAACAATCTTGCTGTAGCTGGTTGATTGGAAGGAGTTCTGTCATCGGTCGTTCCACAAATAGTAAAGTAAGGATTTCCCTGTGTCCATTCACCAGCTATCACTTCATCTATATTAAAATAAACTTGTTCATCTAATGGATCAATAAAAAGACTTATCTCAACAGCACTGCCATTGAAAAACGCACTATAGTAATTCCATTGCTCGATTGAAACTGCATCTATCTTCTGCCAAAGATTATCCTGTAACGATTTTACTATAATATAACTTTCTTCCCCAAGATTAGCATCTGAAAAATGTAATTGTAACCATGGAATATCATGTAACTCAAGTACATCTGAAAAAACCATGACTGGATTGCTGTTAGGATTACCTGTGCCATTGAAATTACCTGATTCCAATGAGTAGGTTTGAGTGTAATATTCTAATGGGATTGTCTGGCCAATGCCTATCGTAGAAAGCAATAAAGTGAAAAATACTATTAGAATAATTGAGAAATAGTTCATCCTCGTTTTCATATTTGACTACCTTAATTTATTAATTTTTAATTAAATACATTATTATTTTATAAGAATCATCTTTTTAGATTCAACAAAAGAACCTGCCTGTAGCTTGTAGAAAAAAACTCCGCTCGGTAAGTTCTCTGCATTCCAAGTAATCTCAAAAGTACCAATGGGTTTCTCTTCATTAACTAACTCTGCAACTTCATTCCCAATAACATCATAGACTTTTAGAATTACAAAGCTTTTTTCCGGAATGTGATACCTAATTGTTGTTGAGGGATTGAAAGGGTTTGGATAGTTTTCTTCGAGAGAGAATTGATAAGATGAATGGATTGATGATTTGACATCAGTAGTCTCAAATATCTCCGACATTACAACACCTGTAGCTTCTTCTGGATCAATTCCCAGAATTTCTGCAGCGGTAACCGCCATATCCGGTATTTTTCTATATTGAGTTGATACGAAATTCTTTTTTATTCCCGGACCAAGTGCTAAAAACTGAATGTGTCTGCATCCGTCACATCCATCTCCGTGCCCGCTAAATCCACCATGCTGGTCATCATGCCGTCCATGATCATTTGTGACAAACATCGTAGTAGAATTTTGATAAAACGTATCCGACTGTAACTTATCCCAGAGAAATCCAACGATACTATCTGCTTTATGAATAGCAGTTGTATAGTTTTGCCAATTTCCACTGTGCCCCGCGTGATCCACATCTGCCAGATAAACTAATAAAAAATGCGGATGATACGTATCCATCACCGACTCAGCTTGTTCCGCAACGTCATCATCGCTTATTCCGATACTGTGATACTTGGGCCAGTAATCTGGACCATAATCAGGATGAAAGCTCGGCAGCCATAAACCTTCTATATGTTTTAATATGTAAAAACATTCATCGGCGGGCATGTTCTTTTGTTTTCGGTAATATTCAAATATGGTGGGATTAATGGTGTATTGTGTTTGGTGACCTGCATAGAGTGTATCATGCACTTCGGTCCAAGCACCGCACCATAGCGCAGGAATAGCACGGGAAGTATAAGTTAGATAATCGTTTTGAAAATCATCGATGATAGTTCCTTCGCCTGATAACTCCCACATTCTAGGAATGTAAGTATGTTCAGGATCACCAAAGGTTTCGCTGTAACGGGCACCGTCAATTATAACAATCATAATTTTATCGGCGCTTTGTGCTTTCGCAAGCGATGATGTAAGAATGAATATTACTACGAGGAAATGTAATCCACCATTGACTAAATGCTTCATAAATCGTATTGCTTTCTATTTTATCTCTCACAATTTAAGTAATAAATAGTATGAGCTTCAAATCATTATTAAATCTTTTTGTGGAGATATTTCAATAAAGAGATTCTTACGCATTGACATAAGAAATCAAGTAATTTCATCACCGACTGACAAAATATATTCTGGTTCCCTTTCCCCAATAACGACCAACTCTCTTTTGATTCTCTTTTTGATTACTTTAACTATACCTAAAGACAAAGAACATTTGATTTTCAATCATTTTGGATGATCTTTATTTAAGAATTGTGGATTATCAGTTTCTTGCTAAATTGAGTTTATATTAGTTAGAAATTCAAATAAAAAAGCGATGCAAGTTATTAACCTACAACGCTTTATATTAAGTGGGCCCAGATGGACTTGAACCACCGACCCTCTGATTATGAGTCAGATGCTCTAACCAACTGAGCTATGGGCCCTAAATTGTTGCCGCAAATTTAATATTCTCTAAAGCAGAAATCAAACAAAAACACATTAACCCAGATTATTCTTAATCTTTTCAATTGTCAGCGGGGCAGATCCTTCAAAATGGTTATTTACATTTACAAATAAATCCACTTCGTTGCTTTGCAGTTCTTTAATCATTTCAACAATAGATTTTATCTCAGCATCACGATTAATATAAACCTGATTCCATTTTTCATTTGCCATTTTCTCAATTTTTTTTCTATCAGGTCCGTGTAGTCTGATCACAGCTAAATTTGTAATATACTTTTTGAATTTTGAATATATTTCTGTTACCGGCGGCATATAATATCCATCAATAAAAACAGGAGCTAATTTTAGTTCCGAAAGAAAATTAAAATATTTTTCGTTTAGATAATTTGGATTTCTGATTTCTATTCCGATGGCTGGTGTTTTTTGATTTAGTCGCTTATAAAACTCAGAAAATTTTGCTTGGAATTCTGATAATGAATTCATCTTCTGTTTATTCAAATATTCAAATTGAAAGATGAGACAACCCACTTGATTTTTTATTGGTTCAATCGAATTAAGAAATTCTTCAAATATTTCAACAGAAAGAAAAAATGGATTTGGTTTTAATTGATCTTCTTTTGAATCTTTATAGAAATGAGTTAATGTAATTGAGTTGGGAACTTTAATTGTAAAAAGAAAATCAGAGGGGACAGAATTTTTATAATCTTCAACAACTTTTTTTTGAGGTAAAACAACTTTTGAAGGTGAGAAGAGTGACCAAAACCATTGGTCTATTTCAACGGTGCCAAATTTTTCAGAATACTCCTTGAGGTAATTTTTAGAGTTGGTTTCGGAATAAACAATCCCTTTCCAGGAATCATACTTCCAGCTGCAAGTTCCGAATCTCAACATAACAGGTAATATTTTTCCCTAAGTACTTGTGCTATCTCGTGTGGTATCAATTACTTCATAATTATATTCAAAAATTATTTTTCCATTGTTATCGTACTGGTACCACATTCCAACACGATTACCATCTATGTATTCCCCTTCTTCCTTTTTCTTTCCATCAGAATAATTCCAGATCCATTTCCCATCGGGACGATCTAGATTAAAATACCCTTCCGATTCTAATTCTCCATTCGGATAAAAGTATTGCCACTTCCCTACATTTCTGTTGCTGTCAAGTTGTCCCTGAATTTCAATATTTCCTTCTTCAGAATAAACTCTAAACTCACCATGCTTTAGCCCGTCTTTCACATCGTATTCAATAATTTTATTTTCAACCAAAGCTTTTTCTCTTCCTGTAAATGGAACATCGCTTCCTCTTTTATATAGGAGATTATCTTTTATGATTAGGGACGACTTTGGGATTTCTTCTTTTTCACAGGCAGTAAATACTATAGAAAATAATACGATAAAGATGGAAAAATGTTTTAAGAGATTAAGTGAATTCATTCTGATAATCTAAAATGTTTAATCGGTTGATAATTTTGATTATGTTAATTCAGCGTAAGTGGCTAATAGTTTCTTTTTTGTTTCGGCAAGATCTTGTGAGATAACTTTCACTTCCCCAATTACTGGCATAAAGTTAGTGTCACCATTCCATCTCGGAACAATGTGAAAATGGATATGTTCTTCTATTCCCGCACCACCTGCTCTGCTAAGATTTGCACCAATGTTAAAACCATGTGCAGAATAAATTTTCCGTAAAACTTTTTCGGCGAGAATTAGTTCGTCCATCATTTCGTGAGATTCTTCAGGTGTGATTTGCCCGATTAAACCAAGATGTCTTTTGGGTACAATCATCAAATGACCATTATTGTACGGGTAAAGATTTAAAATAACAAAAGTATTTTTCGATTTGCGAACAACCAGGTTGTTCAAATCCGATATATCTTTTTGAACAGCTTCGCAGAAAATGCACTTGTCGTTGGATTGCTCATCTTTAAAAGATTCAATGTATTTAGATCTCCAAGGAGACCAAAGGTTTTTCATAGTATTAAATTAATAAATAAAGGCGGATAATATCCGCCCGATCTAATCTGAAAAATTAATTTTCTTCTTCTCGTGATTTCTTGTATTCTTCAATTACTTTCTGTTCAATTTCTTTCGGCATTTCCTCATAATGATCAAACTTACGATTGTGCACTCCCCTACCCTGAGTTAAGCTTCGAAGATGAGAAGAATATTTGTAAAGTTCTGCAAGCGGAACAAGTGACTTGATTAATTGAAACCGTCCATCACTATCCATTCCTAAGATTCTTCCACGTTTACTTGAAATATCACCCATTACATCACCCATATATTCTTCAGGAACTTTAATTTCAACTTCGTAGATAGGTTCTAGAAGTACTGGTTTGCTTCAAGAAAACCTTTCTTAAATCCCTGGCTTGCTGCAATCTTGAATGACATTTCATCAGAGTCTACTGTATGATAAGTTCCGTCAAAAAGTGTTACTCTTACATCAATAACTTTGTTACCTGCAAGCACGCCTCTCGTCATTATTTCAATTATTCCTTTTTCAACAGCCGGAATAAATTTGCCCGGAACAACACCACCAACAATTGCGTTGACAAACTCAAAGCCTTTTCCTCTTGGGAGAGGTTCCATTTTAATATGAATATGACCATACTGACCTCGGCCACCCGACTGCTTTTTATGTTTGTATTCAACATCATTAGCGATTGCTTTTATTGTTTCGCGATAAGGAATTCTTGGCTCGACAAGGTCAACATCTACTCCGTACCTATCTTTCAATCGTTTAGTGGCCAGCAAAAGTTGAAGCTCGCCCTGCCCTGAAATAATTGTTTGAGAAATTTCCGGATCAAAGTTCACTTTAAAAGATGGATCCTCTTCGTGCAAAGTGTGGAGCCCCGTTGCAATTTTATCTTCATCTCCCTTTGCTTTTGCTTGAATAGCTCCCCTTATAACGGGATCAGGAAATTTTATAGGGTCAATAATTACAGAATAATTTCTAGAAGCAAGAGTATTATTTGTGTGAGTATCTTTTAATTTAACAACTGCTGCTATATCACCTGCAACAATCTGGGAAATATCTTTTCTGGTATGTCCGTTAAGAGTGAAAAGCTGATTCAACCTCTCGGTCTTATTATTATTTTCATTTAACAAGTCCAATCCCGGAGAAACTTTGCCGGAAAAAAGTTTGAATAGAGAAAGTTCACCAACATGCTGTTCAGAAATAGTTTTAAACACAAATAAAACCGGTTCACCATTTGAGTCTACTTTTAAATTAAGAGGTTCATTTTTATTTGCAAGTTTTGCACTTACAGTTCCTCTTTCAACAGGGGAAGGAAAATAACTGCTGGCAAAATTTAAAAAGTTATCTACGCCAACTGCTTTTGTTCCCGACACAGCAAATACCGGAATTAAATTGCCATTATTGATAGAATCCTTCAATCCTTTTTGAAGATCTTCATCACTCAATGAACCATCTTCAAAATATTTGTTCATTAAATCTTCAGAGTATTCAGCCACTTTTTCAATTAGTTGAGTTTTGTAATTATCAGCCTTCTCTTTCAAATCTCCTGTAAGTTCGGCTTCAGAAACTTTTCTGCTACCAGCTTCACCGAAGGTATAAACCTTCATCGAAATGATATCAACTACACCATTAAAATTTATTCCTTCAGTTACAGGAAAAGTAATTATTGTTGCTCCGGGATGAATTCTGGATTTAATATTTTCGTAAGTATCGAAGAATGTTGAATGTTCGCTGTCAACTTTATTTATTATTATAGATGAAGGAAGATTGTATTCATCAATAATACTCTTTGCTGCATCAGTTCCAACTTCAATTCCTTCAGCAGATTTAACTACCATAACAGCTGTGTCACAAATTTTTAATGCACTTTTTACATCTCCAATAAAATCGGAGAAGCCAGGTGCATCAATAATATTTATTTTGTTATTGTTCCATTCAACATTCATCAGTGAAGATGTAATTGAAATCTGCTTTTCAATTTCATTCGGAGTATAATCTGAAGTGGTGTTTCCATCTTCAATTTTTCCGATTCGATTAGTTTCTTTTGCAGTATAAAGAATAATTTCTGAGAGTGAAGTTTTACCGCTTCCGCCGTGACCGACTAGTGCAATATTTCGTATAGCCTCCGAAATAATTTCTTTCAAGGGTATCCTCCTGGAAGTATTTAGTTAGTTTGAAATTTATTTTTTAAGGTAGCTGAGAAAAGTGTTTACTCCGTTCGAGATTGCTTTAAACTGATTAATGACACCCATTACAGGTCCTTCAATTCCGGCTCTTATTTTTCCTTCAAGCTCAAGTATTTTTTCTACTCTTTCTTTCACACTAAAAACTATTCCCTTTGAAGCATCCAGCTGCTTCTTAACCTGATCGCTTAAATCTGAAAATTTAGTAGTGACTTCAGACAATGAAAAAAGTAATGGTTCAAGCTTGTCAGATATTTTACTTATATCTTTCTGCAGTTCCTGGATTGAACGAGTAATTTTCCCGAGATAAACAATCAAGAAAATAACAAGAGCCGAAATAAGAATTAAAACAACCGCTGTTAAAACATCAATCAGTGTCATTAATAAAATTAGTCCCCGGTATTTTTAGATTCTTTGTACGCATCAACACCGGCTTTTATAGCATCTTTTACTTGATCTCTTTTTTGGTCGAAAGATTCTTTACCGGTCTTTACAGAATCAGATACTTTACCTTTTGCATCTTTGTAAACTCTCTCCGCATCTTTCATTATCTGATCTGATCTGTCTTTTGCATCTTTAACCAATTTATCTGATCTCTTTTTTCCTTCGTTGATCATGTCAACTGCTTTTTCTCTTGCTTGAGAGATGTATTTATCAGCTTCATCAAGGTATTCATCGCTCTTATCTTTGATATCTCGTCTGAATTCTTTTCCGCTTTTTGGAGCGAAAAGCAAAGCGAGCGTAGCACCTAATGCTCCACCTGCAAAAAAGCCAACTAATAAACCTTTATTGAAATTATTTCCTTGTCCCATAAACGTCTCCTTCTATTTTTAGTGGGATTCAAAAATACCAACCATATTGCATTAAATCAAGAAATTTTATCAGTATGGCCAGTTTATAGTATAAAATGAGAATTATCCACAAAAGATTATTAACTATCACTGATAAGTAGTCACAAACTAAATATGGAAAATATCTTTAAACATCAATACGCTTACATTTTTTCATTTTATATTCCTGCGAAACAATAATTATTCTGATTCAATTTTTAATTTTCCAAATCTTTTTTGATAGAGCGTCAGACTTACAATTCCAACTAGAACTGCAAACCAAAGAGTAACAACCCGAATGATAAAAGTTGTCGCTACGGAAATATCCACTGGAACCTTCTTCTGAACTAAAAGAAATGTTAGCGAGCCTTCGGTTAGACCCAAACCTCCGGGTAACATCGAAATGGCACCTACAATAGTTGAAAAACTGTAACTGAATGAAGCCCAAAGAATCCCAAAATCAACATTGAAGTTTAACAGAATTATATAATATCCCCAGCATTCGAATCCCCAGGAAACCAAACTTAGTAGAGTCATGAGAAATAACGGTTTGAGCTTTAATAGCTGATATGAGCTTTCATACGCAGAATGAATATTATGAATATACTTTTTTATAAGAGGAATTCTTTCTGAAAAATTAATAATCGGCAGTGCAATTTTTTTATTGCTGATGATGAATATTATTAGGACAAAAAATGCCGCAACAATGATTGTAAGATTTCCACCATAATCAAACACGAATGCACCAACAATTGCGATAAGTAACAAAGATAAAAAATCGGTTATTCGTTCTGCCAGAATTATCGGTGCTGTTTTACTTATTGGTTCTCCGGTAATTTCTTTCACCAAAACTGATTTAAGAACTTCACCAAGTTTCGCTGGTGTAACGCTCATAATAAGTCCCGACATAAAAGTTGAGAGTGAATCTATTTTTTTCATTTTAACTTTTACGATGGAAAGGTAATAATCCCATTTTAGAAATCTTGTGAAGTAGTTTAAGAAGGAAAGAAGTAGTAAAACCGGCAGAAGAAGTAAATTAAATTTTTTGAAGGCATCAACAACGTTTGTGAAATCTGCATAGATAGTGAATGCGAGATATAATACTCCAGCTATTACAATTGAAACTATTACTTTTTGTTTGAGTTTTTTCAGCAAGTCAGGTTACTTTCCTTAGCACACTATAAAGTTTGGTTAAAGGAAGACCTACTACGTTATAATAACATCCATTAATTCTTTTTACAAAAACGGCTCCAAAATCATCCTGAATTCCATATGCACCAGCTTTATCCATCGGGCTACCTCCCTTAACATAGTCTGCAATCTCATCTTTATTGAGTGGACGAAATTCCACTTCAGTTTTTTCATAATCAACAATGATTTTTCTTGTCTTTTGATTGAGCACACAAAAGCCTGTATAAACCGTATGAACTTTCCCGCTAAGCATAGAAAGAATTTTTATAGCATCATTTTTACTCGTCGGTTTTCCTATGACCTTCTTTCCAAGAACAACAATTGTATCAGCAGTAATTATAATACTGTTGTCAACTCTTCGCTTTGCTATTTCCATTTTTTCTAAAGCAAGTCTTTTAACACATTGAACAGGATGTTCGCCATCTAAAAAATCTTCAACTAGAATTTACGGTGAAAAGCTTTAAAATTTATCCCGAGTTGTTTAAGTAGTTTTCTTCTTCGGGGAGACTTTGAAGCAAGATAAATTTTCTGATTAGTCTTAATCATTAATTTTCTCAGTTATTGTTCCGGGATAGTAATGATCTAATATTTCTGAATAGTCCCAACCTTTTCGTGATAATGATATAGCACCCCACTGGCAAAGTCCAACTCCGTGTCCAAATCCTTTCCCTGAAAGAATTACTGAATTTGAATTCAAGTCCACATCAAACATTGTGCTCCATAAAATACTTTTTCCATTTGCATTTCGGATTATACTTCTTATTTCATTTCCTCTCACAACTATTAAATTCTCTTCACCGTCATCATTGGATAATTTAATTTCTAGTTCATCAACTCTGCCTGAACTAAACCTACTGATAACGGAAATCTCTTCCAGATTGTAATTTTGATTGTCGAGCAAAGAATAATTCTTTAACCTGCTAATAATTAATTCCCCGCTGTAATTTTCTTCCCATTGAAATCTTGGAGAAATTTTGCAATTCGGTTCATCACCATCCTTCACGCTGATCAAATATGGAATTTCTTCGTTTGTAAACACATTTGCGGAAGATTCTGTATATCCGCCGCATGTTGAATGATAAAATATTGTAGCAGCATTTCCTTCATACTTGAGTATAAGATTGTTTGTCTCCTCAACAGCATTATTTGAACTAGGAGTCTCAGCATCTACACCACCATAAACCTGATCACGTGTATCTGCATAAATATCAAAATATAATTTACCGTCTTTCATTTTTTGAATTGCGTATGTTCTAACACAAACTGCCAAAGCTTTCAGAGCTTCAAAATTTTCTCCATTCTTGCCAACGGGCATTTCTTTAGCCAAAACTCCTTTAACGTAATCTTCTAAACTAAGTACGTTAATTATGTCTATGGAATTACCCGATGATGAAATTTGAATTTTTCCTCTGAACCTTTTACCATTTAGTTTAATTATTTCCTCACTCTCCGCTGAAGTAAGAAAAAACTTTTGACCATCGAAGCTTTGTTCATTAATTTCTAGAGTGATCTTTCCATCATTGTCAAAGCAGTTAATTGTATTTCCAGCAATTGATCTGACGCTAATTTAATTTCTTTATTAAACAAATAACCTGAGATCCAATAAGTAATGATTCAAAAGGAATTAGTCCTTGCATCGAAACTCTTATTTCTGCAAAGCTAAATTCAGTTTCAGATTTTCCTTCTTCTATATTTTTTGTTGATGTTTCTTCCGTTTCAGTTTTGTCATTCTTTTCTTCTTTTTCGGAAATCGTTTAGTGGGTGAACAGGAGAGAAAAAATAAGATCATCAATACCAGTGAAAAAAGTATTGCATTTGAAGTTTTAAAAGACTTGAGAGGATAAATGGAATTTTGTTTTAGGAAGGAATCAGATCTTTCGCGAATCACCGAAACATAGCCTTGATGCTACCCCAGGTTCGCTTTACACCAGAAACACTGTGCGACACACTTACTTCATTTGAATACGAGGCTTGACCATTGGTATCAATAATTTTAAGTCTATAAACAAATAACATATTATCAGTTTTGTAAGCTGATTGATCAAGATAAGTATAATATGAGTTGTTTCCCTTGGGTGCAATTGTCGTGATATCTACAAATGAACTTTGTGGAGTTTTTCTTTCGACTTTAAAGTGCTGAAGGTTTACTTCTTCACGAGTTTTCCATTCTAATCTGATATCTTCTCCTTCACTGCGTCCTTGAAAATATTCAAGAAAAGTTCCTGCTAATGCTGCAGTCGTTATAAGAGATATTATAAGAATGTATGAAAGTTTCATTTTCATACTGTGAATATATTTCACTTAAAGCAAAATGTCAATACTTAACCATAAACATTTACTGTCCAATAATTAGAAAAGATTTCATTTTTCGATGGAAATTTTAGTATGCCATTCATTTGAATTAAACTTTATATATATAATTAACGAATACAGAATTATATAGACGGGTAAAGCCATCCAGGCCCAGGTCAATCCTAGTCCTAAATAAACTCCAAGAAAATAGGCCAAAGGAACAAAAATTAACAGATTTGTCACTACTTCTGATTTCATAACATAAAATGATCTTCCAGCTGCCTGAAGACCATTCGCTAAAACTACACCTACTGCATAGAAAATTTGGGCAAACCCGGCTACTCTCAGTGATGGTGCAGCGGTATCAATAATTGTTTGGTCGTTAGTAATAATAAGTAAAACATATTGTGGGATAATTGTAAAAATAAACCCAAGGATTATCGTATAAATTGTTGCAACCTTCGCTGTTTCAAATCCATAAATTTTTGCGAGATGAAATTTCTTAGCACCGAGATTATTCCCTACCAAAGTTTGAACTGCGATTCCAAATCCAAAGCAGGGTAAAAACGAAATGAAAAGTGTGCTGATCACAGCCTGAGTTGCAGCTTGTTCCAAAGTACCGATGATACCCGTTATCGCAACAAAACTTAAAAATCCAAGAAGAATAAATACATTTTGAAACGAAACAGGCAAAGAAATTTTAAGAATAGCGGAAATGATATTTTTATTTAGTAATAAAGTTTTTAAGATTTTGAAATCTTTTCCTGATAGGATGGCAGCATTATAATAGCGGAGTAAAAAAATCCATCGAACATAGTTGCAAGCGTTGATCCGAGCCCAGCACCGGCTAATCCCATTCTCGGTAAACCAAACTCACCATAAATGAAAATATAATTAAATATTATATTAAGAAAATTGGTGATAACGCCGGAGAACATAAAAATTTTTGTTTTATTAATCCCGAAGAAAAATCCTCTAAAAGAAACGGAGATTAAAAAGAAGGGTATTCCCATAAAACGATAGTAGAGATATTCGCTTGCGAGGTTACCAACCATTTCATCAGTTGCAAATAGATGAGCAATTGGATAAGAAAAGAAAACACCGACCATGGCAACAACTGCTCCAATACCAACTGCCAGAAGAAGTGAATTATTCAGAGTAATTCCGCAAGAAACATAATCCCCTTCTCCATATTTTCTTGCAACAACAACATGAATTCCGGTTGCTAAACTGGAAAAGAAACTAATTAACGCCCAGGTGGCAAGCACCCCAATTCCCATCGCTGCAAGTGCGTATGTAGCTTCATCCAATCTTCCCACCATTGCAGTATCAACCAGGGAAACAACCATCTGCGTTGATAATCCGGCAATAGCAGGAAGAGCTACGTGAAGAATTGTTTTATAATAATTATTTACCGGGAGTAATTTCATTCAATGGAGGAATAATAAACTTAAGTAAATCAATTAAATTTACAATTATTTGTAGTAGTATATTAATGTTTGATGGATTTAATTAAAAAAGCGTTGATAATTAACTCATCAACGCCTAGAATTTGTGGAGCTAAGGAGGATCGAACTCCTGACCTCTTGAATGCCATTCAAGCGCTCTCCCAGCTGAGCTATAGCCCCAAAGTTTGATTTTCTTTCATCAAAGCTAAATATCTTTTAATCTTTTGTCAATTTAAATAGGCGAATAGAGTGCATTTATTTTATCCTTTGATAAGTATAGATAAGAGAAATATTTTTACTAACTAATGAATAGAATTTATTATAAATATTATTTTGTTTTAGTAGCGGCTTCCTTAGTTTTATTTGCACAAAGCTGCGATGATTCACTTACTTCCTCTGAAGTTGATAATATAGTAATGCCTGATTCAAATGTGAGTTATAGCAGACATATTGCGCCAGTATTTGAATTCAAGTGCGTGCAGTGTCACAATTCTTCCAGAAAAGATGCCGGGTTAGATCTGTCATCATGGTTAGCAGCAACAAGTGATCCGAGAATAATTGCAAGAGGAAGCGATACGACTAGTGTTTTGGTATGGGCGATAGAGGGATTTCCATCCTCACCTCAAATGCCACCTCAGGGAAGAATGATAGAGAATCACATACAAGGAATAAGAACATGGATAAGAGAAGGAGCGCTAAATAATTAAATCCATTTCATTTGTTTATACCAATCACAAGTTCGTTTAATCCCCTCTTCTAATGATACTTTTTGCCTGTAACCAAGTTCGTCCACTGCTTTTGATGTATCACATATCCAAAATCCTTGAGTCAAGTCTTTAGCTTTTTCAATATTTAATGTTGCAGGTTTTGAACTGAACATCGCAAAGAATTGAGCGAATGCAGCTATTATGAAAACGATAAAATGAGGTATTCTAATTCTGAATGCTTTTTTTCCTAATACTTTTGAAGTGATTTCACCAACCTCATTCCAGTTATAAAACTTTTCAGAACTTATAAAATAAATTTCTCCGTTCGACTTATCAGAAATTGCAGCAAGATATAATCCTTCTGCAAGATCAGCAACATGAAGTAAACTTAGTTCCTTTTTGTCGAAGCCAATCATTGTGGTTAATCCACGACTAAATACCTGGAAATAAATAAATATTTCTGTATCACGTTCACCGAAAATTGCAGGTGCCCGGCAGATTGTAACTGGAAAAATATCCTTAAAGCTTAGTGCAAGTTGTTCCTGTTTCAACTTACTTCTTGCGTAAGTAGTCAAAGGATTCGGTTCCATATCTTCAGTAACTGGTTTACCATTCAGAGCAGGTCCACTTACAGTTTGACTACTTACAACAATAAACTTTTTTAGTTGATCTTTCATCTCGGCAGCAACTTCAAGCAATACTTTTGTTGCTTCGACATTTCCTTTGATGTAACCGGCTTCATCTTTTGCTTTAACAACTCCAGCAACGTGGAAAATATAATTTACATTTTTAAACGCTTCTCTTAATCCATTTTTATCGAACAGACCACTATCAAAAATTTTCAAATCCTTTCCTTCAAGCCATTGAAGATTACTTGATTTACGAACCACACATCTGACTTCAAAATTTTTTGTGAGAAGATAGTCAACAAGATGACTACCAACGAATCCATTAGCTCCGGTTACTACTGCAATTTGTTTGTCGTTCATTTACTTTGCTTGCTTTTAAAACGTTTTAGTAATACATTTTATTCCAAAATTAACAAAAATCTTCAACATTTTAATTATACATTGCTTTCGATAACCAACCAAGGAGTTTCATTTGGATCTATTCACAAAGTGCTTTGAATTTAAACGAGCAGATGAAATAAAAGCTTTAGGAGTTTATCCTTACTTCCGTCCAATTGAAGAAAATGAAGGCCCCGTCGTTCAGATTGAAGGAAGAAAAGTAATAATGGCAGGTTCAAATAACTATCTCGGATTGACTGCTCATCCCAAAGTAGTTGAGGCTGCAGTAAAAGCAGTTGAAAAATATGGAACCGGTTGTTCAGGTTCACGTTACCTGACTGGCACACTTGATTTACATATTGAGCTTGAAGAAAGACTTGCTAAATTTTTTAATGTGGAAAGTGTTCTGTTGTTCACTACCGGATACCTGACAGCTCAGGGTGTAATTCCAACTCTTGTTGGAAGAAATGAATATATAATTTCGGATAAAGATAACCACGCTTGTATTATTGCGGGCAATCTTATGGCAAAAGGTGCAACTGGAAATTTTCTGCGTTATAAACACAACGATATGGATGACTTAAAGCGTGTAATAGAGAAAGTTCCTGCAGATGCTGCAAAATTTATTGTAAGTGATGGAGTATTTCAGTACTGGTGGTGAGATTGTTGATCTCCCGAGATTAAATGAAATTGCAAAGAAGCATAAAGCAAGAATAATGATTGATGATGCTCATTCAGTTGGAGTAATCGGAAAAGGTGGAAGAGGAACTGCAAGCGAGTTCAATCTTGAAAAAGAAATTGACCTTACGATGGGAACGTTCAGCAAAACATTTGCATCATTAGGCGGATTTGTTGCCGGTCCTGAACGAGTCATAAATTTCATAAAGCATTATTCTCTCGCACTGATATTTAGCGCATCACCTACTCCATCGGCTGTGGCTGCAGCGTTAGCAGCTCTGGATATTCTTGAAAAAGAACCGGAACGAGTTCAAAAGTTAATCAGCAATGCAAACTATATGAGGAAGAATTTAAAAGAAAAAGGATTTAATGTAATTGACGGTAGAACAGGTATTGTTCCTGTAATTGTTGGTAATGATGAACTAGCTTTCAAAATGTGGCGATCACTTTATGATAGTGGTGTCTTTGTTAATGTTTTCATCGCCCCGGGTGTCCCCGAAGGAAGACAAATGATGAGAACAAGTTATATGGCTACTCACGAAAAAGAACATCTGGATGAAATTATTCACATGTTTGAGAAAGCTGGAAAAGCAATAGGATTAATTTAATTTTAGTGAATTATATTTTTCAGGCATACTTCGGTTTTTCTGAGGTATGCTTTTTTTATGAAAGGAAGTTCGATGCAGGAAATTAAAGTTAAGAAGGTCTCTACAAAAAGTGAACTTAACCAGTTTATAAAATTCCCGTGGAAAATATATAAGGATGACAAGTACTGGGTTCCTCCACTATTGATGGAACAAAAGACTTTGCTCAACAAAGAAAAAAATCCTTTCTTCAAAGCTGCCGATGCGGATTATTTTCTTGCTTACAGAAACGGTGAAATCGTTGGGAGAATAGCTGCAGTAAAAAATGATCTGCATCTCAAATACCACAATGATGAATCAGGACAGTTTGGATTTTTCGAATGCATTAACGATCAGCAGGTTGCAAATGCTTTATTCGATAAAACAAAAAAGTGGATGAAAGAAAAAGGATTGAAGTTTATGAAGGGTCCGGCAAATCCTTCGAGCAACGATATTTATGGAATGTTAATAGAAGGATTTGATGATTCGCCAAGATTGCTGATGCCTTATAATCCTGAATATTACATAAAGCTATGTGAAAATTACGGAATGAAAAAAGGAAAAGATATGTTTGCGTGGAAAATAGTTAATGAAAAACTTATGGCTTCAGAAAAATTAAAACGCGGGCAGGAACTTGTCAGGAAACGATATAATTTGAAAATCTCTCAACTTGATATGAAGACTTTTCAGAAGGATCTGGAAAAATTCAAATATGTTTATAATAAAGCCTGGGCACCCAACTGGGGCTTTGTTCCAATGACGGAAGAACAAATTGATGCAATGGCTAAAGATATGAAACCACTCGCTGAACCTTCTTTGGTACTTTTTGGTGAAATTGAAGGTAAACTTGTCGGAGCTGCACTCGTTATGCTGGATTATAATTATATCTTCAGGACAATGAACGGAAGACTTTTTCCATTCAACTTTATTAAACTTTTCACTCAGAAGAAAAAAATAAAGTGGGCAAGAATTCTAACTCTCGGTATTATACCTGAATTTCAGAAGCGAGGTTTAGATGCTGTTTTCTATTGGGAGATAGTAAACAGAGCAGCTAATATTGGAATACGGTTAGGAGAAGCAAGCTGGGTTTTGGAAGATAATGATATGATGAACCGTGGTCTTGAATTGATGAATGGTGAAAGATATAAACGCTATAGAATTTGGGAAGTTGAAGTGTAATTCTTTGCCGAAGAATTTAGTTTTATACTTTCTTTCCCCAAAAAGAATTTTTCTACGGCATCATTGCATCATACTTCGCCGTATGAGGTGGATCTATTTTCTTAAGTTTTGAAAATATTTCAGTGTTGGGATAAAATTTTAATAGATCAGTAATTTCACCAAACTTCGCATCAAAGAAAGTTCTTACATAAACACTGGTAATGCTTCCAGACTTTTGATACATAGTCCATAAAATATCTATCAGCTCAACAATTTTTTGCTGACCCAGTGCTTTGTTTTGAGCGTAGATATCAACGCCATAATGATAATCGAAAATACTACCTCTGAATGCAGAATACTGATCTTTTAAAACATCATTTACTAAACCTTGCCGATTATAAACTGAACTACTTGGAGGCCAACCAGCGTTTCCTTTAGATGTTGCAGCTAAATTTGCGATGAATTGTGCTTGTTGAAATGACTGATTACCACCGAATGATTCAAATGTATCGTTATCCATTCCAATAATTATCAACGCATAAAAATCAAGAAAACTTGTTAGCGGATCAAAAGTAGTTTGATTTGCATATAATGATTGTCCAGGTTGATATTGAAATTGCCATTGACCATCATTGATAGCCAACATTGGAGAATTTCTATCAGATCTATAAACTGGTCTTGTGCTTGTAACAACGATCTGAGCTGAGTAATCAAAATCACCAGCAGCAGAGAGGAAAAATATGCTCATTGAACAATCTATCTTTGTGGCATAGTCATCATTTGTATACCTTGTAGTATTTACATAATCTTCAACAACGTTAGCAAAATCTCTTAACAGTTCTCGATTGACAACAGGCAAACTTTCAAAATTAACGGTAACCTTACAGTTAAGTTCTTGCGCAGAAAGAATTGAAGTTAGAAGTAAAAAAAATGTTATTACAGATTTCATGGCATTTTCCGAAATATTTGTTGATTTAATATATGAAATTAGATATACTGACTCAATAAATTTTAACTTTTAGACCATGAGAATAATTTTTACACTTTTTATTCTTTTCATCCTAAGCATTCCAAATATAGCACAGATTAATCCAGGTGCAAGACAAATATCGCTTGCTAATTCTGATGTTGCTTTGGCAAACGATGTATTTGCGCTTTTTAATAATCCCGCCGGATTAGCTCAATTAAATTGGAAAGAAGTTGGGATTTACTATTCACCTGCACCTTTCGGTTTGACAGAACTGGCAAATGGATATGTAGCTTATCAGCAACCATTCAGCTTTGGATCTTTAGGTATTGGCGGAATGACATATGGATATGATCTCTACCGGGAATCAAAAATTATTCTGGGCTACTCCTATAATTATGATAACATTTTTTTTATTGGAGCAGCAGCAAATTATCACAGTTATTCAATTCAAAATTACGGCAGTACAGGAGTTTTTTATTTTAACTTAGGCGCCCTCGTTTATATTCTAGATAACCTGCGTTGGGGATTTTCAACACATAATGTTAACCGGGCTACTGTTGCAGACCAGGATGATCAAATTCCTGTTGTTCTTTCAACCGGATTCAGTTTTGATATCCTGAATAATTTTTCACTGAACTTTGCGTTGGACAAAGATATTCGCTATGACCCTTCAATAGAATTCGGAATTGATTATGATTTAATTGAGTATCTTTCATTAAGATTGGGTGGTTCTAATAATCCATCAAGATTTACTGCTGGCATAGGTATCAACTATTCTATTGTAAGTCTCGATTATGCATTCTTCACTCATCCGGACCTTGGTTTTACTCATCAGGTAGGTATTTTACTAAGTTTTGGCAAGGAAGGAATCAGATCAGAAGCGATAAGAAAATATCTCCAGTCACCAAAATAAAAATTCTTCTCTCAATTGAAGTTTATTTACTACATATCCATTTACCTATTTTTCTTTTTTATTTCATGCTCAATCACTTTTGCGCAGACAGATTCCACTTATCTGAAAACTGAAGAAATTCTTGAGAATATTTTACAGAATCCGGTAGGTGAAATAGATGAATCGAATTTGTACGATATACTTGAACAATTAATGTTGAACCCTATCAATTTGAACAAAGCAAGTGTAGATGATCTTACCCGAATTCCTGAGGTTGATATTTCAGATGCACGATTAATTGTTAACCATCGAAATAAATATGGAAGTTTCTTTTCACTGAATGAGCTCAACACTGTTGAGGATTTAAATAAGGAGCTAATAAAAAAAATAACACCTTTTATTTACATAGAGCAAAAGCAAATTCGTGATGAAACAAAACCAGAGCAAATTGGATCTTTCATATCGCAGACAAAATTTTTGTTAAGAAGCAGAATTATTAATTCCTTACAAACCAATGAAGGATTTAATAGAAATAAATTTGAAGGGACCAAACCACGAGTTTACAATCGATTATTGCTCAAATACAGTAATAATTTCCAGGCTGGGATACTTGCTGAAAAAGACCCGGGAGAAAGTTCTTTTAATGAGTTCACGACTTATCATTTGGCACTTAATGATGTGGGTTTTATTTACAAAGCGGTAGTAATGGATTATTACCTAGAATTTGGACAAGGTTTAACAATGTGGAGTCCTTATGCTTTTTCAAAGGGTCCGGATGCAATTTTTCCTGTTAGAAGAAAAGATAAAATCAGCAAACCATATACAAGTGCCGGTGAAAATAACTTTTTCAGAGGAGTTACAGCCTCATTTAAGATTGATGATTTTATAATCACTGGTTTTTATTCTGATAATTATTTTGATGCCAATATCGATTCTGCAAATGGTGAGATAACTTCAACTCCTCAGGATGGATTACACAGAACTCCAACTGAGCTGGCAAAAAGAAAAAGTGCAAGTGAACAGATGCTTGGTGGTAGGATTGATTACTATTTCAAGAATTTTTTGCACCTAGAAGTTCTTCACTACCAATCTATTTTTAGCAATTCATTTCAGCCATCCGGAATATTTGATATCTCAGGAAATGAATTTCGATACAGCGCTTTTGCATACGATTTCACTATCAATAAAATCAATTTGGCAGGTGAATTTTCTTATAATGGAACTTCAGTCGCATCAATTAATATTTTAACATTACTTATCAGTGACAATTTTGCTTTCATTGCTTCCTTTAGAAATTATCCAAGCAACTTTTTCAGTCTGCACGGATATGCGTTTGGAGAGAGAAATGGAGCAACCAGAAATGAAGTTGGAATCTATACAGGTTTCAAGTGGCGAACTCCTCTTGGTATTTTAAATTTTTATTATGATCAATTTAAATTTCCTTTTGCAACTTTTTTTGAACCTAATCCCTCAGGCGGAGATGAATATCTTATCGATTTTTTAACTAAACCAATCAAAAGGGTTGAACTCAGATTAAGGTATAAATACGAAAACAAGGATGTGACAGAACCAATTGAGAACACCAAACAGATTGTCAATAGAATTAAGCGAGCAATCCGCGGTGAAATAATTTATTCAATTTCAAACAGAATAAGGTTAAGAGGAAGATTTGAATATGCTTCATTTAATATTTCGGCAACAGACCAAAATGAAAATGGATATTTGATTTACCAGGATATTAGATATTCACCAACGAATAATTTTAATCTTGTATGGCAGGATTATTTTCTTTCAAACCGATTCCTTCAATTCAGCCATTTATGAATATGAGAATAACTTAACTGGTGTATTAACAAACATTCCGCTCTTTTACCAGGGTGTCAGATGGTATATTTTAATGCGATACGGCCAATGAAAATTTTTACTCTTTCATTTAAATATTCCGAAACATACAAACCTGGAGAAAAAACTATTGGTTCAGGAGATAATATGATCCTCGGAAATCTCGATAATTTATTCTCCTTTCAGCTTGATGTTAATTTATAATTGGCGATATTATATCAGGATAAAAAAATATTTTTATTTTGAGGTTGTATTCTAATTTTCAACTAATTTGATATATTTACAATGACGAAATGGACGTGGTTTAAATATTTCGATTATTTGTAAAGAATTTCTAAAGGGGTGATTTATTCGGCCATTGAATCTCGGATACTTTTAATATTGAATAGGACTTAATTTTTCATAAAAATAGAACATTAGATGCACAGCTCAAAAATAGATTTAATATCCAAGTACAACAATCTTGTTCAATACGCATTATCTTCGGCAAAAGAATTTCCAGACAACTTATGTGATTATCTGGTAGATGAATACGAATTAGAAGCCGTAGTTCTTTTAAAAGTTAAGGATAAATCCTTTGAGCTGCTTGGAAAGTCCTCAACAGCAAAAAAATCTCTAGATCAATCTTCAGTATATAGCTGCCAAAACTGTAAAACTCTGCAAAATAATTCTAGTGAAACCGCATTTGAAGTAAATCAGCAATGTGAATTTAACGCAGCAGATATTGTTATTAATGAAGGTTGCTTACATATCACAATTACAGAGAACGAAAAGGTAATTGTGAAGATTGCCAAAAAAAATGAGTTTTCTAATATTGAAAAAGATAATCTCATAGTCATCGGCAATTCTGTTAAGACACTACTGCTATTATGGATGGGGAAAAAAGGAGGATTAAGTTATTCTATAAGCGAAATTTTAAGAACTATAGGACCTGAACTTCGTACACCAGTCAACAGCATTCTCGGTTTTGCATCTTTACTAAATGAGGAAAATTTAACACAAACACAATTAGAATATCTTGCAACGCTAAAGGAAAATTCATACGATTTACTTTCATTATTGAATGATCTTATTGAACTAGTAAAGATTGAAACATTTGAAAGCACTTCTGAAATCTCTGAAATTAACATCAAGCAGTTCTTTAATGATACTCTCAAACCGTTTGATGATAAAGTTTATCGGAACAGAATTGAAATTATTTCAAATATAGACAAAGGATTACCTGTATCAGTAAAATGCAATTCACAAAAGCTGCATTATATTATAACAAATTTGATTACTAATTCACTTCGTCTTACTGAAAAAGGAAAGATTAGTGTTTCAGTACTTTCACCCGATAAAAACCGGCTTAGCATTAGAATTTCTGATACCGGAGTCGGAATTGCTTCAGAAAAACTGAAAGATATTTACTCACCTTTCGCTATGGCTGATCAATATATAACAACTGTTGGGAATACTACTGGACTTGGTTTAACTCTTGTGAATAGATTTGTTAATTTTATGAATGGTGAATTAGATGTCACCAGTACCCTTGGAAAAGGTACGACATTCAATCTTACAATTCCTGTAGAAGAAATTTCAATCATTGAAAAACAAATAAGCGTTCTTCCAAAACCAGATTTCACTAACAAAGTACTTGTAGTTGAAGATGATTATGCAACTTCTAAATTGCTTTCGAATTATTTGAATAAATGGGGTTACGAACCAACTATTGTAAATTCCGCCGAACAGACCTTGAAAATTCTTCAAAAGGATCAGTTTCTTGCAATACTCATGGATATTGTTTTGCCTGATGCTAATGGTCTGGAACTACTTCAAAGAATTCGTGAAATAAAAAATACAAAGACAACTCCTGTAATTATTTGCTCTGTGGAAGCTGAACAACAAAAAGCATTTCTAATGGGTGCTGTTGAGTATTTCGTAAAACCCATCAACTACAAATATCTAATTGAAGTACTAACCAACTATCGGCTTCGAAAAGATTCTACTGTTCTCCTTGTTGATGATGATATCCCAAGTCTCAATCTTCTTAAAGAGGCTGTAGAAAGAACTGGTTTTAAAGCTTTAGCTTTTTCAGATTCGTCACAGGTAATTGATTCAATTCAAAATAGTCACATAGATCTCGCAATTATCGATCTTGATATGCCGGAGATAGATGGAATTGAACTGATTGAGAGAATAAAATCCTATGAACAATTTAAAAATCTGCCGATTATCATTTATACAGGTAAAGAAAATTTTGAAGACGATATTAAACGAATTGATGGACTGTTTGAAAACCTTTTACAAAAACGAAGCACAAGCATAGATGAGCTGCAGAAGTCAATCGAAGAAATGATAAACAGGTATGATGAGCCAGCTACTCAGGAAGAGGTTAAAGAGAAAAAAGATACCGTAAAAATATTGCTGGTTGAAGACTACAAACATTCTCAGATAATTGTTACTCGTCTACTAAAGAAAAATGATTTCGAATCAGTCGTTGTTGTTGAAAATGGACAGGAAGCTCTGGATGCAGTTAAGCAGCAGCATTATCATCTTATTTTAATGGATATGCAAATGCCCGTTATGAATGGATTTGAAGCAACCAAAAAAATCAGGGAACTCAAAGAATATAAAGACACACCAATTGTTGCTCTAACTGCATTTGCAATGAAAGGTGATAGAGAAAAATGTCTAGATGCTGGTGCTACTGACTATATCCCGAAACCAATCGACAGTCAGGAGTTTATCCAAAAAGTTAAATACTACACCGAAAATAAATTGGTTGCTAAACCCTAATACCAATCTTTTTCCCTTCTTAGCTTTTACTTACATACTTATTTATTTTTGCTCTCAATTTATTTGTTTAAACAAAAAGAGTGATGAATCAAAATATTCCAAGAGTACGTTTTGCTCCAAGCCCAACCGGGTACCTACATATTGGCGGATTGAGAACTGCTTTATATAACTATCTTTTTGCAAAAAACCAGAACGGCAAATTGATTCTCCGAATCGAGGATACTGACAGAAAAAGATTTGTTGAAGGTGCGGTTGAAAATCTAATTGAAACTTTGAACTGGGCAGGAATTAATTTTGACGAAGGTCCTGAAATGGGTGGTGATTTCGGGCCTTATCTTCAATCAGAACGTCTTGATATTTATAAAAATCTCGCACAAAAACTAATATCAGAAGAAAAAGCATATTACTGTTTCTGTGCGCCTGAGAGACTTGAGAAGTTAAAAGAGGAACAGCGAAAGCAAAAATTACCTCAGGCAAAATATGACAAACACTGCCTTCATCTTTCAAAAACTGAAATTGATGAAAAATTAAAATCGAACATTCCTTTTGTGATAAGGCTGAATGTTCATCCAGGTCAGAAAATTATTTTTAATGATGTGATAAGAGAGACCGTAGAATTTGATACAAACAACATCGACGACCAGGTATTAATAAAAAGTGATGGCTATCCGACATATCATCTTGCAAATGTTGTTGATGATCATTTAATGGAAATTACTCACGTGATTAGAGGAGAGGAATGGCTTTCTTCAACTCCGAAACATATAATCCTGTATAATTATTTCGGATGGGATAAACCGGTATTTGCTCACCTTCCCCTTCTGCTTAATCCTGATAAATCAAAATTGAGTAAGAGACAAGGAGATGTTGCAGTTGAGGATTACAGAGAAAAAGGTTATCTGAAAGAAGCTCTTATCAATTTTGTTGCATTGCTTGGTTGGAACTTTGGTGATGATAAAGAATTCTACGAGATGGATGAACTGATTCAGAAATTTTCTCTTGAAAGAGTACACAAAGCTGGAGCTGTATTTAATATTGAGAAGTTAAATTGGTTGAACTTCGAACATCTCAGAAAAAAAGCGAATGATGAAGTTCTCGAAATGTTAAAAGCAGAAATTAATAAATCTGAATTCAATGACAATAGATATAGTGATGATTATCTGCTTAGTGTTATCACTGCAATGAAGGAAAGAATTTCATTTGTTAAAGAATATTTAACAAAAAGTCCTTACTTTTTTAAAGCTCCAGATACTTACGAAGAACAAATCCTGAAGAAGCGATGGAAAGAAGATTCGCCTGATCTTTTAAAAAAGCTGCGAGATAATTTTGCGAATCTCACAAATCCACTTAAAGAAGATTATGAAAAAACACTTCAGAAAACCGCACTAGAGATGAATGTAGGTAATGGTAAATTAATTCATCCATTAAGAATAGCAGTTTCTGGTGTTGGCGAAGGACCCGGAGTGTACGATATTGTTTCAATTATTGGGAAAGAAGAAACACTATCGAGAATCGAGACTGCACTAATCAAATTGAAATAAATAATTATTGAAAATTTATGAGCCAGAAAGAAATAAAAAACGAAAGCAAAAAACAATCTAACTTCATTCGCGAGATTATTGATGAAGATCTCAGAAATAATAAACATAACGGAAAAGTTCACACACGATTTCCTCCAGAACCAAATGGCTATCTTCACATTGGTCATGCAAAATCAATCTGTTTGAATTTCGGCTTAGCAAAAGATTATAATGGCTTGTGTAATCTCCGATTCGACGATACAAATCCAACCAAAGAAGAGCAGGAATATGTTGATTCGATTAAGGCTGATATCAAATGGTTAGGTTTTGATTGGGCCGAGCGAGAATATTTTGCATCAGATTATTTTGATCAGCTCTATGAATATGCAATTAAAGTTGATCAAAAAAGGCAAAGCATATGTTGACTCACTTAATGCTGATCAGATAAGAGAGACACAGAGGAACACCAACTGAACCGGGTAAAGAAAGTCCATTTAGAAATCGTTCAGTTGAAGAAAACCTGGATCTATTTGAAAGGATGAAAAACGGTGAATTTAAAGAAGGCGAATATGTCCTTAGAGCTAAAATTGATATGGCTTCACCAAATCTTAATATGAGAGATCCAGTACTCTATAGAATTCTTCATAAATCACATCACAGAACTGGTAACAAATGGTGTATTTATCCGATGTATGACTGGGCTCACGGGCAGTCTGATTCAATAGAAAAAATAACTCATTCACTTTGCACTTTGGAATTTGAGAACCATCGACCGCTTTATGACTGGTTCGTTACAGAGCTTGAGATTTATGCACCTCAGCAAATTGAATTTGCAAGACTGAATCTCAACTATACGATTATGAGTAAAAGAAAACTTTTGAAACTAGTCGAAGAAAAATATGTCGACGGGTGGAATGATCCGAGAATGCCGACTCTTTCAGGAATGCGACGACGTGGTTATACTCCTGAATCTATCAGAAATTTTTCTGATCGGGTTGGAATAGCAAAACGTGAAAATACCATTGATGTATCTTTACTGGAATTTAGTGTTCGTGAAGATTTAAATATTCGCACTAAAAGAGTATTGGCTGTTTTAAATCCAATAAAAGTAATCATTACAAACTATCCCGATGATCAAACCGAAGAACTTGAAGCAATCAACAATCCTGAAGATAGTTCGATGGGAACAAGAAAGATCCCCTTTTCGAAGGAAATCTATATTGATAAAGATGATTTTAGAGAAGTCCCACCGCCAAAGTATCGTCGCCTCTCTCCGGGTAAGGAAGTTCGGCTTCGCTACGCTTACATAATTAGTTGTGATAAAGTTATAAAGGATAAAAACTCAGGTGAAATAATCGAAATACATTGCACATATTTTCCCGATACGAAAAGCGGCTCAGGAACAAGTTCAAAAAAACCTAAAGGGACAATACATTGGGTTTCCGCCAAAGATGCTTTTAATGCTGAAGTTAGACTTTATGATAGACTATTTTCAGTTGAAGATCCGGAGGGAGAGGAAGGAAAAGATTTCAAGGAATTTTTAAATCCGAAATCACTTGAAATACTCAGCAATTGTAAACTTGAACCTTCGCTAAAAATTGCTGCACCAGGAGAAAAGTTTCAGTTTGAAAGATTAGGATACTTTTGTGTGGATACAAAATACAGTAAAGAGGGTTCACCAGTATTTAACAGGATAGTTACACTTAGGGATTCTTGGGCAAAAATAGAGCAGGCGAGAAAGTGAAGTAAACGGAATTGTCTAACGAGTTTATAAAAAATAAACTGGACTAAGAATCCATTTTGAAATAAACTTAATTGCGTCCTACGAACTTATAAAGATTAAGCATCTTCATTAAATTGTTAATAGCATCTCTGTCAAATGGATTGGGAATCTTGTTAATATCTCTATACTCTTTAATTCTTCCTGTCAATTTACCCAATCCATCAACCATTCTTTGGATTACGTTACCATTATCTTCGATATCATAATAACCTTCTTTACCAATGAATGTTTTCATTATTCCCCCTAGAGTTAAAAATTATAGTTGCATAAAATCATCATAATCATCCAGCTCGAGTTCGTTCATACTTATATGCTCGTAACCGTTGTTATCAATGATTTCATATATTTGTTCATCATCCATGCAATCTGGGTCCAGGCAAGGATCTTCATCCGACAATATCGGCAGATCATCGTCACCGAAGAATGAATCAAATATTTGCTTTTGTTGTAGATGTTTGTTCATTATGTGTACCTCCTGTTAGTTATATAATATGGTTACCACAATAATGCCAATTTTAATGCCAATTATGTCGCCCCGTCAAAATTGTTCTGGTAAGATGAAAAAGTAATTTTTTATTAAAGATTTTAACAGTAATAGATTTACTCTATCCCCAAGAAAAAGTTATTTGGAAAAATTATAGGTCATATTTGCCGACCACATTACAAGATTATAGTTTTATCATGAAACACTTGCGACAACAAATGCAAATGGATTGTCAGATCGGGTTAAGTTTTTTAACTTTGCGCTGCAATTTTTATTTCTTAAAGTTCCTTATGAATTGCCGAAGTGGCGAAATTGGTAGACGCGCTGGACTCAAAATCCAGTCTGGCTTACACCAGGTGCCGGTTCGAGTCCGGCCTTCGGTACTATGCTTTTATTCACCCTCTTGAGGAGGGTTTTATTTTATCTCGGAGACTTTATAATCATTAGCTCTAAAAAAATATTCGGAATAATTATTACAAGCTCAATCCTTGGTTTAGCAATAAATTATTTTAATCCTGCAGGAATCCCATTAATAAGAGAAAAGCTTGAGTTAAAATGGGCACCGGATTCACTTTTTTTAGAGCCGTTTCAGGATTCTGTTACAGTTATAGATAAATCAACTCAATTAAATACATCTATAAAAGAGGAAGTGCAGAGCCAAACTGAATCACAGTCAAAAGCAAATAACAAAGAAGAGACTAATCCGGTATATAAAGAACCTCAAGAAATCACTGAAAAAATAAAGGATGATGAAGGTGAGACTGCTGCATTTCCCGAACCCAAAGCAATTACTATCGAGCAAGCCTACGCACTTTATAACAAGAATGTGATTTTTATTGATGCCAGAGATGAAGGCGATTTCTTAGCTGGTCATATAACCAACGCAGTAAATATTCCATTTGATGATTTTGATAATCATCAAGGAAAACTTGAAAATCTTCCGAAGGAAAAACCTTTAGTAATTTATTGTGCAGGGACGGATTGCGATTTAAGCATCCTACTTGGCAACTTACTATTCGAGCGAGGATATAAACAAGTTTATGTGTTTTTCGGTGGTTGGATCGAATGGTCAGACGCAAATTATCCAATTGAACATCCAACAGAGACCAATTAAAGATGACTAATATTTTAAGTCATAAATATTTTCTTCTAACCATCAGAATCATTGTAGGATTTATTTTCATATTTGCAGCAATATCCAAAGTTGCAGAACCAGAAGAATTTGCAAGAGCTATTGCCAACTACAAACTGCTGCCGATTTTTTCCATCAATATATTCGCAATAATTTTACCCTGGATTGAACTTTGCGCAGGAGTTCTGCTAGTGTTTGGCATATCAGTAAAAGAAAACTCTGCCATTTTTAGTGGATTACTTTTAGTATTTATTATCGCAATTGCGATCAGTTTAGTAAGAGGTTTGAATATTGATTGCGGTTGTTTTGGAACTGTCGGAGGAACAAAAGTTGGGATTCAAAAAATACTTGAAAATATTGGATTGCTTCTACTGGGATTAATTCTAATTATTTTTGATTCAAAATTTCTTGCCCTCTCTAAACAAGATTAAGAAAATCTAATTTCGATTTTTAATGCTTTCCATCGTATCTCGCAATACACCTAATGACCTCTGGCTGAGAATATCTATTTTTATTAAACCCAAATCCTCAATTGAATACATATCTGGCTGTGTGACAATCAAACCCAAGCCTTTATTCTTTGCATATTCAAGTGCAACATAGTCAGTAATTTTAGTTGGAGTAATTACAATTCCTCCAGGATGAATAGAAAGGTGTCTTGGAAATCTCGCAATTTTAGATGCAATATTTACAATTGTCTTCCAGGGTTCCTGATTAAAATTTAAACCTTTTGATTCAGGAAAAAGTTTTGCAAGATTTGGAAGATTTGCTGCATCAGTCCATGGAATTTTCTTGCTGAATCTTGATATCTCTTCATTAGTAAAACCGAATGCTTTCGCCACTTCTCTGAATGCGGACCTAGCCCTGAAAGTAACTGTTGTAGAAATCATCGCAACATTTTCATATCCATATTTATCAAAGATGTATTTTATTATTTCATCCCGCTCTTTCCAGGAAAAATCTATATCAAAATCAGGTGGTGAACTTCTTGCTTTATTCAGAAATCTTTCAAAATAAAGATTGTGTTCAAGAGGATCAATTTGAGTTATTTCAAGACAAAATGCCGCAAGACTATTTGCCGCTGAACCTCTTCCAATAGTCATCATTCCTCTTCTCTTTGCTTCATTAACAATATCCCACACAATTAAAAAATAATTTGAAAACCCCATTTCACTTATAACGGACAATTCCATCTCCAGTCTTTTCTTAGCCGCTTCAGTAACCAGTTGGTATCGTTTTGCTAATCCTTTTAAGGATTCATTCCATAGTTGAGTATCTGCAGATGTTCCTGAAGGTGTTGAATAAACTGGGAACTTATATTCACTTAGCTTTAAGTCTACATTGCATTGTTTAGCAATCAATTCGGAATTTTTTAATGCTTCCGGAAGGTTTTTCCATTCTTGCTCAATTGTTCCTGGATTTTTAAAGTAGAACTCATCGTCAGCTAAATCCTCTGATGTCAAATTATCAATATTGGTCTTTAACCTGATAGCTGATAAAGTTTTATGAAGGAGATAGTCATTTTTATTAAGAAAGTAAACAGGGTTAGTAACAACAAATTCAAATCCTTTTTCTATTGCAAATTGATACCTGTTCCTATTGTTACTCTTTTCTTTCTTTGAAGCTATTAGCTCGACAAAAATATTATTTACAGGCTCAATGTCTTTTAGTAAATCAACTGAAGGAGTGAGAATAAATAGATTTTCTAATTTTTGCTGGAGCAAATTCTTAAGTGAAAAGTCGTCATTAAGTTTTCTTGAAGTAATAATTTTACAAAGTTCCGAATATCCTTTATTATTCTTTGCCAGAAGTATTACATATTCCTTTCCGTCCGCAGAAGAATCAATCCGGGCGCCTATGATTGGTTTAATATTTTTTTCAATTGCTAGTTTTGAAAACTCAATTACACCATGCATTGAGTTAGTATCAGTTAATGCAATTCTAGGTATTCCATATTCAACACACTTGTTGATAAGTTTTTCGAGAGGGATAGTTCCATTCAAAAAAGTATTATTCGAGTGAACATGTAGAGGAATCATTGGATTAGAAAGAAATAATTTTTGTTCAGAAAAGTATCAAAAAATATTTTGAAGGCAAATGTAACTGGAGGTTGTAGCATTTATTTAAATGCTTTGTCTGCAATATCCTTTCTATAATAGATATTATTAAAATTTATTTTTTCAAGAGCTTTATATGAGAGATCTTTAGCAAGCATTAAATTGAAATCTGACAGCACTGAAGTTACACCAAGCACTCTTCCTCCGTTGGTAATTACTTTCCCATTTTCTTCTTTTGTTCCGGCGTGGTAGATAATAATATCAGCCCGCAGTTCATCAAGTCCGCTAATCTCAAATCCTTTTTCGAATGAATCAGGATATCCACCAGATGCAGCAACAACGCAAACTGAAGAACCTCCGTTATATTCTACAGCAGCTTTATCGATTTTTCCAAGAGCAGCTGTATACAGCAGGTGAAGAAAATCGCCTTTCAAAACAGGCAGGACAACTTGTGTCTCAGGATCACCAAACCGGCAATTAAACTCAATAACTTTTGGTCCGTCCTCAGTTATTATAAGCCCGGCATAGAGACAACCAATGAAACTAGCGTTTCGTTTATTGAGAGTCCTTACAACGGGATATAAAATTCTATTTTTTATCTGTTCAAATAATTGTGGAGTAACAATTGGTGCCGGAGCATATGCACCCATTCCACCCGTGTTTTTTCCTGAATCATTATCCCCTATTCTTTTATGATCCTGAGAGGCTGGTAAGCAAACAAATTCATTACCATCGCAAATAGCAAATACTGATACTTCATCACCAACTAAAAACTCCTCAACAAGAACTTTTTCCCCAGATTCTCTAAATACTTTATCATGAAAAACTAAATTTAGTGCATCTTTAGCTTCATTTGAATCATTGCAAACAAAAACTCCTTTTCCTGCCGCAAGTCCATCAACTTTAATTACACAAGGATATTTTTTACTTTTTATGTACTCTTTGGCTGGCTCTAGCATACTGGATGTAAAAGGAAGATATTTTGCAGTAGGTACATCGGCTTCTTTCATAACTTTTTTAGCAAAATGCTTCGATGATTCAATTTGAGCAGCTTCTTTATTTGGTCCGAATACATTAATCTGATTTTCTCTAAGGATATCTGCAAGTCCATTTACTAAAGGTTGTTCTGGACCGATTATTACAAGATCAATATTTTTTTCTTTACAGAACTTTAAAACTTTGCTTTGCTCGGAAGGATTGATATTAATGTTTTCTCCTAGAAACCTCGTCCCTGGATTGCCTGGCAGAATATATAATTTATTTGGGGTTGGACTCTCTGTGATTTTAAGAGCTAAGGCATGCTCTCTTCCACCAGAACCAATAATTACTACATTCATATCAAACCTTTAAAACCTTATTTAACTGCTTAGCAAGTTGCTCTGTTAGAAGGTCTCTTCTGAATGTTTCAACATATTTCTCGTCCGGAGTTGGCAGATTTCCTTCCTGGTATAAATTGTAAGTACTTGTAAATTGTATCTTTAATTTGGTTAACATTATCAGGCTCAGTAACAAATGAAGCTTTGTATTCATTTACAGCCATCTTCAAAGCACCATCCGGAACACAGGCAATTATGGGTTTTCTTGTACCGAAATATTCATATAATTTTCCGCTGGAAATTGTCTCAGCACTCTTTCCTTTACCCACCATAAACCAAAGAATATCGCTCATCATCAACTTCTGAATAGTTTCGAGATGATATAAATATCCATACTCAGAAATATATGCTTCAAGTTTTAATTCTCTGATGAGTTTTTGATTTTCTTTTCCAACTAAACCTACAAAGGATAATCGAATATTTTCAGCAACAGAAGGATTTTCAATCAACAGTTTTTTGAATGCTTGAAGAAAGTATTTTGGTGTAATATACTCGTAAAATAATCCAGCATAAGTAATAAGCATTTTATCATTAGGCTTTTGCATTTGCTCAAACTTGGAAAAATCGTCTGGGTCATATCCATGTGATAAGATGAAAACTTCATCAAAAGAAAGAAACCTATAATCATTTATTAGTTTTTCTTTAATTCTTCTATTGGTCACTATCACTTTATCAGCTGCCTTCAAAGCACGATACTCTTTTCTTTTGTGTAAATATTTATGGAAAGGAGTCAGGTAAAATGAAAACTGATTATCAACCCAGAGATCGCGGTAATCAAGGACAATCGGAATGTTTTGATATTTTTTTATATCAGTAAATACATCAAACTGACTGAAAGGTGGTCCAGAGATAAACAAGCAATCAAAATGTTCATCTGAAAGAATTTCCATTGTTTTTTTAAATGCCTTTTTTGCCCAGGAAATTTTATTATCAGGTATAAAAAAGGTCTGGCTTAATCGGTTGAATGATTTGCGAACAAATTCACTTGGCAACTTAATTGTTCCGTGTTTTGAAAGAAGTGAATTTGGTTCCGATCCTTCAACTCTTATTACACGTACACCTGTTTCTTCTAATTCTTTTTGCAGTGATTCATCATGAGCAAAGTAAGCAACATTTTTGCTAGTAATAACTGTGGGTTCCCAGTTGTTCTGTTTGAGATATTTAACAAATTTTAGTGTACGCTGAACACCACTTAAACCCATTGGTGGAAAATAATAAGCGATAACAAGAACTTTATGCATTTGAGATAATTTGCCCTTTTTGCGACGACTATGATTTAACCTGGTAGTTAGAAGCTTCTTTAGTAATAATTACATCGTGAGGATGACTTTCCTTCAAACCCGCAGAAGTTATTTTTACAAACCTTGCATTCTTCCTTAATTCATTAATATTCTTCGCTCCACAATAACCCATTGCTGCTCTCAATCCTCCAACTAGCTGATAGATAGTATTTTCAAGAGGACCTTTATAAGGCACTCTTCCTTCAACTCCTTCAGGTACCAATTTAGCAATATCATCTTCGACATCCTGGAAATATCTATCTTTGCTTCCTTCCTTCATAGCACCTAAACTGCCCATTCCTCTGTAAGATTTAAAGCTTCTTCCTTCATAGAGTATCGACTCACCCGGACTTTCTTCCACTCCTGCAAAAAGACTTCCAATCATAACGCTGTGTGCTCCCGCTGCCAATGCTTTAGCTACATCTCCAGTTTGTTTAATTCCGCCATCAGCAATTATTGGAATTCCAGACTTTACCGTAGCACGGTATGAATTTAGAACCGCAGAAATTTGAGGAATACCAACACCAGCAATAATTCTAGTAGTACAAATAGAGCCTGGTCCAATTCCAACCTTTATTGCATCAATTTTGCAATTTATTAAATCAAGTGCAGCTTCGTAAGTTCCTATATTTCCTGCTATTAATTGAATGTATTTAAATTTTTTTCTTGCTTCTTTAATCACCTTAATTACTCCGGTTGAATGACCGTGTGCTGTATCGATAATAATTGCATCAGCGCCCGCTAAAGTCAACGCATCGATTCTATCAAAAGTATCCATCGTTACACCGACAGCTGCTCCCACTCTAAGCCTTCCATGCTCATCTTTACAAGCATAAGGATACCTTTTCTTCTTCATTATATCTTTGAAAGTTATTAACCCTCTAAGCACTCCTTTTTTATCCACCACTGGCAATTTCTCAATTTTATAACGCTGAAGAATTTTCTCTGCCTTTTCAAGCGTAGTTCCCATTGGAGCTGTTATAAGGTTTTCCTTAGTCATAAGCTGAGCTACTTTTAGTCTTTCATTGGGCTCAAATCTTAAATCTCTATTTGTAAGAATACCAACGAGTTTTTTTGAACTATCAACTATAGGTATACCTGAAACACTATACTTCTTCATTAGCAGTAAGGCATCTTTAATAGTCTTGTCAGGTGATAGAGTTACAGGATCTTTAATCATTCCGCTTTCAGATCTTTTAACTTTATCAACCTCTTCACATTGTCCCTCAATACTCATATTCTTGTGAAGTATTCCGATACCACCCTCTCTTGCTAATGCTATTGCCAAATTAGACTCAGTTACTGTATCCATCGCTGCAGAAATAATAGGAATGTTCAATTTTATTTCGGGGGTTAAATAAGTTGCTACGTCAACTTCACGTGGCAGGACTGATGACTTTGCTGGGATTAACAAAACATCATCAAAAGTTAGTGCTTCTTCTATTTTTAATTTTTCATTCATATTGAATTCTCAATTTAATCAAATGCTGGAATACCTGTTATATCTTCACCAAGAATAAGCGTGTGCATTTCGTGAGTGCCTTCATATGTTTTCACTGACTCAAGATTTGCAGCATGCCTCATCACAGGGTATTCATCTAGAATACCATTTGCACCATGAATTTCTCTTGATATCCTTGCAATCTCAAGAGCTTTTTCACAATTATTCCTTTTTGCCATTGAAACGTGAACGTGCTTTGCCTCTCCTTTATCCATCATTCGTCCAAGCTGAAGATTTAGTAATTGCGCTTTTGTTATTTCAGTGAGAATGTAAACTAGTTTCTCTTGAGTCATCTGATAACCAGCAATTGGTTTACTGAATTGTTTTCTGCTCTTTGCATAATTCAGTGCAGAATCATAGCAAGCCATCATTGCTCCGACAACTCCCCAGGCAATTCCGTATCGAGCCTGATTTAAACACATCAAAGCATTTTTTAATCCTTCAGTTTTTGGGAGTAAATTTTGCTCAGGAAGAAAAACATTATCAAATATTAATTCAGAAGTAACAGAGGCTCTTAATGAATGTTTCCCTTTCATTTCCGGTGCGGTAAAACCCTTCATTCCTTTTTCAACCAGGAATCCCCGAACAATTCCATCAAGTTTTGCCCAGACAACTGCAATGTCAGCTATAGTTCCATTTGTAATCCACATCTTAGCACCGTTTAAAAGATATCCGCCATCAACTCTTTCTGCCTTGGTCACCATTCCGGATGGATTAGAACCAAAATCAGGCTCTGTCAATCCATAACAACCGACCATCGTTCCATTTGCTAACTGTGGAAGCCATTTATCTTTTTGTTCATCACTGCCAAAGCGAAAAATTGGATACATTACAAGTGAACTTTGAACGGAGACAAAACTTCTGATACCACTATCCCCTCTTTCTAATTCCTGAGTAATTAATCCATAAGAGACATAATTCAGTTCAGCACAGCCGTATTTTTGAGGGAGAGTACTTCCAAACAATCCAAGTTCAGCCATTTTAGGAACAAGTTGAGCCGGGAAATTACTTTCCCTGTTGTATTTTTCAATTATCGGAATGATTTCGTCAGATACAAACTCTCGGACAGTATCCCGAATCATTATCTCTTCAGGAGATAAAAGAGACTCAATATTATAGTAATCCACACCTTGAAATTTATTCATCAATGAAATTGTTTTTGGAAATTATAAAATTAAATTTACTGATTCTCCACTCAGCAAGCAATGAATTATCAGACCTTGAATCATTATAAGATTAACAACCTGTTTTTAATAATTTATAATCAGGTAACGTTAAATTTTAATTAGATTTTCGTAATAACTAAAATGAAGTGAATTGTTTTTTAATGATATAATTAGAATTTTTACCTGTCAAAATGAAATTATTGACTACAAAATATAAATCCAATCTTAGTGGCATTATCTTGGCCATTTACCTATTAACATTTGTTGCAGGCATTTTACATTATCATAATTTTGATTTTTTCAATACTGATACTGTCGAGACGGAAAAAAACCTTAGTTCTAATCATTTCCAAATTGTTAATGGAAGAAATTATGATTGTATAATTCAACAAAACCTAACCAGCCTTCAAACAACTCTCATAGTTGTGTTCAATGACAATCGGATAATGGTTGATGAAAATATATTCTTTCAAAACTCTACATCTCAGTTTTATGTAATTCAAGTTCATCTGACTGATAATCTTCTTCGTGCTCCTCCAACACTCTCCTGATTTCTTGATTTGATTTACAGATAGGTATCTGTAATCATTAACACAGAATTGTGAACTCAGATTAATATTTGCAGAAGGAAGAAATAAAATCCATCTATTAATATTAAATGTTTTCTTATCTTCTTATATAAAACTGATTCACTGAATTTACAGTAATTTATTATTGAGGAATATTGTTATGAAGAATAAGATTTTATTTTTATCGATTTTTATATTATTGGCATCAGCATTATTGTATGCACAAGAAAGTGATTCTACAAAAATCACTCAATTGGAAGAACGCATCAAAAAACTCGAAGAAAAAATTGAGCAGGACGAACTGGAAAAATTATTAAATGAAGCTGAAACAGTTGCCAATAAACAAGAAGAGAAAAAGGAAACAAAAGAATTTAAGAGCGGTCAGCGTTCACTGCAAGCAATAAACCCGGAGATTAGTGTTGTGGGAGATATGTACGGACAGTATATCGCTAATGATAATAGTTTTACTGAGGACTTAAGAAGCGGTGCATTTTTTCGTGTGCTGGGTTTACACTTGGAAAGCAATCTTGACCCATTTAGCTTCACAAAGGTTGCACTAGAATTCACTCCTGCTGGATTTGAATTAGGAGAAGCTTACTTGACATGGACACAAATATTCCCAAGTGTAGGTCTTACTGCTGGAAAATTCAGGCAACAATTTGGTGTTGTAAACCGCTGGCACGTGCATGCTCTGGATCAATTTGAATTTCCTCTTGCACTTACCACAATTCTTGGTGAAGAAGGTTTAAATCAGATCGGGCTTTCATTCGATTGGACTATGCCATCCATTATCTCCAATGCAAATTTATTAACGTTACAGATTACCAATGGACAAAATGAGCAGCTATTTTCAGGCGATATGTTTTCCTTTCCTGCCGGGTTGCTTCATCTAAAAAATTACTGGGATCTTTCAAGAGATACTTATTTTGAACTAGGTTTAACCGGAATGCTCGGGAAAAATAATCAACGAGGTTATGATGATGAAGGTAATCTGATATTGGAAGAGTCAAGGTTAACCGCATTGGGAGGATTAGATCTAACTGTTTTTTGGGAACCACTAAATCAGGCAAGGTATCATTCATTGCTTTGGCGAACTGAATTTTATTATGCAAATAAAGAATTACTGAATGGTAGAATAAAAGCATTCGGTGGTTACAGCTATGTAGAATACAAATTAGATTTGCAGTGGCAAGTAGGAACACGTCTCGATTATACTCAACCATTCGAAACCAATAACAGTTCAAAGTATACTTGGCAGATTGTTCCGTATATAACGTGGTGGCAAAGCAATTGGGTAAGATTCCGCTTACAGTATAATTATTTGAACGGTACTGAAATTCCGACTGCACAAAATACAATTAGACTTCAAATTGTTTTTGCTGCAGGTCCGCATAAACATGATCGTTATTAAGAGGTGAAGGATGAAAAAGCTAATATTTATAATCGTATTATTATTATTCAGCAACATACTTTTTGCGGCTGATAAAATTAATGTCGTTACTACACTGAGCACTTACGCTGATATTGTAAAATATATTGGTAAAGATAAAGTAAATGTTCAATACATTGTTGAAGGTGACCAGGATGCTCATTTTGTGCGCCCAAAACCAAGCTTTGCAGTTCTGTTAAGCAAAGCTGATTTATTTGTTTCAACCGGTCTTGATTTAGAACTCTGGGTTCCTTCTCTTGTTGATATGTCAAAAAACGATCAGATTCGTTCAGGTCAGCAGGGTTTTGTTGCTGCATACGATGGAATTAATTTACTGGATAAGCCGGATGTACTTTCCCGAAGCGAAGGTGGCTTGCATATTTATGGTAACCCACATATAACAACAAGTCCTCTAAATTTAAAAATAATTGCGGAAAATATTACAATCGGATTAGAAAAAATTGATCCGCAAAATTCAGATTTCTACAGTAGAAATCTTATAAAATTCCAGGATGAAATTGATAATAAAACTTTCGGTGAAGAACTTGTAAAATTGATGGGCGGTACACTATTAACCAAGCTTGCTAACAATGGTCAGTTAATTGGTTTTCTTGAAGAGAAAGAATATAAAGGTAAAAAAATGATCGATTACCTTGGCGGATGGATGAAAGCTGCTCTTCCTTTCAGAGGTAAAAAAATTGTAGCATATCATAAAAATTGGATATACTTTCAAACATTATTCGGATTGGATATAATTGGTTACGTCGAGCCGAAACCAGGCATTCCCCCTTCTCCAAAGCACGTTGAGGAACTGGTTCAGGAAATGAGAAAGAATAATGTAAAGGTTCTATTAGCTGCAAATTATTTTGATGAAAATAAAGTGAGAACAATTTGCAATAAGGTTGGTGCAGAACCGGTTATCGTTCCAATGTTTGTTGAAGGTGCACCCGGTACAGAAAATGTTTTTAAATTGATCGATCTTTGGATAAACAAACTGAATGAAGCATTTTCAAAAATGAAATAATAAATATTAACCGAGCAAATTGAATTAAAATGGAATTAAGTATTTGGGATATAATGGCACCTGCTTTTTTTGAATGCCTTATTCTTGTTGGTATTCATTCATACCTGGGTCTGCACGTTATAAGAAGAAAAGTAATTTTTGTTGATCTAGCATTAGCACAAATTGCTGCATTAGGGACAACAGTAGGATTTCTTATTTGGAATAATGCCCGATACAACTGGTGCATACTGGTTCTCACTTATGTTTACATTTATAGGGGCAGGAGTTTTTTCAATTTCAAGAATACGGCATGAAAAAATTCCACAGGAAGCTGTAATTGGACTCGCTTACGCAATAGCTGCTTCCGTTGCAATTCTAGTTATAGATAAAGCACCACACGGAGCAGAGCACATAAAAGAAATACTAACCGGAAGCATTCTTTGGGTTAAGTGGGAAACTATTCGCAACGCTGCAATTGTTTATTCTTTTGTTGGCATTTTCCATTTCATTTACAGAAAACAGTTTAAACTTATTTCAGAAAATCCTGATGAGGCATATAAAAAAGGAATGAACGTGCGGTTCTGGGATTTTCTTTTTTATGTTTCTTTCGGTGTTGTTATAACTCACTCAGTTGGAACTGCGGGTGTACTTTTAGTGTTTGTATTTTTAGTAGTTCCTGCAATCGCTTCAATGTTAATTACAGATATTCTCTGGAAACAGTTGGTTATCGGCTGGACAATGGGAGTTGTTGTGAGTATTTTTGGTCTTTACCTTTCCTACATCGGCGATTTACCAAGTGGACCCACAGTAGTTTCATTTTATGGCTTGATGTTGATCATTGTTGCATTATACCTTTATATCTACCGTGCTGAAATGCGAAAGAAAGCAATAATGCGTATTGCATTAGGTTTAGGAACTATCCTAATAGTTGTTTTCGGATTTTATCTGTTAGGAAATTTCTTCAGCAATTCTCACGATGAACATACACACTCAGCAATAAAAGAAGAAATGTCAAACGATCATTCGCATTTAAAAGATATCAATATTGAAATGATGACAGAAAATGAGCTAGATACATTCCTTTCCGATGAAAAAAATATTGATCATCTTCAAATCTTATTTGATGAAGCAGATGAGTACAATAAGTTTAAGATTGCGAGCAGAGTTTTGGAATTGAATGAAAAACAAGGGTTCAGATTATTAATTTCAATTTTACAGAATGGAGAACTCCCTTTTGTAAAAGGAGAAGTGTATAATAAAATAGTAGAATTCAGTGGTAAAGATTTTGGATATGATCCAATGAATGATGCTATAAAAAACAAAGAAGCTTTTGATAAAATTATAGCTTGGATAAATTCGCTTTGATTGCTACTGATTGACAATACTTATTAGTCAGTCTGAGCACATCGAAGAATCTCTAATTTTATTGTTCTTAAATTCTTATTTTCATTCAGGATAACACGTATGTAATTAGATAATAATAAATTTAGAGTTGATTAAGACATTACCAAGTATTTTTTATTATTCATTTGGTAGTATTATCTTTGCATTTAAAATTCAGCTTCGGAGAGGTGGGTGAGTGGCTGAAACCAACGGTTTGCTAAACCGTCATACTGGGAAACTGGTATCGCGGGTTCGAATCCCGCCCTCTCCGCAGATCAAGCTTCCTAACTGGAAGCTTTTTTCTTTTGAAATGATACTTTTTCTTAATTAAAATTTATTATTAACTTTTTGCTCAGAGTTATATTCTTATTAAGAATATTTGACCAATGAAAGACCATATTTATCTAAACCGTTGTCTTCAAATTGCCCAAAAAGGAAAAGGACAGGTAAGTCCCAAATCCATTGGTTGGTGCTGTAATTATTAAAAATGGTAAAGTCATTGGTAAAGGTTACCACAAAAAATATGGATGGTGCTCACGCTGAGGTAAATGCAATCAGAAAGTTGGCAAAAATGTAGCTGGCTCTACATTTTACTGTAACCTTGAACCTTGTTGTCATACAAATAAACAAACTCCACCTTGTGTTCCTTTAATAATCCAGAAAAAAATAAAAAGGGTTGTAATTAGTAACTTACGATCCAAATAAAGAAGTTAATGGTAATGGAGTAAAACAATTAAGAGAAGCTGGAATTGAAGTAACAACTGGAATTCTTGAAGATGAAGGAAAAGAATTAAATAAATTTTACTTCAAATATGTCAAAGAAAAATTACCTTACGTTACAGTTAAAGTTGCACAATCAACCGATGGAAAAATAAGTCTATCAAAAAAAAAACAAACGTGGTTGACTGGAAAAGAGTCAATTAAATATGTCCATAAACTGCGAAGTGAATACGATGCAGTATTAGTTGGTGCAGGGACAATAAAAACTGATGATCCCCTGCTTACAGTAAGGAGGTAAAAGGCAGAAATCCAATACGGAGTGATCATTGATGGAAAATTAAGTATTCCAATTAAGTTGAAATTGTAATTGAATGTGATCCTGAAAACACTATTATATTCACATCAAAATCAGCAAGTGAGAGAAAAGCAAACAAGCTATCAAAAAAAGGAGTTAGGATTTTCAAACATAAAACCTCTGGACAAAATCAGATAAGTATAAAAATATTCTTAAAGTCTTAGCAGAAAATAAAATAACTTCTTTACTAGTTGAAGGCGGAAGGGAGATTTTTACCCAATTTATAAACAAGAACCTGTTTGATGAGATAATAATATTGCAGTCTCCGAAAATCCTGGGTCGAGGAATTAGCGCTTTCAATCCTAAAAAAGTGAAAAAATATCGACTTTTTGAGGTTAAAAAAATCGGTAGAGGATATAAAATTTACTTATAGGAAAAATTTATCTGATTAGTTTATCGTTGAGAAATAATTAACTTTAGGATATGTTTACAGGAATAATTGAGGAAATAGCTAAAATTGATAAAACATAAGCCCAATTGCCGGAGGATTGTCAATAAAAATAGAAGCTAAAAAAATCCTCAGCGATATTGTCTGTAAATGATTCCATTTGCATCGATGGTGTATGTTTAACGGTTACAAATTTTGATAAAATTCAGATTCTGGGTTGATGCAGTTGGAGCGACCCTGGAAAAATCTACTTTCGCAAAAATTAAATCTTCATAGTTTTGTTAATTTAGAAAGATCAGTAAGATTAAATGATAGGTTGGGAGGTCATTTGGTACAGGGGCATGTAAATGGAATTGGCACCATATCCGAGATACAAAAACTTGGCGAAAACTACCTGTTAAAAATTATTGTTCCTGAAAATTTGGAAAGGTATTTAATAAAAGAAGGTTCGATAGCCGTAAATGGAATAAGCCTTACAATTGCAGATTTAAATTCGAATGAAATTTCACTTTCTATTATTCCTCACACCTGGCAAAATACAAATCTGAAATACAAAAAGTTGAATGATAAAGTAAATATTGAAATTGATGTTTTAGCAAAGTATGTCGAAAATCTTTTGGCAAAAAATAATGGTACTTCAGAAAAAAATATAACCGAAAACTGGCTTAAGGAGATTGGATATTAAGGAAAAATAAAATGAATAATAACAACGGACTTAATTTCAACACGATTGAGGAAGCTATTGAGGATATTAAAGCCGGGAAGATGTTGATTGTCGTTGATGATCCTGACCGCGAAAATGAAGGCGACCTTGTTATGGCGGCTGAACTTGTTACACCAAAGGATGTAAATTTTATTACAAGAGAAGGAAGAGGTATTCTTTGTCTACCTATCACAGAGAAAAAAGCTAAAGATCTCCAACTGGATTTAATGGTACAAAACAATACTGCCCTTCACGGTACTCCTTTTTCAGTATCAATTGATTACAGGCATGGAACTACAACCGGAATTTCGGCACAACGACCGTGCAATAACAATTAACCGTGCCGCCGATGAAAAGGTAATTCCAAATGATTTTGCAAGACCCGGGCATATCTTTCCATTAATTGCTAAAAAAGGTGGAGTACTAAAACGTGCCGGTCATACCGAGGCAGTGGTCGATCTGGTTAAACTTGCAGGATTAAATCCTGTTGGGGTTTTATGTGAAATTCTTGCTGAAGATGGAACTATGGCTCGTGTTCCAAGCCTTATGGAGTTCGCCAAAAAGCATAATTTGAAAATCATCACAATTGCTGATCTAATTGAATATCGAATGGCAAGAGAACATTTTATTCAGCAAAAAGTTACTGTTGATCTTCCAACAAAATATGGCTCATTCAAATTATTTCTTTATGAAAATAAACTCGACCCGCTCGATAATCCAATTGCATTAGTTAAAGGAGATATTAGTGGCAATGAACCGGTTTTGGTTCGTGTACATTCTGAATGCCTGACTGGAGATATTTTTGGTTCAAAGCGTTGTGATTGCGGCGAACAGCTTCTTACTGCGATGAGTATGGTTGAGAAAGCCGGTAGAGGCGTTGTTCTTTATATGCGTCAGGAAGGAAGAGGAATTGGTTTGGTAAATAAACTCCTCGCCTATCATTTACAGGAACAAGGTAAGGATACAGTTGAAGCAAATGAAGCACTGGGCTTTAAGGCAGACTTGAGAGATTACGGTACTGGTGCACAAATTCTGAAAGACCTTGGATTGAAAAAAATTCGGTTGTTGACTAACAATCCTAAAAAAGTAATTGGATTAAAAGGTTACGATCTTGAAATAGTAGAAAGAATTCCCCTGGAAATTCCACCCAATGAGGTCAATGAAAAATATTTGAAAACTAAACGAGACAGATTAGGTCATCTGCTTCATTCAGACTAAAATTTTAAACAAACTAAGAGGATAAAATGGCAAACATCATCGAAGGAAAATTAAACGCTAAAGGAAAGAAATTCGGAATAGTGATCTCAAGGTTTAACGAGCTCATTTCATCTCAACTTCTTTCAGGAGCTAAAGATTGCTTAGTCAGACACGATTGCAAGGAAGAAGATATTACTGTTGCCTGGGTTCCCGGTTCATACGAGATTCCGTTGGCAGCAAAAAGAATGGCTAAATCAAAAAAGTATGCTTCAGTAATTTGTTTGGGTGCTGTTATCCGCGGTGGCACTCCCCACTTTGATTATATCGCTGCTGAAGTTTCAAAGGGTGTGGCACAAGTTGGGCTCGAAGCGAACTTACCAGTAATTTTTGGTATACTTACAACAGATAGTATTGAACAGGCTTTGGAAAGAGCTGGAACAAAGTCAGGCAACAAAGGTTGGGATGCAGCACTATCTGCAATTGAGATGGTTAATTTGTTTGGGAAGATATTGACTATCTTTCGCCTAACCTATTTCTAAATGGCATCCTGACTCCTATGGCGATCGGCGTTGAATAACTTGCTCCGCTTAGTATCCACAATACTCTTACAACAGAGTTATTTCTTTATTAGTAAAAACCACTTCTAATATTACTTCGTAATCACTTTCGAATAGTTGGATAGCTCATTTTTAAGAATAATCTTTTCATTTTCTATTAGTCGAAATGTTTGAACTAGTAACTATTATGCCGATTGGGACAAAGCGTAGTCTCATTTAGAAAAGTTACAGGTATGCTTTCATAATTTCTCCAGAATCTTCGAACCACCAATATTTGTAAATAGTTACTTTGTTCTTCCCGCGTAAATATTGCGTTTGCCGTCTCTTTTCCTTTGATATTTTTGCATTGTAATCAAAAGTAGTCTATTATTGGCTAATCCGTTTAAATTGGCCTTCGTCCCTATTGCCATTATCACAATATTTAACTGACTCTTTGGTACTTTCATAGTCTAATTTCCAATTACCAAGTAAAAAAATTATTCTACCCATCGGATTTAATTCCTCGCTGATAATTTTATTATTTCTATTTAACATAACCTCGTTACACCTAACTATTTTTAATTGCAGCCTGCCCCACTTAACGGACGGACGCGTTTATCTTCCTACCGCAGGTAGGTAGGTTACAAAACTACTTTATATAGTAACCCGACACTCTCCATTTGCCATCATCGTCCAGCATGGGTGTGATCGTCTCAATTGCAACCTTCTTATTCTCGAACTCTGTGTTATATTGAATTACAACATACTCCCCATCTGGTGCACCTGGAAGCGAAGTCATATATTTCTGAGAATTGAGTTTTCTGGAGAGTCACTTTACCCAATGGATTTCTGACCACCTGAATACTCTCTACCCATTTTACTTCACTGATGGCTGACTTAAATAATTCTGCTGCCTGCTCCCAACTCTCTGCATATTTTTCAGCATCTACAATTTCCAGCCAGGATTGTGCAGACGCAATGGCTGATATCTCTGCTTCAGAATTACTTTCTTGTGCGCATCCACCAATGGTAAAGAGTAAAATTCCTAACAAAGTAAAAATGCAATTTCTCATTATTATCTCCTTTATTGTTATACTTTATACACCAAACGACCTTGTACTTAACCTTATTTTAACTAGCAGCGTGTCCTGCCTTCGTGCAATGTTTTATTCACTTCAAATAAACAACTCCTTTTGTAAACAGTTTATCTTTACTTCTAACAGTAATTATATAAATACCGGAGCCGGTAGTTATATCGGGGCTCCAGGAGTCTGAGCTAAGTTTTTCAATTAGTCTTCCTCTAATATCGTATATAGATATTTCAGAATTTTCAGGTGCTTCAATATTTATTGTTCCGTTAAATGGATTTGGGAAAACTTTGACATCAAACTGTTCCGGATTGTTAGAAGTAAATTCAACATCTGTTGTTAAATAACCTTCACCATTATACCATCGCCTTAATATGTTTTCCGTTCTGTAGAATGCCGGGATACTAAAACCAGCCGATACTATCTGCCATCCTTCACCGGGAATAAAAACTTTCAGTTCAGGATTGAAAACAATGTTGCCAATAAACTCTGGAATTATGATTATACCTGCTGTATCAGCTAAAGAGAGTGAGTCAGCTTCAAACATTGTTAAGCCAAAACGATCGAGTGCAGTTACGCGGAACAATCCTTCCATATCTGATTGAGGAACATTAGGAGGAAGAAATGGTTTGTCAGATGCAAAGTGAAGTTCAACATAAATTGAATCTGTTACCGGTACTGCTGATGGAGGGAAAATAATTTTGCTTGTATCATATATTCCCGGGCAGGTTATTACAACAGGATCAACTCCTGCTGCGTTCACCCATTGTCCGGAATGATCACCAAAACCATTAGTTCTGGATTCATAAGTCCAGGAAGAAAATCCGCCTGTCATATTAAATATTCTCGTAAATCCATTCGATTCCAGAAACGCAGATGCAAGAGCGCTTCTTCCTCCTGAAGCACAGTAGACAATTATATCAACGTTTAAAGGAAGCCGGGAATATTCAGCTTGAAGTACACCGGTGTTCCATTGCATTAGTGCGGGAGTTATTGGAAGCTGTCCGTCTGGTTCTGCGATGTGCCCGTTAAAGTATTCTGATATTTCTCTCACATCGAGTAGAAGAAGCGTATCACCTTGCACAAGCCGTGTATGAACTTCTTCAGGGGGTACATTATCATAACAGAATAGTGAACCGGTTGTTATAAAAAGTGAAACAAAGGTAAGTGTAAATATTCTTCTCATAGCAAACTCCAAAGATTTTTGATATGTCTAATAAGAATACTATAAAGTCAGTAATTAGAGTATTAATATTTTAATAATACTCTACTTGTTAATTACAAATATTTATTAGAAAATTCAAATTCATAACTACCGGCAGGCAGGCAACAAAATACAACTAAAACAAAATTTTATAAAACGTAAAATCGCCGAACTAAAATAGCCTGTCCGCTTCAGGAAGACAATTGAAATGGTAAATTTGGATGGGAAAATTTAAGGCAGCCGTTTAATAACAACTGCCTTTAATAAAGCAATAATTTCTATTGCAGTTCTTTTACTTTTGGTTTTAACATATCGGCCATTCCAAACGCACCGTAAATGCCTGTAGTTATCTGCTCGAGCTGATTATTATATCCTTCGATATTATCACCCATTTTCATTTTATCAACGATCGTTCTGAACTTTCTCTCTCCTGTAGGTGTATCTACTAAATTTGCAACAGCGTCAGCAACTAATTGCGGATTCTGTTCTGGAACTGATGAGAATGTTTTTTCAAAATTCACAAACATTTCCATTGGTAATTTAGCGTACTGACCATAAGATTCTTCCCTCGAGGTATCAGTAGGTTTCATTAATCCATGAAGGAAATTTGTTGGGAATCCACCCGGTTCAACTATGCAAGAATCAATACCAAATTCTGACAGCTCTACACGGTAGTTTTCAGCTAGTGCTTCCAAAGCCCATTTTGATGCATTGTAAGGTCCATAAAATGGAAGAGTAAAACGACCTAAAAGACTTGAAACATGAATAAGCAAGCCAGTACCTTTTTCTCTCATCTGGGGAATAGCTGCCCTGTTCACACGCTGAACACCAAACACGTTAACTTCAAATAGTTTTTTCCAATCCTCGGGTGTAAAAAATTCCTGCATTCCTATTACACCTATTCCAGCATTGTTTACAACTACATCCAGTCCGCCGGTAAGTTCGGAAGCTTTTTTAACTCCGTGCTCTACACTTTCATCTGAAACAACATCTATTTCTACAATATGTGCACCTGCAGATTTTAGCTTATCGGCAGCATTTTTGTTTTTTCCATCTACTCCGCGCATTGAAGCGATAACCGTATGCCCTTTTTAAATTAAAGTATTGGCAATTAAATTTCCAAACCCGCTGCTTGTTCCAGTGATAAGAATTTTCTTTGACATTTTTACTCCTTTTTATTGTGATTTAACAAGAATTGTTATTGAGATATGAACAAGCTTTGAGTAAATAAAGTTCAAAATGAAAAATTAAGAAACGATTTGTTGCAAAAGTATTATCATTGTCCTTTCAAAGGAGTTTGTGACTGAGAAATCTTGGAGATTCCTCTCGGAGTTTAAACTGAACGAAGTGAACGTGTTCGGAATGACAAGAAAATTAACTATCCCTCTTTCATACTCAACTGAATTCGTTTTCTTTCAACATCAATATCAACAACTCTAACCATTATTTTCTGATCTAACTTTAGCACCTCGGAAGGGTCTTTAATAAAACGATCTGTTATTTGAGAAATATGCAGCAAGCCGTTTTCTTTTATTCCTATATCTACAAAAGCACCGAACTTAGTAAGATTTGTTATTACACCCGGCAAACTGCATTCCCGGTTTTAAATCTGTTATTTCGTTTATCGTTTCTGAAAATGAAAATACTTCTGCTTTGCCTCTTGGATCCAGCCCCGGCTTTTCTAATTCCTGCATAATATCTTTTAACGTTGGCAAACCGACTGTATCTGTTACATAATTATTGATATCAATCTGCTGCCGTAAATTTGCGGCTTCAATTAATGATTTAACCGGCTGGGATAAATCCTTTGCCATCTTTGCAACTATGGAATAACTTTCCGGATGAACAGCGCTGTTATCAAGAGGATTTTCCGCCGCGGGAATTCTTAAAAATCCTGCAGACTGCTCAAATGCCTTTGCCCCCAGTCCGCTTACTTTTATCAGTTCCTTGCGTGAACGAAAAGTTTTGTTCTCACGCCGGTACTTTATAATTGATTTTGCAAGCTTCGGTCCGATGCCCGATACATAACTAAGTAAATGCCGGCTGGCTGTATTTAAATTTACACCAACCTGGTTTACAGCAGAGGTTACTACCTGGTCAAGACCATCTTTCAAACTATCCTGGTTAACGTCGTGCTGATATTGTCCCACGCCGATTGATTTGGCATCAATTTTAACAAGCTCGGCAAGCGGATCCATCAACCGCCTTCCGATAGAAATTGCACCGCGGAAAGTTAAATCGAGATCAGGAAACTCCTCTCTCGCAGTTTCAGAAGCAGAATAAATTGACGCGCCTGCTTCGTTTACCATAAATATTTCTGTCGTGCTTGATTTCACCAACCAGAGATTTAATAAATCGTTCCGTCTCCCTGCCTGCAGTTCCGTTTCCGATTGCAATTGCTTCAACTTTATATTTTTTTAACAGCCCCGTTACTTTCTTAGTTGCTTCATCCACTTTCGGCTGCGGAGGATGTGGAAAGATAGTATCGTGATGTAACAGGTTTCCCTGCTGATCAAGACAGACAAGTTTACAGCCTGTTCTGAACCCGGGATCAATTGCCATTGTAACTTTTGGACCGAGCGGAGGAGACAAAAGCAGCTGGCGCAGGTTTTCAGAAAATACACGGATTGCCTCTTCATCGGCTTTGGCTTTAGAACTGTTTTTAAATTCGGTTTCAATTGAAGGCGCCAATAATCTTTTGTGAGCATCTTTGATTGATAACCCGACCTGAACGGCAGATTCATTTTTATTTTTTATAAAGATTTTTTCCAGACTCTCAATTGCGTTTTCATTATCTATTGAAATTGATACACGCAAAATCCCTTCCTGCTCTGCTCTCCGAATTGCAAGCAGACGGTGACCTGCACAACGTTCTAACGGTTCGCTAAAATCGAAGTAGTCCTGGTATTTTGTTCCTTCATCTTTCTTTTTCTCTATTACTTTTGAACTGATTATTGCATCACGCTCAAATAGCTGTCTTATTTTATTCCGGGCATCTGCATTTTCATTAATCCATTCTGCAATAATATCTCTTGCCCCTGCTAACGCTGCTTCAATATCCGGCACTTCATCATTTAAATATTTTTCCGCAATCTTCTCTATCTTATCTTCCTTCTGTGCCATTATTATTTCTGCAAGAGGTTCTAATCCTTTTTCCCGCGCTGCACTTGCCCTTGTTTTTCGTTTTGGTTTGTATGGAAGATAAATGTCTTCAAGCTCTGCCATATTCCAGCAGTTATTAATTTTCACTTCCAGCTCAGGAGTTAACAATTCCTGGTCGTTAATGCTTTTAAGAATAGCTTCACGTCTCTTAACCAATTCCAGCAATCGTTTCCATTCCTTTTCAATTGCTGTTACCTCTGTTTCATCAAGACTTCCGGTAGCTTCTTTCCTGTAGCGGGAGATAAAAGGAATTGTTGCTCCCTCCTCTAACAGCTTAACTGTATTTGAAACCTGTGATTTACTTATTGAAAGTGTGCTGCTTATATGTTTAACTAAAATTTCTGTCATTGTTTTCCGTAATATGGATTAATATTTATTCCAGAATCTAATTTACAATATTGTAAATATTTAAAACTATTGTCCAAAGGACTCCTTCGGAGAAACAGTTATTAACTCAAGTTATGCAGTCTTAAAATTATATTGGTACGGCCTTCAGAAACAGTGTGAAAATTCAATTGCAAGGAGAAAACTCACCCTAAGTCCCTCTCTTAAAAAGAGAGGGACTTAAAGAACAGAGTTAAATAGCCCCTTCTCTTTGCAAGAGAAGGGGTTGGGGATGAGTTCCTGTATTTGACAAATAATATTCACACAGTCTCGGATGCTTTCAGCAAATGGTTTAATAAAGTATAAAAATACGCGGTTGTAGTTCCCCCCACTAACTGTTTCAAACCGTCAGTTCTTCCTCGCATCGATGGGTAAGTAGGGATAGACCGACTGGCGATTCTGAAACGATATAATATTTGGTTTTTTAATTACGCCGGCATCAATATTAATTGCTTGTCTAATCGTTTCATTTTCCTGCCAACTTTCCCGTCCAGCCACCACAGACGGTAAATGGACAATGAGAGCAGCAGAGATAGATCGCGAGGCACTTTCCCAAAGATAACTTGGTGAATGGTCCACAGCATAATAATCGACTTTTCCAACCTTAAACATAGGATTTTTGAATGTAGTTGGTTTCGCAAAATAAAAACCCATACCTTCGTCACAACTGACATCAATGATCAGGCAGCCTGGCTTTAGACATGAACTCTCATCTTCGCTTACAAACATGAGTGGATGATCAGGTTCCTGCAGAGTGCCGTTTACAATAATATCAGATTCGCTTATCAAATCGGTCAACGGTCGTTTACTTCCATCGTGCTCAATTAACATCATACGAGCTTCACCTTCATTGCCCTCCCGAATACGAACATAGTCACAATCGAGGACTTCCTCACGAACTTCGTGGTCGGGACGTTGAATGCAAATAGTGATATCTTTAAACCCGCGTGCCTTAAGAGCATATATAGATCCCCGGCTGACTGCACCAAAACTGAAAATGATTACTTTTCGCTGGTTTCCGTAATGTCCATCGATCCCTTTTAGCTGCAAGGCATGTAATACTGCACAGTAGCCCGCCATTTCGTTGTTCTTGTAAAATGTATGGCGCCCAATCTGTCCGCTGGGTCCCCAGACAAACATATCCTCAAAAGCAATTAGCGTCTGTCTGCGATCAATCGCAGCTTGAGTGTGATCAAATTGCTGAACGCAATGCGGATAACCCCAAAGAATTCCACCTTCGCGGAGTTCTTGAAAATCGGCTACAACCGGCTTTGCCAGGATTACATTTCCAATATCCGTTAATATTTCTTTGCGTGAAGTAATACCACCGGTTTGAGCAGCAATTTCTGAGTCTTCAATATTAAATCGCTCACCATATCCTTTTTCAAAAATCAGTTGTTTGCGAATTTGTTCGGGGAGACGCAGCAAATGTTCCGGATGGATAGGGATGCGTTGCTCATCTACTTTGTTTGAATTACCAATAACTCCAAATGTTAATTTACTCATATCGTTTCCTTTTTCTTTAGACAATTAAGTTCTATGGTTTCATAAAATCTACGAGTCATTCCGGAATTCCGGTTTATCGGAATATCCGGAATCTGATTTATATGTCCGCAAGTCTTACAACTACAAATATAAGCGGATGAAATTGCAGCTGAAAGCCCCGTTTACTATTTTATAAATTATCAAAAGGTTCTGGCTGAATTCCGTCAATATCAGTGAATTTATATTCTTTTGCGAGTTCAGCCGCTATTAAAATTTGACCTGTTTTTTTCATAATATCTTTATCAGATGCCAATGCTGCAATTGCTCTTCCAACGAATATAGATGTTTCTTTTTTAGGATTAGGTGCTTTTTTCTTATCATCGATATAACCTGGATAGAGAGAAACACAAGTAATCTTATTTTTTTTCAATTCTTCTGACATATCCATTGTCATTTTATCAACAGCCGCTTTTGAAACGCCATAAATTACATTTCCATAATATTTCCGACTTGCATAAAAAGAGATATTCACAATTAATCCGTGCTTTTGTTTTAGCATTAATTTAGATGCATAAAAGCTTGATACGTAATTTGAACGAACTCCCACATTATTCATTTCGTCCCATAAATCTAATGGTTGTTCCCAAAAAGGTGCTTTCCATTTAAATCCGGAATATGCTTTTCTATTTCTTAGCCTGTTATATCCACCCCAGGCGTTATTGACAAGAATATTCAATTTACCTTCATTATTTTCTATTTGTTCAAATACGGCTTTAACTTCGTCATCATTCTTGTGATTACAAATAACAGCAATACCTTTCCCACCTGCTTTTGTAATATTTTTTACATCATTTTCAGTAATGCTTCTACCTGTTACATAAACGGTGGCACCGGCCTCTCCAAGTGCCAAAGAAATTCCTTTTCCCACATTTCGAGTTCCACCTGTTACAATTGCTATTTTATCTTTTAGCAGTTGCATTTTTTAAATACTTCATTTTTGTTCTTTTTAAAAAATTATATATTAAAGAATTATTTACTTAGTACTATTTTCGTAAAGCAATATAACGGCGTTGCAAATAACCGGCAGCACAAAACAAGGATATCACTTAGAAAACAACCGCCGAAGATTAAACTAACTGCACTTAACTTGCTTTCGCAAGTGCAGTTTGTAAGTTAATTTATTAGAATAAAACTGTCGAACGCAAAACTTAAACGAAAGCACAAAACAAATCTCCATACAACTTTCTATTACTAAACCTTGCCAGTGATTTTGATATAGCAACTTGTAATAAAAATTCGTTTGCTATATTATTTTGTTGATCGATAACTGCAATGGATTATTCGTTTTCTCCTTTGTCTTGTTTAAAACCAGCTTTCTTTTCGCCAATTTCCCACCACATCCAGCCGAAAAAATAGCCTATGATTGTGAAGACAATAAAACTACCAACGAAAATGCCGAGAGTGATTGGGCGATCCAAAACAAAATAGCTAACCAACATAGACGCAGATAGCATAATAAAAACAAACATCACGACGCCATATAGCTGGATGAATCTATTTCTCCCCATCTTGCGTGTTTCTTCCCATCTTGGCAATAGATTTGGCATTAGAGTCTCCTTTCTGATTAAATGACACCTAACGGCGTTGCGCCTAACCCGCCGCCAATAAATTAAAAATTACTTTATTAGTAAATGAATTAAATATTTATAAAATATAATTAACAGTAAAAACTAAAACAACAATGCTTAACTGTGTTTGAAACCTGTGATTTATTTATAGAGAGAGTGTCGCTTATATGTTTAACTAAAATTTCCGTCATTGTTTTCTGCAAAATGATTTATTGTGTCATTCCGTAATTCCGGTTCGCCGGAATATCCGGAATCTGATTTATAGGTTCGTAAGACTTACTAATTAAAGATGTTATATGCTTATACTTTATTATAAAAATTAATTGCTAAGTCCGAGAAGATTCTAGAAATATAGATCCAACTGTTTAAAAGATTTGCTTGTTCAATGTCAAATGGATCAGGAATAGCTGTACGTTCAATTTGTGATTCTTTTGCGTGAACGATAGAATTTCTAAATGAGTATAATTGTGTTGCTAATTCATCAAAACCATTATTCCTAATTAAGCCTTTATGTATCGCGTATTTGCTTAATTTATTCCTAACTGAACTTGTTGAAATATTGTTAAGCAAACCTTTTAAATGGTCCAGCTCACCTTTTAAAGATGCCAGTTTAATTAACTCGGCATCTATAATGTCTTTATCAAACCGTTTCCCGCTTACTGTTTTAATCTTATATCTCTCGAAGAAAAATTCAAGAACCCGATAATAGGCTAGAAATTTATTCTCACCTTTTAATGAACAAGCATAATTGTATAGTTTAAGAGAATCTGTAACTGAGAAATTTTTTCGTTTCCGAATTCTTTTTCGTAATAATTTTTCAAGTTTTTCCTCGAGCTTATAAAATTATCGTAGTCAGTTTCAGTACCTGAGATGTCTTAAACTAGCTGTAACCCCAGTATTTGCTAGGTAATGAGAGTTTAAGTAATAAATGGCTTTAGAAAAAATATCTCTATAATCTTCATTGGAGTGTCTAAATACTTTTAGTGTTGAAAAATTATGCAGACGATCTGGATAAACATCTGGGTCATAATAAATCTGACTTAACAACAAAACGGCTAACGAACTAGAATTGCTACATTCAATAATGTCCTCATCGACCTTGAAAGAAAGCTTTTCGGCATTTGGCCATCCTTCATCCCAGTTATAGAAATAATAATCAGGATGATTCAAGTTTATGAAAAATTCACAATATGCATCAAAAGAGAATCCACAATCTGGATAATAAACTAAATTAGCAATCTTTGTAATTTTATTTCCATCGTACAATTCGTCGACATTATACTCACTAAGAACTATCGGTTTTGTACAATGCGGTAATGAAATAAAAACTTTATCAGATTTGATTTTATAATCTAAATCTTTGTGTTCATCAAGTCCCATTTCACATAATAACTCTACAAATTTATTTTCTGTTGCCATAATTTTTAGCACATAACGACTTGCACCTAAATTGCCGCCCATAATAAAAACGACAAACTAAAACACAATTGCCAAATATTAAGCCGTAGGTGCGTAACTTTCTCAGTACGCACCGAAGGCGAGCCTGCACCGCCGAAGGGCGGGGTTAATTAATTAAGTAAGAACAACTTGAACAAAATGCCAAACAAAAATACAATTTCAAAAATCACAAACCCTCCGAACTAAAATAGCCTGTCCGCCTCAGGCGGTGCGATTGACGGGTAATACCGCATTAAAAAGCCTCATATTTTCTGTTCTTGAATTTTAACTCCTTTAATTAAAAGCCAGAGCGTTATTGAAATTTCACCAATCGCTACAAGCAAGAGTGTGGGTTTGTTAACAAATACACTATAGTTTGGAAAAAGCATGGCGATAGTACTATCAATCATATAGGCGATACCTGCAATGACAAGCAATATCCCAAATATACGAGGAATAAATTCCGACTTATAAACCAATAGACCAAATGGTAGAAGCCAAAGACCCCAGAACATTTCTAATGGTAATGTTCCGTAGTCATTAATTTTAAGAAATAGCATTGCCAAATCTTGTCTCTGACTTAGTTCGAATGTTTTCAATATTTCGCCTTTTAAAATCATAAGGGAAGTAATATTAAATGCCTCCATCATAAAAACACAAGGAATTTGCACTATCACTAACGCAAACATAAGCTTAGCCTGATTCTCGTTTACATGTTTGAACAGACGATACAGAACCAAAACCAAAAATAAAAATATGGTATTGCTAATAATATCATTAAGGATGCCTGTACGAAATAATAATTCATTGGAAATCATATTATTGGCTGTAGAAACAGAATCACCAGCCACAAAAATTTGTGATGGTATATACATAATACCATAGACACCTGTTATGACAAGAAGAAGATACAGTAAGCCGGCAAGTCTTGCAGTGTTCTTTAGTGAACTCGAATTTATTTCCATACAATATGCTCCTTAATGTTTTTTTAAAGCTCATAACTTTAATATAACTACAACAGGTATAACAGCCTTGCGCCTAACCCGCTGCCGGTTCAACGCATTAAAAAGCCTCATATTTTCCGTTCTTGAGTTTTAACTCCTTTAATTAAAAGCCATAGCGTTATTGAAATTTCGCCTATCGCTGCAAGCAAGAGTGTGGGTTTGTTAACAAATACACTATAGCTTGGAAAAAGCATGGCGATAGTACTATCAATCATATAGGCGATTCCTGCAATGACAAGTAATATTCCGAATATACGTGGAATAAATTCCGACTTATAAACCAATAGACCAAATGGCAGAAGCCAAAGACCCCAAAACATTTCTAATGGTAATGTTCCGTAGTCATTAATTTTAAGAAATAGCATTGCCAAATCTTGTCTCTGACTTAGTTCGAATGTTTTCAATATTTCGCCTTTTAAAATCATAAGGGAAGTAATATTGAATGCCTCCATAAAAAAAACAACAAGGAATTTGCACTATCACTAACGCAAACATAAGTTTAGCCTGATTCTCGTTGACATGTTTGAACAGACGATACAGAATCAAAACCAAAAACAAAAATATGGTGTTGCTTATAATATCATTAAGGATACCTGTACCAAATAATAATTCATTGGAAAGCATATTTTTAGCTGTAGAAACAGAATCACCAGCCACAAAAATTTGTGATGGTATATACATTATACCATAGACACCTGTTATGACAAGGATAAGATACAGTAAGCCGGCAAGTCTAGCAGTTTTCTTTAGTGAACTCGAATTTATTTCCATACAATATGCTCCTTAATGTTTTTTTAAAGCTCATAACTTTAATATAACTACAAGAGGTATAACAGCCTTAAGCTTAACCCACCGCTGCGGAGAACACTTAGAACTGCCTACAGGCAGGCAGGCAACAAACTAAAACCAAAACACAATTTCAGAAATTACAAATTGAAATTAATTGGTTACAAACTCAATTGTTTTCCTCTACAAGTTCTCCATCTTTATAATGTTCTTATTTAATTACCATTCCTAATTCTTCTCACATAGTTTGCTTACCTTCTTTTTTATCCTGTCTATAATTTACAGTTGATGAAATGTTCTCGCTTTCGAAATACCAATTCCATTCTCCTTCTCTTAATCCATCTATCGTTTCTCCCATACAATATAATTTTCCCGTAGGATAATAGTATTTTTGTAAACCTGTTAATTTCCCTTCCATGTAAAATAACTCTTGTAAAACTATACCTGAATTTGGAGCATACATTTGCCAAATACCATCTCTATATCCATTCTGAATCTTCCCTTTCTCATAAACAGTTGTTTCATCTGGATAGTAGGATCTATAAGAACCATATCCATTTTCAACAATCAACTTCTCTCTCAAATTACAATGATTGATGACTTTGTAAATACCATTTTCAAATTTTCCTTCTTCCTGCAGTTTTCCATTTTGGTAAAATTTGCTCCAAATACCTACTCTTTTTCCATTTTCTACTTTACCTGACATTAAGACCTCACCAGTTTCAATATAAAAATTGTAAAATCCGTTCACATCTTTAACGATTTGATTACCATCTAAATCTCATAAGTTTTTTATGATCAATTTTTCATTTTTCTTATATTTATCTTCCCCTGCCAATTGTCCAGTTGAATAATAATTTTTCCAATCTCCCACCATTTTTCCATCATCCATTTCTCCAACTGATTTTATAAAACCATTTTCATAATAATCGGTTTGCATGTACATGTTGAATATTTTTATTAAAATTATATGAACTGGCTAAATTTCCATTTTCAAACCAATATGTCCAGGAACCATCCATCCTTCCATCTGCATAAAATCCAGAATCTTTTAACGCACCATTTTCATAATAATCCATCCACAATCCATGTCCTAGACCTTTAGAGTAATTTCCTGTTTGTACTAATTGTCCGTTTTCATTAAACCATTGCCATGTACTATCTTGAAGTCCATTAAAATAATATCAGATTGATGATATTTCTCCATTTTCATACCATGATGTCCATTTTCCATGCTCTTTATTGTTTAAATATTCACCTTCAGCATATTTATTTCCAGATTCATATTTAATTACTTCGTGCCCACTTGTGCCTTCACTTATTTTAAGAAAAAATAATAGTAAGACCACAAGGCTTACAATAAAAAATGGTTTTCTAAGTTTATGATTTGAAGGAAGTACATCGTAATCTTCTAATTTTAATTTTGATATAGTTTCACTTGTTACTTTTCTAAATGCAATTTTATATCCGGTATAAATAGCTAAACCATAAAATAGTAGATCGATTGGTTGGAAAGTTTCAATAAATATTTCTTTGATTGTTCCGAGATCCAATAAAGATAATATCTCAAAGTATCCTAAGGACATACTCTGTGCTTCAAATCCGATTACACTGAATAAATTACCAGCAAGGCACCCCAATAAAGATAGAGTAGCTCCTAAGAATCCAAATTTTTCATCAATCCCGGCACCAAAAAATTTAACAGCAAAACCCACGAAAAATCCAACCCCAATAGCCATGTATCCTATTTGATATTGTGTTGTTACTGAAATGATTGCCCATAGAACAGCACTTATTAGAGCAGCTACCAAACCACCGATTAATGCAAAGTTAAAATTTTGATGATCCTTTAGCTTATTCATATCATCATCATTCAGTTCTAGCACTATTTCTTCACGTTTTTTTGCTTCCTCGTTTTCTAGTTCCTCTTCTTTTAGTTCTTCTTCAACTGTTTCATCTAGTTCAAAATTTTCACACTCGCCTACAAAATCAGGTGCTTTTTTGGTTAAGCGGCAAATTGTTTCTTGTTCAGGATGAAGTTCTACATTTATGCATTTATTACATAGTTGCATTTGTTCAAGTGTAGCCATGATATTCTCTTATATTTTTGATTATAAAAGTTCACAGACTCATAAAACGAACATTAGTTATATCAGGTAATAACGAAATAGAATTCTTATTTAGATGTTTTTTTATACTTTTTCCGGCAAATGCTTTACACCAAATCAGGACCTACCAAAGGTAGGGAGGCATTCCCCCGCCGGTTTACAGTTAGAAGGGTGAAATAGTTTTTCTCTCTCTTAGCTATCTCTTAAAAATTTCATCCCCCAGGTTGGTAGGGGTTTACATATTATCAATTCAAAATTAAAATAAATTGTTTACAAACTCAATTGCTAATTGTTAAGTAATATATTCATCTTTCGTTTTAAGATTGAGACACCAATCTTCGGCTAATCTACTTATTCAATCATTTTCTTTTGATGATTATATTTTATACCATATTCCTCAAGTTCCTGAAGAACAGGATTGTAAATCTCCGGGTAAATAGGCAATACAGAACCCCTGATTTTAATTTTTCCTTCCAAGTATCAATCTTGTAGAAATAGCTACCGGTAGTGAAACAGATCTTGCCATTGCACTATCGCCATTTGGAATACCTGTAACAACAACTGTGGATGACCATTTTTCTCGTTTGACCTTTAAAATCAACAATAATATCATCATGAATTATTGCCATATCTTTTTCATGCGGTTGATACGACATTTTTTTCAGCATTAAATCAACCAGAAGATCAACATTAGAACCTTTATCAATTGCTATTTGTTTATCCTCGAAGAACCCAAGCCATCCTAACTTATTAACAAAATCATCTTTTGTATCGATATTAAAATAATCGGCAATTGCCTGCCTGGCATCTTTGGATGAGTTTACAAGTCTTTGTGTAAATTCGTTGTATGTCATATTTTCGTAATTATTAATAGTCTGATAATCTAACAGGTTCAATTTCATAAATTTTCTTATAGTATTGCACCAACCGGTAAACCTGAGTAAACCCCTGTAAAAACTAACATCATCATCAAGCTCGTAAGGTTCTTTATATACTGCACACGTTCTGTTTGGATATGTTTCAAATGTTCCCAGACCTTCAAGATCAACAATACGAAAATGATCAAAAAGATTTTTTGCAGGAATAATTTTACCTTCCTTTATATATTCGCCGGAAGCCATTGCTGATTTCATAAGTCCCTTTGGATTCCACGAAAACTTGTAGCCAAATGGGTTTCTGTTATCATCAAATGATGGTAATCCTGCTCCATAGGAATCGAGGCTGATAACTTTACCACCTTTCCTTTTAATTTCATCAAGTGACATTTTTATTCCCATATGATCAATACCCGGATCTTCACCGATTTCGTTCAGAATTATCACATCTGCTTTTTTTGCCTCTTCGTCCATTGCTGTCACTTCGGGAATACTAAAATCTGTATGTGTCATATGTTTTTTGTGCTTTATACAAATCTTAGTTGATTCTACCTGGTAAGCAGGAGGTATAAAATTCACAACAAAGTCGGCTTCAGGAACCATTTTATCCAGCTTCACGAAATCTGATGCATCCCATTGAATTACAGAGGCATTATCTCTGCCCGCAATTATTGCATGAGCCTTTGACACTGTTCTTGTTGCGATAATTACATGATAATTACATTTATCCAAAAAATAATCTACTGATGGTTTAACCACCATCCCGGCACCTAATATTAAAATTTTCTTTTTAGTCATTTTATATTCCTGTTATAAAAAAATTCTTTAATAACTGTAAACGTTTTCACCCCATTTAAGTGGTAGGGATTTACATCGTATATATTGTAACTTAAAATAAAATAGAGTCAAATTCAATTGTTTTGTACAACTTTATACTTAAATACTAAGATCATTCTAAAATAATTTAATCACTCTTGGTACATCGCTGAAATATTTTTCATATTCTTTACCATACCTTAAGTTAAGAAACTCTTCTTCTGATCGTATCATTAAATATGAAATAATCAGGTATTGTATAAACCAACCTAAGGAATACCAGGATATATATAAGAGAGCAAAACTAATCAGGATAATTCCATATCCAACTAATTGGGGATTCCTGGAATATTTATAGATCCCGCTGGTATTAAGTTTATTTTTATCCTGTCCAAAACTTCTCTTGCTTCCCAAACCAAACCAGGCAATTAGTAAGATAACCAGTCCAATACAAAGGATAACTAAGAAAAGAATCTTTAAAGTTAGATTCTCCGGCAAGGAAGGTAAATCAGGCCATTTAACCGGGATGAATAAGTACATTAAATTTGCGTGAACTGCAAAAACAACAAATTCAAGAATATAGGATAGTGGTGAAAGTTTCGATTTTTTTAGATAGTCATTCCTTACAACAATCCGGAACACTAAAAAACTAAACAGGAGAAAAATTGCCGAGCTAACAAGAAATTTGATTAGCATTGTTAAACAAATTCCAGTTTATGATTCAATTGCTTCAACTTAACAGGAACGCAGTTAAGAGGGTGAAATAGTTTTTACTCACTTAAATTGTTGTTAAAATTTCACCCCCCAGGCCAGTAGGGATTAACATATGTACAGTTCAAACTTAATTAAACTAAGTTTAATTAATTAAGCAAAACTCTTCAGCACTTTATCCAGCGAATATTTTTCACCTCCGTTTGTCTTATCACAAACCGTTTTAATCACACCCTGCAGTCTGTCTTCCAGCGTTGGCTTTTGTACCTGGTAGAAAATGCCTGTGTAAATTGGTGTATCAGAGTATGCTCTTTCCATTGCAACCAGTTTATCACCTCTGGGGTGGTCTTCCGGTAAAGGTTGCAATATTGCTTTCAGTCCTTTTGCATCGAGAAGTGGAAATGTTCTGCATGGTGAAAGTATGTAAACAATAGACATTCCCTTTATGTGAAATTGCTTCCATCAGAATTTGAGTGAGAGATTTTGTATCCACCCCGTTAGCACGTGCTACAAAGGAAACATCATAAGCTAAAAATATTGGAATGGCAGATAATGTATCTTCAAATACACCATGAGGAGATGTTTTTGTTTTAACACCAAATGGTGAGGTGGGCGATGTCTGCCCTTTTGTTAAGCCATAAATCTGGTTATCAATCAGTAAATAAGTAAAGTCAACGTTTTTACGAGATGCATGAGAAATATGTCCACCGCCAATACCAAGCCCATCACCATCACCGCCAACAGCAAATACTGTTAGTTCGGGATGAGCAGCTTTTGCACCTAAAGCAGTTGGCACTGCGCGTCCGTGTGTGCCGTGCAGAGAATATGTATTCATAAAATGAGATAAACGACCGGAACAACCAATGCCGGAAACAGTTACTATATTCTCAGGTGCAATGTCCAGATTCATAAGTGCTCTTTGAAAACTTGTAAGAACACCAAAGTCACCGCAGCCAGGGCACCAGACTGGTTCGATTACGCTTTTATAATCTTGCAATGTTTTTTTCATCAACAATCCTCGCTACTTTTTCAACTCCGTTAAAAATTTCCTCGGGAGTGATTGGCACTCCTTCAGATTTATGAATTTCAATCGGCTTAATACCGAATTTAGCTTTAATAAAATGAGCAAACTGCCCCGTAAAGTTTTCTTCTACTATTATCACTTGTTTTAATCCAGCAAGAAAATTCCTTACCTGCCGCTCGGGCAGCGGAGAAAGTACTTTAGGATGCAGGTGGCGGAATAATATTCCTCTTTGTTCCGCTAATAACCTTGCCTCGCGAATTGCTCCCTCAGTTGAGCCCCATCCGATAACTCCAATTTTTGCTTCATCCGCTCCCTCATGTTCAGGCGGGTTTTTCTCAAGAATATTTGACATAGTTTCTAATTTTTTAAAACGCTTCCTCATCATTTTCAAATGGTTTTCGGGGAAAGAATTTGCTTTTCCAGTTTCATCATGTTCCAGTCCACCGGAAAGATACTGACCACCTTCAAGTCCCGGAGATGTTATAGGTGAAACTCCATCAACCGTGTCTAAGTAGCGTTTATATCCGTTTAGCTTTTCAGGATCTGCCTGAATCCTTTTAGCAATTTCTATTTTTTCAGGAGAAGGAATAGAAATTTCTGCGTCAGGCGTAGAACTGTCAACTTCAATAATTTTTGTCAGATCAGGAATGCGCACTGTTGCTTTCCTGTAGCCAATTGACTGATCGGTTAAAATAATAACAGGCATCTGCATTCTTTCTGCAATATTAAAAGCGCGAATAGTTTGATAGAAACAGTCCTCAACTGAGGATGGTGCAAGAATTACCCTGGGTGCTTCACCAGCAGTTCCGTAAATAGCAAACTTCAAATCCGATTGTTCTGTTTTTGTTGGAAGACCTGTGCTTGGTCCACCGCGCTGAACATCCACAATAACAAGCGGAAGTTCTAACATAGATGCTAAGTTCAACTGCTCACCCATTAATTGTAATCCCGGTCCGGAGGTTGGAGTAATTGCTTTGTCACCTGCGTACGAAGCACCAATACAAGCGGAAAGAGAAGCAATTTCGTCTTCTAATTGAATTGCTCTTCCACCAATTTTCGGCATAAGATCAGTCAAGGTTTCAAAAATAGGAGTTGCCGGAGTAATAGGATAGCCGGCGACAAACTTGCAACCTGCAGCAATGGCACCTAATGCAACAGCTTCATTACCTGAAATTAACATGTAATGTTCTTTTGCTTCAGGGTCAGCTACCAGCTCAAACTTATGTTCCCATTTATTTTCCTCGCCCGCTAAATAACCTGCCTTAAGCGCAGCAAGATTATTTTTTATAACATCGCCGCCCTTAGCACCATACCTATCTTTTATAAGTTGTTCCAGTACACCGAACTCAACACCGAAGAGATGTCCAAGTGTTCCCAGAGCAACAACATTCTTTCCGAGTTTAGAACCAGTAGCTTCGGTAACAAGTTTTGTTAGAGGTATGGGATAACAGGTAGCCTTTAAATCATTTTTTATTTGAACTTCATCAGGATCATAAATAAGAACTCCACCTTCTTTTAAATCCTTTATTGTTTGATCATAGGCTTGTTGGTTAAAAGCGATGAGATAGTCAACCAAACTTCCCATCGAATAAATATCACCGTCACGAATACGGATTTGAATCATAGAGAAGCCGCCTTTTATTTCAGCGGGATATGTTATGTAGGTAAAAACTTGATATGCAGTTCTTGCAGCTACCTGTGCGAACAATTCGCCCGCACTTATTACTCCTTCACCTCCTTCCCCGCCTATACGAATTGCAAAATCAATTTCGGAGTGATTCTTAAGATTATCCATTTTGTAAATCCCCACAATAGATGAATACTTCTTATAATAATGTACAACATTAATATTCTACATTATTAAATATGTTTAACACTATAAAAATATGGCTTTATTGAATATTAAAAAACTATTTTTATGATAGATGCAAGTTTTAAGGCAGATCAAGGCTGGAAATAGAGATAGGATACATCATTAATCTGCCATTGAGATGGTGAATTTATTCGTTTTAAATTAGTGCATTGGTGGCAGATAGTTAGTCGCCATAAACCTAACTGCCGTCAGGCAAGTTTCACGAAAAATAAAATTGATTTTTTACTAACTTTTCAAAGCTTCAGCAACATTGACTAAACTGCTGAAATATTTTATCTACTTTAATTTTAGCAAAGGTTTGTTTGATATTATCTGGAATACAAGCTAACTTAAAGGAAATACCTTCGTTCGTTGCAGTGGTATAACCATGAATAAGAATACCAATTCCCCAGCTTGAAATAAATTTAACCTCACATAAATCTATAACTATATTTTTTTTCTTTTTTTCAACACTTAAGTTTATGGCTTCGTGAAAATCATTTGCCTCATACCCTAACATCATTTCACCTTCAAGATTTATGATAACAGCATTCTCGGTTTCTCTGGTTTTTACTTTCATTTTAATTTCCTTTGACTTTTTATGGTTTAAGTTAAATATTATTTCACTTTAAAAACAACAAAAGCAATATCCAGGTTTTGTAAAGAAGGGACATCTTTCGGAAGCATTGAAAGTTGCAGTTTACGGGCTTGGTCAAGTTCTCTTGTTTTTCTTTCATTCTCCAGCTCAAGTATCCTTTTATCCTCTTTTTCTTTTCTTCGGTTAAGTTCAAATTTTCTCACACCATAAAGAAAACCAATAAAAAATAATCCGTAAGTTCCGTAAGCCCACCATGTAGACCACCAAGGAGGTGAAATATAAATTTGAATCGAAGCAAAATTATCACACCATATACCATCCTGATTACAAGCTTTTACTTTGAAAATATAATCACCAGGATCGAGGTTTGTAAATGTAACTTCCCGTTTTGTTCCGACATTAATCCAGTTGTTGTTGAATCCTTCCAGTTTGTAAGCATACTCACATTTTATTTTTTGATCAAAACTCAGGGCAGCAAACTCAAACGAAATAATATCATCCTTATAATTAAGCTCAATAATATCTTTTGCTGATATCGTACGATCAATTATTTGTTCTCCATCATTTTCATCAGAATATCTGGTAAATTTTGTTAATACAATTGGTGGTACATAACTTACTTTCTTTTACACTATCAGGATGAAAAACAATAAACCCATCATTATTTCCAAAATACATTTTACCAGTTATTGTATCGTGAAAAGAGATTACATTTTCCAGCAAATTGTAGTTTCTGATTTTATCATTTTGAGGATTAAACTTTGAAATTCCGGCATTCGTAGATATCCACAGATTACCATTATCATCTTCATGTATTCTCTGAATGATATCGCTTGGTAAACCATCTTTTATACTGAAATGAGTAAATGATTCTACTTTCTCTATCAAACTTGTTCAATCCGCCACCATAAGTTCCAACCCAAATATTTCCTTTTTTATCTTCGTGAACTGAGTTTGCATAATTGATACTCAGACTATTAGGATTTTTAGTGTCCTGTTTATAGTTTTTAATTTTATCTAGTTTCCGGATCAAACTTAATCACACCTCCTGCACGTGTGCATATCCATAATTCACCTGATCTATCCTCAATTAAATTTAAAACTGAAGTTACCCGGATCATCAGGATCATCAAAATAATTCGTGAACTCTAACATCGCGAAGATTTTCTGTTGAGTAGAGATCTTCCAAACTTACTTTTGAAATTCCACCACCCCAGGCTGAAATCCATAAATTATCCTCATCATCTAAAAGTAAATTAACTCCGCCAGACTTGTTACTTTTATTTTGAAAGATTAAAGAATTAAGATTTTCAGGACCATTTTTATATTGGACAATCAAATCAGTTTTCGGATCGAATCTCACAAGGGAATTATCTACAACAGCCCAGATTGATCCATTATTATCCTCAACCAATGACCACACATTTCCTTTTTTAATCTTAAGATGCTCAAAATAGTTTTTAAAACTTACATTTCCATTGTCATCAAGTTCCATCACTCTTAAACCTGCAACTGTACCAATCCAAACTTTTCCAGATCGATCGGCTAAAATTGAGTAGGTATACAAAGCAGCAGGCAAAGTAGGATCGTCATCATTATGGTAGTAATGTTCAAATAATGATTCGTCCTTGTATACTTTAACTATACCGTCCCATGTTGCAGCCCAAATATTCCCGGCATTATCTTCACACAATCCCTGGTTTCCATCACCTCTAATACCTTCCTTATTTAATATATATTTTTTTATTTTATTTGAGTTTGGGTTCAATTGAAATACTATACTGTGAGCACCAAACCATAACACCCCGTTTCGATCTTCTAACATTTCGTGAATATGTTCGTTTTTAAACTCAGTAGCAAAAGATTCAGAATATGAACTTGGCATCAATTTGTTTTCTTCCCTGTTATAAATGAAAATCCCAGCCTCGGGATAATATCCATAATTGTTTGTTCTATCTTCATATATACTTGATATTGATGTTGAATGTAGATACTCGTGGATCTTTGTTTTCATTCAGATAGCGATTCAAATACAATTGAATTAAATCTGGAGACATCATATTTTCCATCATTCTGTTTTAGGGATAGTGTTAAGGTGTATTCTATTTAATCCTGCATGATCTGTCCCTATCCAGAAATCACCGAAACTGTCTTGATAAAGAGATTGCACTTTATCTCCACTGATAGAATTTGTATTCATCGAATCATATTTAAAATATAGAACTTTTGTAATTTGATATCGAGTAAGTTTAATCCCCCCCATCTGTTCCAAACCAAAGATAATTTTTATTGTTCTGATCAATAAGCAATGCTTCTATATCGTCATTTTCACTAATGCTGTATTCATTTTCTGGATCGTGCGTATAGCGAACAAAGGAATCAGAGTGACGTTGATAAAGATTTAGTCCGTTAGGTGTTCCAACCCAAATATTTCCTTCTTCATCCTCTGTTAGCATGTTAATCACGGACTGCTGAGACTGGTAGTATCCCAGATATTATTTTTATAAACTATAAATTCATAGCCATCGTAACGGTTTAATCCATCATCTGTTCCAATCCATAAAAATCCATAGTTGGTCTTCAATAACACAATGAACATGACTGTTAGAAAGCCCTTCTTCTATAGAAATGGTCTCAATCATCATTGAATCAGTTTGTGCAAATAAATTGCTATTAGATACGGTAAGTATAATTATGAATGCAACTAGAATATATTTTAAGTAATAATGATTAGGCAAATCTTTGATTCAGTATTTAGTTTATGATAAGAGTATTTGCTTGCAATTTGAAAAGATGAAATTGATAATATGAAATTATTGCTAATTGTGCAATAATATTTGTTGTTGTAAATTATTGTATCTGCATCACTTCCGAAGAATATTCTTAGTTATTTCTTGATAATCAGACAAATTAGTCTTATTTTCTCCGGGTCAATAATTAAATTTTATAATAATTTATTCAAAACAACTCAAAGAGGGATAAGATGAAAATTTTAATCTTTTTTCTTTCAACAGTTTTAGTACTTGCTCTGTGTTCCTGCGGAGATCAGCAATCTGGTTCTTCCGGTGAAGGAACACAATTCGAAAACCTTCATGGTCAGGCTGGAGTAGTTGATGAAGACTCCAAGCCAAACATACTTCAAATAGCAATTGGATCGACCGACCATACTACACTAGTTGCAGGAGTACAAGCAGCCGAACTGGAAAATGTACTTGTTAATCCGGGTCCACTAACAGTTTTTGCTCCAACCAACGCTGGATTTGATAAATTACCGGAAGGTGCATTGGACGATTTACTAAAACCCGAAAACAAGAATCAGCTTGCCAGAATTATTACTTCTCACGCTGCTCCGGGTACATTTGATATTCTTTTGTTAAAGGATGGATCTAAAATATATATGGCAACAGGTCAATATCTTGATGTTGAAGTAGTAGATGGTGAAACATATGTAAATGGGTCAAAAATATTAGCCACTGTCGATGCTTCAAACGGAGTTGTGCATGTGATTGATGATGTTTTTCTTTTTGCTGCTGAATAGTAAATAAAGAATTTAATATTATCCCCTTTGTATTTTCTGCAAAGGGGATTTTTGTATCTGATTCTATTTAATCTAAATACGAGCCTCGCATTTTCGTGGTATTACATTAATTGATTTATCTAACCGATACCTGCTTTGCATGGAAACTTTAAACAATATTTAATTGTTTCTACAATAAAGAAAACTTAAATTTTATATGTTGGAATCAGAACAATTTTGTATTTTTGTAATTGTTAATAGTAAAGATTTGTTATAAATTATATCATTTATGAAGAGACTGCAGGAAACGAAAGTTAAAAGAATCAATTCTGATCATAACACGGTTATAGATTTGAATGATGTTCATATCGGTGAAGGATACTTTACCGTCATTGCAGGACCCTGCGCTCTCGAAAGTGAAGAACTAGCTATAAACACAGCAAAGGCTGTTGAGAATGCAGGTGCAAGAATATTCAGATGTTCCCTTTTCAAACCAAGAACTTCTCCCTACACTTACCAGGGATATGGTATTAATGGAGTGAATCTTCTTGAACTTCTGCATTCAGAAACAAATCTACTTCTTGAAACTGAAATTTTAAGTACTGACCACCTTGATGCACTCGCAAGTGAAGCCGATATTTTAAGAGTTGGTTCCCGGAACATGGATAATTATGAGCTGCTTAAAGCCGTTGGAAGAATAAATAAACCTGTAATCCTTAAAAGAAATATGAGCGCAACTCTGGAAGAATTTCTACTTGCTGCTGAGTATATACTTTCAGTAGGCAATAACAAAGTTATTCTTTGCGAAAGAGGCATAAGAACTTTTGAAACCTACACAAGAAACACACTTGATATTCTCGCAGTTCCAGCATTAAAAGAGCTAACTCATTTGCCTGTGATTGTTGATCCTTCCCACAGTACCGGTAAAAGCAGTTTAGTACCTTCCGCAAGTAAAGCAGCATTAGCTGCCGGCGCTGATGGTTTGATGATCGAAGTGCATCCTGACCCTGCTCGCTCCTATTCCGATGGAGATCAATCACTCGATATTCCAACATTCGATAAGCTCATGAAAGATTTAGCTGAAATGGCACATCTTCTTGGAAAGAAATCATTCTCGACTGTGCTCAGTTAATTTACTTCAACCATTTATTTCCCTTTATAGAATTATTATTTTTTAATGTCATTCATTAGTGACTTTTTAATAATTTTACATGTCAAAACTTCTATCGTAATAAAAACCGAATGAATTAATGCAGACCAAAGAGTTAGAGAATAATAATAAACCGAAACGTCTTTCAGGTATTCTCCTTCACCTTCATCCTCCAACGCTCAATGAAAAAGCGTTGTCATTTAACCGGACATTCGGTCTTGGCGGAATGGCAGCTTTACTGATTGTTATTCAGTTCATTACCGGAATAATGTTGAGATTGTATTACGAACCTTTCCCACAAAGAGCTTATGACTCAATAATATTTTTACAAGATCATGTTCTGTTCGGACAACTGATAAGGAATATTCATCACTGGTGTGGAGTTTTTCTTGTCATTATTACTTTTCTTCATTTGCTTAGAGTTTTCTTTACTGGTGGATATCAATCGACTAGAAAAGTTAATTGGATAATTGGACTAATATTATTTATACTAATTATCGGATCTAATTTTACTGGCTATCTGCTTCCCTGGGATCAGTTAGCTTATTGGGCAGTTACTGTTGGAACAAGTTTGCTTGAATACATTCCATTTATTGGAACTGTACTCAAACAACTTATGATAGCTGGAGATGAAATAAATTCTCAGACCTTGCTGATTTTTTATAACTTCCATACAGCCGTATTTCCGATTTTAATTTTGCTGTTGATGGCGTATCATTTCTGGCGTGTACGAAAAGCCGGTGGAATTATTCTGCCAGATGAATCTGAAAAAAAATTCAAGCCCACCGTCCCGGATTTGGTTTACAAAGAGTTTGTTGTGGCATTAGCCCTGATTGCAATCGTTCTTACTTTTTCAGTTTTATTTAATGCACCATTACTCAATAAAGCAAATCCTGATTTTAGTTTAAACCCCACAAAGGCACCATGGTATTTTGCAGGTATTCAGGAATTGCTTATGCATTTTCATCCGTTCATCGCTGCTTTTTTTATTCCATTGGTAATTGGCGGGTTATTGATAGCATTACCATTTATAAAATTTAATGAAGAAGCAAATGGAATTTGGTTTTACTCTGATAAAGCAAAAAGTGCAGCAAAGTTTACAGTTCTGTTTGCATTAGTTTTAACACCTGCGCTTGTATTATTAAATGAATTTATTCCGAAGCTCGATACATTACTGCCTTCAATTAATTCATTTGTTACAAATGGATTATTTCCATTAATTATTCTGCTTTTAATAATCTGGCTATACCATAAATTTGTTTCCAAAAAATTTAAACTAACCCCAATTGAAAAAGCTCAAACAATGTTCGTATTTATAACTACTGTCTTCATTATTCTAACTATAATTGGAATTTTCTTTCGTGGTGTTGATATGAAATTAGTATTTCCTTGGAATGTCTGATTTATGAAAAAGAAAAAGCAATCAAAAAAGGTAATTGTTCAAAAAGATATTCAGGCAAAACCAGTTTCTGCTGAATCTAAAATTGAGAGTAGAAGAGCATTTCTAACAAAACTCTGGAAGGGATTAGGAATAGTTGTTTCGTTGGAAGTAGTCGCAGTCTTTTTTGGATTTTTATTTTCAGGTAAAGAAGAAGAGCAAGATTCAAAGCCAAAACAAATTATTGATGCGGGTATTGTAAATTCTTTTCAACCAAATACTGTAACAGCATTTCGGGGAGGAAGATTCTATTTGGCTCGATTGGAAGACGGCGGATTTATGGCTTTGTCTCTTCGATGTACACATCTCGGCTGCTCAATCATTTGGGAAGAAAATAAAAACAGATTTATTTGTCCCTGTCATTCTTCAGCCTTTGGAATAAATGGAGAAGTGCAAAACCCTCCTGCACCTGCTGCACTTGACTACTACCCCGTCATAATTGAAAACGGAAAAGTAAAAGTAGATATAGGAACAAGACTAACAAGAAACAGATTTAATAAATCACAAGTTGAGTACGCTTAAACAAAAAATGGATATCTGGAAAAAAGTCGGATTGGTTTCTACTTTCCTGATTGTGTTTACAATTCCTCTCTCTCTTGTTTTGCATAAAACAAATTCAGAGATTCAAAAAAAACAAGCCGGGTTTGTTGGAGGTAAAGAATGTATTAGCTGTCATCAACAAGAATATGATCTCTGGAAAGGTTCTGATCATGATAATGCAATGGCAGTCGCTAACGATTCAACTGTGCTTGGCGATTTTAATAATGTCCAAGTGGAGTTCAAAGGCAAGAAACACAAGTTTTACAAGCGTGATGGAAAGTTTTTTGTTTACACTGAGGGTATCAGTGGTGAGATGCAGGAATTACAGGTCAGCTATACATTCGGAGTTACTCCACTCCAGCAATATTTAATCCCCTTTAAAAACGGAAAATACCAATGCCTCCCTATTGCCTGGGATACAGAAAAAAAACAATGGTTTGATATGGCTGGAATGGTTTATTCAGAAGAAGATTTAAAACCAACAAGCTGGTTCTACTGGACTAACCAATCGCAAAACTGGAATGGAATGTGCGCTGAATGTCATTCAACAAATCTTCAGAAAAATTATGATTTGGAAAATGATTCTTATAATACAACCTGGTCTGATATAAATGTGAACTGCGAAGCCTGTCACGGTCCCGGTTCCGAACATCTTGATTGGGCTAAACTTCCCGAAGGTTCCAGATCTTATGATGGAAACTTAGGATTGGTTTTAAATACAAGAAACACAACTTCTAAACAATATATTGAGGCTTGTGCACCCTGCCACTCGAGAAGAACTTCGCTTGGTGCAGAAGATCACCGAAGTAATGATTTTTATAATAATTATCGACCTCAATTAATTACACCACACTTATACTTTTCAGATGGTCAAATACTTGATGAAGATTATGTATTTGCTTCCTTCACACAAAGTAAAATGTATATGCACGATGTTAGATGTAACGATTGTCACGATTCACACAGTTTAAAATTAAAATTTGATGGCAACGCTTTATGCACGCAATGTCATAGAGCAGAAGAATACGATACTTATCAGCACCATTTTCACAAATACGCTAATCAAACGGGTGAACCGGTTAAAAATAAATACGGCGATTTAGTTCAGGTTGGCGAAGGAGCCTTGTGTAAAACCTGTCATATGCCAGCAAGATATTACATGGGTATTGATTACAGGAGCGATCATAGTTTCAGAATTCCAAGACCGGATCACTCTATAAAGTTCGATGTCCCCAATACATGTAATGATTGTCATGCAGATAAAAATTACCAGTGGTCTGAAAATTATATCAAGAAGTATTTTGGTGAAAGAAAAAAGATCTCATATGGAGGTCTGCTGTCTGAAGGCTATTTACAAAAAGAAGGTGCTGATACAAGTTTAATGCATCTGATCAAAAATGATCTTTACCCTGAGATAGTAAGAGCGACTGCAATTCAATATCTGAATGCTTATCCGAATATGACTACATGGGAAGTCAATAAATCAATGCTGGATAATCCGGAGCCAATTGTCAGAGAAGCAGCTGTTAATTCTTTTAATGCAAACAACATCGAGGATTTTGTTAATACTCTCTCCCCTATTTTAAATGATCCTATAAAAATTGTTCGCTTTGCAGCGGCAAACAGACTCTTTGAACTCAACAAAGATTTTTTCACTGATAGTCTCTATTCTAAAATAACAGAAGTGATGGATGAATACATAAGTTCAGTTATGTACACATCTGATTTTCCTTCCGGTAGATACAATCTCGCAAATTATTATTCACGAAAAGGTGATTATGAAAAAGCAGAGAAGTATTACGAAGATGCAATCAGGATGGATAATCAATTCTATCCGGCAAAATCTAATCTTGCATTGCTTTATTACAGCCAGGGAAAGATTCAGAGAAGCAGAACAGCTATTTCCTTGATCTTGATTAAAAATCATGAAGAGTATACTGAAGGATATTATTATCTCGGATTGCTATATGCAGAACAACAGAGATACACAGAGTCAGCAGATTATCTTGAAAAGGCTATTAAACAAAAAAATCCAAATCCGCGAGTCTTTTATAATCTTGGATTAGTCTATCAGCAGCTAAATGAAAATAATAAAGCTGAAAATATTTTGCTTACTGGAAATGAAATCACACCAAACAATTTTGATATAATTTTTGCTTTAGCTGATTTTTATTTGAAGCAGAAGAATTTTTCCAAATCACTTGAATACGGCAATGAATTGAAATTAAAATTTCCATCGAAACCTGAAGGTCAGATGATATTAAATTACCTGAACGAGCAAGGCGTTATCAATTAAACAATAAAATATTTTTTTATTTTAAATAAAAATTGAGATAATTTTTTAATTAATGTCTGAAACATCTGAACATTGGATTGAAGCAGGATACAAGCACTTCGCTTTATATGGTCCTCAAAATATAAGCATAGAAAAAATTGCGGAAGAAACTGGTTTGGCCAGAACATCTTTCTATTATTATTTTGTTGATCTCGAGTCTTTCATAGAAGAGCTATTAGATAAGCATTTTAACTTTGCAGAAAAGCTAAAGAATGATATTCTGAATACTTGTAAGAATTATATCCCGGACTATATCAGGTTAATAGAGAAATACAAAATTCAGGTATTGTTTAATAAGCGATTAGCCGATAATAGTAATAATCCGAAATATTTATTAGCATTTAATCATGTTAACAATATAGTTGACAGTGCAGCTCTTGATTTATGGGCTGAAAGTTTTGGTATTAAGGGAGAACGTAATTTTTTATGGCTGTTTACTCTTTATTAAGAGACTCGTATTATACCAGAATGTCAATTGACACATCTCGATTATGAATCTATTATTAAAGAACATTACCGAAATTCGGGAGACTATTGGTGGAATTATATCCGACCATAGGTCTCTTAAATAGGTCCCCTCATTTTAATTAACTAACTTTTAGCCATTTCATCGATTATTGACACTACTGTCAAAAGTAAATCATTTGAAATTATAATTTTGTCTTATTCCAAGCGAAAGTTGTTGTCAGCTTACTATTTTATACAAGTTAAAAGCAGTCAAAGCTTAGTAGGACTAATTAAAATGATCTGATATAATCTAGTGTCCGAGATTTAAAATAATTTACTCATAATATTTTCTAACTTTTAAAAAGGAGGTTCTATGTCTTATAAAAACTTCTCTTCCCTTTTCAATAGATTTCAATACTTATTTGTTTTAATCTCATTCTTTTTTGTTGGAATAATGGTACTGCAGTCTTGCACTAGTATGGAGGATAAGCAAAAAGCAAGTGGTGAAATTGACAGAACAGTTCTTCCGGTAAAGCCACCTACTCCGCCCTTATATACTGAGTTGGATGTGCGCAATGCAACGCCCCCTCCACATTTGAGGTAAAAGCTCCGGAAGGAGCACCTAATGTTGTAATTGTTTTAATTGACGACCTGGGTTTTGCTGGCACAAGCAAATTTGGTGGACCGGTTAGAACTCCAACATTTGACCGCATGGCCAGTGAAGGGGTTGTATTACAACAACTTCCATACTACTGCGGTTTGTTCACCTACACGCGCTGCTCTAAAAAGCGGACGGAACCATCATCAAATAATATGGGATCAATCATCGAAACAGGAACAGCTTTCCCGGGTAATACAGGTTCGATCCCTCAGAACGTAACGCCTGTTGCTGAAATGTTGCGCCTGAATGGATACAGCACTGCTGCATTTGGAAAATGGCATGAACTGGCTGCCTGGGAAGCAAATCATGGCCGGTCCTTTCACTCGCTGGCCAACAGGACCAAAGGGGATTTGAAAAATTTTATGGATTCCTCGGTGGCGAAACCAACCAGTGGGCACCTTTTATTTATGATGGAACAACACCGGTTGAATTCCAGAGGATCCTGATTATCATTTCCTGGAAGATATGACAGATAAAGCAATTGAATGGATGAAATATCAAAATGCACTAGCAGCCGGAGAAACCTTTCTTTATATATTATGCACCTGGTGCAACACATGCGCCTCATCATGTCCCTAAAAAATATATTGAAAAACATAAAGGTCAATTCGAGCAGGGCTGGGATAAAATGCGTGAAGAGATCCTGGCACGTCAGATTGAATCAGGGATTGTACCTGAAGGCACTAAACTGACTGAAAAACCTTCAGCCATTCCTAACTGGGATGACCTGACAGAGGATGAAAAGAAATTGTTTAAACACCAGGCCGAAGTGTTTGCTGCCTATATAGATATGATGGATTATGAAGTTGGTCGTCTTGTGGAAGCGTTGAAGAAATCGGGCGAATTTGATAATACACTGATCTTTTTTGTTTATGGCGATAACGGCACAAGTGCTGAAGGTGGTCGCAACGGTATGTTCAGCGAAATGACCTATTTCAATGGTGTCCAGGAAAAAGTAGAGGATATGCTGAAAGTGATGGATAAATGGGGAAGCCCTGAAACTTATCCGCACATGGCTGCAGGATGGGCAGTAATGTTCGACACACCTTATAAGTGGACCAAACAAATGGGTTCAGATTATGGTGGAACCAAAGTAGGTATGGCTGTATACTGGCCAAAAGGCATTAAATCAAAAGGTGAATTCCGTACCCAATTCCACCATGTGATTGATGTGGCACCAACCATCCTTGAAGCAGCCGGATTGCCTGAACCTGTTGAAGTGAATGGTATAAAGCAGGTTCCAATGAATGGAACAAGTATGCTTTATTCATTCAATGATGCCAGTTGCAAAGGATCAGCACACACAGCAATATTTTGAAATGTTTGGCAACCGGGCCATGTATAAAGATGGCTGGCTGGCAAGGACCATCCACAGGGCACCCTGGGAACCTAAACCCCAGGAGACCCTGGCTGAGGATATCTGGGAACTTTATAATGTAAATGAAGATTTTAGTCTTAGCAAATGATTTGTCAGAAGAACATCCTGAAAAATTGAAAGAATTGCAGGATCTATTTATGAAGGAGGGTGAAAAATACCATGTTTTACCTGTTGATGACCGTGTTATGGAACGATTTAATGCTGAGAATGTTGGCAGGCCGGATATGATGGAAGGCCGTACATCACTTACCCTTGCAGAAGGATGACGGGTATGACAGAAAATACATTTCTTAACATTAAAAATAAATCAAAAACGATAACCGCAGAGGTAGAAGTTGGAAATGATGGAGGAAATGGAATTATTCATTGCACAGGGAGGTCGTTTTGGAGGCTGGGCATTATATGTAAAAAATGGAAACCTGCCTACGACTACAATTTCCTTGGACTTCATCGATTTACTGTTGCTTCATACTAAAAAGTTACCGGCTGGCAAATCAACTATTAAGTTTCGATTTGCTTATGATGGAGGTGGTTTGGCAAAGGTGGAAGAGGAACCTCTATATCAATGATGAAAAAGTGGGTGAAGGAAGGATCGACATACACAGCCAATGGTATTCTCTGCCGATGAAACTGCAGATGTGGGTATTGACCTCGCTACACCGGTTGTCGAAACGAATTGGTTCTGAGAAAAAATCAAAATTTACAGGAAAAATTCCAAAGGTGACAGTTGAATTGAAATAATTTTTAACAAAATGTTTTTTTAATTATTAAGTGATAAAATCGGAGACAGTAAAATGAGGTATAAGAATAAACTTTCGATTATTGGTTTAATATTGCTGGGTACAATATTGATGAGTTTTATCTGGGTTTCAACTTACACTAGTGAAAGAGATAAAGAAAATCAGTATGTTTTATCAGACCAGGACAAATTCAAATCAGCCGATCAAATAGATTCAAAAGCTGTGGAGATACTTCGTAACTCATTAAATTATTTCGCCAATCTTAAACTATTTAGTGCAAAGTCACAAAGCACTCTCGAAGATATTCTTGAATCAGGTCACAAGGTGGACTATGAGTTTGCTGGTAAGGTAGTTATACAGAGACCAAGTCATTTGCGTAGCGAAAGATACGGTGAGAAAATGCATCAGATTTTTTACTTCGATGGCAAGACTCTTACACTATACAATCCGGATGAAAAAGTATATGCAACTGAGACTGCAACGGGAACAATTGATGATATGTTCCATGTGGCAAGAGATTCATTTGGAATTAGTGTACCTATTTCTGACCTTGTATACTCCAATTCATTTGAACTTCTGTATCAGGATATAAATTATGCAGTGGTTATCGGGAAAGAAATGATAGGTGATGTTCAATGCGATCATCTGCTGTTTAGCCGGGATGATGCAGACTTTCAAGTTTGGTTTGCTGACAGCGGACCTCCCCTACCATACAAGTATGTTGTTACAGATAAAACAACTCCTGAATTACTGAGTTTCAGGACTACAATTTACGATTGGAATTTAAACCCTAAAGTTACTGATGACTTCTTTGATTTTGTACCACCAAAAGGAACGCAAAAAATTGATTTTCTTAATCCTAATGATGAAAACTAGGTTTTAATTGAGATTAAAAGGAGAAATAAAATGAGATCAAATTTAGCCAGGAATATTAAGATATCAGGATTAGCAACAATTTTAATCCTGATTTTGTTTTGCGATTTTATCGAAGCACAAACTGATGCGCAAATTATGCATATGCATCGTGCCACCAGAAGGAGAACAGCCATTGTTGTATCAAATGCAACTCATGAAAAAGACCAGGAAGCTTATGAGCAACAACAGAAACAAGAACAGCAGCAGCAAAATACGGAGAGCACGCAGACCGATCAAAGTACTCAGAACCAGCAGCAAACAGAGACCTCAACCGATAAAACAACTACAACTCCGCCTCCACCAACTACTAAAACTGCAGGAGGAATTTTACCAATTGGTACAGTGGTCACCTCACTTCCAGAGAGCTGCAATTCCACTACAGTAAATAATCAGGCTTATTACGAATGTGGTGGCAATTATTATCGTTCGGCTTTCCAGGGAAATAACCTGGTTTATGTAACAACTGATCCGCCGAAATAATGTAACTCCAGTTAATTTAATAAACATTTGCTTGTTCGTAGATTAGAAAAATATTTTTTATTGAAATCAATTTTAAATAATTAATTAAATGAAAAGGTATCCAAATGAAAATAAAATATATCATTCTACTAAGCATTATTGGTGTAATTGTAGTTGTTGCTCTTATTATTTATAACAAAGCTGTGAAAGATGTTCCGCAAGATGGAGTAGAGGCAAATATTACACGGTTCGATGACTTACGTGATATGCGTTATGCAGAAGTATTTTTAATTGGAGGCAATGGAATAACTAAAGATTTAAAGGCTGTGTTTTATAATACAACCGGTAGAAATAATGCAGACGATCCACGTAATACTTGTCCCGCTGACCTTTGGGCAAAAGTGGATCCGGAACAATTGAAAGAAGAATACGATGTACTTGGAGTATTTAAAAACGGTCCACGTCACTGGGTTATGGATTGGATTGAACTTCCGGTTGGTGCGGAACGTGATTTTAATGGATTGAAAGCCAGATGGTTCGGCGAAGTGCAATTACCAAAAGGTGTTAATCTTCATGAAAAAGGATCGACTGGTTATCACCCTACAACTGTTGCACGTAAATCACAAATGGGTTTTAATGCAGGTCAACCAGTCTTCATTCTTGAAGACCCTGAAGGACGTCCATGGGTAATGCAAGCTTACGGATTAATCGTTGATCCAAGTCTAACCTATGAAGGACTATTGACACTTGGTGACAAATTTAAGAATATACCTGCCGGATGGAAGTATCGTATACAGGTTATTGACCAGGACCTGGTAATTCATGCTGATAGCGAAGGTATTGCTTATATCGTGCAGGATGAATTAGGCAACACTTACGATTTATGCGATAATCGTACAAGCAATTTTATTCCTTAATTTCTTTTGTAGAGAGAATGGCTTCGCAATGAATTATGGAGATATTATTTAAAAGTTAATTCTGCAATTAGTTGCTTTATTTAATAAATAATTGAGTATTTTTAACGTTGAACTTATTCAAATTATCTAATTTTAATGATTTGAATTAAAAGTAATACTTAAATAGATTTTATATAAACACAATAAATAACAAATTAGTTAAAGGAGAAAACGATGAAAAAAACATCTCTAAAAATGTTTCTCAGAAAGGGTCTTATCTCTCTGATGTTCCTCTCTGCAGCAGCAATAGTTTTGCAGTCCTGTTATCCATACGATGATCAGTCACCTGCAAACTCTGACGTAATAGCTACTTTCTATGAGGCTGGAACTAATTTCTCAGCCTTGGTCACTTATTCTATGCCCGATACCGTATTTGAGATTGATTCAGACGGAGATTTGAGTGCTGCTGATATTAGCGCGCAGAATAAAAATCAAATTCTCACATCAATTAATAATAATTTAGGACAAATGGGATTTACTAAGGAAACAAATAATCCATCATCAGCTGATGTTTTTATAGCTGCTATTGTTACTTCCTCAACCTGGGTATCCGGAGGTTGTTACGGTGGTTACTACTCATGGTATTATCCTTACTATGGCTGGTGTTATCCTGTAGCTTATACTTATACAACAGGTTCAATTTTAATTGTTATGTCTATACCAGATGCTAATAATCCTACAACAGTTTGGTTCGCTGGTATTAATGGTGTAATAAGTGGTACCGTCACAACCAGTCGTATAAGTTCTGATATAAATCAGGCATTCACTCAGTCACCATACCTTCGTGGCTCAAAATAAATCAATTGAAATAATGGAGAAAAAAATGAAAAATAAAATTTTAATTAACTGGTTATTGCTATTAGCAATTTGCAGTTTTGTTCCACTTTCAAGTGGATTTGCACAGGCACATCACTGGTATGGTATAGCTACTTACCAATTGGGTTTTGCTACCGGAGATACAAAAGACTTTATTAGTGATATGAGCTGGCGTGGATTTGGTCTCGATTTCAGATATACTGTACAAAAAAAATGTTTCTGTTGGTTTTGTAACAGGTTGGAATATTTTTTACCAACAAGTTGATGAAACAACTCAGCTCACCGGTAATAATCCGGGTGCAATTACTGCTTTAACTAATCGTTATACCAATTTCGTTCCTGTAATGATGAACGCACATTATTATATGGGTAAAAAAGGAGAAATTCGTCCTTATGCTGGATTAGCTGCTGGTGGTTATTATGTTAATCAGGAAATGCAGATTGGTATTGCTACTTTTATTAATGATAGCTGGGAATGGGGTGTCGCGCCGGAACTTGGCGTAATTGTACCTGTTCAAAGAGGTTTGGGAATAATCCTTGCAGGAAAATATAATTTCATTTTTACAAAAGAGACCCTCTTTTCAGGAACCAGTTTTCAAAAAGATATAACAAATGGTTACTGGGGAATTCAAATAGGCGTTGTTTGGCAGAGTTATTAATCAAGATTTAATTAACTGTACCATTTAATGATTATAAAATGAGCAGATGGGAGAAGTGTAATCTCATCTGCTTTTTCTAATAAAACAATAGACAACTTTAATATGGAGATAATATGAAAAAAATATTTTTTCTTTTAATCGTACTTATATTTTCGTCAACTTTTCTTCTTGCACAGAAGCAAGGTATTAGTATTGGTGGTAATGTCTATTTTCCTGTCGGTGACTGGTCAGATGTTGCAAATACTGGTTTTGGCGGCTCAGCGACATACGAACATCAGCTTAGTAAGCAAGTTGCTGGCGTGATTTACAGTGGATACACATCATTTTCAAGTGATGTTGAAGGTTTTAGCTGGACGGTTGTTCCTTTACTAGTGGGTGCTAAATTCTATTTTACTCCCAAATGGGATTGGTACATTGCTGGTTTACTTGGAGTAGATTTCGTTACAGCTGATTATTCAATATCTGCAGGAGGTTATACTTCTGAGGGTTCAGAATCTTCAACCGAATTTGCCGGTAACTTTAATTTTGGGTATGAAGTGAAGACAAGTAATAAAGGTTCCGTCGATATTTCTGCTGGTTTTGTTTACGTTAATCAGCTGAGTTATTTTGGAATGAGACTGGCTTATATATTCAGGCTTTAATTAAATAATACAGGAGAGAATATTGATTAAATATGTTCTCTCTTGCTTTTCTAACTATTAACTAAAAAAATCGAGAGGAATGGAAAATGAAAAAATTATTATTAATGGTGGCACTATTTTCGGCCACAAGTGTATTTGCACAGAATGTTGATGATTTTATTCAGCTACTTAAGTCTGATGTGCAAAGTGATAAAATTGCGATAATTACTGAAGTGATGGCATTCACGGAACAACAGTCAGAAGTTTTTTGGCCAATCTACAACGATTTTTCTAGTGAACTTGGAAAATTAGCTGACGTGCGAATTGCTAATATTAAGGACTTCGCTGCCAATTATGATAGTCTGACTGAGGTGAAAGCTGATCAGCTAATTAATACTTCATTTGATTTTCAGAGTGATAGACTTAACCTTAATGAAAAATATTACAATAAGTTTGCCGAAGCACTTGGAGCAACTGTTGCTGCAAAATATATGCAGCTTGAGTACCAGATTCAATTAATTATAGATTTGACAGTTAATTCAAATTTGCCATTGGCTAAAAAGCCTGGTGAATAATTTTATTTGTTTTTAAGTAACTTATTGGTGGTAAATCATCAACAAGCTAAAAACATAGAAAGTTTAATTTTGAAGACGATCATTATCATGACAAAAAAATTTAGCAAAGTAGTCCTGATGATGATCGTTTTTTATTTATTGACTACAACAGCACTACTCGCACAAGATAAAGATTCAACTTCTGCTAAGACAGACTCATCCACTTCTAAAACTGATTCCTCTAACACTAAAGCAGATTCAACTAAAAGGACATTGTCTTTGGATGCTTACCCCTACGCATATTATACACCTGAAACTGAATTAGCATTTGGTGCCGGCGGAATTTTAATTTTTTATGCTTCCGACTCTTCAATAACAAAACCAAGCCAAGTTGTTCTCGGAGGTTATTACACCACGAACAGTCAGTATTATCTTTCATTGGATCCGGAGTTGTATTTTTTTAATAATGAATTGTTCGTAAGTATGCCTTTGAGTTTTGGTTTCTTTGTAAGTAAATTTTATGGAATCGGACCTGCGACACCCGATACAGGGAATGTTGATTATACTTCCAGAGTTTATGCTGCTACATTATCTGTGCTTGGACCATCATTATGGCTAACCGCTGATAAAGCCGGAATTGTGTTCGATTACAATTACACACAAATGGTTGACACAGATACCAACTATTACATTCAAGGCGATGATGTTATTGGTAGTAATGGTGGTGAATATTTCGGAATTGGTATGAATGCAGTTTGGGATTCCCGTGATAATATTTTTTTTCCAAATAAGGGAAAATATACCTCTCTTAAATTCATGTCTTATCCTGTTGGTGAATTCATCTACTATGTTACAGAATTGGATATAAAAAGTTATACCTCATTTAGTAAAAACCATGTTTTAGCAGGAGAAGCATATTTTAACACGGCTATTGGTAAAGTTCCGTTTTATGCTTTACCTCAATTGGGTGGTCAATATAAAATGAGAGGCTATTATCAGGGGAGATATGTTGATAATTCTTACTTTACAATTCAGCTTGAATATCGTCAATATTTTTGGTGGCGTTTTGGTTATGTTGTTTTTGGCAGTGTGGGTACTGTGGCACCTTCCCCTGATAAATATCAAATGTCTGAAATGAAAATAAGTTATGGTGCAGGTCTAAGATTTTTATTCAATGAAGAGCAAGGGGTAAACATCCGTGTCGATCTGGGAATAACTCGTGAAGGTGATACAGGAGTTTACTTCGGAATTGGAGAAGCTTTTTAATCTTATTTTTTTAAACAAAAATTATTGAAGGGAAAACAAATGATGAGAATAAAACTTTTTACAGCAACAATTTTATTATTTGCTATTCTTACCCCTCTTAATTTTATCCAAGCTCAATCAGACTGGAAATATGATGCTGCACTGTATGGATGGTTAGCAGGAATAGATGGGACAATAGGATTAGCAAATCAGGATCAACAATTTCAAGCTTCCGTAAGTGACATACTGAAAAATTTAACATTTTCAGCGGGTGGACATTTCGAAGCCAGGAATCCTCAATTGACTTTTATTCTTGATATATTTTATGCCGGTCTATCTATCGATGCTTCTCCTGTAACTGTTCGTGATACAACTTTTACTCCCAATGGCAATGTGGATATTGATGAATGGATTATTGAGGGTGCATTTGGCTACCGATTCATACCAGATTTGGAAGGATTATTTGCAGTCAGATATTTCATTTTGGATGAAGCTATCAAGCAGGATGATAATACTTTAGGTTCGGCGTCAGCGTCCTGGGCAGCATTTTATTTGGGCGCGAGATATTCAAAAGAATTTAATGAAAAATGGTTTTTAGCTATACGCGGGGATGTGGGATATGGCGGCGATGGTTTTGCATGGGCTGCTATCGGAACAGGCGGATATAGGTTCAGCAAACTATTCTCTATGGCTCTCTCATACAAGATTCTGAATATGGATTATGCAAAAGGATCTGGATTAGATTATTTTAGTATTGATGCCAATAGTTATGGTTTAGGAATTGCAGCCGTATTCAGCTTTTAACAATAAAAAAAGGAGAAAAGAGATGTCTAAATATATAATCACTTGTTTATTGCTATTTTTCGTAGCAATCTCGTTTCAGTCAATTTCAAATGCACAGGATGACCAAGCTGCAGTAAAAGATTCAACTACTCAAGAAACCATTTCAACCGCACCAGTAAAAGATTCAACTGCCCAAGAAACCACTTCAACTGAACCAGCTAAAGATTCGACTGCTAAAACGACAACTGAACCTGCTCCTATTTCGGGAATTACAGTTCCTGCAAGGACAAAATTTAAAGTGAACATAAATATGACTCTAAGTAATTCAAGAAATGTTGCTGGTTCATCTTTCACGTCAATCCTGGAAGCTGACTTTGTGTTCGACGAAAAAATAATCTCTCCCAAAGGTTCACAAGTCATTGGAAAGATTGTAGAATCCAAGGGTGGCCAGGGAATTGGTGATGCAAAACTTTCATTTCAGTTTACAGATATAACTATAAACGATCAGTTAACTCCTATTGTTACTGATCCAATTGTAGTTAAAGGCGGACGTAAAAGAAAAGATCAGGCTGAAGTAGCTGCAGGAACAATTGAAGAAGTTCCGTTGAAAAAGGCATTAGTTATTAAATAGTAAAAATTTTTGTTCAGGTTTAACGCCAGTTATTTTTATAATGTTGTTGCACAGACTTTAGCGCTCAATATCAACTTAGGTTCTTGGCGGCAATACTCTTACCGGCTAGTTTACTGTAATTCTAAGGTCTTAACTCATTATGTTTTATGAAGATAAATTGCATATGTTAGTGTATTAGATTTGGATATTCTCAGTTAGATACTTTAACTTTTTATTACAATAGGTTATATCAAATGAAAAATAACTACAGTTTATTAAAATTATTATTTGTTCTTATTCTATTAGTTGTACTCAATCCAACTACTAGTTTAGGACAGGGTGATGAGCCCTCGACAACAGAATTCCCTGCTTCGATGACTCCTTATGATTGGAGACTTTCTTTAGGATATAGTGCAATAAGACTACCTGAGGATGTATACCTTGAAGCCGCAAGTCTAAAATTTCCACTCATTAAATTTGCCGCTGTAATGGGTTTGCCTGAAAATTTCCTTCTCGACGGTAAAATTGCAACTCAATTAGTCAGCAATCACTTTGAATTAGGTGGACGATGGGTTTATAAATTTAATGATCAATTGCACGCAGACGTTGGATATAGCCTTGCTTATTTATACGGTCAGTTAAAGCAGTTTGCCTATGATAGTAAAATAAGTGGTTGGTTTTCTTATCCTACCATTGCTGTGGGATATGATTGGGGTAATTTGGCTTTAACCCTCCGAGGCACAATTAGTTTTATAAATTCTATGCAATCAACTTCAGGTACGACAACTGTTGACTTTGCTTTAGCAAGATATAATGGTTTTCATTACAGGATAACATTAGAGCAAAGATTTTATAAAAACACAACCGTAGGAATTGGTTTCCAGATGAATTATCTGAAGTTTTACTATCCCGAATGGCTGATGTTCCCTACTTTCGATCGGTATTACTGGATGCCTGAATTACAAATTATGTTTTCACTATAAGTTGAAAAGAAAAAATTATTTTACGAAAAAAATTTTAATTATCATATGAGGATTAAATAAATGAAAAACATTAAAAAGAAAATATTGTTAGCGTTTCCGATTGTAGGTTTGGTTGTTGTTTTATTGTTAACAAATTCCTGCTCAAATGAACTCGATCTTCTTTTCCCGGAGTGGGAAAATGCACCTGCGACCACCCCACTCATCCAGATCAGAGAGCGCGAATGGAAGGTATTTATAGTGTAGAACAAGGTAGCGATCAGTTTGGCAGCACCGTGATATTGCAGTGGACTACGAAGGATAAAAATTATCTTTCAATATATACCGGCAAAAATTTTGGTTATTTCGTCACGCAGGGAGGAAATCTGGGTGGTACATCGGTTTACGTGCAGGGATTTTGGAGATACCAGACTAATGCACAGACTGGACTCGCACAATTTACAATGACCGAGGGTGCTGCTTATGTCTTAGGCAATTCTCCTGATAGCACAAGCATAGTTTTTACTGGCACCTGGGGTGATGGTCAGAGCACTCCTGGAAACTCTGTTGTCTTAAGGTATGTTCGACCTATAAAACCTGAATTACTCCAGAATAAATATTATATAATAAGTCACCATGGATCAGGTGGCGGACCTGAGTACTTGCCGCATACAGAAAATACAAATGAAATTTGCAAAATAATTGAACGTTATGGTGCTAATGCAATTGAAATTGATGTTAGAATTTCGGCTGATGGAATTCCTTATATGTATCATGACAATACTCTTAATCCACGACTTGTCCAAAAGGGTTCATTGGTTGGAGAAAGTGAAAATTATACCTACAAAGAACTACGCTCTTTTGTTCGATTAATACACGGTGAGCAAATTCCAACTTTAGAAGCTATATTAAATACTATAGTAACAGAAACAACACTCGAGTTTGTTTATGTTGATTGTAAACCAAGTGCTACAAACAGCTTAGGTACAATTGCACAAGTTTGTCAGGATGCTCTGGATCTTGCTGAATCTTTAAATAGAGACGTTCAGATTTACATGGCATTGACTACAGATGATCAATTAAATGCTTTTTTACAATTACCAAATTATCAGGATATACCAACAATTTGTGAACTAACAACCGACGATGTGCTGCAAGTCGGCGCAGAAGTCTGGTCACCAAGATGGACAGAAGGAACTCAAAACTCTGATGTTTCAGCTTTGCAGTCTCAAGGAAAACAAGTTATCTGCTGGACTGTTAGTATTCCAGGTTTCATGCAAAGTTATCTTTATGATGGATTATTCAATGGAATGTTGACGGACTATCCACACTTACTAGCTTACTATTATTATGGACAATAAAATGAAAAAATTATCTCTTTTGCTTTTTACTTTTTTGTGTATTTATAACACAACGTATTCACAAAAAACTGATACTCTTTATTCCCTTACAAGTTACTTAGGCGGGGGTTATGTATATAATGTCACTTCATTCGATCTTGATTACGATGGATTGAACAGAGGTGGCTTGCAAGGATATTTGAGAGTAATGTGGCATCCGGAATATCTTTTAAGTGGTGGAATCGAGTTTGGTTATACAGGCATTTACTCGGTTGAAAAAACAAATTTTCAAACTGACTCAGGAGCTACTGATGTAAACCTGAATGTTTATGCATTCCCGCTAATGATAGTATTTTCTATGCCGATAATGGAAAATTGGGAAGTTACTATTGGTACTGGTTTCGGTTTTACCACAGTTAAAAATGAAGCTTTTGGGACAAAGTCATTTTCAAGCAACGCTGCATCAGCATCCATGATTTCAACTGCATATTATTTCCCGGTTATGAAGGATTCAAGACTTGGTGGTGAGCTAAGATTCACTGCACTACCATTATATGATGACTACTTAATTTCCTTGGGACTTTCTTTTGCATATAAATTTTTGGAATATTAGAAGAAGTATCGTTGATGGTACTTAGATTAAACCAAACTATTTAATAATTTGGTAACAATATTTTTATTATTTTTAAAAAATAATTTACAAATTTCATAGGAGTCGTGATATGATCAATAAAAAATCATTTTTTTTATTCACAGTTTCAATTTTTACTGGTTTACTAATCTTTGTTAGTTGTTCTTCCATTACAGTTAACCAGGATTACAATACTGAATTTGATTTTTCTAAGTGGAAAACATTTGGATTTATACCCATACCTGAGTCAGCTGGCATAGACCAGATTAATGCCACCAGGTTAGGAGATGCTATTAAAAAACATCTTACAGCTAAAGGTTACAAGCTGGAAGAGCCTGCAGATTTTGGTGTTGCATTAGCTTTTCATCAGAAAACAGTTACTGATGTACAGTCTTATGGCTCTGGTTATGGATACGGATATGGTTATGGATATTGGGGCGGACCTGGAGGAGGAGTGGATGTTACACAATACGATCAAGGTACATTAATAGTAGATTTTATTGATATGAAAGAGAACAAACTTGAATGGCGTGGAACCGGGCAAGGTGCACTTGATGATAATCCGAGTGTTGAAGAACGAATGGCAAACATTGATACTGCAGTAGCACAAATATTGGTTCAGTTTCCACCAGGAAAGACACAGGAATAATTTTGATTAAGCTATAAGTCTTGTTCAGACTTATAATGAAATTCATTTCTGAAGAGCTATTTTGAATATTTAAGTGAATCCCGATAAATCTTGCCCTGATCTTGTGGCTACCAATGAACGTGGCATCAATCAGCACAAGAGTTATTTAGTCTGATTTGTAAATAATCAGTATTTACAGGAGATTCTATTACTAACAATAATAAAGTCTCCTGTTTTTTATTTGTAGTTCTCCATAATAAAAATCGATAGCTTCATAAGAGAATAATCCATTTGGTAATGATGAAATTTATTGTTCAAACTAAAAGCATCATACTTTGAACATTATTATATTTCTGTCGTAATTTCTTTTCTCTTTTAATGTGTATTCAATGGAAATATCAAAACAAAATCCAAATAATGCAACTCAGATTCTAATAGTTCTGGCTTCTTTTGTAATAATTATAGCTGGAATGAAGGCAGCTGAATCTTTAGTAGTTCCATTTCTTTTGGCTGCTTTTATAACAATTATCACTTCCCCACTCTTTATCTGGATGCAGAAAAAAAATATTCCAAAAGTTTTGGCCATACTTTTAATCATTCTCATCTTTTTATCCGTAATATTTTTAATCGGTGTACTTATTGGGACTTCAATTACTGACTTTTCTTCAAATATACCTTTTTACGAACAAAAGCTAAAAGGTCAGACCGAGGGATTGGTGAACTGGTTAATTGCTAATAATTATATCAAATCAGATTTCCAGCTTTTAAAAGCTATTAATCCCTCATCCGTACTGAATATAGTTGGTAATACTTTGAATCAAATCAGCGGTTTATTTACTAACGGCTTCTTAATATTGTTTACGTTTATTTTTATGCTGCTCGAGATTACAAGTTTACCTAAGAAACTTAGTAAAGTATTTATAAATCCGGATGAATCTATGTCTCAGGTGTATACTGTTTATCAGAAAATCAACAAGTATTTTGGAATTAAAACTCTTGTAAGTTTAGGTACCGGCCTTCTTGTATACTTTTTCCTTTTGATTATTGGAGTTGACTATCCCCTTCTGTGGGCCGTTCTTGCGTTCACATTAAATTTTATACCTAATATAGGGTCAATAATTGCAGCAATTCCGCCCGTGCTTCTTACGATTATTCAAATTGGATTTATAGAGGCGATAGTAGTACTTGCCGGATTTATTATAATAAATACAATTATGGGTAACCTAATAGAACCAAAATTTATGGGAAAAGGACTTGAACTTTCTACTCTCGTTGTATTCTTGTCCTTGATTTTTTGGGGCTGGGTTCTAGGTCCTATTGGAATGCTTCTCTCCGTTCCTTTGACTGTAACTATTAAAATAGCACTTGAAAGCTCTGAAGATACGCGTTGGCTGGCAATTCTGCTAGGTCCGGAAACAACTGATTAGATTTGTAGTAAGAATTATGAATTTTAAATTTTTACATATTTCGATTAGCCTCAAAATTCTTTTCATTTTAGTAACGGTATCATATATAGCCGTTGCTCAAAAAACTGACGTAATTGTTCTGTTATAATGGTGATAAAATAACAGGTGAAATAAAAGGACTAGAAATGGGTCTCATTGAGTTGAGTACTAACAATATGAGCACAATTTATATAGAATGGGATAAAGTTACTGAAATACAAACTGATAAAATGTTTGAAGTTGAAATAACAGACGGCAGAATTTATTTCGGTTCATTTCAGCAAAGCGAAAAGAAGGGAATGATTATTATAAAAGGTGTCACTTTGGAAAATGAGTTATTCTTAAAATATATTATTCGAATAACGAGAATAAGAATGTCATTCTGGGAGATACTTGATGGTTACATCAAAATGGGAGTAAGTTATAGTAAAAGCAGTAAGGTTGGAGAATTAAGCTTTGGTGCTGATCTAATTTATACGACAAGGGAACGGAGAAGTGAACTTATCGTGAACTCGAACTTTACTAGCTCCGAAGGTAACCCAACATCATCTAACAATAATGCTTCATTCAACTATAGTAAATTCCTTAAACACAAATGGCTATGGGGTGGCACAGCTATAGCAGAACAAAATTCTGAACTTAAATTAAATTTACGCACAACCCTTATTGCAGCTGGCGGCTACTATTTTTTTCAAACCAACAAGAACTATCTTAATACTATTGCGGGACTTTCCGTTAGTAGAGAGTGGTATGATGGAGAGACAGAATCTCAAAATAATCTAACACTTTACTTTAGCTCAAAGTATCAGTTTTTTCTTTATGATAGCCCAAGTGTCTCTCTAAATTCTTTTATAAATATTTATCCTTATTTGACTAATTTTGGTAGAATTCGTATCAACTATACTTTAGACTTTGACTGGGAAATAATTAATGATTTTTATTGGAGTCTCAGTTTTTATGTAGATTACGATAACGATCCGCAATCAATTGATGCATCAACAGTTGATTACAGTATTTCGACTGGTCTTAAATATAATTTATAGTTATTGAGAGGATAAAATAAATGAAATTCAAAATATTATTTGCTGCTTCATATATACTTCTATTAACAATTCAACTAAATGCTCAGGAAGATAATTATTGGAATATTCAATACGGAACTCGATCTACGCTTTTAGGCGGCGCTGTGATTGGCAGTGTCTCTGATCTTAGTGCTACGTTTTACAATCCGGGAGCTATTGCACTTTTCCCTGATGTTAAATTTATTTTAAGTGCTCAGGTCTATCAACTGGATAATTACAAAGTAAAAAATGGCGCTGGCGATGGTAAGGATCTGGATTATTCTTCACTCGTTCCCTCACCCACGTTTATTGCATTCAATATTGATTTTGATTTTCTTGGAGATGACAGACTGGCTGTTTCAGTTTTAACCAGGCAGAGTACACAGGTTGAATTCACCACAAGGATTATTGACTCTATTGATGTAATTGAATCTTCTCCGGGTAAAGAAGATTTTGCCGGAGGTTTAAGTTACATCAAAGATTTCAACGATGTCTGGGTTGGATTAACTTATTCTACAAAGATCAGCGAAGTTTTTGGACTTGGATTCACTGGTTATTTTGCTTATAAAACTTATACAAACTCAAACCAGGTAATTCTTGAAGCACTTAAAACCGATGGAGATATAGCTTCTTATACTAGCCTCTACAATTATAAGTATAACAACTTAAGAACTCTTCTGAAAGCTGGTATCGGAATAAATTTAAGTCCACTAACTATGGGATTAACAATTACCTCTCCAAGCTTAAATATTTTCGGAAGTGGTTCGGTCGGCACACATTTATTTGTTTCTGGTACCGATACAAATAGGTTTGCGAGCAATTATCAGGATGACGTAAAATCAGAATACAAAACATCCTGGTCAGCAGGTTTTGGCGCTGCATATAGACTCGGGGATTTCAAACTTCATTTTAGCGCCGAATGGTATGATGCTGTAAATAATTTCTATGTCTTAGATACCGAACCATACAAGTCACAAAGTTCTGGTGTAGTACTTACAAATGATCTTACTTATCAGGCAAAAAGTGTAATCAATTATGGAATCGGACTGGACTATTTTGCCGCTGATAGTTTGATATTTTCAGCCAGCTTTGGTAGCGATTATTCTGCCAAATCGGATGAGGTGCAAACTGATCAGCCACAAACTTTAGGAATGAACTTATTTCATATTTCGGCTGGTTCTTCATTCAGGGTGTGGAAATCGGAACTAACGATCGGACTAGTTTATTCATATGGAACTTCGCCTCTGGAGAATAATTTTTCAATAGTACCTGGAGATGATGGACAAATATCTCAAGAAGCAGAATTGATCTATTCACAAATAAAAGTTTTACTCGGGTTTGAACTCTAATAAAAAATTAAACACTTATTTTTTGGTTCATATCTGCTGTTAGTTTTCAATATATTTAATAAAGATTTTCAATTAGAAATTTTGTTTAATAATTCATTGAGATTAATATGTTAAGAAAGCAACTAATATTTATCTCTCTGTTAGCCATCATTTATTCCTGCTCCCCGGATTTACCAATAGTACCACCAATCAATCACAACACCGACAAATGAATTTCATCCCGGAAAATTTGTCTGGCGTGATTTAATGACTGATGATATACCTGCAGTAAAGAAATTTTATTCTGAATTATTTGGGTGGACCTATCTGGATGTAGCAGAAGGAAGTAATGATTACACTGTTGTCTTACACGATGGAAAACCAATTGCTGGAATGTTTAACCTAAGAGATGTAAAAGAAGAACATAAATATTCTCAATGGATCAGCTATGTTTCCGTATCAGATATGAATCAAGCAATCAACTACACTAAGCAAAGTGGTGGAAGTATTTACAGGGAACCATTCGAATTACCAAATCGTGGCAATGTATCCTTCGTTCTTGATTCGCAGAATGCAATACTTGCATTTGTCAAGTCAAGCAGCGGTGATCCTAAAGATTTTGAACCAATTTATAATGATTGGCTCTGGACAGAATTGTGGACTAAAGATATTGAAAATTCAAGTAGTTTTTATACTGAATTATTCGGTTATAAATTGAAAAAATTTTCCACCTCTGCGGAAAACTTTTATTATGTATTTCAGAATGAAAATGAACCAAGAGCTGGCATGGTGAAGATTCCTTTTGAAGATGTAAAGCCTCACTGGATGCCATATATAGCCGTTAAGGATCCGGCAGAATTAGCTAAAAAAGTTGAGCAATTTGGTGGAACTATCTACCTCGGTATCGGATGAAATCTCTGACAACGATGCCGCAATAATTGCAGATCCATCCGGTGCTGTATTTACAATTCAAAAGTGGCCTTTGGAAGAAGGAAAATTAATCGAGGTGAAAGATGAGTAAAAAAATCAAACATTTATTTTTAATCGTTGTCTTTTTATTACTTCTTCTACTTTCAGGATGTGGAACCGGTCAGGTTAGTGTTGGAGTAGGAGTTTATGTGCCCGGTGCATGGGGTGGACCTTACGGTGGTGGTGGTTATTATCCACCGGTCAGAGTTGGATACCCGGTTTATTAATCTTTGCTGAATAAAGCTACCGATTTCACTTTATTATACTCACCACTTCTTAAACAATTAAAAGCCCTTTATATTTGAAGGGCTTTCGAATTTTTATTATTAAAACGAGGTATTTGTGATCAAATATTTATTAATCTATTCATTATTTTTGTTAATTGTTGGAATGGTTGGTTGCAGTGGAGCTAAAACTGATATCATAGGTGAGTGGCAGCCAGAAAATTATAAGAAAGGTACAATCAGCAATGTACTCATACTTGGAATATTCAGTATGGACAAGCCTTTACTCAGAAGAAATTTTGAAGACGGAATAACTAAGGCATTTAAAAGTGATGGAATTAATGCTACCCCATCAATGGACCATATGCCATATGATGTTAAAATCGATTCTACAACATTTGAAAAATATTTTGAAGACTTAAACCTTGATGCAGTTGTTGTTTCAAGACTGTTAGCGGTTGATCAGAAAAGAGATTACCAATCGGGATATCTTTATACAGTTCCTTTCAGTTATTATTATGGGTTTTACTCGTACTATTATTCCGGTATTGCTTACGCTAATTCATCAGGATACTTATCAAAGGATGTTGTAGTTGTTCTCGAAACAAATATTTACGAAACAACTGACAAACAATTAATCTGGAGCGGGATTTCCGAAACAATGGACCCCGATAAGGCATCAGATGTTATCTATTCGTTTGGAGAAACTTTGGTTTCTACATTGAAGAAAGAAGGATACTTTAAATAATTAAGAAGAGAATACAATTATGCTCAAAAATATTTTTTTATCCGTTCTTTTATTACTAATCATTACCGGATGCTCATCAATATCCGTTACAAGTGATTATGATATTTCTGCAGACTTTTCGTCTTATAAAACTTTTTACATATATAATGGCATATTAAAAGGTAGCGAGCTTGAAACAGTCCCATTAGTTAAAAAGCGAGTACTTGATGCCATCCAAAATGAAATGCTGAAAAAGGGATTTACGCAGGAGGATTCAAGCAAAGCTGAGATGATGGTTTATGCTCAATCAACCACTGCTGAAAAAATGAATGTAAGCTCATACGGTTATGGTTACGGTTATGGTTGGGGACCATATCCTTATGGAAGAAACATTGATGTCTCATATTACACGCAGGGTTCACTCATTATTGATTTTGTTGATAATAAAAAGGACGAGTTGATATGGAGAGGAATTGGAACCGCTGTGGTCCAGGATCGGGGAACTCCGGAGGAAAGAGAACAATTTATCAATGAAGCAGTTGCAAAAATTTTAGATCAATATCCTCCGAGCAAATAATCTACTTTTTAGGCTAATTTGATTTTAGGATTAATTCTTATAATTAAATTGAATTAGCCACTCTTTTTTGACCTTCACTTAAGCACTTTTTAGCCACTATTCTGTTCTATTATTGTTATTTTTGTAAAAACATTCAGGAAAAAAATGAGCATTTAAAAATTTAATTATAATATTCTTTTTATCTGTTATTCCCTTCATTAATGCTCAGCAGATTAGTAATAAATCCACCCTCAACATCGGAGAAAATTTCAGAATATACCCTAGTAACGTAAGCCAGACTGAAGTATTCATAGTCACTCACCCATCAAACCCTGATATAATGTTCTGTGCATGCAATACGATTATTTTCAATCCTTTCTTTGTTAGTGAAGGAGTTTATGTTACTACTAACGGTGGAAGTAATTGGTATGGATCAGATTCCTGTAAAGGTCCTCCGATAACCTTGCACGGTGGTGATCCCGGAATTACAATAAACAAAGATGGAACATTTATTCTAACTAGACGCGGTTTTTCTCCCGGCTTATATTCACATTACTCAACAGATAATGGAACAACCTGGTCCAATCAAAAAACCATTACAAATGATGATCTTGAACGGGCAACTATGACCTCAGATGTTCACCCTTCAAGTCCATTTTATGGAAGAAGCTATGCTGCGTATGTAAAGTTTGCTCCTCCCTTTCCTATAAATTTTGCATTTACAGATGATGGTGGTGTAAGTTGGTCATCACCCGTTCAAATAAACAATCCTATTCAACGAAACTCAGGTGGTGATATCACAATGGGTCCGGATGGCAGCGTATATGTTTGTTGGGCAGGAGTAACTTCCATCTCTCCGTTTACTGAAGATTTTGTTGGTGTTGCTTTTACCACAAACGGTGGGAGTAATTGGCAAGTTACTGAGAACGCATTTGATATGAATGGAATAAATGGACTTCTAACTCAGAAAGGAAATATTCGTGTAAACGGTTTACCAAACATAGCGATCGACACAACGGGTGGACCAAGACACGGCTGGGTTTATATCATAACAACTCAAAAGAATTTAGCTCCTGCAGGAAGTGATCCGGATATAATCCTCAATCGCTCCACCGATGGAGGACAAAGCTGGTCAGCAGGAATTAGAGTTAACCAGGATCCTTTGAATAATGGAAAAATTCAATACTTCCCTGCTGTTCATGTTGATAAGACAGGTGGATTGAATGTAATTTTTTATGATGATAGAAACACAACTTCTGATTCGTCAGGTGTTACCTTAGCTCGTTCTGAGGATGGTGGAAATAACTGGCAGGAATTTGAGATAAGTGATAAAAACTTTAAACCAGCACCAATTGGTGGTTTAGGACAGGGTTACCAGGGAGATAATATTTCTATTACTTCTTCAAACGGTAAACTTTGGCCTGTCTGGATGGATAACAGAACCGGCATCTACCAAATTTGGACTGTACCAATTGAATTATCATCAGTAGGTGTTGATGAAACTCCCGGACAAGTATCTGATTTCAGATTAGAGCAGAATTACCCGAATCCATTTAATCCTAGTACAAAAATCAAATTTACTATACCTTCTGTCATTGCGAGTTCAACGAAGCAATCTGCGTTGGTTACTCTAGAAGTGTACGATGTTTTAGGAAATGAAGTTGTTACACTTTTAAGTGAAGAGAAATCGGCTGGAAGTTATGAAGTTGAATTTGACGCTACACAATTAACAAGTGGAATTTATTTCTACCAGCTTAGAACTGAATCTTTTGCAGATACAAAGAAGATGATCCTCCTTCGATAAATCTACTGAAGACAAGTTTTAATCAGGTGATGGAATTAATTCTACTCTTACTTCAATAGTACCATCTTTTTAGTTGAAAGCTTTCCATCAGCAAATAGTTGAACATAATATATTCCGCTAGGTTCGGAATCTGCATTCCAGATAAGCTTGTAATTTCCGCTTGCTTTTTCCTCATCCAAAAGAGTAGTAATTAAATTCCCAAGTACATCGAAAATCTTAATTCTGACCTGACCGGGTTGAGAAATATAATAGCTTATTGTTGTCGAGGGATTAAAAGGATTTGGAAAGTTTTGAAAAAGAATAAAATCTTTAACCTCAGGTGAGAAATCTTCATTCACAAAAACGGGAGACTGATATTTATATTTGACAATAATACCTTCTTCACCCACAGCATAACCTGTTAGTGAATCAGTAAATACAATATCATATAATTTTGAACTGTCTGGTGTAATATATGCGAGCCAGTTTACACCATAATCAAAAGTTGTTACAAACGTTTCTGCCTGAGGTACAACTGCCCAGCCTTCGTTCTCCGTCCTGAAAGAAAGTGCGAGTGCCTGACCATATATTCCTATCTCAAAATATTCCCAGGAAATACCGGCATCTGTTGACTGCAATATTCCCACACCAAATATATCGGGATCACCACCGATAGCCATCACATTGAGCGAATCAAAGAAATGAATATCCCAAACTTCGTCTGCCGGTGCATACATACCATCTATTGGTGTCCAGTTATCACCACCATTTGTGGTTCGCCATATAACTCCGGCAATATCGAAACGACCACCGCAGGCAAAACCATAGAGATTATTGTAAAATTTAAAATCAATTACAGGAAAATGTGAAAATGCCCCTGAATCTATATTTGCAGGTTCCCAGTTCTCTCCACCATCGGCTGTTACTAAAAACTCTCCGGGTACCCCGCCCATAAATCCTTTTAATGTATCCAAAAAATAAATTCCCCTCATAAAAGTATTTTCTTCCCTGTATTGTTCGGCAGTCCAGTTTTCTCCCCCATTTGTTGTTTTTAATATTTCAGTCCCGTAAAATAAATTATCACCAATATCAGCCCACGCCAAAGCCCAGGCTCTGTTATCATCGAGGAAGAAAAGCCTCATAATTCTATTTGTTGTATTTGATTCTTGCTGAGTCCAATTTAATCCGCCATCGGAAGTATAAAATATTGCACCTGAATCTCCGGCAACCCATCCCCTCAGACTATCAGCAAAGTGCAACGTTCTTAGAAAATTTTCTGTGGGGCTTGATATTTTTCCCCAAAAGTTTTGGGAGAATGTCATACTAGAAAGCGTAACAAATAGTAATATTAAATATCGATATATGATTATCATATCCTGTTTATATTCTAATTTCTCTTTGAAAATATACCACACAATGGAACAAAATGAATTATACTTTATAATACCCTAAAATAATATTATGAGATAAGAGTGATTTATCTTCAGATAAAATAAGCAGCTTATTTACTATATTTGTGTAAATGATTATTTAAAATTAAGGAATAAAATGAAAGTATTTAATCTTATAGTATTATCTGCATTAATCTTTTTTGGTTGCAAAGGTGAACAAGATCAGGATTTAACCATAGAAGACGTACAAAAAAATGAAGCCCACATAGCAACGGTTATTGATAAAATTCCTGCGAAAGGATACACTTATTTGCAGGTATCCGAAAGTAAAAATGATTACTGGATTGCTGTTCCCACAATGGAAATAGAAATTGGTGAAACTGTTTATTTTTCAAGATTTATGGTAATGGAAGACTTCAGTAGTGAAAATATTGATAAATCATTCGATGAAATTTTATTCGTTGAAGATGCACGTAAATCACCCACTCCCGATGAAATGAAAAATATTCACGCAGGAGCAACATCCACAGAAAAGCAAGAAATTAAAGTTGAGCCTTTGACAGATGGAATTACAGTTCAGCAGCTTTATGATGATAAATCAGCATTAAATGGACAAGTTGTAAAAGTTAAAGGACAGGTTACGAAGTTTAATAAACAGATAATGAAAAGAAACTGGATTCACATTCAGGATGGTACTGGTGACGAAAATGAATTTGATTTAGTTATAACTTCGAACACGGACGTTCAGGTCGGAGATATAATTATCGCGGAAGGTAAAGTTGCTGTTGACAAAGATTTTGGAGCTGGTTACTTCTTCCCTGTCATGCTTGAAGATGCCCAGATCGAAAAAGAATAGCTTGGTTAGTCGTTCACTACTCCAATAATGGTCCAAGATCAGTTCCCGGATTCATAATAAAAGCAATTGCAAATGCAAGGACAGAAACAATCAAACCATACATAAAAAATGTATAGCAGATTCTAAGCTTTTGGTATTTCTGTCCCAGTACTTGACCGAGGTAATAAAAATCCATTATCATATTGTCATAAAGAAATTCTTTATCTTTCATCATTTCCTTCATACCCCATGTAAAATCCTTCAATGTCATTTTGTGAAAGTTACCAAAGAATAAGAGGTTAGCTTTTTTCTCCTTAATATCTTCTTCTGTAAAAATCCCTCTGGTTACTTTTGGACGTGTTACAAGTATTGCATAAACTAATGTGATAAGACTGGTTAATGTCAACATTGCTGTCGGTATTATCAAATGAGGATTTGTATCCAATTTTCTAATCATTATACTAACTATTATTGTAAGTATAAGCGTATTAACGCTTATCATAATGTTGGCTTTTGTATCAGCCATTGAACTGAAATCCACGTGGGTGCGTATTGTGTTCCTAAACATGGTTTCAATGGAACGCCCTGCACCTTTATCTTTTTCTTTCATTTTATCCTTACTGATATCTGCAGATCCAGAATTAATTTTTTCTTTCAAATGCTTTTTGACCTTCTTTAGTTTCTTTTCAGTCTTAATATAATTAATATTTTTTTGAGTTTCGAATCGCTGCTTTGCGTAGTCAGTATAATATTTATGCTGCTCCATAAATTTTAAATTGTTTTGCAGCCAATCTTTTTCGGGAATTTTAGAGCCCTGTAAGGATTCAATTTCATTTTTGTAGAGTTCGCCTTTTTTATCAAAATCTTTTGTCCCCAAATGATGAAGGTCTGCATCGCAGATTATTTCCTCAAGGATATTTTGGGGATTTCTTGGCATACGTGTAGCATTAATAAGTGAAATAACTTTCGTTATACCATCTTCGGGATAATCATTTTCTTTTAAGAATTTCTCTGCTAATTCGATTCCAACATCCTCATGCCCCTCACAGGTTTCGATATGTCCAATATCATGAAACCAGGCAGCAATTAGAAGAGTTTCTTTGTCATTTTCGTTTAAACCGATAGAGTCCGCTATTTCTTCTACAGCTTTGGCAACTTCGGCTGTATGCGTCAAATTATGGTAAAAACTATCGGACGAACCTTTCTCCCGAAAGGTTCTTCCAATATATTCTTTTACTTTGCTTAATATTCCTCTATTCATTTTAGTTTCCTTGAAGTTGTATTTTTAGCAAAGAAAGTATTGATCAATTATCACCATTATTCTATGTTTTTTAATGTTTGGATATTGCACTCTAAAAGTTAGACTGAATTTTAATCTCATATGGTGATAATAATCACAATTATTTAATAATTGAGAGGAAAGATTCTTCATTTCAAATCATTAGATTTGCTGATGAAAGCACTTATGATTCAAATCATGAGGAAATACGTTAATGAAAACAATTTACCTTGTAAGACATGCAAAATCGAACTGGGGGAACAGAGCACTCCTGATTTTGACCGTCCACTTAATAAACGTGGAAAAAGAGATGCTCCTTTTATGGGCGATATTTTAAATGAAAAAAAAATAAAGCCAGCTCTAATAATATCCAGTCCTGCAAAGCGTGCAAAAAAAACTGCGATCACTATTGCAGATAAAATCAGTTACCCAAAAAAACAGATAGTATATAAGGAAGAATTGTATGAAGCTTCAATCAATACTATAGTTAAAGTATTAAAGAAATTGGATGAGAAGAATAATTCCGTTATGATATTCGGTCATAATCCTGGCTTACACTCTTCTTAACAATCAATTTCAAATCATTACATTGATAATATTCCAACTTGTGGAGTAGTGGCCCTAGAAATTGATAAAAAATGGAATGAAATTGATAAAAACTCCTGCAAGTTATTATTCTTTGAACACCCAAAAATGTACTTCAAATAAATAGATTACTTATGACTGAAAAAATATTTTTCGATCGTGAATTAAGCTGGCTTTCATTTAATCACAGAGTTTTGCAGGAAGCCAGAGATACATCAGTTCCTGTATATGAGAGATTAAAATTCTTAGCAATTTATTCATCGAACCTGGACGAATTTTTTAGAGTGAGAGTTGCTTCCTTTCGAAGTCTATTAAATCTGAAAGAGAAATCCCAGACAGCATTACCATTTCAACCACGTATTTTGCTTAAGAAAATAAAAGAAGTTGTTAATAAACAGCAGGAAGAATTCGGAAGGATTTACAAAGAAGAGATATTACCTGATCTAGAAGAAGAAAATATTTTTTTAGTAATAAGGAGAAACTCAACGATGCTCAAACACAATTTATTAAAAATTATTTCCGAGACCAGGTGGTTCCTTTTGTTCAACCAACTCTTTTAGATAAAAATAAGAATATCTACTTTCCTTCACAACCGCGCAATTTATTTAGCAGTACGGTTGAAAAGTAAAAAGAAGTCGAAATCTACAATAAAAACGAGAATCCAAAGATTTAAATATGCTATAGTTGAAATTCCCGCAGACAGGTTAGGAAGGTTCATCACTCTTCCTTCAGAAAATGGTAAACATTATGTAATGTTTCTTGATGACATAATCCGAATTAATCTGCCTCTAATTTTTCCTGGTTACCAAATTGAAAGCTGTTATTCTATTAAACTAACCCGTGATGCCGAACTTTATATTGATGACGAGTTCACCGGGGATCTTCTCGCAAAGATTAAGAAAGGATTATCAAAACGAAAAACCGGCGCACCTTCCAGATTTCTTTATGATGAACAAATGCCAAACGACTTTTTAAAATTTCTAAAAGAATCATTACAATTAAAGAATGATGACCTTATTCCCGGAGGGAAGTATCACAACTTTAACGATTTTTTTAACTTTCCTAAATTCAGTAAACCGAATCTCGAATACGAACCAATGCCGCCACAAGTTTGTAAAGAGTTAGAGGGAGCAGTCTCAATATTTGAAGTAATTTCCCGAAAAGATATGCTTCTCAGTTTTCCTTACCAATCTTATGGTTACATAATAAAATTTCTTGAGAAAGCAGCAGACAATGTAAATGTTAAGTCTATTAAGATCACATTTTACAGGATTGCCAATGATTCCTTGATAGTTCGTTCCCTTTTAAAAGCAGCAGAAAATGGAAAAGATGTTACCGCATTTGTGGAAGTAAAAGCCAGGTTTGATGAGGAAACTAATTTTATTTCAGTTGAGACCTTATTAAAAGCGGGTGTGAAAGTTTATTCCAGTTTTCCCGGATTAAAAGTGCATTCAAAGCTTTGTTTGATTGAAAGAATTGAAAAAGACGAAATCACAATTTTACTCATACCTTGCAACTGGAAATTTTAACGAAAAGACTGCAAGAGTTTACTCCGATTACGGATTATTCACAGCTAACCAGGAATTGGGTAAAGAAGTAAAAAAAGTATTTAATTTATTAGAAAGAAAGAGTGAACACGAAAAATTTAAGCACCTGCTTGTAGCGCCTTTCAACTTAAGAAAAAAGCTAATTGAATTGATTGATAACGAGATAATAAATATACAAGAAGGCAAAACCGCCGGGATTACTTTAAAATTAAACAGTCTTGAAGACCGGAAAATGATCAAGAAACTTTACCAAGCATCTCAAGCAGGAGTAAAAATAAAGCTGATTATTAGAGGAATTTGCTGCCTTGTACCTGGTATAAAAGGACTGAGCGAAAACATTGAGGTAATAAGTATTATTGATCGTTTCCTTGAGCATCCAAGAGTTTATATATTCCATAACAACGGAGACACAAAATATTTTCTTGCCTCGGCAGATTGGATGAAAAGAAACCTCAGCAGGAGAATTGAAGTTGCTTTCCCTGTTTATGATAAGAATATACAAAAACTAATGCAAAAGATGATTGATTTACAATGGAACGATAATGTGAAAGCCAGAGTAATTGATAAGGATCAAATAAATAATCATAAAAGAAATGAAAGTGAAAAGAAAATCAGAAGCCAGTATGAGATTTATAAGCTTTTGAAATGAAGAAGATCAGTTTTAGATTTTCTCAATTATAAATAGAGATTAAAATCCCATTCCAAAACCAAGATTGAAAATTGTTGTCTCTGGTGAAAATGCAATGTAGGTGGTACCAATCAATGTTGAATTAAGATATGCAACCCACAATCCAACTCCATAGGATGGATGCCACTTTTCAGAAATATCATTATCCGTAAAAACTCTTCCTGTTTCGGCAAATACATTTATACCTACTCTACTTTTTAAAAGCAGATTCATTTTTGTTATAAAAAGTCTTAATTCTGCTTGCCCAAATACTGCCGCATCACCAGAAAATCTACCGTCGTTATATCCTCGTAAGCTATTCAATCCGCCAACAGTAGCTCCGGCATAAAATGGATATTGACTAAATACCTTACTTCCCCCTGCCCTTAAGGCAAGTGTAGCAAATGAGATTACTCTGAGGTAAGGTAAGTTCTCAAGTCAAAACCAGCAAAATAAAATGTTTCTGGTATATCGTATACATCAGGAAATATTTTGCCATAGAAAGTTCATCCAGTAACCATTTAAAGGATACTGCTGGATGATCTTTTCCGTCAATCTCCAAACCTAAATGAATTCCGAATGGCTTTATCACCCCTAAACCATAATCACCATATCTGAATCCGGTAAGAAGAGTATCATTATTTAAAGAAGTTTTAGTTTGAATAAATGAAATACCGAGGCTTCCAATAATCTTCTTAGAGAAATTATAATGTAAGGTTGGGAAAAAAGTTAATAAGTTTTGATTTGCCTTGTAGTAGTTTTCTTTTTCTAGATTTTTATCAAACGAGGTTTCATTCCCATAGCCAAAATATCGGATAACAAATTGTTGTGTTGCAGCAATTAACAAATTCAGATCGACCACCTCTGATAAGGGAATAAAAATCAGCTTCATAAGCTGCTGCAAAATTACCAAACCTTGTTGCATAGCTAACAGTAACTTGTTGCATATAATCCTGAGGTACTTCTCTAAAATTGTACTTATTTAATTGAATTCCACCACCGATTGTTAAACCATAATCTGAATTATAATCAATTATAGGAATGGGCAACCAATCGTGTCCGCGATCTCGCTGTAGTGGTTCATATTTTTCTTCATCATTTTTTGGTTCAGGCCATTTGGAATCATCATAGACTGTTCCCGGATCCTTCAATAACCTTAGTTTTATCTCCGCTGTCATAAAAATAAGTTCTATTCTCAGCAGTTTGAAAGGGAGTAACAGATAAGAAATATCCTTCCACTATTGATTCATCAACAAATTCATCTTTTCCTTTTCCACCTATTATTCGAACAATGGGACCGTCAGAACATTCACCAAAAACAAAGGCTTTATCATCACCATTATTCATATGAATTCTTAAATCAACTGTTACATCATTATCAAATATTTTATAAAATAGTGGTTCACCTTTTGCATCACCAGTAGATTTATCTCTTTTATAAATTGAAACACTGGTCGATTTGTCATCCAATCTGTTAACTTCGATGTAATCATTTTCGTCACTGCAGAAAACATCAGCATATTTGTTAACTATATCCATAAAATTCATTAGAGGCCCATTGCAGGTTATCTCTTCGTGATTTTAATTTAGTTGATAATTCTTCATAGCATAATAGTAAATACTTCTGGTGGAAGTATTTTAATAGCATCTATCGATCACTTCATCTGTAATTTTTAGTTTTACATAAACCGTTAACGAATCCCAGGTTGATTTACTTAGTTCAGTTAAAACTCTTCTATCCAGAAACCGACCACTCCAGGTAAGGTCTTCAATCTGTGGATATTCTTTTCCAAAATTATTAATCTCAGGGACAATATAAGCAGCCATAAAAGGAAAGAATCCATCATATTTTGTAAAAGCCTGGTCCCGGTCGCGGGGGATGGGTTTCCATATTTTTATATTTTTACCATTATAGGATTGAATCAAATTTTGCCCAACGCCACTGATCCATATGTCTATCCCAGTCACCTGTAAGCATATCAATCAGTCTTGCTTTTAGATACATTTCCGAGTCGATTTTCTGGCTTCGTTTTTCAGAAAGATAATCAAAAAGCTTATATGTTCCTTTGACATCGATTGCATTTTCAAATCCAGAGCTTCCATCTTCACCTTCCGAAGGGTGTTCTTCAATAAAGCCAATAAGTCCACCAAACTCATCTTTGATACTCACCAAGCTTTTCATCATCAGGAAGAAAAACTAATTTGGGTTCAGCTTCCAAATATACCCACAGCATCAAGTAGAGGTGTAACAACTAATGCGAGCAAAAGGATTAGCAGAACTGATTTGATCTTGAATTATATCTTCAGCAACTGATTCACGGAGTTCTTCGGGAAGAACTTTTGAGGGGTCTTTTTCAATTGATCTGAACTTCCAAATTTTTCCATCACTTCCTTTAAATCTGAGTGATTTAGTTTGCATTCCCCCACCTTTTTTAATGGGAGTTAATCCCCCTGCAAACTCATTAAGATTTAAAATCTCTACTCTGACAGGAGTTGTCCAGACTTCGCGCCAGTGCTCACCAAACCATACTTCATAAAAACCACTTGCTGCGAATTGCTCTCCGGGTATGATAGTGATGTATCTGCTATCATTATCCTGCTGAGAATAAATGAAAGGCAGTGTTATGAGAAACAGGAATAATATAAATTTATATCTCTTCAAACCGATTCTGATTAATTCAATAATATTTTTATGATAAACATGGAGAATTACTCCAAAGGCAAGTTCATCCTCTGAAGAATTTCTTTAAACCTTGGTTGATCGTGTAGTTCTTTCCAATATTTACCATTTATAAAATTTAAGCCGCCAAGTCTTTTATCGATTGCACTATTTAAGTAACTGAATACAGTATCCCACTCTCCTAAGCCAGAATAAATAATAGCTAAATCCATATCGAGCGGAACATCTTCAGAATTCATCTCCTCAAGTTGTTTAATATATTCTCTAGCCCTTTCAGGTTGTTCAAGTTTGGCATATGCATAACCCAAACCAGAAATGGCTTTAGTATGATAAGCAGGAATTTTTAAATTTTTATTGAATATTTCAATTGCTTTTTCGTAATCTGAAGATGTTAAATACATCCAAGCAAGACTGTTCCATGTATCGCCAAAATCTGAATCGATTTCGAGAGTGTATTTGTGCTGGTCAATAGCTAAGTCAAATTGGTTATTGTTGAAGTATGCAAATGAAAGTATATAACTAATTGGTGCATTTAACGGGTCAAGCTGATGAGCAATTTCCGCTTCCTTCAATGCTTTCTTGTTATATCCGAGAGTAGTTAATAACATTGAATAATACTGATGTGTTTCAGCCGAATTTGGATTTATTTCGAGAGCCTTAATAAAACATTTTTCCGAACCTTCCCAATCCCAATCATTAAAATACTTCACCATACCCAAAGATATTTGGGCATCGATTAAATAGTTATCAAGTTCGTACGATTTTAAGGCGTATTCTTTTGCTTTTGAATAAGCAATTTTGTTCGGCATAAAGCCTGCTGCACCTAAAAAAGTATAACAAGCTGATAGACGCGCATACGCCTGAGAGAAGTCAGGAGATAAATTTGCCGCATCCTCAAAATATTTTATTGCTTTGGACATAAAATCAGGTGCCCATTTATTCCAATTATACAATCCCTTCAGATATAAGTTATAAGCCTCAATGTTCTCAGTTGGAATTTTCACAAGTGACTCAGCAGGCTTACGTAGTGAAATAGAATTCTTTAACTGATCTACAATTGAGTTTGCTAGTTCATCCTGAACGGCAAATATATCTTCAAGGTCTCGATCATAGGTATCGGACCATTTATGATATCCATCATCTGCGTTTATCAACTGTGCCGTTACTCTCACCCGGTTGCCATACTTTCTAACACTTCCTTCTAGAAGAGTTTTTACACCAAGCTGTCTTCCAATCTCTCTAATGTCAATATTTTTTCCTTTGAAAGCAAAGGACGAAGTTCTTGATGTAACAAGCAATCCATCAACTTTAGCAAGAGCATTTAGTAATTCTTCAGTAATCCCATCGCTAAAATATTCGTTATCTCTTTCTGCGCTTAAATTGATGAAGGGCAATACTGCTATCGAGTTATCAGAGTTTGAAGTTTTGCCTTCAATGTCTTTGTAACTTGGAACTACTAAACCTTCTGAGTTAATTGCGTAAAGCTTAACAGGCACTTTAACATTCTTAAGTTCGTATCTTCCAAGGAAGACTGTTGATATCTCCTTTTGATTTTTTAACTCATCGTTTATTTTTTCTGAAATAAGTACACTGCCTGATACTGCAAGATTTTCAATCCTTGAGGCAATATTAACTCCATCTCCATAAACGCCCTCATCATCATAAACAACATCACCAGCGTGGATACCAATTCTTAAAGGAACTTTTGGCTCGATTTGAAGTTCTTGCTGGATTTTAGAAGCACAAACTGCAGCTTCAATTGCACTTCCGAAAATGGAAAGCGTTCCATCGCCGTAATATTGTAATATCTGTCCACGATGTTCAGAAACTAAATTTTCTAACACTTCCCTATGTTTATTTCTTAAATTTTTAGCCTGCCGCTCATTTTCCTGCATCAAAGCAGTATAGCCTACCATATCGGTAAACATTATTGCAGCAAGCATTCTTATTTCTTTCATATGGAAAAATTATAAAAATTTTATTAAATATTTTAGGAAACGGCAAGAAATTAAAAGACTAATCAGTCAAATGCAATAAAAAATAAATTAGCGGAAAAGATAATTTTGGGTGAAAGGAAGACAATTAACTCTTCCCTTCACCAAATGAATAATTATTTTTTCTTTGCTCCGGCTTCAGCTACAGCAATAGCAGTCATATTGATAATATCATCAACAGTTGCACCACGCTGCAGAACGTGAATAGGTTTTTTCATTCCCATCAAAATTGGTCCGACAACAGATGCCTGCCCAATTCTTGCCATAAGTTTATAAGCAATATTCCCTGAATTAAGATCCGGGAAAATCAGAATATTTGGTCTACCTTTCAAAGTACTGAAAGGAAATTCATTCGCAATTATTTCCGGAATAACTGCTGTGTCCGCCTGCATCTCACCATCAATCATTAAATCAGGTCTGAGTTTCTTCACTAAATCAGTTGCCTGCTTAACTTTTAATGATTCGGGATATGGGGCACTTCCAAAGTTACTGAATGAAAGCATTGCAATTCTTGGAATTACATCAAACTCTCTTACAGTATCAGCAGTCGAAATTGCAATTTGAGCAAGTTGCTCTGCTGTGGGATTAACATTAACAGTTGTATCAGCGAAGAAATAGACATCTTGTTTTGCAAAAACAATATACAAACCTGAAACAACTTTCAATCCTTCTTTCATACCAACACAATGCAGAGCAGGACGAATTGTTGTTGGATAACTTGTAGTCAAACCACTTATCAGTGCATCAGCTTCTCCAAGTTCAACCATCATTGAGCCAAAGTAATTTGGTTTTTTCATCAAGACTTTTGTGTGTCTTTTAAAGTTGCACCTTTTCTCGAACGCTTTTTGAAAAATGCATCAGTAAATTGATTTAATCTTCTCACTTGATTCAGGATCTACTATTTGAAATTCTTTTTGATCAAATTCCAATTTGTCAATGGTTGACTTGATTACCTTTTCATTACCTATTAATATCGGATAAGCCATATTATCATTATATACAACGTGAGCAGCTCTGATTATTTTTTCTTCCTCACCTTCCGGATAGACAACCTTAACAGGCTTTTTCTGTGCTTTGTGTATCATTACACGAATTAACTCTTTGGACAAACCAAGCCTTTCTTTTAGTCTCTCTTCATACTTTGGCCAATCCATTTCCTTTATTTTAGCTACTCCGGTTTCTATTGCAGCTTTAGCTACCGCAGGGGCAACATACCAAAGAACTCTGGGATCAAAGGGCTTAGGAATGATATATTCCTTACCAAAAGAAAAATCTTCACCACCATAGGCTCTTAGAACCATCTCAGGAACTTTTTCTTTAGCCAGTTTAGCCAGAGCCAATGTAGCAGCCATTTTCATTTCTTCATTGATTGCTGTTGCTCTTACATCCAATGCACCTCTGAAAATAAATGGAAAACCAAGCACATTATTTACCTGATTCGGGAAATCACTTCTTCCGGTTGCCATAATCAGATCGTCTCTCACCGAGATAGCTTCATCATACATAATTTCCGGATCAGGGTTAGCCATAGCAAAAATTATTGGATCTTTCGCCATTGATTTTACCATTTCCTTTTTCATTACACCACCAACTGACAACCCGATGAACACATCTGCGCCTTTTACTCCATCAGCTAAGGAAGCAAAACCTTTTACCTGGGCAAATTCTTGCTTGTATTTATTAAGATCTTTTCTATCCTTAGTTAATACAGCCCTTAGTATCGAACATCCAGATATTTTCTCTTTTAGCACCAGCCATTATATAAAGTTTGCAGCAGGAAATTGCAGAAGCACCAGCACCGTTAACTACAATTTTTACTTTATCGATTTTTTTACCTGCAACTTCAACTGCATTAATCAATGCAGCACAAGAAATTATTGCCGTGCCATGCTGATCGTCGTGAAAGACAGGAATTTTCATTGTTGCTTTTAACTCTTCTTCAATCTCGAAACACTCTGGTGCTTTTATGTCTTCAAGATTTATTCCTCCGAATGTTGGTTCAAGAACCTGAACTGTTCTGATAATCTCTTTTGAATCATGTGAATTGATTTCAATATCAAAAACATCAATGTCAGCAAATCTTTTAAATAGAACTCCTTTACCTTCCATTACAGGTTTTCCTGCTTCAGCTCCGATGTCTCCTAAACCAAGGACAGCAGTTCCGTTTGAAATAACAGCAACAAGGTTTCCTTTAGCTGTATATTTATAAACATCATCAACATTTTTATGAATTTCTCTGCAAGGTTCCGCAACTCCCGGTGTGTATGCCAGGGAAAGATCACGGGATGTTAAACAAGGCTTGGATGCTATCACCTCTATTTTGCCTTTTCTCTCTATTGAGTGATACTCCAGTGCCTCTTCTTTACTAATTTTCATATATAACTCCTGATAAATTTTTCACATAGTTAAGTGATTGATTAAAAATAGAATGGAAATAAATTTTGTTTTCAGCTTCGTCATTGGGAAGAAATTCTACTTCGATGGATGATGCAAATTTCAAATAAAATTACACCACAAAATTACTTCAAATTCCTGAATTTGCCTAAATAAACAACACTATTTTGCTGGTTAGATTATTAACGAATAGAATTATTCAGGATCGGCTTTCTTTTGCGGCTTCTTCAATTAGTTTATGTGAAAGTTCTTTACCTAAATATATATCAATAAAGAAATGAAGGACATATAAAAGCGGTGTAAGAAAAACAGCAATTGCAAATTTGTAGATGTAATTAACTACACCAATTGCTAAAACCAATGATAAATCCCACCCGGCTCCAAAATAAAATGCAATTAATAAAACAACGAAGCTATCGATGAACTGAGAAACCAGAGTGGAACCTGTAGCCCGAAGCCAAATCTTTGAACTGCCTGTGAAAGATCTTAGAAAATGGAATACGTAAACATCCACAAGTTGACCTATAAGAAATGCAGTTAATGATCCTACTATAATCCACAATCCCTGTCCAAAAATTGTATTAAAGGCAAGATCCATATCTAGCATTCCATAACTGGTTTGCCTCTGAACCCAGAATTCAGCGGGATCTAATCCCATCGAAATATAAACCATTAGGAATGCATAAGCGATCAATGATGCAGCCGTGAAAGACATAAACCTTACACCTTTTCGACCAAAATATTCATTGATTATGTCGGTCATAATGAATACCACAGGCCATAGAAGAACTCCTGCAGTTAAGTTGAATGAAAGACTACTTTCTCCAAAGAAAGAAAGATTTATTGGATTCAGGCCAAGCCATTTTTCTAAGGAAAATATTTTTATTCCAATAAATTCAGCGAGGAGTGCATTAGCAACAAAAAAAGCCCCGAGAATGTAGAACAGCCTACTACTTTTATCGTTCATCAGGTTTCAAGATTGTTATAATCATTTTGGGAAATATATAAAAAAAAGCGGTATCGTTTCAGATACCGCCTTCGTGGAGAGAGAGGTTTAGTTTTATCTGGTCTATCTTTTATTTCGTTTTCTTGAATTATCTTTTACGATCGTTTTGTTCTTATCCTCCCGTGTTTCGATAGTTTTCTTTTTCTGGTTATCGTTTCTGCTTTGCTTTTTAACTTCGTTCCTTTTAACCGGATCATTATTCGTTACTCTGGTATTCTGACGATTCACTTGTGTATTCTGTTTCTGTCTCTTTTTATTGAGCTCAGCAGTTTCGTTTTTACGAACTTTGTTCTGATCCTTGATCTGGCTCTCCTTCCTGGTGCCGTTCTGAATGTTTCTGCTCTTGTTTTTAACAGTCCTGGTCGTTTTATCAGTTTCTCTTTTATTAACTTCAAGATTATTACTCTTCCTATTTACATTAACATCAGATTTTCGCTTAATTTCGGTTCGATCTCTGTTAAAAACTTTTTTAACATCTTTTCGGTTCTGATCAGTCTTGAGATTATCCAAAGTTCTATTTTTAACCTGATCGTTTCTTTTTACATTAGTTACATCTTCTCTGCGTCCGATCTGAACCTTTTCCATATCAACTGAAGTTTTTCTGTTTTCGCGTTTTATTTCCATACGACCTAAGTCGTTTCTCATCAATTCATCTCTTTTTATATCAAGAGTACGGAGTTCATCTCTTTTACTATAACCATCACGCTATCAATTCTCTGGAATCAGCTCACTCTGACCAGATCGCGTTGCTTAATTTTCTTTCCGGAACGAACGCTGACATATTTTATATCAACACCCCGGTTCTGAATTCTTCCGTTGTAGTAGACAAAATTATTTCGATACTTTGTTCCACTATGAATTCTGTTCTTGTAACCAGATGCGACACAATAGTTGTAGACATAAGGGTCACAGAAATTTCCGTAGCCAACATAATTCCAATGATAGTATGGAGTATAGTATGTATTCGTAAAGTATATCCCTACAGAGACTGAAAATACAGCATATGGATGCAGCGGAGCCCAACCGATATAATTGTTACTGTATCTCCACTCTACCCAGGCCGGAGCCCACTCATAATCAGGATACCAGAGCCATCCATAGTAATCATCAAAGTACCATCTGCCGTAGTGATAAGTAATGAAACCAAAAGGCTCGTATGAATCCCAATACCAACCATCGTACGTCCAGACCCAGTTACCCATTTGATAAGGCATCCAATTAGCACGAATAATTGTTGGTCTCCAGACAATCACACCATAATCCACCTCAATCCAGGATCCATATGGAGAAAGCTGTGAATAAAAATATCCACCAACCCCATTATAATGTTTCTTTGCTTCTGCATTAAAAGTTGCTGCAGAAAAAAGAATAACTGCAAGAATTATGATCCGTTTCATTTTACACCTCCGTGTTTTTGTTTACGCTTCTAATATGGCAATGAAGGTACCAATCTGGATAATGTGATTTCTTTCGATTTTAGGTGATAAAGATGGTTTTAGTGTATACTTATGTAGACACTTTGGTTTTGAAGTGTACGCTGAATTATTATCTCTTCACTTTTCGTGATTTCCACAAATAGTTACCGAATGCCCCAACAATTCCAGCATAAATTATATATGGAATTTGAATGACCTCTGCGATAGAGAAGTATTTTAATTGAATATCTCTTAAGATTTTTTCTTTGCCCTTACGAAGAATTCGAAACTCGAATACAAATTTTAAGATCATTGATACCAGAAATGAGACCAGAAATGTTTGAGTGAGAATTAGTCCAAGTATGAATTGAGAAATCAATCCTAGATAAAATGCGTAAATGAGGATAAGCTTCAAGACTAAACTTTTATCTCCATAGAATAATCCTTTACTAGCCCATCTCTTTCTTTGCTGAAAAAATTCTCCAATCGTTTTATTAGCCGATGTTTTTACAATAGCTTTTTGTTCAATGCAGAATTTTACTTTAAAGTCAGAGTCTTTCGAGATTTTTTGCATAAGTAGTTCATCATCGCCTGAGGATAAATTCATTTGATCTTTGAAGCCACCAACTTCATCAAATACTTTTTTTCTATAGGCAATGTTCGCGGCATTGCAAATTGTTGGATGACCTGAGCCAATCAATCCTGCACCACAAAGCACTAACCCAGCAAATTCCAATTTTTGAAACTTTGAGAACATTTTATCACTAGAAATAAATTCAACCGGACCGGAAACAAATCCGGTTAACGAATCAAACGACATCATTAATGAATGCAACCATTCTTCATCATAAATACAGTCAGCATCAGTTGTAACAATGATACCGCCCTTCGCATTTTCAATTCCATATCTGATAGCTCTTTTCTTATGTGCATTTTTAGAATAATCTTCGGGCACAGAAAGTACTCTGATATTATTTTTGTTAATATTGCTTCTGAGCAATTCCAACGAGTTATCATCAGAGAAATCGTCGACATAAATTACTTCAAACTTATTTGGTGGATATAACTGTGATTCAATCGATTTTAAATTTGCGATTATATTTTGCGATTCATTTCGGAATGGGATTATAATAGAAACAAATTCGTGAGGAAGGATTTCATTATTCGATGGTTTTAATTTATTCAATCCCCTGAAAATCAAGTGCAGGAAGTAAAGATAATGCAGAAGAATAAGTCCAAAAGCCGAATGAATTAATATTAGGAGTGTAGATTCAATTGCCATTTTTTCTTAAAAACATTCCAACTCCAATCAAGGCTGGAATGAGCAAGTTAATAATAAAAAGAAAAATAGAAGCGTTAAAACCAACAGATGCACTCTCCCCCATCATGGAAATGAAGTAGACAGAAGCCCCTTCTCTGATACCAAGTTCACCAAAAGAAATTGGTGGAATTATTGTTTTAGCAAACATAATTAAGTTTCCTGCCCATAAATATTGCATAAAATCAAAGTGATGTGAGAATGCCACAACAAGAAGAGCATATTGAATCAAAAAGCACGAATAAAATAAAAATGATATCATAAGCATTTTATAAAAATAAGCTCTGTCAAGGTTTTCAAATTTTTTCAGCTTTTCTATAAAAGGTTTAAGCCTTTTCGATGAATTTATTTTTGAGAAAAGAATGCTGTTCCAAAAACGCTTATTCATTAATAATAAAATCAGCATATAGAAAAATGTGAAAATCAATATGAATAGCGACAAGACTAAAAAAATCGATACTTCATAATAGAAATAGATAAATAGCAAACTCGAAATTGATCCAAGAAAAGCAACCATCATTAAAGGAAAGAATTTATCGACGAGAGTAGCAACAGTTACCTGGACCATTGATTTGTCCTTGAACTCAATTCCTCTGCCGAAATATTCTCCAATTCGCAATGGGGTAATTATTCCAGCAGAAAATCCGTAAAACAAGGATCGTAATATCTTTGATTTTGCTTCAACTCCCAGAACTTCCTTACAAGTCAATCTCCATTTTGAATATTGTAAATATACATTCAGAATACCAAGCAAGAAGACTAAAAATATTATTGCGAGATTAGCATTATTAATGGCCAATACTATCTGATTATATTCAACAGAGTTTATCAGGTAATAAAGTATTCCGGCAGCAATAATAATTTTAGCAGCGTTTACCAGAACATTTTTATTCAAGCTGTTAAAGCTAAATAAGCCAGTCGATGTGTTTTTTTCAATCATAATTTACTACTGTTCGATCTCAAAAATATTAACTTTCAAACCTTCAGTACAATTTGTGCACATCGATACCGATTTTCTGCTCGACAATATCTTTCTTCTAAAATCTGAATACTTTTCCGAATGCCATACATCAGCAAATGCTCGCCCATTAACAATTCCAATTTCATTTTGAGCATCTTTATCAAAACAGCAAGGCACTACTCTGCCATCCCAGGTTATTACCGATGTTCGCCACAAAGCGAAACAATGGTTTTTTATTTCATTTTTTATTCTGAAAGAATTATTCTCAAGAATATATCGCCGATATTTTTTATTAGATGGTAGAAACTTAACTGCATTTTCATAGGAAGATATTTGCATAGTCTTAAAAACAAGCTTATCTATACCAACTTCCTTACAATATTTTCTAACATCATCCATTTGATGCTCATTTTGTTTCATCACGATAAATTGAAACTCAACGAATGGTTTTTTTAGTCCTCTTTCCAATTTTCGATTGATTAATGACTCGCAATCCCTTATCTGCTTGTTCAAAAGTTCCGCCAACACGGTACTTTTGATAACTTTCTTCATCAAGTCCATCAACAGAAAAAATAAGTTTGTCGGGCGCATTATCAAGCACATAATCAACATTCTTATCGCTAACAAAATGTCCATTAGTGCTAATGGAAATATAAATATTCTTTGACTGTGCATAGTTAATCATCGCAGGAAGGTTTTTATTTAAATATGGTTCACCCTGAAAAAATAACTGAATGTAGAATCCTGTATCGCTAATTTCATCAATTAATTTTTTAAAATCTTCACTTTTTAGCAACCCAAGCGGTCGAGTTAAAGTTCCCAATCCGGAGGGACATTCAGGGCATTGTAAATTGCAATGATTGGTTGGCTCAATGGAATAGGAGATTGGCATTCCCCAAGTGATTGGTTTCCTCAAAATTCTGGAAATGTAAAAAGAGCTAATAATTTTCAATGCATTAGTAGCTCTCTTTATCGTTAAGTATCTAAATAGATTTATTTCCAAAGAATCAAACGAAATTGTTAATCAATAAATTAAAGATAGTTAAATGACCAGTAACCTAAAAGATTTCCCTTTTTAAAATACCTGTTAAAACAGTATCTTGCGTTTAAGAATCTCACCAATTCAGTTACTGAGGAGCAAATGTACATTAATTTTAGCGACATACCGGGACATCAAAATCTTTTCCTAGACTATTTATATGAATTTGATAATGTTGCGGATTTCTATTCAAATGACTTTAGAAACAAAGAAAATTATCTCAAAATTTTCAAAAACATTTCCGAAAACAGACGACACTTATCTCCCAATATTTCTGAAATACTGTCTGGACAATATTCGAATTTTGATCCATCCGATTTGACCCGGGAAAATATTAATAAATTATCTGATAAAAAGACTTTGACTATAGTTACCGGGCAGCAGCTTGGAATATTGGGGGGACCACTTTACACTTTTTATAAATTAATCACAACAATAAAATTAAGCCGATTTCTGTCAGAAAGATATAACGATTACAACTTTGTGCCCGTTTTTTGGCTTGAAGCTGATGATCATGATTTTAATGAAGTGAGAACCATAAAAATTATTGATGAAGCAAATTCACTTCTAACAATAGGTTATAAAGAAGCAATTGAAGAAGATGATTTAAAACAAAGTGTTGGTCTGATTAATCTCGATAGTTCAATTAATGATTTCTTTGAGAAGCTTAACAATTCGTTGAAGGCAACCGACTTTAAACCATCGATTTTTGATCGCTTAAAAAGATATTTATAAAGAAGGTACATCATTTAAAAGAAGCATTCAGAGAACTTTTATTTAATTACTTTGATGAATATGGATTGGTGATTTTCGATCCTCAGGATATTGAGGTAAAGAAATTACTAAAGCCGGTTTTCAAAAAAGAAATAACTGATTTTAGAGCCCATACAGAGAAGTTAGTTCACACCAGTGCAACACTTGAGGAATTGTATCACGCACAGGTTAAAGTCAAACCCGTAAATTTATTTCTACGAGTTGATGAAGGAAGACATTCAATTGAACCTGTAGATAACGAATACAAATTACGACGGAAACGAAAAAGTTTTACGCAGGAACAATTACTGGAGTTGTTGGAAAACGAACCAGATAAATTTAGTCCCAATGTGCTTCTGAGACCAATCTGTCAGGATTATTTGTTCCCAACTGCATTTTATATTGCCGGGCCAAGTGAAATATCTTACTTCGCACAATTAAAGCCTCTTTATGAGCTTTATGATATTGTTCAGCCAATAATCTATCCTCGCTCGTCAGTTACAATTCTTGAAAATTCAATTGCAAATTCGCTTGAAAAGAATTCAGTGTCAATAAATGAGTATTTTTATCGATGTTGAAAGCATCAAGAAAAAAATAATTAATTCGGTTGAGGAAAGCTCAGTTGATGAAATGTTTGAAGGAATTACGAAACAAATTGAAGCAACATTCGACCAGTTGAAAGAAAAACTTATTAGATCTTGATAAAACAATTGCTGATTCCAGTAATCGGTACAGAGATAAAATTTTGAATAATGTTAGTGAGCTTAAATCCAAAGCAGAAAAAGCGCAACAAAAGAAATACGAAGTAACTTTAAGGCAAATTGATCGTGCTGCTGTTCATCTCTTCCCAAATTCCAATTTGCAGGAACGAGAAATCAACTTTATTTATTTTGCAAATAAATATGGGGAGGATTTTTTAAAGAAAATTTTTGATGAGCTGCAAATAAATAAATTTGAACACCAGGTGATAAAACTTTAACTGGCTGATTGAATTAAGTTGTTTTAAAAATTCTGGATTTGAAACCGAGGCACATTCAAATCCTTCCACTTTTCCACCACCTTCAAGATGTGAGGATAAAATTGCAAAAGCCATTGCAATCCGGTGATCTCCAAAACTATTAAATGACTCCGAAGAATTTTTAATCTTACCTGAAACATTAAAACCATCTTCATATTCTTCAACATCCAATCCAAGTTTTAATAAATTAGAACAAATAGCTTTTATTCTATCTGATTCTTTTACTCTCAATTCTGCCGCACCTTTTAATTTAAAATTTCCATCGGCAAAAATTCCGGCAATTGTCAAAGTAGGAATTTCATCAATAATTAATGGAATTATATTTTTCTTTATTTGAACATTGTGAAGCTCGCTTGATCTTACAATTACATCACCATAAACTTCATTATTTGTCACTCCCCTTTCATCAATCTCAATATTTCCACCCATTCTCTTAAGTATGTTCAGGCATTCTATTCTAGTTGGATTCAGTGAAAATTTTTAATAATAAGTTCGGAATTTTTTGAAAGCAAAGTCAAAACAATGAAAAACATAGCAGAAGAAATATCACCGGGTATAAAATAATCTTTTGGTTCAGGATAATAATCTCGTGAAGAATATGAAATAATTTTTCCTTCCTGCTTGAACTACTTTCAACCTCAACAAATTTTCAGTATGATTTCTTGTCGGGATTGTTTCAATAACAGTTGTCTCACTATCCAAATGCAATCCAGCAAAAAGCATTGCACTTTTAACTTGTGCACTTGCAACAGGTAAATGATAATTAATTGGCTTTAAATTTTCAGAAGGAGAAATATGAAGTGGAAGTCTACCTTTATCATTAGCTATTATTTTAGCACCCATTTCAGATAACGGTTCGATTACACGTTGCATTGGTCTTGAAGAAAGAGATTGATCGCCTGTAATAACCGATTCAAAATTTTGAGCAGCAAGTATTCCTGTCAATAACCGCGCGGTAGTTCCTGAGTTGCCTGCATAGATCGGTTCAATGGTTGTTTATATCCATTATAACCATTGCCAAATACATATTTCTTGTAGAATGTTTAACTTGTATAGATAGGTTTGGCTGGTTGCTGATATCCCTTAAAACCTTTACCAAATACAATAATTTTCTCAGCAGAATGTTCAAAGTTAATTCCGAGACTTGCCAAACAACTCATTGTTGATTTAAATCATCACTGTTTGAAAGATTTTTTATTTCAGAATTTCCTGATGCAAGAGAAGATATGAGCAAAGCACGATGAGAAATGGATTTGTCTCCTAGCAAGTGAAAGAGTTCCGTTCACACTTTTTATTTTTTGAAATTGTTGAATCATTCGTTACTAATTATAGTTTACTTTTTAGCCCACTCATCTATAAGCTTTTTAATTCTTTTGAACTTGTTTCACTTTTATCATACAGACTATTTATCGTTCTTTGTCTTACTGCTTCATAAATTGAAATTGCTGCTGAAACTGAAACATTTAGGCTCTGAACCATTCCGAACATAGGAATGTAAAATCTTTCATCGGCTAGTTCTTCAGCTTCCCTTGATAGTCCTCTGTGCTCATTACCAAATACTATAGCTGACTTTTTTGTGAAATCAAGATCGTATAAGCTTTTTGCATCACCATTAAGCGATGATGCATAGATAACAAACTTTTCTTTTTTTAGTTGATTGTAACATTCCTCAACAGTTTTAAACTTTTCTCTTTCAATCCATTTATAAGCAGAGGCGGAAGACTTTTTACCAATCTTCGGAAATTTTTCTACGTTATAAACCAATGATACTTTGGGTATTCCAGCAGCATCGCAAGTTCTGAATATTGCACTTACATTATGAGGATCGTGGATGTTTTCAAGTACAACTTGGAGAGATGGTTGCCGTTTCGACAGCACCCATTTTATTTTTTCAATTCTTTTTTCGGTTCTGAAGTATGAGTCAGACACTTTTATTAAAGATAAGTTTATAGATTGATTGGCTTTTTATTCTTCTTGCTTTATCAAGCTTGAATTTTTTAATGTCAGTTTTAAGGTAGAATGATGCTAACTCAAGAATTTTTGATAAAACAGTGTCTTCATCGTGAGCCCAGCTTTCACAACCAGTACAGTGAAGGGATTTCCGCTGTGTAACCATCGTTAGTTTTTGTAACAACAACATCAAGTATCATCGTGAAAGTTAATTCAGCTTGAAACAATTTTAACACTGGCACTGGCTCCGATTCTATCTGCACCCGATGCGATCATTGCTTCAGCATCTTCTTTCGATCGGATGCCTCCAGCAGCTTTAACACCAATCGAACTGCCAACCACATATTTCATTAAAGCAACATCACCAACTGTTGCACCACCTTTACTAAATCCTGTGGATGTTTTCACAAAATCTGCACCCACTTTTTTACAAATCAGACAGGCTTTAACTTTTTCTTCATCATTCAATAATGCTGCTTCTATAATTACCTTAACGAGTGCATTTACTTTTTTAGATTCAAGCACAATTTGAGAAACATCATTTTCAACGTAATCGTAATCTCCCGCTTTCAATCTTCCAACATTTATCACCATATCAATTTCTGTAGCACCGTTTTGAATTGCTTGTTCGGTTTCAAATTTCTTTACTTCTGTTGTATTTGAACCCAGCGGAAAACCAACCACTGTGCAAACTCTAACATCAGTTCCTTTCAATAATGAAGAGCATAAAGAAACATAACCAGGATTAACACAAACGGATGCAAAATGATATTTCTTTGCTTCCTCACAAAGCTCTGTAATCTCCGCAGGAGTTGCATCAGGTTTTAGCATTGTGTGATCAATTTTTGATGCGATGTTTTTATCCTTTAAGGAATCGCCAATTCCTTTTCCCGCCGCTATTCTTGATGCGCCAACATCAACAATATTCTTTACAGTTTTAGGTTGAGTGATTACATTTGTTTCCCATCCTTTGCAGGAATCTCCGTAACAGTAATAGTCTTTTAGAACTTTCTCAAGAAATTCCTGAGATACATCTTCATCTGAAATTTTATGCGTTAATTTATCCGCCATACTTTTTAAATCCTTCGTAAGTATTTTTAAGTAACATTGCAATAGTCATCGGGCCAACTCCTCCGGGCACCGGAGTTATGTAAGATGCTTTCTTCGATACTTCATCAAAGTCTACGTCTCCAACAATCCGATAACCTTTTACTGCTGATTTATCTTCCACACGATTTATACCGACGTCAATAACAACTACTCCGTCTTTAACCATATCAGCTTTAACAAACTTCGGAGAACCCATTGCAGCAATAAGAATATCTGCTTGCTTCGTGTAGTAAGAAACATCTGGTGCAGCAGAATGACAAACTGTTACAATCGAATTAGCAAATTCTTTTTTCTGAAGCATAATATTAGCAATCGGTTTACCTACAATATTGCTTCTGCCAAGAACAACAAGATGTTTTCCTTTAGTTTCAATGTTATATCTGATAAGCAATTCCTGAATGCCGGCTGGAGTGCAGGAACGAAAAGCTGGTTTCCCAATTACTAGATTCCCGACACTAATTGGGTGAAAGCCGTCTACATCTTTCTTAGGTGAAATTGCTTCGATAACTTCATCTTCATCAATATGCTTTGGAAGTGGAAGCTGAACAAGTATACCGTGAAATTTTTTATTGTTATTGTAAGATTCGATTAATTGAAGAAGATCATCTTCTTTCATATCAGCAGGATATTTTTCTGTAACAGCTCGCATTCCGATTTCTTCACAGGCTTTTGCTTTACCCTTAACATAACTTTCTGAAGCAGGATTATCACCAACGATAATTGCCACTAATCCGGGCCTATCACTACCGGTAGATTTTAATTTTTCAATATCAGACTTTAATTCATTCCTGATATCCTGGGCTATTTTTTTGCCGTCAAGTATAATCATGATTCGTTTGTTCGAACAAACTCAGGAAATAAAATTCTTTCAATATGCACTGATTTACCTGAACCTGTATCTACTTTCAAAAAGAGACCGCAAATATGAACGTCGTTTGTAGCTGCTTCATACTTTTGTGGAGTCTGATATAAAAACCTGTTCACCGCAGCCTGAACTTTCATTCCAATTACAGACTCATAAGGACCGGACATTCCAACATCTGTAATGTAAGCCGTTCCTTTCGGCATAATTCGTTCATCGGCAGTTTGAACATGAGTATGAGTTCCAATAAGCGCACTAATTCTTCCATCAAGGTAATGCGACATTGCAATTTTTTCTGCCGTGGCTTCCGCGTGAAAATCAACAATAATTACTTTTGTTTCTGTATTAAATTTGTTTAAAACCCAATCAGCAGATCGGAAAGGACAATCAATCGCAGCCATAAATGTTCTTCCCTGGAGATTTACTACTGCAACTTTTCCTTTTTTTGTTTCAGCGATATGATAACCGTTTCCATAAGTTCCTTTAGGGTAATTTAAGGGGCGGAGCGCTCTTGGTTCTTTTTTCAGATAATCTTGTGAAAGATGTTTGTCCCAGGTATGGTTTCCGCCTGTAAGAACGTGAACTCCAAGTTCAAGAAGTTGTTTTCCTTCTTTTTCTGTGCAGCCTTTGCCTTCGGAAGCATTTTCCCCGTTAGCAATTACCAAATCTGCTTTGTATTTCTGAATGAGTCCAGGAAGCCAGGTGTGAACAAGATCCAATCCCGGTTTTCCAACTATGTCACCTATGAAGAGAATATTAATTGTGGGCATAAGAATGTGATTTTTTATTGCAAAATATATCTATAATCAGGGAAAGTTCACAGAATTGAGGGACATTATTCACTACAATAATTAGATCATTGTTTTAACAAGTATTGTTTTATTATTTACTTTGACAGTAAGTGTTTAATCATTTTATTAAATGAATAATAATTTTGAGTAACTAAATTTCTGATACCTATTGGTGTATTCAACTGTGAAGACTAATAATTGATATCTAAATTTTTATATTTCAGTTATTGTTATTCGGAAATAATATGCCAAAAACAAAATTAATAATCTTCATTTCCTTGCTAGCCTACTTTGCCATTTTCAATTTTTTAAGAAATAGCTATCTCTACACAACTATTCTTGATGACGCATATATTTTTTTTAGATATGCTGAGAATATAGTCAACGGCTATGGTTTTGTCTGGAATATTGGAGAGGTTCCAGTTGAGGGTTATACTTCTTTTCTATATTTATCTACACTGATCATTGCAAAGTTCCTTGCATTTGATTTAGAATTATTTGCCATTTTATTTGGAACTGTAACCTCTGCCTTCACACTCTATTTTGCATATTTAATTTATGATCATTTATATTCCAGTAGATTCAGTCCAAAACTTCGGCGAATATCATCACGATAATAATTCTTGCTCTTTCTCCTGCGTTCACATATTGGTCAGCGGCAGGTATGGAAACATCATTCTATTCAATGTTCCTCATGATGACAATTTATACTTTTCTAAAATTACACGAGACTCATTTAAAATGCCAATCTTTTTAAAGGAATATTATTCGGACTTCTCTGCGTAATACGTTTTGAAGCAGTTCTTTTTTTTCTGGCTGCACTCTATTATTTGATAAAGGAAGATAAATCATTGTTCAGGATAAGGATTAGCAGAAATGCTATTCTATTTGTAATTGGTTTTACTGTAATCTTCGGGACTTATTTTATATGGCGCTGGAACTACTTCGGATATTTTTTACCCAATACTTTTTATGCTAAGACAGGTGGAGGAATTCAGCAAATTACAGGAGGATTTCTTTATATAATAAAAGCATTAAGATTGTTTTACGGATTCGGATGGATTCCAATCATTTTGGTTATGCTCTTCTTCAGGAAAAGTATGTTTACAAACAAAACTATTTTCTTGTTCAGTATTGGATTGGTTTCACTTGCTAACAACAATTTTAATTGGTGGTGACCATTTTCATTTGGGAAGATTTGTATTGCCTGTTTTTCCTTTACTGTTCATCTTCTTTCCTCCTGCTCTTGATAAGATGTTGACTACACAAATAACACATTTGAAGTTAAATCCAACATTTAAAGCGGCAGTACTTTTAATTATAGTTTCTACATTATTAGTAGCAAAGCCAGTTTATCAAGATGCTATCAATGGTTTTCAGAATCTTCTGGAGGGTAAAAAGGAAACTTTAGTTGTTTATGATGAATCATCAGAAAGAGAAATAATAGACTGGCACCATGGATTTATTATTATGGGATCAACACTTAAACAAATTGCAAATAAAGATGACTACATTGCTGCTGTGCCCATCGGAGCTATTAGTTATTACTCAAATATTAATGTTATTGATATGGTTGGAATTGTTGATCCGGTAATTGCTCATGAACCAATCTCAACGAACCGTATTGAAAAATGGACTCCTGGACACACTAAAGGAGATGGCAAGTACATTCTTTCCAGAAAACCAAAGTACATTCAGCTGACAGATTATTTAACGAGAAGTCCACTTGAAGAACCACATAAACGTTCTCTCCAATTTACTTCTGTGAAAGAAATCTGGGACTCGGAAGAATTTCATAATGATTATGAGTTTTTCCCGATTGAAGTAATTGACGGGTGGTATTACAATCTATTTAGGAGAAAAAGTCTTCAGTGATTGTTTTGAAACTGACATTCAAGAGTTTTAGATTTAAAGTATGATTACATCAGAACTTCCTTCGACTCTACTTAAAGAAGCAGAATTCAGTGTGCTTGATGTTGAGACTACCGGACTATCAGCAAGAAACAATCGTGTTATAGAAATTGGAATTGTTAAGATTAAAAATCTTAAAGTGGTTGACAAATACACTACCCTCATCAATCCCGGATGCGATATACCATATTTTATTACTCAGTTTACAGGAATCTCTAATGGCGATGTGGCTTATTCACCAAGCTTTTGCGATACTGCAGAAGAGATAGAGGAGTTTATCGGTAACTCAATTATCAGCGGACACAATTTAAGTTTCGATGAAGGATTTTTGAGATATGAATTTATAAGAAGCGGCTTTGAACCACTAAGTAATCTGAATGTCTGCACATTAAAGTTAGCACGGAAAGTATTTCCTTCACTAAAGAGCAAATCGCTTGCATCTGTGACAGAACATTTAAAAATTAAAAACAAAGATTCACATCGGGCACTTTCAGATGCAGAAGCAACTGCACAAATACTAATAAAGCTGATTAAAAAACTGTCGAAAGAAAAAAAGATCAAAACACTTCAGCAATTGCTTGAGTTTGAGTCTTCTTTAGTTTCATCGAACCTGAACATAAAATTACCGAAAGGAATGGCAGACTCACTTTATTCTCTGCCGGATGCTCCAGGGGTTTATTTTTTTCTGAATAAAAAAAATGAAATCATTTATATCGGCAAAGCAAAATCACTTAAGGACAGAGTGCGGAGTTATTTTGCATCAACTGCAACTGGAAAAACGAAGAAAATAGTTAGACAAGCAGCAAAAATTAAAACTGAAATTACGAACTCAGAGCTTACTGCCCTTTTACTGGAAGCCGAAAGTATAAAACTGATAAATCCAAAGCACAACAGCCAATTAAAAAAATATGGTAATAAATACTTCATCAGAATAAGTAAAACTCATAAATATCCGAAAGCAGAAATAACAACTAAGTTTGATTTTGATGGCAACGATTATTTCGGACTGTTTATTTCCAGAAAAAAAGCTGAGGTGGTTCTTGATATAATTGATAAAACATTTTCTCTTCAGGGAGTGTAATGAGAAAGAGTTTCAGAAAAGGAAAAAAATGTTTTCTTGCCGATATTGAAAGATGCACAGCACCCTGTATTAAAAGTAGTGATCCTGAGTTATTTTGATGAACTTGAGAAAGTTTATGAGTTTCTTTCGGGTGGAAATCAATCAGCTTTGGACAGAATGCTGAATAAAATGAAAGACTACGCAGCAAAAGAAAAATTTGAAAAAGCTGCAGAGACAAAACAGGTTATTGATCTGCTATTATCTCAAACTCACAAATCATCCCTGCTTTCTGAACCTATAAACAAAGCAAATGTTCTTTTTGAAATATCAGAAGGAATGAGCAAAGATTATATTCTGCTTTTAGAAGGTAAATATTTCATTAAGAAAAATTCCAAATCCGGAAATGATCCATTTGAAGAAGCACTAGATTGATTATTATTCGCAAACAATCAGGATTGATGTAAATCCTACTGAAGAAGATCTGGAAAAGATGAAAATCAGTCTTAACTGGCTTACAAAGAACAGAAATAAAGTAAGGATTTATTATTTGAAAGACTACAGTTCAAAAGAAGAATTGTTTAATGCTATATCAAATTATAAAGCTTCATCAAAGAAATCATTTAAGAATTTTAATCTCAAGAGAATAACGATTTCCAATACGTTGGATGAATAAATTTGAAAACTCATCAACTAAATCATATCCTAAACAATAAAAAGCTTGGTTCCTCCGAATTAGTACATCTTCTTAATATTTTTTTTCTTTCCATTAAAAACAATAAGCCGAAAATAAGAGAAGCAGCCAAGCAGGCAAAAATAAAACTTGGTCATTTTGAAGCTGTCAACAATTATTTGAACAAACTCAATTCCATTCTTAAAAGAAAAAATCATACTGAATTAATACATTTTCTTTCTGAACATTCTAATCAAGAAACCACAAAGGTTGGAATTATTTTTAATAAGATTTATCCGCACTTGAAAAATCTGGAGAGTGTAATTACTCTATCCCGAAGTGGCACCGTTCTTGAAATTCTAAAACTTTGGCATCAAAAAAACAAAAGAATCAAAGTTGTTGTATGTGAATCGCGACCGATGCTTGAAGGAAGGCTAATGTCTGAAGAACTTGCAGATAATGGAATTAAGGTTGAATTAATTACTGATGCAATGATGGGAATTTATGTAAATAAAGTTGACGCTGCAATTATTGGTGCAGATACTGTTTTGAAGAATGGAAATGTTGTAAATAAAACTGGAAGCAAAGCACTGGCCGTACTTTGCAATGAATCTAAAAAGCAATTTTATGTTGTAACTACAAAATCAAAAATTTCAAAGAAAAAGACATTTCAACTAAAAAAGCAAAGCCCAAATGAAGTTTGGGATAAGAAAATAAAAAATCTCTCTGTAAGTAACAGCTATTTTGAGGAGATTGAAAAGAAATTAATTACAAAAATTTTTACAGATTAAAAGTAATAGTCTAAATATTTACAAAATGCTTACTTCTGGAATTGAACCTGAGAGTAAGCAGAATCGCAGAAGTAGTCAAACCAAGCAATAACCCAATCCAGACTCCCTGAACACCAAGCTGATACGTAAAAGCAAGAAGATAACCAACCGGCAAGCCTACAATCCAATAAGCAATAAAAGTTATCGCAGTCGGAATTTTTACATCAGTTAAACCACGTAAAATACCAATCCCAACAGCTTGTATTCCATCCGAAATTTGGAAAAGTGCAGCAATGATCAATAATGATGAAGCGTAAGAGATAACAACTTCATCATTCACATAAAGAGTTGGAAGGAAATTTCTGAACAGAATAAAGATTACTCCTGCAATTAGCATAATTGAAGCACCAAGAAGCAAAGCTGTAAATCCTGCCCTCCTGGTTTCAGCAATGTCTTTCATTCCAACTGCATTGCCAACACGGATTGATCCGGCAACAGAAATGCCAAGAACAGCCATAAAAGAAATTGAGGCAAGATTTATTGCAATCTGGTGAGCTGCCAACTGTTTTGTTCCAAGCCAACCAACCATTATCACTGCAAATGAAAATGCTCCTACTTCAAAGAAATACTGAAAACCGCTTGGTAAACCAAGAGAAAGAATTTTTTTAATCACTGGCCAATTAATACTCCTAAAGTGAAACGAAACATCGTACTTCTTAAAGAATTTATTATTCATTACAAATCCCATCAGAGCTAAAGCCATGAATACTCTTGAAGCAAAGGTTGCCCAGCCGGCGCCGTTTAATTCTAACGCAGGAAATCCAAGATTACCAAAAATCAGCACCCAATTCGCTAAAGCATTAATTATATTTGCAAGAACCGCAATAATCATTGCCGGCCTCATAACTGATAAGCCTTCAATGAATTGTTTGTATGATTGAAAAAGCATTAATGGTATTGAACTAAGTGCAATAATTTTCATATAAGATTTAGCCTGAATCTGTACCTCCACTGGCTGATCAAAATATCGAATTAAATCAGCGGCAAAGTATATGACTAAAGTGATAAGCAATGATATAACACTATTAACGAGAAGCGACTGCCGGAAATAAACTCCACAATCCTCAAATTTATTTGCACCAACTGCAATGGCAACTAAAGGCGTAACAGCGAGTGAAACTCCGATGCCGATTATGAGGATAATAAATGCAAGGCTATTGCCAAGAGCGGCAGCAGCGAGCGGTGCAGCTCCAAGCTTTCCAACCATCAGACTGTCCACAACTCCCATCATAATGATTCCAAGCTGTCCAATTATAACCGGATAAGCAAGCTGGAACGTACTCAAAATATGTTTTTTTAATTGTGTCATTGATTTGAAATTCGGTCGTAAAGTTACTGAAATGAATTTGAAAATGTATGAATTTGACCAAAATGGTATTAAAAGAAAAGTCCCGAACTAAATTCGGGACTCTTCCAGGGTAGCATGTTTATCTGCTGTCTTGGGGGGATCTCTTTCTTAATTATACATCTCTTGATCACTGAATTAAAAGTAATTTATTAATGAGCAGATTAAAACGGATTATGTATAAGTGGAGAATTTATGTGATTGAAAGACAAATGACTAAATGAGGAAGGAACCAATTTTTTGCCAGAAAGTGCTCGTGTCAACTTGCAAAGCAAGTTAAATTAAAATAGAGCGGAGAGGGTGGGATTCGAACCCACGGTACCCTTGCGAGTACACTACCTTTCCAGGGTAGCCAATTCAACCACTCTTGCACCTCTCCGATTTTTGATACGCAAATATATTAAATAGCTCTTAAACATTCAGATAATCGTAGATAAATTATTAAGAATAAATCAAATTGCGGTCGAGAATAAATTAACATATTGGGATTAAAGTCGTTGTAATTACTCAAGGAGAGATGCCGGGCAGTTGAACGTGGCAGTAGCTACATAATCCGATCTAATGTTCTACTTATTTTAGCTTATTTATCCAATCTGAGTTCTGTTAGTTTATGTTAATTATACTACAGTACTCTGCAACAAAAATTGTCGTCTACAATGTTCTTGCTTGTCAATAGCAAGCTATTATTGATACTATTTATCGTTTAGGTACAAACCTATTATCTACTTCCATCGTAATATTTAAAATATAATTTATTTGAAGTGGCTTAATTGTTGAAAAAACAATTTACTATTCAGTAAATGAGGGATGTTATGCTAAGCACCTGCATTGCAATTTTAATTGCTCACTTCATAAGTCTTTATAAAAAACTAATGGTTCAGTGATGGGAGTATTCCGGAACAACGGTAAGATGATCGTTGAATTCAACTCGACGAACAAACTAAAAATTAATACTGAAATACCTTCCCAGAAACAAATTGAAAATAAAACTGAATTCGATGATAGTACAATCAGGGAATGGCAAAAGTATTTAATACAAAATTCACATGTCAGAGATCAGAGAATTAGCGAATCAATTCCTGAAGTTAATAATCAAATACGTATCCGAAAAAAATTGAACTCGGAACAGAAAATTGAAAGAATAAAATCTCATCGTATGTAGTGGGCAGGCAAAGCGTTGTATTTATCTTTATTATACCTTTAATCAACTACTAATTCATTTTCTTTACGATCGAGGAAAAGATTAAATTTATCACCTCTGGAGTTTAGATTGATCTAATTTAAGATTCAATTACTCTCATTTATTCCATATCCCTAAGACCCTTTGTAAATTTAAGAAACTCTGCTTTTGAAAGTTCTTTACTTTAGTTTTGCATCAAAATAGTTGAATACTAGAGTAACAACATTCTACAAAATTTTCTTAATTTTACTCAGTGAAAATTTCGGATTTGACCAATTCTAATGGAGAGATGCCGGAGTGGTTTAACGGGGCGGTCTCGAAAACCGTTGTCCCGCTTGCGGGACCGAGAGTTCGAATCTCTCTCTCTCCGCTCCTTACAAATCCATCTAATAAATTATGTACTATGTATATGTACTTTATAGCGAAAAAATGAATAAACGTTACATAGGTTCAACTCAGGACATTGGAAGAAGATTGAGAGATTATAATTTTGGTAAATCTAAGTTCACGAAAGTTGGTATCCCTTGGAAACTTATTTATCAAGAATCTTATCAAACAAATCAGGAAGCTAGGCGAAGAGAATTATTTCTAAAATCCGGGATCGGAAGAAAGTTTCTTGATCAGATTCTAAAAGAAGGTGATCTTGAGTTCTGAGCCGAAGGCTCATCAGCCTCTGGCTGAGAATCTCTCTCTCCGCATAAAAAAAGCCGCTTGTTACAGCGGCTTTTATAATAATAATCAATAATCCTTTTATGGATTTGCATTCAACAATTCTATTGAATCTTCCAATAGTTTTTGAGCATATTTTGTATTATGTGTTCCAAAACTCAAGTCATGTTCAACAAAATAATAGTTGTACATTGCCCCTGAGAGCCAACCTGGGGTAATAGTTAATGGTGTATTAACCAGACCAGAGCTAGGATTGACGGGGGGGGGGGGGGGGGGGGGGGGGGGGGGGGCAAATCTCTCTCTCTCCGCTCCTTACAAAGCCATCTAATAAATTATGGACTATGTATATGTACTTTATAGCGAAAAACTGAATAAACGTTACATAGGTTCAACTCAGGACATCGCAAGAAGATTGAGAGAACATAATTTTGGTAAATCTGAGTTCACGAAAATTGGTATCCCTTGGACACTTATTTATCAAGAATCTTATCAAACAAATCAGGAAGCTAGGCGAAGAGAATTATTTCTAAAATCCGGTATCGTAAGAAAGTTTCTTGATCAGATTCTAAAAGAAGGTGATCTTGAGTTCTGAGCCGAAGGCTCATCAGCCTCTGGCTGAGAATCTCTCTCTCCGCATAAAAAAAGCCGCTATGTTAAGCGGCTTTTTATAATACTAGTGATAATCCTTTTACGGATTTGCATTTAATACATCAATTGATCTTTGAAGAAGCTTTTGAGCATAGTTTGTATTATGTACTCCATAACTTAAGTCATGTTCAACAAAGAAATAGTTAAACATTGCACCTGAGAGATATACCTGGGGTAATAATTAAAGGATTGCTATGAACTTGCATTAACTAGAACCAGATGCTGTAATCCATCCTCTGTCAACAAGTAATGTATGCAAACTGTCAAGTAGTTCATGTGTTTCAGTTTGAACACCGTCATAGTCAATTTCAAATGGTTCTGAATGACAACCAGATCTGTACAACCGTGTTAATTCGATCTTCATCGTCAGTTCTTCATATCTCAATCATCATTGTATGACCACCACCTATGTCACTTCTACTTTGCTTCAGCCATATGACAGACTTCGCAACCTTGTTCAAGAATTAGTGTTGCATTTGTATGATAGAATTGGTATATGTTTCACCAGCAAATTCAAATCCGCCATGTTCCAGCTAGCATTTGACCCTGAACACCATAGTGAGGATACCATCTTCCTGATATTGTAATCTATCGGATCTGAATGAATTTGGATCTGGTTCAGGACTCATTGTACGTGTTTTATGACAAGCTACACACAGGTTTCCACGACCATAATCAAATTCGAAATCAGGTACATTCTGCAACAACTGAATTTATTGTAACTGGATCAGTTGTTCTCAGTGAGAAATCAGCACGTGAGTGCGGCGAATGGCAGCAAAACACCTGGAGGATGAGGCATCTGGTTCCAGTAACTGGCTGCCCATCTGATCCTGGATAAATCCTTCTGTAGTATGGCAATAAGCACAGCTGGATGGGTTGCGTTCAAAAGTGCTCCACCAATAGCATGTTTAGAAATTGCCCACTGATAGTTCTTCTTCCCCAAACAAAATATGTTGTGTCATAGTCATAATTATGACATTGTGCGCACACTATTCCTTCAGCAAAACCTTCCCAGTTGACGTAAGAGTCTCCGGGAGGGCCTTGTGGGCCTTCTGGACCTGCTGGGCCTTCCGGACCTTCGCAGGCAACACTAAGAACTATTAATAGCACAGTAGCTAAAAATAGTTTCATAAGATTCTTGGTTTGTTTCATGTAAGTTACTCCTTTATAACTAGTTATGTTAATTAAGTGAGAGCTAATAATTTATATCACTTCCAAATAGATTTAATAATCCATCAATGTGTTTAACTGGATCAATAATATTTAGATTCTCATCAACTACTCCACCATGACATTGATAGCAATTAGAATTGCCTGGATGAGTTCCACCTTCAGATTGTCGTTTCGGTAATGGATTTGAGCCGTCTCCGTGACAACTTCCACACTGAGATGTTGTAGAATCGTTCCAGACTGGTTCGTTTTCTAAATTACCATTTTTAAAATAACCGTGGCAGTATGTGTTTGCACAAGTAAGTTCGGTGTAATCGAATGTTGGATCAGGTACATACAAAGGTAATGATTGATCGGTACTGTGATGTAGTTGGTTCATTTGTTACAGTAAGACTACGTCGGACCATTAAAAATAATTTCTGCAGGCTGATCGGTATCAATGTGTCCCGGAGTAAACAGACTACCTGGAACATTGTGACATTCTGAGCATAAAACTGTCTCTCCCATCGTATTTAAATCTAAGATGATTTTGATGAAAACCAACGCCAGGTTCACTTGTGGATGTATTCCCATCCAGGTCTCTTGGGGGTGCCATACTACTTAAAGTACCGTGACAGGTTGTACAATTTTCAGGCCCTGTAGGTAACACGTGACATCCAAGACAGGATTCATTAACTAAGCCACCGGAATAATCTGGTCCGTGACAATCCTGGCAAACCATCAAATTGTAGTTATATTGTTTCACAAGATTACCATGCCAGTTTGGAGAGTTAATTGAATCAATTCCTTCTCCATGAACACCTACATATGGTGGAGGAGGAATATAAGGATCCAAATCACTACAACTTGCAACGTATAACATTACCATCATCATTGATAAATAAAATAAAATATATTTTAATTTATTCTTAATCATTTCAATTGGCTCCATGACAATATCCACAAAATCCCATTCCCGGAGGTGATGAAGGATTTTGGCTTGTATGACAATTATAACAAATTGAAGCTTGAGTAGAATGCCAATCTCCATACTCATTATTCATATAATTGCTTACGTGAGTCTTTGGATCTGTACCTTCAATTCCATCACTATCAAGATGACACATGCTGCTGCAAGTAGGATCAGCACCTTGAACATCGTGGCAGGAAACACATTGCATAATATCACGTTGTGCTAATGTAGCATGATCACCACCACCACTGCCAACTCCTAAAGTTGTAAAACTTGTTGAAAGATGCGTTGTGGGAACGATACCACTCAAAGCAAAGTCCCTGTATTCAGCTTGGTGGCAATTTCCACAAAAAGTTTCTACCTGATGGCAAGTCTGGCAATTTGAAGAACTGGATTTAGCATCAATACTGTGATAATATCTGTAATTTAAATCATTATGTACTTTTACAATTATTTGCTCTTTAGCGCCATCAATCGTATTTGTTGGAGCATAAGGTGGATAAAAATCATCGTAGGAATTGACTTCGGTTATACTCGTTGTGGAAACGTGACACTCCTGGCAAGTATTATTATTGTGACACATCATGCAATTAGCATCAAGTTCCCAGTAAAGGAATTTGTGTCCTCGCATGAAATCATTGTTTCTATGTGTAATTGGAGTAAGATCAAATGTTGAAATATGACAAGACTCGCAAGCATTAGATGCCAGCTTCACTTCATTGTGACATCCTGAACAAGTTTCCATTGCTGGAATGACTTCAGGGCTTTCAAAACTATAATCTACTTTGTCTAATCCTTTATGACAATCAGTACATTCCATTCCCATTACAGAATGAATCTTATGATTATAAATCAAGACAGGTGTTTTCTGAATTAATTCTTCAAATTTATCATCATAGTGACAGGTGTTACATTCATCAAAATCTTCAACGTCGTGACAGTCAGAACAACTTTCATGATTAGGTAATAAGTCTATCATAAAGAGTGTATGCTTTCGGTCACATTTGTATGACAATCTGCACATTCAACAAGATCGGAATGTTTAGCGTGCGAAAATTTTATAATATCTTTATTGTTTTGCTCTGATTCGGATTGCTTTGAGAAAAAAGCAGCAAATAAAAGTAATGCTAGCTCCAAGTAAAAATAATATTGTATAAAACTTTTTTAACATAAAAATTAATTTATAATAACATTGAACCAGTAATTAATCTTAAAGAACAATCTCCAATCATCCTGGTAAATTTTATTATTTAGATATTGCCCCTGCAAATCAAATGACAACATTCTTAGTGGTCTGTAATTAAAACCAGCTAAAAGTGAAGTTACTTCGTTATAGTTATCATCAGGTGTTAATTTATAATGTGTGTATGAGAAACCAAGAGATGGTGTAATAAGCCCTTCCAATGTGGCGAATGCTGTATAAAAGGAAATTGCATCCATTTCACCTGCATAACCAAAATTCTTTCTTGCAATTAGAGTTCCATATTGTGACTTCAGACCTAATGTAACTCTTTGCGAAGTTTCACCTTGATATGTAACATTTGCAAACTTTCCGATGACGGTATAATGATTATCTATCAAATAATCAGCACCAGCCTCAATTTCCCAGGTATTCGCAAAATTAAATACTGAAAAGATTGAGTTGTACCTTACCATCGGTTCTTGATAATTGTAGTAGAGAGTAAGACCAAGGTTTTTTATGTCTTCGTATCTTCCAGATAATTCAACTCTGGAGGTTGTATTATAACTAAGATCATAACTATACCTGGCATTAAGGTTATACAATTTTTTCTTGTAGTAGGAAACTTCACCCGAAAGATATTCGTATTGTCTGGATTCATTTTCAATAAGAACATTTATAGGGTTGAGTTCTGGATCTAATCTTACTGCTTGATAAGATTGACTTGGAAAATTTTTGTTTATATACTTTGCAGTGAAGCGCCAGTCCATTAAAGCATAAACTGAAAACTCTCCACCTGCAACAAAATTATCGCTTGAAAAATCTGCAACTTCCCAAGCCTGGTATGGAGGAACGTTTGCTCCATAATATCCAAGAAGTTTATATCCTTTGTAATTAAGTCCGAGGGTTGCGCCATCAAAAACTCCACCTGCTACACTGCTGTAAAGCGGCTGCCGACCTAATTTCATCGATACTACATTCCAAAGATTCTGAACATCAACATATAAATTATATGTTCTGAATCTCGGATCATCAATCTGCTTATTTGCAACATCGTATTCAAGATTGAATGATGATCTTAACCAAATATTATCTTTACCGAAATTAAAGGTGAGCATTTGAAAAGTTCTTGCCTGAGTATAAGCTGTACCTATAGTATCTTGGCGCTCGAAAGTATAAATAGAGCTAGAAAATCTTCCATTAAAACTTTGTGCATATGTAGTGGCAAGAAATCCGCTTGCCAAAAGAAACAGTAGAAGTTTTTTCATCTAACTAAATGATCGGTTAATACTAATTTTCTGGAACCGGATGCTGTATCTTGGTCCACATTTCCTCGAAGTTGAATTCTACATAAGTAGGACTTTCAGCATTATGGCATCCGATACAGAGTTCTTCAATATTTTCGTGAACTTTAAGTCCATTAGCAATGGATTCTTCAAGATTTTGCATTACCTTTTTGCTCTTATAATCTGCGCCCGCACCATGACAAGTTTCGCACTGAACGCCATCTTCAACTTTAAATTTTTTGCCAATTAATTTAGCATCAACATTATATGCTGTTGCGTGACATTTCAAACATTCAGGCGTTTCAACTGCTGTTGTTTCAAATCCCTTTATTTTTGCTGTTTCATTTGCTTTTTCTGTTAAAAGAGTATTGTACGCCTGTGCGTGTTGACTGTCTTGCCAGATAGAAAGCTGACTGCCTTGCTTTTCAGACTTATGGCACATTCCGCATGAACTAGCTCCGATAAATCCATGTTCTGTCTGAGCAGAAATGAAAAAGAAAGGTAAACTGATGAGAGTAACAAAAATTTTAATAAACATGATCCCTCCTAAAAAAAAATTTATTTGTTGCCTTTACTATTTACACATTACCTAAAAAAAAACAAAGGAGAGCACAACAATATTTGAACGAGACGGCTCTCCTTTGTACTAAGGAGGCTATGCGCCATTTTATTCAACTATCACACCAATCCCACCTATTAATTACTGTTGGAATTTTAACGATTTGAACAGCATCTTATATGACAATTTCCAATTATTGAGAAATGTCAAATAATTCTTCTCAATCCTTAGAAAAAATTAAAAAATCAAAGGTTTTACGTTTTCTTTTTTATGATATCGCTGAACAAAGATGAACTAATCAGCGAGCAAGAAAAACTAAGAATAAAAAATCAAAACCTATACTCTTATCGGTAACTGAAATTAACTATACTGCTCGTTTTCTTCATTTTTGATTCAAGAGGTTTTATTTATCTTGTAGCTAACTATTTAAGGGAATTTTTTGCTATGATAAAAACTATTTTCGTCATTTTCTTAGGATATATTTCTTTAATTGCTCAACAAGAAGAGCAGCACGTTTGGAAAGTTGTAAATGCTGATGATGGTTCAAAATTTTGGTATGATGTATCGACCTTAGATACAGCCAAAGGTGACAAGATTAATGTCTGGATTCTGGAAACATTTCAACCGCCCCAAAAATATGAAGGAATTGAAGGAGATGTTTTTAGATCAAAAACCCTTTACGCAATTAATTTAACCACTGTGAAATACGGAATTATGAAAGTCCGTTACTATGATCTTAACAACCAGGAAATTTTTACATTTGATTATGATAATCCAATGCCGCCGGAAAGTATAAAATTTCCCTATCCAATTACGGACAACTCATTACTTTTTTATTTAATAAAAGAATTGTACGGACCTCAAAAGGATCAATCTCAAAAAATAAAATAATCTAAAAAAATATTTTTTTAAGTTTCAATTTGAGTGTGTAATAAAATTTCTTCAAGAATTCCTGAAACGGCCAGGCAATCTTTTAATGCACCTGAATAAACCACTGCTTTGCCATTAACGTGAACCTCAAATGTCTTATCTCTGGCCTCAATAAAAGAGCACTTTGTTGCTTTCATTATTTGCGAAATTACTTCTTCGAAACTATGCCAATCATCATTAAATAGAATTACCCGACTTCCAAGATCTAAATCAGTTTTTTCCTCTTCAATATTTGTTATTTCAGGCGATTGTTTTGTCGGGATTTCCATAATGTGAAAATAATTATTAACACTATAAAATTAAAGCATCATTTCAAATTGAAACTATTCTAGACTAATTCAGCTACTTAATTGTTTTTATTTGATTACGTCCATATATTTTGAAAGTAAAATAACGTAATAAAATGGAGAACAAATGAAAATAGTAGTATGTGTAAGTCATGTTCCCGATACCGCATCAAGAATAAAGGTTGGAGCTGACGGAAAAACTATTGACCCCACTGGTGTAACTTATATAATTAATCCTTATGATGAATATGCAGTCGAAGAAGCGCTGAAGTTAAAAGAAAAATTAGGTGATGGTGAAGTTGTAATTATCACATTGGGAGGTGATAATAGCAAAGAGACGATTAGAAAAGCATTAGCGATGGGAGCCGATAGCGGTATTTTGCTTATAGGATGAGACACAAAGAGATTCTTTAGGTATTGCAAAAGCACTTGCCGAGGAAATAAAAACTCAAAATGCACAGATGGTATTTATGGGGAAACAGTCCGTGGATTATGATAATTCCATCGTTGGACAATTAACTGCTGAACTCCTTGGTTACAATTGTGTTCCGGTCTGTGTAAAGCTTGGATATTAATGGAGATAAAATCACTGCCGAAAGAGAAGTTGAAGGTGGAAGAGAAATTGTTGAGACAAGTATACCTGTTATAATAACTTGTCAGAAAGGACTCAATGAACCGCGCTATGCATCATTAAAAGGAATAATGGCTGCGAAGAAAAAAACAATTGAAGAGAAGGCGGCAACAACTTATACTCCAACAGGTGAAGTAATTAATATGCATCTTCCTGCCGGAAAAAACCCAGGCAGAATAGTCGGGAGCGATGCTTCCGCTGTTCCGGAATTAGTAAGATTGTTAAAAGAAGAAGCAAAAGTAATATAAGGAAATTTTCAAATGGCAAATAAAATATTAGCAGTTCTTGAACAAAGAGATGGTCAAATAAAACGATCAGGTTTTGAAGCAGCCAACACTGCTGCTAACCTGGCAAAAGATTTAAACACTACCGCCGAGGCAGTTGTAGTCGGCGATGTAATTTCAAATATTAATGATGTTTCTAAATACGGTATTCAAAAAGTTATCCACATTAAAAATTCGGATTTAGCTAATTACTCATCCTCTGGTTACACAGATTTGATAAGTGATCTTGCAAAGGAGTCTGGTTATGATATTATTATCCTTTCAAATACAGCACTTGGTAAGGATTTAGCTCCAAGGTTAAGTATCAGAATAGATGCTGGCTGTGTTGTTGACTGCATTAAAGTAAGTGTTTCTGGAAGTGAGTTGACATTTACAAGACCGGCGTATGCAGGTAAAGCATTAATAGATGTTAAGCTTTTAAGTAATAAAAAAGTAATCACGCTTAGACCAAACGTATTCAAAGCCCAGGTTATAGATAACCCATCTCCAGCGGAGATAGTAGTCAAAGAAGTATCCGATGTTAATCTTAAAAGCAAAGTTACTTCATTCAAGAAATCAGAAGGAAAACTTGATGTAGCTGAAGCTGATATAATTGTTTCCGGCGGCAGAGGAATGAAAGGTCCTGAAAATTTTCATCTTATTGAAGAACTTGCGGATACACTCAGTGCTGCAGTTGGTGCATCAAGAGCTGTGGTGGATGCAGGATGGAGACCTCATAGCGAACAAGTTGGTCAAACCGGAAAGACAGTATCCCCTACCCTATATGTTGCTTGTGGAATATCAGGTGCTATACAACACCTTGCAGGAATGTCTTCATCAAAATATATTGTAGCAATAAATAAAGATAAAGATGCCCCAATATTTAGCGTGGCCGATTATGGTATTACGGGTGATTTGTTTGAAATAATTCCAGCACTAACTGCAGAGATTAAAAAATTAAAATAATCAAAAAAAGAAAAGCTATTGCAAAAAATACCATGTGAAATATTAGGTTTATCCTCGAGCCCAGCTACTGGTGGAGCTTATGCGATTATACTAAAAGAAGTTGATGGAAAAAAACGATTGCCTATCATCATCGGAGCATTTGAAGCTCAAGCAATAGCCTTGGAAATTGAAGGAATTAAACCACCAAGACCACTGACACATGATTTATTGAAACAATTAACAGATAGTCTCGGGGCAACTGTAATAGAAATAATTATCGATGAACTAAGAGATAATACATTCTTCGCAAAAATTATTCTCGAAGTCTCAGGATTTTCGCAAGAGCTTGATGCGCGTCCAAGTGATGCAATTGCACTTGCGGTTCGGACACAGGCACCAATTTACGTTGTGGAAACTGTAATGGATGCTGCTGCTTTTGTCCCATCGGAAGAAGCCGAAGAAACAACTACTTTAAGTCCTGTAATTAATTCAACTGAATCAAAAAAGCCTCCATCAAAGGAAGCTAAGTTGGCGGCACTTCAAAGTAAACTTAGGGAAGCAATTGAAGGGGAAGAGTACGAAAGAGCTGCTAAAATAAGAGATCAGATTAAAAATATTACAAGTGATAATTAGATATACTAATTAAATATTTTCTGCCCGATCTTACATTCAAGACATCTTTCCTTTACACAATAATTTCTGAAAAGCTCTATCATCGCCTGGTAATTTACGCTTCGGCGCGAAGCTTTATCCAATCCGAGAGTAGACTCAACTTTCTCTACGACCATATTAGAGCCATACTGAGTATAGTGCAAATAAAGCTGCTTGACTCTTCTGGCGCTATCGTTCTGATCAAATATTTCAAAGTATAAAATCAGAACAGGGAATAAAACATTTACAATGATCTCATCCGCTCTGGAAACTCCAATAAAATAATTTAATTTTTCTGGTGATTTTTTATCAAAATTAAAATGATCTGTCCAATATCCTTTTGCTTCTGTTATAATATAATTTCGAAGAACAACATTAGCCTCTTTCACCGTTCGATCTTTATTAAAATAATTAGTTAAACTTTTAAAAACTTCAGTTGTTAAAATATGCGAGATTAAATGTGCACCCCCACTCAGCCTTATTGTAGGAAAATTTTGCGGTCGGCTTCTAAAAAAATTCCAATCCTCCTTCTTAAACATTTTGCCATCATACTTTTCTCTAATCGAGTTCCATACTTCAAATAGTTGCCTAATATATTCAGTTGTTGCCTCTTCGTAATATTTGGCCTTTTGCGGAATGATACCACTTATACTAAATAGTGCGCTACCAGTTATTAATTCAAATTTTTCATCGGACCGAAAATTATTCAGGAAAGAAATATTAACAGCTTTGGCCATTTTGATCATTATTTCTTTATTTCTTGAATAGCCAAGTGCTTCAAAAATCATCTCGTAAATAAGCTGTTCCCAGATATGGATATCACTGAATTCAGATGTGGTGAATTTTTTATTAAAGTAATCTTCACCAAAATCATACTTTAAAACCGGTTCCCTAATATTCATTTCCTTCAAGTAAATCATCTCTTTGAGTCTATCAAGGCACCTCTTTGACTTTTTCTTTAATCTTCCGATGCCGAGTTCTGCGAGAAATTCAAGTTTTTCATTTTTATGAATTGATTCATTCCGCCCGTGACAAGGCATATCAAAACTTCTGTTCTGTTTTTCAGATTTGACGGCTTCAATTAATAATGAATTAAATTTTTCATCAACAAAGTCAAGGATACATAATGAATTTATTTTTCTTCCATCCTTGCAAAAAACAAATGGCTGCATTTTCTCTTTTGATGTAACGATGTGAAGAATAACCTTGTTATATTTTTTATCGAAGTAATGACCGTGTGCTCTCCAGTCAGAGTGCCAGGTATCTATTTCAATGTCACCAAGATATGTTATGTTGCCGAATTTAATTCGTGCATTCAGGAAATCTGGACCTGCTAATTCTTTATTATGATTACCCGGATCGATAATTTCAATCTTCTGTGAATTATCCAGAATGAGTTCTTTTGTAAACTTGCCTTCCTTCCAGATTTCATAAATTATTTTCTCGTGAACGCTCATAGTTCAAAATTAATTAACATTTCTATTAAATCCGATTATCCTGATATAAAGATATTCCTTATTGACAATATAGAAAGGATAAAATTAGGTGGTCCATTATTTTGGTAGGACGAAGAAACGTAGAATAAATCTGTTTGTATATTAAATATTACATGTCAACTATTCGAGCAATAGTCTGATTCAAAGACAATAATTCATTTTTAGCAGCTTCTTCAAAATCTTCTCCAAGACTTTTTTGTATTATTCCCCTGCTCACATTAATCAGGAAGGAATATTTTTTTACAGTGAATAAAGTTTTAGTAACTTCCTGAAGACTGCCACCTTGAGCGCCTACACCAGGAATTAACATTGGTAAATCATCAATTAGATCGAGATTTTCTTTAAGTTCATTAAGGTTTGTAGCACCGAATACAATTCCACAATTTGAATTTTTATTCCAGTTATGAATTTTCTTTATTACATCCTGGTATAAAAAGTCCCCATTCTTCAATTGCTGTTTTTGAAAATCTACTGAACCAGGATTTGAAGTAAGTGCAAGAATAAAATTCAGCTTTTCTTTATAATCAAGAAATGGTTCGAGTGAATCCTGTCCCATATATGGGTTAAGAGTTGCGGAGTCAAAATTAAAGTGTTCAAAAATAGATCTTGCATATAAGCTGGAAGTATTTCCAATATCTCCGCGTTTACCATCTGCAATGATAAGAATGTCATTCGGTATGAATGACAAAGTTTCTTCAAGGTTTTCTAATCCTGCAATTCCTTCACTTTCATAAAATGCAAGATTCAACTTATAAGCAGCAGTTAGATTTTTAGTTGACTCAATAATTCTTTTGTTGAATTCTACGACAGGATTTTTCAATGAGCATAAATGTGAAGGTAATTTCTTTGGATCTGTGTCAAGTCCAACGCAGATGTATTTGCCGGATTCATTTGCTGAGTTGAATTTTTGGAATGCATTCATCTTCAATCTTAAGTATAGTTTTTCCTGGTTCGGTATAAATTCGCTAGTATTCCAAGCATAAACATATTCACTAGGAGTGAACTCCCACCATAACTAATAAATGGCAATGGAATACCGATTACAGGAAGAATTCCAACAACCATTCCCAGATTAATTATAAAGTGAATAAGATAAACTGAAAGTATTCCGATTGAAACTAAACTGAGAAACTCGTCTTTAGTATTGTAGCTGAGTTTTAAGATTCGTAAAAAGAGAATGAGGAAAATGGCCAACACAAATATGCTTCCTATAAAACCAAATTCTTCTCCAATAACACAGTATGCAAAGTCGGTCCATTGTTCCGGAATAAATTGAAGCTGTGTTTGGTTGCCTGCTAGAAATCCCTTCCCTGTGAATCCGCCCGAACCTATAGCAACTTTTGCCTGGATTGTGTTGTAACCTGAGCCAAGTGGATCAGCATTTGGGTCCAGAAATGATTGGATTCGTCTTTGCTGATGGGGACTTAGAGCACGATAAACGTAATCAGCAAAAAATCCAAAAGACAACCCAATAGCAAATATTGAAGCGCTGAAGAAAAGATTTTTCTTAAAAGTGACAAGCAATGCTATTACAAGCAATAAGGCAACTATAAAATAGATCGTTCCAAATATTGCAGCAACAGCAATGAAAGCTGGAGACAGAACAACGAAAAGTGAAAATGAACTTATTCCCTTCCAGAAAAACATTATCAGGATCACACCCATAAATACAATGGAAGTACCCATATCGGGTTCCAATAGAATTAATAAAACAGGAGTAAATCCAATGGCCAGCGTGATAAGAATATCTTTAAAAGAATCTATATTAGAATTATTTCGACTTAGGTAAGCACCAATTGCCATAATGGTTGCAATCTTAGCAAATTCAGATGGCTGAAATCCAAATCCACCTACCATAAGCCAGCTCTTTGAACCTGAAATTTGTCTACCCATTGCCAGAACTGCTAAAAGCAATAGTAGAGAAACAAAGTACCCGGGTACTGCTAACGATTTGAAAATATTTGTTGGCAATGAATAAGTAATAAAGAAAATAACAAAAGCAATTATTCCCCACATAACCTGTCTTTCAAAATTTTCCTGTGCAAATGTATTGTTCACTGTAGAACTGTAAATAGCAAGTAATCCAAATCCAAACAAAATTAATGCAGGAAGGAATAACCCAAAATCAAATTTGTCCTTTATGTTATAATCTATTCTCAAAGAGATCTATTCCTTTAATTTACTTTCACTACCGCAATGTCATCATTAATGGTTTTACTTTCTCCTTTAAAGCTATTCATATAAGCTTGAATTACTTTTTGTGCAATGGGTGCCGCGTGTGTACCTCCAAAGCCAACATTTTCAACTAATACTGCAATTGCAATTTTTGGATTTTCATAGGGAGCAAAAGCAACAAACCATGCATGATCTTTTCCGTGCGGATTTTGTGCGGTACCAGTTTTACCACAAATCTCAATATCAGGTAATCGAATATGAGTAGCTGTTCCGTGTCCATTAACCACCAAAAACATAGCTTCCTTTACAATATCCAATGCAGATTGACTAACACCGGTATTTATTTCTTTATATTCAAGCGAGACAAGTTCTTCTGTTTCGTCATCTATATAGCCTCTAACCATATGCGGAGTTTTTGTTTTACCATCATTTGCTATCAGGCTCACGTATTGTGCAAGCTGGAGAGGGGTGACGCTAACTTCACCCTGCCCGATACCAAGACTTGCCATTATACTTCTTGGCCAGTTTTCACCGTATCTTTTAATATAATAATTTTCATTCGGAATTAATCCCTGAACTTCTTCAGTTAAGTCAACACCTGTAACATTACCAAATCCAAAACGTGATGCATATTCTTTCCACTTATCAATGCCAATCTTGTAAATAAGTTTGTAAAAAAACGTGTTACAGGATTTTTCAATTGCCGTAACCACATTAACAGTTCCATGACTGCCATGACATTTAAAGAATCTGCCAAAAGTAAATCCACCTCTACAATTTATAGTATACGATGTGTTTATAATTCCCATGTCAAGTGCAGCAAGTGCAGCAAGCATTTTGAATGTTGAACCAGGAGGATGAACTGACATTGTTGCCCGGTTGAACAAAGGGGCAAAAGGATCGCTATAAACGCTGTCTAAAAAACTTTTTGGTGTGAAATAAGAAAATCGATTTAAGTCATAATCAGGAGCACTTACCATAGCTATGATTTCGCCAGTTGAAGGCTCAATCGCTACCAGAGCACCTCTTTTTCCATTTAATTCATCCTCAGCAACTTTTTGTGCAGATGCTTCAAAAGTTAACACAAGATCATTCCCTTTTTTGGGGAACACATCTTCTCTGCCATCAAGATATTTTCCAATTCGTCTTTGTCTGGAATCCACTAGAACATAACTGTACCCTTTCGTACCGCGAAATTAATTTTTCATAAGTTTTCTCGAGGCCACTGTGACCAACATAATCACCGAGTATATGAAATTCCCTTTCTCGTGACAGCTGCTCGGGGGAAATTTCTTTTGTATAGCCAAAAGTGTGAGAGGCAATAACATCTGCCGGATAAAATCTTTGCATTTCGATAATGTAATCAACTCCAGGAAGATGCTCTGAATTTTCCTCAAACCAGGCAATAACTTTAAAGTCAACACCCCTTCTGACTTTTATGGGAAGGAATTTTGAATAGATCTTATTTTTTTTCAATATATTTTTTACAAAACCTGGATCCGTGCCTAATACTGTTTCTATTGACTGATTAAGACTTGTATCATAGTATGCTCGGGTGATTCGGAGTGTATATGCTGGAACATTGCTGACTAGAACTTTATAATTTCTATCATAAAAAATACCGCGAAGTGGCTGAAGTTCAAGACTCTTGATGCTGTTATCGGTCGATTTTTTATCGTACTCAATCCGATTTAAAATTTGCATCTGGAATAACCTGCCAGTAAGAATGAGCATGGTTGCTATTATTACCATGTAGATTATCGTTCTACGCTTTAAAGATCCAAATTTTTCAGTCTTCAATCGAAAGCCCTTTTATATGGTACAACAATTATTAAAATACTAACGAGTGAAGTATAAATTGAAGGCATTAATGCGTGGTTAAATAATGCTTGAAGAAAATTTGTGTTGAAATCAATTACTGAAAATAAAGAAAAAATTATGGTATCAATTAGTGCACTGATGAAGACAACAATTGTGAATGAATAAGTGTAAAGATATTTCTCACGCCTTGTTTCACCTGAAAAGTAACCTGCGATAAACCCAGCTACAGTTTTTGAGAGCATATTACTGCCGATTAAATTTCCTGAGATTAGATCGTATACTAACCCATAAGATGCACCTGTAATTGTTCCGTATGTCTGCCCATATAAAATTGAGAAATAGACAACTGCAATTAGCAATAAATCTGGTATAACTTCCTGAATTGAAATAAATGGAACTAATGTAAGTTGAATTAAAACAACAGGAATGAAAATAAAAATCGGTATGAAATATTTAATTTTCATTACCTGTTATAGAAATTTAGTTCAAGATTATTAATTTCTGCATTCTCGACCATTAGCAGAATAAAAACATTTTCCACACTAAGTACCTCTTCGAACGGAGTTACCTGAATCAAATTCAACAGTCCGGTTTTGTCTTCCTCAACTTTAGAAACTAATCCAACGGGAATCGGAACAGGAATAATCGAACTTACTTCGGAAGTGATAACTCTATCACCAACATCAAAATCGAATGTTCGGGGCACATCAACTATCATCAATTTTTCTCCATTCCATTTCATAATACCATTGAGTCGGTTCTTTTCGTTCTTAACTGTAAACTTAAGATCAACATTTTTCAAAGTACGTGCAATCGAAAAGCTTTCTGAGCAAGATTGAATAATTCCTACAAAACCGCGATGACTGATTACAGGCATACCGGGTTTTATTCCGTCTTTTTGCCCAGCATTAATTGTGATTGTATTTTGAGTTATTGATAGTGATTTTGATACTATTGTTGCCGGGAAGAGTGTAAGTGATGTTGTGTCTTTTAAGCCAAGCATTCCTTTTAGTTCACTATTCAGAATTCCCTGTTCTCTTAACATACTAATCTGAATCATTAGCTCAGCATTAGTAAGTCTTAAAATCGAATTTTCATTTTTAAGCTGAGTTATATTAAAGAAATCATAGAAGACAGAAGTTACAGAAGCAAAACTACCAAAAGCTACTGCTCTTACTTTTTGAATCTGAGGATTATTATTTTGCGTAAGAAGTGTGAGACTCAAAACTACAAGTAAAATCAGAACCAGGTATTCCTTAAAGTTATTCCAAACGTATGATAATAACTTGAACATTAATATCTTCGGTTACGAATAAGAACCTTTGAATATTCATTTAGATTTTCAATAACTTTTCCTGCACCTCTGGCAACCGCTGTCAGTGGATCATCGGCAATATGAACCGGCAAATTTGTTTCCATCTTAATGCGTTCATCGAGACCTTTAAGTAGTGCTCCGCCACCAGTTAACATTACACCTCTATCCAGAATATCGGCAGATAATTCAGGAGGTGTTCTTTCGAGTGTTTGTCTAACTGTGTTTACGATCTGGGTAATGGCTTCATTTAATGCTTCACGAATTTCCACGGAACTAACCTCTGTGGTTTTCGGAATTCCACCAACGAGATCCCTTCCTTTTACCTGAATGGTAATTTCTTCTTTCAATGGAACAGCTGAACCAACTTCGCATTTTATAGCTTCAGCAGTTCTTTCACCGATAAGTATATTGTGGTTCCTTTTGAAGAATTGCATTATAGCATAATTCATCTCGTCACCTGCAATTCGTATCGACTCTTCATTTACGATACCTGATAAAGCAATTACAGCAATTTCAGTTGTACCGCCACCAATATCAATAATCATATTTCCAACAGGAGCTGCAACATCAATTCCGATTCCGATTGCGGCTGCCATCGGTTCTGCAATAAGATGTACTTCTTTTGCCCCAGCATGTTCAGCACTATCTCTTACTGCCCTTTTTTCTACTTCAGTTACTCCGCTTGGAACTGCAACTACAACTCTTCGGCTGCTTAATGCACCGGCTTTCACTCTTTTAATGAAGGCTCTTATCATTCCCTCTGCAATTTCAAAATCTGCTATAACACCATCTCTCATCGGACGTGTTACCTTAATTTCTTTATGTTCCCTGCCCTGCATCTCTTTAGCTTTATTGCCGAGCGCAATAATTCTTTTTGTACTTCTGTCGAACGCAACTATAGAAGGTTCGTTAAGTACTATGCCTTTTCCTTTTACGTAAATTAGTGTGTTTGCAGTACCTAAATCGATTGCAATGTCTGTAGAAAAAAAGTCAAATATGCCCATAAATCCTCTTAATGTTTAAAGTGCCTTATACCTGTAAAAACCATCGAGATATTCTTCTCGTTGGCAGCATCAATTACTTCCTGATCCCTAACCGACCCGCCTGGTTGAATTACAGAGACAGCACCACAATTTACAATTTCAATTAAACCATCTGCAAAAGGAAAAAATGCATCAGATGCTGCCACTGATCCCATTAAATCAAGTCCATGTTCCTCTGCTTTCATTTTTGCAATTTTAGCTGAGTCAATTCTTGACATTTGTCCAGCACCAACACCGAGAGTAGCTCCATCTTTTACAAAAATTATCGCATTTGATTTTGTATGCTTGGCAATTTTCCATGCAAACTTTAAATCTTTTAATTCTTCTGCTGAGGGCTTGTTATTAGTAACAGTTTTTAATTTCTCTTCATGCAAATCTAATAAATCAGAATCCTGAACAATAGCGCCTCCCGGAATTGACCGAAAAGTTATCTCTTCATTCAATATTGATTTTTTCTGTTTTAACAATCTGCGATCTTTCTTCTTCTTCAAAATAGTTATTGCTTCATCAGTATAATTAGGTGCGCATATTACTTCAAGAAAAATTTCATTTAATTTAGTCGCCAACTTTTCATCAACAACTGAGGTGAAGGCAACAATACCGCCAAATGAAGAAACAGGATCGCATTTTAATGCCTTTAGATAAGCATCGAATGAATCATTTCCAATAGCAGCACCGGCAGGATTATTATGCTTTATAATTGTGCATGCATTTTCTCCAAGATTTTCAACTAACTCAACAGCAGAGACCAAATCTAAAATGTTATTATAAGAAAGTTCTTTACCATGAATGAATTCAAAATTTTCATAGAATTCCCCGTAAACTCCTGCCTGCTGATGAGGATTTTCTCCATAACGAAGTGAAGAAGCAAGGTTGAAACTTCTATTAAAACAATTTGAGCTTACATTCATTTTCTTTTGCAAAGCGTTTACAATATATGAATCATAATCGGCAGTGTGTGCGAAAGCAGCAATTGCTAATTTCTTTCTTGTTTCCGAACTAATCTCTCCGGTGTTTAATTCCTCAAGGAAAAGCGAATACTCTTGGGGATCTGTAATTACAGAAACAAACTTATTATTTTTTGCAGCAGCTCTAATCATAGTTGGTCCGCCAATATCAATATTCTCTATCAGCGTATCAAGATCAGTTTCCGGATTCTTTGAAACTTCTTTGAAAGGATACAAATTCACGCATACAATTTCGATTGGGGAAATGTTATTCTCTTCGCCTTCTTTTAAATCAGATGGATTATCTCTCCGCATCAAAATGCCGCCAGAAATTTTGGGATGAAGTGTCTTTACACGTCCGTTAAAAATCTCAGGAAAACCAGTTAAGTCTTTGATTTCTGTAACAGAAATTCCGTTTTCAGATAGCAGTTTGAAAGTATTACCGGTAGCAATTATATCGTATCGATTGGCTGTCAGGCCTTTTGCGAAATCCACAATTCCTGACTTATCAAAAACACTAATTAAAGCTAATTTTTTCAATGCATCATATGAGGTTTGGATGAAAAAAACTAAGTCTCGACTCTTACCCTAATATTATCAACAAAGACTTTGCCAAGGGCTATTTTTTTAATTACATATGGCAAAATTTGGTGTTCAATTTTCAGGACTCTCTCAGCAATTTCTTCAGGTGATTTTACGTCAGAAATATCTATACATCGCTGGGCAATAATTCTACCTGTATCAAATGTTTCATCAACAAAATGAACAGTCGCACCTGATACCTGAGCTGAAGATTCGAACACTGCACGATGAACATTCATTCCATACATTCCTGATCCGCCAAATGAAGGAAGAAGTGCTGGATGAATATTAATAATTTTATTGCTAAACGATCTTACAAAATTCTCAGGAATTAATTTCAGAAACCCTGCAAGCACTATCAATTTTATATTAATTTCTTTTAGCAAAGTACCAAGTTCATCGAAGGAAATAAATCCTTCCTTTTTACCAACACTGTAAACGGGAATTGAAAACTTTTTCGCTATATCGAATGCAGGACAGTTTAATTTATCACTAATAACTGCTTTTACCTCAACCAGGTTTTTTAGTTCTGGTGAATCGAGTATAGCTTGCAGGTTTGAACCCCGACCAGAAACAAAGACTGAAACTGCTAACACATTCCTGTTAAATTATTTGGGCAAAACTACTTAAAGACATTTAATTAATCAAATAAACAAAGACGTACAGCTATTTTTCTTTCAATGAAAAAGAGAGAAAGCTGAGTTTATCTCTAAGCTTATTTTCATAAAAATAATTATTAAAATTGCTGGCATAACCAATGAAGAATTCAGCATCAACAACGTTTTTTAATTCTTTACTTGCTCTTGCTGCATAGTAGCATGCAAATGGCTTAACCCAAAGTTCACAATTGTCAAAATTAAAAACAGCAACTGCATACTCAAGTGATTTTTTATTTTTTCCGAGTAGATAGTATGCATCACTTAAAGAAAGAATGGCTTCTGCCCTGAGTGTATCAGATATTGGTCTATCAACAAATTCTTCAAGCGAATCTATGGCTGAGCTAAACTTTCCTGCGTCGATCATATTCCTGATTAGTATTAGTTTTATTTCATCTGTAGATGGAAGATGATCCAGGTATTCTTCACCTTTCATTTTAGCATAAAGATCATCATCAAGGTCTTCATTACCTTCTGAAACTTTATCAAAATATAAAAGCGCTGACAAAGAATCTCCCTCAATAAGGTAACTCAATCCAATCTTGAGAGCAGTAATTCCTTTGAAGTGAGTATCGGTTGAGTTTTCAAGAAAACTTCTATAATAACTTCTTGCTATATCATAATCACCTTTTGAGTAAAGTATATCTCCCAATGCTATGCCTGCAAAATATTTTATTTGAATTAAATTTGTATCCTTCGATGTATATACTGCTTTGTAATTTTTGGAAGCGTTATATAAATCAAATGTTTTTACCTGAAGATTAGCAAGTGCAAAACGGAACAATAAATTATTTTGGAATCGGACAATTAAATCGCTTAATATTCGATTAGCTGGCTGATATTTAAGAAGAAATTCAGAATAAATCTGTGAAAGGTAAAACTGTGCATCTATTTTGGAGAACTTTCCTTTCTTAGATGCGACTTCAAGATAATATAATCCGGTTTTTTTGTCACCAGTCATTCCGGCAAGATTCAGAGCCCAGGACCAGGTTTGTGGTGCCTGCGATATTGCAAAGTTAAACAGCCCTTTACTCATATATGCATCGTAATAAAGACTATCTTCGTCCAAAAGTAAGTCAAAGTATAAATGAAATTTTCTTGCAGAAACAACAGCATCAAAATAATTCTCATCTCGCGTGAAAGCGAAAGTCCTGTTCATATAAGAGGAACCCAGGAGATACAATGTGAATAAATCTAGAGAATCTTTTTCTAAAATAGCTTCAGCTTTTTCAATTGCAGAATCGGTCAGCAAAGTAAAATATTCCAGCTCAGTTTCATTTTTGCTATCAAGGAAGAACCACAAATGGCTAATGGATTTATAATAATACCCGGCAGGATTATCTGGATATTTTTTTATAATGTTATCGAATATATTTTCTGATGATTTGAAGTTAAAATTATAAAGTGATTCCAATCCAATACTTATTCTGGAATTGAGATCGGATTGCGAATAGATTGAAACATTGAAGAAAAAAATAGAAAGGATACTAATCAGTAAGAAACGTGATGTGAAATATTTGAGATAGTTTAAAGACAACAATTCATCTCGGCAAGGAAAAGCTGAATACGTTTAGCAATTTGATATTTCAGTCCCCGCTTTTTTCAATTGAGTAATCCATTGCTGCTCGCACAAACTCCCTAAATAAGGGATGAGCATTAGTTGCTCTCGATTTTAATTCCGGATGAAACTGACAGGCTACAAACCAGGGATGATCTTTCAGTTCAATCATTTCAACAAGTTCTTTATCAGGTGAAAGCCCGCTTAATATAAGTCCATTGTCTGTCAGCTTTCTTCTGAACTTGTTATTCACTTCATAACGATGACGATGCCTTTCAGAAATATAGTTTGTTTTATAAGCTTCGTAAGATTTTGTTTTATCCTGAATTACACATGGATAAGCTCCGAGGCGCATGGTTGCACCTTTCTCTTTAATATCCTTTTGGTCGGGCATCAAATCAATTACATTGTATTTTGATTTTTTGAATTCGGAACTGTTAGCGTTTTTCATACCACAAACATTTCGTGCAAATTCAACAACCGCACATTGGAGTCCAAGACAAATACCAAAGAATGGAATTTTATGTTCGCGAGCATACCGGATTGCTTTAATCTTTCCTTCAATGCCTCTTTCACCAAAACCTCCGGGAACGAGAACCCCTGAAACGTTCTTTAATAGATCCTCAAAATTATCAGATTCACAATCTTCAGCATTGACGGGTTTCATTTTCACTTTAACCTGACTTTCTGCTCCAGCATGTGTGAATGCTTCCATAATACTTTTATAAGCATCGAGGTGAGTTATATATTTTCCGCAGACAGCTATTTCAACTTCATGTTTAGGATTTTTAATTCCATGGATAAATTTTTCCCATTCATCAAGTTTAATCTTTCTTTCAGGTAAATGAAGACGATTGGTTACAAGTGTATCAAGCTTTTCTTTATGCAGGACCAATGGTACTTGATAAATTGAATGAACATCATGAGCTGACATAACTGCTTTAGAATCAACATTACAGAAGAGTGCAATCTTCTCTCTGATTTCCCTTGACAATTTTTTTTCTGATCTGCATATAAGCACATCCGGCTGAATGCCGAGCTCTAAAAGATTTTTTACACTATGCTGAGTTGGTTTTGTTTTTACCTCACCTGCTGATGCTATATAGGGAACAAGCGTAACGTGAATAACCATAGAATTAGCCCTGCCAAATTCAAGCATATGTTGTCTGATAGCTTCAATAAAAGGAAGGCTTTCAATATCACCAACTGTCCCGCCAATCTCAGTTATTATTACTTCGTAGTCTCCAAGTTCACTTAAGCGGACTAACTTTCTTTTTATCTCGTCTGTGATATGAGGAATAACCTGAACGGTTGCACCGAGGTAATCCCCTCTTCTTTCCTTCGTTATTACTTCGTTATAAACCTGACCGGTAGTTGTGTTATTTGCGCGGGTCATATTTACATCCAGAAATCTCTCATAATGCCCAAGATCAAGATCAGTCTCAGCACCGTCATCAGTTACGTAAACTTCACCGTGCTGGAAGGGGCTCATTGTTCCAGGATCAACATTTATGTAAGGATCGAATTTCTGAATTGTAACGCTAAAGCCCCGTTGTTTAAGAAGAAGTCCTAGTGAAGAGGCGGTTATACCCTTACCTAATGAGGAAACTACACCACCTGTAATGAATATGAATTTTACTTTTTTTCTGCGGGACATTTAGCTTTTTTTTGTTTGCAAATATAGAGTAAGGTCGAGTTATAAGCAATTTAGAGCCCTCTAAATCCTCATCCTAAAACGAACTAAAGCAGGCTTAAATTTTTTTAGAAAATATTGAATTTTGATTTGCCATTAGGTAATAAATTACTTATTCTTATAAAAAAAAGATTAAAGAATTGGAACCTGGTATTAAAATATCCGCAATATTCCCAGTCAGTGCAAAAAAGCTCTATGATTCATGGTTGAACAGCAAAAACCATTCAGATTTCACTGGAACTAAAGCTCATATTGATTCAAGAAATGGTTCAGCTTTTTCTATTTCAAATGGATACATAACTGGTACGAACCTTATCCTTCAACCTTATGGAAGAATAGTACAAAACTGGCGAACCACTGAATTCCCTGAAGGAGCGCCAGATTCTAAGTTAGAAATTCTTTTTGAAAAGCATAACAGTGGTACTAAGCTAACCCTCATTCATAGTCATTTACCAAACGGTGATGATAAGAAATATGAAAAAGGTTGGAAAGAGCACTACTTTAAACCAATGAAATTGTATTTCAAAAAATCTAAGGCTTCTGCTAAAGTAAAGTAATATACAAGTTGCTTGTAGATTATTAGATTGAATGTAATTTAGCATCGAGTAATAAAAATCTCGTGATACATAAATTATACCTCCTGACCACAAGTCTGATATTTATTCTTTTGTTAACAAACAACGTTTGGTCCTCAAATATTCAAATTGATTCTACAAGAAGCATAATAGATGTTCCAATTGGGAAAATTGAAGAGGATATTTTTATAATTAACCACAATTTCTTCTTCCCTGAAATTAACAGTTACAATTTCTACAATCCACCTGACTCATTGGCTTTGCAACTCAATATGGATTTATTAAATCAGCGACTAAACTCTAATTACATCTTTCAAAGTCCTCTCTCAGAACAATTGCGAATCAATGAACAACTAACGAACTACATTAAATTTAATAAGGATTTAGCTTTGAAGTCAGATTTAGGAGTTTTCGGAAAAGTGTTAGGTAATTCTAAAATTATAACCACTTTAATTCTGGCTATCCTTCACGTAGTCAAATACAAGAAAGGTTTGTACTGATTTCCATCCTGCGCGAACTTACTTTAATAACAAGTTATCAATAGACGATAAATATCATATCTTCACGCTACAAATATTCTACTTGAACTGCCTTCTAAAATTCAACTATATTTACTTTACAAAATAGAAGTTTTTAAAAGGTTATTATTGAAGAATATTTTTGGGCTTATCATTGTTTTTATTTCAGCGTTTTCTTTAGCTGTTCAAGCCCAGGATAGCACTGAAAGCCTCGCTTTCAAGAATAAAAGACCCAAGCAAAATGCACCTTATTTCTACCGGCCTGACCTCGCTTACCAGATTTGGCAAAAGTTCAGATTAACTCAGGAAGCAAATGCCGGTGATCCCTTAGCTCAACACGAATTGGGTTTAAGATTTTTAATGGGTGAAGGTGTACCCGCTGATACTGCTCAAGCAGTCTATTGGATTAAAAAAGCTGCCGATCATAATTTAACTTCAGCAAAATACAATTATGCAATTTTATTAATCAATGGAATTGGAGTACAATGGGATCCCTATGCTTCGTTTAAGTTATTCGAAAGTGCTGCAAATGACGGAATGGTTCAGGCACAGTATGTCGTTGGAATTTTATATACTGATAATCTTACAGTTCAACGCGATTATAACCTCGCTTATTACTGGATTAAAAAAGCTGCTGATAATGAATATGAGCCTGCACAAAAGATAGTTTCAAAACTTGAGCCCAGAGTTTCAAAAAATGTTGTGGATTCTCTTCTAAGTGATTCAGGTAAACCAGAAGGCAAAAACCCTATTCCTGATCCATCAGAAAATCTGACTTCTAATATCGGTTTGGTATTTATTGATTTTGAATCCATTACAGATTCTGCCATTGCCATAACTGATAGTATGCTTATTGATAACATTGATATTATCGGAGCAGACAGCCTTTCTAAAATTTTGCTTGCTGATAAACCGACTACCTTAAGCAACTTGCTACAAAACGAAATCTTGAAATACTTACGTTATTAGCTGACAATGGAAGTCCCGAGGCCCAAACAATTCTAGGAAAAATGTATGAACAAGGAATTTATTACAAGAAGAACTTGGTAGATGCCGGTGTTTATTATTATCGCGCGTTAAGAAATGATTCTCCCTCAGGGACTTACATACTCTGGCAGCTTTCACAGCAACAGACTTTTCAGCAACTCGTTCAAAGAGAAAGTGAGAACGGAAATGTTATCGCTAAGTTTTTGTGGTATGGATTAACATCAATTGGATTTGATAGAAATATTACAATTTCTGATGCGTTGAATTTACTTGATCAATCAGCTAATTCATTATATCTACCAGCCATGGTTGAGTCAGGATTGAATTACTATTCAAACAGATTTGGGAGATACAATTCCGAAACTGGTTTAAGTCTATGGGAAACTGCTGCTCAACTGGGAAGTGAGGAAGCTGAAACCAGGTTAATTGCATCAAGGTTACTTGATTCATTTGGCGGTTATAACAAATCTGAAGACTTTAAGAAACTAAAAAATGCAGCTAAAGAGGGTTCATTATTTGCCATGGTTTCAGTTGGATTGTGTTACGAGCAAGGATTAGGAACAACTCAATCTATTCCAGACGCCGTAAACTATTTCAAGATGGCAGCTCAGCGGGGTAGCCGTTTTGCGTATGAAGAATTAAAAAGAATATATGATGAGATGCGACCAACTGATGCTCAGTTTTTAATATCAAACTGAATTAATATGAAAATCAAAACTAAACTACCTGAATGGGGCACTAGCATTTTCACGATAATGTCTCGGATGGCCGTTGAACACAATGCGATTAATCTTGCACAGGGCTTTCCGGATTTCAACTGCGATGAAGAACTTTTGGAACTGGTTCATCACTTTCAGATAAAAGGATTCAATCAGTACGCACCGATGCAAGGAGTCTCGACTCTTCGAGAAGCTATTTCAGAGAAAATTGAAAAACTTTACAGTAGACATTACGACTTTGAAAATGAAATTACTGTTACAGCCGGTGCAACACAAGCACTTTATACTGCTATAACATCTAGTTGTAAAACAGAGTGATGAGGTTATTCTATTTCGAACCTGCATATGATAGTTATGTGCCGGATATCCTTTCAAACGGAGGTATTCCGGTTTACATTCCTTTAAATCCAAAAGATTATTCATACGACTGGGATCTTGTTCGAAAGAAAATATCCGACAAAACAAAAGTAATTATTCTGAACTCACCTCATAATCCAACAGGTAGTTTGATCACCGCAGAAGATATTAAAGAGCTTGAGAAGATTACAAAAGGAACTGATATTTTAATTGTAAGTGATGAGGTTTATGAACATATAACTTTTGATGGCAAGAAACATTTTAGTCTTGCAGGTTCAGAAGAGCTTGCAAAAAGAACATTCGTTATTTCTTCTTTCGGTAAAACATATCACACAACTGGCTGGAAAATGGGTTATTGTGCTGCTCCTGAAAATCTGAGCAAAGAATTCAGGAAGATGCACCAGTTTATTGTATTTTCAGCTAACACACCAATTCAACATGCTTATGCAGAATTTATGAAACAGGAAGAAAGATATCTTTTGCTGGGAAAATTTTATGAACACAAACGTGATGTACTTTTTGAATGAAATAAGAAATACAAAGTTTAAGTTAAAACCTTGTGATGGCACTTATTTTCAACTTCTTGATTATTCTTCAATTTCAAACAAAACCGATATGGAATTTGCTGAATACTATGACAAAGGAAATTGGTGTTGCTGTAATTCCAATTATCACCATTTTATAAAAGTAGAGGAAGTCAATCACTTGATAAGAATTTGTTTTGCAAAAACCGATGAAGTGCTGAAAGAAGCAGCAACAAAACTCCGAAATTCTCAGGCGAAAATATGAATAGAATCGAGCAGTTAAACCTTAGAAAGAAAGCTGCATATATTTCATTGTCAATTGGCATTGGAATGTTCATCACTAAGATGACTGCTTATTTTATTACTGGATCGGTTGCAATTTTTTCTGATGCGGCTGAATCAGTTGTTCATGTTGCAGCTACCGGTATGGCTTTATTCAGTATAATTTTAAGTTCAAAGCCTGCAGATGAATCTCACCTATATGGTCACGGAAACGTAGAATACTTCTCTGCCGGAGTTGAAGGATTTTTAATTGTATTGGCAGCAGGTTTTATTATTTACCAGGCTATTCTGGATATAATTGCTGGACCAACTCTTGAATCGCTCAGCATCGGTGTAGTATTTATTAGTGTTGCTGGGATTGTTAATCTTGGACTTGGTTATTATTTGATTAGGACAGGAAAGAAAACTCATTCAATAACTCTTGTTGCCGATGGAAAGCATGTCCTTACCGATGCAATAACAAGCATTGGAGTTATTGTGGGTATTACTCTTGTAATCATCACTGATTTTGTTTTGCTTGATCCACTACTGGCAATAATAGTAGCGTTAAATATTTTATTTACCGGTTATAAATTAATGAGAGAATCCATCGGGGGACTGATGCTTGAAACAAATCCAGCAATTCTCAAAAAAATTTCTGATATATTAATTTCAATCAAAAAAGATTATTGGATTGATATTCACGAACTGCGCTACTGGCAATCTGGTGACACAACATTTATAGACTTTCATTTATTACTCCCCTATTATTTTACGATTGAGCAATCCCACACCGAAGAAAAATATATTGATCAGGAACTCGAAAAAGAATTTCCCAACTCACAAATAAAAATTCATTTTGACTACTGCATACCTGAGCTTTGCAAATTCTGCGGTTACCATAAATGTGAAGTTCGAAAAGAAGAAAAGAAAATCAATTTTGAGTGGAATGTTGAGAAGTCAGCGGGTTTAGCTGTGTATAAGGTTTTAAACTAAATTCCTACGTATTTAATAATATAATTGACTCACACCAATTTTTGGATCCTTCACCTTGGTCAGTATCAACAAGCCAACAATAAAGAAAAATGCAATTGATATGATGGCAACTCTCTGATCACCTGAAAGAAAACTTACCAAACCAAATACTAAGGGGCCAACAACTGCAGAACTTTTTCCGAAGAAAGAATAAAATCCAAAGAACTCTGTTTTCTTTTCTGGTGGAGTAAGCTTGCTCATTAAACTACGACTTGCAGATTGGCAGGAACCCATCGCTGCACCAGCTAATAATCCAACGACATAAAACCCTGTTTTATCGTAAACGAAATAAGCAAGAGCAACCGTGGCTAGCCACATAAATAAGCTGATAACAATTATTTTCTTCTGCCCGATTTTATCAGCCAGTATTCCTAAAACGACAGAGCCAGCGATAGCCGTAGTCTGAACTACGATGAAAAATATTAGTAGCTCCATTTCGTTAAAGCCAAGTGTTGTGCTCGCATAATTTCCGGAAAAGAAAATAACTGTATTCACACCTTCGATGTAAAAGAAAAAAGCCAATAAAAAGATTGCGAGATTTTTGTAATACTTTAGATGCGTTAATGTTGACCAAACTCTACTGAATCCAATTGCAGCAAAAGATTCTGTGCGTTCAACTTTATTTCTGGTTTCCTTCAAGAAAAAAAATAGTGGGAGCGAAAATAATAGGAAGAATAATGCGGCAACCGGAAAAGTTTCTTTAATCATCGAAGCTTCAATAAAGGGGAATACAATTGCAAGTGTTGCCAGGGAACCGAGATACCCCATACCAAAACCATAACCGCTAACTCTACCATAGTTTTTTGCTGCTGTTATTTCAGGTAAGAAGGCATCATAAAAAACAAGTCCTGCCTCAAAGCCAACGTTTGCAAGAACAAATAAAGCTATTCCCCAGAATATTTGTCCTGGTCCAATAAAATAAAGTGATGATGTTCCAAGAATACAAAGTAGCGTAAAGAAAAGTAGAAATCGTTTTTTACCTGCACTATAATCCGCAATTGCCCCAAGCAATGGGGAAATAAATGCAGTTATGACCATCGCTATACTTGTGCTGATACTCCAGTATAAATCGCCTATTGCTTCATTTCCGGCAACTGTTTTCTTGAAGTAGACAGCATAAAGAAATGTTACAACAATTATTGAAAAAGAGGTGTTGGCAAAATCGAAGAGAGTCCAGACAAAGACTCTGCTTTTTTCTTTCATCAGCTACTGCCTTGAAGGTGAGATGGATTCTTCAACCAGTCCCCTGCCTGTTTTGTTTAGCTTACCTTTTTTCTTTTCTTCGTCAAGGACAGCATCGAGAATTCCGTTAATGAATTTTGCACTACCTGCCGTACTGTACTCTTTAGCTATTTCAATTGATTCGTTAATCGAAACTTTTGGTGGGATATCAGGAAAATGAAGCAGTTCACAGATCCCTATCCGAAGTAAAATTTTATCAATTAATGCAATCCTGTTCATTTCCCAATTAGCAACTCGCTGAATTATCCTGTTATCAAGCTCTTCAACATTTGCGAGCACTGTTCGGGTAAGTTCTTTTGCGAAATTTTTATCCGCTTCATCGGTAACATCACCAAGGATTTCTGAAGAGAGAGGTTGAAGTGATTCATTATTCAATTCGTAAGCATACAAAATCTGTAAAACTTTTTCTCTTACAATTCTTCGTTTTGATTTTTTTATCATCATATTAAGAACAAAATAAAATTTACTAGTCGGTATATAATTCTACTTCAAATATTAAAACTGTTTCTTTACAAAGCAAAATTCCAGAAGATAAATAACGCGATACTTTCTCTTATTTTGTTATAAAGTAAATCTTTAAAATTCAATTTATGAACAGATTCAGCAACTTTAGTGTTGAGATTATAAAATTTACTTATTTCAATTGCTCTTGGAAGATGATACGCATCTGAAATCAGAATAATTTCTGCCACAGAATTATCGTTTGAAAGATTATTTTTTACCCATCTTATCTGGTCGGAAGTTGAAGAAGTTAAACTTTCGATTCTCACCTTTGATGTATCAACTCCCTTTGCTCTGGCATATGCATAAGCTACTTCTGATTCAGGTAATTCGCCGGGAGCTTTTCCACCCGTGAGTACAATTTTTCCTATTAATCCCTGTCCAAGAAGTTCCAATGCTTTATCAACTCTGGACGATAAGGTCGGACTGGGAACGTTACCAGTCCAGACAGCAGCTCCTAAAACCACAGCAATATTCTTTTCATTTTTACTAATCGCCCACCTTCCTGATGTATAACCAATATTATCAATATAAATAATAATGACAACGAGTGAAACAAAAATCATCAAAACTGTGGTTAAAATGTTCTTCATAACTTTTGATTTTTGCTTACTAAATATTGTACTCCACAAGAAAATTAAAAAGTACAAAAGCGTTAATAAGAATAACATAAAAAGTAAACCTGTGAACACTTTATCTCCGGGTTGATTTAAAATATAAACACTCGAAGATACAATCTTAAATCTTGTGCTAGCAAAGGCGAGTAATAACAGCATCCAGGAGATTATTATGAATGAGAAAATTACTTTTTTGCTCACTAACGATTTATCTTTTTTAATAAGAAAATAAATTCCGGTAATGATTCCAGTATACACTAAAAAATTGAGGATGTTGCCAATATTTAACAAAGAAAAGTCTGTGAGTGGAAGTTGCTGATTTAGATATTTTACAGCATACAGAAATATAAGCTGAAGAAGCAGAAGTATTAAAATAAGAACAAAGTCATTCGTTTGATTTTTCTTAGACATAGCAAAAATATAATTCGAGCTTATAAACTAACTCAAAAAAAACAATTCTTTCTGACAATTATTGGATTATTTTCAGATAAATGTACTTTAAAGCTAATCAGATGATATACTATATCAAATTTCAATAAAGGCTATTGGGAAAGTAGAAAATTCAAATTAAATAATTGGAAAGGCTAGGAAAAAATTAAAAAGGCGTCCATTGGACGCCTTAAAATTTAATTGAGTTTGAATATGACCGGAATGGATACCTGAACATTTACAGGTTTGCCTCTTTGCTTACCGGGTTTAAATTTTGTTTTCAACACTGCATTGAGTGCTGCTTCATCACAACCAGCTCCAATACCTTTAAGAACGTTAGCTTTAGTGACATTACCTGATTCATCAACGAACGCCAGGATATAAACTTTACCTTCAACACCGGCTCGTTTTGCAATTTCAGGATAAACAATTTTTTCCTGAATAGCCTTAATACCACCAATTGGTTCAGGCATTTCTTCAACTGCAACGAAATAAGTTGGTTCCTCTTCTACTTTTTTCTCTTCTTTTGGTGGAGGCGGAGCTTCCAACTCTTCTTCAAAATCGATTTCAGTATCACCAATTTCTATATCTTCCAGCACATCATCACTTGGTGCTTCAATCGGAATAGGTGGTTTAGGCGGAGGAGGTGGTCTGTTCTCTTGTTTAGTCTGTTGAATATCTTCAACGGTAAAAAGTTCCTGCGTATCTTCAAGCTGTTCTCCTCCTGATGCTACATCAGGAAAGAATTTGAAGGCCACGATCATTAAAACAAGAGCTATTATAAGACTTATCTCAAAAGTTTTTTTGTATTTAAGTCTTAGATCAGCGATTGGATTTTTTAGTTTCATTTCAGCTCTCCTATTAAAAGCATTTAACTGATGAAAAATTACTAAATGATAACAGTTTTGTCAAATTAGTTTCTGCCCCTTTTACGATTATTTTTTAAGAAAGTTCCCATGGCAACTGAATTTTATCTATTTAGTTAAATTCCAGGCGATATTTAAGTTTACTAATAAGATAATATACCACTAAAACTCCAACAAGTGTACCCATCCCATCTGCAATCCAATCAAGAGTTTCAGCAAACCGACCGGGAATCAAGATCTGATGAAGCTCATCAAAAGCACCATAAAGCAGACCAATAAAAATCGTAACAAGTGATGCTTTGTTAAAAAGAAATCGTGATTTTCTTTGATAGATTAAAGTTAAGTTCACTAATACAGCAAGAATAAAATATGCCAAGAAATGGTTTATTTTATCACTAAATCCGATACTTGGTAACCTTTGCACCGGAAGGCTCGTTGCAGTAAAAAGTATTAACCAGTAAATAGTTAAAGGTATATAAACCAGCCAGACTTTTCTTTTTTCAAGATATTTAAACAAGAGAGCCAGTTAAAAATTTAATGGTTTGAGGAATATAATTTTGAATATCGGTCGCCAGTATATCCAACTTTGTTCTCTTCTGCGCGAGTATATCTGCGGCCAGACTATGAAGATAAACTGCGGTAATGATTGCATTCTCAACATTTTTCTGTTGAACAAGCAATCCGGCAATAAATCCTGTTAGAACATCGCCGGTACCGAATTTAGCCAAAGAAGGATTGCCGGTTGTGTTAATAAGTGCATCTCCTTCCGGAGTAAAAATTATTGTCGGAGCTCCTTTTAAAACTAAATACGCACCAGTTCTTTCAACAAATGCTTTTCCGTACTTCAAAATATCTCTCTTTAAATCTGAGTTTGTAATTCCTATTAAATCCGCAAATTCAGCATGATGAGGGGTGAGCACAGAGTTTTGGAGATTTAATTTTTTATACCTGCCCTGCCCCAAAGCAAATATTGCATCTGCATCGATCACTTTTAACTTCGAACTGAATTTTTTAATAAATGATATTACCGTTTTTTGTGTTTCCTTTTCTCTGCCAAGACCGGGACCGATAGCAACAACATCTGACCATTTAATCTTATCGGTTAGCTGATCAATATTTTTTTCTGATAAGTATTCTTTCCCATCATCTTCATAAGTTTTTACAACAACTTCATTTAATTTTTTATGAACTAACTCACGAATAGATTTTGGAAAGCAAAGTATTGATGCACCTGCGCCTATCTTTAAAGCCGAAGTCGATGCCAAAACAGCTGCACCTGGTAGAGAACCAGATCCCGCAATAGTTAAAACTTTTCCAGCAGAGTATTTATGAAGATTCTTCGCTTTAATTGGCAATCCAGGTAAAGCATCTTCAGGTTCGATAAGAAATTCAGTTGGAGTAAAATTATCATATAGAGCATCCGGAATACCAATTCCTCCTTTTTCTACTTCACCGGAATAAACATATCCATCGCCAAAAAATAATCCCTTTTTTAATTGACCGAGAGTAATTGTAAAGTCAGCTTTAAAAGACATTTCAGCGTGACCGGAATCAGCGTTCAATCCTGTTGGAATATCAATAGCTACTTTGATTACTTTTAATTTATTTAAATAACTAATTATCGAAAGGTACGGCTCACGAAGTGCCCCTTTACCACCACTGCCCAGCAACGCATCACAAATTATTCTGCAACTTTTTAGTGAACTTAAAGATTGAGTAGAGCTAAACTTTTTTAATTTTATCTTTTTATTAGTGAGAGAAAGTTTTTTTAGTATCTGAAAATTAGAACTACAATCTTCAGACATTTCTTTTTCTGTTCCAAGATAAATTACAACTACTTGATATCCGTCATTAGCAAAATGTCTAGCCGCAGCAAATCCATCTCCCCCATTATTCCCTTTTCCGCAAATAAAACCAATCTTTGGTAATTCTAAATGTTCAATTCTTTCAGAAATTTTCTGAAAGATTTCACGGGAAGCATTCTCCATCAAAACAATGCCTGGAATACCTAATTTTCTGATGGCATATTCATCAATTTGTCGTATTTGTTTTGTAGAGAAGAGTGGAATCATCTGATTAAAAATTAATTAAGAAAATAATCTAAACGAACAGTTACAAACTAAAGATACGAGGTAATCAAATCCAGTAACGAGCCTGGAATTATACCTAACAAAATTACAAGTAAAACAGAAATTGCAACACCAAAAAATCCGCTGATACTTTTTGAGTAAACAACATCTGCTTCTGATTCTTTAAAGTACATTATTACAACTATTCTCAAATAAAAATAAACGCTTATGACACTTGAAATTATTCCCAGTATTGCTAGCCAGGTTAAACCCGACTTGATGGCTGCAATAAAAATATAGTACTTAGCAAAAAATCCAGCGAGTGGTGGAATTCCAGCAAGAGAAAACATTATTATTGCTAACAGAGCAGCAAGTACCGGACTTTTAGTGCCTAAACCCGCGTATGAATTAATATCAAGATTTTTATCATTCTCTCCTTCAACTAAAGCGATAATTCCAAATGCAGCCAAATTCATAAAAGTATAAACAGCAAGATAGAAAACAACTCCGGCAACACCCGTGCTTGTTCCAGCCGCCAGTCCAATTAAAATGTATCCAGCATGTGAAATTGATGAATAAGCAAGCATGCGTTTAATATTACTTTGTGCAATAGCAACGATACTTCCAAACAACATTGAAAAGATTGATAGTACAGCGAGGTAAGGTAAAAACAGACTTGTGCTTTCGCCAGAAAACAATGCATTTAATGTTGCAATAATCGCAGCAAAGGCAGCAGCCTTGCCTATTGTTGAAAATAAACCTGTAATGGTCGTTGGAGCTCCCTGGTAAACATCGGGTACCCACATATGAAAGGGAAATGCTGCAATCTTGAATGAGAAGCCAATTAAAAAAAGTAGTATGCCAACCAAGAAGATAATATTGCTGGAGTACTCGGCAAATCCTGCAGTGATGACATCAATCGAAGTGGTTTGAGCTGAACCATAGATGAGTGCAATTCCATAAACTAAAAAACCGGTTGCAAAGGCTCCAAGCAGAAAATATTTAAGTGAGGCTTCGATAGCTTTTTCTTTTTTCCTGTTAACGCCTGCAAGAACATAAAAGCAAACTGACATTACTTCCAGCCCCAGAAAAATCATGAATAGATTTTTTGCCCCAGCCATCATCATCATTCCAAGCACTGAACTTTGAATCAGGATGTAATACTCAGAATAATTAATTCCATATTTTTTTGTGTAATCAATTGAAAGAAGACACACAAGAGCAGCACCAATATTGAAAATAAAATAAAAAATATTTGTTATCCCGCCGGATGACAACATATTCTGAAAAACTATTGATTGGTTTTCCACTGTCATCAAAGAATAGAATCCGGTCCCAAGAAAAAGTAGAAATGAGAACCATGGAAGAACTGTTTTGCCATCCTGAGAGTAAAGCTCAATCAATATTGAGATAATTATTCCTGCCCCGATAATTATCAGAGGTATAATGTTGTACACTTCGTTTAGATAAATCATAAAAATTACTCTATAAAAATTTGATTTTCGCCCAACTTTTCAATTCTAAGCTGATTATTATCCTCGGGATGAAGAGCAAGCGTTATATGGTTTTTTAAATTGAATATGTCTTTACCTTTTTGAACAACGATCATCTTTATTGTTTCGTATTTGGTAACTACTTCACCAAGATCTTTGTAATCATAAAAGTAAATTTCCATAAAGTCTGGATTTTCAGAAACCTGAACACCCTTGTATGACTTGGACTAAAATCAGTAATCAGATCATTTTCAATATTCAATTTAAGAATATGACAGCTAAACGGAAGCAGTACCCTGTTCCCATAATATAAACCTGTTCGCTTTTCTTTTAATACTTCTCTGATGCTTTTCATTTTTCATCCTTTTAAAAATAAAACACTAAGCCAGACAATAATAAAAATCGGAATTAAAATCGGGATTGAATATTTGATCATAAAACCAAAAAAGCTTGGCATTTTAATTCCTGATCTTTCACTTATTGATTTAACCATAAAATTTGGACCGTTACCAATATAAGTCATCGCTCCAAAAAATACTGCTGCAACTGAAATTGCCGAAAGATAAATCGGATGAATTCATTTGCAAATCTAGACACTTCAGCCGGTATGTTTACATTCATCCCAAATTTACCCAATTCAGCACTTAGAAAATTAAGATATGTTGGAGCGTTATCGAGAAACGAGGATAGAATTCCTGTTGCCCAATAAAAAATTCCAGGAGTTAAGTTATCACCTAAAACATTTGCTTCATGAGAAATCAATTGCAATGCAGGAATCATTGTAGCAAAAATTCCAACAAATAAGATAAGCTACTTCTTTTATAGGCTCAAAATCGAATTCATTTGCTTTAAGAATATCTTCATCAGCAGTTTTATATGCAATAACCACCATCGAGAACATTATAATCTCTCGGATACCAAATGGAAAAGGACTTAAACTTGGGACCCAACTTATCACTGCAGGATCAATGAATACAGAAATAACAATTATTAAAAGATAAAAAACATTTTTCATTCCTTTAAATTCAATTTTTCCGCTGAACTTTTCATCCGATTCATCTTTGCTAATGTTCCTGAAATCAATAACAATAAAAACTGCTGCTATTAAAAGTATTGTAGGCAGCCAGATATACCATACATGTCCAATCACCCAAAAAAATTCAACACCCCGTAGAAATCCAAGAAACAAAGGTGGGTCACCGATTGGTGTTAAAGCACCACCAATATTACTCACAAGAAAAATAAAAAATACTATATGATATGGTTTTATTCTGTCCTGATTGATTTTTATAAAAGGTCTGATAAGCAACATTGATGCACCGGTAGTTCCGATTATATTTGCGATAACAGCTCCAAAAAGTAAAATACCTGCGTTAAGCCAGGGAGTAGATTTTTTTTCAATCCTTATTAATATTCCCCCGGAAGCAACAAAAAGTGAACCCGAGCAATGCAATAAATGATAAATACTCAGCAGCAGTATGCAGTAAACTGTGAGTATCATTCAGAAAAAATAAATAATAGAATACTGTGACCAGACCAAGCAAAATTGCAATAATAGGATAATACTTTTCCCAGAAATGATGATAAAATAAAGGACCGGTAGCTATCATTGCAAGAAGTATAACAAAGGGTAAAACCATAAATGCTGATGGCAAATGACCTTCAGTATGAGAATTTTCGGAAATCGTTATTGCTGATGTTGAATCTGAAATTGAATTAATAGTTTCAGCATTTATTTCCTGATAGCCAAAAAAGAAAAATATGATTAGAAAAAAGAGAATAAATATTCGATCACCTTGGTGCATCGATTCTTCCTATTTCTAACTGGTTTTGTGGGGATGTCACCTGATTAATTATCTTTTCAGAAGTCTTGGTACTAACATTCAGAAATGTTGAAGGATAAATTCCTATCCAGACAATGAATATGAAGATTGGAATGAGTACTAATTTCTCTCTGAAATTGAGATCAGTTAATGAGTCCAAATTAGGATTTGTAACTTCACCGAAGACAACTTTCTTATACATCCACAACATATAAACTGCAGCAAAGATTACTCCGGTTGCAGCAAAAATTGTAAACCACCAGCTTCCAAGAACGGTTGATTTGAAAGCACCAATTAAAATTAAAAACTCTCCAACGAATCCGTTCAATCCCGGTAATCCGATCGAGGAAAGTGAAGTGAACAAAAAAGCAAAAGAGAAGAAAGGAACTAATTTTGCGATGCCACCGTAGTCAGCTATTTTTCTCGTGTGAGTTCTTTCATAGATCATTCCTACCAAAAGGAAAAGTGCCCCTGTTGATAAACCATGATTTATCATTTGAATTACAGCGCCCTGAACCGATTCCTGGTTGAGAGCAAAAATTCCAAGCATAACAAAACCCAAATGCGAAACTGATGAATATGCTACTAACTTTTTCATATCTGTTTGAACCATCGCAACGAGTGCACCATAAATAATTCCAATTACAGCAAGAACAGAAATCAAACCCGCATAATCAATTGCAGCCTGTGGAAACAGAGGAAGATTAAATCTTAAAAATCCATAAGTTCCCATTTTCAAAAGAACACCAGCAAGAATAACACTTCCTGCAGTCGGAGCTTCAACGTGTGCATCTGGTAACCATGTATGAAATGGAAACAACGGAACTTTGATAGCAAAACTTAATGCGAACGCTAGGAATAAAAATCCCTGGATTGAAGTACCAATAGTTGGTCCAGTTTTATAAAGATCGAGAAGATTGGTAGTAAATCCACCAAGCAATTCAGCAGAGTAAACAACGAGCCAAATAATAGCAACGAGCATCAGCAGGCTGCCAGCCATTGTGTAAATGAAGAACTTGATTGAAGCATAAATTCTTCTTTCACCGCCCCAGATACCAATAATAAAGTACATTGGAATCAGCATAGCTTCCCAGAAAACATAAAACAAAAACATATCGAGCGATGCAAATACTCCAAGCATTCCTAATTCTAGAAACAACATGAAGAAAGTAAACTCTTTAACTTTATGCTTAATGCCGCTCCAACTGGAGATTAGTGTTAAAGGCGTTAGGAATGTTGTTAGAAGAATCAATAGCATTGACAGACCGTCAATACCAACGTGGTAGCTGATATTAAGTCCACTAATCCAATTAAATTTATTTACAAATTGAAAGTCGCTTGACTGATTATCAAATCCTAAATAGATGATCAAAGAGATTACAAATGCTAGTAGAGATACTGCCAGCCCAACATTCTTTATAAGCTGCGATTTTTCTTTATTAATAAAAAGAATTAGTATCGATCCGATAATCGGAATAGCAAGAAGGTATGTTAACAAATATGATTGTTCCATTTATGAGTAGCTCAGGATTATCCAGAAAAGAGCAATTAAGATTCCAAGCACCATAACGAGTGCGTATGATTGTGCAATACCTGTTTGAATTTTTTTAATCGAACCGGAAATATTATCGATCAGCTTTGCCAGCCCATTTATTAATCCATCAATTATTTTATTATCAGCAATCTTCCAGAGAATGTTTTCAGAGCCTTTAACAAGCGGATTCACAATTGTTGCATCATAAATTTCATCAAGCTTATATTTATTCAAGAGAATGTTATAGATGCCTTTGAATTTCGAAGCAGTTTTCTCAGCGATCTCAGGTTTTTTCAGATAGATGTGACGAGCATAGAAGATAGCACCCACTGCTGCAATTACTGAAACTGTCATTAATAATATTTCTTCTAAATGAGTGTGACCACCACCATGCATTAATTTTATTTCAGCTGTTTTGAATACAGGTGCTAACCAAGTATGGAACAGATTTCCATGTTCACCTGAAAATAATTCGGGAATACCAATGAAACCACCTACAGCAGCTAACACTGCAAGAACAACCAATGGAACCGTCATCAACTTCGGTGATTCGTGCGGATGAAGTTTATTATGATCGAATTTTTCTTTCCCTTCAAAAGTCATAAAGTAGAGTCTGAACATATAAAACGCAGTCATTAATGCAGTTAACAATCCAACCAACCAAAAAATCATTCCGAGGTTTGTAAATGAATACCAAAGAATTTCATCCTTACTAAAAAATCCTGAAAGCGGTGGAATTCCTGAGATAGCCACTGCTGCAACCAAAAAAGTTCCATAAGTGATCGGCATATATTTTTTTAATCCACCGTAATGTCGAATGTCTTGTTGTTCATGCATAGAATGAATAACTGATCCAGCTCCAAGAAAGAGTAATGCTTTAAAGAATGCGTGAGTCATAACATGAAATATTCCGGCGGAGAAGGCACCTGCACCTAATGCTAAAAACATGTAACCTAGCTGACTGACAGTCGAATAAGCAAGAACTTTTTTAATATCATTTTGAACAAGTCCAATAGTTGCAGCAAAGAATGCAGTGAAGACTCCAATAACAGCAACAACCATCATTGCTGCTGGAGCCGAAGCATAAATAATACTGCAACGTGCGACCATATAAACACCGGCAGTAACCATTGTTGCAGCATGGATGAGTGCTGATACAGGAGTTGGACCAGCCATTGCATCAGGAAGCCAAACTAATAGCGGAATCTGTGCAGATTTGCCAGTTGCACCAATGAATAAAAAGATTGCAATCAGAACGAAAATATGTTCCGGCACATTGAATGAAACTGCACGGGAAAATACATCAGTGAAAATAAGTGTTCCGAAAGTCGAATAAATTAAAAACATTCCGAGAAGAAATCCAAAGTCACCAATTCTATTAACGACAAAAGCTTTTAAGCCAGCACCAGAAGTTGTACTCTTTTCAAATTTTCTATCATACCAAAATCCAATGAGCAAGTATGAACACAAACCAACACCTTCCCAACCAAGGAAGAGTAGAAGAAAATTATCAGCAAGCACAAGATTCATCATTGCAAAGATGAAGAGATTGAGATAAGTGAAAAATCTCCAGAAGCTTTTATCACCATGCATATAACCGATTGAGTAAACATGGATTAAAAATCCGACTCCGGTTACAATTAATGACATTACAAGAGATAACTGATCAACTTGATAGGAAAAACTTATATTCAACCCTGCAACATCGATCCATTGAAATAGGGTTACAATAGTTAGTCTGTGATCTGCCGGAAGCGCAAGTGTCTCAAAGAAGGCTCCGACAGCTACAATGAATGATAATCCGATAGTACTGCTTCCAATAATTCCTATCAGTTTTTCATTTTTTATTTTCGGACCAAGTAATCCATTAAAAAGAAAACCGAGCAACGGAAAAAGTACTGTGAGATAAATTAAATTAATCATCGTAATAGGATTACCACTTTAGAATATTTATTTCGTCAATATTAACTGTTAGCTTATTTCTGAATATGGCTATAATTATTGCCAATCCAACGGCTGCTTCTGCTGCGGCTACTGCCATCACAAAGAATACAAATAGCTGACCTGCAACATCACCTAAGTAGGATGAATATGTAATTAAAGTAAGATTTGCTGAGTTTAGCATCAATTCAATACACATAAAAACCACGATAGCGTTTCTGCGAGTTAGAACACCGACTATTCCAACAGAAAACATAAATGCACTTAAAATCAGGTAATATTCAATTGGTATCTGCATAACTCATTCAAATTTCTTTTTTGCCATAACCATCGCACCAATTGTTGCTGCAAGCAAAAGATAACCTGCAGCTTCAAATGGTAAGATGTAATTTGTAAACATTTCCCTTCCAATATTTTCAATTGTTCCGGTTTGAATACTTCTGCTAACTTCTGATGTAATTGAGTCGGATGGATTAGAAAGAAAAATCATATAAACAATCTGCACGAGAACTAACGCAACAATCGAAATTATAAAAATTCGGAGCTTCCTTTTTTCTTCAAAAAATCTTTTTTCTTTTTCTGGATTTAACAGCATTATTACAAATAGGAAAAAGACCATTATCGCACCAGCATAAACGATCACCTGTGCAACAGCAATAAACTGTGCATTAAGGGTTAAATACAAACCTGCCAGCGACGCAAAATTAAGAACAAGGAATAAAGCAGAGATCACAGGATTGGGACGAGTAATCATCAGCACTGCAGAAACTGCACAGATAGTAGCGAAAAGTGTAAAGAGAACTAATTCTAAGGTCATTGTCCCTTCAATGGAAGATGGTTGATGTATGAAGGAAGATGTTATTTAACATTTTCAGTCAATTCTGCTTATTTAAATTTTGTTGTGCTGTTAATTTAATCGAAGTAAAAATCTTTTTAAAGTCAAAACTCTCTTTTAATAAAGATTTAAAATCTGAATTCTTAAATTCATCTTTCAAAATTGCATCAAGGACTCTTAACCAGTAATTACTTTCTCGTGACTCTTTCAGAACGATTCCAATCTTATGAATGAAATCTTTCGATGATTCCGCCCCCTGAGCTTCTTCATAGTTAGAACCGATCGAAGTTGATGCTTTAGCTAATTGAAAAGTTATTACAGCATTTACTTTAGTTTTAGGCAAAGATTCAAGAAACAACAAACAACTTACTCCAAATTCAAAAGTTCTATTTAATAACTCTTCAGTCTTCGGATTCATCTTTGCAAATATAAAATTTTAAAAATAACACTATCCGTATTCCATTTTCCATCATCCCTCTTCCCTCATCCATCATCCATCATCCATCCTAAGGAGTATTTCTATAAATCATTCTTGGAAACGGAATTGCTTCTCTTAAATGATCGAGTCCACAAATCCAACTGACGGTTCTTTCTAATCCAATACCAAATCCAGCGTGAGGAACAGTTCCATATCTTCTTAAATCAAGATACCACTCAAATACTTCCTGCGGAAGATTGTGTTCTTTTATTCTGCTGAGCAATTCATCGATACTATCTTCTCTTTGACTTCCACCGATTATTTCACCATAACCCTCTGGTGCAAGTACATCAACCGCTAAAGCTACTTTTGGATTTTCAGGATCGCGTTTCATATAAAACGCTTTTACTTCAGATGGATAACGATGAACCATAACTGGTTTATCAAATTGCTCAACTATAATCTTTTCATCCGGTGCACCGAAATCATTTCCCCATTCGAAGTTGACTCCATTCTTTTTCAAAATTTCAACTGCTTCATCATAACTAATTCTTGGAAACGGTCGAATAACTTTTTCTAATTTTGAAGTATCGCGTTCTAGTATTTTCAGTTCCTCTGCTCTCTCCTTCAAAACTGTTTGAACAATATACTCAAGCATTTCTTCAGCAAGATTCATATCATCATTCAAATCAGCAAAAGCAACTTCAGGCTCGCACATCCAGAATTCTGTGAGATGTCTTTTCGTTTTTGATTTTTCCGCTCTGAAAGTTGGTCCAAAAGTATAAACTTTTCCGTGAGCCATTGCACCGGCTTCTGCGTAAAGCTGCCCTGATTGAGTTAAATACGCATTGCCCAAATCAAAGTACGGAGTTTCAAATAAAGTTGATGTTCCTTCAACAGCATTTGGAGTTAAAATTGGTGGATCCATTAAAACAAAATCACGTTCATCAAAAAAATCTCTGATTGCTTTAATTATTCGATGGCGAATTCTGAGTATTGCAACTTGTTTTTTTGAGCGAAGCCAAAGATGTCTGTGGTCTAATAAAAACTCAATGCCATGTTCCTTTGGCGAAATCGGGTAATCCTGAGCGTTCTGAATAACTTTCAAACCGGTTGCATCAATTTCAAATCCGCCAACTTGTCTGGGATCTTCTTTTACTTTACCGGTAACTTCAATCGATGATTCCTGACCAATTTTATCTGCTAATTCAAATTGCTCTTCAGAAAGATTTCCTTTGAAGAAAACACACTGCACATATCCGGTTCCATCTCTTAAGATTAAAAACCTGATTTTACCACTTGAACGTTTATTGAAGAGCCAACCGCGAAGTGTTACTTCTTTCCCTACGTGCTCTTTTAATTTATTAATAAAGATATTCTGCATTCGCTGATATTTTTCTTGTAAAAATTGAAGCCAAATATAAATATTTTTTTTGATTTGAGAGCTAAATGCACACTTTAATTTAATGTTGATGTGAACAACTATTTTTGACTTCCCTTTCTCGACATTCTCATTTTAATTTTTTATGTTTCAGCTAAGTTTAATTTTAACGGGGTAAAAAATGCGAACCCTTAAAATATCTCTCTTCGTTTTTATTCTTTCTATAACTATATCCGCGCAATGGTATCAACAAAATAGCGGAACCGGAACTAGTTTATATACTGTTTCGTTTTCTGATGAAGATCATGGATGGGCTGGTGGTAACTCTAATACAATTCTTAGGACAACAAATGGTGGAACGAACTGGATTGTTCAAACTAGTTCAATGTATTTAGAATTTATTTCAGATATTCAATCACTGAATGTTAATGTTGGAAAAGCTGTTGTTTGTGGTGATGTTAGCAGTAACGTAGTGGGAACAACAGACGGTGGTATTAATTGGTGGCAACTGTCATCTTTTAATAATTGGCAATTTAGTTTGTTTTTTGTTAATCCAAATATTGGATGGACCGTTGGAGATTACGGTACCATATACAAGACTACAAATGGTGGTTTTAATTGGGTTAGTCAGAATAGTAATAGCAGTGCAACATTTAGAGATGTTTTTTTTATTGACGAAAATATCGGGATTGCAGTTGGCCAGAGTGGAACAATTCGAAGGACAACAGATGGTGGACAGAATTGGACTACACAAATAAGCGGAACAATCTCCTATCTCTTAAGTGTTTCTTTTATTGATGCAAATAGCGGCTGGATCGCTACGATTGATGGAACTATACTTAGAACTACAAATGGAGGTATTGATTGGACTTTACAATCAATTGGATCGACTGTTTCTCTTCGTAGCATATGTTTTAAGGATTTGAATAATGGAACGGTAGTTGGACTATATGGAAAAATATTTAAGACCACAAATGGTGGGGTAAACTGGTTCGAGCAGTCTAGTGGAACAACATCGAATTTGCAGTGTGTTTCATTTCTTGATTCTTTAGTCGGTACCACTGTTGGTGATAATGGAATTATCCTTCATACAATGAACGGTGGGACGCCTGTTGAATTAACTTCCTTCACAGCGGCATTTTTAGAAAACGAAAATTCCGTAGAATTAAAATGGTCCACTGCAACAGAGACCAACAACTCCGGATTTGAGATTCTTCGTTTCACTCAGAATGACGAAGGATGGAATAAAATAGGATTTGTCCCTGGTCTCGGAACAACAGCAGAAACACAGCATTACTCACTTACGGATAATGATGTTATGTTGGGAAAATTTCAATACAAATTAAAACAAATAGATTATGACGGCACGTTTGAGTATTCTCAAATAGTTGAAGTAGAAGTTCCATTCGTTAATGAGTTTTCACTCTACCAAAACTACCCCAACCCGTTTAACCCAACAACAAAAATAAAATACAGCATTCCAACTGTCGCTCTTCGACCTGCCTTGCCGGCAGGCAGGCAAGCTCAGAGTGACATCAAAGCCACATTAAAAGTTTACGATTTGCTTGGAAGAGAAGTTGCAACACTCGTTAACGAAGAAAAACCAGCCGGAGAATATGAAGTTGAATTTGTCGCTTCTTCACTTGCTTCCGGGATGTATTTGTATAAACTGCAAGCAGGTAGTTTCGTTCAAACTAAGAAAATGATCCTCCTCCGATAATCCCGCCAAAGTCGGGATTGGAGGACAGGTTTTGATGAAGTGATGTGTTTGATAACTGTCACACTGAGTTTATCGAAGTGTGACGAAAGAATAAAATGTCAGTCTTCGACAAGCTCAGACTGACAGATGCTTGTCGGCAGGATTTTTCATAATTCGCTTCAACATTTTTATATTTCCAACAATGATTATCAACACAATTAAATCTAAGGATTAAAATATGTTCAGAATATTTTTACCGATTGCTCTAATCTTTATTTATATAACTGCTTATGCGCAAAACCCACAAACTAGTAATAACAACAAACCCGATTGGGAAGGCGGTTACCCCGATGGCTGTACAACTGTTGCAGTTGGTAAGCTGGCAACTTTTGATGGTTCATCAATGACTTCACATACGGATGACAGTCACCGAACCAGAAGCAACCTTGATATTGTTCCTCCAATGCAGCACGAAAATAATGAGCAAGTAACTCTTTACAAAAGAGAGAACGATGACACACAAAAAATGCCTGCATATAAAAAAGTCCCCACAGGAAAAATTCCTCAGATTGAATATACTAATGGTTATATCAATACAGCCTATCCTTGCATCAACGATCAACAAGTTGCAATCGGTGAAACAACATTCGGGGGAAGAGAAGAATTAAAATCAGATGCAGGATTAATTGATTGCCAGCGTTTGTGTATGCTAATGCTTGAAAGAGGAAAAACAGCGCGGGAAGCAATAGAAATTGCAGGGGAACTATTAGAAGAATATGGATGGATTGATTATGGTGAAATGCTGACTATCGCTGATCCGAACGAAGTCTGGGTGATTGAAATTCTTGGCGCCGGAAAAGATAAAATTGGAGCAGTCTGGGCAGCACAGAGAGTTCCTGATGAGCATATTTTTGTTGGAGCTAATGGAAGTCGCATCAGACAAATTGATACCGAAAATCCAGATTACTTTATGTTTTCAAAAAATGTTTTTGATGTAGCTAAAGAGAACGGTTGGTGGAAACCTGAAGATGGTCCGTTTGAATTTTGTTATGCTTACGCTAATAGAAATTCTTTTTCAACAAGGAGAAGAGAATGGCGTGTGTTCGATTTAGTTGCTCCTTCATTAAAATTAAATCCGAATTCGGAAAATTTTCCATTCTCAGTTAAACCTGACAAAAAAATAACATTAGAAAAGATGGTGGAAATTTTCTCAGATTATTATGAAGGAACAGATTTCAATTTTGTAAAAGATTTAACTGTAACAAATGACAGTGGAATGACTGTTCTCTCCCCTCTTGCAAATCCTTTTATGCCTTATGATATGAACAAGCTTTTTAAAATAAACGGTGGCTGGGGATGGCGCGGCGAAAGAACAATTGCACGCTGGTATACAATGTATGCTACAATAATTCAGTGCAGGAGCTGGCTCCCAAATGAAATTGGCGGACTTGTTTGGTTAGCCTGGGATAATGTTGCAACTTCAATCTATGCTCCTTTTTATGCTGGTATAACAACAGTGCACAGTAACTTCTTCAACTGATGGAAGAGTAACCGGCTTCTCCAAAAACTCAGCATGGTGGGCATTTAATCGATTAAGTACTCTCGCTGCACAACGATGGGGAGATATGAGACACGATGTTAGAGATGTGTGGGATCCCTGGCAGGCTAGATTGTTTGCAAATCAAAAGGAGATTGAAGCAGAAGCTATGGAGCTTTGGAAAAATAACAGAGAAAAAGCGAAGGAATTATTAACAGTATACTGTTTGGATATTACAAGCGGAGATTGTTGAGCAAGCCTGGGGATTAAGTGAATTACTATGGACAAAGTACGATGAACAGTTTTAGCTGACACCTGAAAAATAATTTTTAGACTAAAACTGGTGTTGGTAATATTCCAACTCTGATTAATAATTTTGATAGTGCAAGACCATCTAGCATGGTTACATTTTCTCGAAGTTTGTCTACACTTATATTCGGGAAACTCTCTCTTGTAATAATAAAAACTTTGTCTTGCGTCGAGCCGGATGACTCTGATAAAATATTTTCTATTGTTTTTTTATCGATCTTACTCTCAACAAAAACCCGGGCATTGAGGAAAAAGGATCTATTATTTCTTTGTGATTTACCTACAATATTAAATGAGTTTGAATTAGGCAATTCTAGAATATCAACTTCAGAAAATCCGAGTACAGCAAAAAGCCGGGAAAGAATTTTTCTAAAAGCATCAATAGTTATCTTTTTCAAAATTGCTTGAACAGCTTCAGGAGTTTGCTCATTTTTAGATTCGGTGCTAACTGGCATTTCGAATACCCGTAGCCATTCATCTACTAAAATTAAATCTTCATATAACTTTGGCTGCATCAATTCAAAAACATTTTTATTCAAAAGATCAGTTTGCAGTAGAAGTTCCCTGATCCTTTGATCCAAAATTCCACTTGAATAATAATTACATAGATTTATGCTCTCCTTCTGCGGACTCCCTTCTTCATTAACAAAAATATCTTCAATCTCCCAATTTGGTATCGGGCTCCACCATTGATCAAACTTTATCACGTAAGGTATATTGAAATCTGAGAATTTCAACTTGGAAATTTTAGCATCAGAAACAAATGCAACAATATCAGTCTGCGATTGGAACATTGAAATAGCTTTTTGCATATCCTCAGCAGAGAGTGATTTCGGAGCAAGAATATGTTTTATCCCATAATTATTAAGTAATTCAGCAATTTTTTTGATGCCGAGTTTTTCATATTGTGATAGAACAAGAACTTTTTTGCCATTTTCTTTTATCATCGATAATTGACGAATTAGTAAATCTGACTTAGGGCTTTTTGATTTTCCTGAAGCGAAGTTTGCTATCTGATTGAGCTTGTGATAGATTGTAAAAATATTCGCGTAAAATCTTAAAGGATTACCAGACTCAAGAACCCTTCTCAAATCTTTTTTACATTCAACCAGAGCAGTTTTGAATTCTGCAAGTTGATATTCATCAGTGTCACACCAAAATTCATTAAATAGAATTTTGGGTAGAGATTCTGCAATCGTTTGTTTGCTTCGTAACTGTAGCTTTTCAATTTTAACAGAAGAATTGAGTAAGGAATTTAATTCCTGATAGAGATTTCTGTCCAAAATATTCGAAGTAGCCCATAGAATTTTTGGATGAATTGCAGATAAAAATTCTTCTCTTATTTCATTCTTTAGTAGAAGTTTATCTACTGAATCAAGGATAATACAATCAAACTTAACCAGGTTTTTATCTTCAAGTATTTTCAATCGGTAGTCATCTAATGCAGTATCAATATTTGCAATTACAATTGGTTTAGACTTATTCCACAATTCAGCCCTTTCATCATTATTCCCCTGAATAATGTGCAGTGAGAGTTCCGGACAATACTTCTTAATCTTATCGCTCCAGCCTATTTCAATGTTTAGATGTTTTGCAAACTTCGGATTTCCTATACTCGTATCATCAGTTATAATCAACGCTGATTTGACAACCCTGTTAGTAAATAACAATTTCAAAGCTGCAATTGCTTCTTTCTGAACATCTATTCCAAATTCATCTTGCAATAATGCAAAGTTATTCTCAACTAAAAACTTTGCACTCGCCTCCTCATACGGTTTTAATTTAGTTATATATTTGCCTGATTTTTCCCAATCAACTCTTCTTAGGTTGCTAAGTATATATCCCAATTGCTCGCGTATGTATGAAGGGACATTTGGATCTTCTGATTTTTGTTTTGTTCCGGGTGAGCGGTAAAATAAAATGGAATCTGGTTTTGAAATGTTAAAGTTAGCGTACCACGTTTTAACCTTTGTAAGTTGGAATATTGAACTTTCAGAAACTGTTGGCTGAGTAAAAGGTGATAACGAAATCCTTTGTTCATTAAGTTTAAACACGCCAATTGACGGAACTTTTATTCGGAATATTTTTTTCGGCTCAGGCAAGACCGGTAAACTATTCTTTTCAACTTTCGTCTTTCTAAATTTATCTAATCCTATATTTTGTACTTTTACTTTCTTGGAAGAAGAAACCAAATCTTCAAAGTCCAACAGGTCTATATTAAAAATTTCCGGAACTAAATTACTCAGGTAATTAAATGTTGTGGGCACCTCAATTTTACAATCATAATTTAGCGGGGGTTTAATATTGAATTGTACTTTCCCCTTTTTTATAGCTGGATTATTAAGTAAAAATCTAACCTTTTTACTGGAGAAGCTTTTTGGTTTAAGTTCAACTTCTGAATAAATAACTCCTCTTTCAGTAGGAAGAGCAATCATAAAAAATACGGCATTGCTCCTGATTTTTTTGAATTCACAATTCTTTAGTTCATCTGTGACATCCGGTTCTATCAGATCGAATTTGTACTCAAAAAATTCCGGGGGGACAAATTCAAGCTGGACTTCTTCCAGATTTGCCAGGTAAGAAGTTATTTGTTCAATAGGATGGTGGTGCTGAGCCGGCTTTTTTAACCAGTTAGAAAAGTTAAAATCTTCTGCCTCCTTAATCTTCGAAATTTTTGAGGCAACTTTGCTACGAACATTTTGAATCATTTATTTTAGTCAGTTGACTTTTGTTGCTGCACCTGCTCGCACGCAAGTTTCAATCTTTCAAATGGTTCAAGCAGATTTCTATGTTCAGCTAATTTGTTTAGTTGATCTTTGATCGGAGCCAATTCAGTCTCGAATTTTTTAGAAGTTTCAATCATCATTTTTCCTCCGCCTGCTGTCGGGAATGCTATTGCTTCGGCTTTCGTACTTGCACGAGATTTTCCATCAGCTTCATTAAAAACTCTGACTACTCTTATACCCTGTTTGTTGTTAGCTCCAAGAAAGAACGGATCTTTAACAATTATTAAATCTATATGTTCATTTATAGCAGCTAAAAGCGGAACAGAAATTAATTCGACTAATATATGCTCAAGCAGGACATCTCCGTAAAGTGTTTTTTGAAATCCTGTCGGCTTAATAGGAGAAGTTACCCTAAACTCAAGTGGTTTAGTTTCTTCATCAGTCACGAGAATAGCACCGATTATTCCACCACTTTCTTCTGATGTATAAGTTTCCAAAAATGCAATCTTTGCAATTTCCATTATTAAACTCCAAAATGATTAGTAAATGAACTCAACCGGCCTTATTTAACATATTCAGTGCCACTTTTGACGGCAAAATCCAAACAATTGCTCTTAAGAACTTACTGCATTATATGAGTTAAAATCACTGAATTATTTGAAGTGGAATATCAAAAAATGATTAGAAAAATGAGTTTTAAGAAAGGCAGATATTAAATTGAGTAAGATATATGTAGCATCTACTTAAAATTTTCGAATTTACATAGGTTTGATGAAGTAAAAATTCAAAATTTCCATGTAAATCTTTTACATATAAATTGGGAGAATATTGGTAAAATTTACCTTAATCGTAATAAATAAATTCAATACAAATTGATTATGATAGTCATGAAATTTGAATTTTGTCTATGATAATTTCATGCCCGGGAAAGTAACAACAACAGTAGTTCCTTGTCCATCAAAACTGATAACTTCAAACTTCCCTTTGTTGAGATCTATATACTTTTTTGTTAGCAAAAATCCCAAACCAGAACCTGGTTCCCTATCAGTCCCCTGCGTAGAAAACATAACTTCAGATTTAATTAAAACCTGATTCTCATCAGAAATTCCAGTTCCTTCATCAGTCACACTTATCTGAATTGCAGGAGCATTGGTTCTACTATCAATTGATTCTTCAGCAAGAATGTTGATTGTGCTTTGAGGTTCTGAAAATTTTAAGGCGTTTGAAATTATATTTCTGAATATAGTGACCAACATATCATCATCGGCAACAAGGTAATAATTTTGCTTCAAATCAACTCTGATTGAAATATTTTTTTTGTTGATTCTATACTTTAGTGAATCAATTGCTTCGTTTATTACTTCATTGATTAATATTTTTTTTGGAATGTAATCGTATTTATTCAGTTGCAGCTTGGAATAGTGAAGCAGATTGTTTGTCATTTCAAAAAGTGTATTGGACGAATCATTAATAACATTGATATATTCTTTAATATCTCTGTGGGTCAAATTTTCAAAATCGGTTCTTAAAATTTCAGCAAATCCAAGCAATGAATTAAAAGGAGATCTCAGGTCGTGTGATATTAATGAAAACAATCTGTCTTTAGATGTGTTCATCTCTTTCAGTTTGACAATCATCTCTTTACGTTCTTCTTCAACAATTTTTCGTTCTATTGCTCTTGAAATAGGGTATGATATTACATCGAGTATTTGTTGATGAGCAGGTGTATATGTGCTCGGATCTTCATAATCCTGAACAACCAAAACACCGATAGTTTTTTCTTTTATTTTTAAAGGTACACCAAGCCAAATTGGTGATTGTGGCCCAATCAATTCAATTTCACCTTTTTTTCTAAGGTCCTCGTCTTTCAGTAAGTCAACCAAAGCAGATTTACCAGTTCTCAAGTACATACTCAGTGAGCCCTTTGCCGAGTTTCTTTGATGATGAATCATGATCAACTTCATCTACAAAATATGGAAAAGTAAGCAAATCAGAGTCCCGCTTATAATAAGCAACATAGAAATTATCTGCCTTCATCAATTTTTTTATGCAGGTGTGGATAAACCGAAATAACTCACTTAAATTTTTCTCGGAGTTAGCAGCTTCCAGAATGTCTAAAATTATTTGTTTTAATTTTCCCTCACGTAATATTTCACCAACATCGCGAAGCAAACCCATTCTTTTAGTCTTTAAATTATTCGTATCAAACAAAGTGATAGAATTATCCTCGATCCATTTATGCTCACCATTTTTAGTTTCAATTTGGTAAACTGTTAATTTTTCTTCGATCTGAGGACCATCAGTTTTTCCATTCAAAGGATATTTTGTTTTGTACTCTTCGTGTTGGCTAATAATTAATTTTTCAAATTTTAACTCATTTAATTCATTGATGTTATAGCCGAACAATTTGCTAACACTTGGAGTAATGAACTTATAGTTCTGAGTATTACAATCGAAATCATAAAATACTTGATCAGAATTTGCCTGAGGCATAATTGCAGCTACTGTATTGGTGTTATCTACCGAAATTTTTGTTTCTATCTCGTTCAATGTGTAATTATTCTTATTATGAAATTAGAGTGCGAAAAGTTCAATTTTTATGCCGATAACTAAAGTTTTAATCAACTGTAGAATCTAATACGAGATTTTCTTCAGTGTAATTTTACATTAAGTTGAATTAAGTTATTGACATTCAAGTGAACCATAGCTATTTTTATGTAGATTAAATCTTAATAATTTGTAAAGTGACAAGATAAATGAGAACTGCTGCAGAATTAAAGTTTAAAGAAAGTGGAATTATCTCAGAAATAGATGTTTCTCACCCTTCAAGCAAAAGAATTATTGAACATGGTTTTACTCCCGGTCAGATTGTCGAGTTAGTTAGTCAGTCACTTTTTAATGATCCAATTGCAGTATCAATCAGGGGAACTATTATAGCATTAAGGAAAAGTGAAGCTGTTTGCATTAAGCTGAAATGAGAACTGACACATCTCTAAAGGTCCCTCTCATAACTTTGGTTGGACCTCCCAACTCAGGAAAAACTACCTTATTTAATACCTTAAGCGGAAAAAATTACAAGACTGCCAACTACCCTGGTTCAACAGTAGAATACTATACAAGTCGATTCCTTTCTAAATATAATCTTTCTGCGGAGTTATTAGATTCTCCAGGAATAGTTAGCCTTTTGCCTGAATCAATTGACGAAAAAATATCAGTTGAATCATTGTATTCCCATCCAAGTTTAGGCACTCCCGATTTACTCATTAGTACCGTCGATTCATGTCAGCTATCAAGACACCTGCTACTTCCGAAACAATTAATTAATTCCGGATTTAATGTCATACTCGTTGTAACAATGAATGATATTCTTGCCAAGCGTGGGTTAAAGGTTTCTGAGAGTAAATTAAGCAAAGAACTTAACTGCGATGTTGTAGTTATAAATGGAAGAACAAAACAAGGTATTGAAAAATTAATAGAAGCAATAAACTTAAACCTTTCAAGGATCAATGAGGCTGGTAAAAAAAGTATTGTCCCCTACTCTTATCTCCATGATAAAAAAGATTTGGTAAACACATTCAAAGAGATTGAAGAGATTGTAAATGATGTATATGAACCATTGGCCAGCAAAGAAAAGATTAATTTAAGCACGGCGAATAATGAATTAAAAATTCTTGAGACAGAGATTTCTAATAATGGGTTTTCTTCCGATGAAATTACTTTAAAGATTGATAGCGTTCTGCTTCATAGATTTTGGGGATTTCTGATTTTTCTTATTGTAATGGGAATCACTTTCACAAGTATTTTCTGGCTGGCTCAACCACTGATGAATATTGTTGATAATTTATTCGCAAATCTTAATTCACTTGTTATTAATAATTTTGATCCCGGATGGTTCACTTTTTTAGTTTCAGATGGAATTATTTCGGGCACAGGCTCCGTTCTCGTTTTTGTTCCACAAATACTAATATTGTTTCTTATACTTGGCTTGTTGGAAGACTCAGGTTACCTTGCACGTGGAGCAATGTTGATTGATAAACCTTTATCAAAAATAGGATTAAATGGCAGATCTTTCGTACCTATGCTATCAGGATTTGCCTGTGCAATTCCTGCAATGATTGCAGCACGGACAATTCCTAATCGAAGAGAAAGATTATTTACTATTTTCATCATTCCACTGATGAGTTGTAGTGCAAGGCTTCCTGTCTATGCACTCTTGATTGCATATTTAATTCCGCATGAAAAAGCGTGGATGGGCGGAATAATATTGGGGGGAATTTATTTGTTTAGCATGATAAGTTCAATTGTTATAGCAGGAGTAATGAATAAATTCACAAAAAAATTGTTCAAGGCAGATGACTCTTCAACATTTATTCTTGAATTACCATCCTATAGAATTCCAAAATTAAGTTCAGTAATAACTAACACTTACAATAATTCTAAACAATATATTTTAAGAGCAGGTCCAATCATCCTGGGATTTTCGCTTATACTTTGGTTCTTAACTTTTTTCCCAAATACTAATCCTGAAATTGAGAAAGCCGGGTTGACGACTGAACAAACTCAAAATCTTGAACGTGCAGAAAGACTCGAACATTCCTATGCTTCTGATCTGGGAAAAATAATTCAGCCACTAATGTCACCTATTGGAATGGATTGGAGAATTGGTGTCTCTCTTATTTCGGCATTTGCAGCACGTGAGGTATTTGTTTCTTCCCTGGCTTTAACATTTAAAGTCACCTCAGAAGATGGTGAAGACCAAAGTACGTTGCTTAACTCGCTCAGAAATGCCAGGATTGAATCTACCGGAGAAAAGCTTTTTACTGTCGCCACATCGGTGGGTCTCATTGTTTTCTTTATGTTTGCACTCCAATGTCTTTCAACAGTTGCAGTTTCAAAAAAAGAAACCGGAGGATGGAAAATTCCAATATTACAGGTATTAATATTCACCTCATTAGCCTATGTAATGACTTTTATAACAGTGAACGGACTTAGATTTTTAGGGATACAATGAAATATTTAATTACTTAGTAAAAATCTTTATTTTGTTATCGAACAGATTACTATCATATTTAATATAAGATTATAAGATTCATATAAAAGTGAAAAACAAACAAGCCGAAGAAATATTCAGAAGTTTTCTTAAATCAGGTAAGAACAGAATTACTCCCGAAAGATTTGAAGTGTTGGAAGCAGCACTCGATTATGATGGTCACTTTAATGCTGATGATCTTTATGTTTTAATGAAAAATTCCAATTCGAGAGTATCCAGAGCTACAGTTTATAAAACGCTGGAACTCCTCGCACAATGTGATTTACTATCAAAAAGAAATTTTGGTGACAACACCAATCGTTTTGAAAGCAGCTTTAAAAAACAGGTTCACGATCATCTCATTTGTGTTGATTGCGGTAAGATCATTGAATTTGCGGATCCAAGAATCAAGCAGCTCCCTGAAAAAATAAGTGAAGATTTAGGATTTAATTTTGAAAGCTATTCATTCAATATTTTTGGGCGATGTAAAGATCCTAAAAAGTGTAAACATTCCAGAGAAAAATGACAGAACATAAATACCCGTTACATTGGAAGAAAAAAGATTTTTCAATAAAAATTTTCTGTTCTATTCCTAACATTGCAACCGGAATATTACTGAAGGCAGGAAATTCATATTTCATTATTGATCCTGGTGATGGAATACTAAGAGATCTAAACAAAGAGATTGGAGTAAAAAATCTCCTGGAAATCTCTGACGTTTTCGTAACTCATGGTCATCACGATCACGTTGGAGGTGTTTGGTCACTACTTACTTATCTGCGAGTAATGCTAAAAAAATCTCCGCTTACAATTCATTACCCGGAAGGTTGTGTTGAGATTGAAAGTATTTATAATGCATTCAAGAAAGTTTACTCACGTACTATTACTTATAAGATTAATTTGAAAGTCATTAAAAAGACAAGTAGTTTTTCTTCAGGTAATATTACCGTCAAACCATTTCCTGTTATTCATAAAGAAAATTTATCAACAGGTATAACACGAAGGGTGCCGGCATTGGGATATAATTTTGTGTATAACGGTAAAACGATTTGTTATGGCGGCGACACGGCATATTGTGAAGAGTTAGTTAATCATGCTCGAAATGCTGATTTGGCAATTCTCGAAGCAGGACATGATGAGGAAACTCCGGATGAAATGCATATGACAATGAAGGAAGCTATTACTATAGGAAAATCAGCAAAAAAATATTTTCTAGTTCACGTTCCCGAATAAAAAATTGGATTCAAATGAATAAAACTATCATATCTCTAAACCTAATCGCAATTTTAACTTTGTTATCAAATTCATCTTTCCCTCAAAAAGATGACTATAAATTTGAAGGAGAAAATCATTTAATCAATATCAGAATGCTTACCGAAGGAGGCGAAAATGCAGAAGCATATCTTTCTTTTGATGAGAAAGAATTAATTTATCAGGCAACCTTTGGTGAACTAAAGTGCGACCAGATATTCACAATGAATATTGATGGAAGTGATAAGAAATTAGTATCTACCGGGAATGGAAGAACAACTTGTGCATATTTTTTACCCGGTGATGAAAAAATTATTTATTCATCAACTCACCTGGCTGACGTAGATTGCCCTGCTCCTCCAGACAGAGCCAAAGGATATGTCTGGCAACTTTATGATTCATTCAATATTTTCTCTGCAAATGCTGACGGTACTGATGTAACTCAACTAACTTTTTCAGAGAAGTATGATGCTGAAGCAACAGTTTCTCCTCAAGGAAATAAAATAGTTTTCACTTCTACAAGAGATGGTGATCCTGAAATTTATGTAATGGATATAGATGGCTCAAATCAAACACGATTAACATTTCAAAAAGGTTATGACGGTGGTGCATTCTTCTCACAGGACGGAAAGAAAATAGTTTTTCGAGCAAGCAGACCTAAAACAGAAGAAGAATTAGCTGATTACGAGGAGTTGGCAAATAATGGATTATTCCGACCTTCAATTCTGGAAATTTATACGATGAACTCAGATGGATCGGATATCAAACAAATTACAAATTTTGGTAAGGCAAGCTTCGCTCCGTTTTTTCATCCAGATGGAAAGAAAATTATTTTTTCATCAAACGTGAATAGCGAGAACGGTAGAAACTTTGATCTCTACTTGATAAATGTTGATGGAACCGGTTTTGAGCAAGTTACTTTTAATGAAACGTTTGATGGTTTTCCAATGTTTACAAAAGACGGCAAACAACTTGTCTTCTGCTCGAACAGATTCAATAAGACAAAAGGTGATACCAACGTTTTCATTGCGGATTGGACTGATTGATAAAATATCATAAGAATAATTCCAGATACTGGATTATTAATGAAGGCATTAATTTTTTAGAATAATTCACTCAAAGGGAGAAACAAAAGATGGCAAATCAAAAATTCAGACTATTCAATTTTTCATTATTAATTCTTCTCTTTTCCATTTCATCTTATGCTCAAAATGTTTCTAATCCGGAAATAACTGCGGAAGAAATTAATATACATATCACTTATTTCGCATCTGATGAATTAAAAGGAAGGGATAGTGGCACTGACGAGATATTAGAAGCTGCTGAGTACATTGCAGATGAATTTACTGAATATGGATTAAAGCCTGCTTTTGAAGGTAATTACTTTCAGGAATTTCCATTTATAAAAACAATCGAGCTAACCGGTAATAATTCTTTGACTTTTAATGCAAATGGAAAAGAGATTAGCCCAAAGCTTTGGGAAGATTACATTACAGTTCCCTTTTCAGGAAACGCAGATGTAAATGCTGAATTAGTTTTTGCAGGTTTTGGAATTTCAGCAGCCGATCTCGAATACGATGATTATGAAGGAATTGATGTTAAAGACAAAATCGTAATCGTTTTCAGGAATACACCCGAACCAAAGGTTCCTCACTCTGAATTTGACAAATATTCTCCGTTAAGAAAAAAAGCTTCTGTTGCAAGAGATAAAGGCGCAGCAGCAATCATCTTCATTAATCCTTATGATGAAAATAAAACATTGGATGACCTCGTTGAATTTAATTTTGACAGAGGCGGTTCAATTACTGATTTCTCGGTCGTAAGTATTAAACGGAATATTGTTGAAGGCATTTTCAAAGATGAAGGAATCAATCTTAAAGATGTTTATGACAAAATTATTGAAACTAAAAAACCATCTTCAACTGAACTAAAAAATTCATCAGCAAATATTTCTACTGAAGTAAAGGAAGTTGAAGCAACAAGCTGGAATGTAGGCGGAATTCTTGAAGGAAATGATCCTAAGCTAAAAAATGAATGGATCATCATCGGTGCACATTTTGACCATCTCGGAATGGGTGGAGAAGGCTCATTGTATCGTGGTGATGAACCTCAAATCCATAATGGCGCAGATGATAATGCATCCGGGACAACAGGAGTTTTGGAACTTGCCGAGAAATTTGCTTCGGTTAAAGATCAATTAAAAAGAAGTGTGGCATTCTTCACTTTTTCAGGTGAAGAACTTGGACTGCTCGGTTCAAATTATCTTGCTAACAATCTTCCCTTCCCTGTTGAAGACGCAATTGCAATGATTAATATGGATATGATTGGAAGACTGAAAGACAGTTCTTTAATCGTATATGGAACAGGCACGTCTTCAAACTGGAAAGATATTTTGAATGAAAACAACGATTACGGTTTCAAATTGACATTCAACGATGAAGGATACGGTCCAAGTGATCATTCATCTTTTTATGGAAAGAAAATTCCAGTTTTGTTTTTCTTCACTGGTACCCACGAAGATTATCACAAGCCATCTGATGATGCAGAAAAAATTAATTTAGACGGAGAGAAAATTGTTTTAGACTATGTTTATGAGATTGCTATGAATATTGATAATGATCCTGAGAGACCTGACTACTTGTTGGTGGAGAAAAAAGAAGGTGGTCAAATGTTTGTAAGAAAAGTGTATGTCGGCACAATTCCCGATTTTGCAGGCAACGTTGATGGCTATAAAATAAGCGGAGTTTCGGAAGGAGGTCCAGCACAGCTTGCAGGATTACAGGGTGGAGATATTATTATATGAATTTGGTGGTAAAAAAATATCGAACATTTACGATTTCACATACGCACTCGGTGATTTTGTCCCGGGAGACGTAGTTGATGTAATAGTTAAGCGCGGTGATGAAGAGATTACATTTAAAGTAAAGTTGGCTACAAAGTAATACGGTTTTTAAAATAAAATTTTAGGCGAATCAATTGATTCGCCTTTTTTGCTTTAAAGGTTTAATTTTATCTTCACAAAGAAAAAAACTGAGTAAAGAGTTGAGAAAGAAGAAAAAGAAATACGCTAACCTTATTATGCTGCTCCTTATTCTTTTTGTTCTGTTCTTTATCGTTATCCAGAATAATAATATTACTGTAAGTTCTGAAGAGCTGGTAAGCAGCTATACCACGGATATCGCAAAAGCTGATAAAAAATTATTAAATCAAGAGCTTATAGTAACAGGTAAAGCGAAATCATTCATTCAATTTGAAGGTGAAAAAAGTTTACTTGAACTGGAATCCGGTAGCGATGTTCTCAATATATATTGTATAATTATGAACAAAGAAACAGAAGATAAAGCAGCATCACTAACAACAGGGACAATGATTAAGGTTTACGGTAAGTGTTTAGGTCTTAATCCTTTATTGTCAGATAAATTTACTGACGGTATTTTTATTGAGGCTGAGCAAATAAAATGAACTGGTATCAAAAAGAAATATCATTGCGAGCAAGATCAAGAGGTTTTCATTTAATTACTGATGAAATTCTCAATCAATTGACTGATCTAAAAAAGATCAAAACAGGTCTGATGCATATTTTAATCAAACACACATCCGCATCAATTACGCTTAATGAAAATTATGACCCTGATGTTCGCTCTGATATGGAAAAATATTTCAGCCGAACTGTTAAAGAAAATGAACCGTGGTATGAGCATAACTCGGAAGGTTCAGATGATATGCCAGCACATATTAAATCGACAGTGATTGGTAGTTCCTTAACAATTCCGATAACAAACGGGAGACTAAATCTGGGCACATGGCAAGGAATTTATCTTTGTGAACATCGCAATCATGCAAGCAGTCGTAAATTAGTGGTGACTATTTCCGGAGAAGAAAAAATTTAATGAAGAAAAAAATTTTATTCGTATGTATGGGCAACATCTGCAGATCTCCCGCAGCTGAAGGCATTGCAAAAACACTTATCGAGAAAAAAGGATTAAACGATTCGATAGAAATTGATTCAGCAGGAACACTTGGTTATCACGAAGGAGAAAAGCCAGATGCAAGAATGATTAAACACGCTTCTAAACGAGGATATATTTTAGATAGTCAGGCAAGACAAATTTAATCCAAAAAAAGATTTTGTTTACTTTGACTACATTGTAACAATGGATGATGATAACTATAGTGAAATTATTTCTCTTGATGGGAAGAATGAATTCAGAAATAAAGTTTTTAAGATGGTAAGTTTTGGAAAAAATATAAATGTCAATGAAGTCCCTGATCCATATTACAGCGGTAGTCAGGGATTTGAAATTGTGCTTGATATTCTGGAAGATTCAGTTGAAGGATTATTTAACAAAGTCGAAGATGATATCAGAAGAGAAAATAAAAGCGAGAATTGAAGAAAAGCTAGGCAGGAAAATTAATAACCTCGCTTCACTTTCAGGAGGATGCATAAGTAACGCTTACAAAGTTACAACTATAGATGGTTCAAACTACTTTCTAAAATATAATCCATCTATTTCAAAAGATATGTTCATTAAAGAAGCAAATGGATTAAAGGAACTTGTTAAAGCTGATGCAATCAGAATTCCCGAGGTTTTAAGTTTTGAAGCCGATTACATTTTACTTGAATACATTCCAACTGGCAATAAAAAGAAAAACTTTTTTGATGAATTCGGAAAGAGTTTTGCCGAAATGCACAAATTCACTTCTGAAAATTTTGGATTTTATGAGGATAACTATATTGGCTCAAATCCACAGATAAATATTCCCGAACTTAAAGAGAAATCGAGCTGGGTTGATTTCTATTTCGATAAAAGGATTTTATTCCAGTTTGAGTTAGCTGAAAAGCTTGGTAATTCAACCGAGGAATTAAGAAAAGGAATATCAAAACTAGAAAATAAAATTCAAGAAATAATTGGTGAGTCAAACGAAAAACCCTCACTATTGCACGGCGATCTTTGGGGTGGAAATTATATGGTTGATGAAAATGGTTCCCCGGTTTTAATTGATCCAGCAGTTTATTATGGTCATCGTGAGGCCGATCTTGGAATGACAAAACTTTTCGGCGGTTTCAGTTCAGAATTTTATAAAACCTACAACGAAGTGTTTCCTTTGGAAGATGGCTACGAATACAGAGAAAATATTTATAAGCTTTATCACGTCCTCAACCATTTAAACCTTTTTGGCGGAGGTTACTATTCGCAGGCTTTGAGCCTTATAAAGTTTTATATTTGAGTCGTTCAATATCAAAGAATATTCAGATGAATAAAATTTCCGTAATAGTTATCACCAAAAATGAAGAGAATAATATTTCTGACTGCCTGAAAAGTGTTGAATGGGCTGATGAAATAATTGTAGTTGATTCTGAAAGTACGGACAAGACAATCGAATTAGCAAAAGCTTTTACAGATAATATCTTCATCAGAAAATGGAAAGGCTATGTTCCTCAGAAAAAATACGCATTAAGTCTGGCCAAAAATGAATGGATTTTGAGTTTAGACGCAGATGAAAGAATTACACCGGAATTAAAGGATGAGATAACAAATCTTTCGCCCGGTAATTTTTCAGGTTTTAGAATCAGGAGAAAAAACTTTCTCCTCAAAAAAGAAATAACAAGCTGCGGTTGGGAAAAAGATTATCAACTACGGTTGCTAAAAAAAGACAAAACCGGCTTAAGCGATAGATTAGTCCACGAGAAATTTATTGTTGATGGACAAGTAAACACGCTTAAGAATTCAATGCTTCACTTTACATTTGCATCGTTTACCGACTATTTAAATAAAATTAATTATTACACCAGCCTAAAAGCTCAGGAGCTTTTTGGAAAGAAGAAACGAGTTGGTGCATGGACAATTTTATCCCACACGGTTTCAGCTTTTTTTGCTTTCTTTTTTATTAAAAGGGGATTTAAAGATGGTGTTTACGGATTGATAATTTCATCCCTGCATTCCGTGAGCACAATGATGAATTACATAAAGTTGTGGGAATTGCAAAATAAGAAGTGATCTTAACAGCTTCTAATCATCCATACAAACATACACCCATGCAAAAGTTAAGATTGCATGAATGCATGATTGTATGAAACGAATCTTAATAAAATTATAGCCTATTGTATATCAACAATCTCTGTATCAAAAATTAGAGTTGAGTTTGCAGGAATTTTTTCAAGCTGCGTTTCGCCATATCCCAGTTGCGGCGGGATTATAAATCTTGCCTTATCTCCTTTTTTCAGAAGAAGCATTCCTTCATCCCAGCCGGGAATAACCTGACCCTGACCAACAACAAATTGAATAGGTTCATCTCGTTCAATTGAGCTATCGAACAATGTTCCATCTTCAAGGTAGCCAGAATAATTAACCGTGATCACTTTACCTGCCTCCACAGCGGGTCCTTCTCCTTCACTGATAATAGCGTAATTCAATCCGCTTGCGGTAGTTTTAAATAATGTTGTATCGACCTGCCACATTTCCGCTACTACCTTATCCTTTACTTCTAAAAGTTCTACTACAACTTTTAAATCAGTGCTCGGTGGTATAAAACCAATTCCGGCTTCACCGTATGCAAGACTATCTGGAATTATTATTGTTCTAATTCCACCGGTTTTCATTCCAATAATACCTTCATCTGAACCTTTAATGAATGAACTTGAATTCAGTACAAATTTTAATGGTTGATTTCTCGTCTTTGAATCACCAAGTGAAAGCATATTTCTAGTTTCATCAGTCGACCAGTCAGAGAACAATTCACCTGTGCTATCTTTCGGAATCATCCACCCTCTGAAATGAATTGAAACCAGGTCACCAGCTTTTGCTTCTCTGCCAGTGCCGAGAGAATCATCCAGATACTTCAATCCAGATTCAAGTGTTACAATGTCGGGACCTTTGTTGCAACCGAAAAATACCGCAGTTACAATTACAATAAATACCAGCAATACTTTTTTCATTTTTATCCTTTTTTATTTTTTTGACGGGCAAATATATCCATAAAAATTAACATCTTTAAAAGGAGCAATAATTTTTTCCTATGATTTTAATGATTGTAATTTTACTTTTATCACCAATTATTAGTCAAATTCAAGATAATATTTCAATCAAATGTTTAAATTCAGAACCAGATTACCTGTCTCTTTGTTTGCTATAATTTTCTCAATTACAATATTTACGAGCAATAATATCCAAAGCTTAAGTGAAGAATCAGAATACATAATTGATTCAGAGGTAAATTTTGAAGAAGCTATCTCAGGGAAGAATATTCCTGAAAGCATTATAGTAAATGTTCGGCTTGTAGATGTTTATTATTATGGATTTGATGAAAAGCTACACAAAGGTCAGTTGGTTGTTCATAAAGAAGTTGTTCTTGATATTATTGAAATTTTTGAGTTTATGAGAGAGACACACTTTCCAATCAGCAAGGTAGTGCCAATTAACAAATACGACTGGTCGGATGAAAAATCGATGCAGGATAACAACACTTCGGCATTTAACTACAGATATATTTCCGGAACAAGAGTTATTTCCAATCACGCATCAGGACTAGCAATTGATATTAATCCAATGTTAAATCCTTATATAAAAAATGGCAACAGTTTACCTGCAAATTGTGTTTATGACACAACAAAAGCTGGGACAATATTAGCAGAATCGGATCTTGTTAAAGAATTTAAAAACAAAGGCTGGCAATGGGGCGGTGACTGGATAAGTCTTAAAGATTACCAGCATTTTGAGAAAAATTTAAAGTAGGCTTCTTCCCTTCTCTGTTCCGAATATAAAAATTAATGCACGCCAGATACTTTTTGCCCAATCTCTCTCCCCATGCTGTGAATTTTTTCTTTTAAAGAAATAAAAATCTTTTCCTTGAATATATCCTTGCTTGACTAGTTCACTTATCATTTCATCTACACCGGGTTGTAATTGAGAATCGAGTTCATTGTCACCATTGTTGATATATATTTTAATGTTTTTCTTCTTACCATCATATGCTATGACATTATCCACAAAATCATACTTCTCAATTTTAAAGGCAGGTGAAAAGCAAATAGCTTTGGAAAAAACTTCTGAAAATTCCCACATCATAATAAAAGAAATTAATCCCCCTAAAGAAGAACCACCATTAGCTGTATTTTCACTCCCCGTTAATGTTCTGTAATTACTATCGATAAACGGTTTAAGCGAGTCGATAATAAAATTCATATAAGCAAAACCAAGCGGTTCATCAGAATACTCTTCGTTTCTGTCTGAAGTATTATAGATACCAACTATGATTATTGGCTCAATCAGTCCTTGCGGATAAGACTATCTGCATTTTCATCAATCTGCCAATCAACATGAAATGCTGATGTGTTTGGATCAACAATATTTTGTCCATCATGCATATAAAGTACAGGGTAATTTTTATTTGTTTCAGAATAGTAACCTGGTGGAAGCCAAACAATTATATCCCTCGGTTTAATTCCTTTTCCTTGAAAATTTCTATGATACTTTACTGTTCCAGTAATTTGGCCTCTGATTTTTTTTTCAACCTGATCTGCCCAAAGATCAACTCTAATTTCGATAGTAGAATCATTTGATACATTGACTACATAATTCGGTGGAGTGGAACCATCAATGTCAATCGCTTCATTGTCCCAGCTTCCCCGTGTAATTTTGAATTCTAATTTCTTCCCTCTTTCGAATGAAAAACTTTTTATCCACTTTCCTTCTTCATTCTTTTCAAGTTGAACCATACCTGGTTGCCAGTTTCCAAGTTGTTCGTTATTGCCTGAGATGTAAATTTCCGATCCCTCAGGTAAATTATCTGCAGTTACTTCGATATCAAGATTTGCATTGTTTTTTGAACAGAAATTGAATGAAATTAATGGAAGGATGACAAAAAGGAGTAAATATTTTTTCATATTGAATTTATATATTTAACTGGATATTTACGTTTGTAAAAAATTTTAATTTGTTCGTGAATCAATAATTATTATGAAATCTATTTTCACAAAAATACTAATTATCATATTGCTTTCAGTAGCAGGATGTTCTGACAGATCTCTTTCGACAGATCCCAATGATCCCGGATTAGGAGGAGCCTTTACTACACTAAATGGTGAGCTTTCGGGAACACTATCAAAAAGCAAATCTCCATATTATGTTTCAGAAAATATTGTAGTACCGGCAGGAAATAATTTATCAATTGAACCTGGCACATTAATTTTCTTCAAACTAAATACAGGATTCTATATTTCCGGAGGACTCAATGCAGTAGGCACAAAAGAACAGCCAATAGTTTTCCAGGGATTTGGGAATGCATGGGAAGGAATTCACTCAGATAATGCTACTGATAGCTTAGTATTTATTTTTTGTAATATATTAGAAGTTTATCTTCCGATTGGAAGCGATATTGATTACGGTGGTGTGGAAATTACAAATGCAAACCTGGTTATTAAGAATTGCTATTTTAATTTTAACTATACCAAGAATGGAGGAGCGTTAGCAATTTCTTTTTGTAATTCAGAAATCTTGAACAACATTTTTTATGATAACGAGTGTCTCGATTACGGAGGTGCAATACTTTCACAAAACTCTTCCAATAAAATCATTAACAACACATTTTATAAAAATTTCTGCCTGAATTTCGGTGGCGCAATCACAATAGTTGATCCCGTTTATGAGGAAATTCAAAACAATATATTTTATAATAATTTTTCTTATCAAGGCAATTCTACTATTCATCTTGTTTCTGGTGACAGCACAAACATCTTTGAGCAATATAATTATTTAGATCCTGACAGTTTGAATCCATTATTCATTACATCAACTGATTTACATCTACTGCCAAATTCTCCTTGCAAAGATGCCGGTAATCCTGCACCTGAATTTGATAATACAGATGGCTCCAGAAATGACCAGGGTGCTTACGGCGGACCGGGTGGGAATTGGTAAGATTATTCCTCCTTTAATTTTTTCTTACTTTTGCAATATCAATATTTCACATTAGTGATTATTTTTTACTACATACATAAAATTTATAGTTAATGAATGAATAAGGTAATTAGTCAAATAAAGAGACTTTATGAAAGCTGGGCAAAAGAAGAAGCAATACAAATTATTCCATTAGCTCAATCAGGTTCATACAGAAAATATTTCAGGATAACAGGTAAAGAAAAAACTGCAATCGGTGTTTTCAATCCTGATAAAAAAGAAAACGCAGCTTTCATTTCTTTCACAAAACATTTTGTCAAAAAAGGATTGAATGTTCCCCATCTTTACTCACATCAGTTAAAAGATAATATTTATTTGATCGAAGACCTCGGTGATACAACTCTTTACTCATTAGTCGAAAAGGAAAAAAGAAGACAAATATCAGAAAAGACTTTAAGCTATTATGAAGATGCATTGAGTCATCTAGTTCGGTTCCAGATTAGATGGTGGAAAAGGATTGGATTATTCTGTCTGTTATCCACGAAATAAATTTGATAAGCAATCAATAATGTGGGATTTAAATTACTTCAAATACTATTTCCTCAAGTTGGCTAAAATTCCATTTGATGAACAGAAGTTGGAAGATGATTTCAATTCATTTTCTAAACTGCTACTGGAAGCAGATACAAAATATTTTATGTACCGAGACTTTCAGTCAAGAAACATTTTAATCAATAACGATCAGCTTTACTTTGTTGATTACCAGGGAGGAAGAAAAGGTGCACTTCAGTACGATGTGGCTTCTTTACTTTTTCAGGCAAAAGTTAATTTATCTCCTGAAATTAGAAACAGCCTACTCGAATTTTATTTGAAAGAACTTCGTCAAACATCAAACGTCAAACGTCAAATATTTCTAAAACATTATTATAGTTATGTGCTGATAAGACTTATTGCAGACACTTGGGGCTTATGGATTCAGAGGATATTTCGAAAATAAATCACACTTTTTGCTAAGCATTCCTTACGCGTTAAAAAATCTTCAGTGGCTTTTAGAGGATAATCATTTGCCCAAAAAACTTCCCGAATTGAATCGTGTAATTGTTTCCATTCTGGAAAATGAAGAATTTAAAAAACTTGAATTGAAACAAATAAGGAAAAAATTAAAAGTTACCATCAACAGCTTCTCTTACAAGGAAGGAATTCCGAAAGATTTATTCAGGTAATGGTGGAGGATTTGTTTTCGATTGCAGATCACTTGAAAATCCTGGCAGATATCCCGAATATGTAAACAACACCGGACTTGGATGAAAATGTAATTCGATTCTTAAATGAACGGCATGATGTAAAAGAATTTCTTAAATTCAGTTTATTCAATAGTTGATAAATCAGTCAAAAAATATCTACAAAGAGATTTCAAAAATTTAATGATAAACTTTGGTTGCACAGGCGGACAGCATCGCTCAGTTTATTGTGCAGAAAATCTTGCAAAACATTTAAAAGAAAATTTGATATTTCGGTAGTAGTCAATCATACACAGCTTAGTAAAAAGGATATTCATATAATGCGTGCTATGATTCTTGCTGCTGGTTTGGGGACAAGGCTTAAACCACTCACTGATTCAACTCCCAAAGCGTTAATCAAAATTAAAAATCATACTCTGCTCGAACTCCAGATAAAAAAACTTAAATCTGAGGGGTTTAATGAGATAATAATAAATGTGCATCATTTTGCTGATCATGATCAAAAGATAATCTCAAACAAAATAATTTTTTCGATTGTTCAATTGAAATATCTGATGAGAGTAAAAAACTTCTCGATACCGCCGGAGGTTTGAAGAAAGCTGCTCATTATTTTTCTGATGGAAGACCATTTCTTGTTTATAATGTTGATATTCTTTCAAACATCAATCTGAAAAAATTAGTGGAAGTTCATCTTTCGTCTTCACCAATTGCAACACTTGCGGTTCAGGATAGAAAATCTTCACGAAAATTTTTGTTTGATAAAGATAATACTTTATGCGGTTGGATGAATGAAAAAACAGGTGAACAAATTATTTCAAAGGGTAAAGAATCTGAATTAAGTTCTTACGCATTCAGTGGAATTCAAATAATTGACACCAAAAATATTCAAACACTTTCCTGACAAAGATGTTTTTTCATTAGTTGAACTATATTTATCTGCCGCAAAACAGGAGAAGATAAACGGTTACATCCACAATGAAGATGAATGGATGGATTTGGGAAAGATTGAAAATTTAAATAAAGCGGAAAAACAATTTGAAAGATTCAAGAATACCTATCAAGTCTGAACTTCTCACCGAGATAAAGTTTTTTAACTTCCTCATCATTTGCCAGATCATCGGCACTACCTTGCTTGAATATAACTCCATCAATTAAAATGTAGCCTTTATCAACTATGCTCAATGTTTCGTGAACGTTGTGATCCGTTATAAGAATTCCAATTCCCCTATTCTTAAGGTTTGCCACAATGTTCATAATATCTTCGACCGCAATCGGATCAATTCCGGCAAAAGGTTCATCCAATAAAATAAAACTTGGATCAGTTGCAAGTGCCCGGGCAATTTCTGTTCTTCTTCTCTCTCCGCCGCTTAACTGAAAACCCTTGCTTTTTCTAATGTTAGCGATTGATAATTCATCCAGAAGAGATTCACATTTTTTAAATCGCGCTTCTTTATCAAGGTTTGTCATTTCAAGAACTGCAAGAATATTTTCCTCAACAGTCAGTCTTCTGAAAATTGATGCTTCTTGGGGTAAATAACCAATTCCCATTCTTGCACGTTTGTACATCGGTATTTTTGTTATTTCTTCTTCATCAAGAAATACTTTACCGGCATCTGGTTTTATCATCCCTGTAATCATATAAAATGTAGTAGTTTTACCTGCACCATTTGGTCCAAGCAATCCGACAATCTCCCCTTTTGAAACCTGCACTGAAGCCTTGTTCACAACTTTTCTTTTTTTGTAGATTTTAACGAGAGATTCGCTTCTTAAAGTATTACTCATTTTCAACTTCGAGGTTCATTATAAAATCATTTTTTTGTGGTCGATTTTCTTTCAAAACAAATTTAGGCAAAGTAAATGTTCTTTCTAAACCTTCCACTTTTACTTCGGGGTAATATTCACTTGTCGGAGAGCCGTACAATCTTACCTGATCAATTTCATTTTCTTTGAAGACTATAACGGCTGTATGTGCTGTCGATTTAGTTAATCCGTTCGGCTCATCATCATCCAATAAAAAATAAATTGATTGAACCTTTCCTGCAAACTCAGCCCGCTGCAATCTGTTTTCCAAAAAATAAAGATGAACGCTGTCAGAAGATGTTTGGTCAAACCTTAGCTTGAATGTTTTGTTCTGAGAAAGCATAAAAGAATTATAATCGACTGTTAAATTTTTTATTTGACCTTCTTCGAGAAATATTGTGATTGAATCTCCCATCAACTGTGAATTTTCATACCACAAGACTGGTCTGGAAGCATCTTCGTTAATTTTAGCTGTAATTATTTTTTCCTGATCACGATAGTATGTCGTAAGATCGTTTACTGAAGCAAAACCACCTCTCAATATTTTCACGGAGTCAGTCGCTTTGAAGACATTCGTTCCACTACGAAAACTTTCCATCACTTCACTTTTAATCATAAGAGTATCAATGGATATACTGGTTTGCAAAGAATCATCTTTGGTAAAGGTTGTATCTACCTGCAAAAGTATAGGGTTTTTATCGATTAGAGTATATTTCAACTCTCCGTCATCTTCGAGATGATTACCAAAAATAGTCAGGTTATCTCTTAAATTTCTAATGCTAACTGAACCGTCCGCTATACTAAACTTTTTATTACGAAAGTGAGTAAGAGTATCTGAAATAATTATATTTGATAGGTCACTTATATTAACATTTCCAGTAGCAATCGATTTGTCTTCCTCTCTATAGTAAGTTAACTCGTCGGCAATAAGTGTGGTTAATGAATCTACAAGTTTTACATTTGTTTGAAAGTAAGCTTTTGCTTGGTCGAAGAAATACTCACCGCTATCTGCAGAAAGCACAACTTTTGTATCATCCAGAATAATTCCTGAAGTACTTTTCGTCTTTTTCAAATTGCCAAAGTAGTACCCTATTTCAGTTTGCAGTGTAAGGCTATCTTGTTTGGCGATTACATTTCCAATCAACTCAGCTTCATTCCGAGCGATATACTGAATAGCTCTGTTACAGGTTATGGTTACGTTTCCCTGGTTCAATCGTACATTTCCAACAACTTCACGAACAGATTCACCATTGACTACTTTTCCAACAAGGCTATCACCAATTACAGTAATTCTCTCATCTTCATTTTGGGGAAAAAGTGATATGCTGCTGATGACAAGGAAAAATAGAAGAAATGAAAATTTGATCATCATTCTTTTTTGGCGTTAGTAATATAAGTGATATTATAGATTACATAATTTCTGAGGTGTTGATCAGATTCAAAACCGTATCCTTCAATATGTTCATCAGGAGAGTCGATGGTTACAAATTTGTCTGAAACAATTTTTCTATCCTTATCCCTCCATTTCAATTCATCGGTTTTTACAACAATTCCACTATCATTAACTGCCACAACACTGTCAATTGCATAAAGGTCATTAGTTTTCTCATCAACTCTACCTCGTTTGGATGTAAGTGTTGTAGTTTTTACCTCTAGCGAATTAAAAAATTCAACTTTAACTCCATCTTCCAGAATTGTTTCCTTACTATTGCTAAATACCTGCAAATGACCTGTGTAAAGTATTGCTCTCGTTTTACCTGAGTCAGTAAAAAATATTTTTGAGTTCCAACTTTCCTGTGCCGGTAATTCTTCAACTACAAATGAGGAATCAACCTTTGGTTTTACATCCTTGCCAGTGCAGTTTACAATTATTAGTAAAATGAAGATTGAAAAGAGAAATTTCATCTTCTTTGAAGTCCAAGCTTTAGAAGATCATGTAAGTGAACAATACCGATTGGTTTCTTCTCGTGGTCAGCAACAATCAGCGAAGTGATTTTGTGGCTTTCCATTATTTGAAGTGCAAAGGAAGCAAGGTAATCTTTATCTGTCACTTTTGGATTTTTGGACATTATATCTGTGGCAACAAGATTTTTTACATCCATAGTTTTCTCAAGAAGTCTTCTCAAATCTCCATCTGTAATAACCCCAGATAATTTTCCATCTTTATTTACTACACAAGTCGTTCCCAATCTTTTACTTGTCATTTCAAGAATGATATCTTTCATTGATGAATTTTCTTTGACGATGGGAACGCTATCTCCTTTAGTCATTATCTCTTCAATCTTAAGTGAGAGACGTTTGCCAAGACTACCGCCGGGATGAAGAAGTGCAAAATCTTCAGCAGTAAAACCTCTCTTTTGAAGTAACGCAACTGAAAGTGCATCTCCCATCACTGCTGTGGCTGTTGTTGATGAAGTTGGAGCAAGATCGTGCGGACAGGCTTCTTCTTTAACACTGATGTTCAGAAAAATATCGCTTTCCTTTACAAGTTGTGAGTCAGGGTTTCCCGACATAGCAATTAATTTCACTCCCAATCTTTTGAACATTGGAAGGAGTTTGGAAATTTCATCTGTCGAACCACTTTTGGAAATAATAATAACAACATCTTCCTTCCTGACCATACCAAGATCGCCATGCAGACCATCTGTGGGATGCATATAAATTGCTGCAGTGCCAGTTGAGTTTAATGTAGCAACCACTTTACGCGCGACTAATCCTGACTTACCCATTCCGGTTAACACTACTCTGCCTTTTGCTTTATAAATTGTCTCAACTGCTTTTACAAAATCTTGGTTAATACTCTCTTCAAGATGTGCAACTGCATCGGCTTCAATTCGAATTACATTTTTTCCCGTTTTTATTATTTCATTATCTGTCAAAATTTTTCCTCATCAAAATTTTTAAACACTTAATCTTTTTACTACAACTTTTTAACAAGAGTATCGATCTGCTGAATTTCTGTTAGTAACTTTTCTAACTCACTTAAAGGCAATTGACTTTCTGCATCACTTAGAGCATTTGACGGATCAGGATGAACTTCCAGAAATAGAGCATCGATACCAACAGCTGCTGCAGCTTTTGCAAGTGGTTTTATAAATTTTGGTTGCCCTCCTGTTTTACCACCGCTACCGGGCATCTGAACCGAATGAGTTGCATCCATAACAACCGGATAACCTAACTCTTTCATAATTACCAGTGATCGCATATCAACAACAAGATTGTGATAACCAAAAGTGGTGCCTCGTTCAGTAAGTAATATTTTTTTATTTCCGGTTGATTCAATTTTTTCAATTGCGTATTTCATATCTTCAGGAGAAAGGAACTGACCTTTCTTTACATTTACTGCTTTTCCTGTCTGACCTGCAGCAACTAACAATTCAGTTTGCCGACATAAAAATGCTGGTATTTGCAAGACATCAGCTGTGTCTGAAACCAGAGATATTTCTTCTATTGAATGAACATCTGTCAACAGCGGAACATCAAATTCTCTTTTAACTTTTTCAAGAATTTTAATTGCATCCGAATCTCCGATACCACTAAATGATTTTAAACTTGTTCGGTTTGCCTTTTTATAACTTGATTTGAAAATAAACTGAATACCCAGTTTAGAAGTTATCTTTTGAATTTGTTCAGCGGTAGTGAAAGTAATTTTTTCGTTTTCAACTACACAAGGTCCGGCTATCAAACGAGCGGAAGATTTGACCCAATCTTAACATTTTTTATCTCGATCATAACTCAATCTAATAAATTACTGTAATAATGTGTAAATATAAGAAATTATGTGATTTTTTTGCTTTCGAATTGTTATCTTAAATTGCCTCTGAAAAATTTTTACATTGGTTTATCTTTAAGAATACAATATCTACATTACCATTAATTAACTCAACAAAAGACTTTTTTATGATTAAACGAATTCTGCTTTTTCAACTAATTATCTCATCAGTAATTTTCAGCCAGCCTGCTGAATCACTTAATTCATCCGAAATAAAAATTGCATTACAAAGATTAAATACTCTTGGGACGGTGCTTTATATTGCCGCCCACCCGGATGATGAAAACACGGCATTCCTTGCTTATTGTAATTATGCTGAACATTTACGAACAGGTTATCTTGCACTCACAAGAGGTGATGGCGGACAAAATTTAATCGGTGATGAGCAAGGTGATCTTCTTAGCGTAATTCGAACACAGGAGCTTCTACAGGCAAGAAATATTGATGGTGCCGAACAATTTTTTTCAAGAGCAGTTGATTTTGGATATTCAAAAACACCAGAGGAAACTCTGGAAAAATGGGGTAAAGAAAACATCCTCTCCGATGTAGTTTGGGTTATTCGGAAATTCAAACCAGATGTAATAGTAACCAGATTCCCTCCTAGTGGGCTTGGTAGACATGGTCATCACACTGCTTCTGCCTTGCTTGCAATCGAAGCATTTAATTTATCCAATGATCCAAATGCATTTCCTGAACAACTTAAATATGTTCAGCCTTGGCAGGCGAAAAGAATTTTCTGGAATGCATGGACACCCGCACTAAATTCTATGGGAATTAATCCTGATACTTTAATCAAAATTAATTTGGGAGACTACAACAAGCTTTTGGGAAGATCCTACACAGAAATATCTGCAGAAAGCAGATCAATGCACAAAAGTCAGGGTTTTGGTGCATCAGGAATAAGAGAAAATTTATTACAATTATTTTCTTCAGTTAGAAGGTAAACCAGCAAAGGAAAATTTATTTGAAGATATCGATTTAAGCTGGAACCGTGTAGAAGGTAGTCAGAAAGTTTCAATGCTATTGAAATCTGCAGAAGAGCAATTTGATTTTGAAAATCCTTCTAAGATTATTCCACTTTTGACAGATGCATATTTCGAACTTCAGAAACTGGATGATAAATATTGGGTTGAAATTAAAATCAACATGAACTATTGAATGTAATAAAATCCTGTGCAGGAATTTGGGCGGAGGCAGTTACCGATGAAGATCTTATTTCTCCGGGAAGTGAATTAAAGGTTAGCACTGGATTTGTGGTCCGGTCAGATATTCCAGTAACTTTAAAATCTATTCAGATTGACTATCAGAAAAGTGATTCAACTCTGAATTCAGAAATGGTTCAAGGAGAAATGATTTCAGTTGAAAGGACAATTTTAATCCCTGAAGATGCAAAATACAGTCAGCCATATTGGCTAGCTGAAGGGAATCACAAAGACATTTACATCGTCGAAGATCAAAATCTTATTGGTCAGCCAAAAACTGATTATCCACTTTATGCAAAGTTTGTTACAGATATAAATGGTGTAGAGATAGACTTTGAGATTCCAGTATTTTACAGGGAGAATGATCGTGTAAAGGGAGAAGTTTACAAGAGAGTTGAAATTGTTCCCGAGGCAGTAATCAATTTTGAAAAAAGATTATACCTTGATAAAAAATAATGATGAGAAAGAAATAAATGTTTTTGTAAGAAGTATAAAAGGAAATTTGAGTGGTTCAGTGAAACTCTTAACAGAAGAAGGATGGAATATTTCTCCGGCAGAGTATAATTTCAGTTTTTCAGATAAAGGACAGGAGCAGGAATTTAAATTCAGGATCAATTCAACTAACAGTAATCCTTCTGCAATAATTAAAGCTGAGCTTAATATTGATGGAAAGAAATTAAATAAAAGCCTTGTCACAATTGACTATCCTCACATTCAACCACAAACAGTTTTATTTGATGCTGAAGCAAAGATTCTTAAGCTGGATTTTCAAAAAAAGACTGTGAATAAAATTGCTTATATAATCGGCTCTGGAGATAAAATTCCAGAATTATTAAGTGACTTAGGATTTTCAGTTGATGTTTACACAGACGAATCTTTGTCCACTGAACTTCTTCAAAATTATGATGTAGTAATCACCGGTATCCGTGCTTACAATACTAATCAACGGCTTGCTACTGATCAAAAAAATCTTCTAAACTATGTTGGGAATGGTGGGACTTTAATTGTGCAATACAACACTTTGGGAGAATTAGTTGCAGATCCTTCTCCATATCCTCTCAAAATTTCAAGAGACCGCGTGACTCAGGAAAATTCACCTGTTACTATACTTAATCCAAATCATTCGGTTATGAATTATCCTAATCAAATTACTTTGGAGGATTTCGATGGATGGATTCAGGAACGTGGGTTGTATTTTCCGAATGAATGGGATGAAAAATTTTTTCCTTTGCTGGAGATGAATGATTTTGGCGAGTCACCTAAAAATGGATCTTTGCTGATTGCAAACTATGGTGAGGGAGTATTTATTTACACAGGTATTTCATTCTTCCGACAATTGCCAGCCGGAATCGAAGGCGCTTACAGACTTTTCATAAATTTATTATCTGCCGGCATAAATGAATAAAGATGTTGATAAAAATAATTTAACCGAAGATGATATCCCTCCAATCTTCAATAGCTGGAATAAATTGTATGGATTTGTTTTTTTCACGCTGGTAGTGCTAGTATTTCTGTTCTATTTATTCACGAAGGCATTTGAATGAGTAGTCTTGATTGGATTGTTATGTGCGGCTTCATCGGTTTTGTAGTGATGTATGGAACTTGGAAATCGAGAAATGCACGCGATGTTGATACATACCTTCGTGCAGGAAGAACTTCTAAATGGTGGCTGGTCGCTTTGTCAATTATGGCTACGCAGGCGAGTGCAATTACTTTCCTTTCGACTCCAGGCCAAGCTTATGTGGACGGAATGCGATTCATTCAGTTTTATCTTGGCTTACCCATTGCAATGATTATTCTTTCCATTACAGCCGTTCCGATTTATAATAAATTAAATGTTTACACCGCTTATGAATATCTTAGAAAAACGTTTCGACTTAAAAAACAGAATGCTTGGCAGCGCATTATTTCTTACTCAAAGAGGATTAGCAGCCGGTTTTACAATTTATGCACCCTCTTTAATCCTGTCTGTTATTCTTGGTTGGGAAATGAACATAACCATTATCATTGTTGGTGTAATGGTAATCATCTATACAACTATTGGAGGTACCGTTGCTGTAAACAAAACCCATTTTCTTCAAATGATAATAATTACTGTCGGAATGTTTTCTGCTTTTTTTATTCTAATGTCTTTTCTACCGGAGGATGTTTCATTAATTGATGCCGCATACATCGCTGGAAAGATGGGAAAACTTAATGCCATTGATTTTACTTTTGATTTAAATAACCGTTATACTTTTTGGTCGGGAATAATCGGTGGAACTTTTTTAATGCTTTCTTATTTCGGAACTGATCAATCCCAGGTTCAGAGATATCTTGCAGGTAGCTCCGTAAAGCAAATAAAGATGGCACTGCTCACAAATGGATTGGTTAAAATCCCGATGCAGTTTATTATTTTATTTATAGGGGCAATGGTATTTGTTTTCTTCCAGTTTGTTACTCCACCACTGTTTTTTAATCCTGTTGAAGAAGCAAACGTGAAATCAGGCAGTTATTCTTCAGAGTATCAAATGGTTGAAAATCAATATTCTGAAATTCATCAAGAGAAACAGCAAGAATTAAAAAAACTTATCTCTTCTCTTGACAGTGATGATAAAGCATCCATTGAAAGTCAAACTCAGATCATTGTTGACAAACAAAGAGAAGCCGATGAGCTTAAGAACAGTGCCGTTGAGATTATAAAAAAATCAGACCCGAATGCTGATTCCAATGATACTAATTATATTTTTCTCACTTTCATTATTAACTTTTTACCAATCGGTTTTGTGGGATTACTTATCGCTGCAATACTTTCAGCTTCGATGTCTTCAACTTCCGCTGAATTAAATGCGCTTGCATCAACAACCGTTATTGATTTTTATAAACGATTAATAAAAAGCGATGCGGAGGATGAACGATACCTTAAAGTTTCAAAGATTGCAACTGTCTTTTGGGGGATGTACGCAATCTTTTTTGCACTATTGGCAAAGGAACTTGGGTCATTAATTGAGGCAGTAAATATACTGGGTTCATTAGTTTACGGAACAATCCTTGGAATTTTTCTTACTGCTTTCTATTTGAAAAAAGTTTCCGGGACACCAACTTTTCTTGCTGCATTATTGGCTGAGCTACTGGTTCTGTATTGCTACTTATTTACAGAAATTTCCTTTCTTTGGTACAATGTTGTCGGCTGTCTTACAGTAGTTGTCGGTGCATTTATAATAAATAATATTTATTAAACCTGCAACGGTGTGATTTGCATTGGTTGAATATTTGTTCGGATTTTATATATTTCATTTGAACATATAAAAAATATTCAGGTTTAATGATGAAGAAAAATGAATCAAATTTTCTTGTCTCAGGTCTCATCATCGGGGGAATCCTTGGTGCAGGACTCTTCATTTATTTAAGTTCGAGATTTATCAGCAAAACGAATAAAAACAGGCGGGAACGAAAAAATAAATTTTATGAAGGTATTGATGATATATTCGATGAAAGCGCTAAAGCCACTCCCAACGAATACACGTATTGATAAGGAAACAGAAGACGGTATAATCGACGAACTATTCTCTCGAACTAATTAAAATTTATTTTGGCTAAACAAAGACAAGAAGAGATTATTCGCGCTGCATCCAAGCGGTTCAGCAGGCATGGGTTTAGTAAAACTACCCTTGAAGAAATAGCACGGGATGTCAGAATTGGCAAACCGACCATCTATCACTACTTTAATTCAAAAGACGATTTATTTTACAGTTCAATTACTTTTCAATCCACCCAATTTATTGAAGATATTAAAGCAATTTTTAATAATCAGGATTTACCTGTTGGTGCAAGATTATTGGAGTATTTCGCTTTTAAAGAAACCATAAATCATCGTTATAAATTACTGTACGATCTTTTGCTGGCGTTATTTGAAGATGAATCTCTGGAAAAAGAAAAACAAATTCTTCAAAACTTATTGCAAAAAGAATCCGAAGTTGTTGGACTAATTTTAAATTCAATTTATACTGGTCGAATTGAAAGTATGAACATAGCACTTCCCTACTACATTGTGCATTTAAGCTGGGGATTGTTGTTCAGCAATATCATAAAAGAATTTAACTCGGAAGACAAAGCTGTTAATATGAAAGAATTATTGTTCAAAAGTCTTGAATCAATTTTATCTTGATTAATTTCAAATTGTTTCCAATAAAAAGTTTATCTTTAATTAATTTGAATCTTTAACCCTCCATAGCTAACTTTCTTCAGAAAATTCCTCAATTTTTAAATGTTATTTTTTGATAAATGATTTCATTTTTTAATAGCTGGTTTCCATTTATCTACCTCTACGGGGTTGGAGGTATATTCTTCTTTTTCGGTTTATTTATTATTAAAAAAAGTGGTGCAATAGACCTGACAAAGAAACAACATAAATTTTGGATGAAAGTAATGATTTTTGGTTTCTTTTACTTTGTAGCCCTTCACTTCTTTTTAATAATTGCAGCTCTCTACTTCTAATATGGGTCAGCAATCATTTCATAGTATAGGTTCTTCTACAGACTGGATTGTAATGGTAGTTTACTTTCTGGTGATCATGCTCTTCGGCAGTTACTTTGGTAAATACAACCGCAGTACAAAAGATTTTTTCTTCGGTGGTAGAAGATTTGCCTGGTGGCTAATTGCTTTTTCCATTGTTGCAACCGGTGTAGGGAGTCACAGCTTTGTTAAATATGCAGCCAAAGGTTTTGAGCATGGAATTTCCTCAACTATGACTTACATAAATGATTGGTTTTTTATTCCTTTCTTTTTCTTTGGATGGTTGCCAATTATTGTCTATTCCAAAATAAGATCCATACCAGAATATTTTGAAAAACGTTTTAGTCCATCAGCACGGTTTCTTGCAACTCTTTTACTTCTGTTTTATATGATCGGATACATTGGAATTGGATTTTTAACACTTGGTAAAGCTGCTTTACCTTTGCTTCCTGAAAGCTTTGAACTTTTTGGAATGCAATTTCAGAATACACTTATGGGAGTGATAATTGTAATTGCAATTATTACAGGAATCTACATTACTTTTGGTGGGCAAACTGCTGTAATCTTCACTGATCTTATGCAAGGATTTATTCTTCTATTTGCAGGTTTACTTCTTTTCTTTCTCGGATTAAGTTATGTCGGTGGATTCGACATTTTCTGGAATTTGTTACCCACAGCATGGAAATTACCCTTAGCTCAATTTAACGAACCATCGAGTTTTAACTTTGTTGGAATATTCTGGCAGGATGGTGTTGCAGGTTCTATTGGATTCCTGTTTCTTAACATGGGATTAATAATGCGCTTCATGGCAACAAAAAGTGTTGATGAGGGAAGAAAGGCTGCAGCATTTAACGTTTTGTTCATGCTTCCTATTTCAGCAATTGTGGTTGGAAATGCTGGATGGATAGGCAAGGCGATTTCAATTATTCAACCGGATGTAGTTCCACCTAATACCAATCCTGATCAGATTTTTGTTGTTGTTGCAAATATAGTCTCATTACCAGGTGTTTTCGGATTTATTATGGCGGCGCTCACTGCTGCATTAATGTCAACTGTAGATACATTAATTAATGCAACAGCTGCAATTTATATTAATGATGTTCACCGACCTATAAAAGTATGGCTTAAAAAATACGATGAAGATGCACGTAGTGAGGACAGACATGAATTGGTTGCTGCAAGATTTTCTTCAGTTGCAATTACGATTCTAGGTGTTTTAGCAGTTCTGGTTTTCAGAGATTTTCCAACAGTGTATGAAGCACATGGATTCTTTCATTCAACACTCACACCTCCACTTGTTGTGGCCGTTTTCCTTGGAATTTTTTGGCGAAAATTTACACCAGCAGCAGTCATCACTTCATTTCTGGGTGGAGTTATATTAATGATTCTGGGAGCCAACTATCCGGGGATTTTAATTGCTCCGTTTGATCATGGAATTCAGATGGACCCAAATCATCCTTACTCTTATATAAGAGCCTTATATAATCTTGTTGTTTGTTCGGGTGTTGCAGTGATTGCTGTATTTACTACTGGATTACAGAAAAAAATCGTAAGTACCATTAAAGCACAAGCGAATGCTAAGTTCATCATGTATTTTTTAATTTCACTTGCTGCTGTCATATTTGTAGGACTTGTTTTCAGTTCTTCTATTATTAACACTTCATTCAGAGTCTCTCCCCGAAATAGCATTGATGCTCTGCTTAGCAATGATTATGTCAGGTATAGTCGCCATTTCAACCACTTACTATGGTAAATATGATGAGGCGACTCAAACTAATGGTTTAACAGCCTGGTCAATTGCACAAGCAAAAGAAATGTTCAAGGGCAAAAAAATAAATGATGCTGAAGGAGATAAGGTAACAGTCAATTGGAAATTAAAAGAAGGTGATGAAGATACGGTTAACTTTTCTACGGCAGATATGGCAAAAATGAAAGCTAATATTGGCGACCTTGTTTACCTATGCGATAAGCGAAAGTGGCTTGGTGGTTTGAAATCAATTCATTCAGTCTTTGGTAATACTCATAATGAGGATGGCATAGTATATGTGACCAAAGATCACATCGATCAAGGACAATTTGTTACTGGTAAATTACTTTTAGCCGAAAAAGAAATGTAGTTTCTTATTTCTTACATAGCCCAACTATTTTCTACTACAAAGCAAACTAAAAAAAATCCTTTAACGATTGGCCATTAACAATTTTCCAATTATAGTTGGAAATTGTTGTTAAAAAACAAGCTAATTTGACATTACATTTTAATTTCTGCATATTACATTAAGAGTTATAGTAGTTTTTATAGAATTAACTTTTAATAAGAGCGATAAGATATTATTTAATCTAGGATTGAAATGATTTTGGAGCGCCAAACAAAACTATTGGAGAAATTGCAATTTCAATAATTTTATACTGGTATATCGCAAACTAATCCCAGACATTTCGAAATTTCGATTAAAATGCCCTTTATACACATTATTCATTCACTAACTTTAAGGAGCTAACATATGAAACAAATCATACTCTCGTTTGTTTTCTTTTCATTCTTTTTTTTCCTAATAGCACAGAGTGGCTTTGCTCAGGAAGAAACAGGCATTTTTAAAACAAATGTACAATACAAAGGTAACAACACACTCGATCCAGAAGATGTTTCAGGATTACCAGATAAAATGGAAATAACTGCCGAAGAAAAACAGTTAATTAATGAAATTCAGCAGCTTAGACAAGCAGATGACAGGAGCAAACTCAATCAAATTCTTCAACTAGAAGATCAACTAGAATCTTTAAATCCAAATTCAATTTCGAAACCAGCCGAGTATTATGGTGGTAGTGTTGCACCTGGTGGCAATGAAATACATACATTTATACCAGAAGCTATAGGCAATGTAGAAATCTTTAATTCTGGATCTTCATTTATATCATCAATGGCAACTGCAACAGAGCAGATCGGCGCAACAGCTGGAAGAATTTGGGTTGCATTTTCCATACAAAAATCTGGTGCGGCCGATTCATTGAGAGTATATTATTCTGATAATAATGGGCTTGACTGGGTTTGGTATGCTCAGGCAAAACTTGGAGGAACTGACCGGATTAACTGGGATGAAATGGACATGGAAATAATAGAAAACTCCTCTGGCGAAAAATATATTTGGATTGTTTATGGATACAGAAATGATACTGGTACAGGCCAGTGGCGAACTGGTGGCTTAATTATGCAGAGCCCAACTTTTGGTGGCAATTTTTATGCACTTTCCTGGCCTGGAGATGATGCTACTAAAAGATATTATGGACTGAGAATTACTTCAGACAATGCAACTTATTCAAGTGCAGCATATGTTTATATGGTTGCTTCATTTGACTCTCTTACTGGATCTGGGAATCATCTAAATACCCAAAAAACCTTAAGATGCACTAATCCTTATACTGTTACTCCTACGTTTTCATATAAGGCAGATAAATTCTGGTGGTACTCATCTACTGATGGTAACCAGCGAGATTTACATTCTGATATTGCTTTTTTTGATAATGGTCCCGATTCTATAATTGTGTCTTTTTCAAATGTCCCAGATTCAACAAAATTATGGTTTGCTAAAAGCAATGCATCAAACGGCCCAGGTACAGCTGATGGAGCAGGTGGTTCAATTGGTGGAACTCAAAACACAGATCATAAACAATTTGCGAGACTTTCGTCTAATGGAAATGATAATGGAAGTGTTATCTGTGTCTTTAGACAAAATACCAACTCAGTATGGCGTATTAAATATTTCCGAACAACAAACTTCGGAAATTTTAATGCTATGAATCAATCCACACTTCAGGGAAGTGTAACAAGTCATTCTTACCAGCCTGAGATTGTTGGCGTGAGAAACCAAAATAAACATTATTTTGCATGGAGACTTGATGGCTCCACGGATTCTTTACGGTATATCGGTGTAACCAGACAGGGTAGCTGGCCACAAAATGTTGGTATGATGAATGGTCAAAGTTCAATTTCAGGATTAGTTGGGGTTCAACCCGGATTCAGATACGCAAATAATGATAGCTGTTTTGTAATTTATACAGTTTTTGGTCCTTATGATGTTCTGGCAGCTTATGGTTGCGATGGGCCAGTTTCTGTTGATGAGGATGAAGTAGTTGCGGAAATTTATACCTTGTCACAGAACTATCCCAATCCGTTTAATCCGTCGACAACGATTAAGTATTCTGTCCCACAATCATCTTTTGTTAAGATAAGAGTATTTAACACTATAGGGCAGGAAATGGCTGTGCTTGTAAACCAAGAAATGCAAATAGGAAACTACGAAGTAACTTTTAACGCAATTAACCTTCCTTCAGGAATTTATTTCTATCGTATTGAAGCCGGCAACTTTGTTGAAACTAAGAAAATGATTTTATTAAAATAAATCAGGGTAACAAACCCTGAAATTGAATGTAGGGTATTTAAACCCGCATAAATTATTATATTTATTCATTTAAGGAGAACAAAATGAAAACTCTATTCACATTTCTGATTTTAACTTTCTTTTTAACAACTGCTCAGGCGCAGGATATTGATGCAACCCTTGGGGGCAATACTACAACTGAAGGATTTTCTGTTAAGGATAATGGGGGCAATAATCTCTTTAGAGTTGGAGGAGATGGCTATGTTGGAGTAGGAACAACAAGCCCGGGAGCAGGCTTAGAGTTAAACTTCGCAGCAGGATATGGCTCCGCGCTTAGTCTTAACAACACAGGTGGCGGCACTGAATGGCGTATTACATCCTGGACCGATGGAAACTTGAGATTCGTAAAAATTCCTGGTTCTACTTTTACCGCTATGCAGATTGAGCCAATGAATGGATGGGTTGGAATAGGTACAGCTCCCAGTATGAATTTGCATCTTTTACACGATCAGTTTACTGACGGCGGATTTCTATTGGAAAACACCTTCAATAATGCTGCATGGCAATTATATACCTCACAATCTTCGAGTGATTTGCGCTTATTTTTTAACGGTGCTGCAAGAGGTGCCTTTGATGATGTTACTGGAAACTATACACCAGTATCCGATGAAAGACTAAAGAAAAACATTGAACCAGTTGAAAGTGTACTTGATAAAATAAACTCGCTTCAACCAAAAAAATATAATATGAAGGAGGAAGTGAACACAGCGGAAAAACACTATGGTTTTATTGCTCAAGATTTAGAAAATATTTTTCCAGAACTTGTATCTGTTACACCAAATGATGGAGATGGTATTGAAGATTTGCGCATGATATCTTATACCGAACTAATTCCTATTTTAGTAAAAGCAATACAAGAACAACAAAAACAGATAGAAGAACTTCAGAGAGCAGTAAATAAATAGAAGGAGGTAATGAAAATGAAAAAAATATATTTTATAATAATAGCAACTATAGTCATTGTGCCATTAACTTCTTCATTGGCACAAACATCAACCTTATTAATTACCAATGGGACTTCAGTATTTGTCCCAAATGGAGCAGAAATTTGTGCAAATTTCATTACTGTTGAATTTGGTGGGAGTCTTGTAGCGGATCCAAGCGGAATTTGTGCAGGTGGTACTGTAACTGGAGATATTGAAGAAGAAGAAACAATCCCTACTGAATTTGCTCTATATCAGAACTATCCAAATCCATTTAATCCGAGCACTTTAATAAAATACCAGGTACCCGAAAAATCATTTGTGTTAATAAGAGTATATGATTTGCTTGGAAAGGAATTAGCTACTTTAGTTAATGAGGAAAAATCTGCAGGTAGTTATGATGTGAATTTTGATGCGGGTCAACTCTCCAGCGGATTTTACATCTATACAATTAAGGCAGGTGACTTTACCTCTACAAAGAAGATGATATTAATGAAATAGTTATTAGTTATTATTGATTTCTCTAAAGACCACCCTCGAGGTGGTCTTTTTATTTATACTTGTTACAGAAGTATAATAATCCTTATTTTATATATTAATAATATGAAAAAACACTTTCGCAAAGGCGCCATCGGTACATTAATGGATGAGTATGAACGTGCGTCACTTGATTTGAAAAATCTCATCGGACAGATTCCTGAAACTGATTTTGTTAAAATCGTTGATTCTGATACTAAAGATGAAGACTGCCGTTCTGTTCAAACTATCATTTCGCACGTAACCAATTCAGGTTATGGATATGCAAATTATATTAGGGATTGGTATTCAGTTCCAAAAAGTTCACCTGAACGAAGATTAATTTTTCAAAATGATTTTTTTATCGAGTTCGATAAAATGCTTGCTTATACGTCAGAAACTCTTGAAGGCAAGTGGGAATATTCTGATGAAGAAATTATGAAAGTAAAAATGATAGTTCGTTGGGGTCCTCAATACGATCTTGAACAATTACTTGAACATGCAGTAGTACATATTTTACGACACAGAAGACAAATCGAAAAGTTTGCGTCCAACGGGAAGATTTTATTACTTAGTAATTAAAGGATTATTTTAATGCTAATGTTAAAAGAAAAAAACATTCTACTGGTTGGAATATTTGCAATCGCAATGGCATACCTCGAATCTGCTGTAGTAGTTTATTTGCGAGTTATGTACGGAATCGAAGATCTGCTTAGAGATATTAATCTCACTCCAGATGTTTATACTTATATTGAGATAGGACGAGAAGCTGCCACAATTGTAATGCTGGTATTTGTTGCTTTGTTAGCCGGAAGCAACTGGCAAAAAAAGATTGGATACTTTTTTATCTCATTCGGTTTATGGGATATTTTCTATTACATCTGGCTTTATATATTTATTCAATGGCCAACATCACTTTTAGAATGGGATATACTATTTTTGATTCCATTACCTTGGTGGGGACCCGTGATTGCACCTGTTCTGATTTCAGTCTTACTAATTTCAATTGGAGTTCTACTTATAAGTGATTTTAAGTTTAAAGTTAAAATGATGGATTGGATGTTATTTGCTATTTCAATAATTATGATTTTATACTCATTCGTGGAAGATAGTATCCGGATTATATTCAGCGGAGAAGGAAACTTTTATGAATTCAGACCTACTTCTTATAGCTGGATATTATTCATAATTCCTTTCCTGCTTTGGGTGATAATCTCAATTAAAGTCTTCTTTCCACTCCGGAAAAATAATAATGAAAGCTAATTATCAACCAATTAACCTGAATTTCACTGGATAATCCATTCTATCAACAGAAAAAGTAGATTTCTTCCAAGTTAAGATTGAATGTTAGCCCTTTGAAAAGTATTATTGTACAGTAATTATTTTAAATACTAAAACTCTGGAGAGAATTTAATGGGAAGAGGCGATAAAAAATCACAAAAAGGAAAAAGATTTCAACATTCATTTGGTAAAACCAGATTACGAAAAAAGGGTCTGACAATAAGTTCACGCAAGAAAGTCGAGGAGAAATCAAAACCGGTAGAACAAAAAAAGCAAGTCAAAGCAGAACCGCAAATTGTAAAGCCAGCAGCAGTTTTTGAACCAAAAGTAGAAGAAGTTAAAATAAAAGAGCCCGAAGTAACTGAGATAAAAGAAGAAGTAAAACTTCCGGAAGTAAAAGAAGAAGCAGTTTCTGAAATTCCGGAAATTGCAAAAGAAGTGATTAAAGAAGAACCAAAAATTAAAGAGCCTGTAGTAACTGAAATTAAAGAAGAAGCAAAACTTCCGGAAGTGAAAGAAGAAACAGTTTCTGAAGTTCCGGAAATTGCAAAAGAGCAGGTTAAAGAAGAACCAGTATCTGAGATTCCAGAAATTGCTAAAGAACCCATAAAAGAGGAACCTAAACCAGAAAAAGTGGAAGAGAAAGTTGCTGAAAAGGAATTAAAGCCTCAAGTAGAAAAAGAAGTTGCCGAAAAGAAATCAGAGCCTAAAGAAAAGAAGGACGAAACTAAAAAAGAATCAAAATCTAAAACAGTAAAAGCTGAGAAAAAAGCTCCGAAGAAAAAATCGACAAAAGAGGAGCCGGAAAAGAAAACTCCAAAAAAACGTGGAAGACCAAGAAAGAAAAAGGAAGAATAATTTAACCTAAAAAGTAATTAGTGTACTAAATAATAGTTATTCTCACGATTTGAATCCGGTATTGTTAAATCACCAAGCCGGATTTCATTTAAAATGTCTGATAGTTCGATTTCAATTACAAAAAATTCATCCCCTTCCTTCCAGACATCTGCAGAATAATAAATTTCTTCATCCGTTTCATTTTCATAATAAATAGTAAGCTTAACAGGAGTGGGAACATTTCCTACTTTCCTGATGGAAATATTTGCTTTATTGTTTTCCACTTCAACATTTTCTATTGCCAGATCGGGGTAACCGAATTCAAAAAACCACGGTTTCCAATACCAGGTTAAATCTTGCCCGGTAACATCATTAAAAGTAAAGAAGAAATCGTATGGTGTTGGATGTTTGCCATTCCATCTATAGATATATTCCTGCAAAGTTTCAAGAAAAAGTTCATCTCCAAGCATATCACGTAATATCTCATATGCAATTGAAGGACGATTGTAAGCCGAATTCCTGTATGAAATATAACTTTGTGAAAATGCTGTAATCATCGGAGGAATATCATCTTCAGTTCCGGCAAGGTATTCATAATTGCTGACAGTACTTATCAGCCTAGTATTTATACCGGCAAATTCTTCCATATATTTGAATGGCAATAGAACTGCCCAAGCTTCATCCATGAAAGCATATTTTTTTTCATTCGTACCAACAAAAAAAGGGAAATATTGGTGAGCCATTTCATGGGCTGTTAAACCAACTGTGCTCTCCAGAGCATTTGGTGAACCATCATTAATCATCATCGGGAATTCCATTCCACCTCCGCTTCTACCATTATTAAAAGCAACGAGTGAAGGAACGGGAAATTTTATTCCGGGCATCTCCAAAGAAAAATAATTTACGAGCTCCCCACAAATTTCTGCAACTTCTTTAAAATCAGGTGATTCAGCAGGATAAATTGATTGGATGAAAATCTTTTTATTATTTACACTGTCAACCACGATTCCCAATCCATCCCATAAATAATGGTCGCTTAACGCAAATGCAAAATCAGTGACGTTACTTGCTTTATATACCCAGGTATTTAGTTTTTGATCATTTTTATAAATATCAGAAGAATTCAAATCTTCCAAAGTTAATATTCTTACAACCTCAGCTGATTCCTTTGCGGCAGTGTATTTTTCCAGAATTCTTTGATCAAATACTTCCGCAGGGTTTTGAAGTTCACCTGTTGCCCAGACACCAAAGTTGTTGGGAATAGTTATACTAATTTCGAAATTAGAAAAATCATTATAAAACTCCACCTGACCACCGTAATTATTATAGTCCCAACCATCTATATCATCATAAACCGAAATTTGCGGATACCAGTATCCGACAAAAATCGAACTAGAATCATAAACACCCATTCTCAATGTAACTTTATCTGATATTTTAAAGTTCCAATCAATCGATAGTTTTGATTCAGAATCAGGCGGAATAGGTTTTTTCAAATATATAATAGCTAACGTATTTCTCACTGAAAAAATGCTATGGTTTTCTATATCAATTGAATCACCATTAATAATTAAATTCTTAATAATTACTCCGTCATTCACAGCCTCAGGAATAAATGAATAATCTCTGGCACTTCCCCCCTTGAAAATGTTAGGATATAATCTCAGGACAATTCTTTTTAATGTGTCAGGACTATTATTGTAATAAATAATTTCTTCACTTCCATCAATTTGATAAGTGGTTGGATCAACTTCGACTTCAATTTTATAATCAGCGGAGTTCTGCCAGTACTCTGCGCCTGGTCTTCCATCAAGAGAACGTGTCCCCTTTTCATATGCGGCTTTAATATTTCTTGGGATGAATAGTTCTTGCTGACTGAATAGGTTTGGAACTAATAAAATCACGAGCAATGTAATTGCGACAATATTGATTTTCTTTTGCAAGATCACCTCGAAATATTTATTAACAGGTAGGTAATTAAAATTACAAATCATTCAAAAAGTGACTTAGTGTCGCCAAGATTAAGTTTATTTTTGCCAAATCTTTTATAGGCAAGTGCTGTGGCTTCTCTTCCTCTTGCAGTTCTTTGTATAAATCCTTGCTGAATCAGAAAAGGCTCATAAACTTCTTCAATTGTGCCAGGATCTTCATTAACAGCTACAGATAAAGTATTCAACCCTACAGGTCCACCATTATATTTTTCAATGATGGCAAGAATTATTTCCTTATCCATTTCATCAAGTCCGGAGTCATCAACTTCAAGAGCAATTAATGCTTTTTTTGCTACTTCGATATCTACTTTTTTCTTACTATCAAAATCCGCAAAATCTCTCGTTCTTCTCAAAAGCCTGTTTGCAATTCTCGGAGTTCCGCGCGAACGTTTAGCAATTTCGTACGATGCATCTTCATCAACATTTACATTTAATAATTCCGGAAGTACGTAAAATTATTTTTTGAATACTCTCTGCTTCATAATAATCCAGCCTGAACTTTATCCCGAACCTATCTCTTAATGGTGATGTTAACATACCAGCTCTGGTAGTTGCACCAACAAGTGTGTATTTAGGAAGACTTAGTTGAATTGATCTTGCATTCGGTCCACTATCAATCATAATATCCAGTTTATAATCTTCCATTGCGGAGTATAGATATTCTTCAACAACAGGACTCAAACGATGTATTTCATCAATAAATAAAACTGATTTTTCTTCAAGGTTTGTGAGTAATCCAGCAAGATCGCCAGGTTTCTCTAACACAGGACCGGAAGTTACTTTAAGTTTCACTCCCATTTCATTGGCAATAATGTATGCGAGAGTCGTCTTTCCCAAACCAGGAGGTCCGGTAAGCAAACAATGATCGAGCGCTTCATCTCTTTTTTTTGCAGCAGAAATAAACACGTTTAGATTATCTGTGATCTTTTTCTGTCCGCCAAAATCGTTTATGTTTATTGGGCGAAGAGATTGCTCAAAGTTTTTTTCTTCTGCAGAAATATCTGGATCAGTCGATTTGGATTTTCGCATCAAATGAAATAATAAATATTAATTTTTTCACACTGAAATGTATTAAAAAGATTGTTAATCCTTTTAGATTAATTCATCAACATTAAGTAACTAGCTCTTTGTTATGGATTTTAAATTTGTGTATTAACATAACCATTAATGTCATCAAAGTAATCATAATTAATGCGGCGATAAATGATTGCCAGCCAGAGAAACTATAACCCCAAAGCATATTAATTCCCGGAGTCCATGCGCTTCCATAAAGAATAATCAGATGAACAATATATATCAGTAAAGTATTTCTTCCGGCAAGGATGATTATTTGAGGTATTTTGTCTACTCTTAAAGATATATATGATACTAATGCAGTAAGCAGAAGTACAAAACCAATCCTATAAAAAATTGTGTTAGGTTCAGCCTGAGGATCAATTATTTGCACTTGCAAAGCCTTCAGTATAGTTTCACTAAGTATGGCAACTAAGGTAAATGCACCACCGAATATTGCAAGAAGCTTACTGAATCGTGAAGTCTTAAACACTAATGGATTTTGAGCAAGATAGCTTCCTAAAACTCCTCCCGCAATTACATAACCAGACCAGGGAAACAACGGGAATAATGAACCTGATCCGCTGTAGAAATATGCAGCTATCGGTGCAGGAAAAATTGATATCCAGTTGATTGCTTCAATAAAGGGTGAGGCAATAAAAATAAAAGTCGAAATTACGATGAATGTGGCAGTATAGTTTAATTTAAATTTTTCAACGAAGAACAGAATCATTAACAAGATTAAAAGACTAAATCCAATCAATTGTAAAACATCCACCGAAATAAATAATTGCCACTTGTCCGGTGTAACATCTGAAAAATCGAATATTTTCCAGGTTGGATATCTGAGTAAATAACCAAGAAATATTAAAAGGAATGCTCTTCGAATTCCCTTTTTAACCCTATAATTTTTTGCAAAAGGTTTTTTAACTGATTTAAAAAGATATGTAAATACTGTACCGGCAGTGAACATAAATATTGGTGCAGTCATTCCCCGAAGGAAATACCAAATGGCAAATACCGGTGATTCTGTAGTTCTTAAATCTGGTGCAAGTAAAACATCAATTGTATGTCCCTGCACCATCTGAAGCACAGCAATTGCCCTTAATAGGTCTATAAATATTACTCTATGTGCCTGATCAGTAGTATGCATTCAGATTTTTATAAATAATGATGAAATTTAACAATAATAATTGAATAGTTAAATAAAAATTAATTCGAGATGCTAAACGAGTAAAAGTTGAAAGAAAAACATCGAAGAATTGTATCTGATTATTTTAAAACATTAGTAAAACTAAAATCCAGCAGTTGATATAATCTCTTTCATCCGATTATAAGTCAGATAACAATAATATACCCCTACCAACCTGCCTACCGGCAGGTAGGCTTTCATTGATGGGGGCTTAAATAAGAATATATATCTTTAGCCTACTTCATCAAAATCATCTTCTTAACTGAAACAAACTTATCGGTTCTCAATTCATAGATATACATTCCTGTGGCTACATTATTTGCATTCCATTGATATTGATATTTACCTGCTACCAATGATGTGTTAACTAACTCTGCTACTTTCTCTCCCAATGCATTGTATATCGAAAGTTTTACATTGTTTACATCTTCTGGCAATGAGAACTCAATCGTTGTACTTGGGTTAAACGGATTTGGATAGTTCTGCTCTAATGCATATACTGCTGGTATTAATTCTCCGGTTACCATCAGCTTCTGTATTGTTGCATCACTGATCACTATATCTTCTCCTGATTTCAGATTCACATTTATCTGTCTTTCCTGTCTCATCCATCAATCTCATATCCATTTCCTCTACTCTTACTGTTAATGGATATGTTATTCCTCTCATATCTATCGTTTGAATTGAACTGTTTATATCTTCTGCTATCCTTCCACTGCTGAACCTGATATCAAACGTTCCTGCTGGTGGCAATGGTGGTAGTTCATACTTGTCAAGATTTACTTCACCTTTTACTGCATACAGTGTATAGCTTATTCCTGCTGCATCTGTTATTATTATCTTACCCCAGTCTTCTTTGAAGTATTCTACTGGCTCCGTTCCCTTTGCTAATGGAGGCGCATAATCTATAGTTCCTGCTGCATCCATTTTTACCCAGTATCCATATCCAGGTACTATATTAGTTGCTGCGTAATATCCACCTGAATATTCATAGACTGGTGATAATAATAGTCCTGGTGGTGTTGTAGTCAGGCTAGCTGTTGGTACTGTAATTTCATAACCACCTATCATATTCCATCCTGATGCTGCATTGATATGCATTGTGTGTTACTATCTCTATTGCAGGATAGCTGTATACTTGAGCTCCTGTATTTTTCATCCAGTAGCCTTCTGTTGGTGTTGTGGTTGTTACTGCTACATAACCACCAGCGAATTTGAATACACCGGACTGCTGGGTCCTAGATTTGACCACCAGTCGATCTAGTCCCATTCCAGCAGGATTTGTTCCTGGTACTGATACCATATTCCAGCCGTCACCTATGGCTACTGATAGAGCGAAGGTGGTTGTTCCGGTTGAGATAGTATCCTCCGGTGCAAAGTTAGAGCCTGCAAAACAATTATCTAATGCCTGAACACTCCAGTAATATGTTTGTCCTTAATCCAGACCTTTAATTGTCCAGCTATTATTGTGATTTGTATTTCCAAGGTTTATCACTCTCCTGTAGCCTGTATTTCTATCTGACATTGGTGAAAAAATATTTACTGCACCTGGTGTTGTGCCAATTACTAAATTATATCTTAAGCCATTCTGCGGTGGTTTCGTTATCTGTACTTTTATCCCAGCTTAAAGTAACACTGTCTGCGGTTACTATTGATGATAAGTTTGAGGGAGCTGAGGGTAATGTGTTTGAGGTAATATTATTATTGCGGTATATTTTGGATATATAGCCAGTGCCTGTATATCCAGTTAGCAAAATGTCAAGATCACCATCATTATCATAATCTCCCCACGCTGATGAACTATTCCGAACACCAGTTACTGCAATTGATGTTTGTTCTGTGAATGTATTATCACCGTTGTTGCGGTATATTTTGGATATTCGACTACTGCCTGTCTATATCCAGATCAGCAAAATGTCAAGATCACCATCATTATCATAATCTCCCCACGCTACTGAACTACTAATAAACACCAGTTAATGCAATTGATGTTTGTTCTGTGAATGTGTTATCACCGTTGTTACGGTATATTTTAAGATATTGACTACTGCCTGTATTCCAGTTAAGCAAAATGTCAAGATCTCCATCATTATCATAATCTCCCCACGCTGCTGAACTAAAATACAACACCAGTTAATGCAATTGATGTTTGTTCTGTGAATATGTTATCACCGTTGTTGCGGTATATTTTAGATATACGACCAGTGTACTGTACACTCCAGTCAGCAAAATGTCAAGATCACCATCATTATCATAATCTCCCCACGCTGCTGAACTACCACCAACACCAGTTAATGCAATTGATGTTTGTTCTGTGAATGTGTTATCACCATTATTGCGGTATATTTTGGATATATTACCAGTACTCTGTTGATCCAGTCAGCACAATGTCAAGATCACCATCATTATCATAATCTCCCCACGCTACTGAACCACTACTAACACCGGTTAATGCAATTGTTGTTTGTTCTGTAAATGTGTTATCCCCGTTGTTGCGGTATATTTTGAGATATACTGCTGGTGCCTGTACATCCAGTCAGCAAAATGTCAAGATCACCATCATTATCATAATCTCCCCACGCTACTGAACTACAACCAACACCAGTTAATGCAATTGATGTTTGTTCTGTGAATGTGTTATCCCCGTTGTTGCGGTATATTTTGGATATACTACCAGTGTTTGAACCTCCAGTCAAGCAAAATGTCAAGATCACCGTCATTATCATAATCTCCCCACGCTACTGAACCATAAGAAACACCAGTTAATGCAATTGATGTTTGTTCTGTGAATTGAATATATAATGCTACGTTCTGTTTGAGCAAAGTTAGAACCTTCAAAACAATTATCTAATGCCTGTACACTCCAGTAATATGTTTGTGCTGAATCCAGACCCTTAATTGTCCAGCTATTGTTGTGATTTGTATTGCCAAGGTTAATTACTCTCCTGTATCCTGTATTTCTATCTGACATTGGTGAGAGTGTATTTACTGCACCTGGTGTTGTGCCAATTACTAAATTATATCTTAAGCCATTCTGTGGGGTTTCGTTATCTGTAACCTTTATCCCAGCTTAAAGTAACTTCCTGCGCACTAACCACTGATGACAAGTTTGAGGGAGAAGCGGGTAATGTATTTGAGGTAATATTATTGTTGCGGTATATTTTGGATATAGGGTCAGTGTCTGTATATCCAGTAAAGCAAAATGTCAAGATCTCCATCATTATCATAATCTCCCCACGCTACTGAACCAACTGAAACACCAGTTAATGCAATTGATGTTTGTTCTGTGAATGTGTTATCCCCGTTGTTGCGGTATATTTTGGATACTCGACTACCGCCTGTCCATCCAGTCAGCAAAATGTCAAGATCACCATCATTATCATAATCTCCCCACGCTGCTGAACTATATTAAACATCAGTTAATGCAATTGATGTTTGTTCTGTGAATGTGTTATCCCCGTTATTGCGGTATATTTTAGATATACCACCAGTGTATGAACCTCCAGTCAGCAAAATGTCAAGATCTCCATCATTATCATAATCTCCCCACGCTACTGAACTATAAAAAACATCAGTTAAATCAATTGATGTTTGTTCTGTGAATGTGTTATCACCGTTGTTGCTGGTAATATTTTGGATGTATACTCTATAGGAAAGTTGTTTAGATATCCGGTCAGCAAAATGTCAAGATCACCATCATTATCATAATCTCCCCACGCTACTGAACTACGTTGGACACCAGATAAACTAGCTATTTGTGAGAATGTGTTATCCCCGTTATTGCGGTATATTTTGGATATATGTAGAGGGTTGCCAAGAAAGTCTTCGCCTTTTTTTCCAGTCAGCAAAATGTCAAGATCACCATCATTATCATAATCTCCCCACGCTACTGAACCACTACTAACACCGGTTAATGCAATTGTTGTTTGTTCTGTGAATGTGTTATTCCCGTTGTTGCGGTATATTTTGGATACCCGACTACTGCCTGTATATCCAGTCAGCAAAATGTCAAGATCACCATCATTATCATAATCCCCCCAAGCTACTGAGCTATAATTAACATCAGTTAATGCAATTGATGTTTGTTCTGTGAATGTGTTATCACCGTTGTTGCGGTATATTTTGGATACTCGAATACTGCCTGTACCATCCAGTCAGCAAAATGTCAAGATCACCATCATTATCATAATCTCCCCACGCTACTGAACTCCGATAAACACCAGCTAATGCAATTGATGTTTGTTCTGTAAATTGATCTATTATTGTAAAGTTCTGTTCCTGAGAAAATTCAGAACCCGCAAATGCATTATCCAATGTTTGTACACTCCAGTAATATGTTTGATCTGATGCCAGCCCCTTAATTGTCCAGCTATTGTTGTGATTTGTATTGCCAAGGTTTATTACTCTCCTGTATCCTGTATTTCTGTCCGACATTGGTGAGAGTGTATTTACTGCACCTGGTGTTGTGCCAATTACTAAATTATATCTTAAACCATTCTGTGGGGTTTCGTTATCTGGACTTTTATCCCAGCTTAAAGTAACTTCCTGTCCACTAACCACTAATGACAAGTTTGAGGGAGCAGAGGGTAATGTATTTGAGGTAATATTATCGTTGCGGTATATTTTGGATATAGGGTCAGTGTCTGTATATCCAGTCAGCAAAATGTCAAGATCTCCATCATTATCATAATCTCCCCACTTTGCCGAACCAGAATAAACACCAGTTAAAGCAATTGATGTTTGTTCTGTGAATGTGTTATCACCGTTGTTACGGTATATTTTGGATATTCCACCAGTACTTGTTGATCCAGTCAGCAAAATGTCAAGATCACCATCATTATCATAATCTCCCCACGCTATTGAAGCATCTAAAACACCAGTTAATGCAATTGATGTTTGTTCTGTGAATGTGTTATCCCCGTTGTTACGGTATATTTTAGATACTCGACCACTGTTTGAAAATCCAGTCAGCAAAATGTCAAGATCTCCATCATTATCATAATCTCCCCACTTTGCCGAACCAGAATAAACACCAGTTAATGCAATTGATGTTTGTTCTGTGAATGTGTTATCACCGTTGTTACGGTATATTTTGGATATTCCACCAGTACTTGTTGATCCAGTCAGCAAAATGTCAAGATCTCCATCATTATCATAATCTCCCCACTTTGCCGAACCAGAATAAACACCAGTTAATGCAATTGATGTTTGTTCTGTGAATGTGTTATCACCGTTGTTACGGTATATTTTGGATATTCCACCAGTAATTGTTGATCCAGTCAGCAAAATGTCAAGATCTCCATCATTATCATAATCTCCCCACGCTATTGAAGCATCTGAAACACCAGTTAATGCAATTGATGTTTGTTCTGTGAATGTGTTATCACCGTTGTTACGGTATATTTTGGATATTCCACCAGTACTTGTTGATCCAGTCAGCAAAATGTCAAGATCACCATCATTATCATAATCTCCCCACTTTGCCGAACCAGAATAAACACCAGTTAATGAAATTGATGTTTGTTCTGTGAATGTGTTATCACCGTTGTTGCGGTATATTTTGGATAGAGGGTTAGTGTCTGAATCTCCAGTAAGCAAAATGTCAAGATCACCATCATTATCATAATCTCCCCACGCTACTGAACTCCAATAAACACCAGCTAATGCAATTGATGTTTGTTCTGTAAATTGATCTATTATTGTAAAGTTCTGTTCCTGAGAAAATTCAGAACCCGCAAATGCATTATCCAATGTTTGTACACTCCAGTAATATGTTTGAGCTCAACCCAGACCCTTTATTGTCCAGCTATTGTTGTGGTTTGTATTGCCAAGATTTATTACTCTCCTGTATCCTGTATTTCTGTCTGACATTGGTGAGAGTGTATTTACTGCACCTGGTGTTGTGCCAATTACTAAATTATATCTTAAGCCATTCTGTGGGGTTTCGTTATCTGTACTTTTATCCCAGCTTAATGTAACACTGCCTGTGGTGACTATTGATGACAAGTTTGAGGGAGCAGAGGGTAAAGTGTTTGGGGTAATATTATTGTTGCGGTATATTTTGGATATACGGCTGGTGCCTGTATCCCCAGTCAACAAAATGTCAAGATCACCATCATTATCATAATCTCCCCACTTTGCTGAACTCCAATAAACACCAGTTAATGCAATTGATGTTTGTTCTGTGAATGTATTATCACCGTTGTTACAGTATATTTTTGATGTAGAGCCAGTGCCTGTATATCCAGTCAGCAAAATGTCAAGATCTCCATCATTATCATAATCTCCCCACTTTGCCGAACCAGAATAAACACCAGTTAATGCAATTGATGTTTGTTCTGTGAATGTGTTATCACCGTTGTTACGGTATATTTTGGATATTCCACCAGTACTTGTTGATCCAGTCAGCAAAATGTCAAGATCTCCATCATTATCATAATCTCCCCACGCTATTGAAGCATCTGAAACACCAGTTAATGCAATTGATGTTTGTTCTGTGAATGTGTTATCACCGTTGTTCTGGTATATTTTGGATATAATGCTAGTGCCTCCTGTATATCCAGAAAGCAAAATGTCAAGATCTCCATCATTATCATAATCTCCCCACGCTACTGAACCATAATTGACACCAGTTAAAGCAATTGATGTTTGTTCTGTGAATGTGTTATCACCGTTGTTCCAGTATATTTGAGATATACGGCTGACGCCAGTCCATCCAGTCAGCAAAATGTCAAGATCACCATCATTATCATAATCTCCCCACGCTGCTGAACATCGAATAACGCCAGTTAATGCAATTGATGTTTGTTCTGTGAATGTGTTATCCCCGTTGTTCCTGTATATTTTGGATATAGGGTCAGTGTCTGAATCTCCAGTCAGCAAAATGTCAAGATCACCATCATTATCATAATCTCCCCACGCTACTGAACTACTACCAACACCAGTTAATGCAATTGATGTTTGTTCTGTAAATGTGCTATCCCCGTTGTTGCGGTATATTTTGGATATAGGGTCAGTGTCTGAATCTCCAGTAAGCAAAATGTCAAGATCTCCATCATTATCATAATCTCCCCACGCTACTGAACTCCAATAAACACCAGTTAAAGCAATTGATGTTTGTTCTGTAAATTGATCCTGCGGGAGTATCTGTGCAATAAATAAAAAAGATGTGAGTATTATAATTATTTTTTTCATTTGTGCCCCCAAATAAAATATTTTAAATAGCAGTTAATTATTTGCCTCAATAAAGAGACAGTAAAAAAATAATCTTATGTTCAACTTTATTGCACTGTCGGGTTGTTTCTCCCTATACGGCGCTGGAGTTTGTTTTTAAATAACAAACAGCTTAAGTCTAAGTTCTCATCGATGAAATTAAAAGAAGATAAAGTATTACGTATTGGTAAGGAGTATTGCCAAAGCCGCTGTGCAAAACATAATTGCTTTATTAGCAGAAGAAAATCAGAATTCGATTCAATGATTTTCAAATAAAGCCAGCCTTGCCGGCAGACATCTGGGTATTTATCCCATCACACATAATGTGCCCTTATTGATAGAAAAAAAATGTGTTAATTATTTCAACTTCGGGATATTAATAGGTATGTTATCTATGGTAAGTCATCGGGATCAAATTATCACAATATAATGAGTATCAATATTCCCGCAGTAGAAATTATATTCAAGATATATTACATTAAATATTTGATATAGACAACTATTCTTGGTGTTTAGCTATAGTTGGTAATTGGCAATTAATTTATGTGATACATTTTTTTATAAGTATAGGAATGTAAATAAGTTATACCTTTCAATGTCCAAAGAAAATAAAGTAGCCCAACCAAATGCACTCTCTGGTTATAAATTTGCTATTTGTTACTCATTAGTTACTGCAATATTGTTAAATAATTAGAATAAATAGGTTTACAGCTATAAAATTATAAAGCAACAAAAAAAAGCCCGCTAAAAAGCGGGCTTGTAAAATTAATTATTAGTACGATCTCAAGTATCCTTTTCTTCAATTTGCTCAACTATATACTTTGCCTTTAATTCCTGTATAACTTTTTCAGTCCATTTAGGTGGGACGCACCAGGTTCCCATCAAAACCAATGAAAGCAATAAAAAGAAAACAATATACTGCCTAAGTCTTTTAGCAAGCTTTTTAATTTTGAGCAAATTTTTGGGAATATAATTCATCCTGAATTAAGCTTATTTAATTCATAAATAAAAAAGGCTGTCTTTAACAACAGACAGCCACAATAATCATTAATCGATGTTTATAATATATCTATCTTTTTCGGTTTCACTTTTTCGTGCTTTGGAAGAGTTACAATCAACTGACCATTATCATATTTTGCACTGATCTTTGTTTCATCAATCGAGTCTGATATTTTGAATTTTCTAAAATAATTACCTACTTCATTTTCATTCAGAATATAATTCCTGTTCACAGCTTCATCATAATTAATTTTTCCAAAAACAATCAGCGAATCATTAATTACTTTTACCTGGACTTTGCTGCGTGGTACTCCAGCCATATTTGCTATTAGCATAAACTCATCAGGATTTTCATAAATATCAGTTGAGGGTGAAACACTGTTTTGTTTGCTTAGTATTTCTTCAATTGAATGATTATTTAGATTTCTAATTGCTATAATTTCTTTATTCTGTGACATTTTGCAATTCCCTTTATATTATAATCGTTTCACTAAAAAATTAAAGAGGGATCAAATGTTATTTTGATCCCTTTAGAATATCTATTCCTTGTCTTTATTTTCTTTGTTATCGTTATCGTCAACAACTTCATAGGATGCATCCTGAACATTATCCTTCTCTTCCTTAGGCTGTTCTGCACTACCGCCAGTTTGCTGTTCTCCACCTGGCTGCTGCTGACTTGCCTGCTGATAAAGCTTTGATGCAACTTCATTCCAGACTTTATTTAGCGATTCTGTTGCAGTTTTCATCTGTTCTGAATTATTTGTAGCGATAGCATCTTCAACTTTCTTGATTTCTACCTCAAGTTTTGATTTATCATCAGCCGCAAGTTTGTCCTTCATTTCTTCCATCTGTTTCTTTGTTTGGAATACAAGACTATCAGCCTGGTTACGTATATCAACGCTTTCCTTCTTCGTTTTGTCTTCTGCTGCATGTTCTTTTGCATCATGTTTCATCTTTTCAATTTCTTCATTGCTTAATCCGCTTGAAGAAGTTATCCTTATGCTCTGCTCTTTATTTGTTGCTTTATCTTTAGCGTTGACATGAAGAATACCATTAGCATCAATATCAAATGTAACTTCAACCTGAGGGACACCTCTTGGTGCTGGTGGAATTCCATCTAAATGAAATCTTCCAAGCGTTCTGTTATCATTCGCCATTGGTCTTTCACCCTGTAAAACATTAATTTCTACAGATGGCTGATTATCTGATGCAGTCGAGAAAACTTCACTCTTCTTAGTTGGAATTGTTGTGTTTGCATCAATCAATTTTGTCATTACTCCGCCAAGAGTTTCAATTCCAAGTGATAATGGAGTCACATCAAGAAGAAGAACATCTTTTACATCACCGGCTAATACTCCACCCTGAATTGCTGCACCAACTGCAACAACTTCATCAGGATTAACGCCTTTGTGTGGATCTCTTCCAAACAAATCTTTTACAAGCTGCTGAACCATTGGTATCCTGGTTGAACCACCAACAAGAATTACTTCGTGTATTTCTGAGGGCGAAACGCCTGCATCTTTTATTGCTTGCTGACACGGAACTTTTGTTCTATCAACCAGATCGTGAATTAATTGCTCAAATTTTGAGCGTGATAAATTTATATTTAAATGTTTAGGTCCATCCTGAGTTGCAGTTATAAACGGAAGATTTACATCAGTTGAATTTGAAGATGATAATTCAATTTTTGCTTTCTCAGAGGCTTCTTTCAATCTCTGCAAAGCCATCGGATCTTTTTTGAGATCAATGCCTTCAGCTTTTTTGAATTCATCTGCCAGGTAGTCAATTAATCTCTGATCAAAATCATCGCCGCCAAGATGTGTATCACCATTTGTAGATTTAACTTCGAATACACCATCCCCCAATTGCAGGATGGATACATCAAAAGTTCCACCACCTAAATCATAAATAGCCACAGTATGATCTCTTTTCGTTTTATCCAAACCATAAGAAAGTGCTGCTGCAGTTGGTTCGTTTATAATTCGTTTCACCTGCAAGCCGGCTATTTCACCTGCATCTTTCGTTGCTTGTCTCTGCGAATCATTAAAGTAAGCCGGTACCGTAATAACTGCTTCGGTCACAGGTTGCCCAAGATAATCTTCTGCAGTCTTTTTCATTTTCTGAAGAATCATTGCACTTATTTCAGGTGGTGAGTAAATCCGATCATCAATTTTAACTCTTGCAGAATCGCTTTCACCAGGAATAACCTCATAAGGAACTTCACCTTTTTCGGTTCCGACTTCATTGATGAATCTGCCCATAAATCTTTTTATAGAAAAGACTGTGTTTTTTGGATTCGTAATTGCCTGACGTTTTGCAGGTTGCCCGACAAGTCTTTCACCCGACTTGGTAAACGCAACCACGGATGGAGTTGTTCTTCCACCTTCCGAATTTGGTATTACCACCGGCTCATTTCCTTCCATAACCGCAACGCACGAATTTGTAGTCCCTAAATCAATTCCTATTATTTTTCCCATTTTACCACTCCTTATATTTAAGATTTACTATTAATTTTTATTCTTTTTCAATATCTTTAATTACTGAACTGTGCTAATATCCAATATGAGTGCCATTTATTTGTTTGTCCATAAGTGATTTATTTATAATGAGTTAAGTCGATTTGTTGTTCAGAAATAAACTAACTCATAAGACAGACATCTTGACATAATGACAGTTTTAATTGATAAAAGTCAATATTGCTGACAAACAGGCTAGATCAACTAAATTCAATTAATCAGAGTTTTACCTATTCAGGATTTCACATAAAATAAAAGTCAGGCAAAATAAATCAATTTAGAATTAATAGATTCAATAGTAAAAATTAACTTCGGTTGCAGATGAGAAAAGTTCAGTTTCAATTGAGTAATTTTGTTTAAATCAATCGGAGAGAAAATGTTCAACCTGGAAATTTTTGATATAAAACTTGAGACAGAACTACTCGGAAGAAATTTCATTTATTGTGATGAGATTGAATCAACAAACTCAGAACTACTTGATGGTAAGCAGCAATACAAAAAAAACGGAACTGTCTTTCTTGCTGAGAAACAACTTGCTGGCAAAGGTAGAAAAGACCGAACCTGGTTAAGTGCAAAAGGATTGAACCTTACTTTCTCAATTCTTTTAACCAATGAAACAGTAGCTGAACTAAATATAAATCATATAAATTTGATTGCATCGTTAGCAGTTTCAATGGCAATTGAAAATCTTTATCAGTTAAGAACCGAACTTAAATGGCCAAATGATGTATTAATTGATAAGAAAAAAGTTGCGGGTATATTAATTGAAACATCCATCAAAGGAAAGAATGTTGAAAGAGTTGTGTTAGGGATGGGAATTAATTTAAATCAGATTGCTTTTCACGGTGAGTTTAACTTTCCACCAACATCATTAAAGCTTGAACTAGGAACAGATATAGACAGAGAAAATTTTCTCGCTGAAATACTAAATCTGTTTGAAGAACTATTATTAGAGCTTGGGAGCAATCCTGGCAATATCCTTAATGACTGGCGAAGTAAGTGTGAAATGATCGGTGATAAAATTACAATTACGGAAAACGATAAAGTAAAGACAGGAATTTTTCATGATATTGATGAAAACGGATATCTTCTTCTGAAAAAGAATGATGCAATCGAAAAAATACATTTCGGTGATGTGAGTTTTGTCTGATGTTTCTTGCTCTTGATATCGGTAATACAAATATCAAATCAGCCTTATTTGCTGGCAATCAATTGGTGGATTTAACTACTCATTCCAGCACAGATGAAGCGGTTGAATTATATTAATAAAACTAGTTTCAACGAAGCAGCTATCTGTTCAGTTAATCCTGCTGTACAAAAAATAATTTCAAGCAAAATATCTGCAAAGGGTGTTTCAATATTTGAAGCAAATATTCAACAAAAATTTAACCTGACTATCAAATATGAAACCCCTTCTACATTAGGAATGGACCGGGTATGCTCGGCTGTAGGTGCTTTGGAACTTGCGACAAATCAAAAAATAATTTCAGAGAATCAATTTCTTATTACAATTGATTTTGGAACAGCCACTACAATAAATATAGTTTCTCCAAATAGAGAATTTATTGGCGGATTAATTGCTCCAGGTGTAAATACAATGCTTAATTCTTTGAATGAAAAAACTGCACAGCTTCCTCTGCCAAATCTGGAATCTTATCAAGGATTAATCGGTAATTCTACAAACTCATCACTAATCAGTGGAGTTTTAACTGCAACCATTGGAATGATCAAGGAGACCGTGCGTCAATTAAAAGACGACTCAAATCAAAAGCCGCCTGTAATATTTGTCACGGGAGGAAATTCAAAGTTCGTTCTGGCTCAACTTAATTATAAAGTTATTTTTGAGGAGGCTTTGGTACTTAAAGGTTTAAAGATTATTTATGATTTGAATAATTGAAGAGTGGAGATGATTAAATAGTAATAAGCATATTATCAATCAACCTCGTTTTACCTATCTTACTAGCAACCAGTATATAATAATCTTTTCCTTCGATCAACTCATCAACAATTTCAAAAGTATCTGCTTCAACAATCTTTATGTAATCAAGATTAGCTGATGGAACTTTGGAAAAAAGTTCATTCATATCCGATAGTATTATACTTACTCTTCTTTCACCGGTGGTAATATTTTTTTTTGCCAATTCAAGTGATTGATAAAGTACAAGCGCATCCTTTCTTTCTGAAGGAGACAGATAAACATTCCTGGAACTCAATGCTAAACCATCCGGTTCGCGGCAAATCGGACACGAAATAATTTTTACATCCAAATTTAAATCCATAGCCATCTGTTTTATTACTGCAAGTTGCTGAGCATCCTTCTGACCAAAAAAAACATAATCAGGTTGAACAGAATTCAATAATATCAGGACAACAGTTGCAACACCACGAAAATGTGTTGGACGAAGTTCACCTTCCATTTTTTTTGTTACATATTCCACATTAACAAATGTCTGGAAATTTTTTGGGTAGATTTCTTCCGTTGATGGAAGAAAGAGATAGTCTACACCCTCAGTTTCAAGAAGTTTATTATCTTTCTCAACATTTCGTGGATAGTTGATAAAATCTTCAGATGGACCAAACTGAGTTGGATTCACAAATATTGAAACGACCGTTATATCAGAAGTTTTTTTTGATTGCTTAACTAAGGAGAGATGACCTTCGTGCAGAAAACCCATTGTAGGTACAAAGCCAATTGATTTACCGGCTTTCTTTAATGATTTGGAAATTTTCTGGATTTCTTGTTTGGAAGAAATAGTTTTAATTCTGGCCTCAGGTCATTAATTCCAGAAGATTACTTATAGTTTCCTTCAGGTTTTTCCTATGAGAAATCAAATCAATAAAACCTTTCTCCAACAAAAACTCTGATCTCTGAAATCCTTCAGGTAAATCTCTTCCAATTGTTTGCTTTATTACTCTTGGACCAGCAAATCCAATAAGTGCATTAGGTTCTGCAATATTAACATCACCAAGCATAGCATAACTTGCTGTAGTACCGCCAGTTGTTGGATCTGTAATAACAGAGATATATGGAATTCCAGCATCAGCTAGACGTGTTAATCTTGAACTGGTTTTTGCTAATTGCATAAGTGAGTAAGCAGCTTCCATCATTCTTGCACCGCCACTTTCAGAAATAATAATCAAGTGGAATTTTATTTTTAACTGCTTTATCAATACACCTGGCAATTTTTTCTCCAACTACTGAACCCATACTGCCGCCAATAAATTGGAAATCCATACAGGCGAAAGCAACATTCCTTCCTTCCATTTTTCCTGTACCGACACGAACAGCTTCATAAAGTCCAAGTGCCTTTACTGTGTTTGTTAATCGGTCTTTGTATTTTTTTGTGTCCTCAAATTTCAGAGGATCGGGAGATCGCATCTTTTTATGCATTTCCTTAAAACTTCCCTCATCGAGAAGAATGTCAATATATTCCTGACTGCCAATTCGAAAATGATGCTCACATTTAAGACAGGTCCATAAATTTGCTTCGAGTTGTTTCTTATGAATTATTTCGTCGCAACTCGGACACTTCTCCCACAATCCATCCGGTAAATCCTTTTTCTGAGAGTCAGGAGAAATATTATCTTTTGATCTTTTAAACCAAGGCATTAGCTTCCTTTTTTTACGATGTCTGCATAAATAGTTAAAACTTTTGCAGGATCTTTGGGATCATTTGATTTAACAGTAACTGTACGGCTCATTTTACCAGATCGGTTTTTGGTATCCAGTTCAACTTTTAATGTTCCGTCCTTGCCAGGTGCTAAATTATCCTGACTAAGTAAAGCGGCCGTGCAACCGCAGGACGTCTTAATATCCTTAATAGTTAAAACTGATGATCCTTTATTTGCAAAAGTAAATGTATAGTTAACCTTATCACCTTCATTCACTTTTCCAAAATCATGCTGCGTCTCAGTAAAGTAAATTGTAGGGGCACCAGCACTTGTTTGGTTTGCAGATACAACATTTCCACTAATTGATAAAAGCATTTCAGGATTTTCAGGATCGTTTGAATAAATTCTAACTGTCTTGGACTGTTTACCCATTCTCCCTGCCGAATTAAAAGTTACAACTAAGTTAGTTGATTCACCCGGAGCTAGTTCATTCTTCTCAGGTGCTGCAGCAGTACAACCACAAGAAGCTTTTACATTCGAAATTTTTAATAAATCTCCACCGCCGTTAGATATGACAAAAGTATGTGAAACTTTATCACCCTGTTTAATATCTCCGAAATCAAAACTGGTTTGCTGAAGAATTAATGTTGGTTGGAATAGTTGTGCAAATACAACTGAAGAAAACAAAAAGAAAACAACAAAAAGATTCTTAATCATTTATTTTTCTCCTTTACTATAAAATCTTTTAAATAATTCGGTTCTAAAAAATCGAAATTGAATGATCGTTTTGCCATTCCATATTCGATTGCCCATTTCGCCACAAAAAGCGGATCGGGTACTAAAGGATAATTAACCTGCTTTCCATTTAAAATTGAAGAATTTCCAAAAACTTTGTAGCCATCAGATTTTTGAATGAAAAGTTCTTTTGGCAAAATGGTTAATTCCTCCGCAAATATATAGTTATTGCCCTTAATTTGAAACTTGCTAAAAAAGACCTCATCCTTATTTACTTTATTTGAAATAATGAATTCGTCATTTTCTTTTAAAACCGTGATTAACTGAAACGCAAGAGCTTCATAAGTGGGAACTGGAATAATTGGAAGTTTAGCCCCATAAGCCATACCTTTTGCAGCAGAAAAACCTATGCGCAATCCAGTAAAAGAACCAGGTCCTTCTGAAACCGCAATTGCATCCAAATCGGCAGGTTTAATTTCAGCAATTTTGAAAAGATAATCAGTTATTTCAAAAATCATTTCAGAGTGAGAGTGCTTTAAATTGACTGCAGATGAAAAATTCTTATCATCGGAGAAATAGATGCAAACACCACAAATATTTTCAGATGTTTCAAAAGCAAGTATGGGTTTATTCTCAGCTAAATTTTTCAAAGCTGAATTCTCTTTCCGACTCATTCTTTATAACAATATTAATTTCAATTCTTTCTGAAGGTAGAACTGACGGGAATCGCTTTCCCCATTCAATAAAAATAATTGATTCGTCATCGTTTAAATAATCCTGCCAACCGATATCAAAAAGTTCGGATGAATTTTTCAGACGGTAAAAATCAAAATGGTAAATATGGAAATTGTTCTGATACTCATTAACAATAGCGAATGATGGGCTATTAACGTTTTTGATTCCGATGGATGAAAGCGCTGATTTAATGAAAAAAGTTTTTCCTGCACCGAGATTCCCATTTAGCACTACCCTATCTCCCTTTTTACAGGATAGCATAAAATCAGTGGCAACTGAAGCGGACTCACCTTCACTACTGGTTTTAATTTTTGAAGGAAAATGAACCAAACTATTTGGGCTCCATTGTTATAATAGGTAATATCATCTCCTCGAGAGATACCCCACCATGCTGGAAAGTATCTTTGTAATGGCTAAGATATTTATGATAATCAGTTGGATATACAAAGTAATAATCTTCCTTAGCTATAATATAGTTTATCGTAACACCGCGCTTTGGCAGTCTATATTCCTGCGCATTTTTGATGTAGATTGCATGCTTATCATCAACTTTAAGATTTCTGCCATATTTGAACCTGAGATTAGTTGATGCTTCTCTGTCACCAAGTACCTTAGCTCCACGCAAGGAACGAATACTTCCGTGATCGGTTGTTATTACAATCTTAACTTTATCCATTTTGGCAATTGCTTTGAAAGTGCCTAACAGAGATGAATGTGTAAACCAGCTATTTGTCAACGAACGATAAGCAGGTTCATCTGGAGCAATTTCTTTTAGGATATCTGAATCAGATCTTCCATGAGCAATCATATCCAGAAAATTCACAACCACTGCCGTAAAATGATTATTCTTGTATGAAAGAATATTCTGCTCAAAATTTCTTCCAACATCAGGATCAATTATCTTAATGTACTTCAAATCATTTCTTAATTTAATTTTCTTTCTGTCAAGTAATAGTTGAAGCAGTTCTTTTTCATATTTATTCATACTATTTTCATCATCATCTTTTCCTGTCCAGAGATCTGGATAATATTTCTCTATCTCTGAGGGAAACAATCCGCTGAATAATGCATTTCTTGCATAAGGTGTCGATGTTGGAAGAATGGCATAATAATAATCTTTTTCAATTTTAAATAAATCACGCAGATGTTTTTCTATAACCAACCACTGATCCATTCGCAAACAATCAAGTACAAAATAAAATACACTGACATTTTCATTTTTTACATGAGGAAGCACATATTTTTCAGTTATTTCTGTAGTAAGATCTGGTGTGTCTTCATTTCCAATAGAACTAATCCAGTTTCTATAATTTTTCTCGACGAACTTCGAAAACTCTTTATTCGCTTCTCTTTTCTGATCGTTCAACGTCTGCTGAAGACCGATTTCGGAATGAGCATCAAGCTCAATTTCCCAATTGACAAGCTTCAGATATAGATCAATCCACTCGGTAAAATCAGGATTGCTTGATAAAGCCTGTGAAATCTGATTAAAATCCTGAAGATAGTCTTTAGCAGCATACTGTCCGGATATTTTTTTCCCTTCAAGAATTTTTTTGCAAACGAGCAATACCTGGCTTGGATTAACCGGTTTTGTTAGGTAATCTGAAATTCTCCCACCTATTGCATCATTCATCAAAGTTTCTTCTTCACTCTTTGTTATCATCACCACAGGGATATTTGTATTGATCTCTTTTATCTGTGCAAGTGTTTCAAGTCCCCCCATACCTGCCATCATTTCATCAAGAAAAATAAGATCGTATGTTTTTTCTTTTACTGCTGAAATAGCATCTGAGCCATTCATCGCAGTATCGACTTCATATCCTTTTTCAGAGAGAAAAATAATATGCGAACGCAATAGTTCAATTTCATCATCAACCCAAAGAAGTTTTTTCTTATCCATAATTCCTTAAATAGTTTTTATGATAGCAATTTATTCGTGTATTGGAAAATTATTAAAAAGTGATGAATAATAATATTAAATAATTACTGTATCACAATATTGACATCCAGCCCTGCCTCATTAGTAGTAGTGGGAGGAATTCTCGCTGCACCTTTCGGCTCGACCGTTGATCGTTTATAGTAAATTGACAACGAGACTTTTGAACTGATTGTATATTTTATTCTGGGTTCAATAGATGTTCTCGTTGTTCCATCTTGTGGAACACCCTCTTCTGTAAAATTATTCATATCAAATCGAACAACTGAATTACTTGCGCTTGTATATGATATAAGAAATTCCACATCGTTCTTTAAGTGAAATTCCGAATAAAGGAACATCAAACCCGGTTTTTGAATAGCTTGCAGTAAACCCGATATCTGTGGATGATGTTTCCGTTATGTTAGTTGTGCTTACTCCAAGATCGTATGCTGTTCTGGAACCAAATTTAACTGTACCGGATAAATTTCCACCCCATAATTCACCGAATGTAATATTTAATCCTATAAATGGTGTAAACCCATATTCGATTCTTTGAGTCTGCACTTCTTCTGTTCCTTCGGTAGTAAGTTTCCATCCTTCGACGTATGTAGAAGTATAAGCATGATCAAGTGACATTCTCTGTGCAATAGTCTTAAAGAAAAGTAACTTTTCTAAACCATCCCAGGTAAATCTCCAGTTGGGTCGTGGAATATATTGCTTTATATCTGAAAAAACAGGTAAGCCTGAAAGAAATGGAATTGATTCGAGCCCTTCAGCAAAAGCATTTGTAAGACTTTCTCTTGGATTATCAGCGTTAGGATTATAAAGTGAATTTACCTTGCTGATTCCCGATTCGACAAATGGAAGACCTGAAGGCAGAGATAAAAATGATTTGTTATTAGTTCCGGTTGCTGTTGTATTGGAAACAGTAATATTACCATAGGCATCAGAAGTGAGTGATACATTTTTATTTTCTGACCAGCTAACATTCCAGCTAATATCAATCTTTGCACCTTCCCACAAAGGCCTGGCAGTTTTCATATCTATATTATTCTTTTCACTATATACATCACTCAGTGTTGATCCTCCCGAAAAAGCTCTTGGCCCCACATCACCACTATTGAAACCAAGCTGAAATGCACGACCGGGTCCATTTGCATAGTTCTGACTTAAGCCCCAGAAATTGTAAAATCCTGTTCCAGATGCCTGAATACCCGATTTTGCATAACTGAAATCATGAGCATAATTGATTGTAAAATTTTCCCAATCGAAAAAGACAGCTTTGATTGCTAATGTAAAAAATTGCAAGGCTCTTTTTAAGGAAGAAGGTTTATTGCCGTCAACAATAGTTGAATCATTTTCTGTTTTCTTTGTGGTTTCCGTTGTCTCATCTTCCCCAAATAATGGTTCTGTCAGGGATTTCCATCTGAGAATAAGTCCAGCCGTAAATTTATTATTTGCTCCTGCACTTCTTCCTGAAATTTCATTCCTTAAATCATAGTCCCAACGATATCCAACAGAATAGCCTGCAGTAAGGGTAAAGTAACGATTTATATCCCAGAGGGAAGGAAGTCTTGGTGAGGTTCTGAAATCAAGTGATTGCTGGTAGCTATAGTCCTGCCCAAAACCGGCACCGCCAAAGATTTCATTCCATATTTGATCTTCACTTTTTTCTGAGCCGTCAGGATTTGTAAGGAGATACGCGAGTGAAGAGTTAATAACCAGATTGTAATTTGATGTAAAGTTGATCAAACCTCCTTCAGTAAATTTCCAGTTATAGTTGAACCCTCTTGTGGTTGAAAAATCCTGGGATACAATTGGCGTTGTTAGATTGGATCCTGTTGGTCTTGACTGGTTACTATTCTGGTTACGATTTGCACTTGCGTTTGCAGCAAAGTTTTGCGGAGCAAAATAAAATTTTGCATCTTTATAATCGGTGAATAATGCAAAGAAAGGACCTATTAGAGGTATATCAGCAAAATTAAAATAAAGATCGGGGCTAAAATTAAATCCATAATTAATTGATGCGGTCCATAACCAGCTACTTGATTCAAGCACCGTTGGACTTCGGTTAAACCTGTTGTTGTAGTTAAATCCATAACTTAACGCGTTCCAGGTATCTCTTATGTACCAGACTTCTGTGGGTATTTTTAATTTTATATTAGATGCAGAAAATGTATTTGAAACACTCATAGTCTGTGTGGAAACGACCAACTGTTCCGGTGTTTGTGTAGAGGAATCCGGAGGTACCTCTAACAATTGTTTCTCAGCCTGTGCAACACTTATGTCAGTTCCAGGAATATACAACGGCTTGCCTAAGGACTCAGTATGAGAATAATTTATACTCAGGTTACTACCCTGCATACTGAACGGTACAAGTTTTAAAATATCAATGTTCGTAGACAAAGACCAGTTCTGTGACTCAACTCTTGATCCAAAACGTTCCGGCAGCCTGTGGAAATAAGGATTTGTGTAGCTCATGTTGTAGTTTACCGTCATAAAATCAGCGAGCTTAATAGAAGTACCGAGGCTGAATGCCCAGCCCTTGGTATCGTTTGCACCAATAACTCTTAATTCATTCATCCATACCTCACCGGATAACTCACCCGGGTTGAAAGATGGATCATCAATATTGTAAACTCCAAGTGATAAAACTTTAATTTGGGTTAGTGTTGGATTTCCTTTAACGATATAATAGTGACCTGGTAATCCCGGAACCGGTTGCCTAACAAATCCCGCTGAATCTTTAGGACTTGCTTTAAGTGCAGTTATCTCACTAAATGTTATAGAAATGCTGTTCCATCCTGGTTGAACTGGTTGACGATATTCATAGTAGTTATCACCGTCGAGACCAAACTTGAAAGAAACTTCTGCAGAATATTTGCCTTCAACGTTATATGAAAGTCCACCTAATGAAGTATCAATATCGTCACCGTGAACGAATAATTTCATTTGTGTATAGTTAAATACATCCAGCGGACGGAACAAATATCTTTGCGCTTCCCGGGATTCTCCTTCAGGGAGACCTGAATATATCAGATTCAAAGATTGTTCATTGTTAAAAATTTCTTCATCCGGTCTTGTTCTGTCTCTTTCTCTAAAAACTCCTGGAGGGCTCGTATAATCAGGATTTTCTTCATAACTAACTGTTGAAACAGAAAGAACTGTATCTTCTGTATCTACCTTCTGCCATTGGTTTCCTACAAGATTAAATTCTGTTATCCTGAAATGGACTGCTGAATCAACACCCTGAATATATAGCCTTATAGTTTCCACATTTGAAAAACTCGGACTGCCAATAATATTTGAGGTATCTCTTAACGGAATCCTGTATAACCACCAATTTGAAGTTGTAAACCCTCCACCGGATACAAATGGATTTATTGTTGAATCTGATGTAAGAGCCATTGAGTAGCGATAATAATTGTTTGCATAATCTACTGCGCCATTTGTATTTAAGTCCTCAGTATCAGGTAGTAATCCAGCATCCGTACTTATTGAATTTCCCTGCGTACCGTTAATATTTACATAATCAAAAATAGAAACTGGATTTCCTTCGAAAAGAAAATTATCCACCGCAGGATCACTTTTATTTGATCCGTAAAATGTTCTTTCAGCATCATCAAAAATTCCATCTATACCAGTATCTTCTCCCTCATCAATTGCCTGGTTATTATTTTTGTCTTCAGTATTCAAAATATTATTAGGAATTACGTCTTCACTTATAACACCAAGATCAATATTTAACACAGCATCAGGAGACGTTCGAGGATCAATTTGCATCCAGAATTCAATGAATTCTATATTCTGTTCAATCAGGTTATTTGCTGTTGAAGACAAAAGCCTTTGCATTCCTCCCCAGTTTAGTTGTTTATCCTGCAATGTTGGAAATCCATTGTAAGATCCCGGAGTATCAGGTAAAAAGACATAATCCAGAACGGGCACCTGTTGCTCAGAACGAGCTACATCTTTCCTGCCTCCATAAATGCTGTCAACAACTACATCAGAAGGTGATACTGTATACCAAAAACTTTTACCTTTATATCCCATTCTCACATCTCTATTTAAATTTCCGATGCCATTCAATTCTTCTGGTACACTTAAATCTTTCCATCCTGTATAATTAATTCCAATAGGTATTAATCTTTTTGCTCCTTCAAAGTCATCTACATAGGCAATGCTTTTCCCTGAATCTGCTGGTATCGGACTCTTCTTAGTATTTGGATCAGGAATCATATAAGCATATTCACCATTTAAAGTGAATGTGGACATCTCTTTAGTAGATATGAGATAATCCAGACCTTTTGTTAGGAATGGTAAATCTGCTGCAGTTTTAAAATCAAGACCCATTATAGTATTACTCAATGGCTCCTCACCAATTCTCACCTTATCACTCAAAGTTTCCTGGTTAAGGTTCATAATGGTAAAACCAAGCTGTGTTTTATCAGAAAAATCATAAATACCTCTGGCACCAAGCAAAGTTTTAGATGCAAGCGAGAAAAGATCATTCTGCTCATAAGTAATTTTTAGATCTGCACCCGGAACCAATGCAGCATCGTTTCTTATGTTAAGCTGACCAATATTATAATCCACTTCATAATCAACGCCTTCTCTCAGCTCACGACCATTTAACAATACCCTAACAGAATTTTCAACAACATTAAATCCGAGCTGATAGTTAGCAGAACTTTCCCCGGTATTCTTACCAGTAAGCTCCCACTTGTCCTGTGCTTTATATTGTTGAGCGTAATTTTTAGTTGTGTCATAAATTGGTTGATAGGTAAAATCCTGTAATGAAGGAATAATATTCCTGCCAAACGGCTGAAGAACAGGAAAAATAATTTCACCGGTTTCAGGAAATATTGTAATTCCGGGTATGTAGTCAAATTTATTATCTGGTATTGGCTGACCGGCTTCGTTCACTTTATCCAATCCCAACGCCTGAAGCAACCGAATGTTTCCCTGGGGAGTTTGTAATTCATTAGTTGGGTCCTGCCCAACTACTTCATATTTAATATTAAATTCAAATCCTTCCCTCTTTATATTCCTGGCACCAGTAGGATAAATATTTTTTAATTTTAAACTCCACGCTTCCGTGTACTGTGGTTGAAGGTTTTTAGGTTTGACGAGTTTTAATACGATAACTGAATCCTCCTGGTTAACTGTCTGCAGAAATTGCCCATATGTTTTTATATTACCAGTTGGCCCCTGCTTAAAGGATACAGCTATAATTTCTGTAGCTTGTACTGCAGTCTTCATTGTAATGAAGCCGGTCGATGAATGAATATCATAATCAACTCCCTGCGTAAGAAGTAAAAACCTCCCTGTTTCTGCTTGACCTGCAATCGGGACGAACTGTGAATTGTTACCAAGGCTATCAGGATATGCACCCCCAAAATCTTCCAATGTTGGTAAATTTATATAGCAATTTGCATATCTGATTTTTGATTGATCTGCTATAATTTGGTTAGTGGACTTCCAAACCTCTATCTCGGCTACTTGATAAGTTTCATTGACCAGTGGAGGATTGTTATTGTAATAATTTTCGAATAAGTTGGGACCAAGAGTATCAGCGTAAATCACATCAAGAAAGTAGTGGTTGTCAGAATAATTAAAAGCTCTTATCGAGTAATCCTGTGCAGTTGAGCCACCTGATACGGAAACTTCTTTTGTTTCACCTTTTTTCTGACTTGCTATTGTAGTCAGTCGCAATGGTCCCATTTTAAATTGTGCCTTTATACCAAACAAAGCTTCGGCTCCACCGACTAAAGGCGATGTTTGCATCGAGACATTTCCTGCTTCAATTTTCTGAATTATTTCATCCTCGTAACCAGTGTATGTTATTTTTAGCTGGTTCTCGTACTCAAAAGTTCTTTCAGTATTCCAGTCGGCACTTATATTAAGTTTATCACCAATAGTTCCACTAACATTTATCTGAACTTGCTGTTTAAAATCAGGTTCATTTCTCGTATTACCCAATCGCGAAGCAGTGACTCCTTCGGTCGTTTCACTTCGCCAGGCACCGTGAATTTGAACTGAACCTCCAATCTTTAAACTTATTTTAGGTTCACCGAAAATGCTTAACACCCCAACACTTGGTAGAGGAATTTCAAAATCAGTAAAGCTGGTTATTAATTCACTTAAAGTTACATCTCCTCCACTCAATTCATATGCATAGCATAGCTGTTCCCATTCCTCTCTTTCATTCAATGCAATCTTTAAATTTATATAATCATCAATCGGCATTCTTAACATTACCTTTGGTTCATGCTTTCCTATTTTTTCGATTATTTCAACGAATTGCCCCGTCGAATCAATTCGCACTGTTCGGGTTTTGTAAGATGAAGTGGGTTCAAGAAAAAATTTTGATTGTTTCTTTTTTCGAACCTCAACATAAGGTTTGTCTTCCCGCTGGTATCTGAACTGCTCCAACCTTGCCGTAGAATCCATCAATCTCCAATCGACTTTTATAGAGTCCTCACTTATCTCAAGTGAATCAGAAATTACTCTGGTTGAATCAAGTTTTTCTGCAGTTGAATCAGTACTTTCACCTGTTGAATCAATGTTTCCTCCGGTTGAATCATTGAGAAAATTTGTTGGGTCGAGTAAAATTTCTGATTTCTCTTCTGACTTTTCCTCCCCTGAATCAGAAGGTGGGTTTTCAAAATCCATCTCAAATTCTTGCGGTGAATCAGGAGGCATCAAATAATCCATTAGGTTTATTGATGCAAGATTAGTTTCAGGCTTATTTAACTCGAGATTGAATTTATCTTCTTTTTCCTGTTGAAGTTTCAGAAGATTCTGAGCTTGAAGTGTTTTGAAGACAACGTCAGACCACATTGCCTGATTGAGTTGAGGCCTCTGAGGAGAGTTAAATCCAAGATTAATTCCCACAATAAAAATAACCAAAGCAAACAGAATGATGCGGAGAATCTCTTTAGCCAGATTTGCGATCCTGTGTCTGATGAATTTTCCTTAAGGATATTTCCGTTTTTGAGCAAATTTAAATTGTAGAAATTATTCTATAGAATATCCTTTCTTCATCAGTTAGTTAAAATTCACTAAATCTTAAATATTCACCTAGCGAAATTTAAGCCAAACAATCAAAATTACAAGGAAATATTACGTCCTATTATCAATACTAAAGGTGCGAAATTTTTGCCATGATCTCTGTTTTGATAGTAAGTTTTACACAAAATAGTTTATGATTCCGTCATCCTGGTAATTAAAGTTTTATGTTGTGGGAACTTTTTAATAAGCTCTTGTCGTTTTCCTAATTCAAAGTCATCAAAGTCAAAACCGGGAGAAACAGTGCAACCAAAAAGGGCAAATGATTTTTTGTCTTCAACCTCTGCAGCAAACCAGCTTTGTTTTTCAATGGTTAATTGAAGTTCGCAGTCTTCATCTCCCCCAAGCCTTTTAACTGTAAGTTTTCCTTTTTGATCAATTACATACAGAAGAACTGCACAACCATCATAAAAATGCCAGAGTTCATCGGATTGTAGAAGATGAAATGCTGAGAACTGTTTGCCTTCCAGCAAAAAATAAATTGATGTGGAAAAATTTCTTGATGATTTATATCGCTTGGGCAGATGCTGCGGTAATATCAATTCGCCTGAACGATAAACCTCCTTGAAGTAACCGCCTTCAGGATGTTTTTTAAGCTGAAGCTGCTTTATGTAATTACTTGCTTTCGGATGCATTTTAAAAAATGGGGATAGATTACTTTAGTAAAAGCATCTTCTTTGTATCGATAAAATTACCTACCCTCAACTGGTAGAGATATACTCCACTCGTCAGACCTTGCCTACCGGCAGGCAGGTTCTGGACGTTGCCGGAATGACTATTGAATTCAACTTCATAATTTCCAGCAGATTTTTCTTCATTGACTAAAGTTGCAACTTCATTGCCGAGAACATCGTAAATCTTCAAAGAAACAAATTGAGATTGCTTCACTTCGTTCGCAATGACATTCGGGATGCTATATTTTATTTTAGTTGATGGATTAAACGGATTCGGATAATTTTGATACAAATTAAATTCTACTGGTTGAGAATTATCAACAACTTCAGTAACTGAATTCTCAACTAAAAAATTGTAAAAACCATCCGGCGCTACTAAGGGTTTTGTTAGAGTTCGTCCACTGTTTGAAGTCGCAGAGATATAATAATAAATAACTGTACTGTCTATTTGAGGAGGAATGAAGCCGACGGCGGAATCTCCAGAAACAAATTGCATACTGGATGAAGTGAAGCCCAACGTTGTATCAGTTGTCCAGTAAATTGAGGCATCGTCAACCCCAGAATTAGTTTTTATCACCGCACTAATTTCAATTGAATCTCCTTCAAATATTACAGGTTCCATTTTTGCGTGTGAAATCCAGACATGGTTAAATACACCAACTTCTTTCATTATACAGTGAATTGCTCCAAGCGAACCAATTATTGAATTGCAGTTTATTCCAACAATATTATAGCCGGGCATTGCTTCTTTATAAATTCTGATTGCAGTAGTGTCGTACTGATATTCGTAAGTAGGCACAATAACAGTTTTATTTACGATGAAAGAATTTGTGTAAGTACGATATTGCCCGCTGGGTGGATACTGTCCGCTTTGATCCGGCGGCATTAGAATTCGTACAACTTTAAAAGGTCGTCCAAAGCAAGTCTGAAAATTATTTAAAACATATTGAAGGTTTGCCTCGATCTGCGGACCGTCTGCAACTCCCGGAGGATATTGTCCCACAAGTAATGTTTCTTCATCGAGAAGTTTTATATGCATGTCAATATGATGAATTACATCGTACGGCAAATTATCCATTTTAATATACCTGTCGATTCCCAAAAATTTGTTCATAATTTCATCAATCTGAGCTTCAGTTTTTGTGGGATTTTCATTCAAAATTAATTTTGAAGAAAAAGCAGTTCCGTGTCCATCAACCATTAAGTTTCCACCGGTATGTGTCAAATTGTAAGGTGGAGTTGTAGTCTGATAAATTGGGGCTGAGATATAGTTAGCAAAGAAAACAGGAGTTACATCATCGAGTGGTCTTGGTCTGTTATAAATCCAATCAATAATATTTAGGGTGTCATAATCATTAGTGTAAGCTGTCCAAGGACCATAATCTCTAACCCAAATTGAATTATAACCGGTAATAAGATATTTTAAATTGTGAAGCGGGATACTGTATTGCTGAAGATAATTTTTAACAGAGTTTGAGTCGTTGCAAATTATATAAACTGTTCCTTCCTCTTGTGCATAATCTACAATTTGTCTTAAAATTGTCAATTGCGAAGTCCACGTAATAATAACACCTTGAAGCTCTTCCCATTCTGCCATACCTCTGACTGGAGATGCAGGGGGATCAGAGAAAAGCGGATTAGTTGGATGTTCATAAGTTTGCCATAAAACAGATTCTTCCTGAGTCATCCAGTGTGGCAAATCCTGAGTATAAAAATTTTGCGTTGCTAATAAAAATAAAAAGGATGGTAAACGTTAGTTTCATTTTGAAGGCTTTCTTAAATTCAGGTGCAAGAAAAATTTTCTTTCTTAATAATGAAATTTATTTGTATAAATATACTCACTCTTAATACTAATCACTTGCACCAAAATGATTATTACGGAGGAACTTATTGAACGAGAAACGTTTCATTTATAAAATTCTTCTTATCTTCCTCTTAACTCATTTACTTTTAATTAATAATTCTTGTAAAATGTCAGATAAATCAAAAGAAAATTCAGTAAAGTGTTGATCAAAATAATATCATTGCTCAGCAAATCGTCGAAACAGCTCTAAGAGAACAAAGAGGTTATGAATATCTGCGTGAACTTTGTGAAATCGGACCAAGATTAAGCGGTTCAGAAAACTCAATGAAAGCCATTAACTGGGCTTACGAAAAAATGAATTCACTTGGATTTGATAAAGTCTGGCTTCAACCTGTTATGGTTCCCCATTGGGAACGAGGTGATGTTGAAAGCTGTTCTATTCTAGATTTGAACAAAAAGCTTTCTGTCCTTGCATTAGGTGGAAGCATAGCAACGCCATCAGAAGGAATTACCGCTGAAGTAATTGAAGTAAAAACTTTTGAAGAGCTTGAAAAAAGAAAAGATGAGGTAAAAGGAAAAATTGTTTTCTTCAGTCGTGCTCTGGATCAGGGACAAATAAATACTTTTGCAGGTTACGGTGGAGCAGTTGAATCAAAGAGTGGATGGAGCATCTGAAGCAGCTAAATATGGTGCAGTTGGAGTTGTGATAAGATCGATTACAACTAAATATGATAATATCCCGCATACCGGAGTTATGATTTATGAAGAGGCAATTCCAAAAATCCCTGCCGCAGCAATTGGATATCTTGACTCAGATTATCTTAGTGCTGAACTCAAAAAAAATCCACGCCTGAAATTAAATTTGAAGCTTAACTGCAAAACTTTACCCGATGCTCAATCTTACAATGTAATTGGTGAAATTATTGGGGCAGAATTTCCTGATGAGATCGTTTTGGTTGGCGGACATTTCGATAGCTGGGATGTTGGCATCGGCGCTCATGATAACGGAGCAGGTTGCATCCAAACAATGGAAGTTCTTGATTTAATGAAACGTCTTAACATAAAAACTAAAAGGACATTGAGATGTGTTTTTTTCATCAATGAAGAAAATGGTACGCGTGGTGCAACAGAGTATGCAAAATATGCTGACACGGCAAAACAAACCCATCTCGCCGTAATTGAATCAGATAGAGGTGCATTTACACCAATTGGTTTTTATGCTGAAACAGATTCTACTGAAATTCTGAATCGGTTACAAAGCTGGCTTCCTGTTTTAGAAAAAGCAAACATTGAATGGATAAGAAAAGGTGGTAGTGGAGTTGATGTTCGAAAAATAAAAAATGCAAAATTACGATTGGGTTATGTTCCCGATGATCAGCGTTATATGGATTATCATCACTCAGCCAATGATGTTTTTGAAGCAGTTCATCCCAGAGAGTTTGAACTTGGTTCTGCAGCAATTGCAATTATGGCTTATCTGCTCAGCGAGGAAGGGTTATAAATTAATTTTTATTCAATACAATATCAGCAGCAACTCTTCCACTTTTTACTGCACTTTCAATGGTCGATGGTAATCCTGTATCAACCCAATCACCAGCTAAAATTAAATTCTTAAAATTAGTTTTTTGAGCAAGTCGTTTGTCAATTACATCGTTTGAAGGGATGAAAGTAGCTCGTTTTTCCTTTATTATTGTATAGTTGGATATCAAATCAGGATCCAATAAAAAGAATTTTTTCATTTCTCCTTTCACCATACTAAGTAACTCCTCATCTGACTTATTCACCAATTCATCAGCATCACTGATTACAATATTCAGATGACTTCCTTTGTTGAAAACCCAGTGCAATGGTGAATTGATTAGTCCGAAGAATCCAGCCGGAAATTTATTTTCAGTAAGCCAAATATGGATGTTAAGGATTGATGAATATTTCATTTCAGGGATTTTGAAATCATCCGATTCGATTAAAATTCTTTTTAATGCAAATGTGGGAATAGCAGATCACCACAAAACTAAAATCTGAAAAAACATTTTTTGTAGAATGCACTTCGATTACCTTCTCTCCAGAAATACCAAGTTTTTCAACTGGTTCGGATAATATTATTTCACCACCATTATCTAAAATGAATTTTTCTGCTTTATGACAGTATGATTCACTCAACCCAAATTTTGGTAATATTATCGTAGCAGATCTATTTCCTTTTAGAAAAATCTGCTTAAGAATATCGATAAATATTTTTGCTGATGCTTTTTCGATGCTAGTATTTAATGCTCCAACGGCCAGTATTTTCCAGAAAGCGTCCTGAACAGCTTGAGATTGATTTTCAGACCTCAGCCAATCCTTTACATTCATATCAGAAAATTTATCCGAGGAATAGAACGGTAGTTTTAAAAATACTTTGAGCAATTTCAATCGATTCTTAAAACTTGATTGCGTTAAATTTAAGCAGTCCAATTAGCAAATTGAAAGGATAGAAAATTGGAGGGCATTTTCAGAGGTAATACATTAAGTCCTTCTTTAACAAAATTGACTTCAAGATTATTCTGAAAAATGAAAGTTATCTGTAGCATCTATCAATGAAAGAAAATCTAAAGTATAATTGTAACAGCCCATCAAAATGTGTTGACCGTTATCAATGATTGTATCAGTATCTTTATCAAGAAAAGAATAAGCTCTTCCACCTAACTTCGGTGAAGCTTCAAGAAGGGTTACTTTGAATTTATTTTTTGCCAGATAAGCTGCTGTGGAAAGTCCTGCAAATCCTCCCCCAATAACAATAACTTTTTTTTGCATCTGATATCTGTCAGATTAAATCAGTAAACGAGTCTGTACTTAGCCCAAACTCCGAGAGAAATACCTATTTTTTTTGCTGTAGAGATTTTAATTTTGTTTTGATAAACATTGTAATCAGCATCAACAATTTTATTGAGCATTCGAGAATAGATATGCTGCATCGCTCTTGCAGCAAACATTGCTTTTTTGTCCTCCCTTTTTAGACAAGCAGTTGCGGCATTAAAATATTCTCTTGCCCGTTCAACCTGATATTCCATCATTCTCTGAAAATTATCGTTGTAGGTATTGTTAAAAACATCCGACTCGTGATAATTGAACTTTTCCAGATCCTCTTTCGGAAGATAAATTCTTCCCTTTTCTGCATCCTTCTTTACATCACGTAAAATATTAGTTAACTGAAGTGCAATGCCGAGGTTAATAGCAAAATCTTTTGCTGAAGGATGTCTGTAACCAAAAATTTCAATGCACATCAATCCAACAGTAGATGCAACATTATAACAATAAGTTTGAAGATCATTAAAGGTCAGGTATCTTTTTTTCTGCAAATCCATCTCCATTCCTTTGATCAAATCATAGAATGGTTCGAGTGGGATATTAAAATTCTGTATAGTTTTTGATAGCTTATTAATTAATTGATAATCTGATTGACCATCCAATGATTTTTCTAATTCGATTCTCCACTTTCTTAATTTGTCATGTTTGATATCATCTGAAGTTGTTCCTTCATCAACGATGTCATCAGTCTGACGGCAAAAGGCGTAGACAGTATTCATAGCATCTCGCTGTTCGGCTGGGAGTAAATTAAAAGCATAATAAAAGCTGCTTTTACTTTTCTTCGCTATTTCCTTTGCTATATCTCTCAATGCTGAATAGATGATTTAATAAATAGTTTCAGATAATCAATCTTTGTTAAAGATGCTCGCTTTGTAAAAATATCAAAATCAGCGCCACGAATTTTATTTAGAATTTCCTCTCCGCCTTTAATTGTCCATGCTATTTCATACTTAAATCTACCGGAAAGAAATTCCAGCAAAGACTTACCCTCATTGAAGTAATCTTGAACTCTGTTAACACTGAATTCAATAAGCTTCTTCAAATTAAGATTAATTCTATTCATCTCAAACACTTTTTCATCAACTTCAAATCTTTCCATTTCATCCAATGGATAATATATTCGGCCTTTTTGATAATCTACCTGCGTATCCTGAATAAAATTGGTTATTTGTAAGGCAGTACAAATTTTATCAGAGTAGTAAAACGCTTTATCATCTCTGATATCAAAAAGCTCAAGTAAAATTCTTCCTACCGGATTAGCCGAATTTGAACAATAAGCAAGAACTTCACTAAAATTTTTATAGCGATTTTTTACAACATCCTGCTTGAAAGCTTTCAGAAGATTAAAAAAATTCTCTGAGTTTAATTTTCTTGTAACAATGGTCTGCTTCAGTGCTGCTTCCAAATTATTTTCAGGTTGACTTCTCAATAAAACACTTAGTCTATCTTCAAAAGCATGCAGTTTATTCAACCTTTCTGATTGGGAAAAATTTCCTTCGTCAGCAAAATCATCTGCTGTTCTGGCAAACCAGTAGATAATTGCCACATCTTTTTTGAGATTGCCAGGAATCAGGAAAGAGACTACCGGAAAATTTTCATAATGGGATTTTGCCAGCTTGATCGCCTGACTATAACCTACTTCAGCTAATTGTTCTGAGTTCGAATTAAACAAATGAATTGTCTTTATGTTTTATTTATGGAGAATAAATTTTTGTCGGCAAATTTTCGTAATTATTTTAATTTGAATTAAAACAGTTTATTTTGGGACAAGAAAATCTAGTTATTGTACTAAAATGAGTCTAAAAATAGCATTTTTAAGATTAATATCGATGCTATATCTCAGAATATTCTGGCACATTATTGTTAGCTCATAAATCAAATAAATCTAGTTTTTAAGGAAATATTGTTAAACTAATTGCAGAACCTTAATGGAAGATTTCGAAAAGAAAATAGAAAAAGACGTAATTATCGAGGTAGTTAACTTGAGTCGTGCAACCTGGAAAGAGGCACAGATTTTCAAGAAAATCCTTGAAGAGAATGTTGAAAAAAAATTCAGAAAGCTTGTAGTCGATATTAGTCAATGCGAGTTTTTGGATTCAACTTTCCTGGGAACATTAGTCTTCGGTAAAAAATCAGTCAACAAGATTGGTGGCGAACTTAAAATTGTTGAGCCGGATTCAGTCTTTAAAGTATTGAGGGAAAAAACTGCAACTTTGCAGGTATTTGATTCTTATAAAACAGTTGGCGATGCAATCAATAGTTTTAATTAATAACTGTTTTTTAGGCAACTTTTGATTTTCTGACCTTTCCTGTAAAAGATATTTTATAAGTAATATCTCCAATCGAACTCTACAGTAAGTCCTATGTTCCAGACAGGTTTTAATTCTGGAAGCACTCCTCCTTCTGGCAATACTATCTGTGCATCATAAGGAAAATCAACACCAAAACTAAGTTTAAAACACAAGGCTTGAACTTTGATCTAACGAAAATGTTCGGAATGGTCTATATTCAAGAACAGGAAAATCAAGCTGAACTGATTTATAGGTTAATGACATTAGTTCTATCATCGTTCTGGGACTATAATTGCATCCTGATTTGTCACCACTACCATAAAGTGAAACACCTACTTCTCTTCCCAAAATAAATTGAAACGTCCAAACGAAGTTGCAATTCCCGCTTGCCAGGGAATTAAGCCCTCCGTTCCCAGCAGTAACTGCCATACTTGCAAATGCTTCAGGAGCAGCCCACAAGCAAAATTGGTGCTGTAATTAAGAAGATCGAATGGAAGTAATATAAAATGGCATCCGTAATCCTATATTAAATGCATCTCTGCCCGGGATTGCAGAAGCAATTTGACCCGATTCAATCGGACTTGGATGCATTTCCAAAGTTCATTGTTGAAGGACTATCCTGCCGCCAACCAAGATTCCAAAAATACCAAGCCATCACCAGCTTCATTAAGAACTCCTTCAATACCTAATCCAAACCTTACGTTTAAATCCAATCCACCAACAGCACCGGCTGTTGTTTGATCTACTCCAAAACCACCATCCAAACCATTGGTTCTGATATCAGATGCTATACCAATGAATAATCCGAGTTCTGCTTTAAATCTTGGTAATTCACCTAATCCTGTTGCAAGACCAGGAACTGGAGTTTCAACTCAATACATCTCCTAGCAACGGAATTACATCTGGATCATACTCTCTGGATAAAAGAAAATTATTTTTACAAACATTAAACGAATCTGGTAAATTTTCGCTCGCAAGTACATCAATTTCATAATCCAGTTCTAATGTTTCCGTTTGCTGCATCAAGAAATTGTTCCAAACTTTGTTGAATATTTTGAGCAGCAACTTCGGCATCCTCTTCTCTCATATATGCATCACCTGTAATAATCATTCTCTTGCCATACCAGGTAACAACTTCAAGACCATGTTCATTATAATAATCGTGTGTACCTTTTCTTTGAGAAGCATTTCCCCAGGTTCCTGCTGTATGTCCTGCTGCATAAACATCTTCAAGAAAATGTAATGCAAATGCTTCATCAGCTAAAGCACTTAATATTAAAGCAGATTTTTCATCTTCTGTTAGGTTTTCAGCAGCATATCTGGCAGCTTTCATTAATGCACTTAAATGAAACCAGGTATAAGCTCCTATCGCATTTAGCTCTACACCTTCTTTTAGACAAGCATAAAGATAAGCCCTTCCATCAGTATTGACATCAGGTCTGGCAAGTAAAAAATGAACATTATTGGAACCAGCACGAGTTGCATATTCCGGATCAACTCTCTGAAATTGAATATCTGAATCGCGAAGTGCATTAATCAATTGGCTTCTATCTTTTGCTTCTGCCAGATTAATTTTCAGTTCTGCTGCAATGTTCGCAACTTTTAAAATCCATTCCGTTTGAAGAACATTATAAAGTAAATTTTCCGGTGAGCAGGAGTGGTCTCCGGAAATTGCAGGCCAGGAAGCATAATCAAGTTGTGTGGGATTAGTTGTTTGCGTTGCATCAATTACAGATTCAGTCAACCTCTCCTCATATCCCATTCTGGCTTGAGACCAAAGCTGATCAAGTTCTAGAACGGTATTCAGGACTTAGATTTTCAATTGCAAGTAATGCTATATCTCTGTGTTCAGGATAAATCCAGGCAAGTAAATTTGAGTTGATTAAAATAAAAAAGCAGGTAAACAATAAATAAATTTTCATCGCTATCTCAAGCTGTATATCAAAAAATATTTTGTGCCGGAGAGGAGACTCGAACTCCTACGACATTGCTGCCACACGGCCCTGAACCGTGCGTGTCTACCAATTTCACCACTCCGGCAAATCAATTAATAATGAAGAATTAAGAATTTTATGGTTACCAATTTAATTTTAAGTAAGTAAATTTACTACGTATTCAATTGTTCGCTATTCATTCTAAATTCTTAATTGAAAACTCACCAGCCTGTTTCTCCCGATCGTTCTTCCTTGATAATAACATTTTTATCTGTGTGTATTTCGCAAGTCATTGGAAGATGTTTCGAACTAACGATATCATAAACTAACTCGGGACAATAGATATTTGCTAACCTTGTATCGCCAAGGTCCATAGTTTTTTTGCAAAATTCGACTGTATCAACACCTTCTGAATATTCAAAATATCCGACCGGAATTTTTATTTCCTTATAGGTGTCTTCCATAAACATTGCCCAGATTGGAAGTGCCGCTCTTGCTCCCTGTCCATACCAACCTGTAAACTTAACCCTATGATCATCAAAACCAACCCAACATCCGGCAACAAGTTCAGGAGTATATCCTACAAACCATGCATCAGAATAGTTTTGAGTGGTTCCAGTTTTACCTGCTGCGGGATATTGAAAATATCTACGAACACCCCCACCGGTTCCATAATTAACCACATCTTCCATCATGCTTATCATAATTGTAGCAGCTTGAGGTGAGATAGATTGAACATATTCAGGAACAAACTGATCAATTAAAATTCCATTTTTATCTTCTATTTTCAAAATTGAAATTGGTTGAACGTGAACACCACTATTCACAAAAGTTCCAAAAGCTGAAGTTAACTCAAGAGGAGTTACTTCAGAAGTTCCCAATGCAATTGCAGGATAAGGATCGATCCTGGATTTTATTCCCATTCTTTGTGCAATCTTAACAACTTGTTTTGGTGGAGCAATTTCACTTATTGTCATGCGTCCGGTAATTACGTTAAGTGATTTTGCCAATCCATATCTCATAGTTTCATATCCAGTGTATTCGTCGTCAGAATTTGAAGGACTCCATCCATTGTAATCAAATTTCTGATTAAGAATTGTGAATGATGGATAGTAACCATTTTCCATAGCAGTAGCATAAATAATCGGTTTGAAAGAAGATCCGGGCTGACGTCTAATTCCCGATACGTGATTTAATCCCCTTCCGAATTCCTGGTTTGTTCCACCGACCATTGCTTTTATTTCTCCAGTAAAAGGATCAATCACAACAAAACCAACCTCAACTCTTGTTGCAACAAATTTAACCGAATCAATAAAGGCTTCATCTTTCTTCAATCGATTATAAATCTCTGCTTTTTTCTCTTTTGAATCTTCGTTCCTGTACTCACGGGATTTTCTAATTGCTTCATTAACTAATGAAGCAAGAAGTTCTTTATTCTTTTTCCAGCTCCAGTTCTTTTCAAATAATTTTTGATACTCCTCTATATGCTTTGCCGATACTTCATTCGCTATCTTCTGCATTCTTGAATCCACTGAAGTATAAATGTTCAAGCCATCACGATATAAATCATAGTCATATTTATCAGCAAGGTCTGACATTTGCAGACGTACATATTCCATAAAATAAGGTGCTATGGTTCTCATTACACTGGGTCGCTCTGAATCAAGTACGATTGGTTCTTCCTTAAGTTTATCATACTCATCTCTATCAAGGACACCTGTAGAAACCATATTATACATAACAAGGTTTCTTCGTTTAATAGCATTGTCATAATTATTGACAGGGTCAAAATCTCTTGGCGACTTGAGTAGTGCAATAAACAATGCAGCTTCAGGAAGAGTTAATTCGTTTGCACTTTTACCAAAATAAACACGGCTTGCTGCTTCAATTCCGTAAGCGCTTCTTCCAAAATATGAGACGTTTAAATAAAGTTCAATTATTTCATTCTTTGTAAAATTCTTTTCGATCTGGAGTGCAGTTATCCACTCCCTGATTTTTCTTATTCCTTTATCAAGCTTTGTTTCACGCGTTACTTTTAACTCATAAAGATTTCTGGCAAGCTGCTGGGTTATGGTACTTGCACCCTCGCTAAGCGACAACGAAAAAACATTTTTGATCATTGCTTTAATAAATCTCGTAACATCAACGCCCCAGTGATTATAAAATTTTCTGTCTTCGGTAGCGATTAAAGCTTTTATTAAATGATCGGGAAGCTTATTAAGATTTGTTTCAATTCTGTTCTCAATAAAATATTGTCCCAACAATTCTCCATCAGCTGAAAATACTTTACTTGCAAGCTGTGGTTTTGGATTTTCAAGTTCTTCGAGGGATGGCAAACCACTGTAAATAATCCCAATAAATATTCCAAACAGAACAACTGCAACTGCTCCGCTTATCAACCAAATTTTACTTTTCTTCTTATTTTTCTTATTCTTCTTCATCTTCTTGTTTCTGAAGGACGGATCATTAAAATATTTTTCGTAATCTGTTTCTGTCATATCCCCTGCACAATATTTTATTACCTATAAGTCGACAACTTCAAATTTTTGATTTCTTAATATTCCATAGCATGGTTTATCAAGCCAGGATCCGAGATTAATATAATTCCCATGCTTGTAAGTTTCCCAGATATATTTATGCAAATGCCCAAAGAGTACATAGTCATATCCTTCATCAATTTTTTTCTTAGCTGTTTCAAATAATCCGTCAACTTCGCCATAATTTTTTTTATCAGTATAATTCCGACTTGTTTTGCTGGTTCTAGATGCAATCGCAATTCCAAGATCCGGATGAAGCAAAGAATAAAGTGACTGAAAAAATTTATTCCTTAAAATCCATTTCAGAATATTATAGCCAGTGTCATTGCTAACCATACCATCGCCGTGAGCAATGAAAAATTTTTTGCCATTCAATTCAGTTGAAAGACCACCACCATACATAAGCGCACCGAATTCTTTTTCAAAAAAATCACGGTGAAGAAAGTCGTGGTTACCGATAAAGTAATGCAGTTTAATATTCTTTTCGCTTAAATCTTTTAATGCAGCAAGAGTCCGGTAAAATCCTTTCTGATATACTCTTCTATATTCAAACCAATAATCGAATAGATCTCCGACAATAAATAATTCATCGCAATTCGTTTCTGCAAATTTCAGGAAGTTGACGAGTTTTTTTTCCTTAGCTTCTTCCTCAGCTTTTTCCTGCAATCCTAAATGAATATCCGAAATAAAGAAATATACTTTTTCCACAAACTCAACTAATTTAAGATGTTATGAACAAAAGTAAGTATATGATAATGGAAAAAAAATTCACTCATTCTTCTTTCATATTGATTTGTGCTAACAGCCATCTATCAGGATCGAGCTCAATGCTATCCGGAATTGCATCTGTTGAAATTTCGAGAAGCGTATCCCTCGAAACTATTTCATACCGATATTTTTTTTCGATACCATCATTGAATGTCATTTTTATTTCAAGTGGAAAGTAAAATTCTTCATAATCTTCCTGAACCTGCTGCAAAGGAATTTTAACAAGATATTCGTTCTCTGAATTTATTATCTCTGTTTTATATTCCAGTTCTATCTGTCCTTTGCTATAAACCCATTGTTCAAAAAAAATATTTAGATTTTTTCCGGAAACTTCTTCGCAGATGGATTTAAAATTACTTATCGAAGCATTTGAATATTTATAAGTCTCATAATAAGTTCTTAAAATGTTAAAGAATGAACGAGTCACCCACTTCCCATCGCAGCATATGAAGAACCCAGGCACCCTTGTCGTACATTGTTCTTGTAAATAGGAATAGACCCGGTTCTGCTAACGAACCAGAGAAGTTGCTACTATATTTACTCATCATTGTTGACTGAAGTGCTTTCTTCCCTGAAACTGCTTCATAATAAAGTGCTTCGGAATAAGTTGCAAATCCTTCATTTAACCATATATCTTTCCACGATTTTGGGCCAACTGCATTTCCCCACCATTGATGAGCGAGTTCATGAATATATGTATCCTCATAAAAATTCTTTCCACTGATCATATTGGATGAGACGCCGGTAATCGTCTGGTGTTCCATTGCTCCGGGAAACCAGAGAAATTCTGCAACACCATATTTTTCTTTGAGGAAGGGATATTCACCAAACAATTGCGAAAGTACTTCTAACATTTTAACATGACTTGAAAAATCTACCTTTGCATTTTCAAATTTATCGGGTAGTACATAGTACTCAACTTTCATTGTATCCAATCCATTTAGAGAAATGTAGGTATCAGAAAATGAAAGATAATCTGAAGAATAGATTGCAATCAGATAAGTAGAAATAGGATATTCTGTCTGCCAGGTATAAGTTCTTCTACTGCCGTTAGTTTTTATATCAACCAAAACTCCATTTGATACAGAGACTGCACTTGAATCATTTGTAATACTCATTTCCATAAATGTTTTGTCGAATGGTAAATCGTTACACGGAAACCAGGTTGATGCATAAGTCGGTTCACTAAGATTATAGATTAATGAATTGCCATTCCTTTTACCAAAAACAAAACCATCCAGACCTGCCTTCTTTGGTGTTCCTTCATAATGAACTTCTATCTCAAATGCTTTTCCCATTTCTGAGTTATAGGGAATTGATAACTTTGTCCCTTCATTATCATATTCAGTTGATACGCCGTTAAATAATATCTTTTCTATCTTAAAATTTTCATAAAAATTAAGATCGATTGATTGGATATTTTGATCGAGAACTTGTCCGGTTAATATTGCCTTTGCAATAAACATTTTCTCTTCCGGATAAAGATCAAATGATAGGTTATACTTAAAGACATCTATCTTCCTCTGGTTTGGGCTGATATAATCCTCATCAAGATTATGAAAATACGTATGAATGTAAGTCAACTTGTAAAGTTGAATCTTGTAATACACTGCTCCAGGTAAAATTAATATTAATAAAATCAGAAAAATGAGCAGTGTTATCTTTTTTTTCTTCATTAAGCTTTTATCAAACAATTAGTAGATTTAAAAAAATTAATCTCTCGTCCTAAAGTTACAATTTTTGATAATTAACATTTTCTTAAATTGCCAATCAAATCATATTTATATATCTTTGAAGAGAAATTAAAGGAGAGAAAATGTCCCTTCAGGGTTCATCATTATTAAGAGATACAATAACAATGCTTCTGGCAGGAGGTCAGGGCGAAAGACTTCACCCGCTAACTAAAGTACGAAGCAAACCAGCTGTTTCATTCGGAGGCAAGTATAGAATAATTGACTTTGCACTTTCAAATTGCCTCAACTCAGAATTGAGAAGAATTTATGTACTAACCCAATATAAATCCGATTCTTTAAACCAGCACATCTTTGAAGCATGGAGTATATTCAATCCTGAACTTGGCGAATTTGTTTACTCGATACCACCTCAAAGAAAACTTAATAACGATTGGTATCTTGGAACAGCAAATGCTATTTACCAGAATATGAATTTATTTTCATCGGATAAAAAAGCAAAACAGGTATTAATCTTAAGCGGTGATCATATTTACAAAATGGATTACCTGAAATTGCTTCAATATCACAGCGATAAAAAAGCACATCTTTCAATGGCTTGCATAGAAGTTCCAAAAGATGAAGCAACAAGATTTGGAATTGTTAGTGTTAACTCAGATTATAAAGTAGATTCGTTTATAGAAAAACCGAAATCTCCGCCTGAAATTCCGGATAATCCGGGCCATTCATTTGTTAATATGGGCATTTATGTTTTTGATGCAAGTGCACTTAGAGAAATATTTACGGAAATGGAGGAAAAGAAAATTCCTTCAAATGATTTTGGACAGGATGTAATTCCATATATGGTTAAAACCGGAAGAGATGTTTATGCTTACAAATTTATTGATGAGAATAAAAAATCTCAACCATATTGGAAAGATATCGGAACGATAGACAGCTACTATTCTTCCAGTATGAATTTGTTGAGTGTATCACCGGACTTTAATATGTACGATGAGGAATGGTACATAAGAGGTTTCCAGTATCAATTTCCACCGGCAAAAACGGTATCCCACGAGGGCGAACGTGTTGGTCGAAGTCTTAATTCATTAGTTTGTGACGGCTGTATAGTTTCAGGTGGTCTTGTAGAGCGTTCTATTCTTGGTCCAAACGTACGGGTAAACAGTTACGCTTATGTGACTGATTCCATCATAATGAACAATTGCAACGTTGGAAGGCACGCAAGAATAAGGAGAGCAATTATTGATAAGAATGTTGATGTTCCTGAAGGTTATGAAATTGGTTTTGACCTTGAAGGCGATAAGAAAAAATTCACTGTGACTGAAAGCGGTATTGTTGTTATTGGTAAGAATGAGAAATTACCAGCACAATAACAGATCAGTTTTTATTTAGCGCTTCATTATAATTGAATTTTTCAATTGATTTAATCCTAAAATTTTTCAAGATTCATCCGGGGGTAAAAATTATTTTCAACTTTTAATCGATGAATCCTGAACTTCAAAATAAATTATCTAATCTTCCCACCAGGCCGGGTGTATACCAATTCTTTAGCGATAAGAAAAAAGTTATCTATGTTGGTAAAGCTAACAATCTTCGTAGCCGTGTAAAAAGTTATTTCCACTCGAAAAATCCAAATGCGAAAACAGAAGTGCTTGTTAGCAAGATTTCGGATATTGAGTTGGTTGTTACTGATTCTGAAGTTGAAGCACTTGTTCTTGAAAATAATCTAATCAAAGAACTCAAACCAAGATATAACGTCAACTTAAAAGATGACAAATCTTTTCCGTTCATAAAAGTAACTAATGAACCCTATCCGAGAATTTTTTCAACAAGAAGAGTGGTTCGAGACGGTTCAAAATATTTTGGCCCGTATACAAGTGTAAAACATATGAAAGCAGCTCTAAGAATGATCAACCAGGTTTTCAAAATAAGAAGCTGCAAGTTTGATATTAATGATAACTCAATTGCTAAGAAAAAATTCAAAGTCTGTCTTGATTACCACATAAAAAAATGCGACGGTCCCTGCGAAGGACTTGTCAGTGAAAAAGATTACAACGAAATGGTGGATGAAGTTGTTAAAGTAATCCGTGGAAGAACTGATGACCTGATAAAAGATCTCGACAAAAAAATGAAAGCTATCTTCAGCAAATATGGAATTTGAAAAATCAGCGGAGATACGGGATAAAATTGATCAGCTCAGAATTATTTCATCGAAACAAAAAGTAGTCAGCAATGATTTTGAGGACAGAGACGTTATCTCAATTGCATTTGAGGATAAAGATTCTGCCTGTTCAGTATTCAACATTCGAAGCGGAAAGCTTGTCGGAAAGAAACAGCTTCGTTTGAGTTTGCAAGGAGGAGAGGAACTGGAAGCAATATACAATTCAGCAATTAAATTTTACTATGGTGATCACGTTGAAATTCCAAAAGAAATTTTGATTGAAGTGGAACCACTCGAAAAGGAATTGCTGGAAAAATGGCTAAATCAAAGATCAGAAAGAAAAGTAAAGATCTTTGTTCCCCAGCGAGGTGAATTAAAGGCGCTTGTGATGATGTGCAGAGAAAATGCAAAACTTCAGCTAAAAGAAATTCAGCTTCAAAAAATGAAAAAAGAAGGTAATGTTCCATTTGCACTTTCGGCTTTGCAGAGAGATTTGAGATTAAAAGTTCTTCCGAGAAGAATTGAATGCTTCGATATCTCAAACATACAAGGCTCTGATTCTGTTGCAAGTATGGTTGTATTCGTTGACGGGAAACCAAAAAAGAGTGAATATAAAAAATTCATAATTAAAGAAGTTGAAGGTCCTGATGACTTCGCAAGTATGCAGGAAGTAATTCGAAGAAGATACACTCGCCTTCTTGAAAACAAAGATCCACTTGCTGAACTAATTATTGTAGATGGAGGCAAGGGACAACTATCGAGTGCGGTTGAAATTTTAGACAGTCTCGGAATAAAACAGTACAATATTATTGGTCTCGCAAAGAGACTGGAAGAAGTATTTTTTCCTGAAAATTCAGAACCCGAATCCATCCCAAAAACTTCATCGGGATTAAAGCTTTTGCAGCAGATAAGAGACGAAGCACATCGTTTTGCAATTACTTTTCACAGACTAAGAAGATCTAAAAGAACTATAACGACAGAACTGACAGAGATAAAAGGAATAGGAAAAGCGACGGCATATATGTTGCTTTCTGAGTTGGGTAGTGTCGAAAAAATTAAGAATTCAGACACTGAAACTTTATCCAAATTAATTGGAGAAAAGAAAGCTCAACTTGTCAGAGGGCACTTTACTAATGTTAAAAACGAATAAGATTTTTTTAGGTTTATTTGTAACAATTGCCATTCTCTTTTTTAACAGCGCATATTTAATTGAAAATACTGAAAACATTTCACTAAGAGAATTCAATTATTCCTTTCATCCATTAGCTAGCTACGATTTTAAACAACTGCGTGACACTGTTTACACAGATAAAGATCACTTCATTGAAGTTAATCTTATAACTCAACAGGCAACTCTTTACTCAAGAGACGGATCAGAATTTCAATTCCCAATTTCTTCCGGGTCCAAATGGATTGAAGAAGGAATGGAAACAAACCAGGGTTTGTTCGTTATTCACTGGAAAGCAAAGAAACAATATTCAGTTCAGTTTGACAGTACGGTCATGCTGAACTGGATGGGGTTTAATAATGGAATTGGATTCCACGCATTACTTGGAAAGAGCTATTACAAATATCTGGGCAAAAAAAATGTATCTCACGGCTGTATTCGAGTTTCAAGAGAAGATGCACAAATCGTTTATGAAAAAGTTGAAAGAGGAACGCCCGTTCTCGTGCACAAAGGGAATAATGTAGTGAAAATAGATTTCACAAAAGAAGGTGATGATTACCAGCATTATTCTTATTCAGCAATTTACAAGCTCCTTAAAAAAAGATATCAGTTGATTTATGATGGTGATTATTTGATTACCTCCAAAGAAAAAATATTAATTGATGAAAAAAATACTTATTCCGGTGGTTTACCAATTGGCGATACAGATTTAATTCCTGCCAAACAAAACCTTAAACCGTTAACTCTTTGGGTTGATAATACACTTTCTAAAACGGAAAAACTAAATGAGATATTGAATGGAAGAGAAAAGTCCGAACTCACTTACAATACTTTTCTGGATTCAAGAAATTAATAATTTTCTAAATTAGATTATTCGCTAATTACTAACAGTAGCTAATCGTAAACTATTAGTTGCTTCTAACAAATAATTTTTGCAAATTTATAGAAGATGTTCTACCCTTTGAGAGAATCGTACAGAATATAGTTACTCTTATCTTGCTCCTAGACCATTGTACTTTGCCCAAGGTGTAGAGTGGATTGAAATAATTTTTCATTTAAACTTATTTAGGAGGTTGCTATGAAATGTTTATTCTACCAAATCCGCTTTTTTCTGATTTGTTCATTCAGTGTGTTTTTACTCCCAAATAATATTTATGGGCAAGAGAACAATGCAGAATCTAAAGACGAGATGGAAAGAGGAACCACAGTCAAACGAGAAATTCAGTACCGAGGGTACAGAAGCTTATGAAAGTCCTCAATTCTTTAAAAGGACGGAGAAAGAACCTCGGCCTGACTGGGTTAAAGCTTTACACGAAGCACGGGCAAATGGAGATGAACAATTAATGCGCGAGCTTGAAGCTCAGAACACAACTCCTTTAGAGAAAGTTGGCGAGAATGTAGGTGATTATTCCACAGAAAGCAGTGGAACGGTTGGATTTCCGGGGGAACCAGACATTCGTAGGAAACCACATGGGGTCTTTTGAGGATTGGGGTACAGATATTCATGTTAGATCTTCAAATACAGATTTTAGAGAATCACATCCCGCAATGGCAACTTCTTCTGACGGAACAATTTATGTTGTCTGGGAGAATTTTGGAGGTACTCTTCCATATGCATATTTACAAATATATTATTCTACAGATGGTGGCGAGAATTGGGATTCGTATGGATATATTAGTAATCCAAGTTATGATTTAAGTCAACCATCTTTAGCAATTGGAGAGGGTGCTGAAAACTACTTAATTTTAGCCTGGGTCGTCGATGACGCAGTTCCACACATAGAAGTTGGCTATACTCCCCTAACAGGATATAGTTTAACTCAAATTACTCCAGCTTACCTTACATTTTGGGAAAGTTATCAAAAACCTGTCGTTTGGACAGATTCATATGATTATAGTGGCTGGTATATATATCTAACTGCAGAAGCGACATTTGATGGTGCCTCCAGTAATCTTAACGTAGTATTCTGGCGAAGCACAGATTATGGTGTAAGTTTTTCAGATCCACATGAAGCTCTTTATGGGAATATTGATGGCGATGAATGGCTTGATCCAGATGGCACATATGGGTGCGTTGGTAATGATTTATATGTTGCTGTATTCAATGGAACCAATGATTCTTTATATTTTATTTCCAGTTTGGATTTTGGGGCAAGCTGGGGTACACAAACAGCTATCCATCCAGTAGCCCCTCTACCTGTTCACGCAGTTGACCCTGACATAGAAGCTGCGGTTAATAATGACAATATTATGCTTTGCTGTACGAAAGCAAGTTCCAGTCAGGATGATATTGCACAATGTTATTCTACAGATGCCGGTGTAACTTGGAGTTCATTTTATACTTTAGAAGGTATGACAGCTGCAAATGAATGGGCCGCCGAATTACATGCAAATGAAGGAGGGGGTAGTTGGCATGTAACGTATAACGATGCGGATCATTTGCTAAAATATAACACTAGACCGCAAGATCTTAGTGCTTACTGGCAGCTTACTGCTGAATTGGTTAATGATGTTCCATGGGCTACTGCTGTTTATACTAAAAAAGCAATTACAAGTAACTGGGCTACAGATGCCCCCGGAATTGCCTGGTCGGATTACAGAGATGGTCCGGGAGATTATGATATATATTTTGATAATTCTTCAGGAATAACAACTTTCCCATTCACAATAAGTGTAACCAATGGCTGGAATATGGTATCAGTTCCAGGCTTACATCCTGTTAATCAGAATGTAAATACGTGGTGGTCAGGAAAAGACCCAGGAGCCGATGTATTCAAATACAGCGGGGGTTATACACCTGTAACTTCCACAACACCTACAGAAGGCTACTGGTTGAAGAATGTTGCTCCTCAAGTATACAACTATACAGATATACAGATAGTAGATCACAATCCGATTGCTGGTGCTTCAGGCTGGAACCTAATAGGTGGATATGAGTTGAGTGTATTGACATCTAACATAACAACAATTCCACCGGGATTGCAAAGTAGTCCAGTGTATAGGTATTCAAGCGGCTACCAGACAGCAACAACAATGGATCCAGGATATGGATACTTTGTAAAACTTGCAGGTGCAGGACAAATAATCATACCGGAAGTATTGGCCAAAGGTGAAGAGCCAGTAGACTACTTCAAGGAAGATTGGGGTAAAATCATAATCACCGATAATGCAGGCAGAAATTATCATTCTGTATGCAATAAATGGTGAAGTAGATTTAACCAGTACGAACTACCCCCAGCACCACCAGCAGGAATGTTTGACATCAGGTATGGAAGTGGAAGGATAGCTGAGGATTTAAGCAGCAGTATTCAATCAATTGAGATGAATGGAATAGAACATCCTCTAAGAGTTAAGGTTGAAAATATAAGCATCACTTTAAAGGATGAAACAGGTAAAGAAATTGATGTAGTGTTAGAACCGGGTGAAGAAATAACAATAGAAAATAACTTAATTAATAAGCTATTGGTTCTTTCCGGTGAAATATTTGCTCCTATAGAATATGCTCTTGAGCAGAACTATCCGAATCCTTTTAATCCAAGCACAACAATTAAATTTGCAGTTCCAAAAGAATCTAATGTAAACTTGAGCATCTATAATGTCTTGGGTGAATTGGTCTCAACATTAGTCAATGAACAAATGAAAGCAGGATATTACGAATATGAATTGAATTCATCCAGCCTTGCATCAGGCGTTTACCTTTACAGAATAACAGCAGACGATTTTGTTGAAACTAAGAAGATGGTCCTCCTTCGATAAATCTTCGGTGGATAAATGTTAATGAAATAAAGGAGAAAAATATTTTAAGCTTAAACCTCTATCAATGAGAATTGTTAGGGGTTTATTATTTCAAAACTTCTTTACTATCTCCCCTCACAATTGAAATAAAATAATTTTCGATTATTTATTTGCCAAGTATAAATTGTTGATTGTTTGTCAACAGGAATATTTACAAATTGTTATTGAAAAAATATTTCTCTACTCCGAGGGAGTAAGAATGCTGAATCCTAACTACTAACTAATCTTCCTGGAATACTGACCTTCTCTCCCGAAGCAGAAAATTTGGAACTAACTCTTTCAACTTCTGATAGGAGGCTACTGTGAAGATTTTATACTTCTCTCTTTTTATTACCTTTTTCTTTCAACTCAATTTTCATACACAAGATGGTTGGTACTGGCAAAATCCGTACCCACAGGGAAATGCTCTTAAGAGTATAAGTTTTATTAGCACCGTTGCTGATGAAGGTTGGGCGGTTGGGAATTTGGGAACCGCATTACTAACATCGGATGGTGGAAACACCTGGGAATTAATTGACCTCGGAACGACTGAAGATTTGAATTGTGTTTATATGCACAGCGATAACCAAATCTGGATCGTTGGTGATAATGGACTGATCTTCTACATATATAATGATGGGAGCAGTTTGGATATAACTCAACAATCGAGTAATACTACAGAAAACCTAACTTCAGTCAGATATGATCTTTCTGGTTGTGGATGGATTTCCGGGCACAACGGCACTGTTTTACGAACTACTGATCTTGGAGTAACCTGGTTTGCACAAACCACTATTACTACAGAAAATCTAAATGATATGAGTTATGTAGAATGTAATAATGCATGGGCAGTTGGGCCAAATGGATTATTAATGCATACAACGGATACAGGAAATAACTGGGTTTACCAATCTGTACCTACTACACGGGATTTATATTCTATTGATGTGGGTATGCTTGATAATATCAGAATAGTAGGACAGGCTGCAAATATTTTTCATTCTTCTGATCAAGGTGTTACTTGGCAACAGGAATATGAAAATTTAGGCTATCAGCTATTCGACATTCTGAATGTTGGAACAAATACAGCTTATGCAGTTGGCAGCGAAGGAAAAATATTTGAAACGACCGATTACGGTACAACATGGATTGAAAGAATTTCAAATACACCAATGCCGTTGTACGGTCTATCGGATAAATTTGGATCCGATGAAATTTATGCCGTTGGGCATTATGGATTAATACTTAAAAATTCTGGTGTAGGAACAAGTTTTGACATCCTGAATCAAGGAGAAATATTTAATTGGCTATCAGATGTAGAGTTTATTACTGAAGATGTTGGGTGGGCTGTTGGAGGAGATTTTGGATGGGTTGGAAATAACGAAGGAACAATTCTTAAAACATCCGATGGTGGTTCCAATTGGGTTGAGCAGTATAGCGGAACGGAGACTTTCTATTCCGTAGATTTTGTAGATGCTAATGATGGTTGGACTGTTGGTGAAGATGGTATTGTTAGACACACTGTAAACGGCGGACAAACCTGGCCGGAACAATATTCTGCCGGCACAGATCTTAAATCAGTATTTTTCCTGGATGAAAACTATGGTTGGGCAGTTGGCAGATACAGTAAGATAATAAATACTACCAATGGTGGTGTTAATTGGATGCAACAAACAAGTCCATCGCTTAATCCTTTAGAAAGTGTCTTTTTTGTTAATCCAAATGAGGGCTGGGCTGTTGGTTTGGATACTACAATTATACATACAACAGATGGTGGACTGAATTGGGATAAGCAACTTATAACGGACCCGAATCTCAGTAATAATCACGCATTTACATCAGTCTACTTTACAGATGAAGATTATGGTTGGATAGTTGGAAGTAATGGAAGCTTTGTTATAACAACAGATGGTGGCAATAACTGGACTGAAGGTGAAAGCGGAACATACAATAGCTTAACTTGTGTTAGATTTAACGACCGGAATAATGGATGGGCAGTTGGGAAAAATGGAACTATAATACAAACAACTAATGGCGGAAATTCCTGGTTCCATCATCAGCCAAAAACAAATCTTTATCTTGAATCAATTCATATGGTTAATTCTGTTAAAGGCTGGGCAGTGGGTGAGAACGGCACAATTCTCCACACTACCGATGGTGGAATATTAATTAATGTAGAAGATGAAAAATCTTCAATGCCAAGTAATTATTCTCTATCTCAAAACTATCCCAATCCCTTTAATCCAAGCACAACAATTCGATTTACAATTCCACCTGTCACCCTGAGCGGAGTCGAAGGGTCTCTTGTAACTCTAAAAATTTATGACGTTCTTGGTAGAGAAATAACAACGCTTGTCAATGAAGATTTAAGTGCAGGTAAACACGAAACTATTTTTGATGCAACACGATTTAGTAGTGGAATTTATTTCTATCAATTAAAGAGTGGAAGTTTTGTTGAAACTAAGAAGATGATTTTAATGAAATAAAATATGGGGAGTAAACACTCTCCCTTTAATTCAACATTATTACAGTATTTAAAAAGGAGTCTATCATGCGAGTTGTTACAATCTTACTTATTTTGTTGTTCTTAGGGACTGCAGTGTATGCTCAAGACTTCGAACCATTATTCAACACCAGGATCGACTACGGTACAAATGAGGGTTCTATGACAGTTTTCGCTTCTGATCTCAATGGAGATAATTATATCGATCTGGCTGTGGCCAATGTTGGTTCTCATGATATTTCAATATTACTAAATAGCGGTGACGGGACTTATCAAGCAGCCGTTAATTACCTCACAGGAGGTAGTGAGCCCTGGTCGGTTTTCGCAGCTGATTTTGATGGTGACGGTGATGATGACCTGGCTGCGGCTAATATTGTGTCGGACAATGTTTCAATACTTTTAAATAACGGCGACGCCACATTTCAGACCGCGGTTACCTACGATACTGGTGAACGTCCTGAGGCTTTATACGCCATTGACCTTGACAACGACACCGATATTGATATAGTCACAGCCAATCATGATGGTGCCAGTTTTTCAGTTCTGCGGAATTGGAGCAATGGTACATTTGATACGGCGGTTGATGTTGCGGCTGACGCTGGACCCAGATCAATTTTTTGCGCAGACCTAAACGGTGATTTGCATAATGACGTTATCGTAGTCAATTTTTGGGTTCCAAACATCACGGTTCATATAAATATTGGTAACGCGACTTTCATGCCTCCAGTAGATTATGACATTGGCGACGAACCGTGGTCAGTTTACGCGAGTGACCTGGATGGGGATAATGATAACGATCTCGTGGTTGCAAATGCTGGTTCAGACAATATATCGGTTCTTATAAACGACGGCGGAGGGACATTCCAACCTGCGGTAAGTTACACGGTCGGTGATAACCCCATTTTTGTATTTCCAGCCGATCTTGATGAAGATGGGTACAATGACCTCGCCGTTGTTAATCACTTATCGCAAAACGTTTCGATCATGTTTAACAACGATGATGGTACATTCCAACCGGGGATAAATTATTGGACAGCTTATGCCCCGACAAGAATATTTTTAGCTGATCTTGATAACGACGGCGATAAGGATATGGCAGCGCCCTCGGAATATGATGTAGTTTCAGTATTTTTAAATGACGGAAGCGGGGCGTTCCAAGTACCTGACGATTATGTTACCGGAGAATTTCCTTACCGGGTGTTCGCGGCTGACCTCGACAACGATGGATCTGAAGATATAGCTGTAGCAAATTACTACAACGCCTTAGTCTTTATAAATAACGGTGACGGCACATTTCAATCCGCTGTTAGCTATGATGTCGGTGATGAAGCCGAGGGGATATTTGCCGTTGATCTAGATGGAGATAATTATAAAGATCTGGCAGTGGCTAACAATGCATCGAATAATGTTTCAATTCTAATAAATAATACCAACGGAACATTCCAGAACGCGGTTAATTATGAAACCGGACAAGGTTCCTCTTCGCTTTTTGCTATTGATCTTGATGGCGACGGCGATAACGATCTCGCGGTTCCAAACTTTGGCGATGATAATGTTGCAATTTTGTTAAATAACGGCGATGGAACCTTTCAAGCTGATACTACCTATGATACCGGAGACGGCCCGAGTTGGATTTTTGTTTCTGATCTCGATGGCGATGATGATAATGACCTGGCTATATCAAATAGATTGTCGGATAACGTTTCTGTTCTTTTAAACGATGGTAATGGGACATTTCAAGCTGATGTAAATTACTCAGCCGGTGATCAACCGGTTTCCGTATCCGCGGTTGATCTTGACAACGACGGTGATAATGATCTGTCCGTGGCTAACTACGGTTCTAATAACGTTTCAATTCTATGGAATAATGGCGATGGGTCATTCACGACTGCCGAAAATTATGCTGCCGGTGACGGACCAGCATCGCATATCGCGGTTGACCTTGATGGCGATAGCTTTATTGACCTGGCTGTAGCGAATTACGCAACCAGTAACATTTCTTTTTTGAAAAATAACGGAGACAGTACGTTTCAAGCTGCTGTTAATTACGGGACAGCTATAAATTCTATGGCCCTAAGCGCCGCCGATTTTGATGGTGATAACGATTTCGATCTTGCGGTCACAAATTACGGCTCGGAAAATATTTCAATAATAGAAAATCTTGCAATGATTTCAGGAATTGATGAATCTCCGGAAACATATTTGCCTGAGAGTTTCAGTATCTCACAAAACTATCCAAATCCATTTAATCCAAGCACAACTATAAGATTTTCGATTTCGGATTTCGGATTTGTGAATTTGAAAGTTTATGATGTGCTAGGTCGAGAAGTTACAACACTTGTAAATGAAGAATTAAGTGCAGGTAAACACGAAGTTGAGTTTAACAGTCATTCCGGCGAAGTCCGGAATCTGAGCAGCGGTGTTTATTTCTATCAACTTAAGGCAGGAAAATTTATTGAAACTAAAAAGATGTTACTGATAAAGTAATACGAACTGTAACTACATTCTATCGCGGAACACTTAACAAAACAGTAAGCAGATATGAAGATTATAACAATAATTTTAGTGTTAATAGCTTTTATTGGAAATTCATTTTCACAAAGCTTTGAATCAGAACATTTCACAATTGAAAAACTAACTAACGGAGTTTATGCAGCAATACATAAAAACGGCGGTTATGCGATCTGCAATGCCGGAATTGTTGATCTTGGTAATGAAACTTTAGTATTTGATTGTTTCATTTCACCCAAAGCAGCAAGAGATTTAAAGAAAGCTGCAGAAGAACTAACCGGGAATGATGTCAAATATCTTATTAACAGCCATTTTCACAACGATCATATTCGAGGCAACCAGGTTTTTTCCGGGGCTGAGATAATAGCTACACAAAAAACAAAAGAACTAATTGAAAAGACAGAACCTGAAGAATTGGAATATGAAAAGAAAGTGGTAGATGATAGAATAGAATCAATGCAGAAAGAAATTGATGGAGAGACTGATCCTCGAAAGTTGGAAGAACACAAGATGTGGCTCGGATATTACAAGGCTATAAAAGAATCTTTCGATGAATACAAAACCAAATTACCAGATAAAATAATTAAAGATACACTTGTAATTCAGGGTAAAGATAGAAAAGTAATTCTGTTTTCCAGAGGCAAAGGTCATACTGAGAGTGATATGGTGTTGCTGCTACCCGAGGATAAAATTCTATTCACGGGTGATCTTCTATTTATAGAAAATCATCCTTGGCTTGGTGATGGATTTCTCGAGGAGTGGATTGAATATATAGAGGAATTGAAAAAGCTTGACGTAGAACAAATAGTCCCCGGGCATGGACCGGTTGGTAAAACTCAAAACCTGGATGAAATGATCATTTATATTCAAACAATTACCAATTTAGTTGAGGATGCAATTGCAAATAATATGTCCAAGGAAGATCTTAGATTAACTACTATTCCAGACGAGTACAAAAATTGGTGGCTAAGAAGATTCTTTGCTCTTAATCTTGTAGTACAATACAGTAAAAAAAATAATTAGTAAAAAGCCTAACTATATGCAAGAAGAACTTTTTAGAAGAATATTAATAAAATAATTCCAATGTAGTTTTATTTTTTCAATCTTTATTAGGAGGCTATAATGAAAAAAATTTTCACGTCACTCATAATCCTCGGCTGTATGACGCAGCTTTTTGGTCAACCCTTTCCATTCGAAGTAGATGCATATACAGTTGGTCTTTGGCATTTGAATGAAGGTAGTGGAGATATTGCCTATGATACAAGCGGGAATAGTCTGGATGGAACTTTAGAAAATGGTGTTACCTGGAATCCTGATGGAATGTTTGATAATTGTTTGCTGTTCAGTGCTGATTACCATAGAGTCCGTGTTGCAGATGATCCTATCCTTGATATTTCAACAGATTTAACTCTTGAAGCTTGGGTAAAATTAGATTCTACTAATAATGGGGGTAAGATTATTAGTAAATGGCATACAAATACGTCTAATCCAAAAGGACAGTACAGTTTTGGTATTACTTCTAACAATAAACTTACCTGCTATTTAGGTGATGATACATCTCAATTTATAATAAATTCTGATTCAATACTTATCGAGTTCGACCAATGGACGATGGTATCAGCGGTTTTTTCAAACGGACAAGTGGGATTATTTATCAATAGCGAACAAGTAGCCGCAAGTGATGTACCATTCGATAGTCTAACTATTCTTGATTATCCCCACGATGATCTTTTTATTGGTGATTTATGGACTGACGCTTATTATCCTTATTCATTTGACGGTAAGATTGATGAGTTACGTATTTCTAATATAGCACGTTACCAAATTACATTAACAGATGTTGAGGATAACAATAAAGATATACTACCTTTAACTCCAATACTTGAACAGAACTATCCTAATCCGTTCAATCCCAAGACAATAATAAAATACCAAATACTAGAATTAAGTTTTGTCACAATTAAAGTTTTTGATGTTATTGGAAATGAAATTACATCACTTGTTAATGAAGAAAGAACTGTGGGAGAATATGAAGTAGAGTTTAATACATCATACATCAACCATGATCCATCGTCAGGAATTTATTTCTATCAACTTAAAGCAGGTAGTTTTATTGAAACCAAAAAAATGATTCTAATTAAATAGGAGGACACAATGAAAGCCTTAACCATTATACTAGGAATATTATTTTCGTTTAATAGTTATGCCCAAATAACATTTGAAAAATGGTATGGTGGAGAACAAGAAGAAGAAGGCCAGGCAGTTGAACAAACCACTGATGGCGGATACATTTTTGCTGCTTCAACCAGAAGTTATGGCGCTGGAAACTTTGATATTTACTTAATCCGAACAGACGCAAATGGTGATACAATATGGACACGAACATACGGTGGAACTGGTTATGATACAGCAGCAGATGTTCTGCAGACAAATGATGGAGGATTTATTGTTGCGGGTTACACTTCACTTGTTGGATTTGGTGATATCTATTTAATAAGAACTGACAGTAATGGTGATACACTATGGACTAAAACAATTGGTGGAGAAGAAAACGATCACGTAAAAGATATGCAAAAAACCAGCGATGGCGGTTACATATTAGGCGGCGATATAGACTATGGTGGACTCTCAAAATTTTACATGATTAAAATTGATAGCTTCGGTGATACACTATGGACAAAAGCTTATGATTACGGGCAGGTTTATTCCATTCAGCAAACTTCGGATGGAGGATACATTCTTGCTATTTATCCGTACACTGATCCTGCAGGCATTTCTGATATGAAAATTGTTAAAACGGATAACTCCGGAAATATAAGTTGGATAAAGACTTATGGCGGTAATGATTATGATATGTCATTTGCAATTCAGCAAACCACAGATGGGGGTTACATAGTAGGTGGAAGAACTGATAGTTTCGGTGCAGGTGCTTCAGATTTTTTTCTTTTAAAAACAAACAGTAGCGGAGATTCTTTATGGTCCAGAACTTACGGAGGACCGCTTGATGAAAGAGCATTTTCAGTTTTACAAACACAGGATGGTGGATACATTATCGCCGGTTATACACACTCTTTTGGCGAGGGATTTTTTGATTTCTACTTTGTTCGAACAGATGGAAACGGTGATACACTTTGGACAAGAACTCATGGTGGAATCCACAAAGAAATGCTGCACGATTTTAAGAAAACTTCGGACGACGGTTTTATTGGAATAGGATACACTCATAGTTTTGGTCAGGTTGTATATCCTGACGCGTATGTTGTTAAAACCAATTCGGATGGAATTATAACTGATGTATTTGAATCCGAGCAAAACTTTCCGGAAGATTTTATTTTATTCCAGAATTATCCAAATCCATTTAATCCTTCTACTAAAATTAGATTTCAAATTGCCGAAACAGGATTTACTACTCTAATAGTCTATGATGTTTTAGGAAATGAAGTTGTAACACTTGTTAACGAAGAAAAAACTGTGGGAGAGTATGAAGTTGAATTCAACACTTCTTCCCTCACATATCATCCATCATCCGGAGTTTATTTCTACCAACTTAAAGCAGGAAAATTTATTGAAACCAAAAAAATGTTGTTACTAAAGTAACAAATAACCAGGATTAAAAAATGATAACAAAATATTTAATTTTTGTTCTGATTGCATTTGTTCAAAATATATATTCTCAATCCACCGACGCAATTATATTTACTGCAAACCAGGATTTCCTCTCACGTATTTACGTTCTTAAAATGGATGGCAAAGTTCATAATTACTTTCAGTATGATTTTTTCCATTTTGTAGATATGGAGGTTGTAAATAATGAGCTTTATGCTTGTGATGCTTTCGCTCCAAGAATGTATAAAGTTGATCCAGGCACAGGTGATTTGGATTTAATTATAGATGATTGGAGCTTATTCTATTTTTATGGTTTAGCTTTCGATGGAACTTACTTTTACGTGGATGAATGGGATTTAAACCGTTATGATATAAATGGGGTTTACAACGGAACAGTAAGCTTTAATGAAGATGTTTACGGCAGCGCCTGGGATGGAAATTACTTTTGGACACTCGGTGATGAGAACATTGTTAAGTGTTGGGATCTTTCCACCTGGCCCACTATGACTGCTGTACCCGATAGTAATTTTATACCACCATCCGATAGTTGCAGAGGGCTATGGTATGATGGGGAATATTTTTGGTCTGCAGAATCAGGTGCTACTGTTGGTAAGATTTACATGTTTGATAGAAATGGAAACGTTGTACAGCAATGGAATGAACCTGCATTTAGCGGATGGGGTGCTTGCGTAATTGAAGATTTTTTTGATCCTATTCCTGTTGAGTTGGGTTCTTTCACTGCTAAAGTTAATAATGGCAATGTGGAACTGCGATGGCAAACCGCAACGGAAACAAATAACGCCGGATTTGAGATAGAAAGGTGCAAGGAGCAAGTATTCAGAAGTCAGAATGATTGGAAGAAGATTATATTTATTAAAGGTGAAGGCACAACAACGGAACTGCAAACGTATTCATTCACAGATAAAGAGGTTGAACCTGTCAAATATAAATATAGATTAAAACAAATTGATTTAGATGGGACTTCTAATTACTCAGAAGAAATTGAAATTGAAGTAACAAATCCGGAAGATTTTGTACTCTATCAAAACTATCCCAATCCCTTCAATCCAACAACCAAAATTAAATTCACCGTTCCAAGTAGTGTCATTCTGAGCGAAGCGAAGAATCTAGTTACACTAAAAGTTTATGATATTTTAGGTAACGAAGTTACAACACTAGTAAATGAAGAAAAACCTGCTGGAGAATATGAAGTTGAATTTAATGGTAACGAATTTACAAGCGGTATTTATTTCTATCAATTGCAATCTGAAAATTTTATTCAAACTAAAAAAATGATACTAATAAAATAATTATTAAGGGTTAAGTGATGATAGCTCGATTTTTACTAGTTAGTGCACTAAATATTTTCTTTATCGCAGCAGGTTTACCGGGTCAGCAGGATATAAAAGATGATAACATCAGCGAGGTAATGAATTCCCAAGTGCAAGATATTATCTGGGATGTTCAGATGAGTATTAATCTTTCAGAAGGAACAGGAGCAGAATTCGATGGATACTTCTTTTATGTAACAAATGGTCTCTCAAATCTTATTAGCAAATATGATACAGCAGGCGTATGATTGAAACATTTTCAATTCCTGGTGTAAGTAATTTAAGTGATATTGCGTTCGATGGAACCTTTATGTATGGCGGAACAGGTTCTCCGATTATTTATCAAATGGATTTTGTAACTAAAACCCTTGTAAATACAATCAGTTCACCTTTTAATGTAGAGCAGATTGCATATGATGAAGATAATGATGCTTTTTGGGTTCACAGTTGGCTGGATCCTTTACGTACTTATTACCCGTTCAGGGTACTGTGTTAAATATTTTCAGTATGCCAATCCCCTCTATAACAGGCATGGCATACGATAATGTTAGTCCTGGGGAACCATATTTATGGATTTTTGATAGAGGCAGTACAATTCCCGGACCTCAACTGATTCATCAGCTTCATATTCCTTCGGGTATATTTACAGGAATAACGCACGATGTGCTGAGTGATGTTGGTGCTGGGCAGCCTGATGCAGTTGCCGGGGGGTTATTTTTAACCTCCGATTTGGTAGATGGAACTTTTTCATTAGGAGGAATATTAATCGGAGCACCGACTGTTCTCTTTGCTTACGAAATATTTAATTCTATTCCAGTTGAGCTAGCAGCTTTTACAGCTAATTATTCTAATGGTAAAATAAAACTTTTATGGCAAACAGTTACTGAACTTAATAACAAGGGATTCGAAATACAGAAAAAGCAAGATTTATTAGAGAATGATTGGGAGATAATTGACTTTGTATCTGGTTATGGAACTACGACTCAACCGAGGCGTTACCATATCTTTGATGATCAGATTCAAACAGGAAATTATTTGTATAGATTAAAACAAATTGATTTTGATGGTGCTTTTTCTTTTTCGGATGTTATAAAAGTAACTGTCCCCGCTCCTGAAAGTTTTATTCTTGATCAAAATTACCCAAACCCTTTTAATCCTTCTACGCAGATAATATTTGTGATTCCACAAGACGATGAACGAGGGAAGAAAAACGTAACTCTTATAGTCTATGATGTTTTAGGAAATGAAATTGCAACACTTGTTAACGAAGAAAAAACTGTGGGAGAATATGAAGTTGAATTTAACGGAATAGACTTAACCAGTGGAATTTATTTCTATCAACTTAAAGCAGGTAGTCTTATTGAAACCAAAAAGATGGTTCTCTTACGTTAAAAGAAATGAATGATATTTCTACAATAATCGAGGAATACCAGCTATGAAATTAAAATTCTCCTATCTAACTGCAGTTCTGTTAATTTGTTCCTTGTTCAGCTTCATTCTTTTTGAAAGCTCTATTACTAAAATAGACTTGAAGTATAACCGTTATGATAAATGGGGAGAGGATTTAGAGTATAATGATACAAATGTACCAGATAAGCGGATGAAGCAAGAATACTGGATGACAATGGATCCCAAAACCGGTAAAGTTCCTTACAATTTATTATTTGAAGAATATGAAAGGACCAGAAATCTCATTGAAGTCGATCCCTCAGAAATTTATTGGGAAGAAAGAGGACCCTTAAATGTTGGTGGACGAACCCGCGCAATGATGTGGGATCCAAATGATCCTAATCATATAAAATTTTGGGCTGGTGGTGTTTCGGGTGGTTTGTGGTATACAGAAAACATGACTGATCAATTTACTAATTGGCATAGAGTAGATGACTTTTGGGATAACCTTTCGATAGGCTGCATGGCTTACGATCCCAACAATACACAGGTTTTTTATGTCGGTACTGGAGAAGTCTGGGCAGGTATACCTGGATGGGGAATCTGGAAATCCACAGATGGCGGGGCAACCTGGAATCAATTACCAAGTACAAATAATGATGACTTCAAATTTGTACAAAAGATTATTGTGCATCCTGCAAACAGTTATGTATATGCTGCGACACAGGATAGTGGTATCGTGCGTTCTAATGATGGTGGGGCTACCTGGTTGTCAGTATTAAATAGTGGAAACGGTGCACTATCGGACTGGGCAGGAGATCTGGAAATCACTGCTGACGGTGATATTCTTGCAGCAATGGGTTTTGGAGATTTTGGTGATGGTGTATATATCTCCTCTACGGGTAATGCCAGTGAGTGGACACGTCTGAATGATGCAGGCAGTGGTTTTCCGACTGAAGCTGATGGAATTAAAAGAATAGAATTGGCAGTCGCCCCTTCTGATGCAAACGTTATTTATGCTTTAGTAGAAAACGACAGTTTAATTAATAGACCAAACGTTATTGATAGCGATATCAAAGGTATTTATAGGTCTAGCAATAAAGGAGAGAGTTGGGTTTCACTCACTATACCTTTTTTAAGAACTGAGAATGGTGGGGCTGATACTATCTACTTTTCCGCAACGCAAACTGACTACGATCTGATTGCTGCTGTAGATCCCACTGTTCCTAGCACTGTATTTGTCGGCGGTGTTTCATTACACAGAGAGTACGGATGGCGGCATCACCTGGGAAACTATTGAAGGGATTCATGGCGATCATCATGCTCTAGCTTTTAGACCGGAAGATTCTCAGACTTTAGTATTTGGAAATGATGGGGGGGTATACTTAACGGAAGATTGTTTGGAAAATCAACCTTCTATTGACGACAAAAATTATGGCTATCGTGTTACACAATTTCACACTTGTGCTTTGCATCCTGGTTGGGGTATGGATTATTTTATGGGCGGTACCAAGATAACTATACTCAGATATTTTCTAGTTCCGGTATGAATAACACAAGAGGGGTATTATTTTCCGATGGTGGGTATTGTTATATATTTAAAAATAATTCTTCTTATCAACTTGCATCAAAATGGGGTAACCGGTTTTATCTAAGTACTGATGGAGGCATTGAATTTAACCCTATATATGATATCAAAACTAAAGGCTTGTTTATCAGTCCTTGGGATTATGATGAAGACGATGAAGTATTTTATGCGTCATATAGTCCCGATAGTATACTAATCATAAAAAATGTAACAAGTTTACCAACGGCAACTTACCAAACTTACAATGGCCTCTTTTCTGATTGGACTACCGCATTTAAAGTTTCTCCCTTTTCTGATAAGACAATATTTATTGGTACGAACGATGGTGAATTATATAAAATCACTAATGCTTCTTCAGTTTCAGACTATAATATAGATACATTAACCGGGCCCGGTTTTACTCCACCACCAGGACAAACTCGATGGCTAAACTGCATCGAGTTAGGTGCTAACGAAGATCATATTCTGGTTATCTTTAGCAACTATAATGTCATCTCGGTTTGGGAAACACTGGATGGTGGAGTAAATTGGGAAAATAGAGAGGGAGATTTGCCCAACATACCAATACGCTGGGCTATCTACAATCCTTTAGATTATCGTCAGGTGCTATTGGCTACTGATTTAGGAGTTTGGACAACAGAGGACATTACAGTCAATCCTGTTCATTGGGTATCTGCCAATAACGGTATGCCAATTGTCCGTACCACAATGCTCAAAATCAGGGAGTCAGATAATCTTGTTATAGCTTCTACCTACGGACGAGGAATATTTTCAACCAATGCTTTCTCGGTATCCCCTTCTACAAAAATTTTAGCCAGCGATGGACAAATTGATGATGATTTTGGAACTGCAGTTGCTACTAATGGAGACTTTGCAATAGTAGGAGCTCCTCAAGAGGATGAAATGGGAGACGATGCAGGAGCAGTTTACTTCTATGAACAACTTAACAACCACTGGAATGAATCAGCTAAGGTTCTGGCAACGGATGGAGCCGCTGGTGATAATTTCGGGGGGAGTGTGGATATGTTTGGCGATCTTGCTATCGTGGGCGCTCGCCTAGATGATCCATCAGGTTCTGCATATATTTACAGACTCTCAGGGAATACCTGGAACCTTGAAAATAAGATCACACCCAATGATGGTATTAGTGGTAATAACTTTGGACAGAGTGTATCAATATTTGGTGATAGAGCTGTTGTTGGTGCAACAGGTGCTGGTGATTACGGTGCAGTTTATATTTTTACTTATCAAACTGGTAGTTGGGTACAAACTGATAAAATTGAACCAACTGATGGGGAGATTGGGGACCTTTTCGGACACTCAGTTGATTTGGATGGAAATTATTTTGTGGTAGGTAATCCCTTCGATAATGATAATGGACAATTCTCAGGTTCTGCATACATCTACCACTATGATGCTGGCTGGGCACTAGATAAAAAGGTTACTGCAAGTGATGGGGATGAATATGATAGTTTTGGTTATTCAGTTGCTATAGATGGACAAAATGCTGTTATTGGCTCTTATAAAGATGAGGGAATAAATGGTCATCCCGAGTCAGGTTCTGCTTATGTGTTTTTCAATTCAGTTAGTTCTAATTGGGAACAAAGGGCTAAGTTATGGGCACAAGATGCCTGGAATTACCAAAATTTTGGTGTCTCTGTTTCTATTTTTGGAGATTATATTCTTGCGGGCGCAGAACATGATATTGAATTAGATTACTGGTCTGGTGCGGCGTACGTTTTTAGATATGATGGTTCAGCAAGCACCTGGTTACAACAGAACAAATTATTTTCTGAAGATGGTGCGCAATCCGATTTATTTGGTCATTCAGTAGATCTGTACGGCACAACTGCTATTGTATCTTCCATTGGTGATGATGATAAGGGAGATAATTCCGGCTCAGCGTATATATTTAAGAAAATTACTAATGAAAATAATCTTCCTATCCTTTCTGTCACACCACCCTCTTTTGAATTAAGTTCGTCACAATCAACAATTGATATACAGATTCATAATAGTGTTCCTGCATATAATATGAACTGGATAGCATATGCAATCGATCCCTGGTTACAGATTGTGGGAGATACTACTGGTACCAATTCAGGTACAGTAACCATTAATGTAAATGAAAATTTATATTGTGCAAGAACAGGTAAAATTATTATCCGAGCACCAGGGGCAGTACATAGTCCGAGAGAAGTATTTATTCACCAACAGGCAGGATCCAGCACCAATGAGGTGAAGATAACTTCCTCAGATTTGGATGCTTATGATCGGTTTGGTTATGCGGTTGATATCGATGGTGAATATGCTATTGTTGGTGCTTATGGAGAAGGTGAATTTGGATTCAATGCAGGTGCGGCATATATCTATGAACGCGATGGTTGTAACTGGATACAGAAAGCAAAATTACGTCTGAGCAACTCAGAGGCAGGCGATTTGCTAGGTCGTGCTGTAGCAATATCCGGAGGTGTTGCTCTGGTAGGAGCGCCTGGTAAATGGGCTGCTTACATATTTGAAAAACCAGTCGGAGGATGGACGGATGCAACGGAGACAGCTAAGCTCTATCCTTCCGGCGGAATGTTTGGAGGATTTGGAGAATCGCTGGACATATCGGGTGAATTCGTTATTGTAGGTGCTAGGGAAGGTAGCACTGTATATTTCTATGAAAGGCCATCCGGTGGTTGGCAGGATATAGCAGAAACCGTTAGCTTTAACAACTATCCCAACGCGGGATTCTTCGGGGCTTCAGTTGCCATCGATGGAATTTATGCAGTGGTCGGAGCTCCTCACGATCAGAGTCAGACGAGTGGAGCTGTTTATATCTATAAGTATGATTGGTTTTGGGGCCAACGAGCGCAGTTGATTCCCAGCGACGGACAAATTGGTGATGCTTTTGGTTTGGCAGTTGATCTAGATAATAACCGAATTATTGTAGGTACAAATGAAAATGCTGCCTATATTTTTAGTAGGGAAAATGATGTCTGGAGCGAAGAACAAAAATTAACTGCTCCCCCTGGTCACGGCCGTTTTGCCACTGGGGGAAAATGCGTAACAATTGATGGAAATTATGCGCTGGTTGGTGCATATCTAAATTCTGACAGTCTCAATAATTCTGGTTCTGCATTTTCTTTTATAAAAACATCCGCTGGATGGTCATTTTCCAAACAGATTTTTCAAAGTGATTTTCATGAAGATGATTTTTTTGGCGCAGCAGTCAGTATCTCAGGTCCATATACCATTATTGGCGCTTATGGAAAAGCGAACAGCAGTGGAGACCTTGCCGGTGCATCATATATTTACTGCACAGAGGGCGATATTGTAACATCGGTACAATCACAACAGGAACAAACGATACCAGTAGAATATAACTTAAAACAAAATTATCCCAATCCTTTTAACCCAGTTACAACAATTGAATTTGATTTACCAAGAGGCAGCAATGTTACACTAAAAATATATACTATCCTGGGTGAAGAAGTTACTACGCTTGTTTCAGAGGAACTTAAAGCCGGTACACACAAATACAACTGGAATCCTGTTTCCCTGGCAAGTGGAGTATATCTGTACAGAATAGAAAGTAAAGAATTCACGGTAACAAAAAAAATGGTATACCTGAAATAGAAAGAGAATAGCTTGTTTAAGAATAAAAATATTTATTGAAAGAGGGCAAAATGAAAATTTTTATAACTGGTGGTACTGGTTTCATTGGAAGATATACAACAGAGTTGCTGAGCAAAACAAACCACCAATTAAAATTACTGGTCAGAAAAACCAGCAACTCTTCCTTCCTGAAAAAACTAAATGCCGCAATAGTCGAAGGAGACCTGACAGACAAAAAATCCCTGCTTGAAGGTATGAAAGATTGTGATTCGGTAATAAATATTGCTGCACACTATACATTCTGGGAATCAGACAATAAAATTTACACCGAAGTAAATATTGAAGGAACCCGGAATGTAATGGAGTGTTCTTTAGAAGCAGGTATTAAAAAAATTGTACACATAAGTACCGCCGGGGTTTATGGAAAACCAAAGGAGGAACCATTCAATGAAGAAAGTACTGTTGGTCCAATTCAGTACAGTGAATATTTCCAAACTAAATATGAAGCTGAAAAAATTGTCTGGAATTTATTTAAAGAAAAAAGGATTACCAGTCGTTGTAATTTATCCTGTCTGTGTTTTAGGTGCTGGAGATACAAGAGCCAGCGGTCGATATATTCAGGATTTAATCAATCGTAAGTTGCCAGCTACAGTATTTAATAATGGAATTTTCACATATGTCTATGTTAAAGATGTAGCACAAGCAATTGTTAATGCATTAGAAAAAGAAAACAACATCGGGGAAAAATATTTAGTTGGAAATTATCGATATCGGTGGGGAGAGATCAACAAAATGATCAGCGAAATATCGGGAGTTCCTCTGCCAAAATTTAATTTACCGAATTCGGTCACAATGATGAATGCGTTCTTTTTAACCGGCTTAGCTAACCTGATTAAAAAACCACCGCTTTGGGGAATGGCCCTAGATCAGATGAAGGTTATGAAAGCTGGTTTTAATGTAGATGGAAGCAAAGCGGAAAGAGAACTTGGAATAAAATATACTCCAATTCGTTTTGCTCTTCAGGAAGCAATTAATTCATTTAAATGATAAAAAAGTTTTGACATTCTGACTAAAAAAATGATTTTAATTAAGTAATAAATAACTTTTCATTAATTATCCGAAAGGAGATAACAATGAAACAAAATATCTTACTTTTTATTTTTCTTGTCTTATGTTTTTCTTTTACTCAAATCGTTAATGCACAGGGTATAATAAAAGATGATTTCCTTGTTAATGATGATGCAGGTAGTGAACAATCAATTAGGTCCCTCAATCTCAATGGATGCGGCAGGTAATTTTGTTATTGTGTGGTAGCGATTACAGGAATGACAATTGGGATATCTATTTTCAAAGATACAACGATGCAGGTATAGCTTTAGGAGTTAATACAAAAGTAAATGATGATACTGGAGGTGCATCTCAAGGAGCATCCAAAAATTTCAATGGACGCAACAGGTAATTTTGTTATTGTGTGGGATGATAACAGGAATAACAATTATGATATCTATTTTCAAAGATATACCAGCACAGGAGCAGCTTTAGGAGTTAACACAAAAGTTAACGATGATGCTGGTAGTGACATGCAATGGAATCCATCAATCTCAATGGATGCAGCAGGTAATTTTGTGGTTGTATGGATAGATGAAAGGAATGGCAATCGTGATATCTATTTTCAAAGATATACCAGCACAGGAGCAGCTTTAGGAGTTAATACATTAGTTAACGATGATGCGAGTACTGCCGATCAGATTTCTCCCTCCATTTTAATTGACGTAGCAGGTAATTTTGTTATTGTGTGGCATGATTTTAGGGATGACGATTGGGATATCTATTTTCAAAGATATACCAGCACAGGAGCACCCTTAGGAGTTAACACAAAAGTAAACGATGATGCCGGTGCTAACTTTCAATTATATCCCACAATCTCAATGGATGCGGTAGGCAATTTTGTTATTGTGTGGCAAGATTTTAGGAATATCAATTAGGATATATATTTTCAAAGATTCACAAGTACAGGCGGCAGCTTTAGGAACTAACATAAAAGTAAACGATGATGCTGGTAGTATGCATCAAAAGATTCCAACAATCTCAATGGACGGAGTTGGTAATTTTGTTATTGTGTGGCAAGACGAAAGATACGGACAAACTAATCCCGATATTGTTGGTCAAAGATATTTTTCAAATGGAAATCCAAATGGCGGAAATTATCTTATCGTTGCCAATGGTCCAAATAATAGCGTGTCATCACCTGTAGTATTTGCAGATAACTCAAGTATAATATTTTCATGGCATGGATGACCGCCGATCACTAGGATGGGACATATATGCAAAAATAGTTAATTGGAATTGGAATGGAGTAATAACTGCAGTAGACGAGGAGAATATTAATTCAATAGATTATTCTCTTTCCCAGAATTTTCCAAATCCATTTAACCCAACTACTAAAATTAAATTTGCAATTCCATCCGTCACCCTGAGCGGAGTCGAAGGGTCTCTTGTTACACTAAAAGTTTATGATGTGCTAGGAAATGAAGTTGCAACATTAGTTAACGAAGAAAAACGTGCTGGAGAATATGAAGTTGAGTTCAATGTAGCTCAGATTAATAATCTGAGTAGTGGAATTTATTTCTATCAATTGAAAACTGGTAATTTTACTAAAACTAAAAAAATGTTACTCATAAAGTAATAGGAGGTTTCTGATGCTTAAGATATCATTAATTAAATTCAGTCTTTTAATAATTTTTATTGGAGTGTCTGCTACGAATATTCATCCGCAGATTGAGTGGTCAAGGCTCAATGACCCTGTATTAATACCTGGTGGTCCTGGTACCTGGGATGAAAACTTTTCTGTAGTTAATTCTGTTCTTCTTCACGATGGTATTTATAAAATGTGGTACGAAGGTGAAAACGGCTTCGGGTATGCTACATCAATAGATGAAATAAACTGGATTAAGGATACTCTAAATAATCCGGTATTGTTACCGGGTCCCCCAGGTTCCTGGGATGAAATGGAGATAGCAAATGCATCTGTTTTATTTGTTGATGATACTTTTCACTTGTGGTACAGCGGTGTAGATGCTTTGCATGACAACCGCATTGGGCATGCAATTTCGTTAGATGGAATTAACTGGGAGAAAGATACTGCTAATCCCGTTCTGGATCTTGGAGATCCCGGATCGCTGGACGATCACGAACTTATTCATCCTTTTGTAATGTACGCATATAACAAATACTGGATGTATTACAATGGACACGATGGAACAACTCAGCGCATAGTACTTGCTACTTCAACTAACAGAATTGATTGGGATAGATATTATCTGAATCCAATACTGAGTCCTGGACCGGAAGAGTGGGATAGTCACGAGTTAGGACCGATGTGTGTGATTGTATATCAGGATACTTTTCGACTGTTTTATACAGGATTAAAGCCGGATACAACAGTTCGGATTGGTTATGCATTTTCATCAGATGGATATCATTACACTAAATACCCTGACAATCCAGTTCTTGATTTTGGTGAACCTGGTAGATGGGATGATGCAGGGGTAGCACTTCCTTATGTTATAGTGGATGAGGAAGATTCTCTGTATAAAATGTGGTATGGTGGAACGGATGATATAATTGGTATGACTGGCTATGCTATTTCCTATTTAAATCCTGTAAGTGTTGAATATAATGAGGACTTTCTGCTGACTGAGTTTTTCTTATACCAGAACTACCCAAACCCATTTAACCCAAGCACTAATATAAAATTTACAATTTCTGATTTCGGATTTGTGAACTTGAAAATCTACGATCTGTTAGGAAATGAAGTTGCAATATTGTTTAATGAAGAATTGCCAGCTGGAGAATATAAAGTTGAGTTTGATGCAACAGGATTACCAAGCGGAATATATTTTTATCAATTAAAGGCTGATTCATTTATAGAAACGAAGAAGATGATATTGTTGAAATAGTTCCAACCTCACCCAATTGCCCTCTCCTTGCCAAGGAGAGGGATTAAGGGAGAGATCAAATAGCCTCGGCTCTCCTCCCCCACAAATAAATTATTCCAACTAAAATTGAAATAATTATTAAGAGAGCAACAATTGGTGATAACCCAAATGCAGTCAGTATATCACCAATCAACATTGTAACTACACCGACAGTGATTGCATAAGTAAGCTGTGTTCGTACGTGATCGATATGGTCACAGCCGGAAGCCATTGAACTGAGAATTGTTGTATCGGAAATTGGTGAGCAGTGATCTCCCCAGACACATCCTGCAAGAACAGAACTGACGACTCCAATTAAAATTAAATGAGTATCTGCCGGTGAATAATTGTTCATTCCAGTTACTGCTACAGAAAGAGGAATTACAATCGGGAACATAATTGCCATTGTTCCCCAGCTTGTTCCGGTTGCAAAGCTTGTTAATCCGCAAGCCAAAAATACAATAACCGGAAGAAATCGTGGATCTATTGAATCGCTGATAAGACTGATTATATAGTCTGCTGTCCGGATTTCACTTGTTACTGCACCAATACTCCAAGCGAGAGTTAAAATCAAAACTGCTAAAAACATTGACCGAATACCAGCAAACCATGCATCAACTGTCTGTCGGAGAGTCAAAATTTTTTGTGCAAGAATCATCAAAGCAGCAACAACACACGCAGAAAAACTTCCCCAAAGCAAAGCTAGATAAGAATTTGAGTTGCTGATAATATTCCTTACGCCATACCCACTTATCCCCTGCTCTTTCAGTGAGTCAATTCCAGTGAAGATTAAACCAAAGATTGTTACAAAAATTAATACGAGAATTGGAATAACTCCATTATACCATTTTGCCCTATCTTCATTTGCAAAAAGCTCACTGCTTTCTTTCAATGTATTTATTCCCTCATTTGCAGAGACTTTATCTTCTTTCACTGCTCTTCGTTCAGCTTTCAGCATTGAACCAAAATCTCTTTTAGTAAATGCGATCAGAAAAACAAAAAACAGCATTGCGAGTGGATAAAAACGAAAAATAATTGTATCCAGAAAAACGGAGTACGCATTCAGTGGAGAACCGATCACATTCAATCCATCCTGAATTAATCCAACCTCATAACCGATCCACGAGGATACAATAAAAATACTAGCAACCGGTGCAGAGGTTGCATCAACAATAAATGCAAGTTTTTCGCGGGAAATTTTAAGTTTATCAGTAATCGGTCTCATCAGGTTGCCGACCACAAGTGCATTTGCATAATCGTCGAAGAAAATAATTAATCCTGAAAGCCAGGTTGTGAGCATTCCGGATTTTCTCGTTCGCGCAAACCTTGAAAGTGAATTTGCAATTCCGGTTGTTCCACCACTTCGGGAGATCAGTCCGACCACTCCGCCAAAAAGCAGAGTAAAAACTATTATCTGTGTATGGGAAACATCGCTAACTGCTTCAATGACATATTTATCCACCAATCTTAAAAATGCTGTGAGCGGATCAAATCCATAAATAAAAAGAGCACCCGAGTAAATTCCCAGGATCAATGAAACAATAACTTGTCTGAAAATTAATGCGAGTGCAATTGCAAGCAACGGTGGAATGATACTAAGAATTCCGGGAATGACATTTATAGAGGTTTCTTCTTTTTCAATTCCTGAAAAAACTAACTGATAATTACCGGAGTTTTCAATAGTAACAGAGGTATCCAATAATCCTTCAGACAGCTTCATATTAATTTCTTCTGAATAATTATCACCGATAACTTTCATTTTGATCGAATTCAAACTATCAGGAAACCCATAACCCTTTATTTCAAAACTGATACCTGAGAGTGCAAGTGAGGGGACTTCAATATTCTGTCCAAACAGACTCGAGCTAAAAGTGAAAACACAAATGAAGATGAATATAATTTTATTCAATGAAATAGTTCAATTTTAATACAATACTTAATTGAAAACCTGTAGAAATATAGCCCATCAACTAAATAATTCAAAAATAATTATTATTTTTACAATTGATTAGAGAGGACAATTAATGCAAAAAATCTTGTTAACAATTCTAGTATTTGCTGCCATGCTTATTGCGGGTTGCAGCACAGATGGTGATCGAATCGATAAATCAGATCTCGAGAATTTAATTACTGAAGCAATCGCTGGCGATCAGGATGCTAATATTAAACTACAGGGCTTGCTGACTTCCAAGCATATTGGTAAAAAGGATTACAATCAATTGTTTATCGATGAACTTCAGACTAACGATAAAACTTATTACTCGGTTATTCTTGAGTACACCGATCCTAGACTGAATGTATTCGCAATTTATGATAACAATCTGAATTTTTATCTTCTTGATAAATCACTAAACGGATACTTAAATTCTGAATGGGTTGAAGTCGGAATTCGAAAATTTGTTTTTCTACAGGAACGATTTTTTACAAAGGATGTTTTAAGTATTGACCGACTTTCAATTTATGAATTAAGTCTAAATACTGCTTCATTGGTTTACAGATCGCTCAGCCGTTTTGTTAAAGATAATGACTTATCATACCAGACAGTGGAGTCAATTACCAACGATTATATCTTAACCAAGATAAGCGGGACACAAGACAACAAGATTAATAATCAAATAGATACATTTTATTTCAAATCAGATTCAAAAAAATATTTAAGCAAATCGGACCCGTTTGATAAGTATGTTAATCAGGAGGTAAAAAACTTCATCTGGACAGCGATCAAACCACAGATAACTGAAGACTTTAATGAATCTGAAGTTGATACTGTAGTAAAAAATTATAAGATTACCCTTGATCGTGAATGGCAAAAAATTCCAAAGTTCGTTGAAAGCATTCATATTAAGCAAAGTTTGGAAGGGGTCAAATATGTTAACAAATCTGCATGGTTCCAGTTTCACCATCCTGCAAATTCCAATTGGAGAAGAAGGTGAAAAATATTCTCCATATATACTAACAGAAACAATAAAGGGACAATACCGCATCAGAGCTTCCGCGGTTTTTGAAGTTGGGAATAATTATCTTCAAATTTTTGAGCACAGTTGTGGCAATACGAAATATCTGTTTTTATTCGAATGTCCAATATCAATTTATTTGGAAAACAGAAAAGTATTTTCTGATATTATTAATTCCTTTTCAATTGATTGTTAATTGTATCGAGATTAATAATATCTTTAACGAATGAATATTTACCTCATCTGACATGGCGAGGCAGAATCGACAACAAAAGTAAAGCTTCACGAGGAAAGAGCATTAACAGCAAATGGGATTGAAATAATAAAGTCCTCTATTGAAGTTTGGAGAAAATTTATTGACAGTTTTGATATTATTCTTTCCTCCCCATAAAAACGTTCCAAACAAACTGCTATAATCATCAATAGTGTTTTTAAGTCACCGTTCGAAGTAGCAGAAGAAATTTGTTTATTAAATGGAGGCCTGACTGAAGACTTGCTCTCTATTGCAAGATCATTAAGTTTGAATGATATTGCTATGGTAGGACATCAACCCGATATAGGAAATCATATTGCTTCGAGGATCGGTTCAAATAGTGCTAATTTCAATATACCACAAGCATTAATTGCGAAAATTTGTTTTAAAGAAAAACCTGAAATAGGAAAAGGGGTTCTTGAATTTCTTCTACCACCAATAAATAAAAAAGGGTAACCAGCTACACAACATCATGCTTACCGTTGCTTCCTTCCGGACCTGGCGGAGTTGGGCAATCAATTGTTAACTGGCACCCAATAAAAAGTTAATACTCAAAATTCAAAGGTTAAAAATACAATTTTTAAATTAATTACTTTTTGTTTTTAACTTTTTACCTTTTACTTGCTCAATCAAAGTATTCCGTTCCCAGAAGACGCCATCCTCATATCCCTGAATCCTATTATCGTTTTCTGTAAGCCAAGTCTTTTTTCAGCAAGACAGCAATAATATTCATCAACTTCAACACCAACATATTTTCTGCCCAGCTTTTTAGCAACAACAGCAGTAGTGCCTGATCCAAGAAAAGGATCAAATACCATATCACTTTCATTTGTGCTGGCGAGAATAATTTTAGCTAAAAGTTTTTCAGGTTTTTGAGTTGGATGTTCTGTGTTTTCAGGCATTGACCAGAAAGGAATCGAAATGTCATTCCAAATATTTGAAGGGAAAGTATCTCTGAAATTTCCTTCTGTATTTTGACCCCAATCTTTTGGATTTCTTTTTTCATCCCTGTAAGGGGCTAAAACTTTTCTTCTAAGTTTTACCTTTTCAACATTAAAAGTATAATCATCCGAATTTGTGAAAAACCAAATATCTTCAGTACAGTTTTTCCAGTTTGCTTTTGCACCTCTTCCCTTTTCTCTTTCCCAAGTGATTCGATTTCTTACATGAAAATATTTGGCACCAACTTTAAATATTGCAGAAGAAGATTTCCAATCACCACAAATATAGATTGAAGAATTCTGCTTTAATATCCGGGTCAATTTACTTAGCCAGGAATCAAGCCATTTTTCATATTTAACAATATCCATTTCCTTAAATGATACGCGATTAAATTTTTTTGAAATATTGTATGGAGGATCAATGAATAGCAAATCAACAAAGTTATCCGGAAGAAAGTCAACAACTTGTAATAAATCCTGATTAATAATTTTATTAGTAATTTGTTCAGTACGCAATAATGTTATCCAATTAATCAAATTTGTTTTGTATCTCTTAAGTTCTTGGTTATTGAGACGGAGTGTTCGGTTTAATTTTGCTATTTTTTTCTCTGGCATCACATCTGATTTATTAATAAAATTTAATTTACGATTATTTCCACATAACAAATTTAACTAGAAAAATATAACTTTGATTCTATTGATTTACAAATAGAATAATTTCGTTAATAGATTTCAGCTTAAAATTTATAAAAATCATAGCTATATCTAGTTGTACTATCACTAAAAATCTTGTTTGGCTACAGTCAATTATCTAAGTTTCATGAGCAATTTTTAAACTTTTTCAGGAAAAATTATTATGAAAAGAACAGTAGTAGCAATGCCTGGAGACGGCATTGGTAAGACAGTCTTACCAGAATCAATTAGAGTTTTAGATGCGGTTGGATTTGAAGCCGAATATGTTCACGGAGATATAGGCTGGGATTTCTGGTGCAGCGAGGGTAATGCACTTCCGCAAAGAACAATTGACTTACTAAAAAAATATAAACTTGGATTATTTGGTGCAATAACTTCCAAACCAAAAGATGCAGCTGAGAAAGAACTCGACCTATCGCTAAAAGGAAAGGGTTTTGTTTACTTTTCACCCATCGTTTCGATGAGACAGCATTTCAATTTAGATATTTGCATTCGTCCTTGTATTTCATTTAAAGGTAATCCATTAAACTTCATTCGCAAAGATGGCAAAGGTGGTTATCAAGAACCGATGGTCAATTCAGTAATTTTCCGGCAGAATACTGAAGGACTTTATGCAGGAATTGAGTGGACTAATCCTCCAGCTAATGTTCGTGCAGCATTTGAATCTCATCCAAAGTGGAAAGCATTTAAAGATGTTCCGAATGAAGAGTTGGCAATTTCAACCAGAGTAATTACAAAGAAAGCAGCAACAAGAATTATTCGAGCTGCTTTTGAGTATGCAAAGAAATTTGGTTACAAAAATGTAACTGTTTGCGAAAAGCCGAATGTTTTACGTGAAACTTCAGGAATGATGTTGAAGATTGGGAAAGAAATTGCAAAAGAATATCCAGATATTTCTGTGTGGGATACAAACATTGATGCACAAATGATGTGGCTTACAAAAAATCCGGAAGATTACGGAGTTGTAGTTGCTGAAAATATGTTCGGCGATATTATTTCAGATGGATTTGCTGGATTAGTCGGCGGGCTTGGTTTTGCATGTAGTGCAAATCTTGGTGATGAAGTTGCAGTCTTCGAACCAACTCACGGAAGTGCACCAAAATATCAGGAATTAAATCCTTCAATTGTAAATCCAATTGCAATGATAATGAGTGCTTGTATGATGCTGGATCATGTTGGAGAAACAGAAAAAGCTGATAAAATAAGAAAAGCAATTGCAAAAGTTGTTGAAGAAGGAAAAGTTAAAACTTACGATATGATGAAGCTTGCGTGGTGGTCCTGATGTATTTAAGAACGGAGCCTGCACAACTCAGCAAATGACTGATGAGATAATTAAAAATCTCTAAGTGCTTCTAAGTGTTCTTAGTGTCTAAGTTGTAAATTTCTTTTTTCACCACTAAGACACTTAGTTCACTAAGTTACACTAAGTAAAAAAGTAAATAAGAAAAATGAACGGAATAGAACTAGTCCTCATTGCTTTAGTAATCTATGTTGTTGCATACAAATTTTATGGCGGATTTTTAACCAGACGTCTTGAAGTAAACAACAACAAAGAAACTCCTTCACATACAATGTATGATGGAGTAGATTATGTTCCTGCAAAAGCTCCCGTTTTACTTGGACATCATTTTGCATCAATTGCTGGCGCAGGTCCAATCGTTGGCCCAGTTATAGCTGCAGGTTTTGGTTGGATTCCTGTTTATCTCTGGGTTGTATTTGGAGCTATCTTTATCGGCGGTGTTCACGATTATTCAAGTATCGTTGCTTCAGTTCGTCATCAAAGCAAATCAATTGGATTCATAATTCAATCATATATCGGAATTAATGGTAAAAAACTTTTTCTCATTTTTGCTTGGGCAACTCTGATTCTTGTAATTGCTGTTTTCACAATTATAGTTGCAGATACTTTTACACATATTCCAAGTGCTGGTACTTCGTCAATACTTTTTATGATACTTGCAGTGTTATTTGGAATAGCTATTTACAGATTGAAAGTTCCTCTATGGATTGCAACAATAATCGGAGTGATTTTACTTTTCCTTTCTATACCTGCTGGAAATTTATTTCCAATTCAACTTGATGTCTTAACCTGGCAATTAATTTTATTCGGATACATTTTTGTTGCATCGACTATCCCTGTCTGGATTTTACTTCAGCCAAGAGATTATCTGAACTCTTTTTTTCTTTATGCATTAATGTTAGGTGGATTAGTTGGAATTTTTTTTGCGGCTCCAAGCAATAAACATTCCTGCATTCAATTCTTTTTCATTAGACAAAGTTGGATATCTTTTTCCTGCTTTATTTGTAACAGTTGCCTGTGGAGCAATCAGTGGATTTCATTCAATTGTTGGAAGCGGAACAACTGCTAAAGCAACTAAACAAAGAAACTGATGGAAGAATTATTGGTTATGGTGGAATGTTGATTGAAGGAATGTTAGCTGTTTTATCTCTGATTGCAGTTGCATCAATGGTAAATAAAGAATTTATTAATATTCTTACAACAAAAGGTCCGGTTACGGCTTTCTCACTTGGAGTCGCAAGATTCATAAATGCAATTCCTGTTTTGAATATTTCTATTCCGATTAGCTCAAACTTTTACTGCACTTGCCGTTTCTGCTTTTGCATTAACTTCACTTGATACAGCAACAAGATTAGCAAGATTTATGTTTCAGGAATATTTTGAAACAAAAGAAAAATCAGAAAAAACTCTATTAGTTACTAATCAGATTTGTCGCTACAGGAATTACAGTTGCTATTTGGAGCAGCATTAACATTTAGCGGACAAACAATGTCAATCTGGCCTGTGTTCGGAAGTGCAAATCAATTACTTGCTGCACTTGCTTTACTTGCATTAACTGTATGGGTTGCAAATCTTAAAAAGGGATATTTATTCGTTCTGATTCCAATGATATTTATGTTTACTGTTACTTTAACAGCACTTGGAATGTTAATATATCAGAATTTTATAATTGATAATTATACATTTTCAATTATTTCTGTTTTACTATTTACACTTGCAATTTTGCTTGGAATAAAAGCTTATAGTGTTTTAGTCAATGGGAAAAAATTAGTAAGTGAAACAATCAATTAAATTTCTTTAATGGAGAAAATAAATGCATGAAAAAGTTTAAAAAATCTGGCCGGAAATAAATTGGATTCAAAATAAAGAATTAAGAGATAAAACTCTCGATTGCTGGGTTTATGCAATTGAGAATTCTGTTCTTATCTGCTGAAGATCTGAAGTGATTCCATTCTCACTTCTGATTAAAGATTGCAAGATAACTTTTATGAATCATAAACGAACTGCTGTTCAGTTTTCTGTTGAAATTGCAAAAAGAATGAAAGAAAATTTTGGTGATGAAATAAAAATTGATATGGATTTGCTGATTGCAGGTGCAATATTGATTGATGTTGGAAAATTAATTGAATATGATAAAGTTGATGGAAAACTTAACTACAAGCAAAGCAGGAAAACTTTTGCGTCATCCTTTCAGCGGAGTAGCAATTGCTGATCGATTTGGTTTGCCTCCTGAAGTTCAGCATATAATTGCCTATCACGCAAAAGAAGGTGATGATGCTAAAAGAAGTGTTGAAGCAATAATAGTTCATCATGCAGATTTTGTTTCATTTGAACCTTTTAAAGCTTAACTCAATAGCACACTGATAACGCTGATTTTGCAGATAAGCATAAATCAGCTACATCTGTATCATCAGCTGCCATTGTTTTTATTTTACAATGATTTGGAGAATACTATGAATCAATCACTAGTCGAAAAAATAGCACAAAAATATGCAGTAGGTTTATCTCCTAATCACGAAGTTCATTCAGGTGATTATATAATGATTCAGCCTGCATATGTGATGACACACGATAACACAGGTGCAGTCATTCCAAAATTCAAATCAATCGGTGCAACAAAACTTTTTAATCCACGACAAGTTGTACACACACTCGATCACGATATTCAGAATAAAACTGAAAAGAATTTAGAGAAGTATAAAAAGATTGAAGAGTTTTCTAAATCAATGGGAGCGGATTTTTATCCTGCCGGAAGAGGAATCGGACATCAGATAATGTGTGAAGAAGGTTATGCCTTTCCCGGAACAATGGCAGTTGCTTCAGATAGTCATTCAAATATGTATGGTGGATTAGGATGTTTGGGAACTCCAATTGTTCGAACAGATGCCGCAGCAATCTGGGCAACAGGAAGAACCTGGTGGAAAGTTCCACCGATTGCAAAAGTTGAACTAACAGGAAAACTTCAAAAAGGTGTAACAGGAAAAGATGTTATCATTTCTCTTTGCGGATATTTTAACAATGATGAAGTTTTAAATCATGCAATTGAATTTGTTGGTGAAGGAGTTAGAACATCTTACAATTGAAGAAAGACTTACAATTGCAAATATGACAACTGAATGGGGTGCACTTGTTGGGTTATTCCCTATCGATGAAAAGACAATTGAATGGCTGAGAGAACGAGATCAGTATATTCAAAAAGAGAGGATTTGAAGGTGTGCCTTCTGATAAAGATGGAAACGGTAAACATCCAAGAATAAATGAAGAAAGAATTTCTGAATTAGAAAAAAACATACTTAAAGCGGACAACGATGCTTTCTATTCAAAAGAATTAAAAATAGATTTATCGACAATTGAACCTTACATATCCGGACCAAATTCTGTAAAAGTTATGAACTCAGTTTCTGAATTGAAAAAGAAAAATCTGAAAATTAATAAAGCATATCTTGTCTCCTGTGTTAACAGCAGATTGGATGATATTAAAGAAGCTGCAGAAGTTGTAAAAGGTAAAAAGGTTGCAGAAGGAGTTGAGTTTTATATTGCTGCTGCTTCAAGTGAAGTACAGAAAGAAAGTGAACTTGCTGGTTACTGGCAGACATTGATTGATGCCGGTGCAAAACCATTACCTCCGGGCTGCGGACCTTGCATTGGACTTGGAACAGGATTGCTTGAAGATGGTGAAGTTGGAATTTCTGCAACAAACAGAAACTTCAAAGGAAGAATGGGTTCACCAAATGCTTTTGCTTATCTGGCTTCTCCTGCTGTTGTTGCTGCATCTGCAATTGCAGGTAAAATTGATTTTGATTGGGAAAATGGATAGCCAAAAAATTAAAGCTGAAATAAAAATCAATAAAAAACCGTCGACCGAAAAATCATCGGTTAAAATTCTTCCTGATTTTCCTTCCGTGATTGAAGGAAATCTATTGTTCTGTCATCAGGATAATCTTAACACAGATGGAATTTATCCCGGCAAGTATACTTACATGGATGACTTCACACCTGAACAGCAAGCAGGAGTTGTGATGGAAAACTACGATCCGGAATTTGGAAAGATTGCAAAGAAAGGTGATGTTGTTGCTGGAGGATTTAATTTCGGAACAGGAAGCTCACGCGAACAAGCTGCAACTGCATTTAAATATAAAGGAATTACTTGCGTTATTGCCGGTTCATTCAGTGAAACTTATGCACGAAATGCAATTAACAATGGTTTTTTGGTTATTGAATGTTCTGATTTGGTGAATGATCTTAAAGAAAAATATGGTAAAGAAAAACTAACAGTTCAAACAAATAAAAAAGTAAAAATAGATTTTGAAAATTCTTCAATCACTTTTGATGGAAAAGATTATTCAATTGATCCTGTTGGTGAAGCTGCACAGGAATTAATTATTGCAGGTGGATTGGAGAATGGGTGAAGAGGAATCTTTAATCTTATAATAATATTAAATAATTTATTTAAAGATAGTTTTAATGGATTGCAACTTGATATATGAACTTTGCACAAGAAATTGAAAGGTTAAAGAGTTTCAACCAAACAGTTGATATTTTGCAAGGATTTAATTTTTGGAAAAAATTTCCAAAAAAAAGTGGAGTAAACATTAAATTGGATTACACAAAAGAAATAGTAGAAATAAATTCAAAAATAGTAGGACCAGACGATGAAGCAATTAGTGCTTTTATTCTAAAGTATAGATTATTTATTCAAAGCAAAGATGACATATCTTTAAGAAAAATTGATAAACTTTATTCAACACTTCCAATTGAAAAAGAATACTATGAAAAATTTAAGGATAAGCGTAAATCTTTTAATAACAACTTGGATCAACCTGCAAATGTTACTATGAAAAATCATACCGTGACAAAGAGAAAATCCATGTTATGTTTATTTATGGAGCTTGGGCACATCTTGATGAAAAAGACGATAATAGAAAGCGTTTTCAATCTATTAAGGATCATCCAGTTTTGTATCCAATAATTTGCAAATGATTTTAATCTGATCCTCGTTAAATCCATGAATGAACTTGTTCAAATCAAATTTCTAAATAAAGAAGTAATTAAACTATTAGAGAAGCTATAACCGATTTCGATCAATGCTTTTTCTCTGGTCATATTCAAAAACTTTATACAAAAAAGTAAAGGGATATTATAATGCAAAAATCAATCTCAAGAACAATCTCAGAATTTGCAATTAAATCTAAAATATGAAGACTTACCAAAAGAAGTCATTAACGAAGTAAAAAGATATCTGTACGATTCAATCGGTTGTGCGTACGGCGGATATCATACAAAAGATGTAAACATCATCAGAGATATTTACAAGGAAATGGGCGGCAAAGGAGAAGCAACCGTAATCGGTTTTGGTGATAAACTTCCTGCTGTAAATACAACTCTTGATAAATTCATTGATGATTCGTGCACTCGACTTCAATGATATTTACTGGAAAGAAGATCCATCACATCCATCAGATATAATTCCTGCTGCACTTTCTGTTGGTGAAATGGTTGGTGCTTCGATGAAAGAAGTAATAACTGCAATCGTTCTTGCTTATGAATTTGAACAAAGACTTTGCTTGTTTGCTTCTCCGGGAGTTCGTGAACGAAAATGGCATCACGCAACATTAACTCAGTTTGTTTCTCCGATTGTTGCAGGAAAAATGCTCGGATTAAATGAAGATCAGATGGTAAATGCAATTGGAATAAGCGGAAGTCATAATCATACAATCGGTTGTCCAACTGCAGGAAAATTAACAATGATGAAAAACACTGTTGATCCGATGGCAGTGCAGAGCGGAGTGTTTGCAGCATTGATGGCAAAGAAAGGATTCAGCGGAACTGAAGCTGTGTTTGAGGGTAAAGAAGGATTTATGGATACATTCCTCGGATGGAATGCAAAAGAACAGAAAGTTGAACCGGTAAGTATGAAAGGAAGAGATGGAACATCAGAATGGAAATGGAATATTGAAAAACTAATTGGCGGACTTGGTGAATCGATATAAAATAATGGAATGCAGTATGAAAGCTTTTCCAACTGAAGCATTAACTCACACTCATCTTTCTGCAACATTGAATGCTGTTACAAAAAACAATATCACTTACGATCAGATTGAAAGTGTTACACTTACAACACTTGCACAGGCTTATGATATTCTTTTTGATCCGCACAAGTATCGTCCTGAATCAAGAGAAACTGCAGATCACTCACTTCCCTATTGCATTGCAGCAGCTTTGGTTGATCATAAAATTACAACAAGTCATTTCAGTGATGAGAAATTGAAAGATCCGAGAATCTGGGAAGTGATTGATAAAATAAAAGGTGAACCTTCACAGGAATTTGAAAAAATGTTTCCTGCAAAACAGCCAAGCAAAGCTGTTGTAAAAACAAAAGATGGAAGAGAGTTTGCAGAATATCTTGAATATCCGAAAGGTGATCCAAGAGAACCGATGACAATGGAAGATCTTGATAACAAGTTTGAAGGATTATCAGAAAAACTTCTTGCCGCAGGAAGAAGAAAAGAAGTAAAAGAAGCAATCTTTAAATGCAGAACAGTTAACAGCAAAAGAGTTTATGAAGAAACTAAATGTTTAAACTTAAATAGTCATTGCTGATACCTGATTGAATTGATGAAGCAATCTGTCTAAAAGTAGAGATTGCTTCATCTACGTTCTGCTATGACAATAATTAAAAGGATAAATATGAAACAAATTAAAAAATCATCCGCAGGACCAAGAGGAGAATCCGTTCGCTCCGATTGTTATGTTGAAATTGAATTAAAAGAAAGTGGTGGAATTAAACTTAATCTTCAAAGTAAAGTTGAATCGATGTATGGAGAATCAATCCGTGAACTGATTCTTGATATGTGCAAATTCTTTAATCTGAAAAATGCAAAGATAACAGTTGAAGATTATGGAGCTCTTCCATTTACTCTAGCTGCAAGATTTGAACTAGCAGTTAAAAGAGCTTTACCCAGAACTAAAAAAGAATATCTACTTCCCTTTTCAAAAAAATCAACTTACAAAACAACAAAAGACAGATTGCGAAGAAGCAGATTATATCTTCCCGGAAATGAACCAAAGTATTTTGTTAATGCAGGATTTCATGCTCCGGACGGAATAATTCTGGATTTGGAAGATAGTGTTGCACCAACTGAAAAAGATGCTGCTCAATTGCTGGTCAGAAATGCTCTTCGATCAGTTGATTTCTATGGAGGCAGAGAGAATGGTTAGAATAAATCAACTGCCAAAAGGATTAGATGATTTGAAGTTTATTGTTCCGCATAATGTTAATGTAATTCTAATTCCCAAATGTGAATCTGCTGAGCAAGTTAATCGAAGTTGAAAAAGAAGTTGAAAAATTGAAAAACAACACAAAGTTAAAAATCGAAATTTACTTTATGCCGATAATTGAAAGTGCAAAAGGAGTAATTAAATCTTATGAAATTGCATCAGCAAGCAAAAATAATTGTGCACTTGCAATCGGACTTGAAGATTACACAGCGGACATCGGAACACAAAGAACTGAAGAAGGAAAAGAAAGTTTCTTTGCAAGAAGTATGGTTGTTAATGCAGCACGAGCTGCAGGTATTCAGCCAATTGATACTGTTTATTCTGATATTTCAAATATGGATGGATTGAGAGAAAGTGTTATTGAAGCTAAAGTCACTTGGATTTGAAGGAAAAGGATGTATTCATCCACGACAAATAAAAGTTGTGCACGAAGCATTTGCACCAACAATAGAGGAAATTGAAAAAGCAAAAAAGATTGTTCTTGCATTTGAAGAAGCTGAAAAAAAAGGTTTGGGTGTTGTTTCACTTGGCAGTAAAATGATTGATCCGCCGGTTGTGAAGCGAGCACAAAAAACATCAATCTTGCATTGTTGAATAGTAAATCGAATGATATGTTGAAATGATTGGATTGGGGAAAATGAATCTAAAAATAAGCCTAAGGATAATAGTGGCAATAGTTTCATTGGATGGTAGTTTTAACTACACAATTTCTCAACAAAATCCTGAGGCAACTCCTGATTCAATTCAAATTCCGTTATCAAATAATTTTACATCGTATTCTATTCCGGATTCAGTTCTGAATTTATTCCCGTTTCAAACAATGGACTATTTAAATAGATTTTATCCAGGTGTCGTTTCCTATTTTCAAAACTTCTACATCCGTGGTAGTGAGAGTTACGAAACCGGATATTTTATTAATGGTATTAAATTCAATGATCTTTTTACAGGCAATAATGCTTTTTTTCTTAATCCCAGAACATTTAATTCAATTGAATTTTATAATGGTTTTATTCCAGCTGATCTTAGTAACACATCAAGTGGTTTGTTCAATTATGAATTAATTAAAGGAAATGACCAGATACATTTAAACGCTGAATATCAAACAGACAATATTACTTTTTCAAATGATCCTTACTCAGGAGAAAAAACACTTGGAGCTTATAATTATGGCTACAATGAGACTAATATAAATTTAAGTGGGCCACTTTTTTCAAATAATATTAACTTTTTCGTAAACGCTAATTACCAATTTTTAAGAGACAAAAATCCTCAGAGTTACCCCGGTATAGATAATTTAACATTTCAATGATCCGGTAACGATGAATTCAGTTACTTTAGATCTACCTGCTGGAATTGTTCCTTACAATTCATTTGAATCATTAAATTTTGTAACAACATTGAATTTTAATTTTGATCGATTACAAATCAATACCTTTGGAATTTATTTTGATAAACAAACTACGCTGAATAGAAATCATATTCTCCAATATTTTAATCACAAGGTCAGGGTATAATTGAAACATATGGTGGAATGTATAATCTTGATATCAATTATAATATAAATAATAAGCAATCTATTTCAGTAGCTGGAAATTATTATGATAAAACCGATGTCACAAATGATCAATATCTTGGAGATAATTATTGGTCATACGGAGATAGTGTTGCAAATGCGGAAGCTGGGGTATATTGGGAAAGAGAAGGTCATGATTATGGACGTTTCGAACTACCATCGAATATTCAAATGATGACCTGGAGCTTTCAGGGTGTAGATTATCCGTGGATCAACCATAAAAAGTCTGAACAAGATAAATACAATATAACAGGAACTTTCAAATGGAAACTACAAAACCACTTATATTAAATTAGGTGGAGTATTTGAGCAAGCCGAGTTGCAATATTGGGAACTATTAAATCAGGCTACACTTGCTGAGAGGTTTGCTTACCATCGTTCAGATCAAAATTTCCATGAATATTCTGATGAGGAATTAAAAGATTATATAGCTAATAAGATCCGGAGTAAATAATATAGGATATGATCCTGATGGAAATGAAGAAGGTTCAGGTATATACGAAGCCCCGGAACCAGTTTATTTTTCAATATATGTGGATGATCATTTTCAAATGCTGGATAAATTTAATTTCTATATTGGATTTAAATATGATTACTACAATTCTAATTACAAAAAAATGATTGATCCTGCATCTCCTGAAAAAACATTTAATATTATTACTTTGCAAGTGAAGGAGGAGGGTTTGGTTGACACAGAAGGACATTCCTTTTTTTCACCAAAAATAAATCTTAACTATGTTGTGTCTGATAAAATATCAGTTACAACTATTTATTCCCAAAATGTACAAAGTCATCCATACAATTATATTTTGGAAGGATTCAACTCGATTGGTTATCATTTAGTTGGAGGTCTTATTTCTTTTGAACCAGTAAAACCTGGAGATTTAAAACCAGTTGTAACGAAAGATTTAGAAATACAGCTTTCGTTCACCCCGAAGGATAACCTGAATTTAGATATTACTTTACTTCAACAAACACAGTGATAATACATTAACAATTAAATCCCAGGAAGTTAATGGTGGTTCACCTTTCAATAATTATTTATATTATTCAGATGAAGGTACTTCAGACATTTGGGGATTAGATTTTTTGGTAGATTATTATCGAAATGGTTTTAATATAATATCAAACGTCTGCTATCAATATCTAAATGATTACGATTTTGGACAACGCTATAATTCAATTCGAATAAATGCATTTGCCAGTTATGATTTTTACCACTTGAAAGAAATTTCGAGTGTATTTAATTCTCTTGATCTTAGTCTAATGTTTACATTTAACAGTGGATACCCATATTATTATGACCTAATCAGAGCTCCAATAGATTTTTATTCTGGGACTACTCCTATAGTACATCAATTTGATTTAAAAATAGAGAAAGGTTTTCAAATTTATAATAACTTAAATCTTGATCTTATACCTATTTGTTATAAATTTATTTGATTACTAAAAATATTTACAATGTTTTTCCACGAACTGGATTACCGGATGATGACGGTTATCTTAGCGATCCGAATCAGGGAGGGAAACAAATTGAAACCTTTGGTGAGCAGTACGCAACTTTATATAACTTATTAATTCAGTATAATCCGGATGGTGGTCAACAATTGTTTTACGGTCCACCACGACAAATTGGATTTGGAATCAAACTTAATTATTAATTTAAAATTTAAAGTTTAAATATGAAATTAACTAAAAATGCTGCAGGACGATTAGTCCCCACCGAAGTAAACGGCAAACACAAATTCCATTTAAGGGTATGAATAAATACAAACCCACAGGTAACAAAGCAAAACCTCCAATCAGAAGTTGCAAAGATTATCCGACTAATGGAAATAAAGTTGTAAAAGATTTAAAGACTGCTTTTAAGAAAGCAGGACTTAAAGACGGAATGACAATTTCAACTCATCATCATTTAAGAAATGGTGATGCTGTTACAAATATTTTGTTCGATACAATAAAAGAAATGGGAATAAAAAATATCCGCTGGTTTCCTTCAGCCTCATTTCCGGTTCACTCACATTTGATAAAGTATTTGAAAGATGGAACAATTCATCACATAGAAGGAAGTATGAATGGTCCTCTTGGCAAATTTACTTCAGAAGGAAAGATGAAAGGAGTTGGGGTTCTCCGTTCGCATGGAGGAAGATACCAGGCAATTCAGGATGGAGAAGTTCATATTGATATTGCTGTGATACTTGCACCAACAGCAGATCCATTTGGTAATGCAACCGGAGATCGTGGAAAATCAGCTTGTGGATTAATTGGTTTTGCACTAGGTGATTCTGAATATGCAGATCGTGTCATTGTAGTCACTGACAATCTTGTTCCCTTCCCTTGTATTCCCTGGCAGATTCAAGGAAATAATGTTGATTATGTTGTTGAAGTTGAATCACTCGGTGATCCCGCCAAGATTGTATCAGGAACAACCGAAGTAACAAAGTCACCTGACAGATTGCTCATCGCGGAATATGTTGCTGATTTCATAGAAGCCGCTGGAATAATGAAAGATGGCTTTTCGCTTCAGGCAGGTGCTGGCGGGACTAATCTTGCATTTGTACTTTTCCTTAAAGAAAAAATGAAAAGCAAAGGAGTCAAAGCAAGATTTATGCGTGGCGGCAGTACTAAATATCTTGTAGAAATGCTTGAAGAAGGATTAACTGATTACATACTTGATGGACAAACTTTTGATCTTGAAGGTGTTAGAAGTATGAGAGAAAATGTGAACCACATTAACACTTCTCCTTTTACAAGTTATAATTTTCACGGCAAAGGAAATTTTGCTTCAATGGTTGATGTTGCTGTTCTTGGGGCAACAGAAGTTGATGTAAACTTTAACGCTAACGTGGTTACTCATTCTGATGGTTACTTGCTTCATGGAATTGGCGGCTGGCAGAATTGTCTTTATTCAAAGTGTACAATACTTGCAATTCCATCGTTCAGAGATCGAATTCCTGTTATTGTTGATCAGGTAACTACTCTTTGTGGACCTGGTGAACTGATTGACGTTATTGTCACAGAAAGAGGAATAGCAATCAATCCAAAACGAAAAGATTTGATTAAAGCGGTTAAAGATTCAAGGCTTCCTGTGAAGGATATTAAACAAATCAAAAAAGAAGTTGACGAGATTTGCGGTGGTAAACCTGCAAAACCAAAACTGAACAAAGATAAAGTTGTTGCAATAATAAAGTGGGTTGATGGAACTGTCCTGGATTCTGTTTACCAGGTGAAGATATAGTTTTAACGCGGTGGTTTATACTTGTTTAATCCACTTGCAAAAGTTGTAATCCACACATTTCCGTTTAAATCCCGTACGCAGGATTTGACAATATTTGAACTTATAAGTGAATTATAAGTCCTGAATGCAGTCGAATTATTTTGAGCATCATAAACTACAAAACCCTCTGAAGTAGCAATCCATTTAATATTCATATCATCAATGAAAATACGATTAACATTTATTTGTGGTGAACCAATGAAATAATTATTGAATCCGACTCCATCCCAAAAAGAAATTCCGCCCCCTCCTGTAGTATCAGGTAAAAAAGCAAACCAGATATTATTAAATTCATCAACATCTATTGATGATATTGTAGTTGATGGATATCCAAAGATTGGCTGAGACATTGAATTGAAATTACCATTCTCGAATTGATAAATACCATTTAGTTTTGTGCCCAGCCATATTTTATTTTCTGATTCTATATAAATAGCATTTATCCAGTCCCCCCATCCAGAAGGTTCATTATAAATTATCCAATTAAAACCATTAAATTCTACGAGATTGGCTGGAGTACCTATCCAGGTATTTCCATTATCTTCAAATTCAATTGTGTTAATTATTTCTGAAGTTAATCCAGAATTATTTCTATTGTAAACTGTCCAACTTATACCATCAAAAACTCCGATCCCATAATCAGTTCCCAACCATACTCTGTTTTGAGGATCTATTGAAATGCAATTTATCCTGTTATCCGGTATTGAGGAATTAGAAGTGTTAAAGCTGGTAAAGTTTAATTCGTCATACCTGATTATTCCTTTCTCCAGAGTACCAATCCACTTTACGTTGTTTTGATCAACTGCAATTGCAGTTAATGAGTTCGATTGTATCCCCGAATTGAATACCTGGTAAGTCTACCCAAACAGAAGTATCACGCAATGTTTCGGTATAAGTGTTTGTATTGTTGCTTTCAACAATTACTGGTAATAACTTTATCTTTGAGATTATACAAGCTAAATTTTACTGTATAAATTCCCGGTAATAAATTTTGAAATGTCATTGGTGTTACTCTATTCAGCACTGAATCATTAAAACTTATTGAAGCGCCTGCAGGTTGTGTTACTAATTTAAGATTACCATACATTGAAGGATTAGACAATATATCTATATTCAAATTCTGTTTTTCATCTTCACCAAGTAATACAACTACAGAAGTATCTTTATAGTATTTTTTCTTTAAGGTGATTTCATATTCTCCTGCTTCGATGTATGAAACGCTATCAGGTGTAAGTCTACCTGTGTTTTTGTCATTCACATAAATTATGAATCCTTGCGGATTTGAATCGACATAAATAAATCCTTTGGTGCATCGGCTTCTACTGGTGATCGTGATACCTCTTTATCGCATCCTAGAAATGTAAAAAATAAAAAAAGGAATGAAATGAGGAAATGTATTCCAGCTCTATATTTATTTAATGTTATCAATCTTTTACTCTTAATTTTCAACAATAAAATTGTAGCCAAATGATTCTATATAATCTTGTAAAAATCTTAGTCTTGTGTAATTCTTTTTTTGAATAAGAACCAAACAATCCAAATCCGCCTTCTATATTTGAATAGTCCGCAACATCAACACTAACTGTGAGATCATCAAAAGAACCGCCTGTTGAAGAAATATATTTTGATGCTGGTAAATCAAATGCGATGACACTAACAGAAATTTTTTGCAGTATTGAATAATTTTGCTTATAGGGTCTCCTTCAGATATTTCCTCAAGAGCTTTTGTGACAGCATCGAGATTATAAATTATTATGGGAGCAGAAGTTGGACTCGGGAAAATCGGAGTCATTTCACCACCACATCTTCATATTTAATTGGAACTACTTTCGTCTTTTCAATAATTACTCCATTTACATTTTGTTTATAACGAATAGTCAGACTTGGTGAAAAATAGATCCCCGCCCAAATGAATTCCAGATAAATTGAACGATATTTGACTGAGACAGGAGGTATTAAGAACTTCACTCTCATTGTCAAATTAATTTTTCCTGGTGTACATGAAGAGGAACGTAAACTTTTACCATTAGGTAGAATTACTTCCAGTTCAATAGAATTCATTGTAGTCAACGCTAAAATGTTCATTATAATAAAAGTTTAATGGAGTAGTATATCTCGTAGTATCAGTTCTACAACTGAAGTATCTCTGAAAACAAAAACGGAATCATTATACCAGATTCTTATGTCAGCTCCCACTACTGAAGGATCTGAAGGTGTTGTAAGATAGCTTTTGAAAAGGGTTGCAGTCTGAAAGTTATCATCATTCTTAAGAATACAGGTAAAAGCAAATTTCTCCTGGTAATCTCCGTATGGATTAAAATCTTCATCACAAGAAACTAATGTGAGAATTAAAAGAATGAAAGAATAATAATTTTATAATTTTCATATTTCTATCATTATTGTACCGGTTAATAAGAAATGGAAGCATGTTTACTACTTCCCCTGTGTCCCGGTTGAAATAAAAAATATTTTGTCTGTCATAAAGATTAATTACACTCACTCCAAGTTCCATATTCATAAATGATAAGTCAATCCTTTTCAAAATGCTCACATCCATCCTATGATAAGTGGGCAATCTGCCAAGATTTTTATCACCTAAATAGGCATACTGTTGAAAACCACCCTGAATAATTTCATTATTAATGCCACTATTAAAAAAGAACTTGTCATAAAATCCTATCAGTTCTGTAAATGGATAACCCGATGAATAGTTCCAAGCACCACTGGCAATCCATCCATTACCAATATTAAATTCAAGAATCAGATTAACAGAATGGCGAGTATCGTATTTCGGATAATAAACCCATGTCATCTGTTTGCCTGTATGCCCAGCTTAATGTATAAGATGTTGTTACATTAACAGGTTCAAGACTGTAATCTAACAAAATTCCCAGCCATAAGATTCACCCTGACCGGAGAGTAGATCCGGATCGGTTGCAGAGAATTTCTCATCATTAACTATTGGTATATTTTGTAGAACTTTGTAGTAACCTTCAACAGAAAAAAGAGTCTGATCAGTAATATCGATATCAAGTCCTGCAATGTATTGAATCGACTTAGAAGCATTTAAGTAATCAGGGAGTGATGATCCAGGGTTCAAAAATGGAAATAATCTCATCTTCATCTGAAACTGTTAGAAGTTCCTGGAGATAAATTCCCCAGGCAGCTTTAAATGCAATTGAAGGAAGGAATCGATATGTGAGACTAACCCGCGGTTCAAATGTACCGCTGCCGGATTCGCTTAATCCGGTAAGGTTAATTCTTGTTCCGGCATCTAAACCAAAATTTTTCCAGCGAAGAAATTTATATTTTCCATAAACGCTAATATTACCTGCAAAATCTTCAATAGTTGCTTTCCAGTCCAACAAAGTTTACCTGCGTTAATTCTGAATTGACTGTTTTAAGTTTTAAGCCCCAATCCAATTTCATCTCGATTATCATATACATAATTCATATCAAAAGTTATTGTAAAATCTTCCAGTGAATTATATCGCGGTTTAAGTGCTACTGAGATTAGGAATTACTTCTCCTTCAAAAGTACTTAACTGAAATACCCAAACGGGAGAAAAGTGGAATATCATAAACCTGTAGCCACTCGAAATCCTAATAAATTATTTTGCCAGGAGAATTCTTCACGCAATGGATCTGTCATATTCCACTTTATCATCAGTAAAGTAACCAAATACAGAAAACTTTGCATGGTTAAAAATATCTGAACTTGAAAAAGTCACTTTAAATGAAAGATCATAAAAATCGATCGGTACAGTCTGATCATTAAAAAATTTTTTCAGCACTTCAGTGTTGTAACTTTTTCTTCCTGTAATCATAAATGAACCATTTGGAATGGGACCTTCAAGCAATGCTTTTGCAGTTAAAAAACTAACACCTCCCGTAAACCCAAACCTGTTTATATTTCCATCCTTTGAGATGATGTTCATAACGGATGAAATTCTGCCAGCATATTCAGCAGTGTAGCCGCCTTTATAAGAACTCTATACTGTTTATCATATCCGGATCAACAACACTGAACAAACCCAGCGAATGAAAAGGATTGTAGATTTCAACTCCATTAAGCAAAATCTGGTTCTGATCTCCGCTTCCACCACGGACGTAATATTTTGCAGTAACGTCTCCCGTTGAATTTACTCCCGGAACATATTGGAGTGTACGAAAAATATCCGTTTCCACTCCCTTTGGTAGAATCTCGACTTGTCTTACTGAAATTCTGTCAAGACTTATATCTATCTGGTTTTCTCTAACAATTTTTTCACCAATCTTTTCAATCGTTTGAAGCTCATACACTCAGCGGTGTGAGTTGAACATCAAGTTCAGTTATTCCTTCCGGCTTAACAAAAACATTTAGATTTTTGGTTTTATAACCGACATATGAAACGGTTACCTCATACTCTTTACCGGATGGAATTGATTTTACAAGATAGAGACCCCTATCGTTTGTTGAAGCACCCGTGTTTATTGCTTTTAGGAATACATTACAGAAAACCAGGGCTTCTCCATTTGTAGAATCAGTTACAAACCCACGCAAGTCACCGTTTTGTTGGCTATAACTCTGATTTGACGGAGTAAATAATAAACTTATGAATAGTATAAATATTGCAGAAGTTTGTTTTTTAGAGAATATAGAGATAAACAGAACCCTAATTACCTTATGATACAATAAATTACGGTTTCAAATATATAGTAAACTTATTTTTATTTATACACCAGAAATTTACCGCTAAGAGTAATGGTTATTTCCCCTCTACCTGAACGAGCCTGTCCCGAACTGGTCACCTGAGTAATCGGGAGTGATGATCCAGGGTTCAAAAATTGAAATTATTTCATCTTCGTCTGATACAGTCAATACTTCCTGAAGGTAAATTCCCCAGGCAGCTTTGAACGCAATTGAAGGAATGAATCGATAAGTAAGACTTACACGCGGTTCAAATGTACCGCTGCCGGATTCAGTTAATCCGGTAAGGTTAATTCTTGTCCCGGCATCCAAACCAAAATTTTTCCACCGCATAAATTTATATTTTCCATAAACGCTGATATTTCCGGCAAAATCTTCATAGTTACTCTGCAAACCAACATAGTTTACCTGCGTTAATTCTGAATTGACTGTTTTAAGTTTTAGCCCCAATCCAATTTCATCACGGTTATCATAAACATAGTTCATATCAAAACTAATTGTAAAATCCTCCAGTGAATTATATCGCGGTTTAAGTGTACTGAGATTTGGAATTACTTCTCCTTCAAAAGTACTAACCGAAATTCCTAAGCGGGAAAAAAGCGGAATGTCATAAACCTGCAGCCATTCAAATCCTACTAAATTATTTTGCCACGAAAATTCTTCCCTGAATGGATCTTCATAATCTACCTTATCATTTGTAAAATATCCAAACACAGAAAACTTGGCGTTGTTAAAAATATCGGAGCTTGAATAGGTTACTTTAAATGAAAGATCATAAAAATCGATTGGTACAGTCTGATCATTAAAAAAGTTTTTCAGAACTTCACTATTGTAACTTTTTCTACCCGAAATAATAAATGAGCCGTTTGGTATGGGACCTTCCACCAACGCTTTAGCCGTTAAAAAGCTAACACCTCCCTTAAACCCAAACCGGTTCTTATTTCCATCTTTTGAAATGATGTTCATTACTGATGAAATACGACCGGCGTATTCTGCTGTATAACCACCTTTGAAGAACTCCATACTATTAATTACGTTCGGCTCAACAACACTGAATAAACCTAATGAATGAAAAGGATTATAAATTTCAACTCCATTGAACAAAACCTGGTTCTGATCTCCGCTTCCGCCACGAACATAATACTTTGCCGTAACATCACCTGTTGTGCTTACCCCGGGAACATATTGAAGAGTGCGAAAGACATCAGTCTCAACTCCTTTTGGCAGCACTTCAACCTGTCTTACAGAAATACGGTCAAGACTTATATCAATCTGGTTTTCGCGTACAATTTTTTCACCAACTTTTTCAATCGTCTGTAATTCATAGCTTAAAGGTGTTAGTTGAACATCGAGTTCAGTTATGCCTTCCGGTTTAACAAAAACACTTAGGATTTTGGTTTTATAACCAACGTATGAAACTGTCACTTTATAATCTTTACCGGATGGAATTGATTTCACAAGATATAGTCCCCTATCGTTTGTTGAAGCACCTGTGTTTATTTCTTTTAGGAATACATTACAGAAAACCAGGGCTTCTCCATTTGTAGAATCAGTTACAAACCCACGCAAGTCACCGGTTTGTTGGCTATAACTCTGATTTGACGGAGTAAATAATAAACTTATGAATAGTATAAATATTGCAGAAGTTTGTTTTTTAGAGGATATAGAGATAAACAGAACCCTAATTACCTTATGATACAATAAATTACGGGTTCAAATATATAGTAAACTTATTTTTATTTACACACCAGAAATTTACCGCTAAGAAAAATGGTTTTTCCCTCCTGCCAGAACGAACTTGAATGACGAACTCGGTCACTCTGAGTGATTAGCGAAGAGTCTCTGGATTTTATCTTAAGATTCTTTCAGTCTCCCGCAAAGCGGGATCCTTCAGAATGACAAGCCCTTTGTCAGACTGAGCCAGTCGAAGTGTGACAATATGTAGTCATTCTGAACCAACTCGAACGTGAAGAATCTGTTTTTCGATTTGTCCTTTTAGATTCCGTGCCGGCAGGCAGGTTCGTCCCTTCAGGACTCAGGATGACAATAATTACTTCAGCAATATCATTTTACCTGAATCGCTGAAAACTGGAATATTTCTGTCATTGTAAACGTGAATCATATAAAAGTAAACTCCTGTTGCAATGTCACTGTATGTTTTTCCCATCGGGACTTCAAAACTGTTTGCCCTGCTTCTCTCTTCTGTATTCGGATGAAACAATACTTCATAATATCCTTTCTCCTGCCACTGGTTTACCAGCACTCTCACTAATCTCCTTTTACATCATAAACATAAAGTTTTACATATCCTCCTTCTTTTAATCTGTATGGAATTACTGTTGAAGGATTAAACGGATTAGGATAATTACTCAACAGTCTGTATCCATCATAACCTTTTGGTGGATGTTCACTCATTCCTGTTACCAGTACAACTATTTCTTCACTTGGGTATGATTGATTTCCCTGGTTGTCGAATGCTGTGATTAAATAATAAAATCTTGTTTCTCCGTTTACAGGAGGAAGATTATCATAAAACACAGTGTCCGGTGTTTCTCCTACTATCTTTGATGAATCGTAAATAACTATTGTAAGTGTATCCCTGTAAATCCTGTAATGTGAGAAATCTGCTTCAGTGTTTTTATTCCAGGTTAGTTTTACAAATCCTTCTTCAACTGTGGCAGTAACATTATGCGGAGGACGAGGAGCTAAATCATTATAAGTGTAAGTCCAGCCGTAAGGACCACCATAAAGACCAATATCACTTCTGCTTCCGTCTCTGTCAAGAATATTTGGGTCACCTGCATCAATTAGAGGTGAATATTTCTGAAGATGAAAATCCAGTTCTCCCTGTGTTGTGTCATCATTTACTATCATAGGATCAACTGAGAGGTTTGTTGTATCTGGTGTTAAACCAGTATAGTTTATATCGTTATTCCAAGAAATTATTGTATTTGAACTACAAGATTTTGAGATTTCATAGCACTTATTCCTCTTATTGTATTTGTTACTACATTATTTTAATAACATATTTTTCCCAACTGTAATAATTCCATAATGAACTAGCAATTTCCTTCACCGTAATATAATTGTAGTAAATATTCATACTTGGATTGATACAACTGTTATTATCTAATACCTGTTATCCATCTGAATTAATTATTAAATTATTATAAACTTTTGCTGAATCCGATGATGACAGAAAAATACCTCTGCACCGTAATGTTAATGTTATAACATTATTTTTTATTATTGGTCTTGATCCAATGGATTTATATATACCATTACCCTGTTCTATTTTCGATATAGTTTGAGTCTATGATTGGTCTATAATTGTTATTAAATGCTGTGAATAAATATTCCCGCTTCCACCTGGCTCAACATTCATGATAATATAAATTTTTTCTAACTATAGAATTTGAATTGAATAAACAAATCCCTATTTTTATATTATAAAAAATAGTTTTTATAAACATATCGATATTTGAATTACATATAAATAATTCCTATATGAAGCATTTGAAAATTTATTTAATGTTATTAATCCAGTTTGTCCTTCGCTTCTAATTCCCATACCATAATTAAGATGATTAGAATGCGAATCTAGAAACCCTTTAACAATACAATTATCTTTAATTTCTATAGTCATCGATTGCTAGTTAATGGAAAGCTTCTGCTATCAACTATGCAAGAATCCATTCCGGCTCCAATAAGCGACAACCCGGTATCATCACAACTTGTTCCTGGTAAACTCCGTTAGCTACGTAAATGGTATCACCAAAAACACAAATGTTAATGCACTTTTGTATGCTGTCTGCTGCGGTTTCCCAGGTGGTGTAAGGTGGTGTGCTGTTGCCGGTTTTGCTTACGTATCTTATTGTAGCGTTAAGCTGTAAGCAATAAGCTGTAAGCAGGACAATTATCAGTAAAACTATGTTATAAATTTTGTTTTTCATTTTCATAGTTTTTTACTTTGTTATTTGAGATTCTTCATCCCAAACTCCTTCAGAATGACATTTCAATGGTCACTCTGATCCCCTAGCGGGATGAAGAGTCTCGAGATGCTGCCGCAAGATTCTTCGTCGTTTCATTCCCTCAGAATGACATCACGTTGTCATTCTGAGCCGCAAGATAATGATTCATTGAGTCATTTCGACAAGCTCAGCGTGACATCGGGATTGAATGAGATTCAGACTGACAGTGGAAACTTAAGAAATTAAAATGAGAAGGGCGAGATCAAATTCTATAAATTAAAAAGGCGATCCTGAGATCGCCTTGGAAAAATACAAAATTCATTAATAAATACTAAACAGCTCTCAATGCATTCACAATTTTCAATCGTGATGCGCGAACAGAAGGTAGGAAGCCACCGATTATTCCCATTACAATCGCAAAGATGAGTGATGTTATAATAATTGATGGTGAAAGACTAAAGCTAAATGCAAGCTCAGAAAATGATTGAAAATTTAATGTGGATATATTAAAGAACTGCAGGAATGAAGCAAGAAATATTCCTATAACACCTCCGGTTATTGCAATAACAAGTGATTCAATCAGAAATACAACAAGGATGCTTCTTCTTTTGAAACCAAGTGCACGGAGAGTTCCGACTTCAACTGTGCGATTGGCAACTGCTGCATACATCGTAATCGCGGCACCAATCATAGCTCCAACGCTAAAAATTACTGTGATAACTAATCCTATAATTCTTATGAAGGCTGCCATAAACTCGGACTGTTCTTCAAAATACTGCTGTTCAATCTTGGGTTCAAACTGCTGAAGTCTTCTGTCGAATTCAAATTGTTTTTTGAAATATTCAAAGTTGCTGGCATCATCAAGCTTGAGGGTCATTGTTGAAACTGTATTTCCCCTGTTGAAGGCATTAAGAAGTTGTTTAGAGTCGCCCCACATTTCAGAATCAAAACCACTACCATCAGAATCAAATATTCCAACGATCTTCCAATTATCTCCGGCAAACTTTACTTCATCTCCAATAGCAGCACCTTTAAATCTTCCTGTTACACCTGAACCCACAATTAATTCACGCAGTCCAAAATTGAACATTTGTCCTTCAATAATTTTTACCTGTGGTCTTAACTCAAGAACTACATCTGATACTCCTCTAACAGTTACATTGCTCATTCCACCGCTAAATTTTTCAAGATTAATTATTACCACAGGTTCTTTTGATATAATTTGCTTACCGTCTTTATCTACAGCAATGTGTGGTAAAGTTCTGATTACATCCTGCGTTTCACCATCAACAATACTTGAAATTTCTCCATTTGCTGATTTTCTTGAAATTAATACATTATCTGGCTGTCCTGTTGCAATAAGTGTTTTTTGAATTCCGTATGCCATCATTAATACTGCAGTAAAAACAAATACAACCAATGCAACACCAAAGATTGTGATGAAAGTTGTAAGCTTTCGTGAAGTGAAATTTTTTATTGTATACTTAAATGGAATTTTCATAATAAACTTATTTTTTTGTCATTGCGAACGAAGTGAAGCAATCTAATTATAAGCAGATTACTTCGACATCGATAAATCGTGTCTCGTAATGACAGTGAAAAAATTATCCAATAAACCTTAATCCATCAACAATGCTTGTCCCTAATGCTTTCATTATTGGAAAAACGGAAGCTGCTACACCAATCAAAAGAGCAGAGGATACAGCAAAAATTAATGTAATCGGTTCTAACTCAAAAACAGGAAACATTCCTTTTGGAATAGCCTGACTTACTCCCTCTACAATTGGAAACGCGAGGAATAATCCCAGTCCTCCTCCGAGTGCAGAGATGAAAAGAGATTCTCCTAAAATTAATCCAACCATGTGTTTTGCTGAAAACCCAAGAGTTTTAAAGACAGCGTATTCCCTCGTTCTTTCTCTTGCTGACATAATCATCGTGTTACCGAGAACGAGCATAATTATCCCAATGATCACAAATGAAATTACGTTGATGGATGTTAATATTGCACTCGATGCCTGAACGAAACCTTGTTGAAATGCTCTTTCAGATTCAGTTTTGGTTTCTGCACGTGAGTTTTTGAATAAACCATCTATCTGCTCAGAGATTGAAGCAGATTTATCAGGATCATTTATTTTAATAATATACCAACCTACTTCATTATCGCGTCCTGTTTCCCACTCTTTCATCCGCTCGTTTAAATAGTCCCAATGAAAAAGCATCTGGGTTGCATCTGTAGTTTTATCTTTCGGTTTATAAATTCCACGAATAACAAACTGCCACTCACCCGGGTAAATATCACCTTCAATGTTCATCAAGTCACCAACCTTCAGCTTGTATTGATTTGCAGTTGCCTGACCGATGATACAACTGTTTCTTTCTTTTAAAAATGTTTGATACTCTTCATCACTTAACAGAAACTCCGGGTAGACCTCGAATATTGTTTCGGGATCAACAGCAAGTCTCGCAAAGAATTGGTTCTTATCAATATAAACTCCCTGGAACCAATTTGCATATGTTACTTCATCAACTCCGGGAATTTTTGCAATCTGGTCTTTGTAAGCAAGCGGAAGAGGAAATATAAAAGAAACGGCTTGCCTTGTTATCAAACGATTTGCAGCAGAAGCCTCAACACCTGCATTCCAGGCAGTCACAACCGTTCTTAACAATCCAAAAGCAAAGACTGCAATTGAAATTCCAATGATAGTTAGAATAGTTCTTAACTTATGCCTGAGTGAATTTTTTAAAATCAGTTTTATTATTTTCATGGTTTGTTACACCAAATCTCCTTTTTCAAGGTTTCTGATTATATGTGCTTTCTCAGCTGCGTGTGGATCGTGAGTTACCATAATGATAGTTTTTTTAAATTCCTTATTGAGCCGCTCCATCAGAGTTAATATTTCCTCCGCAGAGGTTCGATCAAGATCACCAGTTGGTTCATCAGCAACAATTATCATCGGATCAGTAACGATAGCCCTTGCAATTGCTACTCTTTGTTCTTGTCCACCTGAAAGTTGTTTTGGGTAATGATGGATACGGTCCCCAAGTCCAACGACACCAAGTGCAAACTCAACACGTTTTTTTCTTTCAGCTTTAGAAAGATTTGTAAGAAGAAGCGGAAGTTCAACATTATCAAATGCAGTTAAAACAGGAATTAAATTATAGAACTGAAAAATAAATCCAACATTATCCGATCTCCATTTTGCTAATGCTGATTCACCAAAACTTGAGATTTCCTTATCAGCAATAACAACTTTTCCTTCTGAAGGTTTATCAATTCCTCCAATGAGATTAAGCAAAGTAGTTTTACCTGAACCAGATGGACCCATCAACGCAATAAATTCGCCATCAGGGATTTCCATATTAATATTGCTGAGGACAGGAATTTCTATTTTATCCCGTTGGTATGATTTCGAAATATTATTTAATTGAATTAAAGACATTTAAACTCCGTTTAATTTCCTTTATAAAACTTTTACCTGACTACCGTCTTTTATTTTTTCATTCAGATTATCAATGATCTTCTCCCCTTCGCTCAAGCCTGAAGTAATCTCAACATAATTTCCGAATAAACGCCCGGTGGTAATTTCTTTTTGAACAGTCATATCGTTGACAACTATGTAAACTATTTTTCTTCCCTCAAAATCTTCTACTGCTGAAAGAGGTGCAGTCAGAACGGGTTCCTGATCTTCTTCTTCGTTACTCTGTTCTGCAAGGAAAGAAACCTTCGCACTCATTTCAGGAAGCACACGATCATCATAACTCTTAAAACCAACTTTCACAAGCACAGTTGCTTTGGATCGGTCCGCAGTTGGTACAATTTTAAATACATACCCTTGATAAGTTTTACCCGGGTTTGCATCCAGTAACAATTTCGCAATCAAGGTCTTGTATAATTTTTTGAATGTTTGATTCGGAAACATCTGTTTCAACCATTAAAGAATTCATATCAGCAATTGTAACAACAGCAGCACGTGAAGTTGTGCTTGCACCAAACGGTGCAACAATTTCACCAACTTCAGCATTTTTTGTAAGTACAGTTCCATCAAAAGGAGCCCGGATAATCATATTCTCTAAAGCTACTTCCGCAGCTCTTATTCGTGCTGCGGCAATATCAACATTTGCAAGTAAAGATTTATAAGCTGTTTCTGCCTGATCAAGCGATTGCTGAGAAGAAAGCCCTCGTGAGAAAAGTTCTTTCTCCCTGTTATAATTATTCTCAACTTCGTTCAATTGAGCTTTGTATAACTGGAGACTGGATTTTGTTTCATCAAGTTGTGCAACAATATCTCTGTCATCAAGTCTTGCAATTATTTGTCCTTTTTTAACTTTATCTCCTTCAACAACGCCAAGATAAACGAGTACACCTGTTCCTTTAGAACTAACGGAGGCTTCTCTCTGTGCTACAACATAACCACTTGCATTTAATACAGCACTTGATCTTGCGGGTGTTTGTTTAATTACTGTTGTCAGCTTTACTTCGAGAGTTGAATTTGATAAAGAATTAAAAGCAAAATATCCGGCAGCAATAACAACTATTGCAATTATAGCATAAACTAAATATTTAAACTTGCTATTTCTCTTATTATTTTCAGAACGATCAATCTTCAGTGAAGAAAGATCTGCGTTTTTTGAATCCATACCTATAATTATAAATTTGTCGGGGAAAACTTAAAAAAGTGTGATACTAAAACAAAAATCGAAGTGATTTAGATAACACTTGCTAATAAACAGAAAATACCTAAAAAAAGTTCTATTTATTCTTCCAAAGTAGAAAGATTTCCAGGGTCAATTCCGAGTGCTTTAGCTTTGAGAACCCTGCGCATTATTTTACCACTTCTGGTTTTTGGTAATGATTCCACAATCTCAATGTTTTCAGGTTTTGCGATTGGACCAACTTCATGACCAACGTGCTGTCTCAACTCTTCAATTAGCTTATCGCTTTTCTGATAGCCGGTTCTTAATATTACATAAGTATGGATTGCATTTCCTTTAACTTCGTGTGGTAATCCAATTGCCGCAGCTTCTGCAACTGACTGATGGCTAACAAGAGCACTTTCAATTTCTGCAGTACCTAATCTGTAACCAGAAACTTTAATAACATCATCAACTCTTCCGATGATCCAGTAATATCCATCTTCATCTCTTCTGGCTGAATCACCTGTCATATACATTCCGGGGAACTTATTCCAATATTGCTCAACATATCTATCAGGATCATTCCATATTGTTCTAAGCATTGAAGGCCACGGATTTTTTATAACAAGAAAACCTTCTTCGTTATCTTTAACTGGTTTTCCTTCTTCATCAACGATATCCATCTTCAATCCAGGAAATGGTTTTGTTCCTGAACCAGGTTTAAGTGGAGTGCATGGCATCGGAGTTATCATAAACATTCCTGTTTCTGTTTGCCACCAGGTATCCATTACCGGGCAGCGTTCACCACCAATAACTTTATGATACCATCTCCACGCTTCAGGATTTATTGGTTCGCCAACACTTCCAAGTAATCTTAATGAAGAAAGATTATGACGTTTAACCCATGCATCGCCAAATCTCATAAATCCTCTTATCGCTGTTGGAGCTGTATAGAGAATATTTATTCCGTATTTCTCAATCATTCCCCACCAGCGGCTTGGATAAGGATAAGTCGGCGCTCCTTCATACATAAATGAAGTTGCGCCATTAAGTAATGGACCATAAACAATGTAACTATGTCCAGTAACCCAACCCGGATCAGCGGCACACCAGAATCTATCTTCTTCGTGAATATCGAAAACATATTTGAGAGTCGTATAAGTCCCAACCATATAACCGCCGTGAGTGTGCATAATGGCTTTTGGCTTACCGGTTGTTCCTGATGTGTAAAGCAGATAAAGTGGATCTTCCGAATCCATTATTTCAATGTCGTCGGAATTGCTGGCAATTGGCAATGACATCAAATCGTGATACCACATATCTCTTCCGAATTCCATATTAACTTCGTGACCAGTTCTTTTTACAACCAAAACACTCTCGACTGTAGCCGCACGCTGAAGTGCTTCATCAGCAATTTTTTTGAGTTCAATTATTTTTCCTTTTTGATATGCACCATCGGCAACAATCAAAACTTTTGACTGACTGTCTTCCAATCTTTCGTGAAGAGCTTCTACTGAAAATCCACCATAAACAACGGAATGTATTGCACCAATACGTGCACAGGCCAGCATTGCAGTTACTATTTCTGGAATTCTTCCCATATAAATTGTAACTCTGTCTCCTTTTTTCACTCCAAGACTTCTCAAAACATTTGCAAAGCGGCAGGTTTCTCTTCTTAAAGCAAAATAGGAAAGTGATCTGAAGTCACCATTCTCTCCTTCCCAAATCAGTGCAACTTTATTTCTTCTGGAAGTTTCGCAGTGAACATCAAGACAGTTGTATGCAATGTTTGTTTTTCCATTTATAAACCACTTGTAAAATGGTTTCTTCGAATCATCAAGCACTTTATCCCACTTTTGAAACCAGTGAAGATTTTTAGCTTCATTCTCCCAGAATCCTAAATAATCTTTTTCTGCAGATTCGTAAAGTTGTTCGCATTTGGCATTCGCACTTTTGATAATTTCTTCTGAAGGATAATAAACGTCGCCGGTAAGTTTTTTATCTGCCATTAAAGAGTCTCCGATAAATTTATTTTTCTTGAAAATGAGTCAACTCTTATGGTAAACAGGCTAACTCAAATAGATTTGCGTGTGAAATTATGATAAGATTGATTGAGAATCAACCATTTGATAAAAAAGTAGTTTTGATGAACAAATAAATTAAAAAATGGAAATTTTAATCATTCTTTCTCGACTTCCTTATTGTATCGTAAAGGTTTTTCCTGATTGTCATTGGAAGTTACCCAATTCTTTAACATTCTTATTTTTTCCGAATCCATTTCAGCATCAGGATGTGTAATTAAGTACTTTGATAGAGGCATTCCGCCTGCTTCGACTGCTTCAATCATAGCACCCATTTTTTTCTCCTTTTTCTTTTCATCGTATTTATCCCACTCAGAAAAGTTTATTCGCTTCCTGCCTTTTTCTACATCTCCGGCAACCAGAAATGAAACAGGTGCGACATAAGAATACCATGGCCAATTGGTTTCATTGGAATGACAATCGTAACAGGAAGTTTTCAAAATTGATAATACATTTGACGGTGCATCAATTTCCTGCGTTACGGGCGGATTGCTTCTATCTACAGGGATGAATTGAATACCAATAAGAATCACACCTATTGCAATTAATATTTTTTTAAACATCTATCTTCCTTACCACTAATTGGATGAATGAATGATTACATGAACACATGGTTGCATGAAAATTTATTGTTTTTCATACAACCATGCAATCATACTTTATTTTAATTTTGGTCCTGCCGATGCAATTTCTTTTTCAGTTTCGGCTTCATATTCCTTAAAATTATTTACAAACATACCCGCAAGTTTCTTTGCCATCTCATCGTAAGCATTTTTATCCTTCCACGTATTTCGTGGATTCAATACTTCTGCAGGAACACCTTCACAAGATTTTGGAATTTGTAAATTGAAAATTGGATCAGTTTCGTATTCAACTTTATCAAGTTTCCCTTCAAGAGCAGCATTTAACATTGCACGAGTGTATTGAATTTTCATTCTGCTGCCAACTCCGTAAGGTCCGCCAGTCCAGCCAGTATTAACAAGCCAGCATTTGGCTTTATGTTTTTTGATTTTGTCACCCAGAAGTTTAGCATAAACTGTTGGATGCCAAACCATAAACGGTGCACCAAAGCAAGTGCTGAAAGTTGCTTTAGGCTCTGTTACACCTTTTTCTGTTCCGGCAACCTTTGCTGTGTATCCAGAAATGAAATGATACATTGCCTGTTCTGTTGTAAGTTTTGATATGGGTGGCAGAACACCAAAAGCATCTGCAGTCAACATTACAATATTTTCCGGATGACCAGCTTTTCCTTCTTCAACAATATTATTAATGTGTGAAATTGGATAAGCTGCTCTTGTATTTTCTGTGAATGTATCATCATTTAGATCTATTCTCCTGGATTGAGCATCAATCTGAACATTTTCCAGAATTGTTCCGAATTTTCTTGTCGTTTCATAAATGTCGGGTTCGGCTTCTTCAGAAAGTCGGATAACTTTTGCGTAACATCCTCCCTCATAATTGAATACGCCGTCTTCGCTCCAGCCATGTTCATCATCGCCAATTAATTTTCTTGTTGGATCGGCAGACAAAGTTGTTTTACCTGTTCCCGATAATCCAAAAAACAGTGCAACATCTCCTTTATCTCCAACATTTGCTGAACAGTGCATCGACATTACTTTTTTTATTGGCATCAAGTAATTAAGAATTGTGAAAATTGATTTTTTTATTTCACCGGCATAGCTTGTTCCACCAATCAGTACTATTTTTTTGCCAAAATTAATAAGCACAAACGCTTCTGAATTCGTACCATCATTCTGCGGATTGGCATTAATGTTAGGCATTTGAATAACAGTAAACTGCGGATCGTGTTTTTCTAACTCTGATGCATCATCATATCTTCTGAACATATTTCTTGCAAATAGATTATGCCATGCTGTTTCAGTGATTACACGGATAGGAAGTCTGTATTTCTCATCAGCACAAACAAAACAATCTTCAACGTAGAGATCCTTACCCTGAATGTAAGCCATCATTTTGGCGAAAAGTCTGTTATACTGTTCTTCAGTCATTGACCTGTTAACTTTTCCCCACCAAACATTTTTTTCGCTGGATTCTTCTTTAACTAAAAATTTATCGTTAGGACTTCTACCAGTATGATTACCAGTCCGGACAACGATCGGTCCTTGATGGGCAAGTAATCCTTCTCTTCTTCTAACAACTTGCTCATAGAGTGCCGGGGTGCCGTAATTATAAAACACTTCTCGTATATTTCTTATCCCCTGTGACTCAAGTTCTTTTATAACTTTATCTTTAAGTATCATTTTATCTCCTTGTTTTTCATCTATGTAAGTAAATTTTCTTAAATAACCAAATAAAGCCAATCAAAAGAGATTAGCAAAATCGTACTCTATATTTTCTTCACAATAAAATGGTTCACCATATTTTTTTCTAATCTGGAAACCGTAAAACTTCGCACGTGCTTCAACATAATCCAGAAATTCAGGTTTACTAATAAAGGTATCTTCTTTTTTAAGCGAAGGATTATGGAACTGGCTTTTAAATGCTTTGCAGGATTTCATTTTAGTTTGAAAATGTTGTGAGATATCGACAATAAAAGATGGTTCGAATATGTATGTCTGCATATAGTAAAAAATCTTTTTCGGTCTGTATGCGGTTTGTGATTTACCTGATAAGGAAGTTTTAAATTTTTCCAATCCTGAACTAAAGACGGCTCGCTTAATAAGATTACTCACATCGATATGATCCGGATGACGGTCATTAAAATAAGGTGCAAATACAATTGATGGTTTATACTTCCTGATTACAGAAACGACTTTCTTTAAATTATTCATGGATAGAGATATCTCACCATCTTTTATCCCAAGGTTCTCACGTGCTTTCAGTTTCAAAATTTTTGTTGCTGCAGCAGTTTCTTTTGCCCGCGTCTTTATGTTCCCTCTGGTGCTTAATTCTGCTTTGGTCAGATCAACAACTCCAACCTTCAATCCATTAGAAGTAAATCTGGCGATCGTTCCACCCATAGAGAGTTCTGCATCGTCTGGATGCGCTGCAAATACTAAAACATCTAAATTCATCTGTTAATTTTTTCTTTCATTAAAATTGATATGATTGAATCCAAATATACTTTTAGTAATCAAACACTCAAAGAAATAAAAAGTTTATTTTTATGCATTATTAGAAGAAAATAATTTCTATACAGAACACTTGGTGCTAACAAAAAATATTTGTTTTTTATCAACTAATGCTTAATTTCAATGTAACCTTTTTTTACACATCCCAATATTAAACGGAGATATAATGAAGTATTTTTTCAATGTAATTTTTTCATTCTTGATTTTAATATCAGTAGTGAATGCTCAAACTGGATACCATTGGGTATTAAAACAATCAGGAAGCAGTCTAGGTGGTCCGATAGACTATTTGATAAATAACCCTGATATAGTTTATTATGGATCGAATAGTACTGTTTATAAAAGTACTGATAGAGGTGAATCATTTTCTGTTAGCGGGGTGTCGGTTCCCGGAGCTTCTGAAATAAAAAGTATTATCCTCGATGATGCTAATCCCGGCACTTTTATAGTTGCTATTGAATCATCTCCAAACGATAAAATATATAAAACTACTAACGATGGAACTAACTGGACTCTAACCCTTAATGAAGGTCAAATGTCATACTTTGGCATTCCAATGACACAGGATCCATCCCATCCAAACGATATTTATACGATGACAGGTACAAATTTTAAGAAATCTACTGATTTTGGAGACACATGGACTACGATCTCAAGTAACTTTGGACCTGGATCAGCACCTTGTGATATAGAAGTATTTCCTGATACAAGTATAATATTAATTGGAGATAATGGAACCGGAATATTTAAGAGTACAGATTATGGATTAACCTGGGCTCAAAAGTATTTTACTGGCGGCGAGATACCTACAGTTTCAGTTGATTTTACTAATCCTGGAATAGCGTGGGCAACAAAATGGAGCGGTGGCGGCGGCTTATTAAAGTCTACTGATTACGGCGAAACCTGGAATCTTCAACCTGGTTTTACCGGAATAAATATGTGGGGTGTTAACATTCAGCCATCAGATGGAAATATAATTATAGTTAACAGCTATTCTACTTCACCGGGTAGTTGGAGATCTGTGGATGCCGGAATTAGTTGGACACCAATTACTATTCCTTCTTCAGGATACCAGGTAGTTTCTGTTGATTCGATAACACAATTTGCTGCCCAGGGTAATGGTTTTTACAAACTCGAAGCTCCATGGTTTGTTCCTGTTGAACTGGCTTCGTTCAGTGCACAATTAGTTGACGAAGATGTTATCTTAAATTGGACAACCGCAAGTGAATTGAACAACCAGGGTTTCGATATTGAGCACAGCTTTGATAACGAAAACTTTAAGAGGATTGGTTTTGTTCCAGGTTTTGGAACTACAACTGAAATGAAATCTTATTCCTTTAGAATTTCTGATGTTGCAGCCGGAATGAATTATTACAGACTTAAACAATTAGATTTTGACGGAACAACAGCAATTTATAATTCCGTAGAGGTTGATGGACCTATTCCAAATTCATTTGTACTTAATCAGAATCATCCAAATCCATTTAACCCTTCAACGACAATTTCTTTTTCATTACCTATCGAGTCAAACGTTGACATAAAACTTTTCAATATGCTCGGTCAGGAAATTGCTCAGATTACCGAAAAAGATTTTCAGGCCGGTAACCACAATGTTGAATTCAATGCCACAAACTTATCGAGTGGTGCATACATTTACACTTTGGAAGCAAAAGGGATAAATGGTTCAATTTTCAAATCAACTAAAAAAATGTTGTTGCTGCGTTGATGATTTAATTATGAAGTCCCGATTTTCGGGACTTTTTTTATTCAGGAGATAAACAATGAAAATAAATTTACTGCTTGCAATTACATTCCTCTCAATAATAATTTATGCCAGCATAAATGAAATGCATGGAATTGTCGGTCTTACTAAAAAGGATGGAGGAGTTGGATGCCTGTGTCATGATTTAGATCCAACAGATTCAGTTATTGTCTGGATAGAAGGACCTGACAGTGTTTTAATAAATAGCAGTGTTCAGTACAAACTTTTTATGACGGGAGGCCCGGCTATAGCAGGAGGATTTAATATAGCTACTTACTTTGGGGAAGTAGATTCAGTTGATACATTAACTAAAGTGTTATTTGGAGAATTGACGCACTCAACTCCAAATCCTTTTCTAGATGATACCGTTTCCTGGAGTTTTTTATATACCGCGCCTGATAGCCTTTTAGTAGATACAATTTATTCCGTGGCAAACAGTGTTAATTGGGATAGTATTCCAAGTTATCCGGATCAATGGAACTTTGGAGAAAATTTTGTAGTTCACGTTTTTGATAATCCGGTATATGTTAAAAATGAGGATCTACAACCAGATGATTTTATTCTCTATCAAAACTATCCAAATCCATTTAATCCAACTACAAATATCAGATTTCAGATTGCGGAAGGTGGATTTGTAAATTTAAAGGTTTATGATGTGTTAGGGAATGAAGTAGCAACTTTGGTTAATGAACAAAAATCTTCGGGAGAGTATCAGCTGGAATTTTCAGCCATTGGACTACCAAGTGGAATTTATTTTTACCAGTTGAAAGCAAGAAATTTTACTCAAACAATAAAGATGATTCTATTGAAATGATCAGCAAAGAGATTTTGAATTGTTCTGGTCTTAAAATTCCCTGGATTTAATTTCCTTCCAGATGTTTACCCGATTTTATATAAGGTTCAAGCTGCTCAAAAATAAAATGTTCCCAAACTCTTTCTACAATTACTGGAATACCTTCATCAACTTCGCCTGCTGCGTGAACTGAAACTTTAAATAGAGTTGAATCATTTCCAACAGGCTCAAACTTGTACGTAGTAACTATCTGAATCGCTTTACCTGACAAACCAAGTGGTCCATCAAATCTGAGCATCTTTCCCCTGTCAGCATAAATAACAGTTGCGTGGAGAACACCATTCCCTTCTTCATCAAATATCTCATAAAATCCTCCGCCTGGAAATGGTTCAATATAAAATTCTTTTGGATTTTCAGACATTGAATGATCCCACCAACCGCTGATATCGCCTGTTACTGCATCAAATATAATATCAGGGGTACCGGGCAAAGTAACTTCCTTTTCAAAAGAGAATACTTCATAATTGGCTTTAGTTTGTTCTTGTGCAAGTGTGATGAATGAAATTGATACCAATATTGCTAAAAGGAATCGCATATTGTTCTCCTACAAAAATTGCTTTAATGAATTTATAAAGTTATTTTTTTCTAAGTACAACATACATTGAATCATCTTTTTTGATTTCTTTATACCTTTTTAACTCTAATAATTCAAAAACTTTTGTAAACATTTTTACTAGTTCAGATTCTGTGTAAAAAGTAAATCGTATTCCCTTATAAATTTCTACTTTGTTGCCATGCCAAAACGAATGGAACAATAATCCTTTTCTCTTTAGATTTATTTTCTGATTTATAAATGATTTTTTAAGTTCTGGTTTTGTAAGATGATGCAGTACTTTGTTCGAATATATACAATCAAATTTTCGTTTTGTATTCAACTCAACTGCATCCAACAGTAACAAATCAGCATTTTTTCTGCGCTGTTTATAAAAATCAAGAAAAACTTGTGAGTTATCCGAACCGGTAGCTTTATAAAATTTTCTTAGTATGTCCAGATCCTTACCAGGACCCATTCCTAATTCAAGGACTGAAGATCCCTTTGGAAGATAGGTTTTTAACACTTTAATTAATTCTCTGCCATCGTAGCCTTCAACCATCTTCAAATATTTTTCTACATTTTTTAAATCATCAAAATATCCCAATAAAATTCCTCCTGCTATATAATTGAACTTATAAAACTATGTTTCCTTAACCAACGCTATTAATTTGTACCCAGCTTCCGGTTTAAAATCATTTTCAACTGTAGCAATTCCGAGCTTATTATTTTCGTTTAACCAAAAAAGAAGTACAACATTGTTGTTATAATTTTTTAGGAAATCATCATAAGTAAATTCTTCGGTCAATCCGGTATTTTTAATTATCCAGCCACTCAAAAAAAGATCATTTAATTTATCGAAATTCATTCCATCTTTAAATAGAAATCTGGCTCTCAGGTGCTTGGCTGAAAATTCTGATTTATCGCCATTCTTATTTCCCAACGGAGGAATCTGGTACAGCTCTCCGGATTCAAACTCCTCTCTTAAATGTAATGAAGCTAGGGAATTTGCTTCATCATTTGAAGTTAGCGCCATCATTCTTCCGATTCCGTTTAAATCTATTTCATCAATAAGATGCTCAGAAAGAATACTTCCCTGGTATGCAGTTAGTCCTTCAAGTCTCGCATCTGATATATGAGAATAATTCGTATCAACAAGAACCACACGAATTTTATTTTCATTTAAAATTTTAGCAAATTCTATAGCCCAGGAATGAGCTCCAACAATTAAAACTCCCTGTGGATCTGATTGAGCAACCTTAAGCCATTTTGCAATTATAGGAGAGGTTAGTCCATAAATGCCTACAGTAACAATAATTACAATAAATGTTATTGGTACAATAGATTCACTTCCGGGAATTCCTGTTTCAGCTAGCTTTAAAGCGAACACGGAAGAAACCGCAGCAGCTACTATTCCTCTTGGTGCGAGCCAGGAAATGAAAGTTCTTTCCCGCCAATTAAGATCAGAGAATATAGTGGATACAAAGACGGATAGCGGTCGTGCAATAAAAATCAATAAACCAAGGAAGGCTATACCATCCAGGTTGAAAAATTCAAAATCACTTATCTGTAATCTGGCTGCCAACAGGATAAAAATACTTGAAATCATAATTACTCTTAGGTTCTCTTTAAATTCTATTATGTGTTTAATACTTACGTGTTTCTGATTATCAAGAAACAATCCCATTAATGTTGCCGCAAACAATCCTGATTCTGGTTGAAATATATTTGACAATACAAAAGCGGTTATAACTAAAATAAAAGCAACCGATTCCTGAAGAATATCCGGTATCCAGAATCTTTTTAAAAAAAGAAGTAACAATCCGGCAGAACCTAACCCTATTGCTCCACCAAAAAAAATTGTTTTCAACAATCCAATTAATACAACCGAACTTGCTTCTCCTACTTCACCGGCAATAATAGCCTCGAAAACCAGTACGGCCAAAATCGCTCCAACTGGATCGATCATTATTCCTTCCCATTTTAAAATAGTTTCAACTCTTTTCACAGGTTTAATATGCCTTAATAAAGGACCTATAACTGTTGGACCCGTAACAATAAGAATTGAACCGAGTAAAATTGAAATTCGCAAATCCAGATTAAGAATAAAGTGCGCACCTGCTGCAGCAATTGCCCAGGTAATAACTGCACCAACAGAGATGAGGGCGATTACAACTCCGCCAACTTCTTTCAGTTCACTTAAGCGAAGAGTCAATCCGCCTTCGAATAAAATAAGAGCTACTGAAATGGAAACGACAGGAAGAAGTAAATCTCCCATCAACTTATCAGGGTTAAGAAATCCTGTTACCGGACCAGCAAGGAATCCTAATAATAAAAGAAAAAGAATCGACGGGAATTTAATACGCCAAGCAAACCACTGTGCAGCAATACCAAGTACTACTATACTAGCTAATTGTATTAATGTGTGTTCGCTCAAGATTTTACCTTAGTTTAGATTGAATAGCACTAAATATATTAAAAGGTGTTCAAAAAATGCAGTCGACATAATTTTTATTAATTTTCTTTACTGCAATCTTTTTTGCGATGGCAGTCTTTATTAATTTTAGATATGAAAAATATAATCGGAATAATGCGTGAAGGAAAAAGTAAACGAGGTGAGAAAAGAACTGCTATTACTCCCTCTGATACAAAGTTAATTATAAATTGGGGACATAAGATGATTGTGCAATCAGGAATTCATCCTGATACTGATGAAGAAAAAAGAATATTTAAAGACGCTGACTACCGAAAAGCAGGTGCAGTAGTGAGCGAGGATCTATCCTCTGCGGATTTAATCTTTGGATTAAAAGAACTATCCATCAAAAGAATTTTACCCGGTAAGGCTTATTACTTTTTTTCTCATACACATAAAGGTCAGATTAAAAATCGCCCAATGTTAAAAAAGTTAGTAGAAATGAATTCTACTGTGATTGACTACGAACTGATCACGAATGATAAAAGTGAAAGACTAATTACTGCATTTACCTATAATGCTGGTTATGCTGGGATGGTAGATTCGCTTTGGACTTTGGGAAGAAGACTACAATTATTGGGGATAAAAAACGAATTTGAAGCTATTCCCCAAGCTGTAGAAGGACAGGATTTGCAATCAGTGAAATCTGTAGTTAGAAAGATGGCATTGAAAATTGAAAGAGAAGGAACTCCAGAACAAGTTCCACCAATAATTATTTGCTTTCTAGGCAAAGGTAAAACTGCATTTGGTGCGCGTGAAATTTTTAACCTGCTTCCACATCAGGATATTACTATTACTGAAGTTGAAGATGTTTTGAAAAACGGAAGCAGAAAAAAAATATATGCTTTGCAAATAGATATAGAAGATATTTACCGCCCAAAGAAGGACGTAAACTTTAACTTCGGTGAATATGAAAAACTTCAGAAAAGAGGTAAGCAACATTTTTATCTTGAACACCCGGAATATTTTGAATCGAACCTTGATAGAGTTCTTCCGTATGTAACTGTAATAATGAATTGTATTATTTGGTCAAATAAATATCCAAGATCAATTACAAAATCTTTGACAAAAAAATTGTGGCCTACAAGCCCAACCCTTAAAGTAATTGGTGATATTACCTGCGATCCCAACGGCTCAATCGAATTTTCTAAGGAAACCTGGATTGATGACCCGGTATATATTTATAATCCGATGAACGGAAACAATCGAAAATGGTTTTAAAGGTAAAGGAATTGCAGTAATGGCAGTAACTAATTTACCCTGCGAATTTTCTGCTGATGCATCAATTCAGTTTAGTGAAAACTTACAACCTTTTCTCCAAAGGATAATTAAAGCAAATTATAAGGGATCATTAGCTGAGTCAAATCTTCCCGAGGAAATAAAGAGAGCAGTTATTCTGTGGAAAGGTAATTTCACTTCAAAGTACTCAAATATGAAAAAATATATTTCATGAAAAACTAAACCTCATCAGTCAGGATTTTCAATCTGAACTTTAGTAATCTCTTCTTTGAAAACTAAACCTAACTCTGCAAGTTCTTTAAGTGCGGGATCATATATGTCCGGGTATATTGGAATTATCACACCTCTTTCACTGATTTTATTACTGAGAATTAAATTCACACCAATGCCCAGAGGTAATCCCACTGTTGCAGCCATTGCAGTATTAAAATTTTCTTTCCCATAGATTACAAGAGTGGAAGTGATCTTCTCACCAGAATCTTTAGTCAAATATTCAACTTCAGTATGAAGGATAACCATATCTCTATCATTCTCTGTTAATTTCCATTTTTTCTGAAGGAGTTCAAGCAGAATTTCAGCAGGTGTTGAATCGTTCAATTCAATTTTTTCATCCGAAAGCAATCCAAGCCATTCAATCTTTTTTAGAATTTCACTTTCATTCGACAGATTTAAAAAGCGAACAAGTTTATCTTTTGTAGTTAGACTTTTCTTTCTTGGAAGATAAAATGATAGCCATTCTTCGTATGTTAATTTATTTGCATCCGGAACAAGATACCTGTTATCGGTTAAACCAATCTTTACAAGTGCGTTCCATGCATTGCAGAAGCCCGGCTTTCTTAATGATCCTCTGAAAACATTTGGAATATTCGGTACGTTATAAATTCTTCTGTACTTAATTGAATCTCTGTTAGGATACGCTTCAAATTTACCAACACCCGGAATCTCAACCGGACGTTTATCTAAAAACAATCTGTTATACGGAACAATTCTTAATTTACCATCCTGAACATACCGTGCACCGGCCATTCCTGAAATAACAACATTCATCGGGTTCCAGGTTATTTTATAGCCCCACGGATTATCATCACTTTCAGGTGCTACTAATCCCCCACCAAATGACCGAAGTGAAATTAATTTGCCGCCCTTGCTTTTAACTTTACTAATTAACTGTAGCGTATCCATATGATCAATACCCGGATCAAGACCCATTTCATTCAAAAAAATAAGTCCGGCATTTTTTGCCTGCTCATCGTAAGTTGCCATTTGTGGTGAAACATAAGATGCAGTGACGAGATTAACTTTATTTAAAAGGCAATCTTTAACCAAATGTATATGTAGAGTTTCAGGTAAGAGTGATGCGACAATATCTGATTTTGCAACTAAGTCAGCTCGTTCTTCTTCATTGAAGATATTGAATTGAATAGCTTTTGTTCTGGGATGATTTTTTGCTTTGCTTATTGCAAGATCCAAAGACTGATCGGCAACGGTTATAAACCAATCATTCTCTTCAGATTTATTTATAAGATAATTAATTAGTGATGAGGAAGTTCTCCCTGCCCCTACTACCAGAATGTTTTTCATTTAACTACAATATTTTTTCAGAAATACTTTCACAAAAATAAGAAGAATATTTCTTAACCACTTAAGGAATTATACTCATTTTTAAAATTTATTTATAATTCGAAATCGTTTAGACAATGAAAATTCAGTTTTTTCACTTAAATCTTTTTGCCATAAATATATTGCCCACAAACAACTCCATTAATGTCAGCGATATCTGGTAAGTGTCCCCATTTTTCAAACCCGAATTTCTCCAGAATGTAAATGCTTGTTTTGTTCAGATCAAGTAAAATTGAAATCAGATTTTTAAACCCAAGTTCTTTAGCGGATTTAATAGTTTCTGTTATCATTAAGTTAGCAACACCTTTTCGTCTATGATCTTTGTGTATATAGTAACTGATTTCCGCAACTGTTTTTAAGCCTTTTCTTCCTGGTCTGTGTGGACTTAAAGAACACCAGCCGACTACCTGACCGTTTTCTTCCGCAATATAAATAGGATAAGTTTTAGGTAAGTGTTGTGCAAACCATTCTTTTCTAATTTCGACTGTTACATATTCTGTATCTGCGGTTGCAAATTTTTCATCTACTGCATGGTTATAAATTTTAATAATTTCAGGATAGTCAGTTTCTTCTGCGGTTCTTAATAACATTAGGGACTATTCTTCAATGAGCATAAATGAAAATTCTATTCTCTTGAATTCACCATCAACTTCACCTTCGATTGCCGCTGTCAACTTCCCTCCTTTATGAAATTCATAGCTGATTCGATTAGGAAAATCGTGCTCTTTATTTTCGAAGATAAATTTTTTGGGTGTGTATTCAACAAGTGCAAACAATGATATATTTTGACCTTCCGGAACTGCCACATATGCCCATTGATCGCCAAATTTTTTCAGGTAGAGAATTTCACTGATTTTATCAACACCATTGTCAGCACTATAACTTTTCCCAACCAGTTCGGTTTCCTCTACAACTTTCCACTCTTCATAAATTTCCGCTTTATCTGTTTCCATCTTCCACTTCCCGGGGAAAAGTTTTAGGATTGCATCCTCTTGTGCAAATGTCAGTGCTGTAAACAACATGCAGAGTAAAATAATTTTCATTGTTTTATCTTTTTAATGTGAACCAATAAACACTAACTTAAAAAATAGTTCAAACAAATTTAATTTAATTCAGAAAAAGAAGTACTACTAGATAAATACAAACACAAATAAATGTGAAACCAGAAGATTTACTGTTAATATAATTTTTTATATATACTATGTTTCTCATGACTACAACATTTTTTAATATAGAATTCAACATTCCCAATTTTTATCGTTAATATTTTAATCTAATTTTTAATTAGATTTGATTAAATAAAAAAATAATTATGGCAAATAACGAAAAAAAATACTGTAGCCGTTATTTATAATGATTCCGGTGAAGACTTTTATGAAAAAATAAAAGATGTTGATCCGGATTCATTAGGTTTTAAACCTGAATACAATATTAATGTTGCCACGGTAACTGAAGAGTACGAAGCAATTGCAAGTGCTTTGCGAGAAGAGGGTTATGAAGTAAAACTGGTAAATATCAATGAAGATATTCAGGTGTTAATAAATTTACTCAAGAAAAATCCCCCTGATGTTGTTTTTAATCTTATAGAGTTTTACAGGAATGATCCGGCACTTGAACACCTGGTTGCCGGATTATATTCTCTTTATGGAGTACCGATTCACCGGAGCGGGACCTTTCACGCTTGCACTCTGCCAGCGCAAAGGAATGACAAAACAACTACTAAAGGCAAACAACGTCCCTACTCCCAGATATAAATTACTTACTGAACCAAAAGTGCCCGGAAGGCACGGTCTTCATTACCCGTTGATAGTTAAACCTGCACATGAAGATGCGAGTTCAGGAATTGAAAAAGAATCTGTTGTTTATAATTATGAGCAGCTCCAAGAAAGAATTAAAAAATCTTTTGAAGAATATAATCCACCAATTCTTGTTGAAGAGTTTATTGAAGGAAGAGAATTACATATTTCAGTACTGGGGAATGACCCGCCGGTAATATTGCCCATTATTGAGTTTGATTTTTCTGAACTTCCCTCTGATCATCCAAATATTATTAGCTATGATGCAAAATGGAATCCGCTGGAAGAATCGTTTCACAGAGTGCATGCTATCTGTCCGGCAAAACTAACAAAACGACTTGAAAAAAAGGTGAGAGCAATCTCACTGGAAGCGTATAGGATTACAGGGTGTCATGATTATGCCCGTCTTGATCTCAGAATAACAAAGGACAACAAAGTGTTTGTCCTTGAAGTTAATCCTAATCCTGATTTAACCGAAGGTGTGTCGTTTATGGAATCAGCTGAGCAGTATGAGCTTAGTTTTGGTGAAGCTCTGGCTAAAATTGTTGAATGTGCTCTCAGCAGACCAGCACCTTCAATACCAGTTTTGCAGAAGACACAACAACAATAAGCATTTCAATTCAGATTCAAATAAAAATTAAATTCAATATTTATTGAATTTAATAACTCTTCGCCATCACGCCTGTTTAGTAGATTTAATGAATTGAATTACCAGATAATTCCAGCTCAAAATTATCGGAAATATTGTAAGCAGTCCGCGAATCTAAAATAACCTAACCCAACTTTGCCCAGGAATGCTTGACAAGGACTCCCTTGGAGAGGCGCTTTTTATATACTTAATTAATGATTTCAATTGTCTTTTAAATGAATAAATCTTTTTAAGAGTCATTTCTATTTGATTACAAATATTACCAAGGCTAATATTCCATAAAAACAGAAACCTGCAATTGTATATTTCCAAAGAGACTTTATAAATGGATTCCTGGGATTATCATTTAATGCTGGATAAAAGACAAAATAAATCGGAAGCAAGAAAGCAGATAATTGCAAAAATATATCAAAATATTTTCTTTTCATTTTAATTCTCCCTTAATTATTAAAATATTTAACAGCTTGCGCAATACTCACAGATTTGGATGAAAGTTTATTTATATTTTTATGTTTCTTATTTCAATAGAGATATTTTATGACTGAAAATTTGACTATGCGTTCTTAAGATAATAAAATACACTCCGCTGCTCAGTGAACTTGCATTAAAATGAAATTCATAATTACCTGCCTGTTTATATCCATCCGACAGAGTTTCAATCTTTTCGCCAATTGTGTTATATAAATCTAAAGCTATGTTTCCTTGTTCAGCCAGCTCAAATTGGATTATGGTAGAACTATTAAATGGATTCGGAAAATTACTAACAGAAATTGAAGACGGTATAATTACATCTTCTTGCACTGATACAACAGAGTTTTTCTGTGCTAATGTTGCAATGGAAGCAATACCTAGCTTGGCAACATTATGAAAGTATGGTAAATTGAATTTATCAATTCTATCCTGAGCACTGTGATAATATGGATTGAAATCTCCTCCATAATAAGCTTCGCTAAAACAAATTGCGGAATAATTTTGCTGCCAGAATGATGAATGATCACTTCCAGTAGTTCCGGGATTATAAATTACAGGTTGCAATGGTAAATTATAAATCGAGTCGATTGCAAACATAAGATTGCTTAATAAAGGTGAACTAGAAATGTCCCGAGTATGAATATCCATTAGACCATCATCATTACTATCCCATCCAGACATTTCAAAATTTAGAACACCTTTTATATCCATATCATTTGAATCAGCTTGTGCAGCATAAAAACTACTTCCAAATAATCCGACTTCCTCCTCATCCCAAAGAGCGTAAATAATTGAATAGTCAAATTGATAATCAGATAAAATCCTGGCAGCTTCTAAAACTCCGGCCACACCGCTTGCATTGTCGTCAGCACAAAAATTTGTTACAGCATCATAATGAGCGCAGTATATGTAATATTCTTCAGGGTAAATTGTCCCTCTCTGAATAGCATAAATATTTCTTCCCTGACTACTGTACTGTTGATCGTAAATTTCTAATCCATAGTCTTCTAACTTTTCCTTTATGTATTCTGCCGCAAGATCATTTCCCTGACTACTTACTCTGTGAGTGATCAATACTGTTGAGTCACCAATAGTTACAGAATCTTCGCCTGAGAGAATCCGAACATATGAGACCAATGAATCTAAATTTGTCTGATTCATTAGCTCCTCAATGAATGGATCATAACTTTGACCAAAACAAAATGAATAAAAAAGAATTTGTAGTGGAATTAGTAATTTTATTTTCATTTTAGATGTCCTATATTTTATTTGAGCCACCAACGTCAAACTCAGCGGTTTGTGTGTGGAGTTCCACAAATCCTCCGGAGCGACAGATTAGGCTCTTTTATGGATTATTATTTTATAAAATCAAATAGATACTTACAAGCTACAAAAAGAACACAGATACACAATATCAACTTGATTACATTTACAGGAACATGTTTCTGGCATCTTGCACCCAGATACATACCGAATAATCCGCCAATTCCAAAAAGAATTCCGAGATACCAGTCAGGTGCAACAGACAAACCAGGATAGACAAAAGCCAGAACCTGATATGTAACAACACCTGCAATGGAAGTTATAAAAGTTCCCATCAAAGATGCTCCTGCAATCGCATAAACAGGAAGACGAAAAAATGTTATAAAAAAAGGAGCAATAATTGCCCCGCCGCCGATCCCGTATATTCCGCCTATGATACCCACAATAAAACAAAGCAAAAAAACACCCGGCACTGAAAAAGAGTATTTTTCTCCATCGAATTTGAATTCAGCATGTTTCAGAGAGAAACGTGTATCTGTAATAACAAAATCATCTTTCCGATCTGCTGATTCACTTTTTTTAACGTCTGCTTTCTTTTTAATTGTATCTGTAAATAGCCTTATACCTACATACAGTAATACAAATCCTGCAAAAAATTTGAAGTTCCTGGAGTCGGGAAGAAATTCCAGACGAAGAAATGCACCGATAAAAACTCCCGGCAGAGTTCCGATTATCACCGCCCAAGTTAGAGGCCAGACCATACGCTTTTCTTTTATATAGCGCCATACACCGCTGGGGATAGCAATGATATTGAATAACTGGTTTGTGCCGCTTACTGAAGGTGCTGTGTAGTTCAATACACTCATTTGAAATGGTAACAGAACAAATGCACCTGATACTCCGCTCATTGATGTAAAAAATGATACAACAAATGCGACCAATGGTGGAATAAATATCCATGTTGTCACACCTGAAACAGGAAAAGTTATATCAAAAAATTCCATCATTAATTACCTTGATGATGTTGAAAAGCCTAACAATGTCTTAGTGCAAAAGACTCCTTTTGAGAGGTGCAGATTAGGTGTGTTTTTTATCATTTAATATTTCAGTTTTATCAATATTAATTCTTTAACAAATTCAACATTCTGTTTGTCGTTCATTAAGAGGGTTAATCCGCGTATTTTCCCAAATCTTTTCCCTTCCTTAAACTGTTTTTTTAATGTGTCAGAAATTGTGCTTTCCATAATTGCTGATTCAGCCTTATCCCCGAAGTAAAATGTAATTCTGAAAGAATTAGAAATAATCGAAAGCCAAAATATAGTTTTTGATTTTTTAGTTACTTTAAGAAGCCAACTCTTACCATCATTATAATATTTCCACAATTCAGAAAATTGTGGATATTCAGTGTGTATGTAATTGAAAATAGAATCCCAATGTTTTTTAGTTTTTCCAATATGAGAAAATATAATTTCTTCAGTTGGATATTGATTTTTATCAGTAAGAATTAACTTATCCACCGTTTAACCTTTTGATTTTTCAAGCACCAAACTATGTTTTGGTGCGGGTTATGTTATTCATTTTAATCTGCAATTAAAATTTGCCAAGCACAGCTATCATTTCCATTATAAATTGATTGTTCAAATACTATTTTATCTACTCTAAATATAGAGCTAAAAAAAGCAGACATATGTCCATTACTACAATTGCAATAAAGGTTGGTATTACTAAAGATTTTCCTTTATTTATTAATCCACAAATACATTTTGTTCTTTTAACTTGAATTGATCTCTTGTTATTATCATACGAAATGATGGTATTATATTTTATTTCTTCTTTATTTAGTTTCTTAACAAAATCTTCAATTGAATTTGAATTATTATATATTCTCTTTGCAAAATTAGACCAGGACTTACCACAACAATTTTTACCGCATTCAAACAATACTTTCTTCGTATTATCTTCACCGATTAATTGTTCCATCCGATTAACTACTGTCTCAACATATTGTGTTTGATCAGTTTTCTTCAATTTGGTAAAATTATCAGAATCAAATAAAATGTTATCCATTTCATCACAGAAACCATTTTTGCGTAACGATTTTGTAATTCTGCCAAATCTTCCAGTCTCTTGATAACTCATATTTATTTCCTTAAATAATCCCTTTATTAAATGTAGCAGATTTGTGATATCATAAACACATAACGGTGTTACAAATAACCGGTCGCGCGCCAACGAATACTTTATTTATTTATGATTTTAGACCAACGTTCAAAACCACTCAAAATGAACCGCGCTAATGGACCTCGTTGAAACCGTTGTTAGCAACTGTCTTACTGTAAAGTACTTGGTAATTCTCGCAAATGAGCAGTAGTACGATTTTTTGTTGTAAAATCCTTATAGGCCCTTTCAACTGCGTCTTGAGGAATATTTAATACTTTAGCTGCATCATTTATCGGGACCTTATGTTCCCATGCATAAAGGAGATAATCTAATTTGTCAAATGATATTCTGAAAAAAAACTCCTGATCACTTACGGGAAGGCTAAACGTGTCAGGACTGGGTTGACGATTAACAATTTCCGGAATTACTTTGAGATAGTCAGCAAGTTGATAAATTTGATTCTTGTAGAGATAAGTAAGTGGTTCAATATCAGTGCCTCCATCACCATATTTGCAGAAATCTCCCAATAGAAATTCAGTACGGTTAGTAGTTCCAATCACCAAAAGGTTTCGTCGCTCTGCTTCAGCATAGAGATGCAACATTCGAGCTCTGATTTTTATATTTGCAAATGAGGTAATTGTACGAAATTCTTCCAATTTCAAACGTTTTTTCTTTATTTCTCCATCTGGCATTTGAACTTGAAGACAATAAAAACTGTAACTATCTCGTTCCAAGAGATCGGTAGGAAGCGTTATATTATATTTATAGCCAGGTTTGTATTCAGGAATCAGTTGCTGCATAAACTCATCCCGCCATTTATACTGAACAACGCTATCAACTGTGGGTGTGATGTAAACTTGACGATGCTCTATGCCTAAAGCTTGAGCATGTTTTATTGCATATTCGCTACTGATTGGATTAGACTCCGTTTCTGGCAGAACAAGCCCAACCACTTTTTCTTTTCCTACCGCATGCACTGCAATAGATGCTATGCAGGCAGAATCAATGCCGCCACTCAATCCAACTATAACTCCTTTTCTACGAAAAACAACTTTCAACTGTTCCACAATAAACTTTGAAAGCTTATCTAATTCCTGTGCAGGATCAATTTTTAAAACATCAAGATTGAAAATCATAAGAAACCTCCTGTTTGAATAAATATTTTTTTATTTACAAATTATACTGTATCAATCAACTTTGTTTGGTTTTAATTATTACAATTTATTACTGGCACTTAGTGCAAAATGTTATTAACTGTGTTGGCCTAACCCAGTTTACCTCGCCTTAGCGGGGCTGTCCGTGTTGAGCGGCGGATTAAGTGGTTAAATAATGAGCAATTAATTTGAACCATATTTGGTAATATCTCTCTTATTGCCGCATATCATACAAAGTTCACGATGGACACTTATAATGTTTCCACATTTTGAACAAGTCCATTTTTGCTTTTCATTTATGGTAAATTTTCGAATACCGATTTCTTTAATACTGTTTAGATTCTCAATCATACTCATACCATATTTAATCCTATACCGTTTATCGAGATTCTTAATCCTAGGACAAGGATATTTTTGACAACTAAAACAATACCTTGATTTACCAATGGATAACAATTCGCAATTTTTTATTGAGCAATTAATACAATGTTTTGGCTTGTTTAAACTAGTTGATTGGCAACCAGCACATTTATTCTTTACACGATGATAACCTATACATAAGCCACAATTCATTCCACAAGGGGCTATCAAAGAAGAAGTAATATTAATATTTATGCTCAAACTTATGTTCCACCTTCTTGTTTAAAACTTCATTAAGTTTAGACAATGCCCTATAACTATGTTGTGCCTAAGCTGCTGCCCAGACTTGCCCGCCGAAGTTTTAACGTAGGCGGGACAGCAATTCAGAATATAGCACTACTGCCAGTGATTAAAAATTAATTTTGCCATCAATCATTTTTTCTCGATCAATCCAGGAGTCAATTCTTCTGACTGCTCTACAATCGATCCTTCAAAGTTAATGCGAGGATCGTTTACATTAACAAGCTCATTCAATTCGTAGACATTATGATAACCGTACCCATAGAGGTTTATGTAAGTTGGGATATTCAGCGCCATCATCAGTGGTTTTTCTTGTGAGTTGAACTGTGCAGTTATGATGCTGCCTGAGCGAGTTATCGGCATGGCAACTTTGGATGCAAAATCAGTCTGGTTACCATCGAAATTATTGTTGCAATAAATTAGTATTATTGTGTCAAAGGAAGGAATGACTTCCGCCAAATTGTTCTGCGTAAAATCTGTGAAGCTCAGGTGCTTTGCTCCCTTCACATGAATGCGCTCGTAACGAAATGTTGAACGTGAATCCAGAATAATTACTCCCGGTTCATTGCTCATCTTTAAGAATGTATCGAGATCAATCAATCGTTCTGCGCGATGGGGTTCAACTTCGGCAACCAGGTTCTTGAAGTCATCGAAACTGACTTTAGCTTTGGGGTAGGAATTGTCTTGTGCCATAACCACATTGCCAAACAGCAGTATTACAAATGCCGCAAATATTTTCGTAATCATGATCTGTCCTTTCTATTTCTTCATAACGGCGTTGCTTTTCACCCGTCCGCCCCAAACAACAATGCTGAACTGAAAAGCTACTGCCAATAATTTTTAACAAATTTATTTAATAGAACAATGTTACAAGCAATGCTTACCTTTTTTACCAAACCCGAAAATTTCAACAATGCCGCAATGAAAAAGCGGTCGGGTGGAAAAGCTGGTTAGCAATCCTATATATATTTTTCAAAACTCCTCCTTAAGATCATAGGTAGTTCATGTAACATCATTCTTGTTTCTTTATTTGACCTATTGATATCTCTCATAATCGGATGCTCAAATGTAAAATCAACTAGATTAATAAATTCTTCCAAAACCTTCTCTTTCTCACTTTTAGATTTTTTACTTTTTAAAATAGATATAACTTCTTTCCCGGCATCATAGATCCAAGGATAATCTTCACGAAAAAAGCTTAGTACCAAATTTGCAAACCAACATTATGCTTATTTGCCATAGGAGAGATATGCATCATTTCTTCAAAAAACATAGGATGCATCATTTTTCTTGAAATTCTATTAAAAGATTTATCAGTTAATCTCGATAACATTTGTTGGATTTCTGAGAGATTTTCTTTTATTTCATCGATTGAATTGATATCCAGGGTTTTTGGATTTCTTAATAATTTTTGATTTATGCGTGATAGGTCAAGTATTTCTTCAAGTATTTCACCCGACACATTCTCTTCTTTTTTGCCTTCTTGACTTGTTGGTTCGGAAACAGCTTTTTTTACTTTATTAAGCTCGTCCTCTAGCGTGGGATACCATACACCAAATGCCTTCTCCAATCGTTCGTCTGTTAATTTCTCTTGCCCACAAGCTTTGTTTAAACTTTTTATCAATTTTTTAATATCGTCTTTTTGAAATGTTGTAGACTGAAATTGCAATATAGGTCCATCAACTTCGGATCTTTTAATATCAAATAGGAATGGACTAACAAACGATTTATCCATTGTTTTAGAAAGAGCACCGGCTTCAAATGTCAACCAAGGTGCATTTATGTTCTCCTTGGTCACGCAGAGAATACCAAAAGTAGAATCCTCTAATTCTTTTGCAATATCTGTGCTCCATCTTGCACCTTTGTCTATATCCTCAGAAGAAACATATGGAACAATTGATTGAATTACAGAAGGGAACTAGTCTCTAAAGACTTTTGCAACTTTGTGACTTTGGTTACCAGACCAACTTAAAAATATTTTCATAGAACCCTCCTATCTGCAAGATTGCTAACTATTACTTATACCGAATCGGTGGTCTGCAATTCGGCAGATATTCACGAATTATTTTCTTATCTATCAACCACATTATTTTTTCATTAATTACACTAAGATCATATTATACAGTTACTTATAATCTATTTTATTTTTTTTATTTGGATGATATTCCCGAAAAAAAATCTCATCTATCATCCACTAATCTAAAGGGCTTCTAACACCAATGCCTCTATTAAGTACGTGAGTATAAATCATAGTCGTTTTAACGGAGTTATGCCCTAATAATTCCTGAACTGTTCTGATATCGTATCCGTTTTGTAATAGGTGTGTGGCAAAGCTGTGTCTTAAAGTATGTGGTGAGGCTTGCTTTGCAACACCTGACTTTCTAACTGCGGTTTTAAATTCTTTTTGAAATGTCCTCGGATGTAAATGCACCCTGAAATACTTTTTTAATTCAGTATTATAAACAGGATTTTTTGCCGGAAATATATATTGCCAGGCGAGTTCCCTGCCTGCGTTCGGATATTTTTTTGCAAGTGCATAAGGCAGTGGTGCTTCAATGTTCTTTGCTGGAAAGTCTTTTTTATAAAGATTTCTAACCTTATTAATATGAGATTTTAATTCTGTTATTAGCTTTTCTGGCAAAACAGTTATTCTGTCTTTTTCTCCCTTTCCATCTAAAACTGAAATTGTTCTTAATTCTACGTCAACATCTTTTACTCTTAAACTTAAACATTCGCCCAATCTCAAACCTGAACCATACAATAGCTTCGAAATCATTAATGCTATCCCATCCAAATTTTCAAAGATCTTTTTTACCTCTACCTTTGTTAAAACAACGGGTAAATGTTTTTTACGATGTGCAAATTTTATTTCTTCAATCCATCCTACATCCTTATTCAAAATATTTTTATAAAGATAAAGTATGCCCTGAAGAGCCTGGTTTTGAGTTGCACTGGAAACGTGGTGATTTGTGGCAAGATTATTTATGAATGCTTTTATCTCTTCAGCACCCATTTCATTTGGATGTCGCTTATCGTGGAATCGGATAAATCGTTTTATCCAGTTTGTGTAAGCAATTTCTGTTTTACTGCTGTAATGTTTTGAACGCAGTTCAGTTCGAACTTTGTCCAGCAGCTTCAGCTCAGGCATTTTTTCCCCGAAGTAAGTTTTAACTGGTTTAAACTTAGTTCAAAAACAAAATAAAATCAATTGTCTTTTTGATTAAATTCGTTCATCACAAAGCTAATTTTTATATTTGCAATGCAACAACATCGAAAGTAAACAATGGAAAATATATTAAAACGTCTCTTTCAAATACTCTTTTTTAATCTTGCAATCTTGCAATTTTGCAATCATTCAATTGAAGCACAGCCTATGAAAAAAGCATTCATCAACGGAAAAATTTATACTGTAAACGAAAAGCAGCCTTATGCAGAAATGGTAGTGACGTAGAAGGAAATAAAATTAAATTACGTCGGTTAAAACAAGGAGCTGAATATTATTGATGCTCAAACTACTGTATATGATCTTGAAGGAAAACTAATGCTGCCCGGGTTTAATGACAGTCATCTTCACTTTACAAGTGGAGGAAGTTATTTGCTTGGGAATAAATCTTCGTCCTGCTCTTTCAAAAGAAGAGTTTGTTGAAATAATTGAAGAAGTATATTATATATAGAAGTCTTCCTGTTTCCTCCTGGATTACAGGTGGAAGATGGGACCACGAACTCTGGCTGGATAAAACTCTTCCCACAAAAGAATTAATTGATTCAGTTTCTGAAAACACTCCTGTCTTCGTTAGCAGGATTGATGGACACGTCGGACTTGCAAATTCAAAAGCTCTTGAGCAAGCAGGTATAACTAAAAACACTCCCGATCCTGATGGCGGATTAATCGAACGCGATCCGGAAACAGGAGAACCAACAGGAATTTTAAAAGACAATGCAATGGATCTGGTGTTCAAAGTAATTCCTCCTCCTTCACTCGAAGAAAATATTGAATCAACTCTCCGTGCACTTGAAGAAGCAAGAAAACTTGGAATAACAAGTGTGCAGGATATGACTCAGCCCGGCGAGCTTGAAGCTTACAAACAGATAATGACAAACGGACAACTAACCTGCAGGATATATTCAATCTGGCCGATTGACAGGTATGAGGAAATTGTTCGTGCCGGAATAACTGTTGGAAGTGTAAATGAATTAATTAATCGCGGTGCATTAAAAGGATATGCTGATGGTTCACTCGGTGCAAGCACAGCCTGGTTCTTTGAACCATATTATCAGGATCCAACAAATTATGGATTAGCAATTGATGTAGTTACAAACGGTAGTCTTGAAAAATGGGCAATGGATGCTGATCAGGAACAGATTGCAGTTGTGCATTCACGCAATTGGTGACAGAGCAAATGCTTATGTTCTTGATATGTATGAAAAAATTAAAACCATAAATTCGCCGTGGGACAGAAGATTCAGAATTGAGCACGCACAGCATTTACGCAAAGAAGATATAAATACGTTTTGCTGAAATCGGAGTGATTGCTTCTGTGCAGCCGTATCACTGCATTGATGATGGTGTCTGGGCAGAAAAAAGAATTGGACCAGAGAGAATAAAAACTACTCACGTTTACAGATCATTTTGAACAGTGGTGCTGTTGTTGCTTTTGGTACTGATTGGCCGGTTGCTCCTCTAAATCCGCTGTTTGGAATTTATGCTGCAGTCACTCGCCAAACCGTTGATGGGAAAAATCCGAATGGCTGGATTCCTGATGAAAAAATTTCTGTTGAAGAAGCAATAAAGTGTTATACACTTAATGCTGCTTATGCATCATACGATGATAAAATAAAAGGAAGCATCGAAGTTGGTAAGCTCGCAGATTTTGTTGTGTTGAGTGAAGATATATTAACAATCGATCCGGATAAAATAAAAGATGTAAAAGTTGATATGACAGTTTTTGATGGGGAGATTGTTTATGAGAACGAAGAATAGAACACGGATTAAACTAGATTGCGACCGGATCACAACAGATCACCAATCCACAATTTGAGGAGGGGATTATTTCATTCACGGTGATATTCATCTGAATTAATTACTGACGAAAGCTTTCTATAAAGTTTATAATACTCTTAGTCTATGGATTTTTAGAAATAGCTGATTTATGAAAATGCAATGAGACATTGATATTATCAAAAATGGGTTTAAATGTTTCTACAACAGAAAAATATTAAAGTGTTTTCATGAAACAGTACTCACGGTGGATGATTAATTTCGCAGATTTATTTCAGTGACATAGATTTAACAATAGTTGAATTAAATAGCTGCTGAAAGTATTTCTGAAGAACATTAAGCACAATTATTAAATTATTTGAAATGCCACTGATATAGAAGTGGGCTTATTATTAAATTTTGCAAAGAACCTGAAATTTAAAAGAAAATATTTTACTAACGACAAAAAGAAAAAATCCGTTTAAATCAGCCTGATCCGTCCGATCCGTGTTCTATTCTCTGATTCTTAACTAATAACAATTGCAATCCACTCATCCATTTGTTCAACTTGTTCAGTTTTAAATCCAAGCGAATGATATTTTTCTTCGATTGCAGATTTATCTGATTCAAGAAGACCGGATAATATCACAACTCCATTTTGTTTTAGCTTCGATTTGATTTTATCTGCAATTTCCAGGAGAACATTTTTCTGGATGTTAGCAAGTATCAAATCAAAATCATTTTCTTTTACATCATCAATTTCTCCAGTTACTACTTCAACTGAATCTTCCACATTATTCAGAACACAATTTTCTTTACAATTCTCAAGACAAATTTCGTCAAAGTCTACAGCGACTACTTTTTCAGCACCAAGTTTAACAGAAGCAATTGCAAGAATTCCTGTTCCTGAACCAACATCCAGAACTTTCATTCCTGGTATTCACATATTTTTCCAGCAATCGTAAAATTAATTTAGTTGTTTGATGCTCTCCAGTTCCAAATGACATCTTTGGATCAATAGTTAAGACTATTTCATTTTCTTTTGCTGAATAATTTTTAAAGGTAGGTTTTATAACTATTCTATCAGAAACTCTGATTACTTCCCTGCTCTTTTCCCACAACTTATTCCAGTTCTGGTCCTCCAGAATCTCTTTTTCAATTCTGAATGATTCTATCAACTTATCATTCTTTAATTTATTCAAAGCAACATTGAATTCTACTTCAGTATCAGTTGAATTTCCTGAAGTAAAAACTGAGATATGATCATCATCTTCCAGAAGTCCTGTTATATCAAAATCCCAAATAATTCCCGAGAGTAATTCTGAATCAAATGGTTTGGTGTATACTTTATAAACGAAGAATTTTTTCATTTGCTATTCATACTCAGCAAGCAATTCACAAATTTTATTCTGGAAGTTTCTTGCTTTTGAGTATTCATTCACAAAATTTTGAATCAAAATGGAGAATGCGAGTAAGTGACCATTTTTTGCTGTTACATAACCCGAAAGATTACTCACACCATTTAAGGTTCCGGTTTTGGCGTGAACTTTATTTTGAGCGGAAGTATTTTTCATCCTGTTTTTTAAGTGCCATCAACTCCGGCAACAGCCAATGAGTTATAAAAAAGTTCAAATAAATCTTTTTGATCATAATACATATACTTCAATAATTCAATAAGAAGTTCAGCAGAAACAAGATTGTAGTGAGAGACTCCGGAGCCATCTGCAATAGAATAATTTTCAGAATTAAATCCGAGAGAATCTATAAATCTTTTTACTGCTGCAAGTCCGTTATCAGCACTAGCCGGGGCCCCTGAATCTTTATAAGCCATTGCACAGATAAACATTTCTGCATTCAGGTTGTCACTTTCTTTATTCAAATCTGAAAGGACAGTATCTATTGAACGATTGATACTTGTTAAGTAAACAGCATTCTCCGGTAAGTTTTTTATACCAATCGGTTTTTCAATATTAATATTTTCACGCTCAAGTTTTTCCTTGAATAGCGTAAGAAAATATTTTTCCGGATAAAGTAAATTTACTTTTGATAATGTGCTCTGATGAATCAAGTACTGCAGTTTTACTTACTGTACCTTCGACTAAAATAGTATTTTTTCTATCAACCCAATCTCGTGTAACCAAAAAATCTTCACTCGTATTTGAACTTACTGTTTTCGAATTATTTTCAACGGTGACATAATCTGTATTAGGAATTAACGTGACATCTGCTGGTGAATCAATTTTACTGCCTTCAACAAAAACTTCAATTGAATTATCATTAATATTTAGTGAGCTAAGATAAGGTGCACTCGGTTCGGGATCGTCATCCCACATCCATCCTTTACCCCAATACAGTGAGTCTTTTTTTGATGTGTCTCCATAAATTCCTCCAGTGATACTTTTTATTCCGAGAGATTTAACAACACTGACCGAGTGAATCTAAATCTTGTATCCGTGAAATCCGGATCAAAACCACCAACTACATAAATATCTCCGTATAAAGTTGTTCCTTCAATAACACCCGTATGAAATAAATCTGTTTGGAAATAATAATCTTCACTTAAATTGATCAAAGCAGCAGCAGAGGTTAGCAATTTCATATTTGAAGCAGGACGAAGCAGCAGCTTTTCATTTATTGCTGAATAAAGAGATACTGTCAGTTAAATCAAAAATGTCAATTGCAATTGTAGTTTTATTCGAAGAAAGGATCGTTGATTATTTTTTTGATGCTGGATTCAAGGCCTTGCCTACCGGCAGGCAGGTTCCGGATGCTTGATTCTTGATACTGGTTATTTGATTGAGAGAATATATTTAAACTTAATACAAGAATACAAATGGAGATAAGAAAATATTTTGAAGTGATATTTCAAATTAATTTTCCGATGAGAAGAATTCTCTGACTCTGAACTCAACTCCGATTTCTTCTTCAGTAATTTTACGGGCACGCTCAATATCAACTTCATCAATTGATACAATCGTCATTACAACTTTCTCAACAAAGGGTTTTGATTTTTTTGCGAAGTCAATCATATCATCAAAATAAGAAGTCTCCAATCCAACAAGTTCAGAATATTGTTTTGGGTCAAATGTGTTCAGACTGATTGAAACAACATCAATTAAATCTTTCATTTCCGGAGTAATATCTTTTTTATTGATGATGTTACCGTGGCCATTTGTATTAAGACGAGTCTTGCCACCATTTGCTTTTATGTACTTAGAAATATCTTTAACAACATCCCATCGGATTGTTGGCTCACCGTAACCGCAAAAAACAATCTCTGAATATTTCTTCGGATCACCTATTTCATTTATATAAACATCTGCGTTAGGTTCTTCGCTTCTTTCCATTACCGAGATTATATCCTCTCAGTATTGGATTCTCTTTCCGCTTACAAAAAACGCAGTGGGCATTACAACGGTTAGTTACATTTATATATAATGAATTACCAAGAGTATAGGTTAAGGCTGATTCACTTTTGCTTCCAATTCCAAAAGTTCTGAAAGCATTGAACGATGTAATTCTTGCTACATCAATTAGACGTAATTTATGGAGTTCGGCGATTTGTTCTGCAACATATTTAACATACGATGGTTCATTTCTTTTTCCTCTGTGAGGAACAGGGGTCATAAACGGTGAATCTGTTTCGAGCAGTAAATTTTCCGGAGGAATATGCTGTAATATTTTACGGAGATTATCAGCTTTTTTGAAGGTGATATTTCCCGTAAAGGAAATCATAAAATTCATTCCAACTAGTTCCATCGCATCTTCAATCGATCCATTGAAGCAATGAAACTGAGCTTTTAATCCAGTCCCACAATAACTTCTTATTATTTCCATCACATCTTCATCAGAATCACGATTGTGAATGATCACAGGTAAATTCAATTTCAAAGCAAGTTCAATCTGGGCCTTAAATGCTTCAATCTGTTTTTCTTTTGGAGAGAAATCATAATAGTAGTCAAGACCTATTTCGCCAATAGCAACAATCTTTTTATTCTTCGCCAGCTTTTCAATTTTAGATATTAAAGAAGAAGTCCAATCTTTTGTATCATGCGGATGAATTCCAACTGCACCATAAACCATTTCATATTTTTCAGTAAGATCAATTACCTGTTCTGCAGTTTTAATATCGGTGGCGGGAACCAGAATGTAATCAACGTCATTCTGCCTGGCTCTGGCTACTACTTCATCCAAATCTCCTTCGAAGTTGGGATAGAAAAGATGTGCGTGTGTATCTATAAACATAAAATCATTTTAGAAATTTTACTCAACTTCTCCAATTAGTATCGCTTTCTCATTTAATTCTTTAGCCAAATTTAGTGTGGTTTCAACATCATCTTTAGCCACAATAAATACTAATCCTATTCCCATATTAAAGACTTCCCGCATTTCTTCATCACTGATTTCACCAGTTTCCTGAATGAGTTTAAAGATAGCCGGGACTTCCCAATTATTCCAATCAATTTTAAGCTTCAAATCTTTCGGTAAAATTCTCTTTGTGTTACCTACGATACCACCACCGGTTATGTGAGATATTCCTTTGACATTCAATCTTGTTCTTAATTGCTTTAATTAAATTAAGATATGATCGATGGACTGAAAGTAATTCATCACCAATTGTATTTTTAAGTGAAGAAACTCTATCAGTCAGTTTATATTTTTCCTGAAGAACTTTTCTGGCAAGTGAGTAACCGTTTGTATGAAGTCCTGATGAAGGAATTCCGATTAATACATCGCCTGAAGTTATATTTTCTCCGCTGATGATTTTTGATTTTTCAACAATGCCTACAATAGTACCTGAAAGATCATAATCTCCAATTTGATAAATACCAGGCATCTCAGCAGTTTCTCCTCCAATCAACGCACAACCGTTTTCTTTACAAGCAATTGAAAAACCTTTTACAATTTCAGCAGCTGTTGCAGGATCAAGCTTTCCGAAAGCCATATAATCCAAAAAGAAAAGAGGTTCAGCTCCACACACAGCTATATCATTTACACAATGGTTAACTAAATCCTGACCAATTGTATCATGTTTATTAAGCTCAATAGCAATCTTAAGTTTTGTTCCAACACCATCAACGCTCGAAACAAAGACTGGTTCTTTAAATCCGGATAAATCTGGCTGAAAGAATGCACCAAAAAGTCCAATGTCTGTTAGTACCGATTTATTAAAAGTCGATTTTGCATAATTCTTTATTTTATCGACAGTTTCATCCCCAGCTTTTATGCTCACACCGGCATCTTCGTACTTTTTGGCCAAAATCAATTCCCTTTAATTAAAATTAACGAAGTAAAAAATTCCCTCTTGAAAATTTAGCACTTAACCTTCCTTATTCAAAATATTCAGTCCTGAATGGCTGTTTCAATTAGCTAATAATTTGTGATATATATTGGAGACAAAGTGTGTCTTTCATCATCTAATGGGTGCCAAAATTAGGTTAATTTTGATATATTTGCGCCTTGATTTTATGACGTACAGAATAAGAAAATGGAACCAGAAGAATTAAATCAGAGAGAAAAAGCGATACTCAGGTCGATCGTTCAGCAGTTTATTTTAACTGCCACACCGGTTGGATCCAGGAATATTACCAAAAAATATGATATCGGTTTTTCCCCTGCTACTGTTCGAAACGTAATGTCTGATCTTGAGGACTCAGGGTTTATCAACCATCCACATACTTCTGCTGGAAGAGTTCCGACAGATAAAGGTTACCGATATTATGTTGATTCTTTGATGGACATTGATAAGTTAAACACAAAAGAAAAGGGATTAATTGAGAATGGCCTCAGGTCAATCATTGATGAAGCGGATGAGCTTGTTAAAGTAACATCTAGACTTCTCAGCTCAATAACAAGACAGATAGCTTGCGTAACTTATCCAAATCTTGAATCGGGAATACTAGAAAAAATTCAGATTATTAGCCTAACTTCAACAAGAATTCTGGCAGTGATTAGTATAAAGTCCGGTCTGGTTAAAACCATTACACTGGAACTGGAAACTGAGTTGAAAGAATCTCAGTTAGAGTCTGTGCAGTCACTTTTAAACGAAAAGTTATCTGGTTTAAGTCTTGAAGAGATACGAAATACTTTCAAGGAAAGGTTTAGCGATGCTAACGAAGATCAAAAACCGATAATCAGATTATTTGTTGATTCAATTGACAAACTATTCAAAGATGATTTCAAATCAGAACGGATGATTGTAACCGGTGCAAAAAATATTATTCAGCAGCCAGAATTTGAAAATCCGGAAAATTTTCAAAGCATAATCGAACTGATTGAAGATAAAGATGTAATCATTCACATTATGGAAAAATCTTCCGAATTAAAAAAAGAAGAAGTCTATATCTCAATTGGAAGTGAAAACATCGAAAAAAAGCTTAAAGAATACAGCTTTGTAAGTAAGGAATACAAGTTTGGTGAAACAAGCGGAACTCTTGGGATCATCGGACCTAAGAGAATGGAATACTCCAGGATTATTGCAATTGTTGATTACCTGGCAAGAGTATTATCAGAACAAATAAAATCACGTTAACAAAAAACAGGAATTGATGAAATATGTCTAAACATAAAAAGGATAAACCTCTGGATGAACAAAATAATTTAACAGAGCCTGAAGAAAATAATTCAGAAGTATCAGAAAATGAAGAGAAGGCCGAAGAGAACAACCTTGAACAAGATGATGCGAAAATAGTAGAACTTGAAAATCAGGTAAAAGATTGGCAAGAAAAACTTTTAAGAAAAGCAGCGGAATTCGAGAACTACAAAAGAAGAACTGAAAACGACCAGTTCAGTTTAATTAACTATGCTGCTGAATCATTTATTATTAAGCTCCTCCCTATTGTCGATGATTTCGAAAGATCAATGGATCACATCGATGACATAGAAAATAATAAATCTGTTAAAGATGGAATTAAGTTAGTGTATGAAAAGCTTCAGAAGTTATTGAATGAACAGGACGTAAAGAAAATGCAAACCAAAGGAGAACCTTTCAATGTTGATTATCATGATGCTTTGATGCAAAGAAAAGACAGTTCAGTTCCGCCTCACACTGTGCTGGAAGAGGTTGAATCCGGTTACCTGTATCGTGATAAAGTAATTAGGCATGCAAAGGTTATTGTTAGTGAAGATTCATCTTCTGATGAAAACCAGATTTCAGATGAAGGTTCTTCCGATTCTTCTACAGAAAATGAGAAATAGAATAAATGACTAAAAGAGATTATTACGAAGTACTTGGTGTAACAAGAAACGCCACGAAAGAAGAAATAAAAAAAGCATATCGAAAGCTTGCAATGCAGTATCATCCTGACAGAAATCCGGACGATAAATCTGCAGAAGACAGCTTCAAAGAGGCAGCAGAAGCTTACGAAATATTAAGTCACGACGATAAAAAAAATAAATATGATCGATTTGGTCATGAAGGAGTAAGAGGAAGCGGTTTTGGTACAGACGGATTTCTCAAATGTAAATGATATATTCTCTCACTTCTCAGATATCTTCGGAGGCTCATCAATCTTCGATGAATTTTTTGGAGGGAGCCAGAGAGGAAGATCAAGGAGACGTGGTCCCGGCACACCTGGTTCTGATTTACGAGTAAACTTAAAACTCACATTAGAAGAAATAGCCGTTGGAATTTCAAAAAAAATAAAAATCAGGAAACAGGTTAAGTGCAACGATTGCAATGGAACCGGAGCTCAGGCTGGTACTTCATTAAAGACTTGTCCTGTTTGTAACGGTGCCGGCGAAGTGAAAACTGTTTCAAGGTCCGTGTTCGGACAATTTGTAAACATTCAGGCTTGCAATAATTGTCAAGGCGAGGGTCAGGTAGTCGGTTCTCCCTGTAAAACTTGTGCGGGTGATGGCAGAATTGATAATGAAGCAACAATTAAAATTGATGTTCCAGCCGGCGTGGAAGATGGAAATTATATGACTATTAGAGGTGAAGGTAATTCCGGAAAACGCGGAGGTCAGCCGGGAGATGTTTTAGTTGTATTTCAGGAATTACATCATGAACATTTCATCAGGGATAATGACAATATTATTTATAATCTTTTTATTACTTTTCCGCAAGCCGCTCTCGGTGCCGAAGTTGAAGTGCCTACACTTGCGGGCAAAGCAATGTTAAAGATTGACGTGGGAACTCAACCTGGAAAAATGCTTAAGATGAAGGGCAAAGGAATCAGGCATTTGAATTATTCAGGAAGTGGAGATCAGATTGTACAGGTAAATGTTGCCATTCCTCAAAAATTAAACTCTAAAGAAAAAGATTTAATCAAACAGCTTTCTGAAATGCCTAATGTTAAATCTTCATCAGAAAGTGAGAAAAAAGATTTTTTCAGCAAATTCGGCTTATAGTTATCCTATAATTATCTTCAGGAAGTAAGAGCAGAAATAATTTAGCGGTTGGATTTAACACACAATATCCCTTCTTTTTGATTGATGTTTGAAAAATTTTCTAAAAAAATTGGTTTTACTCAAACCGAAATCATTGTAATTCTCCTCCTTGCCGGACTATTTATCCTTGGATATATTTATGTGGAGTTTATAAAAAATGATAACGGTGTAGAGAAAAAATACATCGATTATTCTAAAGAAGACAGCCTTTTCGCACTTTATTCAAGTATCGATTCTGAAGATTCTTCACTAATCAGTGATCTGGATATTAAAAAAAGTGTTTTAGAGTTATCTGATACAATAGCTTATGTGAAAAAAGATTACTCTTCCTTAACTGAAAAAAGTATAAATATTAATACTGCAGGGATTGATGAGTTGGTCAGGCTCCCAGGAATTGGTGAAAAAACAGCGGACAAAATCATAAAGCTTCGGACAGAAAGAGGTAAATTTAAAGGATTAGCAGAGTTAATGGATGTTAAAGGTATTGGAGAAGTTAAGTTTAACAAAATTAAAAAGTTTTTATATATTAAATAACCAAACAAAAAAAATTTTCCCGGAGGAATGATGAAATCCCAAGCAGGCGATTCCTGGTATGTTCACGCTGCTCTTTATCTTGTAATTGCAATTCTTTCTGTAGTACTAATAAAAATAGCGATCATTGATCCTAAAGACGCGGTTGAGCAGGATAAATTTTGGAAAACTGAATCCAGACTTAGAATGAATAATATTAAAGCTGCTGAAATTTTATATCAAAAGAAATTCGGGAATTACACTGACAATCTGGATAAACTCCTTACTTTTATCAAATCAGATAGTTACGTAGATAGCGTAATGAATGCTTTTGACTCACTAACAATGAAGCCTGCCAATCCATTTAGACCTTTATCGAATGGCGAATTTTATCCGGATAGTCTAATGAATTCTCCCAAATCATTCCAGGATTATGTTCTTCAAATTGATACTTCAGTTAGCATTGATACAACAATCAACCGGCGTGGTGTTGTAATAAATATTGATACGACAGTGGTTGTCGGGACAAAATATTTTATTGAAGATCCAGATGGTTACGGAACTGTTGGTGACCTTTACAATGATGCTCTGAAAAATACTTCCTCCTGGGAGTAATTCTGGATAAATGAATGATTTTCAGAGATGTGTTGGCATAAACCTCACAGCCTCAAAGCTGCAATTTGTTGAAATAGAAAAAGAGTCAAACAAATTTCAGGTTGTTAATTTAGGACAAACTTTTATTAGCCCACCAATTGTTTACAATGTGCAGGATGAAACTCATATTCAACAACAACTTCAGACCTCATTTGACGAATTAAAAATAAGAAATCCAATCTCAAGTAATATTGCTTCATTTACACTTCCTCCAGAACTTTTTATCACGATACAACTTCCTTACGAAGTAAATCTCAATCAAAAAGAAATAAGAGAAGAATTTAATTGGGAAATCTCTCAACTCTTTCCATTTATTTCGGTTGAAGAATTAGCTATTAAATTTTATGAGCTCGATGGCAGTTTTTTACCTGGCAAAAATAATGCACTTGTTGTTGCATTAAATAAAAGTTTCTTAGTGCTGATAAAAAATTTCTGTTTGAAAAACAACCTGACACCGAAACTTGTTGATAATGCCTCGATTACAGCTAATAGTTTTATAAATAATTATCTCGAGAGCGATAAAAAGTCATTAACGATTAATATCTTCAATTCAAATAATTCAATTACTTTATTTATTAACATTTCATCAAAACCTGCTTATGTAAAAGTTTTTCCAAAGCAAGATGATTATATAAATAAATTAATTGGAGAAATTTCCCGGGATAATTTTAGAGAAGTTGTTAATAATACTTTCAAAAGTGCAATACTATCAGGCGAAGAGTTAGACGGAGAGTTACTTGCTGAAATAGGAAGAGGGACAGAATTAGTCTTTGAAAAATTTAATCCATTTGAGGTAATAAAATTTAAACCTGAATTACGGAAGGATGAAATTACATCAGATCAGTTTAGTTCATTCATTTCCGCAACAGGTATTGCATCACGTTTCAGCTGAGTAAAATATTATGCGACTAAGAATAACCTCAGGCTATTTGAAAGGCAGATACATTAATGTTCCTAAATCTGAACTTGTCAGACCAACAACTGAAAGAGTGCGCGAAACATTATTCAATGTTTTAAATAATAAAATCTCATTTGATGGAATTAAAGTACTGGATATTTATTCTGGCTCAGGTGCACTCGGGTTTGAATGCTTAAGCAGAGGTGCCGGAGAAATTCATTTCGTCGAACAAAATTCCACGATTTATAGAACACTTGAAGAAAATATAATACTGCTAAAAGTCGAAGACCAATGCAAAATTTTCAAAATGCCTGCAATAAAATATCTCCTCGTTAATAATTGACAAGGGATACGATTTAATCCTTGCTGATCCTCCTTTTTTCAAAAATGATATTTATAATGTTGTTGTAAATCTATTGAACAATAAATACCTTCGCAGCAGTTGTTTGATGATAATTGAACGATCGATTCAGACCAAACAAAAAGATATGGATAATTTTAAAATTGAACCATTCAAAATAATTGGAGATGCTTGTCTTTACGAAATAACATATTCAAATTAGCTTCACCCGCCCTGGTTTTACTTTCAACCATCCTCACTTTTCCTCAGCCTTATCAGCGTGAATTAAATACAATTCCGGTGAGTGATGTTGAAGGATTGTTGAATAACACTTTCAGTGGAGGTCATAACAACCTTGAGCATCAGTTTTTGGATATTGACGATGATGGTGATCTTGACATTTTTTATCTCGATAGTGATCAGACATTTGGCTGGTTTGAAAATACCGGCAGATAAATTTAATGCAGATTTCAAGTATTCATTAACAAATCCAAACGGTCTGTTTTTCTCTGACTGGTTTTATTTTGTCGATATAGATGCTGATTCTGATCTCGATTATTTTACAGGAAATGGTGATGTATTTTCCTTTTACAAAAATGAAGGTTCCCCTAATTCACCAATTTTCACCCTTGCTAAAGACACAGTAAAAGACTACCTGGGTTCTACAATGAATAGTGAATATGGAAGCAACCCAATCTTTGTTGATATTGAAGATGCAGATGGGGATTATGATTTTATCTCTGGTAATTCTGCAGGAACCCTTAAATATTATAGAAATATCGGCACACCAGAGAATTATTCTTTCGAATTTATAACGGATGAATGGCAGGATATTATTATCATTGGTGGAGGTGATGATCCATTACACGGTGCAAGTTCAATAGAGTTTGCAGATATAGATGATGATTCTGATCTTGACCTTTTCTGGGGAGATTTTTTTAGTAAAAGTATATATGTCATTGAAAATTTCGGTTCGCCATCCGTTCCTCATATGCAAAGAGTTTCGAATATCTATCCTGTAAATGCAGATAGCGTTTATACAAGCGGGTTCAACATGCCACGATTTGCTGATATTGATGCGGATGGTGATCTAGATTTATTTGTTTCAGTATTATACGATCCTACTGTTCCTCAATCATTAATGTTTTTACAAAACAATGGAACTCCGCAAACAGCTAACCATCAATTAATAACCGATGATTATCTAAAAACACTGGATGTTGGAAATAACAGTGCCCCTGTATTTGTTGACATCGATAATGACAATGATCTTGATATGTTTATTGGTTCATTTAAAAACCCGTTAGGTTCGATTAATTACCTGGAAAACACAGGATCAATATCTAATCCATCATTCTATTTTTCAGATTCAACATTCTTTAATATAACTAGTGATCTCAGTGTATCACCAGCATTTGGTGATATTGATAATGATGGCGACTACGATCTTTTTATAGGAAGATTTAATGGTACGTTATCACTCTTTATAAATTCAGGTACACCATCAACTCCACTGTTTACTGGCGGTACGATCCTTCGAATTAATAATGGAGATTCAATAGATGTCGGTTCAACTGCAGTTCCATTTCTTAATGATGTTGACAATGATAATGATTTAGATCTGATTGTTGGGGGATTCAATGGTAAATTTAATTATTATGAAAATACAGGAAGTCCGTCAATATATGAGTTTACAGCCAATAGTCTTTACTTTGATAATTTAGACATCGGTGATAACAGCACACCATTTCTTTTCGATTATGATAAAAATGGAACTCTCGATTTATTTTCAGGCAGCAGAAAAGGTGAATTTTTCTATTTCAGAAATGACGGTAGCAATTTAATCCCAATCTGGACAGAATTAACAAATAATTTCATTCCAGACAACTTTGGTGGAAACACATTCCCTTACTTTATAGATATTGATAACGACACTGACTTTGATTTATTCCTTGGAAATGTTAAAGGAGGAATATATCTTTACATTAATGATGAAATAACAGGCTTAGATGAAGGTGAAATAACTCCGGTTAATAATTTTGAAATCGCAGCTTATCCAAATCCATTCAATCCAGAAACTAAGTTAAGATTAGAAATATTAATTGGACAAGATCTTAAGATAGACGTTTATAATTTATTGGGCGAAAAAGTAAAAACAATATTCAACGGATACATTAATTCAGGTACGCGCACTTTTAGTTGGGACGCAACAAACAATTCGGGTTTAACTCTCCCCGCAGGAATCTATTTCATACTTGTATCTTCAAAAGAAGTTCAAAAAGTAATTAAAGTAGCTTTTCTTAAATAAATTCGAAATAAGTAATATGAAAATCTTTTTATTTACAGTTTTTACTGTATTCTCTTCCGTAACATTTTGTTTCGGTCAAAATGTACAACTTCTTGGATCGCTTGATCCTCAACCAGGTCAAGCTTATTCAGATATTTGGGGATATGTGGACAATAGTCATGAATACGCATTGATGGGAATTACCGGCGGGACATCAATAATTGATGTAACTGACCCAAACAATCCATTAGAAGTCGATGTTATTCCTGGTCCATTAGCATCTCCATACCAGTGGAGGGATATTAAAACACATTCGCACTATGCTTATATAGTCAATGAAGGTTCTGGGTTGGGATCGGGTATGCAAGTTGTTGATCTATCATACTTACCAGATAGTGCGTCTTTAGTATACACGTATAACTCAACATTTACATCAGCACACGATATATTTATTTCAGATGGGTATGCTTATGTAGTTGGAACAAGTTCAGGCGGAATGCATATCCTTGATTTATCAAATCCCATTTTACCAGTTCAAACCGCTTATTATTCAACTAGTGGTTACATTCACGATGTTTACGTTTGGAATGATACTGCATATGTCTCTTCTGAAAATTCTTATGATCTAGTGGATGTTTCCAACAAGTTTAGTCCGCAATTGGTTAGTGCAAGCGCAGCTTTACCTGGAATTTATGCTCACAGCGGCTGGCTGACAGAAGATAAAAGATATTTTGTTGCTTGTGAGGAATTTAATGTTAGAGATATCACTGTTTGGGATTTACAAGATAGAAGTTCGTGGAACCTGGTTGTTCCATCATGGCAAATGCCAGGAACTTCACCTATCCACAATGTTTTTGTTCTTGGTGATTATGCACATATTTCTTATTACAAGGATGGTTACGTAGTTCTTGATATTTCTGATCCAACAAATCCACAACTTGCAGGACAATACGATACATACACTGGTTCGGGTGGAGGAACATACAATGGCGCCTGGGGTGTTTATCCTTATCTTCCTTCTGGTAATACAATTGTTTCTGATATGTCGACGGGTTTGTATATCTGCAAATTTGATATTCCTGTTACATACATTGATAAAGAAACAAACTCACCGACTGATTTTACTCTGGAACAAAACTATCCCAATCCTTTTAATCCCTCAACACAAATTAAATATTCGGTTCCAAAAGCTGGATTTGTAAATCTCTCGGTCTACAATCTCCTTGGCGAAAAAGTAGCTGAACTCGTAAACGAAGTACTTTCAGCTGGTGAATATCAAAATAATTTCGATGCAAGTCATCTACCCTCAGGAATTTACATTGCAAAATTGAACTCCGGTAGTTTATCAAAATCAATTAAAATGAGTTTAACTAAATAAAGTAAAGGGACAATCATGAAAAAAGTCATTCTGTTTTTTCTAATCATGTTTTCAGTTCAGATTTTTGGACAGAACAATGTAACCTTATTAAGTCATATCAACCAATATCCTTCTGCAGGATACAATGATATCTGGGGTTATGTTGATGGAACAGGTAATGAATACGCTCTATTAGGTGTTCGCACTGGTACTTCAATTGTAAATCTTGCAAATCCGCAGAACCCTGTTGAAGTTGCATTTATTCCTGGTCCACAGTCAATCTGGCGGGATATAAAGGTGCATAACACTTACGCGTATGTTGTTACAGAACAAACGGGTTCAGGACAGGGGCTTCAGATAATTGATCTTTCTCAGCTCCCGACTACAGCTACTTTAGTAAACACTATAGATACCTGGTTTTCACGAGCTCATAATATTTTTATTGATGATGGTTTTGCCTACGTAATAGGAACCGAAAGCGGAGGCGGAATGCATATTTTGGATTTAAGTAACCCGGTTAATCCAACCAGAACCTCTTATTATACAGGTAGTGGATACATTCACGATGTTTATGTATGGAATGATACCGTTGTAGCTTGTGCTGAAGATGTTTACGACCTTGTTGATGTCACAAATAAAAGCAACGCACAATTAATTTCCAGCAGTATAGCTTTACCTGGAATTTATGCACATAGCCGGTTGGATGACCGAGGATAAAAGATACTTTTTCGGCACAGAGGAATTCAACCAGGTTGATATTACTGTATGGGATTTAGTTGACAGAACAAGCTGGAATCTTGTTGTTCCTAGTTGGGAAATGTCTTCAAATTCTACTGTGCATAATTTATTTATCAAAGGTAATTATGCTCATGTTTCCTACTACAGTGATGGATATGTAGTCCTCGATATTTCCGATCCATTAAATCCAACATTAGCCGGGCAGTATGATACCCCGGATATGTGGGGATGTTATCCTTATCTTCCATCTGGAATAACTATTTGTTCAGACATAGATAATGGTTTATGGGTATTCCAATTTGAAGGCGGAGTACCTGTAGAATTATCATCATTCACTGCCAGTGCATCCGGTAATTCTGTTACTCTGGATTGGACTACTGCAACTGAAACCAACAATCAGGGTTTTGAAATTCAAAAAAAATCAGGCAATGAATTCTACACAATCGGTTTTGTAACCGGATCGGGAACAACAACTGAACCCAGAAATTATTCATACAAAGATAAAAATTTAGAGAACGGTGTATATGTATATAGACTGAAGCAATTTGATTTTGATGGAACTTCTTCATTCTCTGAAGAAATAATTGTAGAAGTAAGCAATCCGTCCGAATTCGTTCTTAATCAAAATTATCCAAATCCATTTAACCCTTCAACTAATATTAAATTTAGTTTGCCAATTTCCGGTTATACCAATCTATCCGTTTACAATATGGTTGGAGAAAAGGTTAGTGAACTGGTTAATGAAGTGCTACCTGAAGGCGAATATAATTTAAGGTTTGATGGAGCTAACCTTCCCTCAGGAATTTACATTGCAAAACTTTCATCAGAAAGTTATAGGCAGACTATTAAAATGACATTACTTAAATAAGGATAAAATTTATGCGCTCAGTTTATTTGCTTTATGTTGTACTAGGATTTTCACTTCTTTTCGTGTACTCATGTAACGATGAAACGACTGTTCCGATCACAGGAGGAATTGATGATACTAACAATGGATTTCAATCTAAAGAAGTTGCAGAGATATTTGCAAGTAACTGTGCTACATCGGGTTGTCATTCAGGGAATAATCCATCGAGCGGATTGTCAATTGATAATTATTCCGATTTATTAAAAGGAAGTTCAGACAGATCCGGTGGGACAATACCAAATTATGGTGGTGATGTAGTTATTCCTTCAAGGCTTGAGGAAAGTTTATTGTATCAGATGCTCATAAAAAAAGTTACACCTGAAGCGCCACATGATGGACTATCTTTAACTCAAGATCAAATTAACACTATAAAAGAGTGGATTGAAAACGGCGCACGAGATTACAACAACAATTTGCCATTCAGAAATCCTGGCTACAGAGTTTACGTTTGTGATCAGAATAGTGACAAAATTTCTGTGATTGATGGAGACTCAAAAGTTGTTTCAGCTTTAATTGATGTGAGTCAACCAAACTTGTTGCCTGCTCATCCTCATATGGTAAAAGTAAAAGATGGATTTTTATACGCTTCATTAATTGGTGCAGCAAAGTTCGTTAAGATAAATACAAGTGATTATGAACTCGCGGGTGAGGTTACTGGAATTACAAAAGCTGGAATGATTATGCTTCATCCGAATGGAACCAAAGCATTTGTCTCCCGTTCTTCAACATCTGATCCAATTTTTCAGTCGGTCTATGCAATAGACATTACAAATATGTCAATTATTACTGAGATAAATTTTCCCCTATCAGGTGTTCCACACGGAATGGCTTTAACTCCTGATGGTTCAAAATTGTATGTGGCAAATCTTACTTTGGGTACTATTGGAATTGTTGATGCAATAAATAATGAGTACGAGGATGAAATTATTCTTGGGCCAGGAACAGAGCCAATGCAAACCATGGTATCCTCTGATGGAAATTATCTATACGTTTCCACAAGGGGTACATCAAAACTAATGGTTTTTGACACAAATACAGATACGCTGATAACGGAAGTATCAGTAGATGCGATGCCGATGCAGATTGCGATAACAAGTGATGGAAATAAAATTTATGTTGGATCAATGATGATGAGTACAGTAAATGTAATTGAAAAAACTGGCAATACCTGGACTCGTGTAAAACAAATTTCACATCCCGGATTCAGAATGATTCATGGTTGCGATATAACTTCGGATGACAAATACGTTTATGTTTCCAGTAGGAATACTGATGGTATGTTTGAACCATATTTCGATGTTGAAGATGAAGGTCCTCCGGGAACAATTGGAATAATAGATACCCAGACTGATGAAGTAGTTAAACTAATTGAAATAGAACAATTTGGTTCGGGATTGGTTGTAGAAAAGGTAAATTAAATAATATAAAAAAGCCCATCTTTTGACGGGCTTTTTTTCTTTTGTTAAAGATTCTCTGCACTAAAAGTATCTCCACCACTTAAATTTCCTGAATTATATCCTTTATAAAACCATTTCTTTCTTTGTTCTGATGTGCCATGCGTAAAACTTTCCGGAACAACATAACCTTGCATACTTTTTTGTATGCGATCATCGCCAACAGCACTCGCAGCGTTTAATGCCTCTTCCAGATCTCCCTCTTCGAGAAGATCTATCCTTTCAGCATAATGAGCCCAGACTCCAGCTAAATAATCAGCCTGTAATTCTAATCGAACCAGATATTTGTTAAAATCTTTTTCACTTAGTCTTGAACGTAGAGACATCACTTTTTCATTAATTCCAAGAAGTGTTTGAACGTGATGACCGACTTCGTGTGCAACAACATAAGCCATTGCAAAATCTCCCGGTGCTTTAAATTTACTTCGAAGCTCATCGTAAAAACTCAAATCAATGTACAATTTATAATCGCCGGGACAATAAAATGGACCTGTTGCTGCACTGGAAAAACCGCAAGCTGATTGCACACTGCCAGAATAAAGAACAAGTTTAGGATATTTATAGTTTAGGTCTTCCTGCCGGAATAACTCAGTCCAAACATCTTCTGTCTCAGCAAGCACAACAGATACAAATTGAGCAAGCTCATTTTCCTCCGCGGTTCCTTCATAATTTGATGTCACTCCGGAATTATCCAACTGTGTAGTGTTTATTAACTGTGTTGGGTCACCACCGAGAAAGTATATTGCCAGTATGATAATAATACTACCGATTCCACCTCCAACCATACCTTTCTTAGTTCGACCACGGCGGTCTTCAACATTTGTACTTTGTCTTCTGTCTTTCCAGCGCATTTGAATTTCCTTTCAAGAATAATAATGCATAGAAGTTTTTGGCCAGTAATTGTTTGCCAATTCTATATGCAAATATCTTATCAATATAACCAAAAGCAAAACTGTTTTTTGTTAATTCTCTTCTAATGATTAATATTCAAATAGTTTTTTACAGAATTATTGAGTATACCAAAAATGCGCAAAGTTATTTACCCGGGCACCTTCGATCCGGTAACTTATGGACATATTGATCTCGTCAAACGGGCAATAGAATTGTTCGATGCTGTGGTTGTAACAGTAGCAATCAATCCCGGCAAAGCACCATTATTTACTACTGAAGAAAGAGTAACTATGCTGAAGGAAAGCTTGAAGGAATTTCAAAATGTTTCAGTTGATTCCTTTGACGGGCTGGTTGTTGATCACGCAAAAATTGTTGGCGCAACTGGAATTCTGAGAGGTCTTCGTGCAGTGAGTGATTTTGAGTTCGAATTCCAGATGGCATTGATGAACAGAAAGCTGGCAAATAATATTGCTACAGTTTTTCTAATGCCTCACGAGAAGTTTACATATCTTAATTCAACAATAATCAGAAACCTTGCAAGCTTAAAAAGTGATGTGAGTGATTTTGTACCTCCGATCGTTGCAGAAGCATTAAAGAAGAAGTTTGCAAATCCTTGATGAAGAAGAAATTTATCAAACAAAAAAAGGTGTCATCAGACACCTTTTTTTACTAATAGAGGAGATTAAAAATCAGCTTAGAAAAACAATAGTCACAAGTAGGAAAAGTGCGCTAAAAATAACACTTGTTACAATTCTTACAAGGGTATCACTAATTGTATCATTACGCATAATATTCAACCAAAATTTTGTTATTAAATGCTTAATTTTTTTCAACTATTATACCGCAAAGTATTGCTGGTTATGTCCAGTTTCTTTCAGGAATCGAAGGAAATGAGGTAAATTCTACTAACTTTAAAAGTAATATTGGTGGCTTAAAAGCAAGTAAATTGAGTAGTAAGAAGTGTCTATGTCAAAAATGTCATTCCACAAAATTCTTTTGAATTTATTATCAGAATTACATTTAAGCGAACATTAATCATTATAAAACTAACAACCTAAAATTCTGGTTCTAGTCCAAATTTCACACTGGTCTTATCCCTAATCATGTCAACAATTTAAAACTTGATTCTATGTATAAAGAAAGAAAATGATTCACTTAATTGATTTATAAGCTCAAGAATTCATCGATTTAACTTGTTTATCTTTCTCAGTACAAATAATTTTCAATGGTAAATTTTAATGATTATTCTATTCATCAATATTAGGGGCTGAAAAATGAGTCTAAGTCTTATAGCCAAATCAATAAAAGCCTCTCCAACCCTTGCACTCAATGAAAAGTTTGCAATCTTAAAAGAGAAAGGTGACCCGGTTATTCATCTGGGTGGAGGAGAGCCAAAAACAAGAGTTCCGATGGAAGCCATTATGGCAACCGTTTCACACGTGAATACTGGAGAAGTCAGGTATGCACCTGCTGATGGAATACCTGCATTAAAACAAGCGATCATCAGATACACAGAAGAATTCTACAACAGGAAAGTTACACCTCAGCACATCATTGCATCAGGTGGTGCAAAGCAGGCATTGATGGTTGCACTGATGGCAATACTTAATCCGCAGGAAGAAGTAATTTTTCCAGCACCATACTGGGTAAGCTATCCCGATATGGCAAGATTGATTGGTGCCATTCCAGTTCCTGCATTACCTGAGGATGGAACTTTCTACCCAAGACTTAAAGATATTGAAGACAGAGTTGGTTCTTACACAAAAGCAGTCATAATTAACAGTCCTAATAATCCTTCCGGTGCAATGTACTCTGAAGAATTTATTTCAGATGTGGTTCAGTTCTGTGAGAAGAAAGATATCTGGCTTATTATGGATGATATTTATCATCGATTAATTTTTGATGGAAAGAAACTTATAAATCCATTTAAGTATGCAAAGAAGCAGGATGAAAATTCAAAGCTGATTATTATTAATGGAGTTTCAAAACAGTATGCAATGACTGGCTTCCGAATTGGCTGGGCAGTTGGAAATAAAAAAGTGATTGAAGCAATGAGCAATATCCAGGGACATCAGACTTCGGGTCCTTCAGTTCTTTTACAAAAAGCTGCTGTTGGAGCACTTAATGGAATTCAATCGAGTGTTGAATCATTAAGGGTTACACTTGAAAACAACAGAAACGTAATGGTTGATCTTCTAAAATCATTTGAAGGAGTTAAAGTAACCAAACCAGATGGAACGTTTTACTGCTTTGCTGACTTCAGCGTTTATAACAAAAATTCAAATCAACTTTCAGCATTCTTAATCGATAAAGTTCAAGTTTTAACTGTACCAGGAGCCGAGTTCGGTATGGAGGGCTATTTAAGATTAAGCTATTGCGGAACTATCAAAGACATCCAGGATGGAATTGAAAGAATGAAATGGGCACTTGATCCTAATTCACCTAACGAACTTTACATTGGCGACAGAAAATTAGTGAGGGATTGGTCATGAAATATTTAGAATTCGATACTCCTGCAACAAAACAGGCAATGGAACTTGCTTCTGATTTCAGATTGAAAAACCAGGGCTTCACAGATTTAGATAGAGTGTTCTGGAATCTGCCCGATGAAGCATTGTATGAAGAAGCAGTTTTTAGAAATGAAGGAAAGATAACAAAGTCAGGACCTTTACTCGTAAATACAAAACCACATACTGCACGTGCTGCTTCAGATAAATTTGTAGTTGAGGAAGAAAGCACGAAAGATAAAATATGGTGGGGAGTTTATAATCGTCCGTTCAGCCAGGAAAAATTCTCTGCAGTTATGGCAAGAGCAAAAGCATATTGCCAGGGTGAAGAGTTATTTGTTCAGGATGTTTATGCAGGTGCTGATCCTGATTACAGGCTTAAGGTAAGAGTGATTACAGAAAAAGCATGGCACAGTCTCTTCGCAAGAAATATGTTCCTGACAATTGATAACCGTGATGAACTTAAAAACTTTATTCCGGATTTTACAGTAATCACTTTAGATGGCTTTAAACTTGATCCATCAATTGACGGCACAAGATCTCAAACCGGTATACTGTTAAACTTTGCTGAAAGAACAGCAATAATAGCAAACTCACTTTACGGTGGTGAAATTAAAAAATCTGTATTCACCGTGCTAAACTTTCTTTTAACTTTTGAAGATGTGCTTCCGATGCACTGCTCAGCAAACGTGGGAAAAAAAGGCGATGCTGCGCTCTTCTTTGGATTAAGCGGAACAGGTAAAACTACTTTATCTGCTGATCCGAATCGTCTTCTCATCGGAGATGACGAGCACGGATGGAGTTCTAATGGTGTTTTCAATTTTGAAGGAGGATGTTATGCAAAAGTTATCCGGCTTTCCGCAGAAGCCGAACCTGAAATCTTTGCTACAACCAGAAGGTTTGGGACTATACTTGAAAATGTTGTATTCGATCCTGTTAGCCGGCATATTGATCTTGACGATGATATGATAACAGAGAACTCACGTTGTTCTTACCCTATTGATTTTATTCCGAATATAGTTCCTGAAGGATATGTTCATAAACATCCGAAAAATATTATTTTTCTTACTTGCGATGCTTCCGGAGTTATGCCACCAATTGCAAAACTTAATCCTGAACAGGCACAATATCATTTCATAAGTGGATACACTTCGAAGATTGCAGGAACAGAAATCGGTTTGGGAATTGAACCACAGATAACTTTCTCTGCTTGTTTTGGTGCACCGTTTATGGTTCGACATCCTTATGAATATTCGCAGATGCTGAAAGAAAGAATGTTAAAGCATAAAGCAAACGTCTGGCTGGTAAACACTGGCTGGGTTGGCGGAAGATTCGGAGTTGGAAAACGAATAAGTATTCGTCATACAAGAAATCTATTAAATGCTGCTCTTGATGGAAAGTTAGATAAAGTGAAATACAGAAAAGATAAGTTGTTCGGATTTGAAGTACCTCTCTCCTGCCCTGAAGTTCCTGAAGATGTGCTTGAACCATCCAACAGTTGGGGAAATAAAGATGAGTACTGGAAAAAATACGATGCACTTGCTGCAAGGTTTGTAGAAAACTTTAAACTTTTTGCAGATGGCACTGCAGAAGAAGTAAAAAAAGCAGGGCCTGTGAGGTTAAAAGTATAATACTGTTGTCATTCCTGCGAATGCAGGAATCTAATTTCTATTAAGACGGGTCACTGACCCGTCTTTTTTATTTCAACAATATTGTGATTAACATTTTCTCTTTGATCAATTATAAAATTTCTTGTATATAATATTGGCTTAAATTTATTTTGTAATTTATTAGAAGAGGAAATAATGATTGAAACATTAACAAAACTATTTCTTCGCGATCTCGAAAAACTGAGAACAGAAATAACTTCCTACAAAGATGAAAAGAAAATGTGGGGGATTTCTGGTGAATGTAAAAAACTCAGCAGGAAATCTTTGTCTTCATATTTGTGGAAACTTACAGCATTTTATTGGAGCAACGCTGGGCAATTCAGGCTACATCAGAAAGCGTGATGCAGAATTCAGCAGGAAAAATGTTCCGGTTAAAGAACTGGTTGATGAAATTGAAATAACAATAAAAGTTGTTGAGAAAACTTTGAATGAATTAAAAGAAGAAGAACTTCAAAAGACTTTCCCAATAAATGTCTTTGGTTATGAAATGACAACCGGATTTTTTCTTGTTCATCTGCAACTCATATTAATTATCATCTGGGACAAATAAATTATCAAAGAAGATTATTGGATTTTTAGAAAAATATTAATATTTATTCCTTCAGATTTCGTATATTAAGACAAAACATATCTTTTCAATTCAATTTAAAAAAATAGGAGGTACTCAAATGAGTATGATGAAAGAGTTTAAAGAATTTGCTATGCGTGGTAATGTAATGGACATGGCAATTGGTATAATCATAGGTGGTGCATTCGGAAAAATTATTTCTTCGTTTGTTACTGATGTAATGATGCCGCCTATAGGCATGCTTCTTGGTGGAGTTGATTTTTCCACACTAGCAATTACTTTAAAAGAAGGTGCTGAAGGAGTCGAACCTGTTCTAATAAAATATGGTGTTTTTATAAACACAACTATTGACTTTATAATTATTGCTTTCGCAATATTTATGGTTATAAAAGCAATGAACTCTATGAAGAAAAAGGAAGAAGAAAAACCTGCTGCTCCACCTGCACCTTCAAAAGAGGAAGTTCTACTTGCAGAAATCCGCGATGAACTAAGGAAAAAATAAATTAATATTTTTATCTTTGAGCCACGGAATGATCCGTGGCTTTTTATTTTCAACTCATTGGTGTAATGAAACTTTATCAAATAATAATATTCGCTTTACTTCTACTTCTGATTTCCTGCGGAAGAAAAGAATACACTGAGAAAGGTATCCTCGAAATCAAAAAGGAAATCGATTCTCTTTTATACAATCCGGAAGGAGAAGAACATTTTAACTGGGGATCAGGAGAAGCTTATTCCAATTTCAGGGCATATTTTCATAATTCTAAATTAATTTTTATTAATGAAGATTACCGCTACAGACAATCCGGAGAAGAATTCAACCGTTATTATTTTAAAGACGGTAATTTCCTCTATCTTGTTGGAAGAAAACTGTTATATACACCCGACAAACAATTCACAAATATTGAGATGATGGTTGACCCCGATGGTAATGTTATCGCTTATGATAAAATAGTTAGTGGACAGAGAATGAATTTAGACGGGGCTGAGTCTGAAAAAATAATTCAGCATGCAAAAGAGTTGGAAAAAATAGTTTCTGACAGATCAACTATAAGTCGTAAATAAAATATTAAAACAGATTTATTTATCTGCCAGCCAGATAATATCTTACTCCAAAAGTATAATTCATTGCACTTAAGGAACCGGGTCTGTAAACCGCATCGCTTTCAGCGTAGTTGTATTGAACTTCCAGGAATGTTGAAAAATTACTGTCATCCCATCGCTTCTCACCAATTAAACCTCCGAATGCACCCCAGATATTTTCATTATCAACACTTGAAATGACCGTACCCGTTCGAAGTTTTGCTTCCTGATTGACAACCATAAATGTTAAACCGCCGTTTACTCCAAGAACAAATTCATCAGTAACGAGAAAGTTATAAAGCAATCCGCCATTAAGAACTAACTGGCTGAATGAGGAATTAACCTCGACAAATTCTTCTGAAAACTGAACGGAATAATTTAAGTAAGAAGTATTATAATATGACTGAAAGTTTGATTGAGAAGTGTAAGAAGTTCTTGCATAAAGGAATAGATTTTTTACAAAGGGGACGGGAATTCCAAAACTTCCACCAACAACAAATGATAATGGAGCTTGTCCATCATTACCTGATAAATTAATTTTCGCAGCGCCGGCCATCCCTCCTAAAAAAGCGGAGTTACTGTTTCTGTGCAATTGAGCATTTATTGTGGTAGTGATACCAAGAATTATCACTAAAGGAAGTATTATTTTTTTCATGTTTCACCTTTGCTTTTAGCAAACGTAATAAATAAGTGAGTTTAAGTCAAACTATATTTTTAGAGGGATTCTGCGGAATTATGAGTTTACTGCGATGAAACCTTAAGAATAAAACGCTCAAGCTTATTTGAAATTTCAGTCGTTGGCATTTCAGCACCCGTCCATAGCTCAAAAGATTTAGCAGCCTGGGATATCAGCATCTTTAATCCTCCAACAACTTTCGCCCCTTGTGCGTCAGCAGTTTTTAGAAATTTTGTTTTAGTCGGATTGTAAACAAGATCAAACACAATCTGATCTTCGTTAAAGGATTCATCAATATCTGTTATAGTATCTTCAACATCAGGAAACATTCCCATTGTAGTAGCATTAACAATTAAACGTGAATTGCTCAATGTTTCAACATTATCGGGTGGAAACAATTCAAACGTGTGAAGAGAGTCAAATCGCATCTTTAATGAAAGATCATTGACTAAAGAATCAGCTTTCTGTTGCGTTCTGTTTATGATGTTGATTTCCTCGGGCTTGAAATGACGGAGCAAAGTATAAATGACAGCACGTGCACTGCCTCCTGCACCGATAACCGTCATCTTGGTCCCGGAGATTTTATCTTTGTAAGGAAGTAAAGTCTCAAGAATTCCATGAGCATCAGTGTTGTAACCCATCAGCTTGCCATGATCATTTACAACGGTGTTAACCGCACCGATTATAGATGCTTCTTCAGAAAGTTCATCCAGAAACTTGATAATTTTTTCTTTGTGCGGAAGGGTTACGTTCAATCCTTTTAATCCAAGTGACAGGACTGCTTTAACAGCATTTTTTAAATTCTCAGTAGGAACATCAAATGGGAGGTAGACGTAGTCGAGGTTCATCAGTTCAAGTGCATAGTTCTGGATAAAAGGAGAATAGGAATGTTTAATCGGATGTCCGATCAGACCAATTAGTTCTGTATTTGCGAAAAAGGAATCTCTCACTATGCCCCCTGTTGATTACTTCCAAGAATAAATATTCTTTTTCATTTATCGAATGAGTTAATTCTCGTCTAAAAGTTTCTTAAACAACTTCGAAGATTTAATTTCCGGATAGTCCTTTGAAAACTCTTCCTCAATACTTGGGTCAAGCTCAAAAGCAAGCTTCAGGCATTGCAACGCTTCCTCTGTTCTGCTAAGAATAAAATTTACTTTAGCTTTTTCATAAATAGCTTTTGCATCATTCTGTTTGAGAACAATACACTTATCAAAAGCTTCGAGTGCGCTGAGCCACTCCCCCATTTCAACGTAAGTCTCTCCAAGTGTAAACCAGATTTCATAGTTAGCCGGACTTATTTTTAAAGCGTGAATGTAGCTGACAACTGCTTCTTTTAATTTACCAAGTGAATACTCAAGATCCGCTTTTGCATACCAGGCTTCTGCGCTATCCTGTGCAAGTGTAACTGCTTTGTTGAAATCTCTCAAAGCATGCTGATACTTTCCTGCTGAATCGAAACAATATCCTCTGGCAAGAAATGCTTCGAAATAACCGTCATTATTTTTTATCGCTTCACTGTAAAACCTGAGAGCATTTTTTAAATCGCCAAGCTCTTCATAAAGATTACCAATATTGAAGCAGGTGGTTTCATCACCGGAATCTAATTCATAGGCTTTCCTGAAACTCTCAAGAGCCTCGGTAAACCTTTCGAGTTCAGCAAGGATGTTACCTCTATTGAACCAGGCACTCGTAAAAGTATCTCTGACTGAGACTGCAAGATCATAGCTGTTTATTGCCTGTTCAAGTTTATTCATTTTAGATAGAATAACTCCGCGGTTATACCAGCCATTTGGATTATACGGATCAAGTTCAAGAAATTTATCGTAGGAACTTAAAGCATTTGTAAAGTTTTCGATACTCTCATAACAATATCCCAATTCATAAAAAGCTTCGGAGTAATCAGGATTTAACTTGAGTACCTTGTCAAAATATTTTATTGCTTCTTCAAACTCTGCATTCCGCTGATGAAGTATACCAAGACTGTAGAGTGCATCTTCATTATTTGGATCATTGGAAAGTGCATGGTGAAGAGATTCTTTTGCCTGGGTGAACAAACCAATATTTTCTTCTGCGATTGACTTGTCAACCAGTGCATCGGAATCGCCGGGATTTAAGGAAAGCGCTTTGTTGAAACATTCAATTGATTCATTAAAATAACCAAGTGCATTGAGGAATAAACCTTTTTTAATCCAGTATTCAGAGTTGTAGGAAGCAACTTCAAGAAGCCCATTAATCAGGTACAGGCCATCTTCATTCAGATCATTATCGAGGCATGATTGAATTACTTCATCGAACTTCTCGAGATAACCATAAACAGAACCGGAATCAATCAGCTTTTTACACTCTTCTATCTGTTCCCTTAAATTTCCGCTTCCAGATTCAGAAAATCCATCAAAATCAAATTCATCACTGAAGAAGCTCATTCATTTCCCTTATAAATTTTAAACACACAAAAAATGTATGACTAAAAAAAACTAAAAACAAGAACTGATTGAGTTGAAAGATTAGTAAAATTTTACTAAGCAATTATTAGATACCAAAAGTGTCGCATTATTCGAGGTTGACTTATTTTAATAAAATAGTTTTAATAGTTTTTTGATAGTTGCCTGCTATCATTTGAATAAAGTAAACACCTCCGGGGAGAATATAGCCTTTATCGTCATTCCCATTCCATTTTATTATGTGCTCCCCGGGCATAAGATTATCTTCTAACAGCGTTCTTATTTCTTTCCCTAAAACATTAAATATTTTTATTGAGACAATGCTTGTTTCATTTATTCTGAAATTGATATTAGTTGAAGGATTGAAAGGATTTGGATAGTTTTGATGCAAGTTTGTTTCAACGGGTAATATCAGAACAGAATTAACGTTTGTTGTTGAATCGGGTTTATAAATCCTGGTCATCATCCTGTAAATATTTTGTTGATACAATATGTGATTCATTGAAATCAGAATTTCTTTTTTTCCATCATTTAATAAATCAGACATTACTGCACCATAATAATTGCTATCTACAGAATCATTAAAAGTGATAAACAGAATCGAAATTGTTTATGATGGGATTATATTCAAATATGTAAACATTTGATGCCTTATCAAACACTAAATCTGTTTTCTGATCGTCATCAAATTCTCCTAATGTTGGATCATCGAGCTGATATGGTAGATCAGGATTGAAGATAAAGTTCAACGTAGTTGCTAAGTGAAGTGTCTGTAGTTTTTAGAGAAAAAACGTTGTTGAAAAGGGATACCGAGTAAATCCAGAAGTGGTTAAGAGAACATCTTCCTGCTTATCATTGTCCACATCATAAATGCTCCTGGTAACGGAGATAGAATCGTATTGGTATATAGATTCATAATTACCATGCATTAATTAATTCATAGACAGTTATAGGTTCGGCAGATCAGTTTCAAAAGAATTTTCTTGCGCCATACAGTTCCGGTTTACTGTTGTTGTTAACATCGCCAATTCTCAGGCATTCAAAATCCCAGTTATGAATGGGTACTTCTTGCCAAAAGCTGTATTTCTGGTAGTAGAGAGTTGTGTCTATCGTTGTTAGATCTATTATTGTGCTATCGTAAGTTGAGGAGTATGGTTGTTGGCTTGTTTGTAGTTGGCTGGTTTGTAATCTGAAATGTTTTTGTGTATTATTTTGCCGTTTGGGTATTCAAGTTTTAGAATATCTTTGGTTCAATTTCTGTTACTTTTATATTACTTCTGCTTTTTAGTTGTTGCAGTTTTTCTTCCTTACTTTGCTGTGCAATAACCAAACTACTTACAAAAAACAACAGACAACAAACTATTACTTTTTTCATCACCTTATTACCTTATTAAAAATGTTCGGGGAAAGAAATTGTTATTTGATTCAGCTATGTAAATCCGGTAGTGTATCCTTTCCAATTAAATTTTTGTTCAGAATTATTGTCATAAATAATAAAAAAGACACAAACAATGTGCCTTGTAAAAGCTAATGCTATAAATAAAAAGTTGGATTCCCAATCTTTATTGCGGTATAAAAGAAACAATGGTGAGAAAATCATTCCGATTTTCACTCGCAGAGAGAGAGTTAAATATCTTGCTAATCCCAACGGGATCATTGCTGAGAAAATGTTCATCAGGTATCTACCCCGAATTAATTTCTAAAGAAATCTAAAAAAGGAAGTGTAGAATGTCAAGGCAGGTAAGATAAATTTTTATAACTCAGATAATAAAAAAGCCTCGAACACTCGGGGCTTAATAATTCTAATTAAATAATAATTATTTTTTTAAAACTGCCGTCACTTTTTTCGCTGCATCATCAAATGATTCTGCAACCTCAAAGTTAAGACCTGATTCTCTTAGAAGTACTCCGGCTTCTTTTGCGTTTGTTCCCTCAAGCCGTACAACAATTGGGACCTCAATATTCATATCAAGCGCAGCATCTATTACACCTTGCGCAACCCGGTCACATCTTACAATTCCACCAAAAATATTAATTAGAATCGCTTTAACATTTCTATCAGAAAGAATAATTTTAAAGCCACTAGCAACGGTTTCTTTATTTGCACCACCGCCAACATCAAGAAAGTTTGCAGGTTCACCACCAGCAAGTTTAATAATATCCATTGTTGCCATTGCAAGTCCAGCACCGTTAACCATACAGCCAACATTGCCATCGAGTTTTATATAATTTAGATTGTACCTCGAAGCCTCTATTTCCAGTGGATCTTCTTCATACAAATCACGGTAAGCGGCAATTTCGGGATGACGAAAAAGAGCATTGTCATCAAAATTCATTTTTGCATCAAGAGCTACAACTTTATCATCATTAGTAATTATTAGGGGATTTATTTCAAGCAGCGATGCATCTGTCTGCTCGTAAGCTTTGTAAAGAGATTTGATGAAAGGAATAAAACTCTTTAAATGCATTTCCTTCAAGTCCCAATGCAAATGCTAGTCTACGAGCCTGATAAGCTTGTAAACCAACTGCAGGATCAATCCACTCTTTAACAATTTTTTCAGGAGTTTCGGCTGCAACTTTTTCAATCTCAACCCCTCCTTCTGTAGAAACCATAATTACATTTTTTGATTCGGCACGGTCAAGCAGAATTCCAAGATACAATTCTTTTTTATAATCCAATCCTTCGGTAATGAATAATGTTTTTACAATTTTCCCTTCCGGTCCGGTTTGATGAGTAACGAGCAAGTTCCCTAAAATTTTCTGAGCATATTCTCTGGCTTTATCAACGGAGGTTGTGAACTTCACTCCACCTTCGAGAATCATCTCACTTCGTTTTGAAGGATTATACAATTTTCCTTTCCCTCTTCCGCCGGCATGGATCTGTGATTTAACCACAAACTGATTTATACCTTTTTGCTGAAGCTGACTAATGACTTTATCAAATTCGTTAATATTTTTAATGGGTATTCCATCCTGAACTGGAACGTTGAATTTTTTTAATGTTTCTTTTGCCTGATACTCGTGAATTTTCATTTACTAATCCCTTTAATTTTATTCCAATAATTAAATGAGTCAGAATTTAGAAATCTAATCAGATTTCTGACTACCAACTACTAACTACTGTTCTACTAATTCTTACTAATTTTTCTCACTCATAAACGGATAACGCCAATCCTTCGGAGGATCGAAAGTTTCTTTGATTGTTCTTGCTGTCATCCATCTCATTAAGTTCATTGCACTTCCTGCTTTATCATTCGTACCTGAAGCTCTTCCTCCACCAAACGGCTGCTGACCAACCACTGCTCCTGTCGGCTTATCATTGATATAGAAGTTGCCTGCTGCATTTCTTAACCTGTCAGCCATCTTAACTATAGCTTTCCTATCCTGTGCAAAGATTCCGCCTGTTAATGCATAAGGAGAAGTTTCATCACACAGAGTTAATGTTTCATCAAGCTTGTTATCATCATAAACATACATCGTCATAACCGGACCGAATATTTCTTCTTCCATTGTTTTGAATTTCGGATTAGTGGTTACAATTGTGGTAGGCTCGATAAAATAACCTTTCGAATCATCAAAATTTCCACCGGTTATTATCTCAGCTTCATTAGAAGTCTTTGCATATTTAATATATTCAGTTATTGTGTCGAATGCACCTTTATCAATTACGGCACACATAAAGTTTGTGAAGTCTTCTACATCACCCATTTTTATTTTTCCGACTTCAGCAACATACTTTTCTTTAAACTCTTTCCATAAAGATTTTGGAATATACATTCTTGAAGCAGCAGAACATTTTTGTCCCTGGTATTCAAAAGCACCACGTAAAGCTGCAACAACAAGAGCATCAACATCTGCAGAGTTATGTGCAAAAATAAAATCCTTACCGCCTGTTTCGCCAACAATGCGCGGATAGTATTTCATATTTTTAAGATTGTCGGAAATAAGTTTCCACATATTCTGGAAAACTTCGGTTGAGCCGGTAAAATGAATACCTGCAAGATTTGGATTTGACATCGCAGGTGTTCCAACCTGTCCGCCGGAACCCGGGACAAAATTTATTACTCCTTTTGGTAAGCCAGCTTCTTCAAATAATTTCATTAAATAATATGCTGAATAAACAGCACTCGATGCAGGTTTCCATACGCTAACATTACCAACAATTGCAGGTGCGGTTGGAAGATTTCCTGCAATGGAAGTAAAATTGAATGGAGTAACTGAGAAGATGTAACCTTCCAGCGGTCTATATTCTGATCGATTCCACATACCATCAGGTGAATAAGGTTGTTCTTCCATCAATTCTGCCATGAAATAACAATTATACCTGTAGAAATCAACAAGCTCGGCAGCAGCATCAATCTCAGCCTGGTAAACAGTTTTAGATTGTCCCAAGCATTGTAGCCGCATTTATTGTTGATCGCCATGGTCCGGCTAATAAATCAGCTATCTTTAAGAAAACTGCAACCCTGTGTTCCCACGGCATTTCAGCCCATTCTTTTCTGGCTTCAAGTGCAGCTTCAATTGCCATATCAACTTCTTTTTTACCTGCTTTATGATAAACTCCAAGAACATGGCTATGATTATGCGGTATGACCATTTTTTCGGTATTGCCGGTTTTTACCTCTTCGCCACCAATAATAATCGGAACTTCTATTTGCTTCGATTTTAATTCTGCTAATTTTTTCTTTAATTCTTCTCTTTCCGGGCTGCCCGGTTTATATGCTTTTACTGGTTCATTAATTGGTTGCGGAACTTTGAAATATGCGTTTGACATTTTATATCCTAAATATTTTCAAAATAGATATAGAAAATTAATCGTTTTTAGCCCTGAGATACAATTTAAAATGCAATTGATCAGATACAGTCAAAGACCAATTTTAGTTAATGTTTTCCTTTGCAATTAACATATATGGCATTATTTTAAAAGTAGTCAAATGAAATGGAAGCGCAGAGAGAGGGTTTGCTTCCCTATCATTCCTTACTATATAACTAATCTTGTCAGGAATAATTTCGGAGTAAATACAATGGGATCATTGAAAGCTTTTTACACCATACCTGAACTTTACAAATATCTCACAGAAGATTTCGGACCTAAAAAAGGCGGTTATGCAATTCAACGAAAAGTTGATAATGTTTATAAAGGAATTTCTTACAAAGAACTGAAAGAAGAAACTGATTCATTTGCTTTTGGACTTGCTGCACTCGGACTAAAGAAAGACGATTGTGTTTCACTAATTTCCGAAAATCGACCAGAATGGGTTTATGCAGATTTTGCAATGCAGTTGCTTGGAATAATTAATGTCCCACTTTATCCTTCCCTAACTTCCGATTCAATTGAATACATTCTTGAATGATTCCGAATCAAAAGCGATAATTGTATCTACAGGTTTTCAGTTGAACAAAGTGCAAAAGATTATGAAGAACTGTAAGAATCTTAAGCATATAATAATCCTTAATGATCATGATGAAGTAGATACCACTGATAATTTATTTACATTCAAACAGATCCAGGACAAAGGAAAAGATATTCAGAAAAGTAATCCTGATCTCCTTAAAAATTTCTCTGCCGGAATAAAGGAAGATGACGTTTGCACGATCATTTATACTTCGGGAACAACCGGTGAACCCAAAGGAGTCATACTCACTCACCAAAATATTATTTCAAACGTAAATGGAGTGCTGGATGTTTTTCCAATAACTAAGGACGATGTTTTCCTTTCTTTCCTACCTCTCTGCCATATCTTTGAAAGAATGGGTGGTTATTATACTGCATTTGCTGCAGGTTGTACAGTCTTTTACGCAGAGAGTATAGAAAAGGTGGCAACAAATCTCGTGGAAGCAAAGCCAACATTGATGACATCCGTACCAAGACTTTTCGAAAGAATCCAATCCCGAATTATCAAAAATGTTGAAAGTCAATCAGTAACAAAACAGAAAATTTTCTACTGGGCTTTGGATGTGGGGAGAAAATATATTGATGCCAAAAAGAGTGGTTCAGTGCCGGTTGCTTTAGCTGCAAAACATAAAATTGCTGATAAACTTGTTTTCCATAAATTAAGAGAAAAAACAGGAGGCAGGCTAAGATTTTTCATATCCGGCGGTGCTGCACTTTCAAAAGAACTCGGTGAATTTTTTGAATCAGTAGGAATTAAGATTGTTGAAGGGTATGGATTGACAGAATCCTCACCTGTAATAACTGCAAACAGATTTGATGATTATAAATTCGGAACTGTCGGTAAACCATTCCTGGTGTTGAAGTCAAAATTGCTTCTGATGGTGAAATACTTGCACGTGGTCCGAACATTATGAAGGGTTATTACAAAAAGAAAAAGGAGACCGAAGAAACTGTAATAAATGGTTGGCTTCATACCGGCGATATCGGCACATTTGACTCTGAAGGATTTTTAATGATAACGGATAGAAAGAAACATCTGTTTAAAACAAGTGCCGGAAAATATATTGCTCCAACACCGATTGAAAATATTTTTATGGCAAGCAAATACATCGATCAGTTTGTTTTGATTGGAGATAAAAGAATGTTTCTCAGTGCTTTAATCGTTCCTGATTATGAATCGCTTAAGGAATATGCTGATGCACATAGAATTCCTTATTCTAACGATTCTGAGCTTACGGGCAACGAACAGATTTACAAATTGATTGAAGAGGATATGGGAAAGCTGCAGAAGAAGCTTGCTAACTATGAACGTGTTAGGAAGTTTGCTTTGCTGGATAAAGCCTTTCACAATTGAAACGGGCGAAATAACACCGAGCTTAAAAATCAAACGAAAAGTTGTAGAGGAAAAATACAACTACCTCATTGAGAAAATGTATTTTGGAGGAGTTGGAAAAAATTAACTCTGTGCTTCTTATGGCATAGCCATCCCTTTGGGAGTGTAACTTTGTGCTCTTAGTGCCTACCTGTCCGGTTTACCTGCCGAAGGTATGGTAGGCAGGTCTTAGTGGTAAAGAAAAGGGTTTTACCACCGAGATACAGAGTACACTAAGAATCACTAAGAATGGAAATGACTTAAACACTGTTCAGCACATCAATCATTTTTTGATGAATGAAGCTGTTTGATGCAAGTATTTGTTTTGAATAAATATTAATTGGTTTTCCATCAAAGTTTGTGACAAGTCCACCCGCTTCTTCGACAATAAGTTTTCCTGCACATAAATCCCACGGATGAAGTGAAACTTCCCAGAATCCATCGAACACACCATTGGCAACGTAACAAAAATCAATTGCTGCTGAACCGAGTCTTCTAATAGCACGGGCGTGCTTTAAAAATTCAATGAATCTTTCAAAAGCTTTATCAGGGTTTTCTCTTATATCATACGGGAATCCTGTAACCAGCATACCGTGACCAAGGTTTTCATTCTTGTTTACATTTATTTTTTTTTCATTTTCAAAACTGCCACTGTTTCTTTCTGCTGAAAAAACTACGTCTCGCATTACATCGTAAACAACCCCAGCAATTGTTTCTCCATTTTTTTGCAAACCGATTGAGACTGAAAATATTGGAAGTCCGTGAGCAAAGTTTGTTGTTCCGTCCAGTGGATCAATTACCCAAAGATATTCCGCTGACCTATTTGCCTCACTTCCCTCTTCTGCAAGAATTCCGTGAGATGGATATTTTTTTCTAATGAAATCGGTTATCAGTTTTTCTGAAGCTTTATCAGTTTCAGTTACAAGATTTAATTCGTTTGTCTTAAACTCAATTGAATGTGTTTTACCAAAAGCATTCCTAATTAAGTTCGCCAGCTTCTTTTGAGATTTGGATAATGTCGTTAATCATAAAATCATCTTTTTTTATTTCAAATATAAAACTATGTATTGTAACCTTCGAGGTTGAAGCCTGCAATTCGCATCCTTAAACTCGAAGGTTGCATTGGCAATTGCACCATTAGCTTCCTTGATAGCAGGAGGCGAAATTGATATATTTCGACCCGAATTTATGTTTAATAAAGGAGAAGTTTTTTGGAAAAGTTAAAGGAACTGGAAATCAATCCTTCCGAAGTTAATTCAATTATAGAAAGCATACCTGACAAGCTGCCAATTTTACCGCTGAGAGATATTGTTATCTTCCCTTATATGATATTTCCTGTGCTTGTTGGAAGAGAGCAGTCAATCAGAGCAGCAAATTATGCAGCAGAAAACACAAAGTATATTTTCTTATCAACTCAAAAAAAATCTGCTGTTGAAGATCCGTCTGAAAAGGACTTATATGAGGAAGGCACTATTGCCAAAATAGTTCAGATATTAAAACTGCCAAACGGACTGATGAAAATTCTTGTTGATGGATTGTTCCAGGCAAGAATTAAGAAGTTTACTGACAACAAAAATTTTTTTGAAGCTAAAATAGAAATTGTAATTCCTGAACTTGAAAATGATCATGAAATGAATGCAATGATCAGGCAAATGACCCAGTTGTTTAAGGATTATGTTAAGATCAGCAAGAATGTACCCAAGGATACAATAACAGCTTTTGACAATATTGAAGAACCTGACAGGAAACTATTTTACGCAGCAGCAAACATCAACCAATCTATTGAAGTTAAACAGGCAATACTTCAAAAGTTCACAATTAAAGAGCAGTATCTCGAAGTTATAAAAGTACTCAACTCGGAAATAGATATACTGAAGATTGAGAAAGAGATTGATAACAAAGTGCAGGAAAACATTGCAAAGACACAGCGCAAGTTTATAATTCAGGAACAGATAAAAATTTTGCAGGATGAATTAGGCGAAGATGAAGATGCATCACCTGAATTTGTAAAGATAAGAGACCAGATTAAGAAGGCTAAGATGCCGAAGGAAGTTGAGAATAAAGCTCTCGAAGAATTTAACAAGCTAAGAAAAACTCCTTCTATGTCTCCAGAATCAACTGTATTACGAAATTATCTCGATTGGTTGGTTGGAGTTCCGTGGAGTAAAAAATCAAAAGATAATTTAAAAATTAAGCACGTTCAAAAAATTCTCGATGAAGATCATTTTGGATTAGAGAAACCAAAAGAAAGAATAATTGAGCACATTGCTGTTCTGAATCTGGTAAAGCAAATGAAGGGACAGATTTTATGTTTTGTCGGACCTCCCGGAGTTGGTAAAACTTCACTTGGTAAATCAATTGCGCGAGCACTTGGAAGAAATTTTGTTCGCATCAGTCTCGGCGGAGTTCGTGATGAAGCAGAAATAAGAGGACACAGAAGAACTTATATCGGTTCAATGCCAGGAAAAATAATTCAGTCAATGAAAAGAGCAGGAACAATAAATCCTGTTATTCTTCTTGATGAAATTGATAAAATGAGCATGGACTTCAGAGGTGATCCTTCTTCAGCAATGCTCGAAGTTCTCGATCCGGAGCAAAATCATACTTTCAACGACCATTATCTTGAAGTTGATTACAACTTGCAGCAGGTTATGTTTATCACAACAGCAAACATTCGATATAACATTCCCCTGCCGCTTCAGGATAGAATGGAAATAATTGAACTGCCCGGTTACCTTGAATTTGATAAGCTGGAAATCGCTAAGAAACATCTCATACCAAAGCAATTAAAAGCTCACGGACTTGAGAATAAACATGTTGAGTTCAATGAGAATGCTATTAAAAAAATTATTAGCGAATATACGCGAGAAGCAGGAGTAAGGAATCTTGAAAGAGAGACAGCATCAATCTTAAGGAAATTGGCTAAAGAGATTGTAGTAAAAGAATCTTCAAATGGTAAAAGCAAAAAGAAATCAAAGCATATCATCACTGAAGAAATGGTTGAAGAGTTTCTCAAAACACCACGATTCAGATATCAAAGGCATAATAAAGGTAACAAGATTGGCAGTGTTACTGGTCTTGCGTGGACCAGTACGGGCGGTGAACTATTATCAGTGGATGTTACTATTATGAACGGTTCAGGTAAATTAAATCTAACCGGTCAGCTTGGAAATGTGATGAAAGAATCTGCACAAGCTGCACTTAGTTATCTAAGAGCTTCAGCAAAAAAACTTGGTCTCAATCCTGATTTCTTCAAAGGAAAAGAGATTCACATTCATCTTCCTGAAGGTGCTATTCCTAAAGACGGTCCTTCTGCAGGAGTTGCTATGGCAATGGCAATGCTTTCAGCAGTAAGTGGAAAACCCGCTTCGAATAATGTTGCAATGACTGGAGAAATTACTCTCACTGGTTCGGTTCTTGCTATCGGCGGGTTAACAGAAAAACTATTAGCAGCAAAAAGAAATACGATTAAAACAGTTCTGATTCCAAAAGAAAATGAAATCGATTTGAAAGAAATTTCCGACAAAGTAAAAAATGGTTTAAATATTGTAACCATTGAAAAAGCTGAACAAGCGATTCCTTATATTTTTGAAGGAGTTAAAAAGAAAAAACCCATTGCGAAGAAAAAGAAAAAGTGATCTATGGCTGAAGAGATTAGCATTAAACAAGCATCTTGCTGAAGAAGAAAAATACAGGTTACTGAACTCTCAGCTAAACGCTTTATTGGTTAAGGAAGACAACTTAATTTCCAACTTATCAAATTTTACTGCTGCGATTAAAGACTCATTTGATAAAGTAAGCTGGGTTGGGTTTTATCTTTTTGATGGAAAAAAACTTTATCTTGGACCATTCCAGGGAAAAGTTGCCTGCACAAACATTGAAATTGGTAAAGGAGTATGCGGAACTTCTGCAGCGAAGAGAGAAACTATGATTGTTCCAGATGTTGATGAGTTTCCAGGACATATCGCTTGTGACGGTAGTTCAAAGTCAGAAATCGTTGTTCCACTTGTTCATAAAGATCAATTTTTGGGCGTACTTGATCTGGATAGCCATGAGTATAATTCATTTGGAAAAACTGATAAAGAATATTTAGAAGAAATTTGTAAATTTCTGTGTGAGGAAATCTTCCCAACAGATCATCAATTGAAAAAATTTTAAATGAGTAATTTTGTAGTAACAGCAAGGAAATGGAGACCACAACGTTTTGAAGATGTTGTTGGTCAGGAACACATTACAAGCACGTTAAAGAATGCAATAAAGGAAAATAGAATTGCTCACGCCTATCTTTTTACTGGTCCGCGTGGTGTTGGTAAAACAACTACTGCCAGGATTCTCGCTAAAACTTTAAACTGTGAAAACAGGAAAAACTCCGAGCCGTGCAATGAATGTGAAATGTGTAAGTCAATCCAGAATTCTCAATTGATTGATATAATAGAAATTGATGCTGCATCAAACAGGGGCATAGATGAAATAAGGTCATTAAGAGATTCAGTTAAGTACGCACCGACCCGAGGAAAGTATAAAGTCTACATTATTGATGAAGTACATATGCTGACTAAAGAGTCCTTTAACGCATTTCTAAAAACTCTTGAAGAACCACCAGAACATATAATATTTATTTTTGCCACTACCGACGTTCACAAATTACCTTTGACGATCATTTCAAGATGTCAGCGTTATGACTTCAGAAGAATTCAGCTTAGATAAGATTAAAGAAACTTTAAAGATGATTGCCGATGTGGAAAAAATAAAGATCGATGATAAAACTCTTACCATCATAGCTAAAAAAGCAGATGGTGCGTTGCGTGATGCTGAAAGTTATTTTGATCAGGTCGTCGCTTTTTCAAAAGGGTAAAATTGATGCAGAACTTGTTACTCAAATGCTCAATTTGATTGACGAAGAACTTTATTTTAATATTTCTGATGCAGTATTGGAAAAAGAATTCAAGGTTGTCTTTCACTCCTCACAAAAAATTTATGAGAATGGCTGGGACTTCGCTGATTTCATGGAAGGATTGATTGAGCATTTCAGAAATATTTTATCTGCAATTATCACAGAATCATCAGATGCAATTGAAACAGCAGACATATACAAGAAGAGATATCTTGACTACAAAGGAAATTTTTCGGAGAGTGATATACTGCGTATCCTCAACTTCCTAAGCAAATCACAACAGGAACTTCGTTTCTCACAAAATCAGAAGTTAAAGATAGAAATAATTCTTAGCCACCTCATTGCACTTGAAAGTTCAAAAACCATTTCAGAGTTACTTTCCGAAGTGAGTTCAGATAATCCTGAACTTAACAAAACTGCTGAATCCTCTACTGCATATTACAAGCCTCCTGAAACTGTTAAAAAAAAAGTAGATAGTTCTGCAGTTATAAAGAAAAAAACAGGACCTCAGAAAATTAATTCCGCAGCTTACATTGCAAGCCCGTCACAACAGCCCAACTTCAGTTTTGATGATGTGGTGAGTAAATGGGAAAATTTTATTCACTCAATCAATTCAGAAAAAGGGCTGACACTTGGTCCGGCATTGAAGGGTTTTAATCTTCTTTCGCTGAAAGAAAATAATTTATTCTTCTCAACCGAAAAAGATGAAGACCTGAATACATTCAGATTAAATGAAAAATATCTTTCAAAGAAATCTGAAGAATTTTTCGGACGAAGATTTAATTTTTTCGTCAACACTCAATTAAAATCAATCCCAAAACAGAATAAAGTTGATAATGCTCAGGAATCTAAACAGACCAGATCAACAGACCCGTATGAAGAAATCATCATAAATGAACTTGGTGGTGAGAAAATAGCGTAATTTCAAACTTTTTTTAGACTCATCCTCAATCCAATTCCCCGCTATCACCCTTAAATATCCTTTGAAGTAGGAATAAAAATCAATATTTTTGCAGACTATGTCAAAAGGACTTATCATCGCAATTGATGGTCCTGCCGGTTCCGGAAAAAGCTCATCGGCTACGCTAATAGCAAAGAAACTCGGTTATCTCTATATAGATACCGGTGCAATGTATCGAGCGATAACATTCCTTGCTTTAGAAAACGGAGCGATTGGTAATGAATCACGAATTGTTGAACTAGCAAGAAATTGTAAAATTGATCTCAGCCATAATGACGGTGAGGTCATTGTTCTGCTTAACAACCGGAACATCTCGGAAGAGATTAGATCGGCAGAGATAAACTCAAACGTCAGTAACGTGAGTAAGATTAGCGATGTCCGGAAACTTATGGTTGAGAAACAAAGAGAAATGGGAGCAAAAGGAAGCGGAGTCGTGATGGAAGGTAGAGATATAGGGACAGTAGTTTTTCCTAATGCTGATGTTAAAATTTTTCTGACGGCTACACTTGATACTCGAGCCAACAGACGAGCTAATGAGTACTTTGAAAAAGGTTCCGAAGTTTTGGTGAATGATATTAAAAACAATTTGTCAAACAGAGATAAGATTGATTCAAGCAGAAATGACAGCCCTTTAACAAAAGCATCCGATGCAATAGAAGTTGATACTACGAACGTAACAATTGATGAGCAGGTAAATCTTAGTTCTTGAAGCAGTAAAAAAAGTAGCAAATAAAAAAAATATTCAATTAAAAATTGGTAATATAAAAGCCGGTTAAATAAATATGTTAAATAAAACAAAAAATATCTCCATGTTCTTCCGGTTTTGGACAGAAAGATATCTAATTAATTTCAGGAGGATAAATGACCACTGATGTGAAAGAAAAGCCAACCAATGTATTAGAAGATTTCGAGAAAGCGAAAAATAAGTTCAATACATATGATTACACACAGGAAGAATTTGAGGAGCTTGCGAATCTATATACTGAGTCATTCAGAGATGTAAAGCAAGGTGAATTGGTAAAAGGTAAGCTTGTAAGAATTCAGGATGATCATGTAATAATTGATGTTGGGTTTAAATCTGAAGGTACCATTCCAAGAAGTGAATTCGGCGAAGATGCAAATTTAGAAGTCGGACAGGAAGTTGAAGTAGTCCTTGAGAGTGTTGAAGATCTGGAAGGCAATTTGGTCCTCAGCAAATCTAGAGCTGATTTCTTAAGAATTTGGGAAAAAGTTTTAGGAGCACATGAAACAGGTGAAATCATTGATGGAAAAATTATCAAGAGAATCAAGGGCGGAATGGTTGTCGATTTAATTGGAATGGAAGCATTTCTTCCCGGTTCGCAGATCGATATCAGACCAATAAGAGATTTTGATGCACTGGTTGGACAAACGATGGATTTCAAAGTTGTTAAGGTTAATATACCAACAGAAAATGTTGTAGTATCCCACAAAGTTCTTATCGAAGAAGAAATTTCTGACCAAAGAACTGCAATTCTTGAAAGCCTTGAAAGAGGACAAATTCTTGAAGGTGTTGTTAAAGCCGTAACAGATTTCGGTGTCTTCGTTGATCTTGGTGGAGTTGATGGTTTAATTCACATAACAGATCTTAGCTGGGGAAGAATCAATCATCCGAGTGAAGTTGTAAAACTTGATGAAACATTAAAAGTTGTAGTTACCGATTACGATGAAGCAAAAAAGAGAATTTCTTTGAGCCTTAAAAAACTTCTTCCTCATCCATGGGAAAACATTGATGAGAAATATAAGATTGGTGATAAAGTTACAGGAAGAGTTGTTTCTCTTACAGAGTATGGCGCATTTATAGAAATAGAAAAAGGTATTGAAGGATTGATTCATAATTCCGAAATGAGCTGGACTCAGCATATTAAACATCCTTCACAGGTTGTTGCTATGGGACAAATGGTAGAAGCAGTTATTCTCAGCCTTGATAAAGAAGAGAAAAAAATCTCACTTGGAATTAAACAGCTTGAACCAGATCCATGGCAGACTTTAATGATAAAATATCCTGTCGGTTCAAGACATTCGGGTGTTGCAAGAAACCTTACCAACTTCGGTGTATTCGTTGAACTCGAGCCCGGCGTTGACGGACTGGTTCATATTTCTGATCTCTCATGGACAAAGAAAATCCGGCATCCCGGGGAAGTTGTTAAGAAAGGTGAATCGCTCGAAGTAGTTGTTCTCGGTGTTGATGTTGATTCAAGAAAAATATCTCTTGGACATAAGCAAATAATGGATAATCCCTGGGATACATTCGAAGAAAAATTTTCAATAGGAACAATTTCTGAAGGAAAAGTTGTTCGTATAATTGAGAAAGGTCTTATTGCTGAGTTACCTGAAGGTGTGGATGGATTTGTACCAGCAAATCAGTTATCAACTTCAAAACTGAAAAACCTGGCAAATCATTTCCCGGTTGATGACCTCATTCCAATCAAGGTAATCGAGTTCGATAAGAGCAATAAGAAAATTGTTCTCAGTACAATTGCAGCTTTGAAAGATAAACCGGATAATGAAATAGAGGAATATCTGAATAAGCATAAACTTGATAAGGTATCATTAGAAAGCATTAAGAGTGCTGACACTGGTGCGATTGATTCATCTGAATTTCCAATTTTCGAGATTCAGGATAATTCAGAGGCAAAGAAGACAGAAAATCCTCAATAAATTATAATCATTTAATTTGAAAAGCGGGAGTTATGCCCGCTTTTCTTTTAAATACCAATTATGCAAAAAAAAGTTGCATTACATACACTTGGTTGTAAGCTAAATTACTCGGAGACATCTTCTATTGGAAGTCAGTTTCTTGATAAAAAATTTGAAGTAGTTGATTTCCAACAAACCGCTGATGTTTATGTGCTCAACACTTGTTCAGTTACGGAATCAGCTGAAAGAGAATGCCGGCAAATAGTAAGAAGAGCACTGCGTCAAAATCCTGAAGCGTTTATAATTGTTACAGGTTGTTATGCTCAACTTCGCCCGGAAGAAATTGCAAGTAATTGATGGAGTTGATGCAGTATTAGGTAGCAATGAAAAATTTAAACTATTCTCGCTGCTTGAAAATTTTAATAAGAGAGAACTCACCTGTATTTCAGTTACTCCAACTGAAGAACTTAACTGAGTTTGGCGTTGCACATTCAACTGATGCTGACAGCCGAACTCGAGCCTTTCTTAAAATTCAGGATGGTTGTGATTATACTTGTTCATTTTGCACAATTCCTCTTGCTCGTGGTGCAAGCAGAAGTCTTGCGATTAATAATGTCATCCAAGAATTCCAAAAACTGCTTGATAATGGATACAAAGAAATTATTCTAACCGGAGTTAATGTTGGAGATTACGGAAAGAATATCGATACAAACCTTTTCAACTTACTGAGTGAATTGATCAGGATTGATGGTGAATTTAGAATTCGAATCAGTTCAATCGAACCGAATCTATTGACCGATGAAATAATTAGACTGGTTGCTGATTCTGAAAAATTATGCAAGCATTTTCATATCCCCCTTCAGAGTGGAAGTCCACGAATTTTAAAGGCAATGCAAAGAAGATATTCATCACAGGATTACGAAAATCTTATTTACAAAGTCAAAAAACATTTACCTGATACAGCAATTGGCGTTGATGTTATTGTTGGATTTCCGGGAGAAACTGAAGAAGACTTTATTCATACACATAATTTTCTTAGAGAACTTCCGATATCTTATCTTCACGTTTTCACATATTCTGAACGACCAGATACAAAGGCAATTTCCCTTCCGGGACCGGTTGATGTGCAGGAGAGAAAAAGAAGGAATAATATCCTGAGAATTCTAAGTGAGAAAAAACGGACAAAATTTTATGCGGAGATGATTGGAACAAGGCAGGAAGTTCTTTTTGAAAATGCTAATAAAAATGGCTTAATGCAAGGATTTACATCAAATTATATAAAATTTCAGACTGATTTTAAAGATGCACTAGCTAGCCAGAATTGCCCGGTAAACTTGTTGGAGTCAACCGCAGAGTATTGTACGGGAACGGTAATATCCATAAAAAATTCAATTGATTTAGTCACTACTTAAGACTAAAATTAAAATAAAAAAATATGAAATTATTCTTCCTCATAACTATTCTTTCATCAACCATATTATTTGCCCAAACAGATGATCATAAATCAATCCTGGAGTTAAAGAACTCTATTAAATTATCAGACGAAAACTTTCAGGATGATCATGTTAATTTAAGCTACGATTACAATAGCGAAAAAAAGAGTGTAGGTTTAGGAATAGTTTATTCATTACTGCTTCCCGGTATGGGAGAACTTTATGCTGATGCTTACAGCACCGGTAAATATTTTACAATCGCTGATGGAATATTGTGGGGAACTTTCATTGGAATGGAAGTTTATTCTAACTGGCAGGAAAATAATTACCAGACTTACGCAGCAGCAAATGCCGATGTAGATAATAGTAACAAAGATGCTGATTATTATTCTACTATTGGAAATTATACAAGCGTTTTTTCTTATAATGAAGAGAAAGCTTTAGAAAGAAATTATGATGAGATGCTTGATCCGGAAGTAGATTTCTGGAAATGGAATACCACTGATGAACGGCAAACCTATCGGGACATGTGGACATCAAGCGAGCAAACAAGTAACGACATCCGTTTTGTGATTGGAGGATTAATTCTTAACAGAGTTGCAAGTGCCATCAACGCAGCCAGATTAGTTACAGCTTACAATAAAAAATTAAAAGATGAATTAAGCTGGAATTTTTCTGTTGGATTTGTAAATCAGCAGAACCTACCGACAAGTCTTACATTTATTTTTCGGAAATCACTTTAGAAGCAGCATCTTCTTAGTCTGAATCAATTCACTGGTTTCTAACCTGTAAAAGTAAATTCCGCTTGGCAGATTAGAGGCGTTGAACTCAATTTCATATTCTCCTGCAGGTTTTTCTTCATCAACTAATTTCACAACTTCATTCCCCAAAGCATCAAATACTTTTAATACTACAAATCCGAAATCTGAAATTCGAAATCCTATATTTGTTGTTGGATTAAATGGATTAGGATAATTCGGATAGAGACCAAATTCATCCGGCTGATTTATATTTTCATCATTGCTGGTTACTGTTAAAATCTTTACCGGAAATTTAGATCCAAAGTTCCATCTATCGTAAAAATCCGGAATCGAATCCCACACGAGACTAAGCCCACAGGAATAAATTGTATCCCATTCATTTATAGCATCAAGAGCTTTATATCCGAATTCCCAATATATTGTATCCTGGGTTGTCGGAAATGGAAGCGAGAAAGCCTGCGTAAGTTCATTCATAGACAGAGGATGTTGAAAAGAAAAAGTATCCACAAGGACCATTTCCCCAAATCTTCCTGCAACATTGTAACCACCTGCTTCTGCCGGACCTCCAGCCATAAACATTCTATAAAGTCCGGTTTGTCCAACAAACAATGATTCAGGACCCTCAACCCAAACTTGAACAGAAGTATCTATCTCAACTGTATGGCAAACGCATCCGTAACCATTTAGCTCTGTGCAGCCAATGAGGTCTGTTTCGTTCACATTCGCAATTACAACAATTGAAACGAACGTTAGAAATAGAAATGCTAAAAAGTAATTTACTTTCATCCTTTAAGGGTTTTGTTTAACTGGTGACAAAGATATAAAAAATCAGACATAAAATGCGATTCAATTTTTACTGAGTCGCATTTAAATTATTTAAGGAGGACCTGTCCTTCGATCCGCCGTGGCGGATTAACGTAGTAAGATCATCTTTTTAGTGGATAAAAAGTTGCCAGTGGAAAGTGTATAGAAGTATATTCCGCTTGACAAACCTACCGCATCAAATTCAACTTCATAACTACCTGCAGATTTTTCCTCATTTACCAGCGTTTCTACTTCTTTCCCTAATATATCGTAAACTATAATTCTAACAAAACTTCTTTCGGGGATTTCATATCTGATTGTTGTTGAAGGGTTGAATGGATTGGGATAGTTCTGAGTAAAGTAAAAAAAATTTGGTGGGAATTGATATAGATTGGGATTTCCTTTACATCCGTGATAAAACCACCATTAACAGGTTTTAAAATTGTTCCACCTGTGCCTGCAACATAACCAATACTGTTTATCTATGAAACACACACCATTCAAATCAGTAGATAGTTTGATTACCTGTTGTATCCAATTTGCACCACCATCTGTCGTTCTAAATACTTGCCACTCCAACCTGTTATTACTACATTGTTTCCATCAATACAGTAAACATCAGAATGATAGTTGAATAAGATGCTTGAAATATTAATCCAATTTTCACCACCATCTATTGTCCTAATAATGGTACCAATTGACCAGCAGCATACCCGATATTTTCATCCCAAAAGTAACACATAAAGGATCTCTATCAGTTCCACTAATTTGACTATATCCAACTTTGTCCTCCATCAGTTGTTTTAAATCGTTCCATCACGTTCCAACTACAATACCCAAATTCTGAATCAATAAAACATACATCTAATAATCGCAGTTGAAACACCACTTGTTAATTTATCCAGTTCTGACCTCCATCCGTTGTTTTATAAATCATCCTAAATGATTCTGAACTACGGATTCATATGCCGACAATGAAACCATGTTTCCATATCTAATTAACTGTATTCCATCAAATAATATTTCAATATCACCATCTGACTATTCCAATTTAGTCCCCAATAGTAGGTGGTAAATCGGGCCTATGTAACACCAACAGCAAGTCCTATATTTTAATTTACCAAATGACATCATTTAAGCTATAAAGGCAGTTCCACTCGTTAGTATCAACAAGATATTACCTCCATCTATTTGTTTTAACATTATTACCATATCACCAATTGCTGTTCCAGATTTTCATTCACCACAGAGATAGCATTGAAAGAGAAAAACTGCACCACTTGATTTACTAATCCAATCTTCCCCACCATTGTTGTTCTTAATACGGGTCCATATCTACCGACTATTGTTCCGACATATTAATCTGAAAATCACACATCGTTATCGATGTCTGCGATCAGCAGGTGCACCGGGCATTTTCGGGTCCAGCTTTGCCCCCATCTGTGTATAAAAGCTAGCATCATTGATTAATGAATTATAACCAATACAATTTTATTACTTGATCAGATAAATGATACTTAAAGGTAATCCATAAATGTTAAGGATCGTACCAAGTGGCCCACCATCTGTAGTCCTAAAATCATTCCATGTGGGAAAACGAGTATCATTATTCCCCAGCCGAATAGATAATACACATAATTGGTATCTCAAAATGACACTACGGAAAGATATTCTGGACTGCCATCGCATTGATATTGACCAATTGATACCGCCATCGGTAGTCCTATAACTCTACTCTTGACCAACCTACTAATATCCATGATTTGCATCTGTATAAAAGATATATCATCAAGTTCATTTGATGATCTATAATCTGACTAATCCAATTTTGTCCACCATCTGTTGTTCGTAAGAATAATCCATATGTTCCTATTATCACCCCATTATTTGTATCTGTAAACTGAATCTGCAACAGGTTATAAGTTGTGCCGCTTGTCTGAGTATTCCAGGTTTGTCCACCATTCGTAGTTTTTAGAATAGTGCCATAACCGCCTACAGCGGTTCCATTATTTGCATCAAAAATATATTCCGTTAATAGTTCTGTTTGTTGGAACAGTAACATAAGTCCAGATGTCACCTCCATCAGTTGTTTTCATAAATGTTAAATTTTCACCTAATACATAGCCTGTATTCTCATCAACAAAACAAACATCAGTTAAATTATTTCCCTGAGGCAACGGATTTTGCCAAAACCAGCCTTCTTGAGCGAATGAATTCGAGATAAAAATTAGTGAGAGGATAAGAGTGCAGAAGGAAAATATTTTCTTTTTCATTTTATACCCGAAGAGTTATTAAATATCTCCGTACTGAAAATTAAAGAATATCTCTGCAACATTCCCCAATAAAAAAAGGGAGCCGAAGCTCCCTTAATTCCAATCAAATACTAGAAAACAAACTATTTCGTAAGCATAAGTTTCTTTGTTGTTGTCATTTCTCCGGCAGTAAGCTATAATAATAAACTCCGCTGGAAAGATTTGAACCATCGAAATGAAACATCAAATGTTCCGGCTTGCTTGAATTCGTCCACAAGTGAACTTACTTCGTTTCCGAGAACATCATAAACTTTCAGTGATACATTACCATCAGCAGGAACTGAATATTTAATAACTGTTGATGGATTAAACGGATTTGGATAGTTCTGACCAAGATAGAATACATCTGGTTGCTCAATATCAATTTCAACTTCATCAGAATAAGCAAATGAACCATCAAAATCCATCTGCTTTAACCTGTAAGTATAGGTACCGGAAAGAAGATTTTTATCTCTGAAAAGATAATTCTGCACTTCAGTAGTTGTTCCGTTGCCTTCAACGAATGCAATACTTTCGTACTCACCGGTTGTTTTTCTCTGAACTTCAAATCCTCTGTTATTAGTTTCTGTAGCCGTAAACCAGGTAAGAATAACATCATTCTTATCTGTGTTAGCTGAGAATGAAACTAACTCAACTGGAACAATCACATCAAGTGAAATTGTTCTTCGATGCACAGGTGGGACATCGCTTGGTCCGTTACCCTGCACTGTAATTGTATAACTTCCCAAGGTTACATTACCAGTTGTTTGAATTCTTAATTGAACACTTCCGGGAAAAGAATTTATAACGTTTCCACCAGGAAAATCAACATCAATTGTACCGTTTGCAGGTGTTGGAGTTACAATTGCAGAAAAAACCGCATCGTTTGTATATAATTTAACATCCGGAACTTCTACGGTTACAAATTCAGTTGCGCCGCTGTTTGGAATAATAACAGAATTTGCTGAAAGCGTCATTGCAAAATCAGGGAAGTAGCCAACGTAGCTGCCATAGTTTCCGGATCTGAAATCTGTCCACATTGCTAATGCCTGATTATTGTAAGATATGATTGCATCATAATCCCCCTGATATCGTGGAGTTCCGCCACCGGGACAAGACGTGCAATTGATTCTCATTTTTTGATTGGACATTCTCTGGTTTGTAGCCCAGGTTGCACCACCATCATCAGAATAGCTTGCATAAATATATGCGCTGTCACTTGTTGGTGTATCACGGGTGTCCATCCATTTTGCAAATAACCTACCTGTTTGAACATCACACCATATTGAAGGATGCCATTGATTATTCGCTGTTGTATTAATATCGTCATTAACTTTTATCTCAGATGACCACGAAGTTCCCTGATTGGTTGAATACCTGCAATAGATATCTGGTTTATTTCCGTTTCCCGGAGGATCATTAGAAGCATAGACTAAATACAATCTGCCTCTGTATGTGCCAGAGCTTTGATCTGCTGTGATAAATGGATAAGGCCTTGTACGCATATTCTGTACAGTATTTCTGCCATTTACATTTGAACCAACATATCCTGAAAAGTTCTGTGATGATTTTAAAGTGAAATTTGATCCGCCATTTGTAGAAGCATAAAAAGTATAAGTTGAAGCAAATGCACTTCCAGAGTTTGTAACAACATACACTACACCACCATCTGTAGCGCCATCAGGACCGATACAAATCATTATACCAGGCAAAGATTGTGTTCCAAAAGTATTAGTTGTGGACCAGCTAGCACCATTATTTGTTGTGCGTGCAAAGTTACCTGGTGTCATTGCTGTATAAACATAACCGGAGTAAGGCCCCGTAGTTTGATCCGCAACCATCCAGTTTTTATCAAATCCTGAGACTGCGACTACTCCCGTTGTCCATGTAGCACCATTATCGGTAGAGCGAATTACTCTACAGCCTGTAACACCTCCATACATTGACTCATAATATAAATTGCCGGCTCCATCGTATGTGGTGATTGGGTCACCATTGGGGGAAGCACCAAAACTCGGTGAAGAGGATAGCCAATCATGGCCATCTGATGTCCGCCAGGCACCGTTTATATTATAGGCACCAAAATATTGCACTGGATTAAGCGGATTTTGTGATACATGCGGTTCGGCAAAATCGATTCCAAGATTGAAGTCATCATATCCGTCGATAGTTATAACATCAAGCTCAGAATCTGAATGATAATTACTTGGTATCCACTCGCTAGGAACAGCATCCACAAGTGGATTATCTCCCTGTGCAAATAAACTTCCTGAAATAATCAAAAAAGAATAAAGCACAATCAAAGGTACTGAAAGAACTGGTTTAAGTAGTTTATATTCCACTAAACCTCCTGAATTAATTGATGAATGAATGTGAGTTGAGTTAAAGGTATGTGATTTTTTATTAACAATAAGTGGATGTGATCAAAGTTATTTTATTCTTACCAATAGCAGACGACAGACAATAGATGATTAAATATTAGTATTTGATTTCAAATTTCAAGTAAAATTAAGGTATTTTCTTTTATTATCAAAAAAGAAATAGGATTTTTGAACAATGCTAATCCACTATTTAATCCCAAAGAGTTTTTTAAATTCTTCGGGATTGTCCAATTCGTCAATTTTTGTCTTCTCTTCGTCAGAAAATCCTGAGGATAATAGCTGTTTAGAAAACTCTTCGCTTTTAATTAACTGGCAGCTGCACACACGACCAAAATCGGCGACGTTTCTGTCTGAAGTAACCAGAATAATATTTTTTGGATTCTTACTTTTTTCAATCTCATTTTTAATCTTCTCATCTGCAGTCACGTTTCCTGAATAAATTATTTTTATTCCCGTAACTCTAACTACATCTGTTTGAACTCCATCAAAGTGGAGGCTAACATTTGCTTTCCTATTACTGAAATATCGTCCTATCATAAAAGCAAGCTTCTCAGTGCTCTGCTTTTTATTCTTTCTGTGAATTTGATTTAGGGCTTTGATTTTCCCGATCAGGTTATTTCCATCAATTATATAATGCTTCAATTAGTAGTACCTCACACGTTTAATTTTTCATTTTTAATTGGCTTCAGTTTACCTTGTATCAAAGAATTGATCTTGTTTTGTAATCTTTAAATCCTGAAGCTGAGGAGCTTTTACTCTGATTTCAAACTGGAAACCAGTATAAGTACCGATCGGATTCCAGGTAAAGTTCATAATCCAGCAATGAAGGTCACGCGAAATTCTTATCTGTGGGGCAGCGAATTCTTTATTTAAAAAATCATAACTTCCTGCTAAATCAAGTTTCCAATTCCTGGTAAGGCTTACGCTCAGGTTGCCACTTATGTTCGAAAAGTACACCGGATTACCTGGATTGGTGCGATTAATACTGTAATTATAGCTTAATGCTATTTGCCACGGAATATTAAAATCCGGATCTTTTTCACTATAAATTCCCTGGTAAACGCTGTTCTTCTGTTCTTCGATTTGTCCGAATTCATCTTCATCAATATTGGTTTCTGAAATATCTTTCTTTTCATCGGAAGCAAATTTTTCACCAGAAAGACTTGTAGATACGGAAAAGTTTAGAAATGTCAATCTTAATAAACCTTTACCTGCGTCAACTAAATATTTATTAATTTTTGAAGAAGTTGATGAATAGTCATAAGGTGTAAAAGTAGATCCACCCTGGAAATCAAAAAAATCACCGACCTGTGTTCTGTAAGAAAGAACAAGATCAGAGAAGTTTAATGAATCTGCGACAAAGTTGTATCCCGTTGCAAGTGTAAGATTTAATAATTGTATTTTCTGTTCTTTTGAAGTCGTATCAGTTGGATCGGTAAGTGTCTTCATCTCAAAATTATTTCCCAGTGAAAAATTAATATTCTGTTTTTGACCACGTGGCGCACCACCATAAACTTCATTCTGGTATTTGTCATATTTAACTGCAGAACCATCCGAAGTATAATATTCGCCATAATAATCCCCACTGGGGTGCGGAAAAATCCGGTTGGTAGCTATAAGTAATATTTGGCGAAACAGTATGTCTGATTGCACTTATTCCCAATGAATTAATATTGAACATTCCATAAAATTTAGTCGTGGCACTTAATCCAAAGTCGAAAGTATTTACAATACCAATTTTATCGATCGTATTTGTTACCACTGAATCTGTGCCTTTAGAAGATGGTACCACATATTGTTCTGTTTGTTTATTGTACCACCTTGAATTTAATGCAAGTCTTGGTGCGATAGTAAAATATCCAATCTTGGGTGACATATCTGTACTTATTGTGTTCAGGAATCCTGCATTCGTTGTTAAATCTCCCTGAGTTTTATTACGTTTATTCTGAAACTGACCAGTATATGAGTAACCAAATAATTCATACCAGGCTTTGTTAATATCGCTTGTGGATGTTCTGAAGGGATAGTCCTGAGCTTTTCTAAAAAGAAAACTTGGAAGCACCTCATAAATATCATTCGTTTCGAGAACCTGTCTTCTGTTATAATTAATTGTTGCGCTGTTGCCTGATTCATCCCACGTTTTAGATAATGTGGCATTAGAAATAATTTCATTTCTTAAAATGTCATTAAAATTAGTTGTTCCGGTTTGAAGGAAATCCTGAGATGCAAATTCAAGATTTACATCAAGTTTTAGTGTTGGTGTGATAGTTTGGTTATGAAATACTTTTAACCGCCAATTTATTTGTTCACTATATCCTGGGTCACCGGGTTCACCATTAAAAAAATTGCGGTACTCACCATCTATACTTCCTCTGTAATTATATCTTGCCGCGTATCTGAAACGTGAATTTAAACCATAGCTTCCGTTGGTGTAATAATCAAAAGTGGCATTCACATCAGTGTAATCATTTATAACATAAAAGTAGCCCAAACGTTGAATGTATGTTCCATAAGTTTGACTAAATCCGAAAACCGGTGTTATTATACCTGATCTTCGACCCGATTGCAGAGGTATTACAATAAAGGGTAGAGGTATTGGAAACGGAACATCACCGAAATTCAACCATATCCATTCTGCAGCAATCTGTTCTTGCTGAATAACTTTCATCTTAGGAGAATAGAAATAATAATGAGGATCTTCTTCATCGCAAGTTGTATAAATACCATCTTCAATAAAGTAAGTATCTTTGGTTACCTTTTTTATTTTTTCTCCGTGATAAAATCCACCATCCATTTCAGTATCAAAAGCAGTAAGATTCCCCTGCCCTGTTTTGAAGTTATACCTCATCCGTTTACCTTCGTAAACTTCTCCGGCATCTGTAAGAACAGGTGTTCCTATTAATTCTCCTGAAGCAGAATCTTTTGGTGCTCCAATTGCTTCGATATTATAATTTTCAAAATCGACGACAATGTTTGCACTTTTTATCTCGGACTTTTTGTAGTTAATCTTTGCTTCACCATAGATTGACATTTTCTTCTCTTTAACAAAAAATATTAATGAATCAGATCCGCTTGCATAAACAACGGTATCTAAATCAGATTTTTTTTTCTGAACTGTTGCTGAATCTATTACAGAAGTGAGAAGAGAATCCGGGGTGAGTGTCTGAATTGAATCAATATTGATTGTTTGAAGTAAATCATCCTGCTGTGCAAATGCACCTAAACTTATAAACCAAATTAGGATTGCAGACAGAGCGATTTTCATATCTGAAAGATAAAAATATGAAATGATTATGGGTAATGTATAATCATAAGACGAAAAGAACTGCTGAAATGTTTTCTATAATAAATTGCTTAGTTATGATGAAATACCAACGCAGAGGCACCTTTTATTCCAGCATCGTTTTTAAGTTTTGCTGGAAGCACTCTTACTCGTGGTCTGATCGGTGCCATAACTCTTCTGGCAATTGTTTTTTTAATCGAATCAAAAAGTGGTTTTCCGAATCCTGCAATTCCACCACCAATAATAAAAACACTTATATCAAGTACATTACAAAGAGAGGCAAATGCAGAGCCAAGATGCATACCGAGTTCATCAATAACTGATTTTGCAAATGCATCTCCCGATTCTGCAGCATCTTGAATGTTGCGAGGAGAAACTTTGCTCAAATCATTATTTATCAGCTTCCAGATTTTTGATTCGGGATGTTTTTTTAGTTCTGTTCTAACTCTTTCTCTTAAATATAAGATTTCCTGCATAAGCTTCAATACATCCATAAGAACCGCAATTGCATTTTGGTCCATTGTAATCAATTGAGATGTGCCCGATTTCTCCCGCTGCACCAAAATCACCGTGATAGATTTTTTTATTGATTACAATTCCTCCACCGACTCCGGTACCCAAAGTGATCATAATAAATGATTTATATTTTTTTCCACTACCAAAAGTTAATTCTCCGATTGCTGCTGCGTTTGCATCGTTATCAACAAAGACAGTTTTCTTAAATTCCCCGGAGATGATTTTTCCAATATTAACTTTTTCCCAGCCTGGAAGGTTGGGTGGATTTTCAACTATGCCTTTACCCGGAGTAACAACTCCGGGACAGCCAATACCAATTCCTGTAATTTTATATTTTGATTTATATGTTAGCTCGTTAATACCTGAAACTACATTTGCGATTACTTTTTTCGGTCCTTTTTCGGCTTCGGTACGTATTGAAATCTTTTTTATCAGCTTGCCTGTGTTAGTAACAATTCCGAGTTTTATACTTGAGCCGCCTAAATCAACACCAATTGCGTATTTGAATTTACTTTTCATAAATTTTTTCCTGACTTTGTCATCACGATCCCAACTTTAGTCGGGAGAAGTGATCTCTGATATTGCTTCACTGCCTGCCGGACAGGCAGGGCCGGAATGGCAAATCATCTTTCAGAGATTGCTTCGTCGTTACTCTCCTCGCAATGACACTTGCTAGCTAATTACTAAAACTTTGGTCAACAATTTTTAATTCGCCTGGATATTTTATATCCCCAAGAGGAGAAGAAACAGTTGGCGTTGCAAATAAAGCCAGCTTTGAAGATGAACCTTGCTGACCACCTAAAGTTAAAGCAAGATTTACCAGGTTATCCAATCCTTTGTTCCCAAAAAATTGAATCAGGTCAATGTTCATGGTCAAAGGAATATTTTGTATCTCTCCAGTGCCGGGGACGGTAACTGGTGCTCCAATATTACCTGCAATGGTTTCAACATTATCAACTTCTAATCGCCATGGAAATTCTTTTAAAGTTGCATTTGTTTGAGGATAACCACCAGTTCCATCATTTGGATTTTTTGCTTCAACATTCAAAGTGAAAGAAGCTGGTAATTTTCCTGTGGCTATTGACTGAGTTAGATTTAATAGTTCCAGCGGATTAAAATCCTGTAACGAATTTTTATTCGAAATGTTTATTCCGCTAACAGTGAAATTATTAACGTTTCCTAGTTTAAATTGTAATCGTGAAAGATTGACAACTGTTTGATAAACACTGCAGCTGGATGTCATTAATAGAATGGCTACCGATAGTAAGAGTAATTTTTTCATTTTTAATTAATTGTTTTATTGTTGAATTGTTATTTACTTAATTTAGTTTCTTTCAGGTTTAAGTTATTTTTTGTCCCTCTATCTTCTGAATTATTAGCTGGGCTACTTTCAGAGCTCTCAAACCATCAACTCCGGAAACAAGCGGCTTCGTTTTATTGATTACAGAATTTACAAACAACTGAAGCTCATACTGAAGTGCATTTATTTCTTTCTGTTCCGGTTGTTCGTAAACAAGTTTTTTCTTTTTTTCACCGACACCGATTTCTCCAAATGAAATTTGTGAAGGGAAAACTTCTGAAGTTGGTGATAGCAGCCTGTACGATTCCGCAACACCAGTCACAAAATCAAGTGCCACATAAGTATCCTTTTGAAAGATTCTCATCTTCCTCATTTTCTTTTGAGATATCCTGCTTGCAGTTACGTTTGCAACAGCACCATTTTCAAACTGAAGTCTTGCATTTGCTATATCAAGATGATCTGAAACAACAGCAACACCATTTGCCTGGACTTCCACAACATCACTTTTAACCAGGCTGAGTATTATATCAATATCGTGAATCATCAAATCGAGAACTACTGCTACATCGGTTCCGCGAGGATTAAATTGTGCGAGCCGGTCTGTCTGAATAAACTTCGGATCGTTAATATATTTTTCCATTGCTACGAGAGCGGGGTTAAACCTTTCAATATGTCCGACCTGCAGATTCAGATCTTTCTTTTCCGATAATTCAACAAGCTCTTCTGCTTCTTTAATTGTTGCAGTTATTGGTTTTTCAATAAAGACGTGGACACCTTTCTCAAAACATTTTTTCGCAAGTTCATAATGAGCAGTTGTTGTGGCAGCAATTGACACTGCATCAACTTTATTTAGTAAATCTTCAAGTGTTGTTACACTGTTTACACTTAATTCTTCGCTAACAGTTTTTGCTTGTTCAGGATTTGAATCATAAATGCCAATCAATTCACAATTATCGATTGATTTGAACATCTTGGTATGAAGTTTTCCAAGATGACCAGTGCCTATTACGCCAATATTTAGTTTATTCATTTTTAATTCCAAACAAAACTTTTGATTAGTTTTTTACAAATTTTTAACTCTCTTATAACCAATAATTCTTTCATAACCGCCTTTATCCTGCTCATTGTAATACAGGAAAACATCAAACTCTTTTTTGTTCGTCCAGGTGTTTCCTTCAAGAATTAACCAATCAGCATTAACAACATCTCCATCCTCAATTTCCCCAACAACGTACTGGTAATCATACACTCCTCTTTTAAAGTAAGTGGTGATTGAAAAAACTCCATTGGAATTATACATCTGATAATCCGGTGAAAGCAGCCAATCATTAAAAGCACCAACAAGAAAAATATCACCATAAACATCATCCGGTGGTCTGATTGAAAAAGTAACATTGTGGTAGGTTGAATAGGCATCTCTGTAATTTTCGTAAATCTTCCCACCATTTAGATCAATCGTTTCATAGTTGAGAAAGAATCTCGAATACTCAATTCCATCAAGTTTTGCATCTACATCTCTTCCTAAGTATAAATTAGGATTTCTTATATCGACCTGTCTGAATTCGTTTCCTGCTGGAATATCTCTTGCTGTAAATGTAAAATGTCTGTTTGCATCCCACTTGTAAAATCTAAATAAAGTATTTGTATTTCTATCAACAATAATCGGATAATAAATCCTCTGATCATCTATTATTTCAATCTTATCAACAAAGGCAGGATAAAATTGTTCAGGTAAATAAAAGTCCGAAGTTAAACTAAATCTTTTAGCAAGCTCAACCGGCCAGTAATTTTTATCTGCAAGTTCATCTCTTTTAAGTAGAATCTCCATATCAACAAGATCCTCAACTACGAAAAACTTTCCGGTAGCATAAACTATAGAAGAATCCTGCGTATCGGTTAAATAAAATCGCCACTTGCCTGAAAAAGGAAAACGAACCTGTCCCCTGTCATCGGGATAAGTGCTTTTATTATGGTAGCGTGCATCATCAATTACTGTTACAGGAAGTTCGTCAAAATCCAAAAAGTAAGCGGTGCTGTAGGCGGTATTAAGAAGAAAAATATTTTTTGTAGGAGTCCAACCTTTATCGCAAAATCTGAAAACAACATTCATATTAGGAATATATTCTCCCTGAACATCGAATTCAATTACCAGTTTGTTGTTTCCTGTTAAAACCGGAAGAGCTATTTCATCATCTGTAGTATAAACGTTTAAGCTCTTTACAATAAATCCGTCTGCGCCATACTGGGGTAGAATAATCTTAAACGGTACAATGATAAAGAGTAGAAAAAGCAGTGGTTTCATTTTATGCCGGGTAAATTAAAAATCAAAAATTTCTACACACTTAATTGAACTATATGGAATGAAAATACCGATTGATTGATCTTCCCTTTCGGTTTCCAGCAGTATGCCATCATCAAATGCATTAGTAAGCTTACCAGTCTTGAAAACTATTTCATACAACGGTTGATCTTCTTTGGGATCTCTTGTCGCACCATAGTTTTCGTGCATAGTGACATTTAAAGTGTGATTGATGTATTCAGTCCAGTCGAAGTTCATTGTCAATCCTTATAATGTTTAATTTGATGATACAATTTAGGTTTTTAGTAAATAAGAGTCATGTGCTATTTGTATGCAATAAAAAACCCCTGAAGATTGAAATTCAGGGGCTTGTAATCTAATTATCCGACTCAATATTACAGTGCTTTTATCTCACTTACCAGTTTGCTCATCGCTTCTTTAGAATCGCCAAAATACATAAGCGCATTTGGATAGAAGAAGAGCTCATTATCAATTCCGGCATAACCAACATTTAGCGAACGTTTGTTAATTATTACAGTCTTTGCATAATCGACATTTAGAATAGGCATTCCATAAATTGGACTGCTTTGATCGTGCCTTGCTGCAGGATTAACAACGTCGTTTGCACCAATAACTATTACAACATCAGTGTTCGGAAAGTCATCATTTATATCTTCCATTGCAAGAAGCTTATCATAAGGAACCTGAGCTTCAGCAAGAAGCACGTTCATATGTCCGGGCATTCTACCTGCAACCGGATGAATTGCAAATCTTACTTTTATTCCTTTCTTCTCCAATACATTCATTAAATCTCTAACTGCGTGCTGTGCCTGACCGACTGCCATTCCATAGCCAGGAACGATAACTACGCTGCCAACTCCATCCAGAAGCATTGCAAGCTCTTCAGAGTCAATCGATTTTGCTGTTCCCTTTTGTTCTTTTCCTCCTGCAGCGGGACCTTCAGCACCTGCAGAAGCCCAACCTCCCATCACTACATTCATAAGTGAGCGGTTCATTCCTTTGCACATAATTATTGTAAGAATAATACCTGAAGCACCAACGAGTGCACCAGCAATAATTAGCATATTATTATTCAACACAAATCCAGTCATTGAAGCAGCTAATCCTGAATAGGAGTTAAGAAGTGAAATTGCAACAGGCATATCGGCTCCGCCAATCGGTAATACAAGTAGAACTCCAAGCAATAAAGAAACTCCTACTATGGCAAGTACAACTTCAATATCGAATGGATTAATAACTACAATTATTCCCGCAGCCAGAACACCAAGCAATAAAAGTGCATTTAGTGGATGCTGCAAAGGATATTTTACAACTTTCCCTGTAACAATTCCCTGGAGTTTTCCAAATGCAATTAGTGAACCTGTGAAAGTAACTGAACCAATTAAAACACTGAGTACGATTGTTATTGTAGTTGAGATATCGAAGTTACCCGCACCTGTAAAGATTCTGTCATATTCGGCAAAGGCAACAAGAGCGGAAGCACCGCCGCCGAATCCATTCAGCAAACCAACCATCTGCGGCATTCCAGTCATCTGAACTTTTATTGCCATTACCGCACCGATTGCAGAACCTACAACCATTCCTAAGATAATATATTCAAAAGTTAAAATCCTTTGATCGAAAAGGGTTACCACTATTGCAAGCAGCATACCAAGTGCAGCAAGCTGGTTACCCTGCCGTGCGGTTTTTGGAGAGCCCAGTTTTTTAATTCCAAAGATGAAACAAACTGAAGCTATTAAGTAAACAAGATATAATACTATTTCCATTGGTTTTCCCCTTACTTTCCGTCAGAGCCGGACCGAGACGGCTTCTTAAACATTTTTAACATTCTATCAGTAACCAGGAATCCACCGACCACATTTATCATTGCAAATACTATTGCAACAACTCCAAGTATTGTACTGATAGACATTTCACCAATTCCTGCACTTAGTAAAGCGCCGACAATTGTAATTCCGGAAATAGCATTTGATCCGGACATAAGAGGAGTATGTAATGTGGGCGGTACTTTTGTAATCAGCTCAAAGCCCACAAAGATGGCTAATACGAAAACGTATATGAGCATTAATAATCCGAAAATATCCATTTAAAATTTCCTTTTTTTAATTCTAAAAATTTCGTGAAATAAATTATTTCAGTAAATCTTTTATTCTTTGATTAAATACTTCGCCGTTATGAGTAATCAAAGAACCTTTTACAATTTCATCTTCAAGATTCAATTCAACTTTTCCTTCTTTACCAATATGCTGAATTAGAGCGAGAATATTTTTTGAATACATATCGCTTGAATGAGTCGGAACAAGGCTTGGAAGATTTGGTTCACCGATAATAGTTACACCGTGCTTCTTAACGATTTTTCCTTTTTCGCTCACTTCGCAGTTACCGCCAAATTCAACAGCCATATCAAGCACTACACTGCCGGGTTTCATATTTTTTACCATCTCTTCTGTGACGAGCACAGGAGCTTTCTTACCTGGTACTAAAGCTGTTGTAATCACGATATCAGCTTCAGTAATATGTTTGAAGATAAGTTCTTTCTGTTTTTTCAAAAATTCTTCCGAGGCTTCTTTTGCATAACCTCCTGCATCCTGCATATCTTCGGCACCCTCAACTTCCAGAAATTTTCCGCCAAGACTCAACACTTCTTCTTTAACCGCAGCACGAATGTCTGAAACTTCAACAATTGCACCTAGTCTTTTTGCGGTACCAAGAGCCTGCAAACCAGCAACACCAGCACCCATGATTACAACTCTTGCCGGCGAAATTGTTCCGGCGGCAGTCATCATTAATGGAAAGATTTTGCCGAGTGTATCAGCACACATCACTACACTTTTATAGCCAGCAATGTTCGCTTGCGAACTAAGCGCATCCATTTTTTGTGCTAATGTAGTTCGTGGAATCATATCCATTGAAATTACATTGATCTTTTTCGACGCACATTTTTGTGCAAGTTCAGGATAGTTCAATGGATAAAGAAAAGTAATTAGAATCGTTCCTTCTTTTAGTAAGTCTAGTTCATTTTTTCCTGCTGTGGGATGATCGAGAGGACGCTGAACTTTTACAACAACATCTGCTGATGAGTATAGTTCATTAAGATTAACGATTTTAGCCCCTGCTTTTTCATACATTTCATTTGTGTAACCGGCATTTAGTCCAGCATCTTTTTCAACATGAACCTGGAAACCGGATTTAATAAATTTAGAAGCTACATCTGGGACACACGCTACTCGATTTTCGCCAGGCAGGATTTCCTTAGGAACTGCTATAACCATACCTGTTTCTCCTGTGTGAATTGATAATAATTGATAAATGAAAATTAAGTTGATTGACGGCGAATTCCAAAAATATGGCCAAAATTCGCAATAATTTTCAGACTATAGCAAGGATTAAACTGCAGGCTGCTCTTTGGTCAAACAGTGAAGTGTTCCCAATCCCCACACAAGATCAACTGAATGAATGCCAATAACTTTTCTATCGGGAAATAATTCAGATAATACTCCAAGTGCAATTTTGTCATTCGAATCATTAAAAGTAGGAACAAGTACTGCATAATTTGAAATGTAGAAGTTAGCATAGCTAGCTGGTAGTCTTTGCTTTTTATAGATAACAGGAGATGGCATGGGCAAATGAACAACATTTAGTTTGGAACCATTTGCTAAATAAATATTTTGAAGTCTCTCTCTGTTTTCATTCAACAAGTTATAATTTTCATCGGAGGAATTTTCTTCTGAAACTAAGACGACTGTATTTTCATTCACAAACCTGCAAAGATCATCAATGTGTCCATGAGTGTCATCCCCAACAATTCCCTTCCCCAACCAGATAACATTCGAAACACCAAAATATTTTTTGAATACTTCGAAATAATCCTGTTTTGTAAATCCCGGATTGCGTGTTTGAACTTTATCATCAAGTAAACATTCTTCAGTTGTGATTAAAGTTCCTTTGCCGTTCGAATCAATTGCACCACCTTCAAGAACTACTTGATTACCATTATGTTCAGCGATAATTTTTTTGAGATTTAATTTGTTCGAAATGAAAGAAGGGATTTTATCATCAAGTTTGTAATCATTGTATTTTGCCCAGGCATTAAATTTAAAATCGAGTGAAATAACCTCATCACTTTCTTTTACAAACATAGGCCCTGAATCTCTAAGCCAACCTCTGTCAGTTTTCTTTATGAAGAATTCAACATTCGATAAACTCACATCACAGTCTTTGAGAATTTTTTCTGCCTTACGTCTATGTTCCTTTGACTGAACGAATATTCTAACTATTTCTCCGCGTGAAATGTATTTTACAATTTCAGCATACACATAAGGAATGGGAGAAAATTTTCCGGGCCAGTCACTTTTATTGTAAGGCCATCCAATCCAGGTGGCTTCGTGTGGAGACCATTCTGGCGAAAGTATGTATTTATTATTCATTCTTTACCACTGAGACACTAAGAGCACTCAGATTCACTAAGTGTTTCTTAGTAGTAGAATTTTATTCAATAAATCTTTTAGTAATATCCTGATAGGAATCGATTCTTCTGTCACGTAAGAATGGCCAGTTATGCCTGATGTATTCAATTCTGTCAATATCAATTTCAGCAAGAAGAATTTCTTCTTTATCAGAAGAAGCTTGAGCAATAATCATCCCTTGGGGATCACAAACAAATGATTGACCCCAGAATTCTATTCCGGGTGAATCATCATTTACTTTTTCTAATCCGATTCTGATTAACAGCAGCAACATAAACTCCATTTGCAATGGCGTGTCCTCTTTGCACTGTCAGCCAGGATTCGTATTGTGCTCTGTCCATGTTTTTCTTTTTCGTAAGGATGCCAGCCAATAGCAGTCGGATAAAATAAAACAGCAGCACCTTGAAGTGCTGTCAATCTTGCTGCTTCAGGATACCATTGATCCCAGCAAATCAATGTGCCGATTTTTCCAAATGAGGTTTCGAAATTTTTATACCCCAAATCACCGGGTGAGAAATAATATTTTTCATAAAATCCAGGATCATCGGGAATGTGCATTTTACGGTAAGTGCCAATTATCTTTCCATCACTATCAATTACAACCAAACTATTGTGGTAAACTCCTGAAGATCTTTTTTCAAATAGCGGAACAACAACACTAACTTTATTTTTTTCTGCTGCTTCAGAAATGGTATTTGTTGATGGGCCGGGAATTGTTTCGGCAAGATTAAAATTGGCGATGTCTTCCGTTTGGCAAAAATATTGTGATCTGAAAAGTTCGGGGAGACAAATAACCTCCGCACCTGATTTTGCAGCTCTTTCAATCCAACTCACAGCTTTCTTCAAATTTTCTGAAGTGTCTTTGGTGAATGAAAGCTGAATTAAACCAATAGTGAATTTGTTGTTCATAATTGTCCTGATTCTTTAATCTAAAATTAAAAAATTATTCTCAGTAGTAAAATTTATTTGGAGGCGATGGGAATGTCTTGAAGGTTGAATGGTTATTCAAGTTAATATCCGTAAGTTGAAACCAGGTAACCTTCCTCATTAAAATCTTTACTTCTCAAAATTTTTCCGTCTTTATAATATTCTTCTCTTTTAATAAAACCGTTTGAGTAGTATGTTCGGACGTAAGAATCCAGTTTGCCCTTATAATAATTCTCAACTTTCTGGAATGCACCATTTTCATAATACGAATTTTTCTTACCTTCAATTTTACCATTTATGTAAGTCGCCTCTGATTTGGGCAATCCGTTTTTGTAATATTCTTTGTACTCTCCATCAAGAATATCATCAACGTAAGTTCCCATAGATTTTAGAGAACCATCTTCATAGTAATTGACCACTAAACCATTTTTCATCCCACCTTTTATTACGGTTTCAAGTTTCAGATGACCATCAGGATAATATTCTTTTATCATTCCTCTTTGTTCCCCATTAATGTAATCAACTTTTGATTTCACAATTCCGTCTTCATAATATGTAATATAAATTCCGTCAATCACTCCATCCTTATAAGGAATTTCTTCTCTCAAAAACCCTGTGTCATAATATGTTTTTGCAACTTCCTGTTTAACTCCATCTTTTACGAAAGTTTCATCGAGCAATGATCCACCATCAGCATAATTTTTTAGCATTTCTTCTTTGGATTCAAACTTACCTTCAAAATCAAATCTTTCACGATTAAGAAGCTCATCACTCAGATACTCATCCTTCACACGAAGGTTGCCGGACATATCATAAAGCAGGACAGTACCTTCAATCTTATCGTCAATAAAAATAGCTTCAACAGCCACCATTTTGTTTTCATGGTAAATATAAATTTTCCCGTTTTGCTTTCCATCAATAAAAGTTCTTTCAACTTCCACTTCGCCGGTTTTATAGTAAGTTCTTGAGATACCCTGGAGCAATCCATCAACATATCTCCATTCGCCTTGAAGTTCGCCAGTTTTGTAATAAGTATAGGTTATCCCCTGAAGTACGGCATTGGAATAATTCTGTTCAGCCCAAAGTTCACCGCTTTCATAATACCATCGTGAGATACCTTCCTTCACGCCATCTTTGAAATTCCACTCAATGCTTACTAAACCATCTTCAAAATACCAGGTTGATAAACCATGCTCTGTTCCGTTGCTGAACTCCCAATCTTTCCATAATTTTCCGTTCGGGTAATACTCTCTGTAAAAACCATTAAGCTTATCATACCAATACTGACCTTCAGTTTTTATAACTCCGTTTGGGTAATAAGTCTTAACAATCTTTGTTCCGGGTAGCTCCTGTGACATCAGGACGGTTGTACTGATTACCAGAATCAGCAGTGATAACAAAATCTGCAAATATTTTTTAGTCATTCTACCTGTTTAATTATTTTTCTTTTGGAAGGTCAAAATAGAGGATTTTATCTTCAGGATAAATTCAAAATAGATTACCATTCCGATTGATGAACTTCAAAGAGCCAATATGATAAAAAGTATTAATGAAAATTTTTCTCGCCAGCTTCAATTTCTAAATCAATGTGATCTTCTTCCCGCGGAATGGGACAAGTGAACAAAGCTGAGTAGGAGCAGTATGGATTAAATGCTCTATTAAAATCTATTGTGTAGATGAAATCAGGATCATCATTTAGTTCAAAATCAAGATACCTGCCCACACCATAAGTTTCATTTCCGGTGGTTCTGTCTGTAAACCAAATGCTATAATATTCATCTCCGGTTCTGCTAAAACTTTTATAAACATTCACTTTATAATCATTGCCATCATAATTTAATCCAAGATAGCCGATCAAGATGGATGGTCTCTTTTCACCCTTTGTGCCTAATATTGTTACAGTGTCCTGTACTTCATAAGTAAATAACTTTGATTTGAAAATAAAATCTGAATTCGGTTCATAATAATTCAGAGGTTTAAAAGTAACTGAAGTATCAATGCTAAAAGGTGAACTGGTGTCGAACTGCATACTGTAATTTTTTTCTTTTCTTTCTTTGATCAATGTTTCAACATATACTTTCATCTCTGGATCATTAATGCGATTTTCCTTACAGGCTCCTATAATTAAAAGAGCAATTAAAAGAACCACAACTAATCCATATCTTTTTGCAATCATCATCTGATTACTGTCCTTCCTTTTTTACTTTCTTTTTGAGTTCATTTAGTTTGTTTAACGCTTCCAGCGGAGTGAGTTTTTCAATTTCAAGCTCAGTCAATTCTCCTCTCAGCTTATCATCCTGGAATTCAAATATGCTCATCTGGTTTTCAGGAATTTGCAGCTTGCGGAGTTTTTCTTTTTTCAATTCATAAGGAGTTAATTCTTTGCTTTCAAGATTTCTTAGAATTTCTTTTGCCCGATTTGTAACAAATACCGGGAGTCCTGCCATCTGTGCAACCTGGATTCCGTAACTATGGTCTGCACGTCCTGGATTTACTTTGTGAAGGAAGATTACTTTGTCATCATATTCCCGTACTTCTACTTTGTAATTTTTTATTTTAGGAAAAAGATCAGCCATTTCATTCAGTTCGTGGTAGTGAGTTGCAAAAAGAGTTTTGGCTGCAACATCATTATTGTCGTGGAGATATTCTGTAATCGCCCAAGCAATTGAAATTCCATCGAATGTGCTTGTACCTCTTCCAATTTCATCAAGCAGAATCAAACTTTTTGAAGAAGCATTGTTTAGAATATTTGCTGCTTCCTGCATCTCAACTAAAAATGTACTTTCACCTGAAGTAATATTATCACTTGCACCAACACGAGTGAAAATCCTGTCCACTAATCCAATCTTTGCACTTTTTGCAGGGACAAAAGAACCGATCTGTGCCATCAAGACCAACAAACCAACCTGTCGTAAGTAAACAGATTTGCCTGCCATATTCGGACCAGTGAGTAAAATTATCTGATCGTTTTTATTATCAATCACACAATCATTTGGTTTAAACTTTTCTCCCGGAGGAAGTATCTGCTCAACGACTGGATGACGGCTTTCAATAATTTCAAGTTCATCACCATCGTAAACGACAGGCTTTACATATTTATATGCTTCTGCACATTCCGCAAAAGAAATCATACAATCAATTAAGGCAATCAATCGAGCGTTACTTTGAATTACAACTGCCTCAGTAGCAACGAATTTTCTAATCTCATCAAAAAGCTCAGCTTCGAGTTCATAAATTTTTTCCTCTGCGTTTAGGATTTTGTCTTCGTATTCTTTCAACTCAGGAGTAATATATCTTTCCGAATTAACAAGCGTCTGCTTACGGATATAATTTTCAGGGACTTTATCTTTATGTGCATTGCTAATATTGATGTAGTAACCAAAAACATTGTTAAAGCTTATTTTTAATGAAGGTATTCCTGTCCTTTCTCTTTCCGTTTTCTGAAGTTTTGCAATCCAGTCTTTTCCGTGATACGCTACGTTTCTCAACTCATCAAGCTCGGGACTGAAACCATTTCTCATCACACCGCCATCAACAAGTGTAGCAGGAGGGGAATCAATTATTGCACTTTGTACTCGTTCAACTAATTTTTCAAGTGGATTTAAATCTTTTGAAGTGATTGATAAAGCTTCAGTCTTGAAGTGTGAAAGAAATTCTTTTATCGAAGGTATTTTTTTTAGTGAAGTCTTGAGTGCAACAACTTCTCTCGGATTTGCTCTTCCGGTACAAATTCTTGAAATAATTCTTTCAAGATCACCAACTTCTTTTAACTCAGTCTCAATTTTCTTTCGCTGAGATTTATTCTTCAATAATTCTTCAACACTGTCCAGTCTGCTTTGAATCTTCTTCAAATCTCTTAATGGTGCGGAGATCCATTTCTTCAAAAGTCTGTCCACCCATTGCCGTTGTAGTTTTATCAAGAATTGAAATTAGTGAACCTTCTCTGCCTTCTCCGTGCATCGAATAACTGATCTCAAGATTTCTTCTTGTTGAAGAATCAAGAATCATATATTCGGAAGGATTGTAAAGTGAAATCCTGTTGAGATGAGTGAGATTTACTTTCTGAGTTTCCTGCAAATAGTTTAATGCAGCACCACTTGCAATTATTCCGTTTTGAAGATGTTCAATTCCAAAGCCTTTTAAAGTTACTGTGCTGAATTGATTTAGCAGAAGTTCATTTGCATAATCATAATTGAAAATCCAGTCATCCATCTTTGTGATACGGATTGACGGATTAATTTTAGTTATTACCGGAGTGAGATAATCTTTTTCTTTTTTTTGAATAAGAATTTCTGCGGGAGCGATTGATTCAATCTGCTGCTGAAGATCAGATTCAGGAACTTCGAATGTGAAAAACTCGCCCGTTGAAACATCTGCAAAAGAAATTCCTGCAATTTCATCTTAAAATAAAAACTGAAAGCAGGTAATTATTTTTTTTATGATCAAGAAGTTTATCGGAAAGAGTTGCACCGGGAGTTACAACCTCCACAACTTCTCTTTTTACAATTCCCTTTGCAAACTTTGGATTTTCCATCTGCTCACAAATAGCAACCCGGTAACCGGCACGAACAAGTTTCGGCAGATAAGAATCAATTGCATGATGAGGGAATCCTGCAAGTGGAACATCTCCTGCAGCACCATTTGCTCTTTTTGTTAGAGTTATTCCAAGCACTTTTGATGCTGTTTTAGCATCTTCTTCAAACGTTTCAAAGAAATCACCAACTCTGAAAAGCAGAATTGTATCTGGATTAGCTTCCTTAACTCTCTTGTATTGAGCCATTAACGGAGTTTGTCCGTCACGCTCAGTTTGCTTTGCTTTTGACACTTTATCCGTTTGTGAATCCTGTTTACTCATCGGACAAAAATACCTCAAAAGGAGACGAATATCAATTTAAATGCTTCTTAAAATAATTACACAGCAATTTGCTTCAGAGATTTTGTCAATTGTTAAATAACCTTGAAAAGAGTTCACTTTTTAATATATTTGCCTCTAAATTATCAGAGGAATAACGATCTGATAATTTATGCCTCTCTTATTGAATTACGATTAAATTGAAACCAAAAAGTTCAGGAGATAAATGAAAAAGATAGGAATTCTATTCGGTCAGGAAAATACTTTTCCACCAGCATTTGTAGAAAGAGTAAACTCAAAAAAAGAATCCACAAAAGGGGAATTACTGCTGAGTTTGTAAAAATTGATAAAGTAGTGCAGGGCGAGTCAAGTGGTTATGACGTTATCATTGACAGAATTTCGCAGGATGTTCCATTCTACAGAGCTTTTTTAAAAAATGCTGCATTAAATGGAACTGCAGTAATTAACAATCCTTTCTGGTGGAGTGCGGATGAAAAATTTTTCAACAATGCTTTGATGACAAAGATGGATGTTGCTGTTCCCAAAACTGTATTGCTTCCATCAAACCAACATCCGGATGATACTGACGCAAACTCATTCAGAAATCTTGACTATCCTTTGAACTGGGATGCAATGTTCAGCTACGTTGGATTCCCTGCTTTCTTCAAACCGTTTGCAGGCGGAGGATGGAAGAATGTTTACCGTCTCGAATCACCCGACGATTTTTTCAAAGCATACAATGAAACCGGTCAGCTTGTAATGATGCTTCAGGAAGAAATTAATTTCACAGAATATTTCAGATGTTATAGTTTGGATAGAAAAGATTTTCATATTATGCGTTACGATCCAAAGCAGCCTCATCATTTGAGTTATGTTCGTAATCCTGAACCTTTAAATAAATCTTTGATGGAAAAATTAAATAAGACAATTACTATTATTAGTAACGCACTTAGGATATGATTTCAATACAATCGAACTTGCTGTTAGAGATGGAATTCCATATGCAATTGATTTTTGCAATCCTGCACCCGATGCTGAAAAAACTTCTGTCGGTGAGGAAAATTTTGAATGGATAGTTGAAGCTGCAGCAAATATGGCAATCCGCAGAGCAAAAGCTCACAAAGTAGGACAAAACAATTTAACCTGGGGAAGCTTTATTAAATCTTATGCAAACAACAGTTCGTTGAAAGAAAGTTAAAAAAGAATTTTTATGACAGAACCCGGATTATTTACATTAGGAGTCGAAGAAGAATTTCAGATTGTTGATCCTCAAACAAGAGAGCTGAAATCACATATCCAGCAGATCATTGAAGACGGCAAAATAATACTTGCTGAAAAAGTAAAAGCGGAGATGCATCAGTCTGTTGTTGAAATTGGAACCGATATCTGTAAGGATATTACTGATGCAAGACAGCAGGTAACTAATTTACGTCAGGAACTTGCAAAGCTTGCAAAGAAAAGCAATCTTAAAATTGCTGCTGCAGGAACTCATCCTTTTTCTCATTGGAAAGATCAGCAGATCACTGTCCATCCACGTTACCAGGAAATAATATCAGATTACCAGCAGGTTGCAAGAGCAAATTTAATTTTTGGATTGCACGTTCACGTTGGGGTAGATGACAGGGAAACAGCACTTCACGTAATGAATGCAGCAAGATATTTTCTGCCGCACATTTTTGCACTTTCAACTAATTCACCTTTCTGGCTTGGCAGAAACACAGGATTCAAATCTTATCGAAGTAAAGTATTTGACCGTTTTCCGAGAACAGGAATTCCGGATTATTTCGGAAGCATTTCCGAATATGATAACTACGTAAAACTTTTAGTGAAGACAAAGTGTATCGATGATGCAAAAAAGATTTGGTGGGATATTCGTGCACATCCTTATTTCAATACGCTTGAATTCAGAATTTGTGATATACCAATGAGAGTGGATGAAACAATTTGTCTCGCTGCAATAATGCAGGCAGTTGTTGCAAAGCTTCACAAGCTGATAAAACAGAATCTTGGTTTCAGGATTTATAGACGAGCATTGATAGCTGAAAACAAATGGCGTGCTTCCCGTTACGGCACCAGTGGAAAGTTGATTGACTTCGGTAAGCAGGAAGAAGTCGAGTTTAAACAGCTTATCGGTGAACTGCTTGAATTTATTGATGATGTGGTTGATGGTCTCGGTTCAAGGGAAGAAATTCAGTATGTTTATAAAATTTTAGAAATGGGCACAGGTGCTGATAGACAACTTGCTGTTTATGAGAAAACAAATGATACGAACGCAGTTGTCGATTATATAATTGAAGAAACTCACGTTGGATTATGAACTTCCATCTGACTAATAGTTAAATGTGTTTCTTAGTCATTCCCACGTAAAGTGGGAATCCAGTTTTGAAATAACTCCTGGATTCCTGTTTTCACAGGAATGACAGATAAAATTTGTTCATAGGAATTTTACAAAAAATAGAGATAGACTTTGATCAAAATTGCAACTATAGATCTTTACAACAACGAACGCAACGAAGGAATCCGTTGTATTAAGGAAATTGTATCTGAAGCACAGAAAAGAAATAATGAACTCGACATTACTTACGAAGTTTTTGATACACGATTTAAAGATGAAATCCCCGGATTAGATAAATGATATTTACATTTCGTCCGGTGGACCGGGAAGTCCATTCGAAGGTGAAGGAACGAAATGGGAAAAAGATTACTTTAATCTTATTCAACAGATTTGGGACCACAATCAAAAAAATCCCGAAAGAAAAAAATATCTTTTCTTTATTTGTCATTCGTTTCAAATGATGGGAAGGTTTTTCAAATTCGGAACAGTCAGCCAGCGCCATTCAAAATCATTTGGAGTAATGCCCTTCACCCTGACTAAAGAAGGAAAATCCGATAACATTCTGAGAGTATTATCCAATCCGTTTTATGCTGCTGATATTAGACAATACCAGGTAGTTGAACCTGATAAAAAAATAATTGATGAGCTTGGAACAAAAATTTTATCGTATGAAATAGTTGATGATGACGATAAAGCACAACCTGCAATTGCTGCTGTGAGAATTTCCGATGAAATTGTTGGTACTCAATTCCATCCGGAGGCTGATCCCGAAAGCATGCTTTATCATTTCAAACAAGCTGAAAGAAAAAAACAGGTTGTTGAAAAGTACGGTGAGAAAAGATATGATGAGATGATTGAAATTCTTAAAAGACCGGATACTATAAAAAAAACAAGGGAGACAGTAATCCCTTCTTTTTTGAATAATGCTATTGAGGAATTGAGCAAGGTGTTAACATCTTAACAAACTGTCATTGCGAGCGAGAGCGAAGCAATCCATGGAAAATCAATATTTTGTTTATTTAATGACAAATAAAAATAATACGGTCATTTACACTGGGGTGACCAACAATTTGAAACGAAGGGTTTATGAGCACAAGGAAAAATTGATTGATGGATTCACAAAAAAATATAATGTTAAATAAACTAGTTTATTTCGAAATTACTAACGATATCAATTCAGCAATTCAAAGAGAAAAGCAAATCAAAGCTGGTTCGAGACAGAAGAAAACTGATTTAATTAATTCGATAAATGCTGAATGGAAAGATTTGTATGATGAGAATTAGATTGCTTCTGAGACAGGTTCAAAAGTCATTATATCATCGCGAGCGAAACCAATTGATCTCTGATTTTTATTTGAGTTCAAAAGATTGCTTCGGTCGTTCCTCCCTCGCAATGACAACACTTGGTAAGCGATGATTCCTGAACTACGCAAAAAATACAACTCAGAATTCACAGAAGAGAAGTATAAAGCTTTTCTAAATGACTTAAATACTACTTTAAAGTATCCTGTCGATTTCAGGATTTCTGAAACTCCCCTCTTTTTAAGTGATGATCTAAAGAAAAAACTCCTGAACTCTTGTGACGATCTTTGCAAACAGGTAACAAGTTCTGAATTCAAATTGAAGATGAAAGATGCAGTTCCATCTCATCTAAATATTCCGGGAGAAACTGATCATCCTGAATTTTTTGTTTTTGATTTTGCGATTTGCAAGAATAGATCAACGGGTGAGTTTTATCCAAAGCTAATTGAACTGCAGGGCTTTCCTACTCTTTATGGATATCAGTATTTTTTTGAGAAGAAACTAAAAAATCATTTTGATATTCCTGAAGATTTTACACTATACTTCAACGGCATCACTCCTGATAAATATATTGAGATACTTCGTAATGTAATCGTCGCCGATTGTGATCCTGCAAATGTTATTCTTCTTGAAATAGAACCTGAAAAACAAAAAACGCGAGTGGATTTTGCAGCTACAGAAAAATTATTGGGAATTAGGGAAGTCTGCATCTCCGATGTAATTAAGCACGGTAAAGTTCTTTATTACAAAAAGAATGGAACTGAAATCCCGATTGAAAGAATTTACAACCGTGTAATTTTTGATGAGCTAAGCAGAACCGAAAGAAAATTTAACTTTGATTTGCAGGAAGAATTAAATGTGGTGTGGGTTCCTCATCCAAACTGGTTTTACAAAATGAGTAAATATTCTCTACCAGTACTTAAGGGTGAGTCTGTACCGAATTGTTTTTACCTGCGCGATCTTACTTCCTATCCTGATGATCTGGAAAATTATGTTTTAAAACCTCTCTTCTCTTTTGCAGGACTCGGAGTAAAGATTGACGTAACAAAACAAATGCTGGATGAAATAAAAGATCCAGAAAATTATATTCTGCAAGAAAAAGTTGAGTACGCACCACTGATTGAAACTCCTGATGAATTTGCAAAAGCTGAAATTAGGATGATGTTTATTTATGATAAAGAACCAATTCTAGTAAACAACCTTGTAAGGCAAAGCAAAGGAAAGATGCTGGGAGTCGATTTCAACAAAAACAAAACCTGGGTTGGTGGGAGTGCGGCGTTACATAAAGTTTGACTCATAATTATTCCTATTCTCTACGATATTTCTATCTTATTTATCCCACTCATTTTAGTATATTTGCACACAAATCTTCGCCTATTCATCTAATATTCATCACAAGATTTCTAATTTAATAAAATGATAAAATTTGATTTTCACGTATCAAAAGCCGCAAGAGAAAAATACAAGATTGAGAAATCATTATTCTCTTTAACCGGCAAGGTAATACTAGCAGATTATCAGCAGGCACGCATTCTTTCTGAGAAAATAAATTCAAAAAGAAGAGAAGAAGGAAATGCTGATCAATTCGTAACAGCAGGACAGTTAAATGCACTTGGCTTGCTTCACGAAATTTTTCATTTGTTGATCAGAAAATATGAGGAGGTTGATAATCCCGGTGTTTTCGGCAAAGCAATTAATCATCTAAAGAATGAGATAAGCGAAACTGAACTTGAAAAAACTCTTCTTGCTTTTGTTGAAGAATTCCCTCCCCTTCAAGTTTATAATAAAATAGTTACCGCTGAGGAATATCTGCGAAGAAGCACCTCCGAAAAATCGAACAAAGAAATTGTCCTCGAAGAAATAATTCTTCTGCACATGGAAAACAGCAATCCTGCTGCTGCAAACCTGAGAGAGCTTTATGCAGATGATAATTTGAAACTAAAAACAAATTATAAAGAGTTAATTGAAAAGTCGGAAGTTTTTTTCGATAATGAATTACCAACACGTTTAGGTGGGCTTTCCCTCTTTAAGATTTTACGAAGACCAATTTCAACAAATCCATTTGACTTAGAAAAACAGCTTGAGTTTATCAGAACAGAATGGGGTGCTTACCTTGGTGATGATATTTTGAACAGACTTCTTCGCGGGGTAGACCTGATTAAAGAAGATTTCAAATTATTTGTTCAGCACGGTGGTGGTGAAAAAGGGACTCCTCCCGTTCCGACTTATGATGAAGATCTGGAAAGATTAAAGTTAATTAAAGAGAAACTTGAAGCAGAGAAGCAGCTTTCAGAAGATGAAAGACAATTTTACCTCGAGTACGAAAAGTTTACAGAAGATGTTCAGTGGATTCCAGAAGTCGTGATGATTGCAAAGAACGTTTACGTTTGGCTCCATCAGCTTTCTGAAAAATATAAAATAGAAATCAAACGACTTGACCAGATACCTGATGAGGAACTTGATCAGCTTGCAAGTTGGAATTTTAATGCACTCTGGTTGATTGGAATCTGGGAACGAAGCACCGCATCGGAAAAGATCAAACATCTTACAGGAAACGTTAGTGCAGTATCATCTGCCTACTCACTTTATGATTATGTAATTGCAAAGGAACTTGGTGGAGAAAGGGCATTTCAAAATTTGAAAGACCGTGCCTGGGCTCGTGGAATAAGAATGGCAAGCGATATGGTTCCAAACCATATGGGAATTTATTCAAAATGGGTAGTTGAGAAACCTGATTATTTTTTGCAGAGAAATGAACCACCTTATCCAAATTATTCATTCACCGGACAGAACCTTTCTGAAGACGACCGGGTAGAAGTAAAAATTGAAGATCAGTATTACAACCGAAAAGATGCTGCAGTTGTTTTCCAGAGAAAAGACAGCCACACAGGATCGACAAAATATATTTATCATGGCAACGACGGAACAAATATGCCGTGGAATGATACTGCACAACTTGAATCTTCTGAATCCTGAAGTGCGTGAATCACTAATTCAAACTATAATGCACGTTGCTCGTAAAACTCCAATCATTCGTTTTGATGCAGCAATGACACTAGCAAAAAAACATTTCCAACGATTATGGTTTCCAAATCCCGGATCAGGTGGAGCAATTCCTTCAAGAACAGATTACTCGATGACACTCGAACAATTCAACAAAATAATGCCAAATGAATTCTGGCGTGAAGTTGTTGACAGGATAAATGCAGAAATGCCAAACGTTCTTCTTCTTGCAGAAGCTTTCTGGTTAATGGAAGGTTACTTTGTCCGCACACTCGGAATGCACAGGGTATACAACAGCGCATTTATGCATATGATGATGAAAGAAGAAAATGAAAAATACCGACAGCTTGTTACCAACACTCTTGAATTCAATCCTGAAATACTGAAGCGATACGTAAATTTTATGAGCAATCCTGATGAAGAAACAGCGATAAATCAATTTGGAAAAGGAGATAAATATTTCGGAGTAGCTGTGATGATGCTGACTATGCCTGGTTTGCCGATGTTTGGACACGGACAGATTGAAGGATTTTCTGAAAAGTACGGAATGGAATATAAGCAGGCTTACTATAACGAAACTCCTGACGAACATCTTGTGTGGAGACACAACAAAGAATTATTTCCACTGATGAAGATGCGTTACTTATTCAGTCAGGTGGAGAACTTTGAGTTTTATGATTTTATTGATAAGAACGGTGACTTGAACCAGAATATTTATGCATTTAGCAACCGTGCAGGGAATGAAACAGCATTGGTTCTTTACAACAACTCATATTATGAATCTGAAGGCAGCATCGCCTTTTCAAATCCAAAAATGATTTCAGGAAATAGTGATATGAAAAGGCCTCATCACCTATCTGAATTATTAAACATCAAACCATATAAAGAATATTATTATATCTATACTGACCACAGAACACAACTTCAATATTTGATCTCAGGAAAAGAAATTGCTGAACAAGGATTTCATATTCAACTTTTTGGTTATCAATACAGGGTCTGTCTCAGATTCAGAGAGGTTTATGATTTAAAAGGAAAATACGAAAAACTTTATCACATGTTGAATGGTAAGGGAGTTTCTTCGGTTGATGAAGCCTTAAAAGAAATGGAATTACTTCCACTTCACAGCAGATATGAAAACTTCTTCTCATACGATAACATGGAAAAAATACGAACTTATCTTGTATATAAGCCCGATAAGAAAAAGAAGGAAGAAGAACTTGCTTTGCCGGGTAAATTAGATACCGAACTTAATTTACTTGTCAAGGAGTTTAATAATTATCTGAATGGAAAAACATCAAAAGAAAAATTTGAAAAGAAATTTCACGATGATCTCTCTGCAAGTCGCAAATTCTTCCAATTCTGGTTAACACATAATAAACGCAAAAGTGTAACTAAATGGATGAAAGCTTGTGATGAAATTCTACCAGTCAACAGTAAAGTTACAACTAACAGAGAGTACTTAACATTCATAAACCTGATACTCCTCAAACAGTTGTTCAACAAAAAATCTGATACTGGGAAAATTCACATATTGTTCGATGAACTCCTGCTCTCAAAACCGATCACAAATATTCTTCAGAAACAAGCTAATGGGATGAGCATTCATCATAGGATTGAATTAATTCAACTTTTACAGACTGGCTTTCTGCTGGAAAAGAAAAAAGCAGGTAAATTAATAAGCGACAAAAAGTCAAAAGTGACCGTTAAATCTGACTCTGAAAAAAATTATATATTGCCTTCGATTAAAGTATTGCTTAACGAGGATATTGGTCGTAAATTTCTGCGTGTTAATGAGTTCGAAGGTATAACTTATTTTAGTAAGGAGCGATTTGATGAACTGCTGAAGTGGATTTTATTGTTTAACCTGACTCAAATGCCATCTCATATTTATGAAAAGCAGGTTACGAAAAAACAATTAACCAAAACTGAGTTCGACAAAGAAATATTAAAAACTTCAAAAAATAATTATGAAAGATTTATTGAGCTTATAGATAAAGCTGAGTCAAGTGGATATGACTTTAACAAATTTCGTAAAGAATTGGGTAAAGTCAACGTAAAGAAAGAAAAAACAAAGAAACTAATTAATAAAAGGAAAAAGAAATGATAAAAAATCTTTTATATTCAACAATTCTTGTTTGCATTTTAGTTGCAAGTACACAGGCACAGTTTACACTTCAGAATGCTTTCCCGAATTTAACATTCTCCAGCCCACTGTTTTTAACTCACGCTGATGACAACACAGACAGAATCTTTGTTGTCGAACGATCAGGAAGAATCAAAGTTTTTCCGAATTCTTCAAATGCTTTATTAGCGAAAGAATTCTTGAATATTACTGACCGTGTTTCCTCAGGTGGTGAGAAAGGCTTGCTGGGACTGGCTTTTCATCCCGATTATGAAACGAATGGATACTTTTATGTGAATTATACTACTGCAAACAGCACAGTAATTTCAAGATTTCAAATTACTTCTAATCCAGATTCTGCAGACAAAAACAGTGAGTTTCAGATTTTAACTTTTAACCAGCCTCAGGGAAACCACAATGGTGGATGGGTAGGTTTTGGACCGAATGATGGTTACCTTTATATTGCAACAGGTGATGGCGGTGGCGGCGGTGATCCAGATAATTACGCACAAAGAATAAATACCTTACTAGGTAAAATTCTTCGTATTGATGTTGATGGTGGTACACCTTACGCAATCCCAACAACAAATCCCTTTTATGATAGTACTGGAAATGTAGCCAGGGAAATTTATGCGTGGGGAATGAGAAATCCCTGGCGCTGTAGCTTTGACCCGGTAACCGGCAAGTTATGGGCTGGAGACGTGGGACAAGGTTCCTGGGAAGAAATTGATTTAATTGAAAATGGAAAGAATTACGGCTGGAGATGTTACGAAGGAACTCATACTTACAATACGTCAGGGTGTAATTATCCTGAGTATATTGATCCAATTTGGGAGTATGGTCATGGTGCTGAATGTTCCATTACAGGAGGCTATGTTTACAGAGGACCATCCGTGCCGGAGTTGGAAGGCAAATATATTTATGGTGATTATTGTTCAAGTAAAATTTGGTCTTTGGAATATGATGGTATAACTCCAACCGTAAATCAATATCTATTAAATGCGACAGGTTCTCTTACTTCATTTGGTGTGGACCAACAGAACGAATTATACATTACATCTTTTAATGGTAATATATATCGCTTTGCACCAACAGTTACTTCTGTTAAAAATGAAGTTACAGTAACTGATTATTCAATTGAGCAAAATTATCCGAATCCTTTTAATCCTGCTACTATCATTAAATATAATCTTCCTGAAGACAGTGAGGTAACAATCAGAATTTATGACGCACTTGGTAAAGAGATTGATTCAATTACAACTGGAATTCAACAAAGCGGATCCTATCAGAAGACCTGGAGTGCAGAAGGATTTGCATCGGGAGTTTACTATGTTAAGATGAATGCACAATCTCTATCTTCAAATAAAACATATTCGAACGCAATCAAAATGCTTTATGTGAAATAATTTTTGAGGTAGTTTAATTATTTATGGCGATCTTTAGATCGCCTTTTTTTATATGTTGTAATTAACAGAAAGTTTACAATTTTAGTAACATAGATTTTGTTTTACTTCGAATTATTCCGAAAGGCTTCCTGATGAAAAAAACTTTACTCCTTATTCCCATCTTTCTTTTGTTAACTACTATATCAAACTTTGCACAAAGAGAATTAAGCATATTTGATCAACCACACGAATTGAACACAGAATACTGGTTAAGCAGATTTCCTCATTCATTTGCACCAATCACATTTGACTATACGCCAACTGTGTTTTCAAACTTTGATAATATTAATATTTCGAATGAGCCAGCACCACAGAATGAACCTTCAGTAAGAATTAGCAGAAAAAATCCGAACAGAGTTGTTGCAGCGTGGCGTGATTTCCGAACAGGTGTTAACTCCTGCTCTTCGAAGAGTCGGTTACAGTTTTTCAACTGATGGTGGCCAGACGTGGTCTGTTAGCCAGCTAACACCTCAAATTATACCTAATGACCCTCTCAGCAGTGACCCGGTTGTAGTGGTTGATACTTCAGGCAATTTTTATATTTATACAGTCTCTCTTAACGAAACTACTGGTGACGGTGAACTGTGGCTCTTTAAATCAACCGATCAAGGAGAAACATTCAACCAGGTTTATGAAATGGCAACCGGACCCTGGTTTGAAGATAAAGAATGGGGAACAACAGATTTAACTCCAACAAGCCCTTTTGCCAACACATTGTATTGCAGCTGGACAAGGTTTGCAGCAAATACATCAATCCTTCTTATCAGATCAACCGATGAAGGAGTTACCTGGAATACTCCTGTAACAGTTAGTGATGGAGCAGGAGGAGTTCAAGGTTCATTTCCTGCAGTTTCATCTGATGGTGAGTTATACGTTGTTTGGAGGTCATCTTCAAGTGGAGGACAAATTCGTTTTGATAAATCCACTGATGGTGGTTTAACTTTCGGAACTGACAAAATCGTGAGTACTGCCCCAAATGCCTGGTTTCCTCATATGGCAGTCGACTTGAGCGGAGGTCCATTCCATAATTATATTTATGTGGTTTGGGATGATTTAAGTAATGGAGATGATGATATTTTCCTCAGCATTTCATCAGATGGTGGGGAGACGTGGACTCCCGCACAAAGAATTAACAATGATCCGATTGGTAATGGGAAAGATCAATTCTGGCCTTCAATCGCTATTAGTGAACTCGGAGAAATTGTAATTTTATTTTATGATAGCAGAAATACTACAAGCAATGATATTATTGAGGCATACATTGCACGTTCAACCGATGGAGGTGCGACATTCACAAATGAGATTCTCAGTACAGCTCCATCCCCTACAAATATTCCTAACTCTGATGTAAGATTTGGTGATTATATCAATATAGATTTTGTTGGGGGGAATATTGTCCCGGTCTGGACAGATGAACGTGCCGGAGGTTTTGATATGGATATTTACACTGCGACAATAAATCCAATCGTTCCGGTTGAACTGATAAGTTTTACTCACAGAATTGTAAACGGAGAAGTGATTCTCGATTGGGTAACTGCAACAGAACTAAATAATCTGGGTTTTGAAATCCAAAGAAGTGTCGACAACAATATTTTTGTGACAGTTGGTTTTATTGAAGGAAGAGGAAACTCAACCACAAACCAATATTATAGTTTTACTGATGAGAGTATTGCAGGAAAAGTTTATTATAGGTTAAAGCAGGTTGATTACAACGGTAGCTACAATTATTCACAAGTTATCGAAGTGAACGGAGTATCAATTACAACAATGCAGCTTGAGCAGAATTACCCAAACCCATTTAATCCTGCAACTACAATCAAATACCAGCTTGGCAATGACGGCTTTGTAAATCTGAAAGTATTCAACTCACTTGGTGAGGAAGTTGCTGAACTTATTAATGAATTCCAGAAAGGCGGAAGCCATCAGATTATTTTCATTGCGGACAATCTCCCAAGCGGAATGTATGTTTACAAACTTACCTCTGGGAACTATGTTGAAAGTAAGAAAATGATAATCTTAAAATAGTGCCTTGTCATTCCCGCGCAAGCGGGAATCTTATTTATAATTAATCGTTACCGAAGGAAAAACAAACAAGTAATTTTTTGAGATTATCTAATCAAATAAAAATAATTTTCATCTTCTTAATATTTTCTTGTTTCGTTCGCCCACAGACAACCGAAACAAGAGACGATTTCAATATATTTTATGAGCAGTTTAATGTAGATGGTTCTTTTGTTCTCTACGACCAAAATGAAGACATATTTATTTTTTACAACCAGTCACAATTCATACAACCTTTTACACCTGCATCAACATTCAAAATCTGTAATTCACTCATAGGTTTGGAAACCGGTGTTATTAAAGATGAAAACTTTGTTATTCCCTGGGATAGTGTAGCAAGATGGCTGCCTGCCTGGAACAAAGACCAGGATTTAAAGACGGCATTCAAAAATTCAACTGTCTGGTATTACCAGGAAATTGCAAGACGAGTCGGCGGCGAACGAATGAAATACTGGCTCGATAAAGCAAATTATGGAAACGCAGATACATCAGGAGGAATAGATAAGTACTGGTTAACCGGAGGTCTCCGAATAACTCCTGAGCAACAAATAGATTTTTTACGAAGACTTCACGATAACAAACTTCCCTTCTCTCAAAGATCAATGGATATTGTAAAAGAAATTATGATTGCAAAAGATACATTGGATTATATTGTCAGGGCAAAAACCGGGTGGGGTGAACAGGATGACACAAACATCGGCTGGTATGTGGGCTATGTAGAGACGATAGACAATGTTTATTATTTTGCTAACTGCATTCAAACATCAGATTCTGAGAAGAAAGATTTTGTGAGAGCAAGGTCAGAAATAGTTTATCAGATATTATAATGAATTGAAGCTGATTAAGAAATGAAAATTTCTATTTTAAGAACTTACCAACAGCTTCAGCACAATTCTCGCCATCAAGAGCTGAAGAAACAATTCCGCCGGCATAACCAGCACCCTCACCACATGGAAATAATCCTTTTACTTCAACGTGCATAAAACTTTCCCTGTCTCTTGGAACTCTGATTGGTGAACTTGTCCGACTTTCTACACCAACTAAAATTGCTTCGTCAGAAAGATAGCCTCTCATTCTTCTGCTAAATTCCTTTAAAGCTTTCTTAAGCTTTTTAACAATAAAAGGTGGAAGCTCTTCATCCAGCCTGGAGGATGTTATTCCGGGAATGTAAGAAGTTTTTGGAAGTGTCTGAGAAAACTTTCCCTCAACAAAATCATTAGCTCTTTGCGCAGGTGCTGACAATGAAGATCCGGCAAGCTTGAAGGCTAGCTGCTCAAGCTCCTGCTGAAGTTTTAATGCACTGAATTCAGAAACTTCAGTCTTATTAACCCATTCATTTTCTTTTATTTCAACTACAAGACCTGAATTAGCATAAGGCGAATCTCTCCTGGACATTGACATCCCGTTAACTACAACTTCACCGGGTCCGGTTACCGCAGGAACTATTATTCCACCAGGACACATACAAAACGAATACACACCTGCTCCATCAATATTGGTGGAAAGATTATATGTCGCTGCAGGAAGGTTTTCAGGTTTTGTTTTCATGTGATATTGAATTTCATTTATCAATGGCTGTGGATGTTCAATTCTTACACCCATTGCAAAAGGCTTGGCTTCAATTTTTATTTTATTTTTATCTAGCAGAAAAAATATATCTCTCGCAGAATGACCTGCTGCAAGTATTACTGCATCAGCTAAAAATTCTTCTTTAGAATTAACAGCAACACCTTTTATTTTTTTGTCCTTTATGATGAGGTCAGTAACTCTTGAATCATAATGTATTTCACCACCTGCATTCAGAACTGTTTGCCTCATTGCTGCAATAATATTAGGTAATTTATTTGAACCGATATGAGGATGGGTATCTACCATAATATCCGGATGCGCCCCATGTTGAATAAAAACTTCCAATACTTTGGATACATTTCCTCTTTTTACTGCGCGCGTATAAAGTTTGCCATCACTGTATGTTCCAGCACCGCCTTCACCAAAACAATAATTTGAATCGGGATTAACAATTTGTTCCCGCATGAGCGAACTTAAATCTCTTCTCCTTGTTTGAACATCTTTGCCTCTTTCAAGAACAATGGGTTTTATCCCAAGTTCTATCAGATGCAATGCAGCAAACATTCCGGCAGAACCAAATCCCACAACAATTACACTCTTCTTCTTATCAACAGGATTGTATATGTAAGTTGTTCTATCCTCGGAAGGAGTTTCACCAATATAGACATCAGCCATAATTCTGTAAATGGGCTCTCGCCGTGCATCTACCGACCGACGAACAGGAACGATTTTCGTAATGTCCGAAGGATTCACTCCTAGTTTTCTTGATGCGATGTATCGGAAGAAACCTTCTTCGTTTAACTTTTCGGGAGGAACAATTATTTCTATTTGTTGTTTCATTTTTATTGAGAAAAAATTAATAAATACTCTTTACATAACCTCCGTCAACCTGTATTGTATTACCTGTTACATAACTAGCTTGCCTCGATGCAAGAAATACAACTACTGAGGCTATTTCCTCAGGCCTTGCTAGTCGGTTTAAGGGGACTCTCTTTGCCATCTCCACAAGAATTTCTTCGTGAGATTTTCCCTTCTCTTTTGCCTCAATTACAGCAAGCTCATAAAGTCGCCCCGTTAGCGTCAAGCCAGGTGCTACATTGTTTACAGTAATATTAAACTTTGCAACTTCATTACTTAACGACTTGGTTAATCCTGTCACTCCGGCACGAAGGGAATTCGATAAAACTAAATTATCAACCGGCTGTTTTACAGAAATTGAAGTGAGATTTATGATTCGTCCCCAGTTTTTTGCCATCATTCCCGGGAGAACAAGTTTTGAAAAGCGCACAACGCTAAGCAGGACTTGTTCGTATGCAAAATTCCAATCTTCCTCTTCAAGTTGCTGAAATAATCCGGGAGTAGGACCTCCGCAATTGTTCACCAGAATATCCACTGTTCCAAAATGTGCGGCAACTGCTGAAAAAGTGTTCTCAATATCTTTTTGCTTATTTAAATCACAAACTGACCAGAATGGCTCAAGGGAATATTTTTCTTTCAACTCCTGTGTAGCGGAGAGAAGGTTTTCTTTTGAACGCGAAGAAATTGCAATTCTGCAACCTTCCTGAGCAAATAACTCAGCTACAGCTTTTCCGATTCCAGTGCTGGAAGCAGTGATAAGAACTGTCTTATCCTTTAAACCAGTCTCCAATTCATCCCTTTTAAATTTGGTTAAAGATAATATGAATGGCAGGAATTAATATAAAGTATTTATTCTAATTTCTAAACAGGCTTGCCAACTATTTTTGCAGTATCCAGAGCAATCACTAGTTCTTCATTTGTTGGAATACGGAAGACTTTAACTTTGGATGAAGTGTCTGATACTACTGTTTCCCGATTTTCATTTTTCAACTTATCCAGCTTAATACCAAGGTACTCCATATTTTTGCAGACCTCTTCCCGCACTTCAACTGCATTTTCACCGATACCACCGGTAAACACTAAAGCATCTAATCCACCCATAGCTGCTGTATAAGCTCCGATATATTTTTTTATCCTGTAACAGAATATTTCAAAAGCATAAATGGAACGTTTCTGTTCATCTTTAACTGATGCAAGAATTTCCCGCATATCGCTGCTTTCGCCGCTAATGCCAATTAATCCTGAATGTTTGTTAAGTAATGTATTAGCTTCACCAAGAGCTAATCCTTCTTTTCCCATTATATATAAAATGAGTGATGGATCAAGGTCACCGCTTCTTGTTCCCATTAACAAACCTTCAAGAGGTGTAAATCCCATTGATGTATCTACCGATACTCCATTGTCAATAGCTGCTATACTGCATCCATTGCCAAGGTGAGCAGTAATTATTTTTAATTGGTCAACACTCTTCCCTATTAACTCCGCTGCTTTGTTCGAAACATAAAGATGTGAAGTTCCGTGAAAACCATATCTTCTGATTTTATATTTTTTGTACAACTCATAAGGAATTCCATATAAAAAAGAACGTGGAGGCATCTTAGAATGGAAAGCTGTGTCAAATACTCCAACTTGCGGAGTTTTAGGTAAAAGTCTCATTACTGCCTGAATACCTTTTATATTTGGAGGATTATGGAGCGGTGCGAGTTCGATATTATCCTGAAGAACTTTAATTGCTTCATCATTTATAAGAATTGATTCGGAAAATGTTTCACCACCATGCACAACTCGATGACCAACAGCTTCTATTTCCTGAATATCTTTAATCACTCCGTGATTCGGACTCAATAAGATTGCAGTTACATATTCAATTGCAATTTGATGGTCGAGAATTTCACCAACAATTTTTATACTGTCACCGTCAAACCTGGAATGTGAAAGAACTGCACCGGTCATTCCTATTCTCTCAACTACTCCTTTTGCTAGAGCAGTTTCTGTTTCTGTATCTATAAATTGATATTTAATTGATGAGCTTCCACAGTTTAGAACAAGTACTTTCATTTTATTCTTCTTATTAAATGATATAAAAAATTAGCTTATTATATTTCCGTTTTCGTCATACTTGTAGAACCCTTGCCCGCTTTTCTTACCGAGTTTTCTTTCCCGAACAAGTTTTCGCAAAATAGGGCACGGGCGGTATCTTGGTTCACCAAGTGTATTCCAGAGTGTTTCCATCCACGCCAGCACTTCATCTAGCCCCATGCTATCAGCCATCTCCAATGGACCCATTTGAAAGTTGTAACCAAGTTTCATCGCAGTATCAATATCTTTTGCAGTTGCAATTCCTTCAAGAAGAATATGCATAGCTTCATTCAATAGTGGAACAATTGCCCGCGTAGTCACGAAACCGGGATATTCATAAACTTCAACCGGAGTTTTACCAATATTTGAGACAAATGTTTTCACTTTTGCTATTGTCTCTGCAGAAGTATGCACACATTTTACAACTTCAACGACTGGTATTTTCGGAACGGGATTCAAAAAATGCAGCCCTATCATTTTATCCGGTCTGCTTGTTTTTTCAGAAATCTTTGTGAGGCTAAGAGTGGATGCATTAGAAACGAAGATGCAGTCTTCGTTAGCTTTTTTGTCGAGTTGAGTGAAGACCTTCACTTTTAAATCAAATTCTTCATCAACAGCTTCAATAATTAAATCGCGATCCCCAATCTGATCGAAACTCGTATCCCAGATAATCCTACTTAGTATTGCTTTCTTTTCGGACTTTGTCATTCCCCAACGCTTTATTTCACGATCCATAGATTCCGAAAGCATTGTCTTTGGAACGTTTCATTTGATTCTCGTTTTTTTCTATCAAAAGCACATCCAGCCCGGCTGAGGAAATAGTTTGGGCAAGACCTTGTCCCATTACTCCGGCACCAATAATTGCTATGTCTTTAACTGCATCCTGATCGTCAACTTTTGGAGAGGACTTTAGTAAATCTTCAAGCTTTAATTTTTTCTCTGGCATTTAATATCCTATATATAATTTTTCGTGAGAGAAATTCTTGTGTGAATATTATGGAGGATAGCCATTGCTATCTTAACATCTATAATTTTCAATAAATAACTAATAAAGTCATACCAAAATTAGTTATAAAATTGATGTTTTAACAGCGGAAAAGTTAGTCCTGGTTAGTTAGTTCACTGAAGAGATGATCTTAATCACAAAAAAAGAGGCTGGTTTAAAAGCAACATGAACAGTCATTGCGAGGAGTCATCGACACGAAGCAATCTTTTTATTTTTTAGAAAAACGAGATTACTTCGCTTTGCTCGTAATGACAAATTGACTTATAAAACAGCCTCCTTAAGAAATAATATTTATTCAGTTTACTACTTCAGGAAAACAATTTTCTTCATCTCGCGATGAGATTGAGAACCATCAATGCTGTTTACTTCAAATGAATAATAATAAACTCCCGAAGAATAATTCTGCGCATTCCAGGTTACTTCATAATTTCCTGTTGGTAGTGTTTCTGCTGCTAATTCTTTAATCATTTCACCAAGCGAATTATAAATATTTATTCTTACAGAACTTTCAACCGGCAAAGAATATTTTATTGTTGTAGAAGGATTAAAAGGATTAGGGTAATTCTGATACAGCACAAATTCCTTCGGAGTAAAATCAACTTCAACCTCTATTTCGTTTGAGTATTCGAAAGTTCCATCAAAATCAATTTGCTTGAGACGGTATTTGTAAATTCCTGTCGTAATATTTTCATCAACAAATGAATATGATTTTGGTTCTGTCGTAGTTCCAAATCCCGGAACAAAACCAATCGTTTCCCATTCATTGACATTCTGAGCTTTAACGCTAACTCTTTGAATCTCAAATCCCGAGTTGTTTGTTTCTGTTGCAGTTGTCCAATTTAGCTGAACTGCTTTTTCATTTTGTAAAACTGAAGCTGTGAATGAAGTTAATTCTACAGGGACAATATTATCATAATTATCAATAACATTTTAAATTCTTGATAAACACCATACTGGTATAGTTGCTGTCCTTGTCCGTAAAGCGACCAAAATCCAGAATATCTTGTAAATCAAGTTCAAAGTTATTGTCCTATAGAATAATCTTGGCAGATGAACATTATATTTCCGTTGGAAAATTCCGAATACTATATTTAGCCAGGCATAACATTGTTCAATCTCTAGGTGATATGAATAATCCATTCTCTATAATCTGTTATAGTGTATGATAAAACTCCACCTGTATAAGGCTGCAAATCGAACCTATATTTCAATTACACATAAGGTGGAAGGTGGACAAAATCACTATACACCAAATTGCCGACCAATTCCATCGTTGCCATTGGATCTAACCCAACTGCTAACGGTATGGTATATACCATTTGTTGCTGATAATCGAAAATTAACTATATGGTTGTACTAAAGCTGATTTGTAACAAATAGTTAGTGCAAACAGATAAGATTATGAGATAAGATTATAATGCAATTAACAAAACTAAAAAGGTTGTTAAGGATTTCATTTTTTCCTCCTGATAAAAAATCTTGTAGTTAGCCGGATAAACTTGTGGTATGTTGTGGTTTGTGTTCTTCCTAATAAATCGTAGTTTTGGCGTGGTATAGGAAGAAATTCAGATTCAATATTTATTCTCATCAAAATCTTTCCTTTTTACTGATTATAATTTAATACAAATAAAACATTTATCAATAATTTTAAATTAAAGTTGTCAACTATCATTGGATATTTTGCTATTCAAAAGGTTTATCTGGCACAAAAAAAGGGATGCAACTAGTTACATCCCTTTAAATAAATAATGTTTATTAAGATTGCTACTTCAGAAAAACAATTTTCTTCATCTCTCGATGAGATTGAGAGCCATCAATGCTGTTTACTTCAAATGAATAATAATAAACTCCCGAAGAATAATTCTGCGCATTCCAGGTTACTTCGTAATTTCCTGTTGATTGTGTTTGTGATGTCAATTCTTCTATCATCTCACCAAGTGCGTTATAAATATTTATTCTTACGGTACTTTCAACCGGCAAAGAATATTTTATTGTTGTAGTTGGATTGAAGGGATTAGGATAGTTTTGTGATACATAGTACTCCGAAGGAACAAATGTTAAATTAACTGCAAGCTGTTCTGAATACTCATAGTCTCCGTTAAAATCAATTTGTTTCAACCTGTACAAAGCTGTTCCTTCATATGGCATTTGAGAATAATCATCAACATAATTGTAATTCTGAATTTCAGTGGTCGTTCCCTTGCCAGTTACAAATCCAATTGTAACCCACTCCTGGTTTTTTAATTTTCTTTCAATTTCAAAACCAAGGTTGTTTGTTTCTGTTGCAGTACTCCAGCTTAATTGAACTGAGTTATGTTCTGTTCCTGCAGTAAATGAAGTGAGCTCAACAGGTACTGTGAAATCTATGAATGCTTCATAAACTCCTCTTCCGTGAGTTCCCGCTCTCATCATTTGATTCGAAGGAGAATAATCAAGATGCAATAATAACAGTGTTGGGAAGATTGTTCGGCAGTTCAACCCAGTGGCCTCCATTATCCTGTGTAAGAAAAACCCCGATGTCTGTACCAACAAAATATGTGTTGGGGTTTAATACATCATAAGTATAAATAAAACCATCGTTGACAGGCGAATTGGGTAAATCACCGTTTATGCTGAACCATGAAGTTCCCATATTCGTAGTTTTATAAACCTTATTCGTTCCAAAACCTGAGAATGTTAATAATGCAATGTTTTCATCAGTAGGATGAACATTAACCGAAGTGATTGTTCTGGAAGGTAATCCACTTGTTTTATTTGTAAATGTAGCTCCAGCATCAGTCGATAAAAATACACTTGATCCTGTAGTAGCATATAAAATCACAGGATTAGATTTACTTATTGCCATTTCTCTGACAGCACTGTTTCCATTTACATTTCCTGAAATTGCTGTCCACGCACCGCCATTATTAGTTGAACGATAAACTCTCTGCCGTGCTGTATAAAAAGTTCCGTCAGTAGTTGGATGAGAAATTATTGGTGCAACCCAGGTAACATTTTCACCCGAACTAATTCCACTGGTTGCACTGTTCCAGGAGTTACCACCATTAGTTGTTCTGAAGATTCCACCATTCTGTGTTTCTCCAAGAATAAAATTTGAATTGAAAGGATTGAAACAAACTTCCCCACCATCGCCGCCATAAGCAGCTGCCCAGTTTAATGCTGAATAGGTTTGTTGAGTTCCATTATCCTGAGTTCCGCCTAAAATTCGGCTTGGAGTGAACGGACTTGCTGCTATTCTATAAAATTGAGTAAGAGTTAAGTTCTGATTCAAGTTTGTGAATGCATTACCATTATTAGTTGTTCGCCAAATTCCCCCATCATTGCAAACGATTAGATGTATTCGGATCTGTTGGATGAAAGAATAAAAAGTGCTGATCAACATGAACATATCCACCTTGATAGCCATTAGTTATATTGGTGAAGTTTGTGCCATCTGTTGTACGCCACACATCAATTGTTCCAACAAAAGCAATATTAGGATTAACAGGATTAACTCTGCAATACAAATCATACCATGCTTGTCCCCCTTGACTTTGAAATGCAGATGTTGTGGTTAATTGACTCCAGTTATTACCAAAATCAGTCGTTTTGTAAAGATTAACATTACTGCTTCCATAAACGGAAGCATACAATACGTTTGAGGAAGTCCGAGACATAAATCAAAATGAATTCTTGATCCGCTGCCTAATCCTGTTCCGAAAGATGTAAAAGTTTGACCACCATCAAGTGATCTCCTGAATCCTAACTCCTGAACCTGCTGCATATGCTGTATCACCAGTAAAAGTAAAAACAACATCATCACATTTTGCACTCGACAAAGTAGTCCAGTTTTGACCATAGTCTGTGCTTCTGAATAAACCTGCATTTCCTAAAGCAGCTAATAATTCATTTGGATGATTAGGACGAATTTTTAATCTCGAAAAATATGATGAGGTAGGTAACCCATTTGTTATGTGCTGCCAGGTTGCACCGGCATCAGTGGATTTCAACAGTCCTCTTCCATAATAGGAAGCACCGCTATAAGTTGCTTCACCGGTTCCTGCATATACATTATTTGAATTTGTTGGATCAACAGCTATTGCACCCATTGCCATTGAGGCCTGTTCATCAGTCAATGGAGTCCAGTTAACTCCGCTGTCTGTCGATTTCCAGACACCGCCATTTGCCGGACCAATATAAATTGTATTTGGATTCGAAGGATCAAATGTTCCGGTAACAACCCTTGAAGAAATATTTCCATAATTAAAGTAGTAACCAGGCGTGGGTCCAAGACTAACCCAATTTATTGCCAACATTCTATCAGAATTCTGTAGTCTCAACTCATCCCGCTGAATCATTGCATTCGCATATGCATCCTCAGGAATAAAATTATTCGGATAAGCACGCTGTTCAAAAAACCATCTCTGTCTAATAAATGGTTTAGTTTGCTGTATCTCAATTGGTGCTTCCGAATAAACAGAATTTTCAATGAGAATATCAGTGTATGTAGTTTGAGGAAAGCTGTTACCTGCTGCTAAAAGAAATAGAATCGAATACAAAAATGCTTTCATATGGAAAAACTCCTTATTGTTTATATTTCAAGTGAAAATCTGTTGAAGCTAGTGACTGAATTGACTTTTTGAATGTATTTTGTGCCAGAGGAAATAATATTATTTATTTGTTAAATAAATCTTAGTTTAAAAATAATCCTATGATCGTGATATAACAAACAAAAATGGTACCGATGCTAAATACTCCAATAAAAATACTTCAGGATTTTTTTGGCTATGATAATTTCAAAAATGGTCAGCTTGAAATTATAGATGCTGTAATAAAGCATAATAATGTGTTGGTTGTACTTCCTACTGGTGCCGGTAAGTCAATTTGTTACCAGATTCCGGCACTTTTAGTGGAAAATTTTTCTATTGTGATTTCGCCTTTAATCGCTTTGATGAAAGACCAGGTCGATGCACTGAATAGCAGAAAAGAGATTGCTGCATTCATTAATAGTACCGATGAGCTATTCAGAAACAGAGCAAGTATTAAACAAGATTGCTCTTGGCAGTATTAAAATTCTATACCTTGCACCGGAAAGAATTGAGAACCTGAAGTTCGCAGAAAGAATAAAAGAACTTAAGCCCAGAAATATTTTTATTGATGAAGCTCATTGTATAAGCGAATGGGGACATAACTTCAGACCAAGTTATTTGAGAATAAAAGATTTCATTGATCATACAGGCGTAAAAAAAGTCTCGGCTTTCACTGCAACTGCTACTCCCGAAGTAAGAGAAGATATAGTATCCCAGCTTAACTTTAAAGATCCTGAAATATTCGTAAGAGGATTCGAAAGAGAGAATCTTCATTTACGCGTTCTTCATACTAAAAAGAAAAAAGAAAAATGTTTTGAACTGATTCAAGAGATTAACGGACCGGCAATTATTTACACATCTTCACGAAAAAAAGCGGAGGAAACAGCCGAATATCTTAACATCAAAGGAATTAAATGTAATTACTATCACGCAGGACTATCAGCACCAGAGCGGAGAAGAGTTCAGGAAGATTTTATTAAGGGAGAGACTGAAATTATTGCTGCAACTAACGCATTCGGGATGGGAATTGACAAATCAGATATCAGATTGATTATTCATTTCAACACTCCCGGATCAATTGAAAGTTATTACCAGGAAATTGGCAGAGCAGGACGTGATAGTAAAGAATCATTTTGCTATTTAATGCATGATGAATCTGATCTGAGAATTCAAAACTTTTTTATTACTAACTCTCACCCAACTAAAGAACATATTCAAAAAATTTATAAGGCAGTTTGTGATTACAACCGGATTGCTGTTGGTAGTACAACCGACAAGGAATTAGTTGTTGATAAAGAGTATATAATAAAATACATCGGAACTGAAGTATCATCCGGACTTCTTTACTCAGCACTTAAATATTTGGAAAACTCAGGATATTTCCGCCGGGTTTCTGAATTTGATAAAAAAGATTCTATACAAATTCTGGTCACAAAAGATAAGCTGAGACAGTTTGTTCAAGATCCTTCCTACCAGGAAATAGCGAATGTTGTTATTTCCCTCCTTCGTGAATTTGGTAGTGCAATTTTCACTTCTCCAATGAAAATATCTGCTTCACATCTAGCCAACAAATTTTCAATACCAGAACAAAGTTTTATTGATTCTTTGAATATACTTGACAATATGGGAATTATTACTTTTCAACAAGCAATAACCAAAGAAACTGTCCTCCTTACAACGCCAAGAGTTGATGCAGATAAGTTGGTTCTAAATTATAAGTTGATCAATGAAAGTTATTTGAACTTACAGCACAAGCTTGATAAGATAACTGAGTTTGTTTTTACAAATGAGTGTCGCTTCAAGAATATTTTAAACTATTTTGGAGAAAACGTTTCAGATTATAAGTGTGGGAAGTGCGATAATTGTACTAGCACAGGAAAACTTAAAGACTCATCATCAGCATATCTTTCAGAAATAATTATTGAAACTCTGGAAGAAGCAAAAGAAGATTTGCCTGAAAATTTTTTGGTCAATCTGCTTCGCGGTGAAAAGGTTAAAGACAGTGCAACCCTCTTTCAACATTTTGGCGTTTGTAAAAAATTTACTACGTCAGAAATAAAAGGTGTTCTGTCCGTCCAGATATCAAAAGGAAAAATTATAAAGAGAGCAGGCAGGAAAAACTATTTAAGCTTGCCAAAAGCTGATACGTTAAAATCTGAAAAATCGCCTTCGATTGATGATGCTGAAATCATTCAGACTGGATATGATAACGAATTATACCTTTTTAACCAGCTTCGTGAGGTTAGAAAAAAGGCAGCGGAAAGATTTTTACAGTCGGGTTATTTGATTTGTCCTGATAACGTCTTACGGGAAGTCGCAAGAATTCAGCCGAAGAATAAATATGAAATGCTCGGAATAACAGGATTCAATGGCCGAATGTTCAATAAAATTGGAAATGATTTTCTTGAAATAATTAATTCTTATAAGCCTAAAGAAATCGAAAGAACAGATTTCAAGAAGAATCGAGAACTACCACCAAATATTATTGAGATAAAAAATTTGATCGGGAAAAAATATACGCTTAAGGAAATTGCAGAGACAATTAAGCTTACTGAAGCAGTAGTTTCAATGCAGGTTGAATCGCTTGTTGAATTTGAACCCGCTACTGATATTTCCTCGTTAATCAAAAAAGAGATAATTCAGAAAATTATTGAAGAAGTGAAAAATGGATTTGAAAATTTGAAAGAGTTGAAAGAAAGATTGCCGTCACGAATAACTTATCCGGAAATCAGAATAGCACTCGCAAAATTCAGGGCTGATTCTCAGCTTCAAGCCTCAAACGCTCTACGTAAACAGTAGCACTATCAAAAAATACTATCCATTTTTCGGGACGGGAATTGTAGTATCTAATCGTTGAATCATATTGCTCAGGCGATACGTTATATCTGTCCAAAACGAGAGTCTTTACTGAATCCAGGGAAAAATTAGTCGTAGTTGTATCCTGAATGATCAATAAATCAACATACAATTCCATGAACTTTTCATCAGGTATTGGTGGGCCTTCGTCACAGGACACAAAGGAAAAAAATAAAAAGATTAGTAGCAAATATTGTTTTTGATTTTTAGCTTTCCGCCCTTGGAGAGACTCAGCTTTAACGGTTGTCATTTGACTTTTTTTCTTCAATTCATCTTTTTGCTTGCTTCGAAGAGAACTTTCTTCTCGTGTTCAGTTAAATTTTGATAGCCCGACTGGCTTATCTTATCAAGTATTTTATCAATCTCCGCCTGAGTGATATCTTCGCCTTCTTTCTTCTGATTTATGTCGTAGTAATTGGCATCTGTAATATTCGGACTTTTTCTTTTAAACTTTTCAGATAACCCACTAAAAGGATTATTGAAAGTATTGTTTCCACTATCGGATCCGGAAATATTTAACATTCGTTTAAGTGGAACATCAATGTTTTTATCAAACATAATAAATAAGAAACCAGCCAAAGCACCACCCAGATGAGCGAGATGAGCAACATTACTCCCGGCATCTCCAATCCAAAATAATTCAAGAACAAATAAAAATCCTATCAGGTATTTTGCTTTAATCGGGATAAGGAACCAAAGAAAAATGTATCTGTCCGGAAAAAGCATTCCGAATGCAATCATTATACCAAAAACTGCCCCAGATGCTCCTATCGTAATAGCAGGAGAAGAAAAAAGGGGTGCGATAAAAAGTTGAGCGAGTCCGGCTGCAATTCCACAAATCAGGTAGTAATATAGGAATTTTTTTGAGCCCAAAATATTTTCAATCTCCATTCCGAACATCCATAGCATAAACATATTGAAGAATATATGAGTGAAATTGGCATGCATAAACTGGTAAGTAATTAACTGCCATACCTGGAAATTATAACTATCACCAATGGGATTAAGTGCAAACCACATATTCAACACGTACCATAACGGTTTGCCGCCCAGCATAAGATTGTTAGCAAGCATTTGCACAAAAAACACTGCTACATTAATGATTAAAAGATTTTTAATCACCGGAGGAAATACACTAAATCCACGAACAGGTCGATAAGAATTATTCATTCATTCCTAAAATTTGTAAACAATAAATAAAATTATGCATCTGTCAAAGCAGCAACACCAGGAAGAACTTTTCCCTCCAGAAACTCGAGAGAGGCACCACCACCAGTTGAAACGTGAGAAACTTTTTTCTCCAATCCAACTTTGCTAATTGCGGCTGCAGAATCACCGCCACCAATAACTGTTACAGCACCACTTTCTGTTGCTCTTGCAAGTACTTCTGCTATTGCGAATGTTCCTTTTGAAAAACTGTCCATTTCAAAAACTCCCATCGGTCCGTTCCATACAATAGTCTTCGATTTCATCAATTCGTCAGAAAATAACTTAATTGATTTTGGCCCTATATCCAATCCCATTTTATCAGCAGGAATTTTATCAACGTCAACAATAGTTGATGGTGAATCGTTTTTGAATTCTCCTGCAATAACAACATCAACTGGAAGTAAGAATTTTATATTTGATGATTTCGCTTTTTCAAGAAGTTCTTTGGCAAGTTCAAGCTTTTCTTCTTCAAGTAAAGACTTACCAATTTCTTTTCCCTGAGCTTTGAAGAATGTGAAAGCCATCCCTCCTCCAACAATAAGCGTATCGACTTTATCGAGTAGATTATTTATCACATCAATCTTCCCTGATATTTTTGCACCACCGAGGACTGCACAGTAAGGTCTTTTCGGATTTGCAAGTGCACTGCCAAGATAATCCAGTTCTTTTTGCATCAGGTAACCAGCCGCACAGGTTTTTATATATTTGGTTACTCCTTCAGTTGAAGCGTGAGCTCTGTGAGCACTCCCGAATGCATCGTTAATATAAACATCACCCAGACTTGCTAATTGCTTTGCAAATTCAGCATCATTCTTTTCTTCCTGTTTATGGAATCGAAGATTTTCAAGAAGAATCACATCACCGGCTTTCATTTCATTCACCATCTTTTCAGTTTCTGCACCAATACAATCATGTGCAATCTTTACTTCTTTACCTAGTAATTTTCCAAGTCTATCTGCAGCAGGTTTTAAGCTGAATTCAGGTTTGCGTTCGCCTTTCGGTCTTCCCAGATGGCTCATCAAAATAGCTTTACCACCGGAATCAATTATTTTTTTAATTGTCGGAAGTGATGCAACAATCCTAATATCATTAGTTACATTCTAGTTTCTCATCCAGAGGAACGTTGAAATCAACACGGACAAGAACCCTTTTATTTTTCAAATCGACTTTATCTATTGAAAGTTTATTCATTTTTAAGCCTCTTTAAGAACTCTTATTGCTAAGATGTCATTCTGATCCTGCTTTAGCAGGAGAAGAATCTGACTACTAATTACTCATAATAGATTCTTCGTCGATTCTCTCCTCAGAATGACTGATTAAATTATTATAGGTTGATCACGAAACTTTTTTCATCAAATCAACAACCCTGCAGGAATATCCGTACTCGTTATCGTACCAGCCAACTACTTTAACTAGATTTCCATTTGCCATAGTTGAAAGTGCATCAAAAATATTTGAGTGCGGGTTACCAACAATATCTGCTGAAACTATTGGGTCTTCTGTATATTCTAGTATTCCTTTTAATTCACCGGCTGCTGCTTTTTTAAATGCTGCATTTATTTCTTCAACTGTAACTTCTTTTTTCAATGTAGCAACAAGATCAGTAATTGATCCATCCGGTGTTGGAACTCTTAAAGAAAATCCATCTAGCTTACCTTTAAGCTCGGGAATAATTTTACCGATAGCTTTTGCTGCACCGGTCGTAGTAGGAATAATAGAAATTGCGGCAGCTCTTGCTCTTCTTAAATCTTTGTGTGGTAAATCAAGCAATTGCTGATCGTTTGTATAAGAATGTACGGTTGTCATAAATCCTTTTTCCAACACCAAAAGCATCATTCAATACTTTTACCATCGGGGCTAAGCAATTGGTTGTGCAGGAAGCATTAGAAACCACCTGCTCTTTTCCTGTTAAATCATTTTCATTAACACCCAGAACAATCATTGCATCAATATCTCCTTTTGGAGGTACAGTAAGAATAACTTTTTTAGCACCTGCTGTAACATGTTTCATACAGCTTTCTTTGTCGCGAAAAACTCCGGTAGATTCAATTACAACATCAACACCTTTCCAGTTTAGTTTTGAAGGATCCCTCTCCGCGGTTATTTTTATTCTGTCACCGTTAACAATAAGTTCGCTCCCATCAACTTTAACTTCGCCATTGAACCTTCCGTGAACAGAGTCATATTTTAATAAATGAGCAAGTGTTGCAGCATCAGTTAAGTCGTTTATTCCTACAAAATCGAATCCGCCAATTTCCAGACATCTTCTAAAAACCAGTCTTCCTATTCTGCCAAAACCGTTAATTCCTACTTTAATTGCCATAATTGTCTCCTTGATTATAAGTTATTTGAGTTGAAAAATAATGAGTGCAAAGTTAGTTAAAGGGGAAGGCATTTTCAATTTATAATTCTAGTTTAATGCTCTTTATCACAAAGAATGACGATTATTTTATTTGTCACCCGAGCGGATTCCAGGTGTGAAAAAGAATCATATTTTACCCTATAACCTGCCTGAGCGGAAGGCAGGTTTTGCTCACGGTTAGTTTATTTCGACTCATTATCTCTGCAGAGAATTATTCTAAATAAAACATTACAATCAACCAGTTTACACTTGATAAATACTTTAATATTTTTGCATAGTATTTCTAATAATACATATTATACTTCTCATTTATTCAGGGAGATAAATCATGCCAACCACAATTGAAAACTTAAAAGAAGCTTTTGCTGGTGAAAGCCAGGCTAATCAAAAGTATCGTGCATTTGCGAAAAAAGCTGAGCGCGATGGATTTCCAAACATCGCAAAACTTTTTAAAACTACTGCAGAAGCTGAAAAAATTCATGCTGAAGGACATCTTGCTGCCTTAGATGGAATTGGTTCAACTGTAGATAATCTTAAAGATGCAATCGGTGGAGAAACTTATGAATACACAGAAATGTATCCACCAATGCTGACCAGGCAGAAAAAGATGCTCATAAAGCAAAGCGAATGTTCAAGTATGCTATAGGTGCAGAAGACGTTCACGCACAACTTTATAAATTGCGCTTGCTGCCGCCGAAGCAAGGAAAAGATTTGGATGTAACTGAATTTTATCTTTGTCCTGTTTGCGGACATATTGAGTTTGGCAAACCAAAAGATAATTGTCCCATTTGTGGAGCTTTAGCAGCAAAATATGTGAAGCTTGTATAAAAATTACCTAAAGGTCAATTAAGAATTTTTATTTATCACACCGTGCGGAGTCGAGGTGTGAGAAAGATTAATATTCTAACCTTCGTCTTCGCTCAGGGTGACTTTATGGGAGATACAAAGGTGAGTCTATTTCAGTTTCATTATATTTGTAAAAATTATTGTCAAAAAAATAAAAACAGAAAGAGGTTAACAAATGATATCAAAGAAAATGCTCGATGCACTTAATAATCACCTGAACGAGGAAGTTTATTCATCATATTTATATCTATCAATGGCTGCATATTTTGAACAGAAAAACCTGAACGGATTTGCACAATGGTTTAAAATTCAGTCGCAGGAAGAATATGGACACGGAATGAAATTTTATACTTTCATAAACCAGGTTGGTGGAAAAGTAAATCTAAAAGCCATTAAAGCACCAAAGACAACCTGGAAATCAATTATGGAGATCTTCAAAGAAACTCTTGCCCACGAGAAGCATATAACCGGATTAATTAACAAGCTTGTCGGACAGGCAATGCAGGAAAAAGATTACGCAACAAACAACTTTCTGCAGTGGTTTGTAACCGAACAGGTTGAAGAAGAAGCAACTGTTGAAGAAATTATTAATAAGCTTGAAATGATTGGTGATGCAAAGAGCGGATTGTTTATGTGGATAGGGAGTTGGGTGAGAATAGCTGGATAATAAAGTATATCTATTCTTTTTAAAAATCTTAAAATGAAGAGCGGATTGTTTATAATGGATCGAGAGTTGGGTGCGAGGACTGCAGGACAATAAAATTTATATTTTTTACCGAATCCTCTTCACTTAAAGGGGATTTTTTATTTTTAGTTCTTCACATCCGCCAGCGGGAAAGCAGTTTCTCTCATCGAGTGGACTTTGTTCGCAACAGGTAGGCTAATTTCTTTACTAACTCTTTGCTTCAAAATAATCTCGGAATCTGTCAACCATAAATTTAACAGGCCAGGCAGCAGCTTCACCAAGTGCACATATTGTATTTCCTTCAATCTGGTTTGCAACTGTAATAAGTAAATCCAGATCACTTGTAGAACCTTTTCCTGCTAAAATCCTTTTTAGAATTTTTTCCAGCCAGCCTGTTCCTTCACGACAGGGTGTGCATTGTCCGCAGCTTTCGTGGTGATAGAAGTGTGCGATTCTTGCTAATACTTTTACAAGATCAGTATCTTCATCCATTACAATTACACCACCGGTACCGATTGCAGAGCCAACTTCTTTTAATGATTCTGCATCCATCTTCACACCTTCAAGTTTATCCCCTCTTATTGGAGGCATAGAGGATCCGCCGGGAATAACACATAAAACTTTTTTGTCATTTGGAACACCACCAGCGTAATTGTAAATAATGTCAGTAAGCAAAGTTCCGGTTGGAAGTTCATAAACTCCGGGTTTGTTTACATGTCCGCTAACTCCAAATAATAAAGTGCCGGGATGTTTCGGATGCCCGATATTTGAAAACCATTCCCATCCTTTTTCAATTATCTTTGGGACGTTAGCAATTGTTTCAACATTGTTGATTGTAGTCGGACAGCCCCATAAACCATTCTGTGCCGGGAACGGTGGTTTTATTCTTGGGTATCCCCTCTTCCCTTCAAGTGAATTCATCAGAGAAGATTCTTCACCGCAAATGTAAGCGCCAGCACCTTTGTGAATGTAAACATCACAGGAGAAGTTTGTTCCAAAAGTTTCTTTCATCTTCTCGCCGAGGTAACCTTTTTCATAAGCATCATCGATTGCTTTCTGCAATAGCTTAATCCATTTGTGATATTCACCTCGGATATAAACGTAAGCAGTCTTCGCCCCAATTGCGTAACAGGTAATAATCGCACCTTCAATCATCTGGTGAGGATTGAATTCAAAAATTTGTCTGTCCTTAAATGAACCGGGTTCACTTTCATCTCCATTTATGCAAAGATACTTTGGTTTATCGGTCGTCTTCGGCATAAAGCTCCATTTCAGTCCACATAAAAAAGCAGCACCGCCTCTTCCTCTTAATCCAGATTTTTTAACCTGATCAATAATATCATCGGAAGTTTGGGAGAGAGCTTTTTTAGCAGCACTATAACCCCCATTGGAAACGTAAACGTCAATTAAGTGAAGATCTTTTATATCAGGGAGAAGAATTTTTTCCATTAGTTTGTACTCTTCAGAGATTCGAGAATTTCTTCAACTTTTTCTTTGGAAAGATTTTCGTAGTAGTCTTCATTAACAGCAATCATTGGAGCAGTGCCACAGCTTCCCATACATTCAACTTCCTCCAGAGAAAATTTTTGGTCGGAAGTTACACCCAAATGCTCAATTCCATATTTATCTTTAACCTGGTTCCAAATTTCATATCCACCGCGAAGCATACAGGAAACATTTGTACAAACCTGGATATGATATTTGCCCATTTGTTTCTGATGATACATTGTGTAAAATGTAACAACTCCAAGCACTTCTTCAGGAGAAATTCCCAAAACATCAGCAACTTCTTTCATAACTTCATTAGAAATGAATCCGTTTTGTTCCTGCCCAATATACAATGCAGCCATTACTGCAGGTTTTCTAACAGGATACTTTTTTGTTTCCTGTTCAATTCGATCTAGATTTTCTTGTGTGAATTTAAATTCCATTTTATTTATCCGCTTCTCCCATAATAGGATCAATACTGCCGATGATTGCAACGACATCAGAAATCAAATGTCCGATAACCAATTTTGGTAAACATTGAATATTATTAAACGAAGGGGAGCGGATTTTACACTTCCAGGGATGACCTTCTCCTTTGCTCACAAGGTAAAATCCAAGTTCTCCTTTCGAACCTTCAATTGCGTGATATATTTCTCCAACAGGAGGATTAATTCCAAAATTAACAATCATAAAATCGTGAATCAGCTCTTCCATCTTTGTATAAACTTCATCTTTTTGAGGAAGAACTTTTTTCGGCATATCTGCATGCACCGGCCCTTGTGGTATTTTGTCAAGAATCTGTTTTACAATCTTCGCACTTTCTCTGCATTCATCTATTCTTAAGAAATAACGTGCAAGGCAATCACCTTCAGTATAAGTTGGAATATTAAAATCCATTTCATTGTAGCAGAGATAAGGTGCATTTCGTCTTAGATCAAATTCAACACCACAGGCACGAAGGTTTGGTCCGCAGAAACCAAGATCGATTGCATCCTCTTTCGAAATTGCTCCAACACCATCTATACGCTCAATAAATATTCTGTTTGTATTAAGTAAGCTGCTCGACCTCAGCTAAGTATGGTTCAAACTGATCAATAAACCATTTAGCTTTTGCAAGTGCTTCAGGTTGGGCATCGTTGGCAACTCCACCAATTCTTGTGTAGCTGTTTGTAAATCTTGCACCGCAGAGAATATCCCAAATATCCAGAATTTTTTCACGTTCACGCAGTGTCCATAAGAAAACTGTCAAAGCACCTACATCCATTGCAAATGAGCCGATTGCAACCAGATGAGAAGCAATACGGGCAAGCTCTGCAATCATCATTCTAATATATTGTGCTCTTTTAGGAGCTTCAATTCCTGCAAGCTTTTCAACTGCCAAAACCCAGGCTACATTGTTAGCCATTGGTGAAATATAATCGAGTCTGTCTGTGTGTGGGATATATTCATAATAGCTCATATTCTCAGCCATCTTCTCATAGCCGCGATGCAGATACCCTAATTCAGGTACACATCCGATGATCCTCTCTCCATCTAATCTTAATAAAAGTCGAAGCACACCATGAGTCGCAGGATGCTGCGGACCCATATTAATTATCATTTCATTTTCAAGAGCATCTTCAACTGTATAATCATTCCTTGAAGCAAGAAGTGCCTGTAATATTTTTGGATCAGTTTCTTTATCTAATTGTTTCATATAGAGTTTATTTTTTTGGAAGAGGCAAAGAACCTGGAATGCCCATCAATGGAAATTCTTTTCTTAAAGGATGATATTCAAATTCTTCCGGCATATACATTCTTCTAAGGTCGGGATGGTTGTTAAATTTAATTCCATACATATCAAAAGTTTCTCTTTCCTGCCAGTTGGATGCTTGCCAAACTTTAGTAACAGAATCTATAGAACAATCTGATTCATCAACATCCGCTTTTAGTCTTAAACGAAAGTTATGTTTCAAAGAAAAAATATTATAAACAACTGTGAATCTGTTTTTCCGGGTTGCCCAGTCAATTGCAGTAACATCAGAACAAAGTTTGAATTCAAGTTCTGGATCTGATTTTAAAAATGCACAGACCTCCACAATATATTTTTTATCAAATTTTACAGTGAGTTCATCTTTGTAATCCGAAAGTTCGAATTCAACTGAGGGAAACTTCTCTTTTAACTTTTGGGGGATGAGAGCTTTGAGATCCATAAAAATTAGTTTTTCTGAATTACGTTAAGTTCAGGAAGATTAATACCTTCTTTTGGTAGAGGTACGTTGTGAAATTGTGATGCCTTGGTTTTTCCAATCTTCTCCTGAATTTTCATTAATGCGTTAAGAAGATTATCCGGACGAGGCGGACATCCGGCAAGATAAATATCAACTGGTAAAAACTGATCGATTCCCTGCACAACTGAATAAGAACGATACATTCCTCCTGAAGAAGTACAGGCACCCATTGCAATCACCCATTTGGGCTCAGGCATTTGATCATAAATTTTTCTAACCACCGGAGCCATCTTGTATGTAACTGTACCAGCAACAATCATCAGATCACATTGACGAGGAGTAAATCTCATTACTTCAGAGCCAAATCTTGCTATATCATATTTTGGATCGCCAACAGCCATCATCTCGATTGCACAGCAGGAAATTCCCATCGGCATCGGCCATACAGAACTTTTCCTTGCCCAGGCAATTATGGCATTAACCTGCGTTGTTAAAAATCCAGTATCTTTTATATAAGCCTCTAATCCCATTTAAATCCACCTTTTTTATATGCATATAAGTAACCAACTCAAGTACCACTCAGAAATACTAACATCGAAACGAACACAGAAATTCCAATTTCACCAAATAATTTTTTGAATTCCACAGCCCATGGGTAAATAAAAATCACTTCCAGATCAAAAATTATAAAGAACATAGCAACGAGATAATATTTTATCGAAACTCTTTCTCTTGCTGTACCAACTGGCTTCATTCCGCTTTCATATGTAGAAGTCTTCTCACTATTCGGACGCTGTGGACCGATAAGTGTAGATGACCAAACCAGCACTGCTCCGAATATCAGAGCTACTGCCAAAGCGATAAGTAATGGAATATACTGTTCTAACATTTGATAATTATGAAATAATTGAAGCCAAAATTATCGAAAATAACGGGTATTGTCAATTTAAAGTTTAGTCCACATAAACTGATTTGAGTTAATATATTAAGTGGGAATGTATGCTTATCGATCAAATAATGATTACTTCAATTTAATGGCAACCTGCAGATAATTATTAACTGATCCCAGTAACTCAAAATTTAATTTATAGGATGAAATGACATCCATAAATGCACGAAACTCGTGAGTAGGAACACCAAACTCATCAAAAATAATAATATCATCCTTTTTTAATATGGGAAGTAACCTAGTTAATACAAAAAGTGTCGATGAATAAAGATCAGCATCCATATGTATGACTTTCCTTTTATTTGAGTTATATCTATTCAGGAAGTCCGGAAGTGATTCCTGAAACAGTCCTTTTACAAACGATACTCTTGTATCATCAATTTTTGGTGTCGTCCCTTCTGTATTGTAATGATGCTTTTTCATGACACCAAAATCTTCGGGTAATCCTGTGAATACATCAAATCCATAAAATCTAGTTTCAGGATTTTTATTTCTTTCAACCCACCATTTAATTGCAATACCGGTTGCAACACCAAATTCCAAATAATCGATTGCCTGGTTTTTGATTTCTTCATTAAATACAAATTCGTGCAATTGAAATCTATCTTCATATTTAACCCTTTTGTTATAGAAATCATTAAACTTTCCTTTTGGTGTTGTAGAAATCCAATGAGATAACTTCGATAAATAAACTATATTCAGCAATAAACCTTCAAATGGTTTAAATATGAAATGAAGTTTAAATAGCGAGAATAATGCTTTAATTTTTCGTATGAAGAAAAGTTTGGTGTGCATATTAAATTTTTACTATTTTTTTAATATTGAACTATATATTGAAACAGCCATTAGAAAAATTTCCAATCAAGTATAATCTGATAAAATAATTAATGTTACTCACCTAATACTCTGTACAAAACAGAAGGTGGATTTGCAAAATAAACGACTACTTCCAGGCCGGGATGGTTGTTTTTAGGATCAATCAGGAATTGCAGTTCTCTTCTCAAACCAGCTTCGGCAATTCCGAAATAAAGGTAGTCAACATTTTCTTTTCTAAGTTTAGTAATAAATTCATCATACGAATCAGCCATTGGCATTAACTTAAAATCCATATCCAGATAGTATGCAGCGTGTGCCTTTCGTGCGGCAACTATTTTTCCTTTCATTTCATCCGGCACGTTTTCCTGATACCAGTCTCTAAGAGTTAATAGTTCGGTCGGACCCGAGTTTATATTTTCACTGTTGAATGAATAAGACTTAAACAAAGTGAAAACAATCAGCCCTGTTAATAAGATATATTTCAACGCTTGTGGAAGAAATTTTGATATTTTTAATTTCTCAGTAAACAAGGGCTGTACAGCAATAACAAGGTAAAATGGAATAAGAAACAGCGAAAATCTTTCACTGTAAAAAACAAGGAGCAAAAGTGCAAAGAAAAATAAATTAACTAAGTAATACCCTGTTTGTTGCTCCTTCCAACTTTTGAATGGATTTGAAAGTATTAATAAAATCAATCCAAGAATTACAAACACACCAAGCTGCCAGCCAAGTAGTTTTTCCATATCATTTACAAAATGGTCAGCAATATTATTTACTGTTGTTGAAAGGAATAATCCAGTGTCTTTGAAGACAACTTCGGTCAACGAAGTAATTTTACTGCTTTCTTTAAACCAGAAATCATCCCAACTAATTTTTCCTTTTCCGTAAACCTCGAATGCAATGTTCTTGTAGTTTTCATTATAAAAGAATGAGCCTTTTTGATTAAGGCTATAAAATCCCCAGGGAGAAATAGTGATGAGAAAAACAGCGACAAAAATTATGGAAGACTTTAATTCTTTCAGACCAACCAATTTTCCAGTAATTAACAAAGAGGATTATTACAACAAAGCTTGCCAGGAAGATGCCATTGTATCTTGTCAGATAAGATAGTCCACCAAATAAAGCAGCAAGAATGATATTTTTTTTATTCAGTTCTTTATTCTTAAAAAAGAAAAACAGTGTCGCCGCAGCCAGCGCATTAAAAAACATATCGGTGCCTGCACTGTAAGAATACTGAATGAATACAGGATTAACAGCAAGTATAATTGTAACGAAAAATGAAATTGTTGGTGTGAATATTTTTTTTAATAACTCATAGGTTACATAAACTACAACAGATGCTGAGATGACTGCAATCAATATTCCTGCGTGAAAAAAATCACCAAGAAGAATTCCAAATAATCCGAGAACCATTGGGTAAAGTGGTCCTCTAAAAGCATCCATTGGTATTTCACCGGAAAGGAATTTCTTTGCACTTGGTACATATCCCCAGAAAAAATCCGTCTCAATTCCATAATCGCCAACTTTGTGGAAAGTAAAACTAATCAAACCTACAACTACTAAATATAATCCTGCTATAATCAGCCCGGTGTATTTAGAGTTCAATATTGGTTCTAACTTTAAGAAAGAAGATTTTCCTTTGGACTCAACCGGAATTGATTGCTGTTTTATTCTTTTTTGATTTTGACTTTGACACTGTACGAGATAATTATATAATCTTATTGCTGTAAAATAATTATTAAATTGTAAAATGCGCTTTAATTATCACTCTGTTTGAAAATTATTATTGCAAAAGTTACTAACCTGAGGATGTAATCGGTTGATTTTTATTTCTTTATCCGTTTATCAAATGTTCTTATTTTACCAATGAATAATCTTTCAACTTAACGGTATCGATTGAAACCGAATAAAATATCAATTTTTATAACGATAGTTTTATCCTGGGTAATCATTTTCAGCTCAAAGTCTTCTGCACAAGCCTTAGTTGATTCTTCTCTGTATAACATTCCGATATCATCACTCAATAGATTATTTTCGGACTTCGACAAGCTGTTAAATACTTATTACCTTAATACCGGATTTGATCTTTATGGATCAGCATCAAGATTTGAATATAGAATCAACCAAAACTTTCGTTCTACTCTCATTCAATCTAATGATAACAGTATTCGTGATGAAGAATACTTTTATGCGATTGGGAAATACAGAGTATGGAATGGTTGGAAACAAGGAGCGTTAATCAGAAGCAGTATGCTTTCCGATAGTAGAAAATTAGGTATAAATCAATCTGTGATAAATCAGGCAATTCTTCTTAGTGATTTGCAGCCAATGTACTGGCTTGAATTAATTCCTTATGGTGGATATTCAAATAATCTGCAGGTGGACGAAGATGATACCGGTCCCATTTATGGTGTAGAAGGAAGAATTAATAATCTTAATTTGACAGACTTCAACTTGAATTCGGAATTAAGATTCGAGAATGAGGATATCTCTCCCAGAAAAAATACAATCCGGCTTCTTGATCTGCTTGTTACAAATCCTTTTAGTCCTGAGATTACAAATAACCTGAATGCGAGATATTCCCAGTATAGAAAAGACTTTTATCTGTTTGCTGATTCAGTTACTGCACTAGAATACGATATTGTTAATAATCTCGAGAGTAGAACTGAAACTATTTTTTTACTGCAGGATAAACTTAATTACAATAACTTATTTGATTTATTTGAAATGGAATTATCAGGCAGGTTATTGTTCAGAACAATCGATCGGGAGTTAAGATATAAATCTGTAAATATCCAATCGCCCTCAATTTTTGATACAGAGGTTGAAGAGCTGGGAATTATTTTGGAATCGGGTTTTTACTACAGAACAGAAACAGCTGATGCGGGACTCCATATAAGTTACTTCGAGCGAGATGAAAAATACATTACAAAAAGATATTCTGGAATTGATGAAAGCTTCTATCTGGAAAGGTCTCAACAGGAAGGCAGGAAAAACAATAATTCTTACAGAGCAATTGTATCGCTACTTGGTAATTTTTATTTCTCTAAAGTTGATCGTCTTTCATGGAGTTTGTTGCAAAGCAAATTAAAATATGATACACCAAGTCCATTAAATGACGATGACAGAGATGAACTTTTAAGTATTGCAAGATTACGATATTCCACTTATCTCAATCCTTTTTTACAAATGTTTGTAAATCTTGAAGGAACCATCAGTCATTTGGTTTACTTATATGCAAGCCAAAGTGCCAATAATAATGTAAATCGTGTTCTAAGGCTTTCTGCAGGAGGAAATTACAAAGGAGCCAGGTTTTCTTCTATGAACAATTTTGAAGTATCTGCAAACTATACCGTTTATGATTTCAATGATATCACATCAAACCTTCGAAGTATTTCTTTCAGACAATTCATTGCAACAGATTCTACACAGTACTTTATCACAAATAATTTTTCATTCATAATTACACCATACATAAGATTAACTGACCAGGGAGAACTTGACTGGAATAATTTTGCAGAAAAGCCACAACGATACCTGCAGGAAATTTTTGCCGATCCCAGATTTGGAATATCTACAAATGTTACTTTTATTGCATTGGGATTAAGATATTTCTCACTAAATACTTTCAGATATATCGAAAAGCAGCGGATTCTTAATTCGGAGTTCTTAAGCGTTGGCCCTCTTTTTGAAATGTTAATTAGAACTCAGATGTTATTTTTAAAGCTAAATACCTGGTATGAATTCATTTCGGACTATGGAAATGCTAATCGAGAAAGATTTAACTTTCTATTATCTATGAATTGGAATTTTTAAATTATCAGAGTAAATTTTCACTTAACTTAAATGATATAAATAAGCTAACATTTTGCCTGAACCATTTTACGATATCGAAATAGAAAGCGATCCTAATAACCTTATAACGGTTGAAGAATTCGTTAATTACTTTTCCAAAGATCTCGGTTTGTCTGAAGAACAGCTTTCAGTATTATTGCTTGCAGTTACAGAAGCAACCACTAATGCGATTATACATGCCAATAAATGCGATCCTACAAAGCTGGTAAAAATTCATGCACAAATTGAAGACTCCAAACTATTGATTAAAATTAAGGATGAAGGCAAAGGATTTGATCCTACAACACTACCTGATCCGACACAACCCGAAAACCTTTTGAAAGATTCAGGACGCGGTGTTTTCCTGATGAAGGTTTATATGGATGATGTAAAATATAATGTTACTCCAACAGGTTTAGAAACCATTTTAGTTCTTAAACTATAGCCAACAAACCGCACTCAAAAATTTAATACTCCTCTACTGGTATTGTTCCCTCTAATAGTTTTTGTTTATTTTAACTATTGTTAATATTAACATTATTTAAACAGGGAGATAAAATGGGCAGAAAAAAAATTTCAATTATCGGTGGTGGCCAAATCGGTGGAGTTTTGGCCCAATTGATAGCATTGAGGCAGATCGGTGATGTTGTTTTATTTGACATTGTCGAAGATATGCCACAGGGAAAAACTCTTGATATAGCTGAAGCATCAAGGATAGATGGATTTGATGTTTCTGTAAAGGGTACGAATGATTATAAGGATATTGCTGGCTCAGACATTGTCATTGTTACTGCTGGTTTACCAAGAAAACCAGGTATGAGCAGGGATGACCTTTTAACAACAAATGCAAAAATAATGCAAACAGTTGCTGAAAATGTAAAGAAACATGCAGCTAATTCAATCGCCATTATTATTTCAAATCCTTTGGATGCTATGGTTACTCTTTTCAAAAAGATTACAGGCTTTCCAACCAATAGAGTTTTGGGACAGGCTGGAATACTTGACTCTTCACGATTCTCTTCATTCATTGCTTGGGAACTCGGTGTTTCTGTTAAAGACGTGAATGCAATGGTGCTTGGAGGACATGGCGATACTATGGTTCCAATTGTAAGATATGCAAATGTAAATGGTATTCCGGCTATGGAATTGCTCGAGAGAAAATACAATGATAAAGCGAAAGCTGCAGAAGTTATGGAAGCAATGGTTAAAAGAACAAAAATGGCCGGTGGTGAAATTGTAAAACTTCTTAAAACCGGATCAGCATTTTATTCACCAGCTTCTGCTACAATTTCAATGGTCGAGTCAATAGTGTACGATGAAAAACGCATGTTACCTGTTTGTGCTTTTCTTAATGGTGAGTTTGGAGTAAATGGATATTATGTTGGTGTTCCTGCTGTTCTTGGTGCTTCAGGTGTCGAAAAGATTATCGAGTTCGAACTTAGTGCTGAGGAAAAAGCGTCACTTGATAATTCAGTCAATGCTGTTAAAACTCTTGTTACTGATATGGAAAGACTGGGTTTCTAATATCCGGTTAGATTCAAATAGTTTATTTAAAATGGCGGTCTTCGGATCGCCTTTTTTATTTTTTAGAGATTTGATCTCGCCCTTCTCATTTTAATTTCTTAAGTTTCTTGTGTCTTTAGTATTATGTTGTCAATTCTGAATCCTGCAACCGCCGGATGAAGAATCTCAAATTAGACACAATAGATTCTTCGTTTCACTCAGAATGACTAAGAGAGGTCATTCCGGCTGAAGGCCGGAATATGACAATAGGTAACTGCAAAAAAAACTATGAAAATGAAAAACAAAATTTATAACATAGTTTTACTGATCATCTTTCTACTTACAGCTTATTGCTTACCGCTTAACGCTACCGTAAGATATGTAAGCAAAACCGGCAACAGCACACCACCCTACACAACCTGGGAAACAGCAGCCGACAGCATACAAAAGTGCATTAACATTTGTGTCTTTGGTGATACTATTTAGTAGCCAACGGAGTTTATGAAGAACAGGTTGTGATGATACCGGGTTTATCACTTATCGGGGCAGGAATGGATAGTTGTGAAATTAATACCCAAACATTTCCCACTATCACAATTACAGGACAGTTATAATTAAAGATAGTTGTCTTGTTAAAGGATTTCAATATACGTTATTACCAATAATTTTAATCTATGGTGTATGGAATTAGTACAGTGGACTGCAAAATGGATCTAATAACATTAAATAAATTTGCAAATGCAAAATATTGGAATTATTTATATGGTAATCAAATCCATAATAATATATAAAAATATTATTTGAAAATATTAAGACAGGTATTGATGTTTTCAATTCAAATTCAATTGTACGAAAAAATATATATTATACCGATCATAATTGACCAGCTGCGATTATTGCTGGAATTTATATTAGATGCATTTAATAACAATTATACACCAGTTATAGATTCAAACTATATCATAGCGAATTAACGGTAATGGCATTTAAAAATCTATTGGTGCAAGACCAATAATAATAAATAATAAAATTATTACTATATGGGACAGGCATTAAACTTATCAACATCAGATATCAGCTAAAGTTAATAACAATTTATTAATAGTTCCGGACTGGAATTGAAGCGGCTTATGGTATACGATAACATTGCCTACACAATATTTACAATTATACAACAATCATTAGTAAGGAGATATTCACTATTCGGAATTCTATATATCGGGCCTGACAATACAGTTAAAAATAATGTAGTAACAAATACAGAAGGGGAAATCAGAAGCTAGGGAATCTCAGAATCTTCAATATCAATACAATAATATTTGGAATAGTAATATAAATTATGCATGGATTTATACCCAGACACAACAAACCTCTCAGTTGACCCAATGATAGTAAATGATGACACAACACAGGGAGAACTGGATTTTCATCTTCAGAAATATTCACCATTAATAGATGCAGGTGACCCAAATATTCTTGACAGAGACGGCAGCAGAAGTGATATTGGTCTTTATGGTGGTCCTTACGGCTGGACTTACACTTATAATGATTTAGCTCCTCGTCCTCCGCATAATGTAACTGCAACAGTTGAAGAAGGACTTGTAAAACTAACCTGGAATAAAAACACAGAAGCAGATTTCTCACATTACAGGATTTACAGGGATACAGTTACAATTGTTATTTACGATTCATCAAAGATAGTAGGAGAAACACCGGACACAGTGTTTTATGATAATCTTCCTCCTGTAAACGGAGAAACAAGATTTTATTATGTAATTACAGCATTCGACAACCAGGGAAATCAATCCTACCCAAGTGAAGAAATAGTTGTATTGATAACCGGAATGGCAGAACATCCACCAAAAGGATATGATGGATACAGGCTATTGAGTAATTATCCGAATCCGTTTAATCCATCAACAGTAATTCCATACAGATTGAAAGAAGGAGGATATGTAAAACTGTATGTATATGATGTAAAAGGAGAATTAGTGAGAGTATTGGTAAACCAGTGGCAGGAGAAAGGATATTACGAAGTATTGTTTCATCCAAATTCAGAAGAGAGAAGCAGAGCAAACAGTTTTGAAGTCCCGATGGGAAAAACATACAGCGACATTGCAACAGGAGTTTACTTCTATATGATACACGTTTACAACGACAGAAACATTCCAGTCTTCAGTGATTCGGGTAAGATGATTCTCCTTAAATAAATCTTTGTATCTTAATTTTACTTTTAGAGCAAAGAAATTATTTAAAACTAAAAAACCCTCCAACATTGGAGGGTTTTTTATATAAAATTAAACTACTCAACTACGAAGCATAAACACTTACAAATTTTCTGTTGCCTCTTTTAACTTCAAACTTAACTACTCCATCTGCAACTGCAAATAAAGTATCATCATTTCCTCTTTTCACATTTACTCCAGGATGAAATTTTGTGCCACGCTGTCTGATAATAATGTTCCCTGAAATAACTTTTTCACCACCAAATTTTTTAACACCCAAATATTGTGGATTACTATCTCTTCCGTTTCTTGTTGAGCCTTGTCCTTTTTTATGTGCCATAACTTAATTCCTTTTTAATAAACTTTAGGTTTTTCTACGAAATCTTTAAAACTTCAATTTTAGTGTACTGTTGTCTGTGACCAGCTTTTTTCTTGTAACCTTTTCTGATCTTTTTCTTAAATACGATAACTTTATCATCCCTTACATGCTCAAGAACTTTGGCTGTTACTTTAGCTCCTTTAACTTCGGGTGTACCTACCTTTAAGTTTTTAGCATCTCCAACCATCAGAACTGAATTAAAAGTTACTTCAGAATCAACTTTTTCTTTTAATCTGGGAACATAATACTTGGTGTTTTCAAGAACCTTAATCTGGTCGCCCAGAACGTTTATAATTGCAAACATTATTACTCTTAACCTTTAAATTTTTGAGGCACAAATCTATGCAAAGAACGCGTCTATGTCAATCCCTAATTGTAAATTCTTAGTAATAAAACTCATTTTTTAAGTAAAAATGAGAACTCACTGCCTTCATCAATTGTGCTTGAAACGTTAACTTTTGAATTATGTGCTTCGACTATATGTTTAACAATTGCAAGCCCAAGTCCGGTACCTCCCTGTTCCCTGGAACGGGCTTTATCAACCCTAAAAAATCTCTCGAAAATTCTGTCATGCTGATTTTCAGGAATACCTATTCCAGTATCTTTGACAACAACTCTGACATTTTTGGTTTCTTCTTCAACGACAACTTCTATTTTACCTTTCTCAGTGTACTTAACCGCATTTAGAATTAAGTTGATTAGAACTTGTCTCAGTTTATCTTTGTCACCAAAAACCTCGAGATCATCTCTTGCCGGAATGTAAGTCAACTCAAGGTTTTTTTCTTCAGCGATTATTTTGTTTTCCTGAATAACCTGATTTATTAAATCATTAATTTTGAAGTATCTGTAACTCATCCGCATTTCGCCAGACTCAATCATAGAAATGTCAATCAGATCGTTCAGAAGATTACTTAACGACACTGTATGTTGGTTTGCTTTTTCAAGAAAGTGCATATTAACTTTTTCATCGTGAATAGCACCATTCAACAAAGTTTCAATGTAACCCTGAACAGCAAAAATTGGTGTTCTTAATTCATGAGAAACATTTGCAAGAAACTGTGATCTCATTTTTTGAAGACGTTGAAGATATTCAATATCACTTTTTTCCTTTTTGAACATTTTCTTGATTGCTTTTTGCAGAGAAAGCAAATTTGAACCAAGTTGTATTTCATCTTCGTTGTTGTACTTATTTTTTCTAATGTTATTAATTATTGTTTTTATTTCATCAAGTTCTTTATTGCGTCTTCTGCCAATAAAATAAAGCGATGAAATATCAATTAATATTGTTGATAGAATTAATGCTGGAAGCAGAGATAAATCCTGTGTGAGCAAAAGAATTATCAGGATAAATAAAACATTAAAAAAAAGAATTTCTCTGTAGTAAACTAAAGAAGAAGTTAAGTGAGATAAGAACTTATTCGTTGTGTTTGAATCTGTATCCAACACCTTTTATAGTCTCGATTATTTCTGAGTGCTTGTCTAATTTTTCTCGTACTTTCCGGATATGAACATCAATAGTCCGGTCAATTACATAAACATCGTTTCCCCAAATTTCTTTTAATATCGTTTCCCGTTTCATTACTTTACCGGGGTTACTTGCAAGAAAATATAAAAGTTGAAATTCTTTTCGTGGAAAAAATTTCAGTTTATTATCAACCTTTATGGCAAATTTTTCAACGTTAATTTCCAACGGGCCGATTTTAAGATTTTCTGCTTCCTTGCTTTTCTTCTCAATAGGAGGAGACTTTCTAAGATTTGATTTTATCCTGGCAATTAATTTTTTCGGAGAGATTGGCTTTTGAATATAGTCACTTGCACCAAGATCAAGTCCTTTTATTTCGTCCGTTTCGCCAGACTTTGCGGTGAGAAAAATAATAGGAATATCCTGAGAGCTTTTATTACTTTTTATTTGTTGGTACAGTTCAAACCCATCCATCCCGGGCATCATTATATCGAGAACAATCAAGTCAGGATTCTGAAAAATTTTTTTCAGTGCATCTTTGCCATTCGTGCTAACCAGAACTTCAAAACCCTCCTGCTCGAGGTTGTATTTGAGAAATTCCAGAATATCTACTTCATCATCAACGAGTAGAATTTTTTTCATTGTTTATTAGATTTTTATTTCCTGATCTTTTTTAGCAGAATTATACATGGTCTCTGCAATCTTTAAAAGCTGAAGAGCTTCTTCACCTGAGGAGAATACCGGATTTAGCCCTTTAATTGCACCAATAAAACTCTTCAATTCATTTAAATACGATTTTTTGAATGCTTCGGTCGGTGATTCATTAAATGTTGAACCAAGATCAATTTGCTCATCATTAAGAAGCTTTGATTAATTTAAATGGATTAATACCAATACTTCCTTTTGTTCCATATACATTTGCAAAGAAAGAGTCCTTCTCTTCAGCCATATTCCAGCTTGCTTCAATACTTATTGTAAGAGATTTTTCGCATCTTATAAAGCTGACAGATGTATCCTCTATATTTCTGGAATTGTGAAAATAGTTTTTCGTTGAACTTGAAAGCGCTTTAGGATAATCGGCAAGCCAGAGGGCAAGATCAACAAGGTTTATTCCAAGATCAAGTATAACACCACCGCCTGCTTCTTCCCTTTTAGTGAACCATCTCTCAGAACTGCTTTGCTTTCTAATCCAGCCACACTTAATATAATACGGAACACCAATTTCACCAGCATTAATCAAACTTCTTATTAACATAGAATCGGGTCTGTAACGTAAATTCATTCCAACCATTAATTTTCTTTTATTCTTTTTCGCGCATTCAACTATTTCCTTACCTTCAGTACTATTTCGGGCAAGCGGTTTTTCCACCAAAATATCCTTTCCAGCATTTAAACAATCAATTGCAATCTGTTTATGAAGATGAGTTGGAGTGGAAATTATCACAGCATCGGTTTGATCATCATTAAGTAAATCGTTGTAATCACGATATCTATTTTTTATATTAAATTTATCAGCAACCTGATTTAACCTGCTTTTACTGATTTCAGCAACGGAGGATATCTCAGAATTTTTTATTTTCATCAGATTTGGCAGATGAACCATTTGGGCAACACTTCCAAGTCCAATAACAGCAACTCTGGTCTTTTCCATCAGTAAGTTACCCTTTCAGTTGCTTTGGCACTTTTTAAAAATGATGTTATCCTTGAAACGATTCCAGCAGGATCAATTTCAATTTGTTTATGTAATTCTGATTGAGTTCCGTGGTCAATGAACTTATCAGGAATTCCAATTCGCAGAATATCATTTTTATATTTTTGATCGCTAAAATATTCGAGAATGGCAGAGCCGAAACCACCAGCTAAATTATTTTCTTCCAACGTCACAACTTTATCAAACCTCGAAGCAACATCATCAAGAAGTTTTGTATCAAGTGGTTTGATGAATCGCACATTAATTAATTCACACTTAATTCCACTTTCAGCTAAGATAGCAGATGCTTTCTCAGCATAGTTAACCATTGATCCGACTGCGAGTATTGCTACATCTTCACCGTGACTTAAAACTTCAGCTTTACCAATTTCTATCTTGGTGAAACCTGGCTCAAGTTTAACACCAAGTGCTGATCCTCTGGGATATCTGACTGCAACAGGACCATCACAGTGTTCGGCAGCAGTATATACCATATTCCGAAGTTCTGCCTCATCTTTCGGAGCCATTATCACCATCCCCGGAATTATTCTTAAATAAGCGAGATCAAAAGTTCCGTGATGAGTTGGACCATCAGCTCCAACTAATCCAGCTCTATCAAGAACAAAAACAACGTGGAGTTTTTGTAAAGATACGTCGTGAATAATTTGATCGAATGCTCTTTGTAAAAATGTTGAGTAAATAGCTACAACAGGAATAATTCCCTGTGTTGCAAGTCCAGCTGCAAAAGTTACAGCATGCTCTTCAGCTATACCAACATCATAATAATTTTGTGGAATTTTTTCTCTTAAAATATCGAGTCCGGTTCCATCCGGCATTGCTGCAGTAATACCAACAACTTTGGGATTTTTCTCAATAATTTCTACAAGTGCGTTACCAAAAATTTTTGTGTAAGCTATGGCTTCACCCGCTTTTTTATGTGCTTGGCCTGTCATTTTATTGAATGGAGTTGAAGCATGAAGTCTTTGAACGTGACTTTCTGCAGGTTTGTAGCCTTTGCCTTTTTGAGTGATTGCATGAATCAGAATTGGCCCTTTAAGATCTTTTACCTGTTCAAATATTTTTATAACCTGATGAACATTATGTCCGTTTACGGGACCAAAATATCTGAATCCGAGAGCTTCGAAAAGCATTCCAGGAGTTATAACAGCCTTAATTCCATGTTCAAGTCTAACAGCAATTTTTCTCATCCTGTCACCGAACTGATCCAGTTTTCCCGTGAGGTCCCAGATCTGTCCTTTGAATTTATTGTAATCAGGATGGGAGATCATTTCAGTAAAGTAGTTTGAAATTTGCCAGACGTTCGGAGCGATGGACATATTATTATCATTTAATACAACAATTAGGTCCGTCTTCAATACACCTGAATTGTTCATTGCTTCGTAAGCCATTCCACCGGTCATTGCGCCATCACCGATTACCGCTACAACTTTTTTATCAACTTTAGTAATATTTTTTGCATTTGCCATTCCAAGGGCAGCTGAAATGGAAGTTGAAGCATGTCCAGCACCAAAAGCATCGTACTCACTTTCAGAACGTTTTAGAAATCCACTTATGCCACCAAATTGTCTGATTCTATTTAGAGCTTCTTTTCTTCCGGTAAGAATTTTATGTGGATATGCCTGATGACCTGTATCCCATACCACAAGATCATGCGGAGTGTTAAAAACTTTATGGATCGCTACTGTGAGTTCTACTGTTCCAAGCCCTCCACCAAAATGTCCTCCAATCTCTGAAATTGTATCAACCATATACTCACGTATATCAGTGCATAACTGTTTTAATTGTGGAAGTGATAGCTGACGGATATCAGATGGGTAATCTACTTTGGAAAGTACGGGGTATTTTTTTTCGTCAATCATTTATTATAATAATCCTCCCTATTATAATCGTGTTACTCTTCTTCAACTTGTGTAAGTTTTCCAAGTTCACTTTTAAGCTCGGTAATTTTTAATTCAGCTTGTTTAAGTGTTTTCAAACAGATTTTGGAAAGCTTCACTCCTTCTTCAAAAAGCAAAATTGCTTTTTCAAGTTCGACATTATCTTCCTCTAAATTTCGGCTTATTTCCTCAAGACGGGATAAATCCTGCTCAAAGTTATTTTTAATCTTTTTCTTGGCCATAGAATTAACCTATTGGGTTGTTATTTCCCCATCGTAAAACTTTAGTTGCGCCTTTTTTTCTTTATTAAATTTCGAAGCTCTTGTAACAAATTTAGAGTTCTGCTTCACTAAAACAAAGCCCCTCTTCAAAGACCTTTGGACATCATATGCATCAAGAGATTTTGAAAGAAGAGAAATTTTCTTGTCATATATCAATGAGAATTTTTCAATGCTTTGAACCATTGAATTTATGCTAATATCAACTTGCTGAGATTTCCGGTTCAGAATTTCGATTGGAAGCCTGAATCCATATGAATTATATAATGAATTCACATCATCTATTTTTTCTTCAATTAACTCTTCTATTTTTGCTGATGACTGCGATATAAACTCATTGACAAAATTCTTGATATCGTTTATGTCAGGAGTTACAATCTCCATCGCAACTGACGGTGTCGGTGCACGTAAATCCGAGACATAATCCGTAATTGTAAAATCAATCTCATGTCCAACTCCTGATATTATCGGGACTTTTGACTTAAAAATTGCTCGTGCAACTTTCTCTTCATTGAAAGCCCAAAGATCTTCAATAGAACCTCCACCTCGGGAAATAATAATAACGTCGATATTAGGATAATCGTTCAAACGTTTGATACCCTTAACAATAGATTCAGCAGCTCCACTTCCCTGGACTCTCGTTGGGGCAATTACAATTTCAGCGATTGGGAATCTTCTCTTTGCAACACTCGTCATATCTCTGAAAGCAGCACCGTCTATTGCAGTTACAATTCCAATTTTATTTGGAAATACCGGTATAGGCTTTTTGAATTTCTCATCAAATAAACCTTCTGCTTCTAGTTTCTTTTTTAGTTTCTCGAATGCTTCCTGCAATTCACCAAGCCCGGCTGGCTTCATTGACCGAGCATCAAGCTGATAACTACCACGAGGAGGATAAACAGTTAGTTTTCCATTTACAATGATCTTCATACCATCCTGTGGTGTGAAGAAAACGTACTGGTTGAAACCTTTCCACATTGTACAATTGATTACAGCATCTGCATCTTTCAAACTAAAATACCAATGCCCAGAAAAGTGAGATTTGAAATTCGAAATTTCACCAATAACAGAAACCTGCTCGAAAGTTTCTTCGAGAGTTATTCGGATTTCTTTTGTTAGTTCAGAAACAGTTAATATTTGAATTTCGTTTGCCAATTATTCTATAATATCAGTTTTATTTTCAATTGCAGTTTTACTATCGAGCTCGTTGTAGTCAAGCTCTGATCCAAGTACGCTGTGTGGAATTAAAAATATTATGAACATCAGAATGGATGCAAACACTATCCAACGTTTTGGATTTTTGAATTTATAAAGAGCAATTAATGCAAGCAACCATCCAATAAATCCGATTAGTATTTTATTATCAGTTAAATCATGCCCGAATGGAAAGCCTGTCCAGAAAGCTCCAAATGCGTAATACTGGATAATTGGGCCCAAGATCAACCCACCTATAATCACAAAAATAAACGTAAGAATTGTTAGAGGTTTAAATTTCTTTCCTTCGTTAAAGTATTCTAATCCTGTTCTGGTTGAGAGCAGCATTGCACCAAATATAAAAATGATATGTGGAATCAAAAAATAAACAGGCACATCACCTTTAAATCTTATTACGACTCCTCCTTCTTCAGGAAGAGTAACAACTTCATCATTTTTTTGAAGAGTGATATGATACAATAATTTCCCAGCAGGTGGCTGATATGGCAATGAAGCAACTAATTTATTTCCCTGTCTTATCATTTCAACAGAAGTCCATTCATCATTAGTCTTATATCTTTTCCAGACAAGCTCACCGCAGATTGTTTGATCTTTAACTTCAATTTCTATTTGATGATCACCTTCACCACCGTGTGATCTGGCAAGTTTATAGTCTATTTGATTAGCCGTCTAATCATCACCTCACCAGAAACCGGGTAAGTCGGACCTGTTACTCTTTGATAAACTGCAGTGATAATAGTTAATAAAAATGCTATTAACCAGAGCCAAGATAGATTTTTTCATTGAGGAAATTTTGTGAGAATTATTTTGAATATTTTCTTGGAGAAAGATAAGAATTAAAACCTTACACTAAAACCAAGCGTAGGAATTATAGGAAGCATAGTTGTAGTTTCTCTTCCCAAAGTAAGATTATCTTCGACATAATAATCATAACCAATAACATTTGATTGATTATAAACATTAATTACATCGAGATAAATTACCCAATCAAGATCCCACCAATCAGCAAAAGCATTTATCCTAAAATCCAACCGATGATACTGAGGCTTACGCGAGTTAAGTTTTCTGTCTGCAAAATCAACATCAAATATTACAGGGTTATCACCATCAGGATTAATATTTCTTGTTGCGATTACTGGCGTTTCAGGAGTCCCGTCAAGGTCCTGATCCTGTAATATAATTCTCGGTTTAACTCCTGCCGGCTGACTTATCGGAAATCCTGAACCATATTGCCATCTGATTCCAAACTCAAGCCAACTGTTCATTTGATAATTTAAAACAATATTAACTGTGTGTCTCTGGTCAAATGCAAATGGATACTCTATTCCATCTTCATTCCTGTTAGCATAAGCAAGCGCATAAGAAACCCAGCCTGAGAATCTGTTTTCAAGAAAAGTGTTACGTTTAGAAAGTAAAAATTCCAGGCCATAAGCATTACCATAGGCTGCATTAGTTGGAATCTGTGTTAAAGAATCTCCACTGAATGTTGCAGGTAAAGTCCAGCCAGAAGAAAATCTTGGATCCTTCCCCGGAATTTGTTCCGTATAAAATCTCTCGCCGATTAATCTTTGCGGCATATAAAGATTGCTGAAATCTTTATAGTATCCTTCCACTCTGGCACTCCACTCGGCTGATAACCACCTTTCAATTCCTAACACATAGTGCGTTGCTCTTTCTGCCACAAGGGTTGTTGTGTACTTGTCAGAAAAATCGTAAAGAATTCCCTGATCACGTAATTTTTCATATCCGGGTGATTGATAATAAAGCCCCCAAACAGCTCGTACAGTTGTTAGTTGATCAATAGCATAAGACAAAGAAATTCTGGGAGCCAGATAGCCTTTATCAAGAATATTATAAAAATCGAATCTCAGACTTGGTTGAAAAGTAAATTTTTCTGTTAATCGAATGTTGTCTTGCAAGTAGGCTCGGTAACGGTTAAAATTCTGGACATCTTTAATATCATCAAGAGCAGATCTGAATTGAGGATTCGAATTTAATACTGCTTGAAGCTGTTCATCAAGATCAAACGTAAAATCAATCGTAGTTTGCATATAATCAGCACCAATACCAGCTTCAATTATTTGGTCTGTTAGAATATATGTGAACTTATCATCGATGGAATATTTCTCATAAATAAAATCGCCGCCAAAAGAAAATTGCAGCAGGTATGGAGCTAATGTATCGGGAATAGTATTTTCAAAGTTACCGCGGTTCAATGAAGGATCAAGTATCTGCGAATCAAAATCTGTTGTGCCATTATTTCTGTACCAGGAAACAATCACTTTGTTTAATGTCTTTTCATTCGGTGCAAAATGCCAGGCTGCAGATAATAAATCATTATTAGTAACATTAAATACTCCAACACTGTCAGGTGATGCTCTTTCCTCACCACTTACAACATTAACCGCATCTCTTGAAAGAATTCCGTTAAACAAAAACTTATGACCGTTGTAAGGACCAATCACAATCTTTCCCTGAAAATCATAAAAGTTAGGAAAGCTGGTATTGTCATCAACAAGTTTTGCACTTTTTACGAAAGGTTCAATTATCAAATCATAATATGTTCTTCGTGTATTAAATAGCCAACTTCCTCTAAGATTAAAAGGATTCTTACCTTCTAAAACAATATTTGCATCAACTATCGAGATGTTAATATTTCCGCTAAGTGATTTGGTCGTAGTTCCTTCTTTGTTTGTTACATCAAGCACTGCTGAAAGCCTGTCACCGTACTTAGCAGGAAATCCTCCTGAGATAAGATTAACATCTTCAACAGCATCAGGGTTGAACATGCTCACAACACCGTAAAGTCTGTAGGGATTAAATACTTCTACATCATCAAGGATAATAAGATTCTGATCTGGTCCGCTACCTCTTATAATTAACTGAGAAGAGAAATCATTTGGGGCCAGTACACCCGGAAGAGATTGAAGTGTTCTGAAAACATCTTCTGCCGCACCCGCGAGAACTTTTGCATCTCTTGGATTTAGATCAATTAAACTAGTTCTTGTATCTCTCTGATCCTGCATGTTTATATCAGTCACTTCAACACTTTGCAATTCAATAGCTTTGAACTCGAGTTCAACATTTAAGTCGGTGATTTTATTTGCTTCAATTTCAACATCAAAAGTTTTTGATTCATACCCAATTGCACTAAATCTAACCTCGTAGCTACCGGTTGGGATACCTGTAATTTCGTAAGTTCCATCCAACTTACTTGCAGACCCAAAGTTCGTATCAAGAATAATAATATTAACGGCTGGTAATGCTGCGGAACCGTCAGTAATCATTCCTTTTAGTTTTCCTGACTGTGCAAAAACAAATCCTGTAAGTGAAAAAATTAATATGTAAATAAGTGTTTTCAATACCTGATAATTAACGATTCTTAAAGTATTTATCTATAACAAAAAAGAGTAGTTAATAATTCCTTGGAGAAGGAACTATTAATCGAGATAGAGAGAGAAGAATCCTGAATAAAGTCCGATATTAATTTCCTGGAAGTTTGTACCCCCGGAGTGAAGTGTGAAATTGTACCTGTAACGTACATAAAAAGTAAATGTCTCTTCGATTGTAAACAATCCGGCTGAAAGTTCAGGACTTATACCCTGATTTATATTAAAATTCGTGTACAAAGATATTCCCGGAGAAAGATATTCAATGTGAGGTATCTCAAATAATCTTTTATACCCCAATCTCAGGTAACTCGGATTGTCATTATTGAAAATGTAAGAATATTCAACTGACAGATAACCAGAAGGATAATTTAAGTTTCTTGAACGAAAAGAAATAAATGGAATTTCCTTCGTTAAGCTGAAATAACTCGAATTGGAATCAAATGCATAACTCGGATATGGGAGTAGAAATATTACAGAACCAAACAAGCACAAAGTAAACAGATCGGATCCTGATTCAATTTTTGGCTCGAAGGGTAAATCAAAATCAAATGTTTCGCTTTCGAACGATTGACCCGATTCTGATTCTGTTATAATTGTAAAGTAAACTATCTTTCCTGCAAAAGATAAATTACTAATATCTATATCCTTCTTGTGAAAGTCTGTCAGATCAGTTGATAAATCAAATTTGTATTCATCATCCAGAATCACTTTTGATTTACATTCTTCGCTTGTATAAAATGAAAGCTTGAATGTGTAAGGCATTTCTCTTGTGCAATATGCATCAATCAGATATACTTCTATAGAATCTGTTTGGCTGAAAAGCGGCTCGGAAAGTAATATTAGAAGAAGTATTAAAAATATTTTAATTGTTTTCATTAGTGATCCGAAGTAATAATAATTCTTTCTCAAATTTATGGAAAATGTACTTCATATCGTTAGCATTTCCGTGATTCAATTCAACTAATGTTTAAAAATCTATAGCAACTTGTTTTTTCATAATTGTTAAATGAAGTTCACCACTTAACTATCAAAAAGTAAAGTTATCAAGCTATTAATTAGTTTATATTAATTATCAAATCAATAACTTATGTAAAGCAAAAGTTAACAGCTGATGATAATGGAATAAAGGCAACTTTGTTTTCAATTATGGTGTTAATCTCTCACAATTTGAAAACCTACTCGGACAGCTAAAAACAATTTAATTCTGGGTTTCTTCCGCTAGTATTAATTTTTTGGTCTGTTTTATTTGAAATTTATTGTTGCTTATAATTATCATTAATTATTATTATTAAGCATAATGCTGTGTTTAAGCATCATAATAGCTATTGCTTTTAATCGAAATAGAACCTATTATTGTTTTGTAAAAGCATCAATAAATAGCAAAAGGATTATCAAAGATGCCAAATAGTAATAGCATTAACTGGGAAAATTTAAGCGATGCAGCAATCGTTCGTGAAATCGGTGAAAGATTGAAGCAGATAAGATTAAAAAAAAATCTCACACAGCATGCGCTCGCTGAAATATCCGGATTAAACCGTGCAACTATCAGCCAACTGGAAAACGGAAGAGCTGCAACTCTCCTTACTCTCGCTCAGGTTTTACGTGCGTTGAATAAACTTGATGTATTGAATATTTTTTCTGAAGAAACTGAAATCAGTCCACTGCAAGCTGCTAAATTAAAGACACAATCCAGAAAGCGAGCATCGAACAAAAAAGTTGCAGAGATAGATGAGGAAGAATCTGAATGGTAAATGTTGCAACAGTCCTTTTGTGGAATAAAATTGTGGGTGCTGTGTTATGGGATGAAAGTCGCCAATATGCTATTGTCGAATTTGATGATTCATTTATAAAAAGAGCGCTTGATATTTCGCCGGTAATAATGCCTTTTTCAGAATTGCAAAGAGGAAATAAAATTTTTTCTTTTCCTGCTCTAGCTAAGGAAACATTTTATGGTTTGCCCGGTTTACTTGCTGATTCTCTGCCCGATCGTTTTGGAAACAGAATTTTAAATGCATGGCTTACAAAACAAGGAAGAGATTTGCAAAACATTAATCCTGTTGAAAGACTTTGCTACACAGGCAAAAGAGGAATGGGTGCCCTTGAATACAAACCTGCTATGCATCCTGCAGGCAATTATAAATCTGATCCATTGGAAATTGATGAGCTAATTCTATCTTGCAAATGAAATACTGAACGAACGAAACCAAGCTGAGTGGAAATTTAAAAGATGAAAGCGAACACTCACTTATCGATATTATTAAAGTTGGAACTTCCGCAGGTGGTGCAAGAGCAAAAGCTATTATTGCTTACAATGAAAAAACAGGTGAAGTTAGATCGGGACAATCTAATGCACCTGAAAATTTTTCTCACTGGATAATAAAATTTGACGGCGTAAAAATGAAAGAGCTCGGCGATCCGCGAGGTTACGGAAGAATTGAATATGCCTATTATAAAATGGCATATAGAAAGTGGAATAACAATGAATGAATGCAGATTGCTCGAAGAAAATGATCGCGCACATTTTATGACGAAACGTTTTGATAGAATAAACGGAAATGAAAAAATTCATTTGCAAACTTTATGTGCAATTGCTCATTTTGATTACAACGATCCCAACTCATACTCCTACGAACAGGCATTCCAGGTTATGAGACAATTGCGTCTTCCCTATCCCGATGCAGAACAGCTTTACCGTAGAATGGTTTTTAACGTAATTGCAAAGAATCTTGATGACCACACAAAAAATATTTCTTTCTTAATGGATAAAACGGGCAAATGGAAATTAGCTCCGGCTTATGATGTAACTTATGCTTTTAATCCTGAAAGTAAATGGACGACGAAGACATCAACTCTCAATCAATGCTAAACGAGATGAGATTACAAAAGATGATCTGCTGAAAGTGGGAAAAGAAATGAACATTAAAAAAGCAAAAGAAATTATTGAACACATAAAAAATACCGTTGCTGATTGGAGTACCTTTGCAAAAAGCTGTGGTATTCCAAAATCACAGATAGATGAGATTGCACGGAATCAGAAGGTAAATATCCAAATTTAATTCAATGCTCTCTCAACATAATTTAATCAAACCTACCTGTCGGCAGACAGGTCCTCAACATCTTCAATTCAACAGAAAATCTAAAAAGTAAATCGGGTTAATCAAATTTTTCTTTTTAGGCCTTTCTCTCCCCTCTTTTTTTCTTCCCTATTAAATATGTTTCGCAGATTATTTTTTTCTCCAACACCATCCTAAAAAGTCTCCAAAATTTTAATATTTCTTAACATTTATCATTAATGTTACGTTTGAGGTTAATAAAATAAAAGTGAACCGCTTTCCAATACTAAATACAAAACTTTACAAACCAGAGGTAAAGTCTCATTACGTCTTCCGAAAAGAAATTGTTGAAAATCTTGAACATCATCGTGACAAACCTTTAACTCTTGTAGTTGCAGCTACCGGGTATGGCAAAAGTGTTACGATTAGTGAATGGCTGGATTATTCCAAAGCAAAGTATTGCTGGATTTCACTTGATGAAGAATTTAAGGATTTAAGAACATTTCTCTAATACCTTACTTATGCGTATAAATAATGTTTTTCAAGAATCACTACATGAATTAAATAAATTTTTGAAGGCTTAGAATTACCTAATGAAAAAACAATTTCAAATTATTTAATTAATGATCTTGATGATATTGAGAAAATTTGATTCTGGTCCTTGATGATTATCATTTAATTAATAATCAAGCAAATTCATACTTTGCTCGAAGTATTATTAAAATACTGTCCCAAAAAATTTCATCTGATAATTATAACCCGTAGAGATCCTCCATTAAAGATAAATACTCTTAAGGCAAACTTTGGAGAAGTAAATGAAATAAGAATGTCGGATCTTAGTTTTACTCCAACAGAAACTGTCACCCTTGCAAATAAGCTGACTCGCTTAGAACTTAGTGAAGATTTAGTTAAAGATCTGCTAGAAAAAACCGAAGGCTGGATTGTTGGATTAAGGCTAGCTCTTTTGACAATGAATAATGAAAGAGATCTGAAAAAAACAGTTAAGGAGATAAAAGGTGATAAATTCTTCTTTACTCAATATTTAATGGATGAAGTATTTCTTCATCAGGAAAAAGGTGTTCAGGAAATTTTATTAATAGCTTCGTGCTTTGAACGTTTTTCAAAAGAATTATTGAAGTTTGTCGTAGGTGAGCAATTCAAGAATAATAAAAATGAATACCATTTAGAGATATGCTTTATTTTTATACTAAGGTATATTGATTTCCCTCTTATCATCACATTATATTCCATCCTCAAGTACCGTCTGTTATGCTTAATTAAACTTTCATGATAAAAAATAAATCAATCAAGTTTAGCGAACCCGCAAGTTATCTTATTTCAGTGCAGGGAAAACTCCCTGAAACAATTGTCGATAACTTTGAAGGGATTGAGAATTGTACTGTGACGGAAACTAACAAAAGCATTATCACATTAATTACAATTAAAATTAAGGACCAGGCACATTTATCAGGTTTAATGAATACTATCTATGATTGGAGGTTCCCGATATTAAAGGTTGAATGTGAAAGTTCTAATAAAAACAATTAATTAATTAAACAATTATTTCAAACACTAAAAGGAGAAATACTATGAATTTTAAAAACCTATTTATAGTATCGATGTTTTGCTTGCTCAGTTTTGGGATATTCGCTCAAGAAAAAGTAACCTCAAATGAAGCCTATGATCTGGTTATTTTAAACGGTCGGGTTATGGATCCAGAAACCATGTTTGACGATGTGGCAAATGTGGGAATTAAGGATGGAAAAATAGTCATCATAACCAAATCTCAAATCAAAGGTAAAGAAACCATTGATGCTACAGGACATGTAGTAGCGCCTGGTTTTATTGACACACACTACCATGCGACAGACGTCTTCGCAAGCAAAATGGCACTTAGAGATGGTGTAACTACGGGTATGGATCTTGAAGCCGGTTCATTCAATGTAAAGGCGTGGTACGATGAGAAAGCAAAAACGGGTTGGCAAGTCAACTACGGTACATCTGCTAGTTTGTTATATAATAGAATGGCTGTGCATGATCCTGATGCCGAGGTTGGACCTCCAATTGATTTTTCGAATTTACCAACGTATGCTGCAAAGGCTTTGACAGATGGTGTTCAAGGCTGGGCAGAAACTAAGTCCACAATCGAGGATATGAATAAAGTAATGAAGTTATTGGATGAAGATTTAAGACAAGGTGCCATTGGTCTTGCTGCTCCCATCGCTTATATGGCTAAGGGACTTACTAGTTACGAACTTTTTGAAGGGCAAAAGGTTGTTGCAAATTATGGTCGCGTCACATCCGTTCACACCAGGTATCATCTTTTATCGGAAACACCTACTGAAGCTCCAATCTCCTTTGATGAGGTGTTTACAAATGCGATGTTAGCAGGAGCTCCATTATTAATGGCGCATAACAATGATTATGGCTGGTGGGAAATTGAAGAAAAATTGCAAATGGCAAGAGAAAAAGGTTTGAATATGTGGTCAGAGTATTATCCTTATGCTGCTGGTTCAACATCTATAACTGCAGCGTTCTTGAGACCTTCTGAATGGGTAGAGAAACGTGGTTACAAATACGAAGAAACCATATACGACCCTATTGATGATAAATACCTTACTAACGAGACGTATGCAGCACTGATGAAAAATGATCCAGGTAGATCGGTTGTAGTCGAATTTCCTTATAGAAAAGCATGGATGAACAATTGGCTGGCTATTCCTCACATGACCATAGCAAGTGATGCCATGGCTGGTGTTGGTGCTGACGCTAAATTGCTACCATGGGATGCGGATTGGTCTGAATATCGTGGCCATCCTCGTACTTCTGGCTCCCATGGTGTTTGTTTTAGATTGGGGCGTGAACAAGGCATACCGCTTATGTTTACTATTGCACAAGCGAGTTACTGGCCAGCCAAACACTTAGGAGATACTGGTCTTGAAGCTATGAAGCAACGTGGTCGTCTTCAGATTGGAAAAATTGCAGACATTACCATTTTTAATCCTAAAACAATAACCGATAATTCCACTTTTAAAGTAGGGGAACATGGCATTCCTACTACAGGTATTCCTTATGTTATTGTGAATGGCGTTACTGTTGTAAAAAACAGTGAAGTACTACCTGTAAAAGCAGGAAAAGAAATTCGTTTTCCAATAGAATCCAAAGGCAGATTCACTCCAATTGATAGAAACAAATGGCTTAATGTGCATACTATTGGTTTAAATCCAAGCCTTTTAGAAATTCAGTTAGATGATGATTCTGGAGCCGGAGAAGTGTTAGATAAAAAAAGGTAATAAATCAATCAAATTATTAAAACATAACTAAAAAAATGAAAATAATGAAAAATATTTTTTTTATTTAAACAATTATTTCAAACACTAAAAGGATAAATACTATGAAGTTTCGAGCTTTTCTTTTTGTAATGTTAATACTCTTTGTTCTTCCGGCCTGTGAGCCTGATACAACATATGATGTTGTAATTCTTAACGGTCGTGTAATGGATCCTGAAACGAATTTTGATGCCGTAAGAAATGTAGGTATCAAAGATGGCATTATTAGTATCATTACTGAAAAAGATATTAGTGGTAAAGAAACCATTGACGCTAAAGGACAGGTTGTTGCTCCGGGATTTATCGATGGACACACGCATTGCATCGAACCCTATCAATATCGGTTGAATCTGCGCGACGGTCGCACGACGATTTTGGACTTGGAGATAGGTGCTCATGGTCCAAAGCTTAACGAGTGGTACAAACGGCATGAAGGAAAAACACCCTTGAATTATGGCGTGGCTGTGGCTCACGAATTTGCCCGGGCGGAGGTAATTGATGGCTTCAAAGACTGGAAATATCTTTACAGTCCCGACGCTGGGGAATCCCGTTCCACAAAAGATGGTTGGTCAAAGACCCGCCCCACCCTGGAGCAGGGTAACCAGATACTTTCCCTTATTGACGAAGGCTTGCAGCAGGGAGGACTTGGAATTGGATCTACTGTTGGCTATATGCGTGCAGGAGTATCGGCTCGCGAGATATTCGAACTGCAAAAGTTAGGCGCGCTCTATGGTCGCTTTATCGGCATGCATTTCCGCTATACACCGGGCGATGATACCCAAGAAACAATGGCATCCAGGAGATGCTGGCGAATGCCGCTGCATTAGGTGCGCCGGCCATAGCCTCCATTTCAATAATCCGGGATACAATATGGTGCATGAGCTTCTGGTGAGGATGCGGGAAAGAGGCTACAACACTGGGGTGAAATCTATCCATACGCCGCGGGTTCCACTGCTTTGAATGCTGTGTTTCTTGAACCGGAAGTTTGGGTAAAGGCCCTGGGCAACAAATACGAAGAGACGTTGCAAGATGTGGCAACCGGCGAATTCTACACCCAGAAATCGCGCGAGGAAATGCTCAAAAAAGAACCCACACGCCTTGTGCTTGTCTACAAGATCCCGGAATCGGCTATTGTTGACTGGATCAAAATGCCAGGCGTTGCCATTGGCAGCGACGGCATGCCAATGATACCTGACGACGACTTAACCTGGGACACACCTTACGAAGATCTGCCCAATACTCACCCGCGTACTTCCGGGTCTTTTGCCAAAGTGCTTCGGTTAGCCAGCGAAAACAACATCCCGCTGATGCAAGCCGTAGCTATGACCAGTTACAATTATGCCAAGCCATTGGGTGAGATGGGTTTGAAGTCGATGCAGGTTCGCGGCCGTATGCAAGAAGGCATGGTCGCTGATATTACCATATTCGATCCTGAAACGGTTAAGGACAACGCGACATATGCAAAAGGCAACTCCCATCATCCAGGAATCATCGATGTGATTGTCAACGGTGTCATTGTCATGAAAGATCAGGAACCTCTGAAAGGGGTGAACCCGGGACAACCGATCCGCTTCGAGCCGGTCAAGAGCAAGTTCGAGCCGCTCACCAGAGAGGGGTGGAACAAGACCTACTATGCCTCCCCAATTGATTTTGGCGGTGGAGTGCCTGGTTCACAACCCAATAAATATGTATCTCCAACTGAGGTGCCAGATATACATTAATTTCAAACATCAAAAGAATATCGTTCAGTAATGAGGATCTATACAGTTATTGAAAACGAATAAGAAACATGATGAAAAGGATAGTCAGGCACTCAAATTAGATAAACTCAATTATTAATATTGAAAGGAGAAGAACGATGAAACGAAACATAGCACTATTTTTTATTGTAATAATCTCGTTATTTGTTGCAGTTCAACCGGCATTTGCTCAGGAATATAATTTTCAAGATATTCCTCAGAAGATTGAGAAGGTTTCGCAGGGGCTAGTTGGCCGCATCGGCGTGGCTGCACAGGAAATTGGCTCAGGGGAGAGTATCACAGTAAACGGCGATGAATCGTTTGTTATGGCGAGTACATATAAAGTTGCGATTGCAGTCACCTTGCTAGACCTTGTCGATAAAGGCCAGCTTAAACTTTCCGATTTAATTGATATCCCACCAGAAATGATGGTCGCAGGCAACAATGCGATCGCACAGAACTACGTTCATCCCGGTATAAAGTTGTCTGTAGCAAATTTGATTGAACCAATGATAACGGAAAGTGACAATACGGCGACGGACGTCTGTCTAAAACTAGCGGGAGGTCCGGAAGCGGTAACGAAGATGATGCGCAGTATTGGGATAACAGAGCACGAGTTGATCGGTATACTAGCGAAATTTTAAAGGACTTCTATGGTTTACCGGACAAGGCCTACGTCATCCGTAGTTGCAGAGGCAATTGCCAAAGACCCAACACTCCTAGTAAAGAACTGATCGAAACATGGAGTTCGAAAAGGACCCTCGTGACCACTCAACACCAAAAGCAATGCTGGAATTGCTTCTGGCTATCGACAGCGGAAAGGTCTTGAGTGAGAAAAGCCGCGAATTCCTGCTTGCTACAATGTCTCGCACACGTACAGGTCAGGAAGGCTAAAAGGCCTTCTGCCAAAAGGAACACCGGTTGCCCACAAAACAGGAACTATTGGCGGTGTCGCTAATGACGTGGGTTTCATAACTCTGCCAGATGGTCGACGTTTTGCGATTGTGGTATACACCAAGAGCAGTACGACGTCCGAAGCTGATCGGGATCGAGCCATTGCGGAAGTTAGCCGGACTTTATACGACTTTTATTATTTAACGGCACAAGACAAATAACCTTTGTCATGCCTAACAATTGGTTGCAGCGGACGGCGCTTCGCGCCGCCGCTGAACCAGAAGCTAAACCGTGCTTTGAGCCAGTATCGAAAGATGCATGGGATAAATCATTCTCAACGGGAATGTTGGACTTATGCAGCTCCTTATCTCATGAGCATTAAGAGTGTTTGGGATTTAACGAATGATATATTAATTAAAATTAAAATTTTGATAAAAACTTAATATTGGATATTTAAATGAAACACAAACCATTACGCTTTTTTTTCTTCGTGGTGGCTTGCTTATTAGCAACAACACTTAATGCACAGGAACTTGATTCCTTAAAAGCTGAGGTTCAATCACTTAAGGAACAATTGAAGAAAGTAGAGGAATTAGAGAATCGTTTAGAATCAATTGAAAACGATTCATCATATTCAAAGTATCTGAATGCAAAAAATTCAGGTAAGGACACAACACTCAGCAAAGAATTAGAAGTTCCCAAAACTGATGTACGTGAACAGCAAGCAACCCTGACAGGACAAGAATTAATTAATGACGAATTTCCAGGTTCCTGGCCACTGTTCGGAACTGACTTCAGGATGAAATTAGGTGGAAAGATAAAGGCTGATTTTTTGTATGATATAGACGGAACTGATGATCCTTATCAGTTCCTGATGGCGACCATACCTGTTGAAGGTACACCACAATACGGATATGATGGATATATAAATTTCTTTGCGCGTGAGTCTCGTTTCAGCCTAGATATAAGAAGGGTTACTCCCAATACTGTTCCGTTAAGGGCTTACCTCGAAGCTGATTTCTGGACTAATGATGTGCAATTGAGACTTCGCCAGGCATATATCACCGCAGGTAATTTTACCATCGGACAAACCTGGACAACGCTCTCTCTTTTGGAGACTATAACTATCTTCATTGACTTTGCCGCCGGTGATGCGTTGTATGGTGGTAGAAGCACCCAGATTAGGTATTCTAACAATATAGACGATAACTGGAAATATGCGGTTGCAGTAGAGATGTTAAACTTTATGGGAATTGAGAATCCGGACACACTATTTGGTAAGCCAAGTCTGCAACTGCCTTTGTTAGCAGGAAGGATTGGTTATTATTGGTCAAGCGGATTAGTAATACTTGGAGCAGAAGTTGCACAATTACATTGGGATGGTGCTGGAATTGGACCTGATGCATCAGGTTTACAGGCATCGGTTGTTTTCGGTGGAAGAAAATATTTTGGAAAAGATGATTTCGCAACATGGAATATTTCATATGGAGTAGGTTCAGGTGAAAACATAATGGCCTTTGCAGGAAGTCAGGCAAACGCAGTACTAACTAAAGAGGGTACGCTGGAAACAATGCCGGCATATGCTTTCGTTTTAGGGTTTATGCATCGATGGAATGCTGTTTTTTCTTCAAATATTGGTTACGCTTATGGGTGGCTTGTCGAAACACCAGAATCCAGAGCGCCCTTAGCATTAAAAGAGGGGGGAATCGGTCATTTAAACCTATTTTTCAATCCGATAAAAGTATTAAGTACTGGTATAGAATATATGTATGGAAGTGTAGGAACGACAGATGGATCTTTAGGCAGAGCAAGCAGAATTCAATTCATGGTAATGTTTGAATGGTAAAAATTATTTTTTAAATATTATAAAGTAATTATGAAATCAAAACATATTACAAGTGGCTTAATATTATTTTACTTTACAGTATTGGGCAAAGCTCAGCAATTCAACACCGATAATTATCTGACTATGCCGCATGGCACCAGTACAATTTGTTTGACTGTAGGAGAACGAAATGCAACATTTATTAACTCATTCGCTTTAATTCAGAATTGGGAGTTTTTTGCCCAAGCAACACTTTACTGGCCAAATGAAAGTCAGCAGATACCGCAGCATTTCACAACCAATGTCTATGCTAAATACATGCCTTATGAAAACGAAGAAAAAACTGCAGGCGTGGGAGTATTTTTAGGTTACGGAGTATCACCGTTCTATTATGACCAGACTGAACTTTTAGCCAGACATAGTAATTTTTGGACTGCTGTCGCTGTTACAATTCCTTTTCTTGATAATATGTTTTCCTGGGATATAATGCCCGGTGGAATGGTTGATTTTGATTATGGAAACAATAAGAAAACTGCCTGGGGTTTTACTTACTCTACAAGGCTTGCCGTTTATAAAATTATTCCACAATCAGCCATCGTTGGTGAAATTTATGGAACGGCGGGTGAGCTTTATTCAGAGCCGGAATATAAGATCGGTATTCGATGGGAACCAAATAATACTGTAATTCCCGCAATTAGTTATAGCTCTGCCGTTAATGGCACGCCAGGAGCAGGTTTTGAGATTGGTATAGTTATATTTTCTCCTCCATTTCTCAAATTATGATTTGAAAGAAAGATTTTACTTCTCACCTACTGACTAATAAATAATAAACGGAGGACAATTAAAATAGTAACAAATTCGCAAAGCTTGATTGGAAAGGCAGCTTCAGCAATATGGTGGCTGGTACTTTTAAGATGGATAGCAGCAATCATTATGTTTAAGTCATTGGACAGCTAGTGATTAAAATTTGGGTGAATACTATTAATAATAATATCAGTGATTTGAAATGCCCAACGCCTTATATATGAAACCGTTACCCAAGATTCTTTTTAACATCCTCAATCAAATCCTCAACATCTTCAATTCCAACAGAGAAACGAACGAGTGCATCAGTAAAACCATACTTTTCTCTTTCTTCTTTTGGAACTGCAGCGTGTGTCATTGATGCTGGATGACAAATGAGACTTTCAACTCCACCAAGACTTTCAGCAAGAGTAAAAATCTTTACTCCGTTTAAAACTTTTTTTGCTTTTTCAATTGTACCAAAATCTGCTGAAACCATTCCGCCAAAACCTCGCATTTGTTTTTTTGCAAGTTCGTGCTGCGGATGATCTTTTAATCCGGGATAAATAACTTTTATTTGCCGCTCCTGATTCAGAAAGAAATTTTGCAAATGCTTTGCATTTTCTTCATGCTGTTTCATTCTAACTGCAAGAGTTTTTGTTGAACGAAGAACAAGCCAGCAATCAAATGGTGACGGAACTCCGCCTGCAGCATTTTGAATGTATCTCAATCGCTCGTGATATTTTTCATTGCTCGTTACAAGCATACCGCCAACCATATCGCTATGTCCATTCAAATATTTTGTTGTTGAATGAAGAACAATGTCAATCCCCCACTCCAATGGATTTTGAAAATAAGGACTCATAAAAGTATTATCACAAACAGTAATCAAATTATTTTTCTTTGCAATCTCTGAAACAGCTTTTAAGTCTGTTAAGAATTAACATCGGATTGGTAGGCGTTTCAACAAAGATCATTTTTGTGTTTTTTCTGATCGCATTTTCAATGTTTGCTGCATTACTTGTATCAACCCAGGAATATTCAACACCATAATTGGTCATATTTAGTTCATAAAGTCTGTAAGTTCCTCCATAAACATTACTTGAAATTATAATATGATCACCTGATTTAACCAGACTCATCAAAGCATGTGTTGCAGCGAGTCCCTGATGAAAAAGCAATTCCATATTTTCCTTTTTCAAGCGTAGCAATATTATTTTCGAGCGCTTGCCTCGTAAGGTTGTGAGTTCTGCCATATTCAAAGCCAGTGCTTTTACCAAGCTCGTGCTGAGCATAAGTTGAAGTGAGATAAAGCGGAGTAATTACCGCACCAGTTGTTGGATCAGGAATTTGTCCTGCGTGAATTGCATCTGTTGAAAAGCCCATTTTATTTCCTTTTAATATTTGAGATTGTCATTGCGAGGAGTGAAGCGACGAAGCAATCTGTTCAAATAAAAAGATTGCTTCACTTCGTTCGCAATGACAGTACTATTTACTATTCAAATTAATTAAATCATAACGAGTAATGATATCAGTAACTAAACCAAAGTCACTTACTAAAACTGCTTGATTTTCTTTTAACAAACTTTTTACTTCTGTAATCTCTGTCTTTGCATCAATAAAAGGAAAACTCTCCTCCATAACATCCTGTATGAAAGAATTATAAAGTTGAGGATTATTAACCAGCTTTAGATAAGTAAACGATTTTCTCGTATCGCGCCAACTGATTGCTTTCCCTTTCAATCACTGGTATTTGTGTATACCCTGTTTTTGCAATCAACTCAAGGACATCTTTTACTTTATCATCTTCTTTTACTGAAACAATCTCTTCAATACCCAATGCTTTCTTTCCTATCTGAAATATCTCGAAGAGTTCTTATTTCAGTTTCTAGCATTCTATTTAATCTTAGCCATTCTTCATTATGAACTTTAGATAAATATCTTTCACCAGTATCACACACGATAAAAACAACAACATCATCTTTTGATAAACCTTTGGAAATCTCAAGTGCAACGTGAACAATAGTTCCAGTACTTCCGCCACAAAAAATTCCTTCTTCAGTCGTCAATCTTCTTGCTGCAGCAAAAGAATCCTTATCACTAATATTTATAATTTTATCAATGTATTGAAAGTGAACATTTTCCGGCAAACAATCTTGTCCGATTCCCTCAACTAAATAGGGAGTTCCTTTAATTATCTCTCCTGTTTCTTTGTAATGCTTAAATATCGAACCAAGAGGATCCGCACCGATGACCTGAATATTCGGATTTTTTTCTTTCAGAAATTTTCCCGTCCCGCTGATCGTTCCACCAGTTCCAATACTTGAAACAAAGTGAGTTATTCTTCCATCTGTTTGTCAGTAACCAAACCAAAATCACTTACTAAAACTGCTTGATTTTCTTTTAGCAAAGTTTTTACTTCGGAGATCTCTGTCTTTGCATCAATCAATAGGAAAACTTTCCTCCATTACTTCCTTTATCAAAGAATTATAAAGTTGAGGATTATCCACAAGCTTTGAAAGCAAACGGTTCTCTCTTATCGCACCAACTGGCTGCTTCCCTTTCAGTACAGGTATTTGCGTATAACCTGTTTTTGAAATCAGCTCAAGAACGTCTTTTACTTTGTCATCCTCTTTTATTGAAACTACTTCTTCTATACCCAATGCTTTTTTCCTATCTGAAATATCGCGTAAAGTTCTCATTTCTATATCAAGCATTCTGTTTAATCTGAGCCATTCTTCGTTATGAACTTTTGAAAGATACCTTTCGCCCGTATCGCAAACTATAAATACAATTACATCATCCTTGCTGCAATGCTTTGCAGTTTCCAACGCAACGTGAACAATTGTTCCCGTACTTCCTCCACAGAATATTCCTTCTTCTTTTGTCAATCTTCTTGCTGCAGCAAATGAATCTTTATCACTTAGATTTACTATTTTATCAATGTATTGGAAATGCACATTTTCCGGTAAACAGTCCTGCCCAATCCCTTCAACAAGATATGGAGTGCCTTTAATTATTTCTCCTGTTTCTTTGTAATGTTTGAAAATTGAACCAAGAGGATCTGCACCGATAACCTGAATGTTTGGATTTTTTTCTTTCAGAAATCTTCCAGTTCCGCTTATTGTTCCACCCGTACCAATGCTAGAAACAAAATGAGTAATCTTTCCATCTGTTTGTCGCCAGATTTCCGGTCCGGTTGTTTTGTAATGAATTTCAGGATTGGAAGGATTAGAATACTGATATGCAAAAAATGAATTTGGAATTTCTTTATTTAATCGCTTTGCAACATTAACATAATATTCATCATCTTCAGGCTCGGCAAGATTTGAAACAACAATTACTTCTGAACCAAGTGCTTTTAAGTAATTTATTTTTTCATCACTCACTTTGGAAGTCACAACAAATATACATTTGTAATCTTTTACTGCTGCTGTAATTGCCAAACCAATTCCAGTGTTTCCGCTTGTTGCTTCTATGATTGTTCCACCAGGTTTTAGAATTCCTTTTTGCTCAGCATCTGCAATCATATTATATCCAATACGGTCTTTAACACTTCCACCAGGATTTGCAGATTCCAGCTTTGCAAATATCTGTGGCTTTAATCCTTTGTTAATTTTATTGAGCTTTATTAGTGGTGTATTACCTATTTGCTCAATTATGCTGTTTTTATATTCCAATTACTTTCTCTTTATTAAAAAATTTTTCAATAATAAGGAATTGGTATGAATGATGAAAGAAATTAAGAATAACCATTTTCACTTTAAATTATTATTGAGAAGAGATATGATTTTTGTTTTCATTTAGCATCTTGAAATAATTATGAAATTTTAATCATACAATTAGGTAATAAAAGGATACCTTGTAATTCAAACAACATTATTATGATTGTGGTGTATATTTGCTCATTATTTTAATAATAAATACTAATCATAGTTTTTATGTCTGTAAACATTACTCCTGTTATTTTATCAGCACTTGAGCTTGAGGTACATTTTGGTGAGCAAGTTATACTTGATAGAGCTTCGCTGACTGTTCACGAAGGTGATCGTATTGGTTTAGTTGGAAAAAACGGCGCGGGAAAATCTACTTTTCTAAAAATTATTTCAGGTTTGATGCCCCAGGATTCTGGTAAGGTTGCGAAGAAAAAAAATATTGTGATAGGTTTTCTATCTCAAGAATTTACCATCGATGAGACTAAAAATGTTTATGATAATATTCTTGAAGGCACTCTATCTGAATTGAATCTAATAAAACAGTACGAAAACACTCCTTTCGATTCACCCAAAAAACATAATCTTGAAGAAAAAATATTACGACTTGATTCCTGGAATCTGGATAAAAGGATTAATATTCTAATCAATTCACTTGATGCTCCAAATGGCGAGAGAGAGATTCTTTCACTTTCCGGTGGTGAAAAAAGACGGGTTGCACTTTGCAGAGCTTTGATCTCAAAACCTGATTTACTTATACTTGATGAACCTACAAACCATCTTGATACAAAATCGATTGAATGGCTTGAGAATTTTCTTTCATCGTATAATGGAACTTGCATCTTCGTAACTCACGATCGTTATTTCCTGGATAGAATTGCAAACCGAATAGTGGAATTATCATCAGGTACATTTTATTCGCATCAAGGAAATTATACCGGGTACCTAGTTAATAAAGCAGAACGACGTGCAATTAAAGAAGTTGAAGAGCGTAAACGCCAGATGTTTCTTAAGCGCGAACTTGACTGGATAAAACGCGGACCTAAAGCTCGCAGAACAAAAGCTAAAAGCAGGATTGATAACTTATAACGAGGTCGCTGCTCAAAATGATTATGAAGTTGAACTTGATGTTGATTTAATTATTCCACCTGCAGAAAGATTGGGGAAAAAAGTTTTAGAGTTTAAAGATATTGGGATCAAACTCGGTGAAAAACTGTTGTTTCAAAATTTTAATTTCATCTTTGAACCGGGAAGAAAAATTGGTGTTGTTGGACAAAATGGTGTTGGTAAAACTACTCTGTTAAAAATTATTCTTGGATCAGTTTCTCCTACTTTCGGAATTATTGAAATTGGTGAAACGACACAATTTAATTATGTGGATCAGGCAAGAATATTGTTGAACGATGAAGATACTGTTATCAGAGCAATCGGTGAAGGAAGTGAAACAGTTAAGTTTGGAAAACAACAGCTTAGCATCTGGACTTATCTTAGGAGATTTCTTTTTAGTGATGAAAGAATTAATACACTTGTTGGAAGATTATCCGGTGGAGAAAAAAGCAGGTTAACACTTGCAAAGATTTTGTGTAACGGCGGTAATTTCCTGATGCTCGATGAACCAACAAATGATCTTGATCTGCCAACATTAAGAATACTGGAAGAAGCCCTTTTATCATTTGAAGGATGCGTGATGATTGTGAGCCACGACAGATATTTTCTAAATCGTGTGTGCGATGGAATTTTAGCTTTGGAAGGCAATGGTGAAATTTACTACAGCGAAGGTGATTACGATTTTTATATCGAAAAGAAAAAGAATCGGGACAAAGATATTGATCAATCAAAGCCAAAAGTAGAAAAAGTAGATTCAAGAGTAAAACCAAAAGCAAAAAAACTTAGGTTTTAAAGATGCATTGGAACTAGAAAAGATTGAAGAAAAAATAATAATTGCTGAAGCAGAAGTTGAACAAATCGAAAAAATATTCTCCTCCCCTGACTTTTACGAAAAATATGCTACACAGACTAATGAATTGAATCGAAAGTTAGAATCAGCAAAAGAAAAAGTAAAAAAACTGTACGCAAGATGGGAGGAGTTGGAGAGGAAGAAAACTGAACTTTCTTAGAAAGAATATTTTTTAAACTTTCAAAATTTTCCAAGAATTAGTTTACTCGTCTATATGGAAATAACAAAAACACTTTACGTGAAAACCAGAAGCGAATGGCGTAACTGGCTAAAAAAGAATTACAAAACAGAAAAAGAAATCTGGCTGGTTTTTTATAATAAAGCTTCAGGCAAGCCGAGATTGCCTTATGATGTTGCTGTGGAAGAAGCTTTATGTTTCGGATGGATTGACAGCATTGTTAAAAAGACAGATGAGGAAAGTCATGTTCAGAGATTTACACCTAGAAATCCGAAAAGCAAGTACTCACAGTTGAATAAAGAAAGATTGAAAAGGTTACTGAAGCAGAAAAAAGTAATTGCTTCCGTCAGAAAAACACTAGGTGATTTGGAAAATGAGAAATTTATTTTTCCAAAGGATATTCTGAACGAAATAAAAAAGAATAAAGAAGCCTGGAAAAATTTTCAGAAATTTTCTGAAGCATATAAAAGAATCCGGATTGGTTTCATAGATGATTCCAGGATAAGACCGGATGTTTTTAAGCAGACGATTAAATTACTTTATCAAAATGACTGCTCAGAACAAACAGTATGGATTAAAAGGAATTGAAAAGTATTTGATCAATATGGTCTAAATACTCCTCGTAGGTGTGATCTTCACTCTTTTATTATTGAAACAACAATCCTTATCTTGCAACCAAATCTATGAAGCTGCTTTTATCATACCTAAAAATTATTGGAAACTGATTTTACTGTCATTATTTCTTGCAGCAATCAACCAGGTTTTCTCAATGCTCGATCCGTGGATATTTAGGATTGTGATTGATGATTACGCTACCAAGTTCGATCATTACACAACTGAACAGTTTATTCGTGGAGTTATTCTTCTTCTTGCAGCAGCAGTTGGTGTTGCATTCGTCTCACGCATTGCTAAAAATTTCCAGGATTATTATGTGAATGTAATAACCCAGCGACTTGGTGCGCAAATTTATACCGATGGAATCCGTCATTCATTACTTCTTCCCTTTTACCAATTCGAAGACCAGAGAAGCGGAACAACTTTGGGCGTTCTGCAAAAAGTAAGAAGCGATACAGAGAGATCTAATTAGTGCATTCATAAACGTACTTTTCACAACACTTGTAGGAGTAATCTTTGTTACCATTTACTCAATCAGTATTTATTGGCTTATTGCTCCAATTTATTTTGCAGCCATTCCGATACTTGGAATACTTAGTTCAGTACTTAGCCGCAGAATAAAAAATATTCAGAAAATTATTGTTGCTGAAACTACTGCTCTTGCCGGATCGACAACTGAATCATTAAGAAATATTGAACTTGTAAAAAGCCTGGGACTTGGAAACCAGGAAATTAACAGATTAAATTCCACAACAGATAAAATTCTTCAGCTTGAACTAAAAAAAGTTCGCTATATAAGAACTTTGAGCTTCATACAGGGTACTTCTGTTAACTTCATCAGGACAACAATTATGTTTATCCTGCTGTACCTTATTTTTATTCAGCGCATAACAGTTGGTGAATTCTTTTCACTTTTCATTTACTCATTTTTTCTATTTGGTCCGCTGCAGAGTCTGGGTGATATCATCAACATTTACAGAGAAGCTGAAGTATCATTAAATAATTTTGAATCTTTACTTAGTAAACCAATTGAATCGAAACCAGAGAAACCCGTTAAGCTGGGAGAAATAAAAAGAATCGAATTTCAAAACGTTGTTTTCCAGCATCAATCTGCTAACAGACATGCAATCAACGGAATTTCATTTGGTGTCAAAGAAGGAGAAACCGTAGCATTTGTTGGTCCTTCCGGTTCCGGTAAAACAACTCTTGTAAAGCTGCTTGTAGGACTATATACTCCACAGGAAGGAAAGATTCTCTTTAACAATACTCCAGGTAACAAAATTGATTTTGATGAAATCAGGGAGAAGATTGGATTTGTCACACAAGATACCCAGCTTTTCTCCGGAACAATTAAAGAAAATCTGCTCTTTGTAAATCCTAAGGCTACTGATGAAGATTGTTTGAAGTGCTAAAGAAAGCTGCATGCTAAAGAGCCTGTTGGAAAGAGCAGAAAATGGATTGGATACGATGATTGGTGAAGGAGGAATAAAAGTAAGCGGCGGAGAAAAGCAACGTTTATCAATTGCGAGAGCCTTGCTTAGAAATCCGCATCTTATAATTTTTGACGAAGCTACTTCTGCTCTCGATTCATTAACTGAAGAAGAAATAAGTAAAACAATCAGAGATATTTCGTTAAGAAAAGATTTGATTACTGTAATGATTGCCCATCGACTTTCAACAGTGATGCACGCTGATAAAATTTATGTTCTTGAAAGAGGAAATATCGTTGAATCAGGAAGACACGAAGAGCTTCTTGAAATTAAAAGGATTGTATTATCGCTATGTGGCGTCAGCAGATTGGCGAACGAGATCTCGTTTTAAATGGATTACTAAAAAATTTATCTGAAAATTGAAAACATCAATTAAGATCGAACTGTCAGTCTGAGCGGAGTCGAAAACTGACTGATTTATTTTATACACACTTCGACTTCGCTCAGTGTGACAGACCAAAAATTAAAAAATATTATGAAAACAATAAAAAAAATTATTAAAAGCCAGAAAGTTGATATGGGGGGAATTCTACTAGATCAACCTTTACCAAATGATTCAATTGATCAGCTTGATCCATTTTTATTAATTCATCATTGGAATGACAAGCTAAAAGGAAATCAGAAGCAGAATGATGCTGGTGTTGGGCCTCATCCGCATCGAGGGTTTTCCCCTGTAACATTTAATCTTTAAAGGAGGAGTCCATCATCGTGACTCAAGAGGAAATAACAGCATTGTAATGGAAGGCGGCACTCAATGGATGTTTGCTGGTTTGGGTATAACTCACAGCGAAAGACCTTACAAGGAATTAGCAGAACAAGGCGGTGAATTTGAGATAATTCAGTTCTGGATTAATGTCCCTTCTAAAGAATAAAATGGAACAACCTTTGTATAAGCCGATCACAAAGGAAGAAACACCAACTTTTATCTCGGATGATAAAAAAGTAGAGGTTGGAATTGTCTCCGGAGATTTTAAAGACTTAAAAGGTGTGGTAGATACTTTTACTCCCGTTACAGTTTTAAGAATGAATTTTGAAAAAGATGGAGAACTTGCTTTTGATATTCCTTCATCACAAAATACATTAATTTATATACTGGATGGTCATGCTATTATTAACAACGAAGAAGTTACCAGAAAAGATTTGGTTTGGTTTAATAATGATGGTGATGAGATAAAAATTAAAGCTAATCAAACAACAAGAGCAATTTTGCTTTCGGGTGAACCCATTGGAGAAGAAGTAGTTTCTTATGGTCCATTTGTAATGAACACTCACACAGAAATTATGGAAGCTTTAAGAGATGCGCAGATGGGAAAGATGGGTGTAATTATTGAAGATTTTTAATTTAATTGGATGAAATCCTCTCAAAAACTCTTCGATACCCTTTCGCTTTTTTCCTTCCTGTTGGACTTCGAGAATTTGTAATGTAACCTCTCCACAAGCAATGAATAGTTCAGTCTTGTTTTATTATATTTCATCTGAAATTATTTTTCCATCAGGTTTTTCAGATTAAAACTAATTTGCCGGGAGGCAATAAAATTTCCCTATTCTCTGCTTTTGTTAATTTATTCCCAAATCATTAGCTTGAAATAGGTATTTCTCTTTAGTTATACTTTTATTGATAAATATTTATGCTGAATAAAAAAGAGAAAACAGAAAGCCAGCCTACGTTTGCCCGTGACCTCGGGCTTTTTGATGCTTCTATGATCGGTATTGGTGCAATGATCGGCGCAGGAATTTTCGTATTAACCGGAATTGCAGCAGGTGAGGCCGGACCTGCATCTATACTTGCTTTTGTATTAAATGGAGTTGTTACAACATTAACAGCCTTTGCTTATGCGGAGCTTGCATCTGCTATTCCAAAAGCCGGTGGTGGTTATTCTTATGTTAAAATGGCTTATCCCGGCGCTGTAGGATTTGTTGCTGGATGGATGTTATGGTTTGCTTACACAGTTGCATGCAGTTTATATGCTCTTGGTTTTGCCGGTTATTTCTGGGAGTTCCTTCATAAGTATATTCCTTTTGTTTCTACAGGAGTTTTTTCCATACTCGGAGATAAAGCGCCCATCTTAATGGTTACGGTATTTATCGGGCTAATTTTTATCTGGTTGAATGCGCGAGGTGCGGAGGTTACAGGTAAAGCGGAAAATGTTCTTACTCTTGCAAAGTTAGTTGTGCTCGGAATTTTTGTTTATTTCGGTTTAAAAGAAATATTTGGAAACCCTGAACAGATCGAAGTAAGTTTTACACCATTTTTTCCTAAAGGATTCAGCGGTGTTTTTGTAGCGATGGGTTTAACCTTTATAGCTTTTGAAGGCTACGATTTAATTGCAACTGTTGCAGAGGAGATAAAATCACCCGAAAAGAATATTCCAAAGGCTACTTTCATTGCGCTTGGCGTAACCATAATTATGTACATATTTAATCCTCTTTGTTTCACTCGCTGCAATAAATCCGGGCGGAATGGCGAGTTGGGAATTTCTTGGAAAGTTTAAGGAAACTGCAATTGTCCGCGCGGCTGAAAACTTTATGCCTGCATTCGGAGTCGCATTAATTGTATTTGGCGGAATACTATCCACCTCATCGGCACTTAATGCAACAGTAATGGCTGCTTCCCGCGTTGCATTTTCTATGGGAAGAGACCTCTGGCTTCCGAAACGTGTATCTCAAATTCATTCTGTACGAAGAACGCCGCATATAGCTATTTATCTTACCGGGACGATTTTATTAATCATGGCTTTAACGCTTCCAATTGAAACGGTTGGTTCTGCGGCAAGCTTAATGTTCCTGCTAACATTTGCAATGGTAAATTTATCCGTTATAGTTTTACGCAGAAATCATCCGGAAATTCCACGCAAATATAAAGTCCCATTATATCCGGTTGTTCCAATATTAGGTTTTTCACTTAATATATTTCTCGCATTATACCAGTTCAATTTTCAGCCTATTGCATGGTATGTAACTATCGGCTGGATTGCATTCGGGCTGCTTCTCTATTATTCAATCTTTCAAAAGCAAGCGGCGGCAATTGAGCCTCAGGTACTTTTACCGAGATCCACAATATCTGAAATTGATAAAGAACAATCTGTTGTAGTTGCTATTTATAATCCTGAAACAATTGAAATATTATTGAAACTTGCTATACCGGTTGCAAAACAAAGAAGCCAGAGAATTCTTGCTATCAGTGTTGTCGAGGTACCGCGCCAGACACCTATTCATGAGGGAATGCGGTATGCACATCACAAAGAAGCATTACTTAACAAAGCAAAAAAGATAGGGCAGGAATATAAAATAGAAATTGAAACTGATATTGTGATAGGACATAATTCTTCACAGGGAATACTTGTTGCTGCTTATCAACATAATGCGAGCATGCTTGTTATGGGATGGAAAGGATTTTCAACAACTCGTGATAAAATTTTTGGTGAAATTACAGACAGGGTAATTCGCTATGCACCCTGCGATATAATGATGCTGAAAATAGGCGAATCAAGAAAAATTGAAAATTGCTTTTTACCAACCTCAGGTGGTCCAAATGCACAACTTGCTTCCATAATTTTAAATGCAATTGCTAAGGATTTGAAATTATCTGTCACAGCAGGGTTTATCACCCAGGAAGATGCTTCGCAGGAACAAATCGAAATTGGTAATCAGAGAATAGAAGCTACATTGAAGAATCTTAATCCTGATATTTCAAGTAGTTCAAAAATAATTAAATCAAAATCTATTGCAGGCGGGATTGCAAAAGCCAGCCAGGACTTTGATCTCGTTGTAATCGGTGCAGCCAAAGAACCTTTTTTCCGTAAAATATTGCTTGGAGAAATACCGGAAAAAGTAGCACGTTTCTCTCCTACATCAGTGCTTGTAGTAAAACGATATGAAGGAGCTGTAAAAAATATTTTGAAGAAAGTCTTGGGATAGACGAATTCGCTTGATGGCTGCAATGATATAACTAAGATTATTAAAAACTAAATCCTCTCAAAAACTCCTCGATACTCATTCGTTTTTTACCTTCCTGCTGGATTTCCAGAACCCGAAGTGCATCCTTGCCGCAGCCGATAATCAGCTCAGTTTTTGTTTGGTTAAATTGAAAAGGCTTCAAGTTCATGCCGGTTACAACTTCTGATTTATAAACTTTAATCACTTTTTCATTGTAAATAAAAAATGCTGCAGGATGAGGTGATAGTCCTCTGACAAGATTATGAATTTCAGTTGCGGATTTATTCCAATCAATTGAGCAAATTTCTTTTGTAATTTTGGGTGCTGGTGAAGCAAGAGAATCATCCTGTTGTTTTAATTCATAATTTCCACTTTCAATTAGATTAACTGTTTCGAGAACCAGATTTGCATCCGAGTTCACTCATTCTATCGTGTAGAGTTTCAAAATTATCTTCAGGAAGAATTTCAAGTTTTTGCTGAATATAGATATTTCCTGTATCAACTTTCTCAGCAAGTTTGAATGTGGTTAGTCCTGTTTCAGTTTCGCCATTTATCAGTGCCCATTGGATTGGAGCAGCACCACGATATTTTGGAAGATACGAACCATGCAGGTTGAACGAACCTAATTTTGGAATTTCAAAAATCTTCTTTAGGCAAAATTCTGAATGCAACGACAACAAATAAATCAGGTTGTAGAGCTTTCATCTGTTCAACAAACTCTTGATTGCCTTTCAATTTTTCTGGTTGATAAACAGGAATATTTTTATCAATAGCAAATTGCTTAACCGGAGTGAAAGAAACTTTTTTCCCTCTCCCCCGTTCCTTATCAGGTTGAGTTACAACTGCCAGAATTTTATGATTGCTTTCCAGAAGAATTTTTAAGGAAGGAATAGAGAAATCGGGCGTGCCCATAAAGACAATCTTCATCACACACCTATTTGATTAAATAATCCGGAGAAGAGCTGATTGGGTAATCAATATCAAGTTTTCGCTTTCTAATTTTCTCGAGATGTTTTTTATACCGTTTTTTCATTTCATCATCAAAGTAATCGATAAACAAAACACCTTGCAGATGATCATACTCGTGCTGAATAACCCGCGCAAAAAGTTCATCAGCCTCGATTGTATGCTCTTTCATATTCACATCGAAAAAAGAAACGAAGATACTTTTTGGTCTGATCACTTCAGCACGTAAGTCGGGAATACTCAAACATCCTTCTTCTATTGAAATGGTTTCATCAGACTTTGAGGTGATTCTGGGATTTATCATCAAAATTGGTTTATACTTTTCATAATCTTCAACAGGAGAAACATCAACAACAAAAATTTGTTTATTCAATCCAATCTGATTTGCTGCAAGCCCAATACCACTGGCATTACGCATCGTTTCAAACATATCAGCTATAATTCCAACTATCTTATCATCAATCTCACTGACTTTTGCTGCTTTCTTTCTTAATATTTTGTCACCACACATGGTGATTGGCACTATGGACATTCTATACTTAAAATAATCTCGAAATATTTAAGTGTAAAAATACAACACTTATCCAGAAGAGTAAATGAGTAAGCAAATATTGTCGAATAAATTGAGAAAGGTTTAATCCTATATTAGCAGTTTTCCATCTTTCATTAACAATTTTCCATCCATCCAGACTGTGGGTTTTTTAATTACGCCATCAAGATGAATCGGAACGTTTACACTTCCACCCATTGAAACATTATTTCCAACAGCAATGTGAATAGTTCCCATAACTTTTTCATCTTCAACAGAACACCGCTAAGTTTAGCTGAATCATTTGTCCCAATTCCAAACTCTGCAATGTTGCGCGCTTCTTTTCCAACTTTATCTAGCATTACTTTTAACTTTTTCGCAATCACTCCGCCAGTAATTTTTGTTGCATATCCTTTCTCAACTTCTATTTTGATTTTCGCATTTTTAATTAATCCAAGTCCTGCCATTGAACCATCAACAACAAAAACTCCATTTGATGTACCTTCAATAGGAGCTAAAAATGTTTCCCCGGTGGGAAGATTTCCACTTTCACCTTTTGCATGAAACAATCCTTTACTGGGAATCACTTTCCTTCCCGTAATTTCAAAACTGATATCGGTTCCTGCAGGTGCGGTAACCCTTACTTTTTTTCCCTTTTCCAGAATTTTCTGAAGCTTAATTGTACGTTTTGAAATAGCTTTATAATCCGCATTCATTCCACGGATCATAACATCTTTTGTTATTCCGGGAAAGGTTGCAATTCGTACACCTTTTGCAGAAGCCGCTCTCCTAGCATCTGTATGAGTTAAAGATTTTGCTGTAGGACAAAATACTACATCAAACTTTTGCATCAGTTCAGCAACTTCCGGTGATGGTTCCTCTCCATTTATTTTTCCGGATTTCATTTCAACAAGTAATGAAAAGTATCCCAGTCTGATAGCATTTTCGTGAAGTGACAATCCTATTTCTCTTTTTAGTTCATCAGTTATGATTAGAATTTTTTCGTTTTTCTTTGCCCCCATACAATCGCGTATTGCAATCTGAGAAGCAGTATCAAGTTTAGTTAATTTTTTCATATTCAATTCCTTCAGATTCCCAACTTTGCAGCAAGGACATTTTTATAAAAATTATTAATTATTTATCACTTTAAATTAAAAACTAAGTTTTCATTCCTTCTTCCAAGCCATGAGCATTGGGACCTGTTTCAGTCTTCCATAGGAGAAACGAAAATAACAGACCAAGTGCAGCCAGTGCAGTAAATATCCACATACCTGGAGTATAACCACCGGGATTTTCTGGTCCAGCGGAAAACGCATCGTTCATAAAACCAATCAGCCATGGAATTGCAGCCATACCAACTTGCTGGCACAAAGTCATAAGTGAATAACCAGAGGCTAATCGTTTTTGATCTACGATATATGCAACTGCAGGCCACATAACAGCAGGAATCATTGAAAATGAAATTCCAAGTAACACCATAACAATTAATAAAGTCAACGGAATTTCACCACTGCCAATAAAAGGAATCGTCACTGAAATTAAATCCCCAGGAGGCATATAAGTAACAACTAAAAACAATGGAAAGAGAATTATTGTTCCAACTATCATGAAGATAGAACGTTTTCCAACTTTATCAACCCACAAACCAAACAATGGTGTGGCAATCATTGCAGCTAAGGGAAGCAGACTGTTAAGTATTCCTGCGGCGTCTCTTTCCAAACCGTGAGCTTGCTGGAAATAATAAATCGCAAATGCACGAAAAGGAAAGACTGTCGAATAAAACACGACGCAAAGAGCAACGATGTACCAATAGGACTTGCTGAATGAATACAAACCTTTCAATTCAAATTTATCAGTTTCACCTGCTGAACCCAGATCATACTTCCTTTCAGCAGAACTTTCCATTGCCCAGTAAAGAATTGCTCCCGCAACAGAAATACCTGCGATGGCAGTTGCTAACCATAGCGGATCCTGCCAGTTTACATAGAATGGACGCGCCCATCCGGGGGATAAATCAGCTGCCCAGGAGCCAAGTCGAGCAATTGTTAAATTTAAACCAAATGCAAGACTTAAAGTTTTTCCTTTAAACCATTTGGCCAGTGCAGTAGTAACCGCAACAATCAACGGTTCAGCACCAATACCTAAAATAAATCGACCGGCCATCATTATATAAAATTCACTTGAGATTGCTGTGACAGCAGCCGCAATTAAACAAATAAGCTGCAAAAACTAATATAGATTTTTTGGTTCCGAATTTATCAATGATAAATCCGCCAATAAGTAAAACAATAATTGCTGCTATGCTGTAAACTGTATAAAGTAACCCAAGCTGCTGGTCAGTAAAGTTTAGCTCGGAGGAAAGTAAATCGAAAACAGGTGCGATGCTATCGTAAATGTAATAATTCCCGAACATTGCCACACTTACAAAAATTAACACAGACCAACGGTAAATTGGCGATGGTTCTTTGATTTGATTAATTGGGTTTGACTCCATATTAACTCATTTGGAAGTAGATATGATTTTAAATAAATAAATCCGGAGTAAAGCTAAGTGCTCACTCCGGAAATAATGAAATTAATTTTTTGATGGAATATTTTTCAAAGCATTAACAAGCTGTTTGTAAAACTCCGGTACAGTAGAGATTTGCAATCTCTCATCCGGCGAGTGAACATCCAACATTGTTGGTCCTAATGAAATCATATCCATATCGGGATATTTTTCTTTTATTAATCCGCACTCAAGCCCGGCATGAATAGCAGTAACTTCAGGTTCTTTTCCGTACATCTTTTTAAATGTAGATTTGAATACTTTGAGAACATCTGATTCAATATCTGGTTGCCATGCAGGATATCCATCATTGTAACCAACAGTACCACCTGCAAGATTTAATACCGATGTAACCATATTAGTTATATCGACTCTTTCTGATTCAACTGAACTTCTCTGACTGGTTACAATATTAATATGCTTGCCGGCTGTTTCAACAACAGCAAGATTGTTTGAAGTTTCCACCAATCCCGGAATATCATTTGACATTTTTGTTACACCATGTGGAATTGAGTATAATGCATTTAAAAGATGCCTCTGAACTTTTTCATTGATGAATTTCTCCGGCAGTTCTTGTTTTTTTACACTAACAACAAGACCCGGATCAACTGCCTCAAATTCAGGTTTTACTTTACCATTAAATTTTCTAACAAATTTTTTCAACTTCTTTTCATCTTTCTTTGGAACAGCAACAACTGCAAATGCTTCACGCGGAATTGCATTATGTTTATTTCCGCCATTGAATGATGCAAGTCTTATTTTATTTTCTTGTGAATATTCCCAAATTAATCTGTTCAGAATTTTAGTTGCGTTTCCTCTTCCCACATCTATTTCAATTCCTGAATGACCACCTTTTAATCCTTTGACTATCAATTCAAATGAAGAATAGTTCTTGGGAGCTTTCTCAAGCTTAGCTTTGAATTTGGCAAAAGTATTCATGCCACCTGCACATCCGATAAAAAGAAATCCTATTTCCTCGGAATCCATATTGATAAGAATATCTGCTTTCAACCAACCTTTTTTAAGTTGATTTGCACCCGTCAAACCTGTTTCCTCATCAAGAGTAAACAGTGCTTCAATCGGTCCGTGTTCAATATCATTTGATTCCAACACAGCCAAAGATGCAGCCATACCAATTCCATTATCTGCACCGAGAGTTGTTCCTTTTGCTTTTACCCAATCACCATCAATGTAGGGCTCAATAGGATCATTATCAAAATCGTGTTCAACATCACTGTTCTTTTCACAAACCATATCTATATGCGATTGAAGAACAACAGTCTTAAGATTTTCTTTTCCTTTAGTTGCAGCTTTACGAATAAGAATATTTCCGAATTTATCTTTTTCAGTTTGAAGACCTAATCTTTCACCAACTGATACAACATACTCAGCAATCTTCTCTTCTTTTTTTGAAGGACGAGGATATTTGCAGATTTCTTCAAAGTGATGCCAAACTAATTTTGGTTCTAAGTGACCTAATACATTTCCCATATTATTTTCCTATCAGTTTATTTCAATAAAATTTAGGGATACGACAAAAATATGTGTACGATTCCCTAGTTTAATTTCAATACAAAATTGTACTATTGTGATTTTTTCTTAGAAAGCATTAATTCTCTATAAGGATATCTGATCAGCACGTATCCAATTATAATAAATATTGCAACACCGAGGAACCAGAAACCTTCAAAGTCTGTAGCTAATCCAAAAATTTCTTTGAGATTTATATTTGCACCAACAAATGCAGCAAGTAAAATTCCTACTAAAGCTTCACCTGCAATTAATCCGGAGGCAAGTAGTAAACCCGTGTTGTGAACAATATCTCTGTCTGAATCTTTTTCAACTTTCTTTTCACTTACTCTATCAACAATATATTTTGTTAATCCGCCAATAAAAATTGCAAATGTAGTTGGGAAAGGCAGATACATTCCAACTGCAACAAGCATTGGCGATGGAGATTTAATCATAATTAACGCAACAGCGAAGAACATTCCTGCAACAACAAGTGGCCAGGCCATTTCGCCGCCAACAATTCCCTGGCTAACCATTGCCATTAAGCTTGCCTGTGGTGCAGGTAACTCTTCACTTCCAATTCCGTTTGCCTGGTGCAAAAGCATAATTGGAAAGATTAAAACGAGTGCTGCAAAAACTACTCCGATTAATTCTCCTACCTGCATCTTCCACGGAGTGCCTCCAAGAAGCTGTCCAACTTTTAAATCCTGCATCATATCACCAGCAACACCTGCAACTACACAAACAACTGATGCCACGGCAAGAGCAGCTATAACGCCGGGGTTTCCTTCCATACCAACAAGCACCATAAGTACTGCGGCAATTAATAATGTTGAAAGTGTAAGCCCTGAAATTGGATTTGAGGAGCTTCCGATTATTCCAACTAAGTAACCAGCTACTGCCGCAAATACAAATGCAGCAAATGCCATTACAACCGCTGCGAGAACTGCAGAAGCAAAAACCTGTGTAAAATAGTTATAAAGAATTATCATGAATATGATGAGTATTCCGACAGAAATTAAAACCATTCCAAACGGTAAATCTTTTTCTGTTCGAGGAACCTCATTTCCACCAACCTGGTTTTTTGCAGCCTTAATATCTTTAAAACCTTTTCCGATTCCCTGGAACAAACTTTTTCTCATACTGAAGAGAGTATAAAAAGCTCCAACAAGCATTCCGCCAACTGCAATCGGTTTTACGGTTGAATCATAAGCAGACTTTGCAACACTAACCCATGATTCTCCGTTTGCAGTAACATCAACTAAATTATTATACATTAAAAAGAGAACAATCGGCATTAAAAACACCCAACCAAAAACTCCACCTGAAAAAGTAATTGCCGCAAGACGAAATCCAATTATGTAACCAACTCCTAAAAACGCCGGAGAAGCGGCCGGGCTTTGAACAATCATTCCTCCTTTTTGATCTATTGATTTTATTACTTCAGCATCGCTGTTAAGCAAATTAATTTTTGAAGTGCCAAAATGAATGAAGCCTTTAACAGAATCTTTTATTAAAGTAATTCCATTTGAATTTTTGAATATCTCGATCAAAGCTCCCAAACCGAGAGTTGCAAAAACATACTTTGCTCCTGTTTTACCGCCCTGCCCTGCTTTAACAATTTCAGTGCAAGCCTGGCTTTCGGGAAATGGAAGATTTTTATCGCTTACTAAAGTTTTTCTTAAAATTGTTACGATCAACACACCCAGCACACCACCAACAAGCATTAATAGTGTACTTTCCCAGTAATTGAATTCATCCCATACACCGCTTATAACAAAAGCAGGAATTGTAAATATTGCACCAGCAGCAAGAGCTTCACCTACTGATGCAGTTGTTCGCGCAACATTTTCTTCGAGAATAGTTCCTTTAAAAATTCTAAGTACTGCCATCGCAATTACGGCAGCAGGAAAAGTTGCAGCTACTGTCATTCCGGCTTTTAAACCGAGATAAGCATTTGCAGAACCAAGTATCATTGCAAGCACAACGCCCAGAAAGACTGACTTAAACGTTAGTTCTTTCATTGTTTTGTTTGCAGGAACGTAAGGATTGACTTCGTGAGAGGAAGAATTATTTTCTGCCATTACCGCATCTCCGAATATTTAGAATAATATTAAATTATCAGATAAAAAATCTTAAAATATATTCTGAAAAGCAAACAAATTTAATTTCGGATATCGGACTGCGGATTTCGGATTTCTTTTTTATTACTTCGATGGGAGGCGTTCCGGACATTTATTACTACTTCTTATTATGGTTACCACTTTAAGTTTTTATAGAGCAACACTTAAATACATATGGGATCTTTTTAGATAGAATCGTTTTCTTAGAATGGAAGATAATTGTTCGAGTGCATTAATTATATTTATTCATATATTTCCACGTTTATTCATCACATTATAGGATAATTATGGAAACAACTCTTGCGCTGCTTGTGATAGCACTTGTTTTGGGTTTTGGAGATTTTATTTCAATTAAAACCAAAGCTTTGCTCTCAATGATATTTATTGCCGGATTGGTTTTTATGGTCGGCTTTTGGCTATTCCTTCCTAAAACCTTGTTCCAGGATGCACACATAATTGATTTTGCCTATGCCATCATCCCGATTCTCTTAGTCTATATGGGTACGTTAATGAAGCTGAAGGATTTAAAAGGTGAATGGAAGACAGTAATAATTGCTCTCTCAGCAATAATAGCAGCGGCTGTTATATTATTTTTTATAGCATCACCAATTATTGGAAGCAGTTTTGCAGTTGGTGCAACAGGTCCAATATCAGGCGGAGTGGTTTCCACAATTATAATGCAGGAAGCTGCAGATGCAAAAGGACTAGAAACAATTACAGTTTTTGTAACAGTATTACTTGTGCTTCAAAGTTTTGTAGGGCTGCCGATAGCTTCATACTGTCTTTCGGGCGAAGCAAAAATTTTAATAAAAAAGTTCCGTGAAAATGGCGGCGCAACAAACAAAGAAAATTTACTACCTGTTGAATCAACTGAAAGACGATGGTATCAGTTTCCACAGATGCCAGATAAAGTTTCAGACTCCTTTTATTTTATTGATGAAAACTTTTCTGGTAGCCTGGCTGGCAATTTATGCTGCAGAATTAATGGGCGGTGTAATTAATAAATACGTGCTGGCATTAATTTTCGGAATTATTTTTTATGAGCTTGGTTTTCTCGAACAAAAAGTTTTGGATAGAGCAAACTCGGCAGGCATTACACTTTTTGCATTGATGGTTCCTGTATTTGCAAGTCTTCCAAAAGCTACACCCGAAATGATCGGTTCATTTATTATTCCGATTGTAATTGTTTTTGCTGTTTCAGTTGTAGGCATTAGCATCATTTCTTTAATTCTTGGTAAGCTTTTGAGTTATTCGTGGAGGCTTTCGCTTGCAGTTGGGGTAACATGTTTATTCGGGTTCCCGGGAACTTTCATTGTAGCAGAAGAAATCTCCGATGCTGTTTCGCAAAATTCAGAAGAAAGAGAATATCTATCACATATAATACTGCCAAAAATGTTGGTCGGCGGATTTTCTACAGTAACGATCGGATCTGTCTTCGTGGCATCATTTATGGTAAACTTTTTATAAATAAATCCGGTAAAAAATATTTGGCGGTAAAATGAAATACACAATTAATTGAAAGGATAAATCAATGGCAAAAGAATTAAAAACAAAACCTAACAAAGCAAGTGTCGATAAATTTCTTAAAGCAGTTAAGGATGAAAAAAAGAGAGACGATAGCTTTAAAATTCTTGAGTTGATGAAAAAGATAACTAAAGAAGAACCAATAATGTGGGGACCGAGTATTGTTGGTTTTGGTTCATACCATTACAAATATGAAAGTGGTCGTGAGGGCGATATGTGCATTACAGGTTTCTCACCGAGAAAACAAAACCTTACAATTTACATACTGCCCGGTTTTAAAAGGTATTCTGAATTGATGAAGAAAACTGGGTAAGCATAAAACCGGTAGTTCTTGTTTGTATATAAATAAACTTGAGGATGTTGATCTAAAAGTATTAAAGCAATTGATTACCGAGTCAGTGAAATATATGAAGAAAACCTACAAGTAAATTTGAATGATTTTGAAATTAGAAAGAGAGTTTTCGCATACCGATATGACAAATAGCAAAATCATATTTAACAGGATCAACGGGATCAAACTTTTTTAGATTGTTCGGTAATCTCTTCTGCCATTTGCCAGCTAACGTTTTTTCTTTTTGTGAGTTTCAGTTGTTTGCAAATTCTCGCAACGTGAGTATCAACAGGAATAATTAAGTTTTGAAGTTGGTATTTCACTCCAAAATCCAAAATCAAGTTCATCTTTTCTAACCATCCAGCGAAGAAATAGATTCATTCTTTTGCAGGCACTTCCCTTTTCCGGTAATGGAAACATAAACTTCAATCCCCTGCTCAATATTCCAAATTCATTTTGTGCTTTTTGTAAAAAGAAATTGGAAAAATTTGTGATCGCATTTTTAGTATTTGAATCTGTTTCTTGATATCCGGATAGAAATAAATTCTTAAGTGAACCAAACTCATTATAAACCAAATTTAATAAGTGAAATAAATGTAATAATATCTTCATTTGAATAGAACCTGTGAATAAAATTATTTGATAGATTATTATTCAATGAAAAATTTTGAATAAACTTGTATGGTTGATTATTTGCAATCTCTAAAAATCTGTTGAGAGAATTGACAATCTGCTTTACATTTCCGTAGGCAAAAACAGAAGCAATGAATGCCATAACTTCGATATCTTTTTCATCCTTCAAATAAATGAGGAAATTGAAGCGGATCTGGCTCAAGCTTTGATTTATCGAAATGCTTTGTAGTGATATTCAAGTTTTTGTTTGAGAATTAGAATTGTATTTCATTTGATTATTTGTGATTAAATTTGAATCAAAGTTAATCAGATAGTTCCAAATTATTCACCATTGAATGGGGCATTCTATGAAACATAAATTATTTACATGCGCACTATTTGTTTTATTACTCTATTCAATAATTTTTGCTCAAACTGTAAGTGAAAATTGCCCTGTATACTATACTCATGCGAAGATCATAGATTCAGAAGTAAAAATTGTAAATGTTGAGGTGAAAGACTCAGAAAATTATTCCTCATTGCCTGAATTTAAAGGTGACATAGATTCTATTTCAAAATTAATTGTATATCCTGATATTGCTAAGAGGGCAGAAATAGAATGTACTGTGAAGCTAGCTATTATTATTGACAGTATTGGATATGCTACAAAGGTTAACGTATTAAAGGGTTGTGGGGCCGGTCTTGAAGAAGCTGCTTTAGATGTACTGCAAAACGAAAAATTTTATCCTGCAAAAATTTATAATAAGGAAGTCAGCTCAGAGATTATAGTAGATATTATATTCGATTTAAATATTTACATTGATAAACCAAATATTCTATTGGATGAGATCAAATATGAATTAAACGCTAATATGCCTTATCACAAAAAAACATTAATCTTTAAAAGTGATGGGACAGCTTTTCTATCTGAAGATAGGGGTTATGAATCATCTATAAAAAAGCAACTTGGTAAAATTTATCTATCTTATTTTTCAAAACTAAATGATTTTATTATATCACAGTGTTTTTTTGATTATAAAGATGAATATATAAATCAGTCTCCTTCTGATTACCCACTAATCAAAGTTTCCGTGCAAAATGGTGATTTCACAAAATCTGTTACAATTACAGGTGAAAGTCACGATCCCGTCGGCTTTTGGGCGATATCTAGTCTAATTCTCTATGTTGGAGATCAAGTAAAATGGGAAGAGGTTAGTGAATGAGTACTGTTCTGAATATTATTTTAATAATTTGCATCTGTTTATTTGTAAAGCCGAATACCGCTTTCCCCCAACAATTCAACCAGCTTGCAGATGCAGTTATTGAAAAAGATACTGTAAAAATTAATCAGCTTCTTCAATCCGGAGTTGATATAAATACTCAACATACACAAACGGGTACAACAGTTCTAATGATTGCAAGCAGCTATTATTATTATGATGGTATGGTCGAGTTTTTAATCAAGAATGGAGCCGATGTAAATCTAAAAGACAACGAAGGAAAAACTGCTTTGCTTTGGGCTGCAAGCAACTCGCTTCCAAATGCAAAAATATTAGTTGCAAGTGAAGCTGATGTAAATGAAGCTGCAGATGATGGAATGACTCCGTTTCTCCAGGCTTCACTTGGAGTATCATCCGGAAAAGTTCCAATTGAGATGTGTGAGCTTCTCAGAAAAAATGGAGCAAATATAAATGCTTCTCTTACAAAGAAAAGTGTAATAGGTTGGACAGCTTTGCATTATGCAGTTATTAATGGTGACATTGAGCTTGTTACTTATCTTATTCAACACGGAGCCAATGTGAACAAAGCTTCTGCAGATGGTTTGACTCCGCTATACCTTGCAGGATTAAATGAAAACCAGGAAATAATTAAACTGCTAAAAAATGCCGGCGCTAAAAGAATAATCAATTCAACTTATTCCCCTGCTTATAAATAACTATCTTTATTATTTTAAGAATTATATATATTTAGGAAACGAATTTATTATAAAATCTGAGGGCTGATTGACAAAATATATTTTCATAATTATTAGCTTCATAATTCTTTTTTCAAATCTTAATTATTCTCAGAACAAAAAAATTGGTGCAGGAATAATTCTTGGGGAACCTACCGGATTAAGCTTCAAATATTGGCTAACTGAAAAGACTGCCTTGGATGCCGGACTAGCCTGGTCTTTTGTTGATGAAAATGCTTTCCAGATACAGGCAGATTACCTTATTCATAATTTTAATTTAATCAAGGTTTCAAAGGGGAAACTTCCATTTTATTTTGGAATTGGCGGCAGATTAAAATTTTCTACGGATGTAATTTTGGGAGTTCGTGTGCCACTTGGACTCGCATACCTTTTTGATAATGAACCCATCGATGTTTTCCTGGAAATAGTACCAATACTTGATTTGCTTCCGAAAACAGATTTTACAATTAGTGCAGCAATTGGCGGAAGATATTTCTTCAACTAAAAATATTTAATTCATCAAATAACTAAACATTTACACGGAGGCTTTATGCTTAATTTAACAAGGACTACTATTATCCTGCTCTTGATATTGAGTGCAAATGTTTTCTTACTCGCGCAGGAAACAGATATGCAGGATGAACAAATGCAAATCTGGATGGAATATATGACACCCGGACCAATGCACGAAATGTTAGCAAAAAGCGTTGGCGATTGGAAAACAATAAATAAATTTTGGATGGACCCTGCTGGCGATCCGATGATAGTCGAAGGAACTGGTAAAACAGAAATGATACTTGGTGGCAGATATCAAAAATCGACTACATAAATCTACAATGATGGGAATGGAAACTGAAGGTATAAGCATCACAGGTTATGATAATGCAACTCAGGAATTTACATCCATCTGGATAGACAATATCGGCACTGGAACCGCAATGACTAAAGGCAAGTACGATGAAAGTACAAATTCCATATCGATGGAAGGAACAATGGTCGATCCAATGACAAAACAAGAAATGGACATAAGAGAAGTTTTGACTTTTGTAGATGACGATCATCACATTTTTGTAATGTATATCGTCTCGAACAGAAAAGAATTTAAATCAATGGAAATTGAATTTATTAGACAATAAATCTTTCATAATCTTTACTAAAGCCAGGTATTTGTCACCTGGCTTTTTTTAGTATACGATGGTAATCATTAGATTTGTTTTTGCTAAGTTAAAGTTTCTTGCGAATGAACAAAAACCTGAAGATAAAAATCAAATCGAAATTCAATTTTTATCCTGTCACAAAAGAAAATTGGAAAGACTTTGAAAATTTGTTTGGTGAAAAAGGTGCATGTGCAGGATGCTGGTGTATGTATTGGAGAATGAGAAGGAAAGAATATGATACATTACGCGGATCAGGCACAAAAAGAAAAATGAAAAGCATGGTCAACAGTGGTACTATTCCGGGAATACTAGCTTATGATTATAATGGACCGATTGGATGGTGTTCCGTTGCACCAAGAGAAGATTTTCCAGTCCTGGATAATTCAAGAGTATTAAAAAGAATTGATGATAAACAAGTTTGGTCTGTAGTCTGTTTCTTTATAAACAAGAATTACAGGAAGCAAGGCTTAAGCGTTGAATTATTAAACGCAGCAAAAAATTATGTTAAAATGAATAAGGGAAAAATAGTTGAAGGTTATCCAGTTGAACCAAAATCAGGTAAAACTGCTGATGTGTTTGCCTGGACAGGATTATCTTCTGCTTTCAAAAAAGCTGGATTCAAAGAAGTTGCAAGAAGGTCTGATACGCGACCAATCATGAGATATTTAATTAAGTAATTCAAAATTCGGAGTTATAAATGGCTGAAAATAAATTTGAAAAAAATCTTTTATGCATCGGTGCCGGATATGTTGGCGGTCCAACAATGGCAATGATTGCACATAAATGTCCGCAATATAAAGTAACAGTTGTAGATGTTATGCCTGATAAAATAGCAGCATGGCAAACTGATGACTTACCAATTTATGAACCCGGCTTGTTAGAACTAGTAAAATCCTGCCGGGGAAAGAATCTTTTCTTCTCAACAGATGTTAAGAAAGGGATTAAAGAATCTGAAATTATTTTTATTTCTGTTAATACACCAACAAAAACTTTTGGTGAGGGTGCAGGTAAAAGTGCCGACCTTCAATATTGGGAAAAGACCGCACGAGATATTTTACGCGTTTCAGAATCTGATAAAATAATCGTTGAACGTTCAACACTTCCTGTGAAAACTGCTATTGCAATGGAAAGAATATTAAGCCTCAATGAGAAAGGATTGAAGTTTGAAGTAGTATCCAACCCGGAGTTTCTTGCTGAAGGGACTGCAATCAGAGATCTTGAAAAACCTGACAGAGTCTTGATTGGCTCAAAAGAAACGGAGAGCGGATTGAAGGCCCGTAAGGCAATAGTTGATATTTATGCAAATTGGATTCCAAAAAGCCATCTCATAACAAGTAATCAGATGAGTTCGGAACTTTCAAAGCTGGTTGCTAACTCATTCTTAGCTCAAAGGATTTCTTCAATAAACAGTATCTCCGCGCTTTGCGAAAAAGTTGATGCTGATGTTCGCGAAGTCTCAAATGCAATTGGAAAAGATAAACGAATCGGTGATAAGTTTATAAATGCAAGTGTCGGTTTTGGTGGTTCTTGTTTCAAGAAGGATATCTTAAACCTTGTTTATTTATGTGAAACTTATGGCTTGTACGATGTCGCAGCTTATTGGGAAGGGATTGTTAAGATGAATGATTATCAAACTAATCGATTCGTCCAAACGATTATGAAAGCTATGTTTAACACAATCACAAATAAACGGATTGCGCTTTTCGGATTCGCTTTTAAAGCTAACACAAGTGACACCAGAGAAACAGCTGCACTCTATGTTGCCAGAAAGTTAATGACGGAAAAAGCTCACGTTGTAATTTCAGATCCCAAAGCAATTAAAAACGCTAAGAAAGATTTGAAAGAATATGGAAAGGACATTGAATATCAGGAAGATCCTTATAAAGCTGCTAAAGGCGCACACGCTATTGCAATAATTACAGAATGGGACATATATAAAAATCTGGATTATGAAAAATTATATCACAGTATGGAAAAACCAGCTTTTATTTTTGATGGGAGAAATATTCTTGATCACGAAAAGCTTTTTAAGATTGGATTTGAAGTTCATCTAATTGGAAGACCTCCGTTAATTCACTTCACCGAAGATTAAATTTTAGAGGCTCATCAAACTGTTATTTATTGATGAGCCTTATCATTTCTTTTACTGCTTCTTCAATTCCAACATAGACAGCACGAGCAATTATGGAATGACCAATACTGACTTCGTCAATATCCTCCAACTCACCAAAGATTTTTATATTCTGATAATTCAAACCATGACCTGCATTAACACCAAGACCAAGTTTTCTTATATGCTTTGCTGCTCCTCTAATTCGTTCTAACTCATCGAATTGCTCTTCTTCAGTATGTGCATTTGCAAATACACCTGTGTGTATTTCGATATAATCAGCACCTAATTCAGCTGAAGCATCAATCTGAGGGATATCTGGCTCAGTAAAAATTGAAACATCAATATCTGCATTATGAAGTTCTTCAATCGTTGATTTTATTAATGCGGAATTGTCAATCACATTAAGTCCACCCTCTGTTGTTAATTCCTGCCTTTTTTCAGGAACAAGTGTAGCGAGTTCCGGACCAACATCACAGGCAATTTTTATTATTTCAGGAACGGCTGCCATTTCAAAATCGAGTTTTGTAGTTACAAGCTCTCTTAGTAGTCTTACGTCTCGTTCATTTATATGTCTTCTGTCCTCTCGAAGATGAAAGACAATTCCATCGACTCCAGCCTGCTCGGCTATCAAAGCTACAGTTACCGGGTCAGGCTGAGTTTCCCCCCTAGCATTTCTTAAAGTAGCAACGTGATCAATATTTAAAGTAAATCTCATAAGAGCTCCTTAAAAAATGTTTTAATTATATTAAATAATGAATCAAAGCCCAACACCATAATCATTTGCCCGATATCTTAAAGTTGAAATTAGATCTATAGCAAACATTACTCCACTGTGTATAATTACACAGTATAAAATCGAATTCGTACGAAAAGCAAGAGCACCCAATGCAATTCCACCGACTATTGCACCAAATGTTTCAGCAACTGGTTTTCCATTATGCAAAATTACGAAAGGAATCATTTGAATCAGCACTGAATAATAACCAAATCTTTCCTTCAACCCGAATAGCATAAAACCTCGCCAAATAAATTCCCAGCTTACCATGTATAACATCATACCAGCTTCATAGATGAAAAATCCTTCCCAACTGTTTCTTGTTGAAAGTAGATGAGGATATTTTTCTGAGAAAGCTGGAGTAGCTGAAAAAAACCATATCACTGGAATCATCACTATTAAAAAAACACTCGAGAATAGTATCCCTGATTTTAATTCGCCAATCTGTAAACCATAATCTTTAAGACTTTCCCTTAAAACAAATTTTATAATAATTACCGACAGAATAAAGAGAGTTATAAAATCACTAACAAACCAGTAGAGATATTCATATAGATAGACATTAGGATCATTTTGATAGATTGGGAATAGATTCAATCTAAAAAAATTTCTTGAACTGTAATACCAGGAAATTGTTTGAAGAACAGCCACAGAGAGGAAAATTATTATAACTTTCCGGTCCATTTCGCGGATAATTTCAATCAGTCGTTTGATTTCTTCTTTTAAGCCCAAAATATTCATTTGATCATTCTTGAATTATTTAATAATTGACGGAAGTAAATATAAATCCCTTAAATCAAATTTTCATACAAATAATGCTAAATTTGCAAAGGAATTCTCAATTTTCATAGCCTTGACAAAAACTGAATATTACACTATTTTAGCACTCGCTTTTCAAGAGTGCTAATAAAACTAAACAAATAAAAGGAGTAAAATATGTCAAAATTAAAACTCAATCCATTGGCCGACAGGGTTGTTGTTAAAGCTGCAGAGGCAGAAGAAAAAACTAAAGGGGGAATTATTCTTCCTGATACAGCAAAAGAAAAACCCGTTGAAGGAACAATCGTTGCGGCAGGACCAGGTAAAGTTTCTGACAATGGTGAATTAGTAAAGATGACTGTTAAAGTCGATGACAAAGTTCTTTATGGAAAATACAGTGGAACCGAAGTTACAATAGACGGCGAAGAATATCTCATTATGCGTGAGAGCGATGTCTTCGCAATTCTTCCTTAATAAATTTTAATCAGAGAAAAAAATAGAGGTGAATAAATATGGCAAAATTAATTGAATATAACACTGACGCAAGAAGCGGCTTGAAAGCTGGTGTTGATAAGCTGGCTAATGCTGTTAAGGTTACACTTGGTCCAAAAGGACGTAATGTAATCCTTGAGAAAAAATTTGGAGCACCAACTGTAACTAAAGATGGTGTTACCGTTGCAAAGGAAATTGAACTTGAAGATAACGTAGAGAATATGGGCGCACAGATGGTCCGTGAGGTTGCATCCAAAACGAGTGATGTCGCTGGTGACGGAACCACAACTGCAACCGTCCTAGCTCAGGCAATTTACAGAGAAGGTTTAAAGAACGTAACTGCAGGCGCTAATCCAATGGATTTGAAAAGAGGCATTGATATCGCAGTTACCAAAGTTGTTGAGTACTTAAAATCCATCAGTAGAGATGTTGAAGGAAAGAATGAAATTGCCCAGGTTGGATCAATTTCAGCGAATAACGATAAATCTATTGGTGATTTGATTGCAGACGCAATGGAAAAAGTTGGTAAAGATGGCGTTATTACGGTTGAGGAAGCAAAAGGTACAGAGACTTCACTTGAAGTAGTTGAAGGCATGCAATTCGATCGTGGTTATCTCTCACCTTATTTTGTTACTGATGCTGAATCAATGGAAGCAGTTCTGGAAGACCCAATGATTCTTATTCACGATAAGAAAATTTCTGCAATGAAAGACCTTCTACCAATTCTTGAAAAAGTTGCACAGCAGGGTAAATCACTACTAATTATTGCAGAGGATTTAGAAGGTGAAGCACTTGCCACACTTGTGGTAAACAAAATTCGCGGCACTTTAAAAATTGCTGCAGTTAAAGCACCCGGATTTGGTGACAGAAGAAAAGCAATGCTTGAAGATATTGCAACACTTACAAGTGGAACTGTTATTTCTGAGGAGAGAGGATTCAAATTAGAAAATGCAACGGTATCTTATTTAGGAACTGCTAAAAAAGTTGTTATCGATAAAGATAATACTACAATAGTTGAAGGTGCAGGAAAGACCGAAGATATTAAGAAGAGAATAAACGAAATAAAAGCACAGATTGATAAGACAACTTCTGATTACGATAAAGAAAAACTTCAGGAAAGATTAGCTAAACTTTCAGGTGGTGTTGCCGTACTTAAGATCGGTGCATCTACAGAAGTAGAAATGAAAGAAAAGAAAGCACGTGTTGAAGATGCTCTCCATGCTACCCGCGCTGCAGTTGAAGAAGGTATTGTTGCCGGTGGTGGCGTTGCTTTAGTTAGAGCAATAAATATTTTGGATAAAGTTGAAGGTGAAAATATTGATCAGACAACAGGTGTTAAGCTTGTTCAGAAAGCACTTGAAGAGCCGTTGAAACAAATCGTTAACAACGCTGGTCTTGAAGGCTCAGTTGTATTACATAAGGTTAAAGAAGGTAAAGATGATTTCGGTTTCAATGCGCAGACTGAAAAATATGAGAACTTAATTAAAGCAGGTGTTCTTGATCCTACGAAGGTTACAAGAACTGCTTTAGAGAATGCAGCTTCTGTATCTTCATTACTTATTACTACTGAAGCAGTAGTTTTTGAGAAGAAAGAAAAAGAACCACCAATGCCTGCAATGCCAGGTGGCGGTATGGGCGATATGGGTGGTATGGGCGGTATGTATTAATAGCACTCATAATTCTATTAAGAAAGGCGGGCAAGTTCCCGCCTTTTTCATTTTAAACCATTTCTCTGGTCTAAGTTTTGCAGAACTTTCATACCAAATATGAGAATTCACCATTATTAGAGCTATTTTCACATACTTTTCAAAACAATGCTAAAATTAACTAATCTTTCAAAGAAATTTGGAAAATTTGCTGCGGTAAATAATATCAATTTAGAAATAAATGCAGGTGATTTTTTCGGATTTCTTGGCCAAAATGGTGCTGGAAAAACAACCACAATTAAAATGATCACTGGTTTATATGCACCAACAAAAGGGACAGTTCATATCGGCGGATTTGATATACAAAAAAACCATATCGAGGCAAAAAAACTTATTGGCTACATTCCTGATCAACCATTCTTATATGAGAAATTAACCGGTAGAGAATTTCTTTATTTCTGTGGTGGAATTTATAAAATCGAAAAAAACATATTAAGAAATAAAATTGATGAGACCATTGATCAGCTAAAGATTGAGCAATGGGTAGATAAACGAACTGAAGAATACTCTCAGGGAATGAAACAAAGAATTGTAATTGCATCTGCACTACTCCATAATCCTGCATTACTTATCGTCGATGAACCGATGATTGGACTGGATCCCCAAAGTGCTTTGGTAGTAAAAAATGTTTTAAGAGAAAAAGCTTCACAGGGCGTTGCAATATTTATGTCAACTCATAGTTTGAATGTAGCTGAAGAAATCTGTTCAAGAATTGGAATCATTAAAGATGGTCAGATGATATTCGAAGATAGAAATGAGGTCATTGAACAAATTATAGGCACTGATCACCAAAATCTGGAATCACTATTTCTGCAGCTGACAAAATAAATGGGGTCCTTGACTCATATATTAAAATTTAAGCTCCTCACTTTCATCAAGTTTCAGGAAGAACTTAGTGGAAAGTCTTTACTGAAAAATTTAAGTGCATCAATAATTTATATTCTTTTTGCCGTTGGGATTTTCTTCTTCACGAGAAATATCATAACATATCTAATTGAAGATGTGAAAATTGGAATGTTCCTTCTCCACAGATTTATTTTCGTCGTTCTTTTCATTTTCTTTATAACTGTAAATGTCGGGAATATCGTTGTTTCTTACTCTACATTCTTCAAAACAAGGGAAGTTGGTTTTCTACTAACTAAACCTATCTCCTTCACAAAAATATTTCTAATAAAATTTCTGGATAACTTCTTTTATAGTTCTTCCACTCTTTTGTTAATGGTAACTGCAGCTCTTGCGGGTTACACCTCATATTTCGGGTTGCCCTGGACTTTTATTCCATTCGCTTCCGTTGTTTTAATTCTTCCATTTATGTTCATTGCCGGTACGCTTGGTGCAATTACTCTTCTTGTCATTATGAGGTTTGCTTCATCCTTTGGCGTAAAGAAAGTTCTTGTTACTATAGCTTCGGTATATGCAACAGCAACAATAATATTTTACATATTCAGCAGCCCCGTTCAATTAGTTGCAAATGTTTTTGAATACTTTCCAAACATAAATAACTACTTTGGTTTTCTCGAAAATCCGGTAATTAAATTTCTGCCAAATCACTGGGTAGCAGATGCACTCTTCTGGATTTCATCCGGAAAGTTTATTGCAGCAGGATGGTCTATCTATCTTTTAATAATCGTCTCTATATTATTCTTAATTTTTGCTATGATGTTGGCTAAGAGTTGGTTTTACAAAACCTGGCTTGTCTTCTTAAATTTGTCCAATGAGTTGTCAATAAAAAAGAAACGAAATGTTAAAGTAGCATTCTCTTTTGAGAAGAAGTCCTCACTATCACCGAGCCGGGAAGCACTATTAAAAAGGGAATTGCTGTTATTTTTTAGAGAACCAAGTCAATGGACTCATTTTCTTGTAATGGCATTTCTCATTACAATTTTCATTTTATCAATTTCAAATGTTGATGTGATGGTAATGAATGCCTATAACATTTATTTGAAAACTATTGTGTACCTGATTATTTATTTATTTAATGTTTTTTTGATCGCGTCAATGTCTCTAAGATTTATTTTCCCTCTTGTAAGTCTTGAAGGAGAAGCAATCTGGAAAATAAGAAGTGCCCCAGTTGAACTATAAAAAGATGATGCTTACAAGATTATTTATGTATTTCTCTGTGATTTTTGTTATGGGCCAGCTTCTTAATTTCGTATCGAACTATCAATTCTCTATTATACTTACTCTGATTTCACAATTGAATACTGCCTTTGTAACAGTTACACTGGTATCGCTTAATTTTGGAATGGGTGCAGCATATGCAAACTACAAAGAAAAAAATCCGATAAGAGTTGCTTCATCCCAGGGAGCTTCTCTCACATTTTTATTTACAATCATTTACCTGGTATTTCTGACTGTTCTCCTTTTCGCACCTATAAGTAATTACTTCTATGCAATAGATAAGGTAGGTTTTGCTTCGGTCACACAACTACTTTACACAAGTGTAATTCTAGGGACAATTGCATTTATTATATCTTACCTGAGTATTTCCAAAGGTGTGAGGCACTTCAATAAAGATATTTAACGATTTTAGGGTGAGGGCTTTATTTCAAACCCCACCTCGTTCCTCCTCTTTATTAATGGGAGGATGAAGGAGGGATTATTTTTACTTCAGGTGCCAATCGTTTTTAACTAAAGATTGGATAATTTCCTTTCCTCTATGCCCAAATATCGGATGATTCTCCCGAGAAAGTTATCTGCCGTCTTTAAAGCAATCTCGGCAGTAGGAATATTTTTTTCTTTAGATTCTTTAAGTACCTGCATTGCCCTGTTATAAATTGAGTGTTCCCAATCCCTGCTAAAGTGATTTTCAATCATCGGATCATTACTAATATGACCGTATTGTTCATTTGCACAGGTTACAATTCCCATTCTGTTGGTAAGAAAATCCGGGACGTAAACTATCCCCTTCTCGTGAATAGTTTTTCCATCTCTGTTCATATCTTCAAGCTGATTGTTAGCTGCACCACAAACTATTTTAGCTTTAAGCATTGAAATCGTTTTCGAATTCAGAATTGCACCAGTAGCATTTGGTGAAAAGATATCACAATCTTCACCAAAGATGGAAAGATCGTCTCTTTCAACCAACCTGCATTCCAGATTCTTTCCGGTAAATTTTTTCTTTACTGAATTAATATGATCAGGATTGATGTCCGTGCCGATTACTTTTTTAACTTTCTTTTCAAATAGAAATTTAACTAAAGGTTCACCAACATGTCCTAGTCCCTGGACTGCAATTGTTTTTCCTTCCAAGGAGCCAAGTCCAAGAAATTCTACTGCTGCTTCCATTCCGGAAATTACTCCTCTTGCTGTTGGAGCAGACGGATTTCCGCTTCCGCCAAATTCAGGAGGGATACAGGTAGTAAATCTAGTCCCCGAAAAAACATTTGCCATATCTTCAACACTTGTTCCTACGTCTTCCGCAGTTACATAGCATCCATTCAAAGTGGACATAAAAAAACCATATTCTTTATAAATCTTTTCTCTCACTTCAGGGTTCATTTTATCAAATTTAGGATTGTGAGCTATGACTCCTTTGCCACCACCCCACCATAAACCTGCAAGTGCATTTTTAAAAGTCATTCCAGCACCAAGCCTGAGACCATCTCTAAAATAATCTTCAATAGAATCATAATTCCAGTATCTAACACCACCAGCTGCCTGGCCTCTATTTGTTCTATGAACAAAAGCACCGTGAATCATATCATACTCATCAGAAACTTTGCAGAACCATCCTTCATGTTCGATAAAATCTCTCTTATCATTTGTAAAAAAGTCTGCTATCGGTTGTAGTATGGGATGAGAAGCGGTAAGACTTTTCTTCTTATCGTCATAAACGAAAAAGAATTTTTTAATATTTTCTTTTTTCAGAAAGATTATGAATTCAGCAGGAGTTGCTGAAAGCAGTTCAGGTTTTTTAAGCATAGTTCCCCAACTATAAAATTTAAGAGTAATTCAAATAAGATCTATTTTTTCTGTTGGAACAGACATCCTATCAACGATGCTACTTTCATTGATTATTACTGCACTTAACTTGTTACCGGAACAAGCAGCAGTATCAATATAAACAGTATCACTGGTTTCGTTATAGGAGATTTCCTCAAATCTTGTATGTCCAACTACCTGCAGTTTATTAAGATTTAAAAGCTTATCTCTTGTCCATAAAATGCCGTGCTCAGTGTTCAGATCTTTTTCGATAATGTTTATAAGTTTCTGCTTGTCAGCTAAAGGATTTTTACCAAGTTTTCTTGAATAATGATTTGAAATTCCTGCGTGACAAATAAAACAGTCACTCAAATCAAGAATCAATGGTGCTTTAATAATAAAGTTAAGATGTTTGTTCATCTCCGCAAATCGATTGCTGTAAGAATCCAAAGTAGTTTCGGAACCATTAAATACCCACGACCTACCAAGCATGCTTGATGGATGTTTTATAAAATAATAAAACATATAGTCGTGATTGCCAGCAGTAAATGTTATCTTATTTTTTTTTACGAAATCTACTACATCGTAACTGTATTTTCCTCTGTCAACAAGATCACCAACTGCACAAACAGGAATATCCGGATACTTCTTTAATATAAGAGTATATAACTTTTTAAGTGTGTTAAAACAACCATGAATATCCCCGATGACTGCTACCATAATTAGATGTGTCTCGTTTCCCTGGCATATTTGGACAGTTCATCACGAAACTTTGGGTGGGCAATTTTTATAAGTTCTACTGCCCTTTCTTTCAAAGACTTACCGAACAATTGAGCCACACCATATTCAGTGATTACATAATGAACATCTCCTCGTGAGGTAACAACACCGGCACCAGGATTTAAAATGGGAACAATTCGGGAAACATTACCATCTTTGGTGATTGAAGGAAGAGCAATAATTGGTTTACCTCCTTCTGAGTGAGCTGCTCCCCTGATAAAATCAACCTGTCCGCCGATACCACTAAAAATTCTTGTCCCGATTGAATCGGCGCATACCTGACCGGTGATATCAATTTCTATTGCAGAATTTAATGCAACCATTTTTTTGTTCTGTGCAATAATAAATGGATCATTCACATATTCCTGTGGATGAAATTCGATAACAGGATTGTTATCAATGAATTTAAATAATCTGTTTGTACCCAATACAAATCCAGCAATTATTTTTCCGGGATGTATGGTTTTTTCCTCACCATTTACAATTCCCTCTTCTACCAGACTGATTATTCCATCGGAGAACATTTCAGTGTGGACTCCAAGATTTCTTCTATCCCTTAAATATTTCATTACAGAATCAGGTATAGCACCAATTCCCATTTGCAATGTTGAACCGTCTTCAATTAATTCTGCTGCGTTTTTTCCAATCGAGTCATAAATCTGAAGCATTTCCTGGCTGGTATTCGGATCAACCTGAGGTAATTCCTGGATTGACTCGGAGTGTTCAACGAGATGATGAATTTTATTTATATGAATGAAACTATCACCAAGGCTGCGTGGCATTTCGCTGTTTATTTGAGCAATTATTATTTTAGCTTTGTCTGCAGCAGTCTTGATTGTTCCAACATCAACACCGTAACTACAAAAACCATGTTCATCTGGTGGTGATACATTTATTAAAGCAATATCAACACCTATAATATTCCTTTTGAAAAGAAGAGGAACTTCAGAAAGAAAAATCGGGATAAACTCTGCTCTTCCCTCGTGAACTGCTTTTCTTACGTTTGCACCGGTAAAAAAAGCTTTATGCCTAAAATGCTTTTCCATCCCCGGATTGACATAGGGAAGTTCACCAACAATTAGTATATGATATATAGTAACATTTTCCAGTTCATCTTTTCTTCTGACCATTGCACGAATTAGTTCGTGAGGAACAGCACACCCTGGCTGGATGACTACATTATCACCGGATTTAATTTTTTTAACAGCTTCGTCAGAAGTGGTTAATTTACTACTATAAATATTGTATAGATTAGCTGGTAAATTCTTTTTTCTAATTTCTTCTACAGTAACCATGAAACTTTTCTTCTTTTACTTAAAATCAATAATAAATAAACTAATTCGTCGAGAAAATGTGAAGCTTCTTATAATCTACTTCAAATGATTCAGCTATTGATTCGTTGGTGCAAAATCCATTATAAGTACAAACTCCTTTTCCTAAACCTTCATCTCCCATTAAAGCATGAGTAAGCCCATTGTCAGCAACTTCGTGAAGATAATTAAGCACTGAATTATTTAATCCATAACTTGCAGTGCGAGCAACAATCGCCGGCATATTCGGCACACAATAATGAATTACATTATGCATGGTATAAACAGGATCCGAAATAGTAGTAACTCTACTCGTTTCAACACAACCACCCTGATCAATAGACACATCAACAATTACTGCTCCTTTTTTCATTTCCTTAACCATTTCAGTAGTTACAAGATGAGGGGCTTTTTCTCCTTTAATTAAAACTGAACCAATCAACACATCAGCAAATTTTACACCACGGGAAATTGTATATGGATTAGCCATGACGGTAGTAATTCCACGATTAAATTCAGTTTCTAATTGTCTTAAACGTGATAAATCTTTGTCTATTACAATTACCTGAGCACCTCTACCAATTGCGGCTCTAGCAGCCGTAATTCCTACTACTCCAGCACCCATAATTACAACAGCAGCAGGTGCAACACCAGTTATTCCACCCAGTAAAATTCCTCTTCCACCAGTTGAATAACTTTCCAAATATCTTTCAGCAACCTGAATTGCAAGTGGACCAGCAATTTCACTCATTGAATTTAAGATAGGCAAACGAGAATCTTTTTCGATTAACTCATAACCAATGGCTGTTATTTTTTTGCTTAGCAGTTTTTCCAGAATATTTTTCTTGGCCATGGTAAGAAGAAGAAAGGAAAAAAGTACTTGGTTATCGACGAGTAAATCTGCTTCATCTTCTGTTAATTGAGATACTTTAACAATCATCTCTGCTCTGCCGAAAGCTTCTTCTTTACTGTAAACAATTGTGGCTCCGACTTCACGATATTCCTGGTCAGTAAAATGGCTGCCTTCGCCTGCACCGCTCTGAATATATACTGTATGACCTGATCTAATTAGTGAATCAACACCGGCAGGAGCAAGTGGTACTCGCTTCTCTTCCCAGCTAGTTTCGGTTGGAATTCCAATTCTCATAATTCTAACTTTTTATTTTCAAAACTACCTATTAGCAAAAATAGATGCAACCAGAATCACTTTCGGATATTAAAAACAGGAGAAAGTGGTGGTTTTCCTTTGAGAACATTGATAACATTTTTTACAGCAAGCTCAGCCATTGCATCTCTGGCTTCGTTTGTAGCACTTCCAAGGTGTGGCAGTACTAAAACATTTGGAAAATTTAAGAAGTTCAGGATTTAATTTTGGTTCATTTTCAAAAACATCTAAACCAACAGAAATATTTTCTTTCTCTTTTTAATAATTTTACTAGTTCTCTTTCATCAATAATTTCACCCCTCGATGTATTTACTAGAATAGAATTTTCTTTAAGTTGGTTTAATCTTTCCTTATTCAAATATTGAAATGTCCTATCATTCAATGGAAGGTGGACTGAAATGATATCCGAATTCCTTAACAAAATATTTAATTTCACTTTTCTTGCATCAGTAGCCTTTTCCAGCTTTAGGTTTTTCTTGTTGTCAAAGTAAATTATTTTTGTTCCAAAAGATTTTGCCCTTGTCGCAACCGCACTTCCAATTCTTCCAGCACCAAGTATTCCGAAAGTTTTATTTTTAAGTTCTGTTCCAAGAAGTAATTTCGGTTTCCATCCTTTGTATTTTCCATTTCTTAATATGTTTTCACCTTCAGGCAGTCTCCTTGCACAAGCTAGCACGAGAGCCATTGTAAGATCAGCAGTTGATTCTGTTAAAACATCAGGAGTATTTGTGACAATAATATTTTTCTTCTTCGCATAATCAATATCAATGTTGTTGTAACCAACAGCATAATTAGCAATTATCTTACAGTCTGTCATCTTATCAATTACTTCTCTATCAATCTTTTCGGTGAGAAGTGAAATTAGTGCTTCACAATTTTTTACTTTTTGAAGGAGGAGTTTTCTGGGAATCGGCCGGTCTTTTTTATAGTAGTCGAATGAAATCTTGCTTTTTCTTAAAAGTTCAAATACAGTTTCAGGTAGCTCCCTTGTTATGAAGACTTTCATTTTTCCAGTGATTTGAAATTTTAACTAAATAATAACTTAACAATAAATAACGCACCTAATATCCCTGCAGCGTCAGCGATTAAGCCAACAGGCACAGCGTGTCGTGTACTTTTAATATTAACAGCACCAAAATAGACTGCAAGAACATAGAATGTTGTTTCAGTGCTTCCCTGAATAGTGGAAACAAGAATTCCGATAAATGAATCAGGACCGTGAACCTTCATTATGTCTGTCATCAATCCTAATGAACCACTTCCGGAAAGAGGTCTCATCAATGCCATTGGTAAAGCTTCTGCAGGCATTCCAATAAAATTAGTTATTGGCTTAAGAATAAAAATAAGCCAGTCCATTGCACCACCTGCTCTGAAGATTCCAATCGCTATTAACATTGCGACGAGATATGGAATTATTTTTACAGCAATATTAAATCCTTCTTTAGCACCCTCTACAAAAGATTCGTAAACTTTTACTCGCTTAATTAGACCATACACAACAAATAGAAGTATCAACAAAGGAATGGCCAGCTTTGAAACTATCTCAATGAAATTTTTAAACCCCTCCATCGAAAAGAAAGAATTCCAATTTGAAATATTGCTAGCTAAACCAGTTGAAAAGAATAAAATAATGGCTACTATAAATACAAGTGTCAGTGCAAAGAATTTAATGTTCTTTTTAAACCAACTTGAAAATTTCCAGGAATCCAGATAGAATTTTTCCAAAAATTTTGCTGCCGAAATTCCCGCAATTGTAGCACAAAATGCACCAAAGATTGAAGTGCCAATGATGATCGCAGGATTTGAACTTCCTGAAGCGGCTCTTACTGCTATTGCGGTCGCAGGAATTAATGTAAGTCCGGCAGTATTGATTGCCAGAAAAGTGACCATCGAATTGGAAGCTGTACCTTTGTTCGGATTTATCTTTTCCATCTCATCCATTGCTTTTAATCCAAAAGGAGTAGCAGCATTTCCAAGTCCAAGCATATTCGCTGATATATTCATAATTATAGAACTGATTGCCGGGTGATCAGAAGGAATATCGGGAAACAGTCTTTTAGTAATAGGTCTTACTGATTTGGCGATTATTTTTATTAACCCTGCATCTTCAGCAATTTTCATAACTCCAAGCCAGAGTGCCATTATTCCAATTAATCCCAATGCAATTATAACGGCAGTCCCGGCATAATCAATTACTTCATCTGTAACCTGTTGCATTTTTGCAAATGAAACCGATTCAAAAACTATTTCAGCATTAAAAGAATTTCCAGTGCTTCTTTCTTTTATCTCAACTACTCCGGATAAATCTTCATTATGACCGGAGGCTTCTGCCATCTCTGTCCATATCTGAGGAACCTGCTCGTCGATATTAAGGATTAAAATACCTGTATTAGATTCTTTAGAATAATTGAGATTGCCATCGAGTGATAATTGCATTAAACTTTGATTGATCTTCATAAAAATTATTAAAGTCACTTGCTGATACTAGGACTTTTACATCCTGCTTTCCTTCTGTTAACTCAGAAAAATCATCATTTAAAAGAAATATTAATGGGGAAAGGACAATCATTCTTGTATTTGTCAGAGCCGTTGTTGATTAAATCCGTGGTAAGAGCGGTGCCTACTCCGAGAACTATTAATGCTACCCAAATATAGTTCAGCACAATTTTACCCGAAAGATTATTTTTAGAAGGGTTGAAAAACTATTATCATTTCCAAAAAACATCATATTAAAAGCCAATTTCATCAAAAGCCAGAAGTTCTTCGGAATCAACAAACATAAGTTTACCCGGAGAAGGTGTTTCTTTTTCATCAAGAATAAGTTTACCAGAATATTTTTCAATAAAACTTTGGGCAATCTCATTGATTGTTTTTTGCTCTTCCGCTTCCCGAATCAAACCTGTAACCACAACAGAAAAAAGTCTGTACAATGGTTCTTTTTTCTCCATCAACTCCTTGGTCACATTTTTATCTTTTAATATTGTAAACTTTGCCAGCGCATCTAATTTAATGGTACGTAATAATTCTTCATTATCTACATAAAAGAAAATGTTTTTACTCTGATAAACAAAATTTGTTGCAAACTGAGTAAAGTTTTCCTTTTTTAGCAACACCGAGACGACTCCTCCCTGAGCGGAGCTAAGTTCTTTTTCAACAAGAGAAAGATCTCTAATTACTTTTGAATTCTTATTCATTTTCCAACCAGTTTAAGCTGCGTTAATTTAGTTGTGATTTAATCTTAAGACATTGTGAGTTGTAATCTGGGAATATACAATCATTACAGATGCTCAAATTTACGGAATAGTTACTATTTCTGATTGACATTATCATAGAATTAATTCCAGACTTGATACTACTATCTGAAACATCATCGTACTTAAATACAAACGGGTATTCAGGAAACTTAATAAAGATTATTCTTGCCTCAATTTCCCGGTTTTTACCTAAAAGCCTTGAAACAATATAAGCATAAAATTGAAGCTGAGGTAAATATTTTCCGGCTCTCGAATTTAATTCATTTTCTTTAATATTATCTGTTTTGTAATCAATTATAATAATTTTTTTCTCATCAATAATTAGCTTATCCAGAATTCCAAAGAGATAATAATCCCCTTCTTTCAAATAAACTTCAAACTCATTACGATAATTAGGAAATGAATTGATGAAATTGAATTCATCCGATTCAAAATATCTAAAAAGGTTCCCGATAATATCTTCACTCAATTCTTGAAGAACCTCGTCGCTAAAAGTATTTTTAAGTCTATTCTCCACAAAGGATGAGACACTTTCTTTACTTATATTTTTCCTGAGAGCATAATGAATTATTTTTCCCTTCAATTTGGAATATTCCTGAAAGTTAGATTGATCATCTAATAAATAAGAATCTAGTTCATTTCTATTGTATTCTTCAATATTATTTTTTTTACGGTTTTGTTGATAGTCTTTTGATCGCTGAATCAGGTCACCGATTTTGTAGTTGTATAAAAGATTATATTTCATTGGACAGCTTGAAAACGTTGAAAATCTTGTGGCAGATATTACTTCTCCCTTGGAATGACTTGCAATTTCTGACAATATTAATTTTTTATTACTTATCTCGTTGCTTGCGGTTTCAATTTTGCTTTCTGATAATTCAACGTTGCGAATTATTGGAATCTCTATTTCAATCGGTTTGATGACGTTTACAAATTTATCATTTTCTTTCTGCAAAAAAGTAAGTTCTCCTGCAAGTGTAAACTTATCCTCCGAGAGATCCTGGCTTAAACCTTCATTTAGCAATGCTGAAAAGGAGTTCTTCTTTTCTATTTTACCATCATCAGTTTGGGTGATGAAAAGAAAATCTTTCGCTCGAGTTAAACCCACATATAGTAGTCTTTTTAATTCAGCAGTTTCTTTTTTTTCTTCGATAAGATTATGCAGCCCTACAATTGGGGCTGATTCATAACTACCAAAATAATTTTCGTTAATCGGCACTTTTGTTAGTAGTCCAAAATCTTTATCAACTGTAAATGACTTTGCCTTAACTTTATTTAGTTGTGTTGTATCATTACACTTATATAAAAATATTGCAGGATACTCCAAACCTTTTGCCTGATGAATAGTTAAAATATTCACTCCAACACTGCCAGTTTTAATTTTTCCCTGAGCTTCATCTTCGGTTCCTGAAATTGAATCCCTCAAAAAAGTAACATAGTCATATAGTGTGCTTAATTCATCATTAAAAAAATCATTAGTAATTGAAATAAGTTTATTTAGATTGGAATTTTCCTGAACGCCATCAATACGTGAAGAAACTACAGAAATGAAATCTGACTCTCTCAAAATTTTTCTTAATAACACTGGAATACTGATCCGATTTGCTAATTCTTTATTCTTATTTAGTGTTTCAAATATTCTTTGCCAAAAATCTTTTTCAATTGAAGCTGCTGCTTTAATTTTCATCCAGTAAGACTCGCCTTCATACTTCGATAGCTCAAGGATTTTTACATCGGAGATTAATAAGAATGGCGATCGAAGAATACCAATTAAAGCCGCATCATCTTTGTCATTTAATAAAAATGCAAAGTAATTATAAATATCACTTATGCTCTGCTTCTGATAAAACCCTGTCCCGCCTATCAGATTAAAAGGTATTTGATATTTTATAAATGCTTTCTCAAGCTCATTAAATGATGATCGTTTACGAACGAGGATTGCTATATCATTCCATTCCTTCAGTCGGTCTTTATATTCTGTTTTCAAACTGATAATTCTTTTAGCTGTAAGTTCAGCTTCATTTGTTTCTTCGCTGTTTGCGATTAGAAATTCTACCCTTCCTGTAAAATCATCAGAACGAGCACAAACGAGATCAGAAGCCGAGACTTCATTAAAAAATAAGCGAGAGTCTTTGAATAAATTTCTGAACAAAGAATTAACGAACAGACAAATTGATGGAGCCATACGGAAGCTATCAGGAAGAGTAAGAAGTGAATCTTCACCATGGATATTTTGAATATCTGTTTTTGTTTTTGAAAACACGCGCAACTCCGCATCTCGGAAACGATAAATACCCTGCTTTTCATCTCCAACAATAAATAAGTTGCCTCTTTTCAGGTCATCAAGCAGCGGTAAAAATATTTCATACTGAACCTCGTTTGTATCTTGATACTCATCAACTAAAAGATATTTATATTTTCCGGACAGAGACTTTCTTACCGATTTATTTTCAAGAAGTGTTTTTGTTTTTAACAATAAATCCTCAAAATCAAGTAAGCCCAATTCCGATTTTTTATTTTCATAAGTTGATAAAACTTTTTGATAAACGTTAATTAAAGCAAAGTTATATCGTGTCAGTTCTTTTTCTATCTCTTTGTGATTTTCAGGAAGTTTTACCTCAGTCAGTTCATTTAAAAAATCTTCAACTACATCAATAGAATTTTGAACTTCATCTCTCTCTTGTTTAGGAAGATATCCTTGTATTCGAACTACCCCGCCTTTAGTTAATATTTTATCACTCAGCTCTTTCAGGTGTCTTAAAATAATTATCACATTATCAACTGCTTTAATATTCGATAATGCAGTTTTTATTTCAATAGCTAACTCATTTTTAGAATTAATCTGAAGAACATGGTCATTGAGAATATTCAGATGAGTTAAGGTATCTGGCAAAATATCTCCAAACAATATTTTTACGTTTGATTCGAATAACTGGAATAACTCGTCAGCGGCTGTTTCTTCACCTGATGAATAATACTTATCAATCAGGTTGAGAACATTTTTTCTTTTGCTAATCAATGAGGATAATTCAGCAACCAATCTTGCACTTGAACCCAAAAGCCTGATAAGAAGTTTTACATCTGATTGATGGCCTGGTTCTTTTAATAATTCCTTCAAAGTACTTTCGATTGATAAATCGATCAACTCAGCTGCTTTCTTTTCATTTATCGTAGAGAAGTTAGCATCAAGTGAGGCTTCGACAGGAAACTCCTTGAGAAGATCAATACAGAAGGAGTGTATTGTTGATATCTTTGCTGATACAAGCTGCTTTCTAATTTTCTCTATCCGATGTCTGAGATCCGTATCGGTGTTATTTAATAATAGCCTTTCTAATTCAACTGAAATTCTTTTATATAATTCTCCGGAGGCTTTATCTGTAAATGTAATTGCTGCAACCTGATTTAGCGGAGTCGAAGTTGTAAGTATTATTTCAAGAAATCTTTGAGAAAGAACAAGAGTTTTTCCAGATCCGGCATTTGCGGTTAGGGAGATTGACTTATCAATATTGAGTGCTTTTCTCTGATGAGGAGTGAGTACATTCATAGCGAGGCTCTTATTAAGTATTTTTTATCGGTATCTTAATTCTGAAAACTGTTCCAGCTCTTGAAGAAGAAAGAAGTTTAATTTCTCCGCCTGTGTTTTCAAGAAATCTTTTAATCAGTTTTAATCCTAAGCCAAGCCCTTTTTCTTTTGTAGTAAAATTGGTTTCAAATATTTTGTTCTGATTTTCAGGAGCTACGCCTATTCCATCATCAGAGATATCAATTATCGAATAATGATCTTCTGTTGATAAATTAATGATAATAATATTTGCTTTTGCCTGAATAGAATTTCTTATGAGATTGATAAACATCCGACGCATCTGGGAATTATCAGATTCAATAGTAACTTTATCCACATTCGAATTAAATTTTACTTTTGCTTCTTCTCCAAAGAGATGCACTGTATCTTTAATTACATGGAATAAGATCAAATTCTTCCAGCTTAAGACTCGGCATTTTTGCAAAAGATGAAAACTCAGATGCTATCAAGCTAAGATTATCAATTTGATTTAAAATTGCCGCCGAAAGTTTTTTCAGGATTTCATCGAATTCTGTTTTTTTATCATTATAAGCTGCGACAAGTTGCTGAACCGAGAGTTTCATTGGTGTGAGAGGATTTTTAATTTCATGAGCAACTTGCTTTGCCATTTCCTTCCAGGCATTTTCTCTCTCAAGTTCCGCAATATCGTTCTGATTTTTCTGTAATTCACTTGTCATTGAATTGAAACCATCTAACAGTTCCCTTAATTCACCTTTTTCTTTATTATTTAGTTGAATGCTCAAATCCCCTTGTGCAACTGCATTGGTTGCCCTAGTAAGCTGTCTAATTGGTGCTGAGATTTGATTTGCGAAAATAGTACTTAGTAGTGTTATGATTATTACTGCAAAAGAATAGACACCAAATAAAAATACATCGGCATCAACAGGTGAATAAGAAAGTTCAATTCTATTGAATGCATCATTCACACCAAGAATAAAAGATGTGTTTCCAGAATCTATTTTTCGATAGTAAGCATCATAAACATAATTATCGATAGATTCTCTGGTAAGCAATTCACGATAACTCAAATAATTTAAATTATAGTGGACTTCAGAATTGAGCTTATCTGATAATAATCTGTTATAATAATACTCACTTCTTGAACTATAAATCTCTTCGGAGTTCTCATAAATGGTGAAAGCAATTTTTAATTCCTTGGCTGCATTCTCAAATGCAGTTTGAAAATCTCTATCCGGGTATTTTGTTTTTTGAGCATTAATGTGGTTTTCAAGATATTCAGACCTTTTGCTTAGCTCATTGAAAATTGCTGAACTGGTTCTTTCTTTTACTACTTCTCTGTTGTAGGCAGCAAGCGCAACAATCGGAATTATTGATACTAATAAAAATGCACCAAGAAGTTTTATTCTAAATGAATACTTTAATCTGAGGTATCTGAAACCAATTAGTATCAGAACAAGGAATAGAATAAATAGTGAATGAATTATAAATATCTTAAAGAAGTTGTATAGACTCCAGGTAACCTCTTTCTCTTTTATTGCTACAACTGTTGTTTTTTCCAAACCATCTAAATTATTTTTTAAGATGAATGCAATGTAATCTTCACCATAAAATGAAAGGTTTGCCCAGCCATCTCCGTAAATTGATAACTTAGCTTCGAATATTTGTTCGCGTAGTTCCTTTGAGGGAAAAATATTTCCTCGTGCCTGCAACAATTTGCTGTCCGAAAATTCAAAAATTTTAATAAGATTTAAGTCAACTACCGAACCTAACGCGGCTTTATTTGATTCAAGGAAATCAGGGAATTCTGCGGCACCAAGATTTTCAATACTAAATTTGGCTGCTACAGCGATATATCCTGCTGTTATATTGTCTTTTTCAACTGGAACAACTCCGGCAAAACCAAGTCCCCCTTGCCCTGATAATGAAATCTCTTTAGTATTAATTAAAGATTCAGAATTGTTGCTAATTAGTTTTTTGTAAGCAACTGTTTCATCGAAACCAACAGTAAATTTGCCAAGTGAGTTGAAATTCCGATCGAAAATAACAAGCTCAGAGCCTAACGATTCTCTTTGCAGCGAACTTTTACTCCAGGCTATGAAAGCTTCTGAATCATAATTCGAATTCAGTCGATATAATGATGAAACCAATTTTTCATTCTCAACCGAACTTCTCAGAGTTTCATCTACAAGATAAGACAGTAACTCTTTATTAGCCCTGTTCACTTCGTAGGCTATTACTTTTAAAGACCTTCTCTCAAGTTCCAGATTAAAATAGTTCAGCATAGAGATTCCAATTACTGAAGCAACTAAAGAAGCATAAATTATACTAACAGAAACATGTTTATCACGGAAAGTAATATTTGCAATTATAAGAAATACGAGTGAGAAAAAAATAAAATACATAAAGAATGTAACCAGCGGTTCGGGATGCCTAATAAAAAATATAAAACACGAAACCTGAAGTAGAACAAATAGAACACTGAATTTGAAAATTGATTTTTCAGTCTGTAAAAGTTTTAAATATTTACCTAGTAGAAGAATAAGAGCAATTATCACAAACAGCAAAGCCAGCGTGAATATTAAAATATTCAGATTCATTAGAAGTGTGGGAAGACTTGGAATCAAATCCGGTTCCTTGAAATAACGAATAGTTGAATCAAACACAACACTCTTAATCGATGCAGCTAATCCACGCATTGTATAGAATGCAAGAATTACAATAGCAGGAGAAATGATAAACTTCAACAGCTTAAATCGACCGGAATCTTTCTCTTTAAAATATTCAAGGATGTAAAGAAAAAAATTAATCCCGATAATGATAAGAAAGATATTTGTGATAAAATACTCAATCGGAGTCTTAACAATTCCCAAAGCAAAAGTAGATGAAAAATATGATGGGTCAACAAGGGGACCGTCGAGATACCTGGATGGAAATCCAGACCAAAATAGAATTGACCTAATCCCGGCAAGATAAATTATCAGGATGAAAAGCCTTAATGATTTCCATTTTAGAGTCTGAAAATCAGACTTCATTCCAAGTGTCAGAAAAAATAAACCGATCACCATTAATAAAATCTGAATTTTGGTTGCAGTTTCCTGTATTTCAGTTACTTCAATATTTAAGGATGGCTTGAAGAAACTTACAAGTCCAATTTTACTTTTTTCAGAATTAAGAAGAATGACGGAATGTTTTCTTCCATCCTTTGATTGTGGTGCATAGGGGTCATAAAAAACATTGAAAAGCGTATTAAATCTATTGGATAATTCTTCACTGAAACTGATATCAATGTAGTACTTATTTTGTAACGAGTAATTCTTTTCAATCGGAGTGCTCAATATCACATAGAATCTATCTGAGTGCAGTATTACTGTATCAATAATATTAAGATAAGTGATTAACGGAGAATTATAGAAATGCACTTCATTGATGGGATAAACAAAAGGAAATATTTCATCTTGTTCAAGAGCGAGTGTATTATTCCAGGCCATGATTTTACCATTGGGCGCAACGATCTCAACTGAGTAATTTTCAAAATTCTTATTGTTTACAAGCGATATTAATTTTCCGTATTCGTAATCAGCAGTAATTAAAGTTTGATGAAGTTCATTTTTAATGCGTTCCTTAGCTGATATAAGACGAGATTCTTTTTCGGACAGCAGATTTTTTACTCCTTCTTCAATCTCGATTATATTAGCAGATAATTCTGCATCCCAATTTGCTTTTTTATTTTCAACCAGCACCGGTGCGATCAACCCAACGGCAAATATTAGAGCTAAAATAAAAAAGACGATAGCAAAATATTTTCTATCGCCTTTAAAGTATGCTAATATTTTTTTAATCATCAGTTAATCGAAATTTGCGTAATATGCCATTTACTGCCGGATTTACTAAGAGTTACATATAAGTGAGCAACTTCTCGTTTGCCTTTTTTTTCAAAGTAATAATCTCCCTTTCCATAAGAAACCGATTCTTCATTTTTCGTTTCACTAATTTTAAAAGAAACAACTTTGTAGGTGGTAAAAAAATCTTCCAGAATATAATATGCCTGGTTAGAAGAGTAATAACCATTCACACCATTAATTAAACTTATATAAGGTTGAGGGGAGAAGTACTTGGATATTTTTTTTACATCATTTGTTAAAATACCTGATTCGAGATTATTAAAAATTATGGTTTGTGTTTTAACCTTGGTATCTGAACTAAGGTTTTGCTGAATACTATCGTACTGAGAGAATGAAAGTCTACCGCTGGTTACAATGAAAAATACGACTGAAATAAAAAATGCTGTCTTCATTTGTCCCTAATTTAATTAAATCTCAATCATAAATCTATAAAAAGAGATGGGGCAATTGCCCCATCGTGTTATCTGTTCCATTGTTTTTTTAGTGCTTTTCTGCTGCCGAGTACAGAAGGTTTTAATTGCCTTTCGCCCTCAACTATTTGATAAGCCCAATCAAATACAACTCTTTCGTTAGTAATATTAGATATACGAATCTTGGCATAATGATTATCCCAGGTCCAGATTACATAAGTGTGACCAACTTTCGCAAATACATCCTTAGTTGTGGACCAGCCGGATGTTGGAGCGTAAGGTATATCATAAATATCAATTGTAGCTCCCATATCTTGAATATCAGTATCATCCCAAACATCAAGGTAAAATGTGCCCTGATAATTTTCAAAGAAGAAATCCACATCGATACTATCATAAGCCACTACAGAATACAGAGGAAATGAATACCCTGAATTATTCGGGAATCTCCTAAAATCGAAGATCGCCTGGTTAAAGCCTTCGGGTCTTGCTGTTGCATATACAACATCCAGACTCAATTCACTTTCGTTGCCATTGTAATCGTAAGCTGTAACCGCATAATAATATTTGTTTCCATTAACAGCTTCATCATCAATAAAATAATTATATGGTGCTGAACCAATTATTTGATATTCTCCATCATAAGAATAACTAAAGTAGATATTGTAGCCAGCAAGGTCAGCCGTCTCTGTTTTCATTCCAGTAAAGATCTACCCTGTTATCGCCGATAGAAACTTTAACTCCACTCGGGATAACCGGGGGAACGTAATCCACGACATATTCGGGTTCATTAACATCACAACCCGTAAGGTATAATAATATTGTTATTGCTGCGAAAGATTTTAATAATTTTTTCATTTTGTCACCTCTATTGTTTTATCTACATATTGGATAATCCAAATGAGGTGCCATCAGAAAAGGCTCGAATTCCTTAAAATATTAGCAAAAATCTAACTTTTATCGTCTAAAATATTAGACAGGTAATTGATAAAAACTAAGCACTTGTTAAGTCAACCATTGATCATCATAGAACATTTTTTTTCGATTGATGACAGCAACAGATTTCCCTGTTAGCAGCTTTTTATCGAACGGTGAGTTTTTAGATTTACTCTTGAATTTGGAAATATCAACAGTCCAAACAAGATTTGGATCAATAATGGTGAAGTTAGCTATTTCCCCAACTTCAAATTTGGGAATTGGTAGGTTAAGTATTTTACGCGGATTAATAGATAACTTTATAATGAGTTCTTCAAGGCTAAGTTTGTTCTTCTTTAATAATTCAGAAAATGATAAACCGACGGTTGTTTCAAATCCTACTATTCCATTCGGTGCAAATTGAAATTCAGATTCTTTTTCTTCTATAGAGTGAGGTGCATGATCAGAAGCAATGCAATCAATTGTTCCATCCTTTAATCCTTTAATAATTGCATCAATATCTTCCTGCGTCCTCAGTGGAGGATTCATTTTAAAATTTGTATCATAAGATTTTAAATGAATCATCAGTTAAAGTAAAATGGTGTGGTGTAACTTCAGCAGTAACTTTGATTCCTTTTTTCTTTGCTTCTCTGACAAGGTTTACAGAATTTTTTGTGCTGATATGTGCAATATGAATTCTACCACCAGTATATTCTGCCAACAAAATATCTCTGCTGACAATTATATCCTCTGCAACTGATGGCAATCCAGGAAGTCCGAGAAGAGTAGAATTTTTCCCCTCGTTCATTGCACCTTCTGCAAGAGTTTCATCCTCACAATGTTCAATTATTGGAGCATTATACATATTAGCATATTCAAAAGCTCTTCTTAAAACGGATGATGTTTTAATTGCCACGCCATCATCCGAAAAAGCAACTGCACCAGCTTCAACTAATTCGGCCATCGGAGAAATAATTTCTCCTTTCCGTCCAACACTGGCTGCTGCAACAGGATAAACATCAACTAAATGATTTTTCGCTTGTTCTTTAATAAACTTTACTACTTCTGCGGTATCAGTTGCCGGCTCAGTATTGGGCATACAAGCAACACCTGTAAATCCTCCCAAAGCAGCACTGTTACAACCTGTGATTACTGTTTCTTCATCTTCTCTCCCTGGTTCACGCAGATGAACGTGCATATCAAATAATCCCGGAACTAATATCTTCCCGGTAAAATCAAATTCCCTCGTGTCTTTAGACTCTTCACTGCTTAACTCACCAATTTTAGAAATCACCCCATTATTTAATACAATTGATACTCCTTTAAGATTTATTTTATCTTCAGGATGAATCACATCAACATTTTTTAAAACTATTTTCATAACAAATCTTTTAGTTTAATGTTCCTAATAAATATAAAACTGCCATTCTTATAGCAACACCATTTGTCACCTGGTGAAGGATAATCTGGCTTGAACCATCAGCAACTTCAGAAGATAACTCGACACCTCTGTTTATTGGGCCGGGGTGAAGTATTAAAATATCTTTGCCATTTTTTTCCAATCGTTCCAGAGTAATTCCAAAGTATTTTGCATATTCTCTTATTGAAGGGAAATATTCTCTGGCTTTTCTTTCAAGTTGAATTCTTAAAACATTCAGTACATCATTCTCCTGAATCGCTTCATCGATATTATAAATAACTTCTACGCCTAAATCTTTAATATCTCTTGGAATCATAGTTGATGGACCGCATACTGAAACTTTAGCACCCATTGTCTTCAAACCAAAAATATTTGAGAGAGCAACCCTGCTGTGTGCAATGTCTCCAACTATGCAAACTTTTAATCCCTCTAGATGACCAACCTTTTGCCGAATTGAATACATATCAAGCAAAGCCTGAGTTGGGTGTTCGTGAGTTCCATCACCGGCATTGATTACATTAGCATTGCATATCTTTGTTAGATACAGTGGTGTACCTGCTGCAGAATGTCTGACAACAACCATATCAATTTTCATCGCTTCAATATTTTTGATTGTGTCCTTAAAAGTTTCTCCCTTGCCTACACTACTACCTGAAAGGGAAAAGTTGATTGCATCCGCAGATAATCTTTTTTCAGCTAGTTCAAATGAAATTCTTGTTCTGGTTGAGCTTTCATAAAAAAGATTAACTATAGTTTTACCTTGCAGAGTGGGTACTTTCTTGATCGGCCTTTCTAAAATTTCTCTGAATGTATGTGCAGTATCTAAAATAGTTTGAATATCTTCCTTTGGAACTCCCTGTAAACCAAGTAAATGTCTGCTGGATAATGCCATCCTCAGTCCTCCTTCCCATCTACTTCAACGAGATAAATCGCGTCTTCCTCATCAACTTCAGTCATTCGGACTTTTATTTCTTCATTTAGTGATGTTGGAATATTCTTCCCCACATAATCTGCTCTGATTGGAAGTTCACGGTGTCCCCTGTCCACCAAAATACAAAGTTGAATTGAATCAGGGCGCCCTAAGTCCATAATAGCATTCATCGCAGAGCGAACAGTCCTGCCTGTGTAGAGTACATCATCTACTAAAATTATATGATTTTCATTGAGATCGAAAGTGATATCTGAAACGGATACTTCCGGTTGCTTGATTCGCATTCGAAAATCGTCACGATAAAGAGTTACATCAAGCACACCGAGTGGTAAATCAGCTCCATCAATAGTTTTGAGTTTATTTTGAATTCTTCGGGCGAGAAATTCCCCTCGGGTTCGCATTCCCATCAGAATAAGATTTTGGGAACCCTTGTTCTTTTCTAATATTTCGTGAGCAATTCTGGTGAGGATTCTGTCAAGACCTTGGCTGTCTACTACCTTAGTTCTAATCTTCATACAAAAAAACCTCCTGAATTTCTTCTCTTGGAGGTGTAGTAATTTTTAAGATTCATTTCCTTCTCCATCTCTCCGGATAGAATTAAAGGTTAATAAATAATTTATTTCGATTCTAAATTACAAAAAAAACAAAGTAGAAAAAACTAATCAGAAGTTTAAATTGATACATTAAAGTCATCTATTGAATAAAAAAGAAAAGGGATCATATTTCAGATCCCTTTTCAAATGTTTCGGATATTTATTTATCCCAAATTATTTAACGTGGAATTCAACTCTTCTGTTATAGTATCTGCTTACAGGATCATTTTCCTTGAATAACAAATCTCTCTTACCTTTACCAACAGTTGTTAATCTACTAGCGGACACACCTTTCGCTATGAGATATTTCTTCACAGAATCAGCTCTCTTAAGTGAAAGTTCATCATTATATTTATCAGAACCGATCTGATCAGTATATCCTGCAACTTCAACATTTACTTCAGGATTAGCAAGAAGAATAGCTGCAGCATTGTCAAGTATTGGATAAGATTCTGGTCTTAGAGTAGCTTTGTTGAAATCGAAATTAACACCAATAAGGACCCAATCCTCTTCTATCATCGTTGGACCCATACACACTTTAACGATTTCACAAATTCTATCGTAATCAACTTCAGTTGGCATAGTTTGATACTTTCTAACTATGTCTTCAATTCTGTTGTAATCAACTTCGTCTTTACCTGTGTAAAGATCACAGAATTTTGAAGGTGCGCCTTTACTGAAGTAATAAAGTACACCGATATCAGCGTTAATCCAGGAATCATTAGAATTACCACCAAAGAAGCTTCCACCATTGATAACCACCTGTAACTACCATGTTCTTGTATCAACACCATCAATTTTACTGTTACCCATTGTGTGATAAACTCCTTCACCGTGTATTCTCCAGTCTTCACTGATTCTTATATCCACACCAGCACCAATATTAAATTGTGCACCAACATTGGATTCTTCATTTAACTCACTCTCGAAGACTACATCACCAGCAGCGTCGTAAATGATGGCATTCTCAGGTTTATTGGAATTTAGCCCAGCACCTGCCAGAAGAAACATTGTGATTGGTTCACAAGGATTGAAGTAGTAGATGAAATCAAGATCAGCGGTGATCATATTGTTTTCAACATACTCTCCGTTTTCCAAATTGTAGTTGTCATAATACTGAGCAGCTACGTGGTTGTAAGCACCTTTTAATCTCCAGGCAATGTGCTCAGAAAAATTTCTCTGGATAGAGAGAAATCCACCATAAAATGTGCTGGTATTCAACGAAGCTTCCTGGATGCCAACATACATTGGGTATGTAAAACCAAATCCAAATCCCCAGGCATCTGAGGCAACGAATCTATCCTGCGCAAATGAATTACTCATAAAGAGTAAAACAGCAGAAAGTGAAAGAATTGTGAATACTTTTTTCATAAGTGTACCCTCATATAATTGTTATTGATATGTTTAGTATTTTCTTGTTTATAATTCACTTAAAGTGAATGACCATTTTTAGTGACTATTAAAATATTACAAAAATTGAATAAAAACAAAAAACAATGGCTAAAATCATTTATATTAAAAGACTTACAGTCAAAAATCCTTCCAAAAATAGCATAAGGATTTAGAGTATTTACGCAATTTATATTATTTTTTCTAAGGTAACTTTTCCATATATGTAAAAAACTTATACGGGGTGTAGCGCAGCCCGGTTAGCGCGCTTCGTTCGGGACGAAGAGGTCGGGGGTTCGAATCCCCCCACCCCGACACGTATTTCTACTTTTTTCTAGACTAAAAACCTACTCCAACTCCTACACTTATAAATGGATCCCACTCATCATACGGTGAGTTAGAATCATTTATTACATCAAACAAAACTTCAGCATAAGCCCAAACATTTGGACAAATCATTTGACTGAATCCACCACCTAAAAGTAAAAAAGGGACCCAGTTTCTTTCAGTCGTATAACCACCACCAAGCGGATTAAAGTAAGCATTCTCATAACTCCAATAGGCAAATTCAGCGTGAGCATACAACTGAGGAATAATTCGGTAGCGACTAAATATACTTCCACCGTAATTACTAGAATTATAAGTGGGTTCAACGCTGCTGTTGCTCCAATAAGTATAACCAATTTTTCCACCAAGTGAAAATTGTGGAGTTATTTTGTAAGCAACAATTGGTTGAATGCTAATAGAGAAATAGTTAGACGAAAAGCCGAAGCCTAAACTTCCACCATAATACCATTTGCTAACTCCAGTAGGAGTATTTTTTGAAACTTCAGTTTTACTCTCTTCGGTTTTCACGCTATCTGTAACTTGTGTAAAGGAAATTGAAGAACAGATTAATAGAATTAGCACGACAAATTGTTTCATAATAACCTCTTAATAATTTTTTACAAAAATCTTTAACAAAGATACGACACACGGATTAACATGCAAGTTTAGAACAATGAGAATAAAATATTAATCTTTTATAAATTTGAAGTGCTTATAAATCTGTTTTTATTTCTAGACTACAACTTATAGCTGTCGAAAATAATAACTAAAGATAAAGTGGGGACTTTGAATAAATATTTATTTATATTTTTTCTTTTATCATTACTAGTTGCAAGAAGTGCTTATTCTCAAACTTCCACTGATTCACCTTTGCTTTCCTCAACAGATTCTACAAATAGTTTGGAAAATGAATTTCAAGATCAAACACCTCTAACTACTGGCTTTTCATTCATTTATGGTTCTGCTATCCCCCACGCTAAAGAAGTGGTTAATATTCGAGGAACAAATCCAATAGGTTATGAACTCAATTTCAATTGGCTTTTATATACAAAAGAAACCTGGGATGACTGCCATTGTTATCCACGATTAGGATTCCATCTTGGTTTTTATGACTTCGATATAAATGAAATTTTCGGATATGGTTATGAAGGAGGAATAAACTTCACATATTATTTTCGGACTATTATCAAATTTCAATTTTCTTCTGCAGGGTAAAGCAGGATTATCTTACCTGACTAAACCATATGATGAGGAAACTCATCCTGAGAATATGTCTTATTCAACTCATCTAAATTATTTGCTTTCTGCAGGTGCTGGAATTCGATTCGCATTTACTGATTTTGTTGAATCATCCTTTTTAATTAATTTCAATCACAATTCAAATGCAGCTCTGACTGAGCCAAATGGAGGAATAAATTATCCTGCAGTTAGTTTGACATTAGGTTACACCTTTAATCCAATTGAAATTAAACCCAGAACTCATCCTGATCCTTACTTAACTGCAGAAAATAAAAACAGATGGGACATTGGTTTATTTTGGGGAATTTCTTCAATGCCCTTTCCAGATCCAACACAGGTACCAATGTATGGAATTAATATTTTAAGAAGCTGGCAGGTGATGAGATTTGGAGCTGTTACAGCAGGCGCTGAGATGGAAATGAATGGGAGGGCAAGGCTAAGAGATCAAAGAGGAACCATCGAAGAACAAAGTCCCTGGAGAGGTTCAGTGATAGCAGGTTGGGAATTTTTAATGGGTAAAACAATTTTTAGTATCCAACTTGGTTTTTATGTCTATCGTCCTCATAAAGAAAAAGATGATGTGTATCAAAGATATGGTTTAGTTTACAAGGTATTCGATCACTTGTACGCAGGAATAAATTTCAAATCATACCGCCACTGGGCAGATCATTTAGACTTAAGAATTATCTATAGCTTTTGATTGTAAATCAAAAACTTACTTCGTAATTATCTCTTGCAAATATCAAATCTTTAAATCTTTGCTGGCATTTAATTTCCATTTTTCTTAAAAATTCATCATCGTGATCAGGATCGTGGTGAGTTAAAATAAGATGTTTAACCTTTGCTCTCTCAGCAACTTCAATTGCCTGACTGTAACTACTATGCCCCCAACCTTTATGCTTTTCTAATTCTTCATCAGTGTATTGTGCATCGTGAATTAAAACATCCACATTCATTGCCAGTTCAACAACTTTTTCATCAATACCATTTTGGTGTTCTACATCCGTGCAAAAAACTACTGTCTTCTCATTAAACTTAAATCTCACTGCTATGCATCCACCGGGATGGTTAACTTCAATTATGTTAACTAATGATCCCTTCTCACCAACTACTACATCTGAATCATATTTTTCGAATTCAATTTGAGCTCCCATACTATCCAACTGAACAGGAAAATAAATACTTTGCATTTGAGTAGAAAAAATATCTTTTAAGTTTACAATTTTTCTTTTGCCTGCAGTTGAGATATGGATTTTCGAATCAGGATTATACGCCGGCTCAAAAAACGGGAAACCTTGAATATGATCCCAATGAAAATGAGTAAACCCTAAACTAATTTCGTCACCAGCTTCAATTTTACCAGCATCAATATCTTTACCAAGATTTCTTATTCCCGTACCGGCATCCATTATTATTGCGCCAGCTCCTTCATCAATTCCTGAAATAAATACACAAGTAGTATTTCCACCAAACTCCATAAATCCAGGATCGCTTACAGGTATTGAGCCTCTCGTGCCGTAAAATTTTATTTTCACTTTGAGTTAATTTGTAATTTATTTTTTTGTTGGAGGTTTTACTAATCCATTGTAAAACACCTGGCAGTTTACATCCATTATACTATTATACAGATTTGTAACCGGCGCTAATAACGCGCTTACCACTTTAACCTTTCCCAACGTAGGCTTATTTAAATCACCATATACATCCTGTGTAAAAATACTGCACCCATTATCGTCGACAACAGCAAAGGAAATTCTCAAACTATCCTTTACAATATTTAACCAACCTTTTGCTGCAACTCTGTTCTTTTTTGTACTTAGTGCAACATCTTTAAGTGTTAACAATCCATCTTTTGCATTCCAATTAGAAACTAATTGTAGTAATGTGACTTGATTGTCCGGGATTGGTGATAAGTATTTTTGCAAAATCACTTCCTTTGGTCACGGCAAGTCCAATTGGGCCAGCAAGCAAAACCGCTCCAGCATCAACAAGATTAAAATTCTGGCTTCTTTGAAATTCTTCAATCAATTTATCAGCATCAACTCCATAGAAAATTAAGTTTTTTCCGGCTAAATTTACTTCTCCATTCATCGAGGCAAGCAACTCATCCCATTTATTGCCCTGCATAGAAATATCCATCGATAACGATAGATCTCCCGAGAATACTGTGTCATCTAAAAACGTATACAACATTTCCTTTATATTGAAGCTTGATAGTTTGCAATAAATCTGATAGGATGGTGTTTCAATAAATGGTTTAAGAGTGTATTTTATTTCACCCTTGGAACTAATCACCAAAAACTTTGGCTATTTTAGTTTCCAATTCGTATTCACCATTTTGTACAGAAAAATTAAAATCAATCTTGTTAGCTATAAACTCTGGTGGTCTTTAATTCGTCAGCTTTGAAATTACCTTTTGCAAAAAGAGTGGCTAGTGGATTAGGATTTTTATCAAGTTTATAATCTATGTTTTTAGAATTAAATACCAATGATTTAGTTTGAATGGTATCTTTTCCATAATAGTAATTTATGTTTCCTTTATTAATATTGAATAATTCAATTTGAGTTGAATCATCAGCGAATTGTAATTCCAGGAAAAGTGAACCATACATTTTACCATTATAGATTTCCGGAATAGAATCTTTCTCTTCGTCATATAAGAACTTGGAAATTTTTATTCCATCCATCTCAATGTCAGTTTTAATATAGTAAGGGTTGGAAAGAAGAAGAATTATAATTACCATTTATGTCAAATCTACCATCAAGAAACTCAGTTTTGAAATGATCAAAATCCATATGAAATCCCAGCGCACTCTCGCTGATTTTAAATTTGCCAGAGTTGATATCAATTGTAGGTAGAAAGCCCTCAGCGGTTGCATTCAACTTTTTAATATCAAACGAAATTTCTGGAAAAGATTTAAAGTGAAGGGCTTTAGAGGTAGTAGTGGTTGCATCAACAAGCAAATCCAGATTCAAAATTCTATGAGGAAAATCCCGCTTGATGGACGGATCAAAGGCCAAAAAGTTTGGTAGATCGAAAACTGAAGATTTTATTGCCAGGTTTGCTGTTATTTCCTTTTCAATATTAAATATCAGGTATTGAAGATTATCGATTTCACCATTTATGTTAAAGTCGGTTTCTTCCGATTTAATATTGAATATCTTTTAAATAATACTTATCACCATTTCTTGAAATTTCTCCATTTATCTTATCGAATCTTATAGTGCCGGGAATAATAAAACCAAAATTCTCAAAAGATATTTCCGAATTGTTGATATCATTGATGAATCTTTTTTCGGAAACATCATACTTCCCTTTGGTTCTGTCTTTAATAGTAATTCTGCCATAAAGAGTGTCAACACCACCTAACTTGAATAAATCATCCCATCCCGTTACATCTGCATCCAAAAATAGATTGATATCAAATTCTGGTTGAGTAAAATTGTTTACTGAACCTGCAAGATTTAAATGACCGTTAGGTAAGTCTGCATAAAGCGTATCTATTTTAATAGTGGCCTCAGAAAGATCCTTATTTCTGCCCGAAGTGAAAAAACCATTTAAATTTAAATTCTTAGTTGTTTTGCTAGTTATTGGGATTAACTAATTCTACATCTTTAAATCCAAAATCAATATTTATTAGAGGAAACTCCGAAAATGTCTTCCCCTCAACAAGACCAAGAAAATAAAAATTACCTTTCCTTAAATTTTTTACAACATTCTCTTTTACAAATAAAGAAAAAATACTTAAGCTTCCGTCAGAAGTAAATTTTAGTGATAGGTCCCCTTCATTCGAAGGATTAAAATGTCCATTAAAATGAAATTTTGAATTTGCCAACTTCTAATTTGCCTTTTTCTACTTGTAATCCTCTGTTTTTATCCAGATGGGATGAAACATCAAATTTAATTTCCTGATCGGTTATGGAATTATTCTCATTAACATTCAATTTCTCAATCAGGATAGATGTTGTAAAATTCAGATTTGCCTGACTGTCATTAATAATCAAACTTCGATTCAAAATTTTTAATCAGAATACTTGATTCTCTTTTATCCACATCATTCGCTAACTTTAGATTTAAATCATTGATTACGAACTTTTCTATTGACAAGGAAGATATTGTCGTTGTTTTTGTTTTATTCTTTTCCGTTTTAGTGATTTCTGAAGATCCTTTACTGCCGGAAGTTGAATCTTTTTTTAATGCATTGAGAATATTAACCGTGCTATCAGGATAAATTAATATGAATAAATCTCCTTTATTAACATTCACTTTTAATATTTTGAATTCACCTTTAAATAATTTTATTATTTGCAGCCCACAGTAAAAATTTTCAATTCTGGCTATTGGCCGCTCAGTCTCACTTCGTTGATTTTTCCTGTGTTCATAGTAGGTTACATTTTCAAGATTTACCGAGATATGAGGAAATTGTCTGAACGGAGATATTGAAACTTGCTCAACACTAAGTTCACCACTTTGAATCTGATTTAAATGAAGGATAAAATATCTGCCAATTTCATCTTTATTTATTACAAGGACTGCCGAGAAAGCTAACCAAACTGTGAAAATCAATATCCAGATGATACCGAGGAAAACAGTAATATTTTTTATAATTTTTATCAAGGTTGAGGGAGAAGTTATAAAGTTTCTTTAAGTAAAATTAAACTATTAATTTTGTGAAGTAAATGTATCAATAATATTTATCTTAACTACAAAATTACGTCTGGAGAATCCAATGGCTGTCAATCTGAAAAATAAGAGTTTTCTAAAACTACTTGATTTCACTCCTAAAGAAATCAGGTATTTGCTAAACCTATCAAAAAAAATAAAGGATGAGAAGAAGAAAGGTAAAGAGAAGAAAAAGCTACAAGGGAAAAACATTGCACTCATTTTTGAAAAATCATCTACACGAACTCGTTGCGCATTTGAAGTGGCTGCATTTGATCAAGGTGCTGAGGTTACATATTTAGGACCAACGGGATCGCAAATCGGGCATAAAGAATCTATGAAAGATACGGCGAGAGTGCTGGGAAGAATGTACGATGGAATTGAGTACAGAGGTTTTGGTCAAAATATTGTACAAGAACTTGCCGAGTTCAGCGGTGTTCCTGTTTGGAACGGTCTCACAGATGAATTTCATCCAACACAAGTTTTAGCAGACTTGTTAACGATGGAAGAACATTCAAAGAAAAAGCTAAATAAAATTTCTTATTGCTATCTCGGTGATGCAAGAAATAATATGGGAAATTCATTGATGGTTGGTGGTGCTAAAATGGGAATGGATATTCGACTTTGTGCACCAAAAGAAAACTGGCCGGAAGAAATACTTATCAAAGAATGTAAATTAATTGCAAAAGAAACCGGAGCAAAAATTACTCTAACTGATAAAGTTGAAGAAGGAGTTAAAGGAGTAGATTTCCTCTATACAGATGTTTGGCTTTCACTTGGGGAACCTGCTGACAAATGGGAAGAAAGAATTAAGCTGATGAAACCATACCAGGTAAATATGAATGTTATTAAGCTAACAGGAAATCCAAAAGTAAAATTCCTACATTGTTTGCCCGCATTTCATAATCGTGATACAAAAGTTGGTGAAGAAATCTATCAGATGTATGAACTTAATGGAATGGAAGTAACTGAAGATGTTTTTGAATCGAAGCATTCAATTGTTTTTGACCAGGCAGAGAACAGATTGCACACAATTAAAGCAGTAATGGTGGCTACTTTAGGTAAGTAATTTCTTTTTCTGAATAATTATGCTGGATTTTCGTTTTCCAGAATTTCTATTTGAAAGTCCAGCAAATTTTTTAATGCATAAAACGGTGCTCTCGAACAAAGTTCATAAAACTGGAAAATGGCTTCTTCAAGAACTTTCAAAGCTTCTTCGTCATATTTTTGATCTTCAAAGTATGACCATTCTTTTTCAAGATATTTGTTAAGTTTTTCTTTTTGTTCATCAGTTATTATTGATTGATAATTCGTATCATTCAGGATACTCTGAATTCGTTCTTTAAAAATATCTTCCTTCTCCCTCATCTCCTCCAATCTAATTTTGATTTGATTGAACGAATGAACCCTGTAAATAAACTGCATAGAATTTATAAGATCAAGATAAATTTGGAGATTTGATTTGTCCTCATTCAGAAAGTAAAAGTATGTTTCATAAAATTTTAGCAGTTCTTCATCCATACCTGATGATTTGCTAAGTCTGTAAAAGAAAATAAAAATATTCATGTCCAGTTCGTTGACCTGCTTATGCATTACTTCATGTTGCTTAACCAGCTCATCCAGCAGTTCTTTACTTTGTTCTGAATTGTATTTTATTCCATCATATTCAAAGCTATTAATCGGGATTTCTTTCTTCGATATACTTTCAACCGTTTTTAGATCCATATCTAATCCACTGAACTGACTTATAAAATCAACATTTTCATCTGTATAAATTTCAGCGGAATCCTTGAAGATGTTTTCTTCTTGACGTTCGATCACCTGTTTCACTTCAAAATGAGAGATATTTCGAAATTCATAGAAATGATTGTATTTTTTGTCGAAAGTATGTTTATCAGAATCCTCATGGAATTTCTCCTTAAATTCTTCAAGTGAAAGATTGATTGGAGTTTCCTGGAATTGCCAGTATCGAAAAAGTTTTTCAGTCAATGTTTTCTGAATAGAATCAGAATCGACAAAAAGATTCCAGGCTGATTCAACGGAAACGGTTGAAGCGATATTTAAATCTTCAATCTTTTTAACTCTATCTTCAATAGATGGATGCGATGCCCACTGGTCAATAATCACCAGTTTTGATCTGTTAAATCTGGAAGTTATGTCTTTCGTTACTTGCGGCAGATTATTTTCAATGTTCACTCCAAATCTTTCGGCAAATTTCATCATCACATAAGCATGCTGAGGATAAATATTTTCTGATTTAATATTTTCAGAAACACGGTTGTAATAGAATTGCCAGATATAATTAAAAGAATCTGAAGCAAGTCTTGAACGAAGCAAAGCTGATTTTGCTGGCAGCGAACCTGCTACTGCAGCAGATATCTCATCTGCATGAAATTCCATTTCTCTTGAAAGTGCCATATAACTTTTTGAAACAAGTTCGTATGCTTTTCGCAGGATCCATCTTATTGCTCTGCTGTATCCAATCACAATCCACATGAACTTACCCGTGAACTGAGAAAATTTTAGAATGAGAGTTTGATAATACTCTTCGTCAATTAACATTTTATAGATTACCTGGTTTTCTATGTAAACGTAACTGTAAACATTCAGGCTTCGTTGAGTAAAATGTCCAAACTCATGAGCAAGGATAGCTTTAAGCTCAATTTCACTCATAGAATTAACAAGTCCCAGTCCAATCATCAGGTTTTCCCTGCTTGGGAAAAACAGGTTACGAAAATTTGAATCATAAAATACCATTGCGTCAACACCGATACCTAAATACACTCTTTGCGGAAAGTTAGTTTCAATTTCTTTTGAGATAGATTCAATTAAGTTAAAAAGTTTCGGCTGTTGTTTTTCATCTATTTCCAACCAGCCAGAACGATCAACTGTGCTTTTCCTGAAAAAAAACATTGCAATGAATACCGCTAGCACTATTGCAATAAAATCCACAAAAAGAAATAAAACGATACTATAAAAAGTGAGATGATTGTTATCAGAATATTGAATTAGTTTTGTAGAGAAGTAGAATAAGAAAATTACTAACGCGATCGAAAAGAGCAGAACAACTACATAAACTATAATAAAAAATATAATAGCAAAGATAGTTCGAATAGCCTGGTTTCTGTATTTGCCCGGGTAATCTTGATTTTTTAACATCATCAAATGATTGTGCTAATTACCAATAATTCTCAATTCAATTTAATAAATGAATTGTTCAATACATGTCAGAGAATTGTCATTATTTTGTCATTGATCAGATAACTGGTTGATATCTAGTAGAAATTACTTTTGTTGTCATCCTTCAAGTGCTTTTTTTGCTTCTGCCAATTCTATTAGTTTATCTTCACTAACTTCAGGATATTCCAAATTCAAAGATGCGAGACTATCAATTACCGCTGCTGCAACAACCAAACGACTGAACCATTTATTATCTGCAGGAACTACATACCATGGTGAATCTTTTGTAGCTGTATTTCTTATCATATCTTCATACGCTTTCATATAATCTTTCCAGTATCCTCTCTCTTTTGCATCTGCTGAAGAGAATTTCCAATTTTTATCGGGATTATCTATTCGTTCAAGAAATCTTTTTTTCTGTTCTTCTTTAGAAACATTCAGGAAAAACTTTCGGATAATTACTCCATTTCTTGTTAAATATTTTTCAAAGTTTCTGATGTCCTCAAATCTTTCATCCCAGATATGTTTGGTTATTAATTTTTCAGGAAGCTTTTGCTTAGCAAGAATTTCTTTATGAACTCTTACAACAAGAGTTTCTTCATAATAGCTTCGATTAAAAATTCCTATCCGTCCACGTTCAGGTAAACGTTTCATGCATCTCCACATAAAATCATGATCAAGATCTTCGCTTGTTGGTGCTTTGAATGAAAATACCTGGCAGCCTTGCGGATTTATTCCTGACATAACATGTTTTATCGCACCATCTTTTCCGGCAGCATCCATCGCCTGAAAAATCAACAAAATTGAGTAACGATCCTGAGCATAAAGTTTATCTTGTAAATCAGCAAGCAATTCGATTCCGCTTTTTAATGCTTCCTGAGCTTTCGGTTTATCTTCAGATTTAAAACCAAGTGTATCTCCCGGATCAACATTTTTTAGACGAAATTCTTTCCCTTTAGAAATACGAAATGGTTTAGCAAGTTTACGTGCTCTTCTTATAAAATCTTTTTTCTTCATCGATATTCTCCTTGAGTATTGAGGCTAAAAATTCTTCATTAAAGCAAAAGCTGTTTTCAATCATTTAAAACTATTTACATAATTATTCTTCGTGTCAAATTCTACGATTGCAACATACATAAATGAGGAATAAGTAATTCTTTTAACAGCGTATATTTAACTCTCTAAAGTTTCATTTGTTCAATTATTTTACATAAATTCCATTCCAGAATCATTACTATTACTACCATTCTTTAAGAAAATTTATAATTACTAAAAGACTAAGTATGAAACACCTTTTTATAAGTACAATTATTATACTTCTATTTCTAAATGGCTGTGGGGATGAAACGCAACAGCAATCTGGGAATACCTGAAATCCTTGTTTACAAAACTAAAGCTGAACGTGTTCCTGTTTACCAGGAATTTGTTGGTGAGGTTTACGGGAAAAAGGATATTAGCATCCGCGCAAGAGTAGCAGGATATTTAGAACAGATTTACTTTAACGAAGGAACCCAGGTTGAAAAAGGTAAGCTTGCTTTACAGAATCGAAAGCCAATTATATGATGCGGATGTAGCCGCAAAACTCAGTGGACTTGCTGAAGCTAAAACAATCCTTGCAAATGCTCAGAATGAATTAAATCGTTATATTCCACTTGCCGAAGTAAATGCTGTGAGCCAAAGTGATCTTGATGCTGCACAATCTACTTATGATGCAGCAGTTGCCGGGGTTGATGCTGCAGAAGCAAATCTAAAAGCATCTGAAATAAATCTTGGTTACACAAAAATTTATTCTCCAATTACGGGTATTATCGGAAAAACCAGAGCTAAGGTTGGTGATTTTGTTGGTCAAAGTCCGAATCCGGTAATTTTAAATGTTGTGTCTGAATTGGATGAAATTTTAGTTGAATTCTTTTTAACCGAAAGAGATTATTTACGATTTGCCCGCAGGTATATTAAGGAGACTGAGGGAAAGGGTGATAAAATTGAAATAAAAGAGGAAGGACCCCCTTTGCAATTAATTTTATCTGATGGCTCAATTCACAAAGAAGGAGGTCGACTTAACTTTATTGATAGAGGCGTTGATCCAACAACGGGCGCAGTATTAGTTCAGGCATCGTTTCCGAATCCAACGAGACTTATTCGCCCCGGACAATATGCGAAAGTTCGAGCTCAAACCGATATTATTGAAAATGGAATTCTTATTCCTCAAAAATGTGCTATGGAAATTCAAGGCAAATATTCTGTTTACGTTATAAATAAAGAAAATAAGGTTGAAACCAGGCAAATCGATGTTGGTGCTCGCATATCAGAATTCTGGCTCGTTAATAGTGGGCTCGCTCCTGATGAAATGGTAGTTTTAGATGCACTACAAAAAGTTAAACCCGGCATGGAAATTAAGCCAAAAGTTACTGCATTCGATAGTACATCAACGGGACAAAATTAAAAACTATGGCTGAAAACAAAGGAAATTTTTTCGTACACCGACCTGTTGTTGCTATTGTAATTGCAATTGTTATTGTAATTGTTGGACTTGTATCGTTACTTGGTTTAGCTACCGAACAATATCCAAATTTAACTCCACCCATTGTTGAAGTTAGAGCAAGTTACACTGGTGCGAATGCAATTAGTGTTGAGCAATCTGTGGCTACTCCATTGGAACAGGAGATCAATGGTGTAGATAATATGATTTATATGAAATCTACAAATGCCAATGATGGATCAATGGTCATTCAGGTTTCATTTGATGTAGGTACAGATCCTGATATGAATACTGTACTTACACAAAACAGAGTTTCTGCTGCTTCCGCAAAGCTTCCTGCTGATGTAACAAAATTCGGTGTAACTACTAAAAAATCATTACCCAAATATTATGCTGGCTATAGCATTGACATCCGATGGAAGATACGATCAGGACTTTTTAGGCAACTATGCTTTAATTAATATTAAAGATCAATTAGCAAGGATAAAAGGAATTGGAAGAGTTGATGTAATGGGTGCTGCTGATTATTCAATGAGGATCTGGGTAAAACCTGACAAGTTAGCTAGTATGAGTATTACTGTTCCGGAAATTCTTAAAGCTATAAATGAGCAAAATGTTATTGTCCCGGGTGGTAAGTTTGGTGCTGAACCAGCACCACCGGGTACAGAATTTACATACACAGTAATATTACCTGAGCGATTTAACTCACCAGAAGCATTTGAAGAAATTATTATCAGAACAAACTCAGATGGTTCACAGGTAAAAATTGGTGATGTTGCAACAGTCAACCTCGGAGTAGAAACCTACAACATGATTCCACGAATGAACGGTCAAACCTGTGCTATTATTGCACTTTACCAGGCTCCGGGATCAAATGCAGTTGAGCTGGCTCAAAATATCATCACTGAAATGGATGTACTTGCAAAGGACTTCCCTGAAAGCGTTAGATATGATGTTGGACTTGATTCTACTTTACCGATTACAGCAGGAATTAGAGATATAGTAGTTACCTTAATCATTGCACTATTGTTAGTGATATTGGTCGTGTTCATTTTTATTCAGGATTGGCGGGCAACACTCATCCCTACCCTGGCTATTCCTGTATCACTTATTGGTGCATTCATATTTTTTCCAGCACTTGGTTTTACTATTAACGTTTTATCACTTTTAGGACTGGTCCTCGCTATCGGAATTGTAGTGGACGATGCTATTGTTGTTGTTGAAGCTGTACAGGTGAATATTGCTAAAGGGATGAAAGCGAAAGAAGCAACTCTGGATGCAATGTCAAAAGTAACTGCCCCGGTTATTGCAACTACACTTGTTTTAATTGCAGTATTTATTCCTGTTGCCGGAATGGCTGGCATTACCGGAATTTTATATCAGCAGTTTGCAATTACCATTGTAGTTTCTGTAATTGTATCATCAGTCAATGCGTTAACACTTAGTCCGGCACTTTGTTCACTTTTATTAAAAGAGCCAAAACCATATGGAGGTCCATTGGGGTGGTTCTTTAAAAAATTTAATGGGGGAATGGATAAAAGTCACTGATGCCTACATGAGTTTTACTAATGTTGTTTCTCGTAAAATTAAACGGGGGATGGTATTCCTGGTTATAATGACAATTGCAGCAGTATTTTTTGGAAGGCTTGTCCCCGGTGGTTTTATTCCTGAAGAAGATATGGGTTACTTCTATGTAAATATTCAATTACCAAATGCAGCCTCACTTCAAAGAACCAGCGTTGTCTCAGAACAAATTGAAAAAATTCTTCTTGAATATCCGGAAGTTCAATTTGTATTGAATGCAACCGGCTATAGCATGCTCACCGGATCAAATATTCCTAACAATGGATTTATGTTTGTCACTCTTAATGACTGGTCAGATAGAGATTATACTGCCAAGGAAATGATAGACAAAATAAATTCTCGATCTTTCAAAAGAAATAAAAGGTGCTCAGGTATTTGCTTTTGGTCCGCCTGCTATTCCCGGTTTAGGAAGCGGTTCAGGTTTTAGCATTATGTTACAGGACCGGGCAGGAAACTCACCAGAATATCTTGCAGAAAATACAATGAAATTTTCTGAAAGCTGCAAATGAACGACCTGAAATTGGCGTTGCATTCACAACCTTTCAAGCAACCGTACCACAGAGATTTATGGACATCGATAAAGAAAAAGCACTTAAGCTGGGTGTTCCGCTAAATGATCTATATACCACTATCGGTGCATTTATGGGTGGTGCATACGTAAATGATTTTACTCGCTTTGGTCGTCTGTATAAAACCTACATACAGGCGGAACCTCAATACAGGGTGGATGAAAGCCAGATAAATAATTTCTTTGTTAGAAACAATAATCGGAGAGATGGTGCCTCTTGCCACATTCACTACGATAACACCAATATCAGGACCTGATTATACCAACAGGTTTAATTTGTACAGATCGGTGGAAGTTACAGGAGGACCAGCGCCGGGATATACTTCTACTGATGCAATGTCTGCTCTTGAAGAAGTGGCAGGCGAAGTGTTGCCACAAGATATGCGATATAGCTGGAATGCAATGTCTTACCAGGAAAAAAAGGCTTCCGGCTCGCTCGGTATCATTCTTACATTTTCCCTGATCTTTGTGTTTCTTATTCTCGCTGCTCAATATGAAAGTTGGTCGCTTCCATTTGCAATTTTGTTGGGAACACCTTTTGCAATTTTTGGTGCTTTATTCGCTCTCTGGGCAGGCAGATTAATCAGTCCGACTTTTGAGAATAATATTTTCGCCCAGGTTTCTTTTGTGATGCTAATTGGTATGGCGGCTAAGAACGCAATCCTGATAGTTGAATTTGCAAATGAAGAATTCAAAGGAGGACTAAGCCTTTTCGATGCAGCAGTCAAAGCAGCGAAATCAAGGTTCCGACCTATTTTGATGACAGCATTTTCTTTTATACTTGGAGTATTTCCATTAGTTGTTGCATCAGGCACAGGTTCTGAAGCACGACAGGTAATGGGAGTTGCTCTTTTAGGTGGAATGACTATCGCAACACTGCTCGGTGTATTTTTCTATCCGATGTTATTTATATTTATTGGAAAAGTTGGCAAGTACGAACAGAAACGGGAACTAAATATTTCAACTCAACCTGAGAAATTAAATGAATAGACGTATGAACAAATTCTCGGTTGTTGCACTTTTCCTTTTGGGAATCATCTTTTATTCCTGTGCTGTCGGTCCTGATTTCCAAAAACCTGAAACACAGGTACCAAAATATTTCACAAATTATGATTCCTTAGCTGTTGATACATTAGTCAATTTAAAGTGGTGGGAAATATTTAACGATCCAATACTTGATACTCTTGTCATCACTGCTTTGAAGCAAAATAAAAATGTAAATATTGCAATTGCAAGAATAGAAGAGGTAAGAGCAAATCTTGGATTTACAGAAGCAGATATTTATCCGAAGATTGATATCAAGGGAAGTGCAACACGTGGTAATTATGCTGGAGTGGTATTCAACTGGATTCAGAAACTAATGGTTTTTTTATAGCACCGGTTGTGAATTGGGAAATTGATTTCTGGGGAAAATTCAGAAGAGCTAATGAATCCGCACAAGCTCAATATCTTGCATCAGAATTTTCTTTAAGGAAGATTCAAATTAGTCTGATTAGTGAAGTTGTAAGCACATATTTCCTGTTGCTTGATTATAGAGAAAGATTGAAAATTTCGGAGAACACTCTGGAATCAAGAATGGAAAGTTTAAGAATTATCCAGGAACGATTTGATAAAGGAATCGTTCCGGAAATAGATCTTAACCAGGCACAAATACAAAAAGAAATTGCTGCCGCTACAGTTCCTTTATACAAACGACTGACAGTACAAACAGAAAATTCTTTAAGTATTCTATTAGGAAAGCTGCCAGCATCAATTAAGTCAGGAACAGGTTTAGAAAACCGTGATATACCGCCAGATATTCCAACCGGGACTTCCCTCTCAATTACTGGTCAGACGACCGGATATTGCAGAATCTGAGTTTCTGTTGCAATCACAAAATGCACAAATTGGTGTAGCAGTAGCAAAAATGTTCCCTGCTATCAGTCTGACCGGATTATTTGGTCTTGCAAGTGATGATCTGTCAACATTAACTGTCGGTGACCCAGCGTGGTCAATAGCTGGAACATTGGTAGGTCCATTATTTAATTTCGGGAAAAATACAAGTCGTGTTGAAGTTGAGGAAGCACAAACCCAGCAGGCACTTTATCAATATGAATATACAGTGATAAATGCTTTCCGTGAAGTTGAAGATGCGTTAATTGACGTTCAGACTTACAAGGAACAACTTGAATCACTAATAAGACAATTCGTTGCTGCAAAGAATGCTGCAAAGTTGTCCCGAATGAGATATGATCTAGGTGTTACAAGTTATCTTGAAGTTTTAGAATCGGAGAGAACTTTATTTAGTGCAGAACTTGAACTCTCTGAAATGCGGCAGTCTACTTTCAACTCGTATATAAGATTATACAAAGCACTTGGCGGTGGATGGATTTCAAAAGAAGAATATGTTGATGCAAAGAACGAAGAGATGCAAAAGAAATAATAATCTATTCAAAACTTGAATAGAAACTATAACAATTGAGTTACACCAAAGAATAAATTAAAGTTGTTGTAAATTGCTTCGGAATTACCGCGTTGACTTAGTATTGCAATATCATCTGGTTGAATCACTCCAGTGGGGAAATTAAATAGCTGTGGAAAATCTGATCTTTGCCCGTGTGTATATTCAAATCCAACTCCAATAAATGTATCATTAAAAACTGTTGATGCACCGGCTGTAAAATGATAATTATTCCAATCTGTAAAGCCAACAAAAAGCCCATTAATATTTCCGAAATCTGCATTACTGAAGTCTGTTCTAAAAGCTGCGTATCCGGTTATTTCAGTTGTAAGCTTTTGTTCAACAGCTAAACCAACATTAAAAACACTTTGCATAGCATCATAAACTTTTAACAGTTCAGCACTATCAATTTGATTGATAACTCCCGAGCCATTTCTGATAAAATTATCGCTTTCCGGCTGCATAACAACATAGGTAGATAATGGAGCAAACCATTCGGCAGCAAAATGAATTTTTGTATCCTCTGAGATATATGTATTCAATTCCTGCTGCTATTGAGAATGGTGATTTATAACTTACTGGCAATCCTTCCTGCCTGTCAGATGCAAGAATATCAATCGGAAGCACCTCTAATGTGGTACTATCAACTAATACTAAAACATTATTAGAAGTTAAACTCGCACCATCAGTTCCTCCACTGGCAGCTTTTAAAGCTATACTGGGTGTAGTCAATGTTACGCCCAATTTTATTTTTTCCCACTCTACTGCAAATCCAAACTTCCCTGAAAATCTAACTGCCCAATAGTCTAAATCAACATAAACTTCCGAGGTTGCTGTACGTTGATTAACTGTATCAAAAGCTGCATAAGATTCATAGCGGATTTTAGTTTGGTCGCGGTAAGCACCAAGTAAAGTAAAGCCAATTCCAACATTATCAGATATCTTTTTAGCATACCCAAATCCTACAGTTACTTCAGAAAGTAAAGCATCAATTTTTCCCTGGTTGATAAGAAACTCATCCCCCTCAAAAGCGTTTGGAAATCCGGGTTGAGATGGAGGTCGAGTAGGAATAACATCCGCATATCCTTCATAACGCTCAGATACTCTCACGTACGAATAACCATTCGCATAAATCATATAACTGAACCGGTTGAGTGAATCACCTAAAAAAGGAAGAGGACCTGCTAATGAAGCGGGGTATAAGGAAACTCTTGTGTATCGGGAATCGATTCCGGGTCCACCACCATTGATGAACTGGAAATCTTTAATACCATACATATTAAAGTTAACGCTCATACTTTTTTTATCTAAAAAACTTAAAGCACCGGGGTTATAATAAGTAGCACTGTAATCATCTACTCCACCTACAACAATTCCACCAAGCAATGCTGCTTTGCTGCCTACTGCCTGGTCCCAGAACTGTCTGTCTTGCGCTTTGAGTGTAATGGCCGAAAGGATTAATAGACCAATAATTATTTTACATTTCATAAGAATCCGGAAAAAATCTTTTATTTATTTTTTTATTTAATAGTGTTTTTGACCTCTCCCTTTTTCCCTCTCCTTAGCAAAGAGAGGGATTTTGAAAGTCCTTCCTCATAATAAGGGGAAGCCTGCCTGCATGATACCGTTTCGGCAAAGGCTGGGATTTAGGATGAGGTTTATTTTCCATCCAAAATATATTCACCAGCATTTAGAAACAGATTGAATCCCTTATAAATCAAAATTCCAGTTAGCGCCAATACCAATGTTTATGAAGTGACTTGATCCAACCGATTCTTCCGAAGGATAGTAGTTACCCTGGTTATCATAATCATAATCAACCTTTATAGTTCCTGAATTACGTACAAAATGATATCTTGCATTTACATCAATTGAAATTCTTTACTTACCGGAAAGAGTGCCCCTAAACCAAGCGCAAATCCAGGCTCGCTGCTGAATTCTGATTGGTCTATCGGTGCAGAGCCAGCATTACCTGAATAAGTTATTGTTCCATTCGCATTTGTCGAATACAAATAAAGTCCAGCTTCTAGTATTGCATAAAATTTTGGTGAAGAGCCGGGCAACATATATTTAAAACTTAGGAGTATAGGAATAGTTGAAACGTTTCCACTTAGTTCAACTCTTCCTTGTTGTTGGTCAATGGATTGAAAATAATTGTTAACCTCTTCTGAATTTATTCCAGAATATATAAAACCAAGTGTTAATCCTATACGCCAGTTGGATTCCATTTCATAGTAAAATCCTCCGATCGCACCAAAACCGGTATTAAAGTATTCTGCATTTACACCAGTTGGAAATGCAACTGTTGCAGAGAGGTCACTTCCATAGCTGCTCTGACTAAAAGTTAGAGTTGAATACAGAAGTGAAACGAATAAAATCTTAATTATGTTTTTCATTTAGCTATTTCCTTAAAAAATATTTTTATTATTGACAGTTAAATTACTCTTTTGTTATCGAAAATTACTTTTAAGTCTTAACTGCCTCCCGTGTTTTCTTTGCCAGCTCAGGATTTATACTTGCCACGGCATCATATTGTGTAAGGTGAACCTTGCCAGTTAGTTTTTCAAGAAAATGGGATTTCTTTAATCGATCCATAATTGGTCCTTTCACTTCTGATAGATGAAATGTTATTCCACCATCCTTAAGTCTTAGATTAATTGCTTCAAGACTCTCAAGCGCTGATATATCAATTGCATTAACAGCCGGGCATTCAAGGATTACATGTTTAATTTCCGAGTTAGCTGCTACTTCTGCATTGATTCTATCTTCAATGAAACGTGCATTAGGAAAATACAAGCTTTCATCAATTCTCATTGATAAAATTTCAGAAAAGGTTACTACGTTATGTCTCTTAACATTTCGAAAATGTGCAGTGCCAGGAATCTGACCGACAATAGCTATATGTGGACGAGACGAATTATAAAGATGAAGTGAAATTGAAAGTGCTACACCCAGTACTAGTCCAGCCTCAATACCCGCTAGCCAGGTAACTATTATTGTAGTTAGCATAGCAGCAAAATCAGCTTTAGAATAATTGAATGTGTGCTTTAGCGCTTTAATATCTACAAGTGAAATAACTGCCACGATAATGACAGCACCAAGTGTTGCCTTGGGTAAAAAGAATAAAAGTGGTGTAAGAAATAATGTTGTAAGCCCAATTCCAACAGCGGTAAAAATTCCGGCAGCAGGTGTTTCAGCACCTGCATCATAGTTAACAACAGTACGTGAAAGACCACCGGTGACAGGAAATCCACCTGATATACCAGCACCTAAATTGGATGCACCTAGTGCAATGAGTTCCTGATCAGGATCTACTCTTTGGCGTTTTTTAGCTGCAAACGTAAGTGCAACAGATATTGATTCTACATATCCAACTATGGAAATCAATAACGCAGGGACAATTAATTTAATCCAAAGATTAAAATCCACAGGCGGTAGAGCAACACTCGGAAGACCTTTGGGTACTTCCCCAACAATCTTGACACCAGAATTGTCCAATCCGAAACCCCCAACAATTACAGTAGTTAATATCAAAGCTGCTACCGGACCTGCTTTAGCTAATAGATCCGATATTCTCTCACCAAGCCCAATGCGAATCAAAACATTTTTTAAGCTGCTTTTTATAAGAAAAAGAAAAACAACAGAACCAATTCCTATTATAGCTGTATAAAGATTTATACTCATTATATTCTGACTCAGTGAGATTACCAGATCCAACAAAGTTTCTCCTTCCGAATGAATTCCAAGAACCGGAGAAAGTTGACCCGCGGCAATTTGAACTCCAGATGCAGTAATGAAACCAGCTACAACGGGGTGGCTTAAAAAGTTTGCCAAAAAACCCAGTTTAAGAATACCCATGACAATAAGCAGTAAACCGGAAATTATAGCGAGTGCAATTGCAGCTCCTAAATATTCAGGAGTCCCTTGTTTTGCAACCTGGCTTATTGCTGCTGCGGTCATTAAGCTGGCTACTGCTACAGGACCTACAGCCAAAGTACGAGAAGTACCAAAGATTGCATATAATATAAGCGGAGCTATTGAGGCATACAGTCCAACTTCCGGAGCTAATCCCGCAAGTTGTGCATACGCAAGCGATTGAGGAATCAACATCATAGTTACAATAACACCGACAATCAAATCACTTACTAATGTTGTACGATTATACTGGGCTCCCCATTCCAGTATCGGCAAATATCTTTTAAGAAAGTTTATCATAATTGTTTTTCCTTTTTTACTACCCTCTTCACCACTTGAATTTATTTTTATTCCTCTATCTACTTTGTTTTATTCATACAGACGCCGTTGCCTTCTCTGCCTGCTTGGAAAATATACGGGCACCAATTGCTGCAAGGACAACAGACCACAAAGTCCACATGACGACCATAGTCACAATGCGATGGTCCGCGTCCGGAATAGCTAGAGCTGCTGCCAACACTGCTGCGATATTACGTGTACCCATCCCCAGCGCCATCACGCTTCTCTGTGCCTGTTTCAGACCAAAGCCGAAGTAATAAGTTACCACTGCCATCCCGACCATAAACAGGGTCATAGCGAGGAGTGCAAGCTTGCCCGCTGTATTGAGCATCGAGGAACCGTACAACACAAGACACCAAACAATGGTTAGCAATGTGGAGAGTTGTGCAATTAATTTAGTCGCTGGAAAAATCTTAGTTGCCACAGTATCGGCGTAATACCGGATCGCAGCTCCGATTATCAGCGGCAATAGTATTGTAAGGAGGAGAGGTTTTGCTAGAGCCCAGGTACTTATCGTCACCCCTTTGATCATCAGTGGGCCCATCAATGGCATAAACAGGACCGTGCCGACGTGCCACTAACGGTATTAGGGCGCCTGCAAATGCCATGTCTCCGCGGGCTTTTGATACCATCTGCTGGAGGAATGGAGCGGTTGGCGCCAAACTACAGAGTAACACAACGATTACGTATGGCTCCGCCAGAGGAAGTATCCAGATGATAAGATAACCTACTGCTGGTCCTACCACCCAACCCCACACAAAAATGAGCGCCAAGAGATTTCTTATTTTTCAAGGCTCTGAGATAACATCCGGCATCTTAACCTGAAGGCCCATAGCTGCCAGGTTAGAGACAGTGAAGATAAAAACCAATGGGCCAAATGTGGTTTCAAGAAACTGCATAAATTCGTTCATGACTTGTCCTCTTCTTCGTGGTTTCAAACAAGTAATTGTGTGCATAAGAAATCATACCACCCGAAACGTTTTTGGCTTTAAACCCATTCTGTAGAAGAATACGGGTTGCATAATATGCTCGTTGGCCGGAGCGGCAAATAATATGAATCACTTTGTCTTTAGGTAGTTCGTTAAGACGTGAACGGAGCTGTCCCATAGGGATATTAACTGCGCCGGGGAAATTTTCAACTGCAAGCTCAAAGGGTTCACGCACATCCAGGACAAATCCAGTTTTTGCTTCCTCCCAGTGACTGATCGGTTGATCATCCCTGAGAACATCAGCCGCTACCATACCTGCAAAGTTCACTGGATCTTTTGCACTTCCAAACTGAGGAGCGTAGCAAAGTTCAGCTTCTTCGAGGTCATAAATAGTTGCCCCCATCTGAAGCATTCCGGCAATCACACTTATCCTTTTATCAACACCGTCAAGACCAAGTGCCTGCGCTCCCAGCATTACTCCATTAGATTTACGGAAAATAATCTTCATTGCAATAGGTTTGGCACCCGGGTAATATCCTGCATGCGAATTTGGATAGAGGTAGATTTTTTCATAGTCGGTATCGCCCAAACGTTTAAGAGTTTTTTCACTAACACCTGTCCAGGCTACAGTTGAATCAAACAAACCAATTACGGCAGTACCCTGAGTTCCCCGGAAATGTGAATCCCGCCCTGCGATTACATCTGCTGCAATACGACCCTGGCGATTGGCTGGACCTGCGAGTGCAATAAGGCTCCATTCTCCAGTCATAAAATCCTTAACTTCCACAGCATCACCTACTGCGAATATATCCGGGTCGCTTGTGTGCATTTGATCATCAACTCTAATTCCGCCACGTTCTCCAATCTCGAGTCCGGCCATTTTTGCAAGAGTAGTATCCGGACGAACACCTATTGCGAGGATCACCACATCTGCATGATAGCTTTTTCCAGATTCGGTTTCCACATCAAGCCCACCTTTTGCACCTTCTTTAAAAGCAGTCGCGCCATCACCAAGTACAGTTGTTATGCCGTGTTTTTTCAGATAGCCTTCTACTACTCGTGCGTTTTCTTTGTCCAGCGGTTCCAGTACCTGGTTGCCACGTTGAAGTAAGGTCACTTCAAATCCGCGATGGATAAGATTCTCCGCCGTCTCCAGACCAATAAACCCTCCACCCACAACTACCGCCCTTGTCTTGGGCCTTAATGTCTGGAATCCAGAATAGCGATGCATCCCAGCCAAAAATGGATTACCTTTTTCTATAAATTCATTTATTTGGTGTACATCCGGAACAGTTCTAACATGAAAAATACCCGGTAGATCAATACCTGGTAATGGCGGGTGAACCGAAGCTGCACCAGGAGAAAGTACCAGTTTATCATAAGTATGGGTGCTTACTTCCCCTGTTTTAGTATTCTTGAGTTTTACTTTCTTCTCTTTGGGTAAGACCTCAATGGCTTCACAATTGATGAGCACATCAATGTTAAACATTGCTTTGAACACTTTTTCATTTGACAACACCAAGCTTGATTCTTGCGGAATCACACCTCCTACATGGTAAGGAAGACCACAGTTTGCATATGAAACAAAAGGTCCGCGTTCAACCATAAGTATTTCTGCTTTTTCATCTAACCTGCGAAGGCGTGCTGCACACGATGCACCACCTGCAACTCCACCAACAATTATTACTTTCATTGTTTTATTTCCTGTTTTTGTTTATAGTTCAATTAAATATTTCTAAACTTAAAGATTCAAATATTAGTGTGCACACCATTTTATTTTGTCTTAAGCCTATCAAATGTAAATTCATGCACATAAGAACAATCCCTCAGCAAGGATTTAATTGAGCTGAGGGATTATCTAAAAACTAACCTATTCGTCCGCCGGAAGCTAGTGGGTCTGCTGCTTGAGGAAGTTTGGCAGTGGTCCTTTTTTTCCATTCGTCTTCCAATAATTCCCGTGCTGCCTGTTCGAGAAATTCCGGTGCTGCCCATTCATTTACATCGAAATCGTTCTTGATGTATCCATGGCTAAGCATAAAGTCCTTACCAATATCAACCGATACAAGATTTTGAGGAGAGAGGTTGGGAACTAGGTCAACACGTCTGATTCCATCGTAAGTATCTTCAACATCACGATAGAAAGTCTGTTTGTCCAAATGGCAGCAGCGGCCTGTTTATGTTCATTTGCCCAGCGTCCTACTTTGATCATACCTTTCAAGAAATGCCACAGCCAGCTCAGGATGCTTCTCGGCCATCTCAACGGTGCAGGTAATTGCAGCAGGTATATTAGCTACCTGCAAAGTCCAGTCAGGATACCTTGCAAGGTCTTCGATAGACTTAAACTTGCCTGTTGTTTCTGAGAGAACACTAAGCACTCTGCTTTGACTGTACATGGCATCAATTGCGCCTTTTTCCAAGTGCTGTCTCCAAGTGGACGGAAAGCCAGGTCGTGTTTATGATCACGTTTCAGCCAAAGTTCCGATGGATTTTCCATAGGTGGGCCCATCATTTCTGGATACGTCGTACCAATCGTCTGGATAAGGGAATTCTACAATCTCCACATCATCGCGGGTCATACCATTCATGCGTAACATCAGTTCAATACCTTGTTCTTCCTGGATGCCCCACCAGTCGGTTTTAATTTTATTCTGACTTCTTGAAAGTCCAATCTTTTTCCCTTTCAGGTCTTCCATGCGATAAATATCATCCCTTGAGCGAACCATCATCACACCGCCTTCTTTTGCTACATGTGTAACTCCCAAAAGTTTGTTCTGCGAATATCAGCATGAACATGAATAGGAGGAAAGAGACCGCCAAAACGGATCATATTATCCATATTATGGATGTAATGCGGATACCAATCGTTTTCTTTATTGTCACGAAGATAACGGTACTGAACTCCATCTTTTTATACATTTCCTTGGTCCAGCCCAGTTCCTGGTCCACATTACTTGCCGAAATTAGCGGACAATTAGTATAATAAACTTCATTCCAGTCTAAAGGTGCTGCTTTGAGTTTTCCTTCTTTTTTTGCATTTGCTATAATTTCGTCCATGTTTGGAGCGGTTCTTTTAATTTTGCTCGCCATAATAGAATTCCTTCTTTTGTTTAATGATTATTTTTTATTATTTGAATTTTCTTTTTTAGAATCATCATTTAATACAATTTTCTTTGCGATTTTTTTCTTTGTTTTCTTGTCAGGCTTTACCGGAGCAAATTCTGAGAGATCACCCATAGCACAGGCGCAATGGATATCAACCTCTTTTGTTTTCTTTTTCTTGTCCATACTGATTTTTACGATTTTGTTTGAGATTTATTAAATAATATTAGTTCCCAAGGATCGTTGTGAATTCCCGAAAGCGGTATTAGCAAGCGATAATGAAATAACTAGTGAGAATAAAATAGACTTACACATTACACTATTAAAAGCTAACAGAAATTACTTCTGATAATCAAAACACAATTGCAAATTAAGTATTTTCCTTTAAATAAATTGAAAATACTTAAGTGCTTGTATTAAAAGTAATAGCTTAAATAAATTCTGGAGTAATGAAAATTATACTGTGCAAAAAGATGCAAACAATCAATATTGTAATCAAGATAATAACAGAGTACACTTGTCCACTAGGGAGAATTATAATAGTTTAGAGTAATATTAATTTTAATTCAGGAGAGTAAATTGAAGTACAAACACCAATGCACTATATATATTATTGCTTTTTATTTTTCATTTAACTGTCTGAGTATTGCACAACAACCCGGCGATTTGGATATATCATTTGGTAACGGTGGTAAGGTAAGTGTTGGGATCGGTGGGTATTTTGATGTTGCACAGGAAGTAGATGTACAAAAGGATGGTAGTATTATTGTTGCTGGTTATGGACAGGAATCACCCTCCTCTTATAAAGGACTATCAATAGCAAGGTACTTGAAGGATGGTAATATAGATTATGATTTTGGTAATCTTGGTCTGATTGAAAAGCAGACTAATAGTATGGAAGGAGAATTAAATTCTATTGATATTCAAGAGGACGATAAGATTGTTGCTTTTGGTTATAGTATTAGTTCTAATACAAATAATGAAGATCTAACGTTAGTGAGATTTACTAAAAATGGTATTCTTGATAAATCATTTGGAAATGGTGGGCTCGTTGTAACAGAAATAAGTAATCAAAAGGAAATAGGTGAAGCCGTTGTAATTCAACCGGACGGGAAAATAATTTGTGTCGGCACTACACAACACGATCCCAACTTTGATATTTTCCTTGTAAGATATGATGAGCAAGGTCAACTTGACTATTATTTTGGTCAGGGAGGGATTGTAATAACTGATATTAATTCAGGACATGATATAGGCAAATCACTAGCAATTCAGGAAGATGGTAAATTGATCGTTGCAGGATTCACATATAGTGAAGATAATTTTTGTATGACTTTACTTCGATATGATACCAATGGTAATCTTGATTCCACATTTGGTAAAAATGGTATTGCAATAACCAATATATATAGCAGTATTGGAAAATTAGATCTTGTACTTCAGAATGATGGAAAGATCATTCTCGTTGGACCAAGCAAGGTTGACAACACTCATCATTTTACTGTGCTTAGATTCAATACTAATGGAAGTTTAGATAATAGCTTCGGAAAAAATGGAATAACTCAAACAATAATTGGAGATTTTAGTGAGGCAGAATCGGTTGCCTTAGATTCTTATGGTAACATTATAGTAGCTGGAACAACTGGGTTGGAAAATGAAGACTTTGTTGTAGCCATGTATAGCCAAAATGGAATATTAGATCCCGGTTTTGGATTGAACGGCATAACACAAGTAAATTTTAATAATAACAGTGTTGATAGGGCACATTCTCTAGCAATTGATAGTGATGGAAATATTATTGTGGCTGGAGAAACTACCAACGAATATACAACTTTTGGTTTAGTTCGAATTATCGGAAAATAATTTTATTATTACAATAGAAACTGCAATTGTGCACCTGGATTTTACAAGGAAGCAAATACATTTATCTGGCACTAAAGAAGGATGTAGAGAAGATAATTGCGTACTTGTACAGATTTAATTGGAAAGCTTATAGATTATTTTAAAAATAGTAGCTTAAATAAATTCTTGAGTAATGAAAATTATATGTTATATCAAACTGATCTTGCTTAAACATTTGAATATAATTTTCCCAGGCAATTGAAAGATCATCCTGGTTGATGAAGGAAATGTTGAGGTTAACTGTATAAACAGGATCATTTGTTTCAGAAAATTGCCATTCATTAGAAACAACAGTCCCGCCAAATCCAACTCCGAATGGAATGTGTATCCAGTTTTTAAGATCAACACTAAGAAGCGTACCGAAAGCCCAATTAAATTCGTTATCACTATATGCTGCATAAATTTCTCCGTAACTTCCCGAAGCCTTCGCCATTAATCCAAGCGTCTTACTGAATTTGTATGCAAATCTAAATTGCATACCGCCAGTAAGAATTTGATACTTGTTAAAAACTTCCTGATTAGAAGATGAATCTGATATTACCTCTTCAAACTTACCTGCCAGCGAAATATAAGTTAGAGAAGTGTTATTTAGATCGAAGCCTCCTGAAAGCGATAGATCATTGTTTTCCGTAAGTTTAAATATCATCCCCATACCAAAAAATGTAGCAGCTGAAATTCCTTGGGTAGCAATTGATGCTACATTACCTCCAATACGTGCAGTTCCAATTGATCTTAAATAAATACCAGCCCAATCATTTATGGCTTGCTGATATTCAAGTCCACCAACTGCATAGAAAAGTTGAGGTTGGAATGTTAAGGATTTATTATTTTCCCGGGATATGTTAATAGGGATTTCAGTATTAAAAAGATTAGCAATCCCTACGTTGAGAATGAATTTTGTATTTATAAATGGTTCTTCTACACCTGTTATCGAAGTAAAGATATGATTACCTAATGATGGTAAACGCGTAGAGTCAGAACTCTGAGCTTTAGTAAATTGGTGATTATTCAGACCAATTAAAAAAAGTGTTATAATAAAAATGTTTCTTACGTAATTCATTTAATTTAATAATTTTATAATTGAAACATTATTCCCATAGAAAGTCTTAATCCTGAGCTTTTAAAATTTGCGATGTAAATTTCAGAATTATTCTCCGCATCACCGGAGTAAATGCTAAGCAATCCCTGAAGATATCTTAGCTCTATTAATAAGGTTGGTGAACCAATCGGTATCTTATATCCAACATTAAAAAAACCAACAATATCATAGTTTAAAAATTTATCTTTAATATCAGTATTTTTTGACTCGTGCTCCAGATTTGCACTGGTTAGAAGTTGAAAGCTGGTTCCTGCCCCTACATAAAATCTTTCAGTATTAATTTTAAATAGTAAACCAAGTCCAAAATAATTTTGCTTCACAGTGTAAGTAATAACAGTATCGAAAGGATTTTCCTCATTACCAAAAACAATATCTGAGCCCATCTGATCAAATGTAGGTTCTAAGGAAATGACAACAGCTTCAGTCAGGTGGTAATCTAAATCAGCACCAATGCTTAAACCGTAAATTGATTCGTAGTTTGCGTCCTTAGGTGGATTTCCGGCAAAGCTGGAACTGTTTACACCAGCCCAGACGGATGCATCGAATTGTGCGAATGAATTATTTGCCAAGAAAAAAAATAGTAGGCTAATAAATATTATTCTGTATAAATTCACAATAGGCTATTGTTAGAATTTTTTTCTAAAAAAGTTTTTATCTGTTCAGTGAACGTCATTCTGAATTCAACTCAAACGACATCACAAAAATAAATATAAATTGGATGTGAACATCAATTAAGATTATCAAATTATTTTTAATCATTTTATCACCAGAATATTTTTATTCATATTTAAGCAGTAGATATTATTTAAAATAACCCTGCTTCGAAAGTTCACTGACAACATTAAAGCTCACAGTTTTTATTACATCACCAGTGCTTTGTGGTTCGAAGGATTGCGATTTTGCACTCCAGATAAGTATGCCTTCACTAGTTTCATAGATATTTGTCTTCATATAAACAACAGATTCCTCTGAAGTAGTTTGCGGGGAATAATAAACTGAGGCACTTGAAACATAAAACCCATAAAACCCGACATAAACATTTGATGAACCACCACGGGACATTGTTTGTTCAGTCTTGGATCCGGCAGCCATCACAACAAATACTGCGTCAATATTTTTATCGCTAAAATATTTATAGAATGTTTCTTTGCTTATAGTCTCACCTTTCGGGAATTCCTGCCAGGCTGTTAAGACCTCGACATTATGCTTCATCAAATCCTGACGAAATTCATTTTCATATACTTTTCTTTTCCATTCTTCCTTTGCCATTCCAACAACTAATGCTTTCTTTATTTGCATTCCTTTGAAAGCATCATCCACGTAAAGATTAGCAAATTGCATTGATGGGCTGCAGGAAAGAATCATGACAGATAAAAGTGAAACAAAAATCATATTAATTAAAACCTTCATTATAACATCCATTCTATATTTATTGAGCAGGTATTTTCGAAAAAATTTTTAATCCTATTATTCCGATTATAATTAAAAGTATAAAAAATAGTCTGTGTATTCTTTCATTCACCGAAAAGAAATATACCAAGTATTGCCCATCCAACTTCAACAATCCGCATGAAAAGATATATCCGTTTTCCTATTTTTGTTTTTTTGGTAACAAATATAGCAATATTGTTTTTCAACCTACTTTATATGGTCTTGTTTCGACCGTGACCAACTGGTGAAACTGTCAGTCTGAGCCCGCCTGTCCGGCAGGCAGGTTGTCGAAGGACTAACACATGCCATTGATTCACTACTTCGACAGGCTCAGTGTGACATAAAATAGGCTTTCTAACCAGCGTAAGCAGCTTTAAGCTTTTTATGGTCCAGAGCTTTTGCAAGTGCAAAATCTTCTTCTGTTATTTTTTCTTCATCACCATAGTAGTTATGCTCAACACTGTCTTTCATCAGGCTTGATTGAAGAGCAGTAGAAGAAAGAACTTTCAGATCCTCAACAACAAGATTTGTGTGATCATTCACATCCACTCTGCCGGTAACGAGGTAAGGTCCCATTGATAAAGTAAACTCTGCAACCCGGTAATAAACTTTCGGGAAAATGACTGCTTCAAAAGTTCCTGTGAGATCTTCGAGCGAGAGGAATTTCATTATTTCACGGCTTCTGGTTTTAATTCTTTTGGAAGTCATATACCAGCCAATCATCTTCACTCGCCGCCCTTTGTTGCGTTGCATATCTTTTGCAGGAATAATTCCTTTTTGATTAATCCACTCTTTAAAGAAATGAAGTGGATGACGTGTAACCATATAACCGAAAGCTTCATATTCTTCTTTGCAGATGCCAGCAAGTGTGTAGTTCATATCAGTCTTGACTTTTTCTTCAAGAGCAAAAGTTTCATTCAAAAAAAGATCGTTGTAGCTTTCCTCAATTATTTTTCTTCGATGAATATAAATATCCAGCAAACGGAGTAATGTCGGTCGTGTTTGTTTGAAGCATCCCATTGCACCGCAGCGAATCAGCATAGCAGTTTCTTCATAAGCAAGTTTTGTGCGGACGAGAAAATCTGCCAGCGAAACGTATTTGCCGTTGCGCTTTCTTTCCTCAACAATTCTTTCAATTGCATTGTAAGAAAGATTTTTAATCGCTTTCAAACCGACACGGATGCTTCTTCCCTTCCCGATATATTCTTTTTCACTTTCATTGATCGAAGGAAGTTCAATCTTTAAACCCAACCGTTTTGATTCTTCAATGTAAACTGCAGCAGAATAAAATCCACCGCCGTTGTTTAGCACGCTTGCCATAAACTCTGCGGGAAAGTGAGCTTTTAGAAATGCAACCTGGTATGAAAGCAATGCAAACGATGCACTGTGTGCTTTGCAGAAAGAATAACCCGCAAACGATTCAATCTGCCGCCAGAGTTCTTTGCTCTGGTAATCGGTTAATCCTTTTTCTTTGCAGGAAACAAAAAACTTATCAACTATGCGTTGCATCGCGTGGTGCGAGCGCATCTTTCCGCTCATTGCTCTGCGGAGAAGATCGGCATCTTCAAGACTCAATCCTGCAATGTGATGAGCAACTTTAATTACATCTTCCTGGTAGATCATCACTCCGTAAGTTTCGCCGAGATAAATTTCCATTTCAGGCACTAGATATTTTCTTCTGGATGGATCTTTGTGACGAGCGATGAACTCCTGCATCATTCCGCTTTCTGCAACACCGGGACGAATAACAGAACTTGCCGCAGTGAGCATTTCAAAAGTTTCAACATCAAGTCTGCGAAGAAGTGAACGCATTCCCGGCGACTCAATATAAAAGCAGCCAATAGTTTTTCCTGTGCGAATCAGTTCCTTTGTGACAGAATCATTAAAGAGCATATCAAAATCGAAAATATCAAAATCAATATTGCCGGTGTGTTTGGGTATCGGTGGATAGAGCGTGTGTATTTTTGCCTGTCCGCGCCATTCCGGTGGGATTTGGTAATTTAATAAATTTTCTGTTTTTGAGCTGTTTTCAAACATATTATAGTGAACATTTGCACACTATAATATAATCTTTAAAATTTAAATGCAAGAGGGAATTAAATTGAGAATCGTGGATTTCGGATGTCGAAGAATAAAATAAGCCGGAATGCTATTCCGATTTTATGCTAATAAATTGCCCTATGATTAGCATCCTTTTGATTCATAAAATATTATTTTGAAACAATATAATTGACCCAAACATTTATTTATCAAAGAAATTCAATCGCTTTTAATCTGGTCTGAGAGTTGAGCTATAAACTAAGCACAACTTCTTTTGAATAGAATTGTGATCATACAACAACGATTGGCTGTCAGGTAAAATATCCGGGCAGCCATTTTTTTTGATACAGTTTATACACTTCACGATTGGCAATTGTTGGTTTACTTTTTTAAAATAATATTCTGCAGAGTGTTGCGTTTGGGTTTCAAATTATTTTAGTTTCGGAATGTGATAATAAAATGTAGGCGACATTATGCAAACAGATGATGTTTTAAATTGGGTTTGTCAATACTGCGGCGAGGAAAACCAGGTTTGGGTTGATCTTACAGTTCTGGAAGACCAGGACTTTATTGAAGACTGCGAAATATGTTGCAGGCCAAACAGGATACTGATCAAACACGACAAGGAGAATGAAGAATATATTTTTGTCGAGTCAAGAATTACGGATGAGTAATTTTCTTAAATTCCAATAAATAAACCAAAAGGAATTTGTAATTGTAAGAATTAAAAATAACTCACTCAGTTCTTAAGCCTTCCCTAAGTCTGATGTTCATCATATCTTCATCTGCTCTTTTTCGGACAATTCCAAAAACAAGCGCGATGTTTAACCCAACCGAGAAAAACAACAGGATAATCAGCAGCAGCATAGATTTCTCCTTTATTAAAAGAGTTAACTACTTATTATGCGTCCTCCTCAACCCAAAGTATTAAACTTTTTAAATAATTGCTAATCCATAATCATTCTTAAAAATGAAGAACTCTCATCATCATCATCATTTGAGCTTTTGTTTGATTCATTCTGTTCCATCTTCTCTTTTGCCCAACTATAACGGGAAGCTTTTTCAGAAGGAGAGCTTTCCGGTTCATCCTCTTCAGGTTCTTCAATCTGTGAAGAGGGACTTTTTACTCTCAGGATTGTCGGAACATCCAGATCTTCTTTATCAATATTAGAAGTATCTAAAAAATTAAATCCGCCCCTAAAGCTTAACTGCTCGCCGGTTTTTTTTGTTTGAGATTTAAAGTTGCTTTGTGCGAATGTTTTTCTCGCACTATCAAAGCCGGTAGCAATTACTGTGTATGAAATGTAATCATTCATATCTTCTTTTCTTACACAACCGAAGATTACATTGGCTTCTTCACCAGCAGCTTCGTAGATAACGTTGTTGCCTTCGTTAATTTCCTGGAGTGTAAGACTACTAGAACCCGAGATATTCAGAAGTACGCTCTTAGCACCTCTTATGTTAACTCCTTCAAGAAGAGGACTCGAGATTGCTTTCTGTGCAGCTTCGATAGCACGGTTTTCACCGCTAGCAATTCCACATCCCATTAAAGCTTCTCCACTTTGATTCATTACTGCACGAACATCAGCAAAGTCTACGTTAATCAATCCTTCAACAGTAATGATATCAGCAATACCTCTTGTTGCTTCATAAAGGACTTCATTTGGTTTATCGAATGCTGCAAATGCATTAATGTTTCCATCAAGAATGCTGAGTATTCGTTCGTTGGGAATAACGATAAGGCTATCAACATGTTTTCGAAACTCCAGAATTCCCTGCTCTGCATTAATCATTCGGGTTTTACCTTCCCACTTGAAAGGTTTTGTAACGATGCCTACAACCAGAGCTCCGATGCTTTGTGCAACGGAAGCAATTATCGGGGCGCCTCCCGTTCCAGTACCGCCGCCCATACCTGCTGTAATGAAAACCATATCACTGCCAGCAAGAACTTCAGCAATTTTATCGCGGTCTTCTTCAACAGCTTTTCTGCCAATATTAGGATCAGCACCTGCACCGAGCCCGCGAGTAATATTAGTTCCGACTTGTATCTTATGATGAGCTTTACTGCTTTCCAATACCTGCGAATCGGTATTAACGGCAACATACTCAACACCTTGTAAACCTCTGGCAATCATACTTCCCAGAGCATTGCAGCCTCCGCCGCCGACACCAATTACTTTTAAGACAGCGGACATTGGTTTTTCGCGATCGAGAGTGGCGAACTTTATCATGGACCCTCCTGTGTTAGATTTTTTATAATTCATCAAAAAATTCCTGTACTCTTTTTACTAATAGTTTTATTGTTTTCTTTGTCTCATTTTTCTTTTTGATTATCTGATAATCACTTGATTTGCCGCCTGGTATTCCTCGTATTAAACCTGCAACGGTGGCAAATTCAGGACTTTCAATTTCATTCGCTAAACCTTCTCCTAATTCTTGGGGAACACCGATACGTGCTGGTAAACCAAATACTTCTTCCGCAAGTTCAGGACAGCCACGCAGAAGTGATCCACCGCCGGTTAAAACAACACCAGCCTTAACTTTGTTCTTGTAACCAGCACTTCTAAGTTCATTGTCAATCAATGTAAATAATTCTCTCATCCTTAGACTGATGATTTGAGTAAGAAGGCTTATCGGAATTTTTGTATTCCCTCTCGCACCGACGCCTTTAATCAGAATATCTTCATCTTTAATTATTGCGGTTTCAATTGCATAACCATATTCTTTTTTCAGCTTCTCAGCTTCTTCTGTCACCACACCAAGAGATTCTCTTATATCATTTGTAACCTGGTTACCGGCAATACCAATTACTTTTGTGTGCTTGATTGCTTTTTTGTGGTAGATAGCAATATCTGTTGTTCCGCCGCCAATATCCAGAAGAACTACACCAAGATCTTTTTCGCTGTCTTCAAGAACCGATGTACTCGAAGCAATCGGCTGGAGAATGTAGTCTTTCACTTTTAATCCGGCACGTTCAACAGATTTTTTAATGTTTTGTATCGCAGGTATTGATGCAAGTACTACATGGTTGCTAGCTTCAAGTCTTGAGCCCGACATTCCGATTGGGTTCTCAATTCCAGGCTGATGGTCAACAGAAAATTCTTCCGGGATGATATGAAGAATTTGTCTGTCAGATGGAATTCTGATTGTGCGTACATCAGCTTCCAATCTGTCAAGATCCTTTTTTGTAATTTCTTTTTCTTCACTACTGATAGTGACATAGTTTCTGTGCCTAATACTCGTGATATGTTCGCCTGCAACACCAACATTAATTGAAGTTATGTTTAGACCTGCACGATTAGATGCAATAGACATTGCTTCCTTAATGGCTTCGGCTGTTTTGCCGATGTTTGCTACTAATCCTTTGTGCAGCCCTTCAGAAGGTGCGATTCCAAAGCCGAGAACGTTATAAGTATGTTTACCCTCTTCCCTCTCTGCTATTACTGCACAGACTTTAGTCGTGCCTAAATCAATACCAGCTATAATTTCTTTTTTCATCCGTTTGCCAGCTCTGTTTTTCTTTTACCGATAAATACTTTGTTTTTATAACGAAGATCTAAATACTCTGGTGTCCCGTAAACATTTTCTTTTTCCATTAACTCCTGCCAGAGATTTTTTAGTATTAGTGCTTTTCGTGCTTCATCATTCTTTCCAAAAAGAATAGGGTATTGTAAACCTGTGAATGTGAGAATAGCGTCCTTACCCTTTCTTAAATTAATCTCGGCAAGATTGTTTCTAACATTTGTATCACTCAAACTTATTGCATCAATTATCCTGAATGCAAAATCTATATCTTTCTGGCTATGTGATTTCTTTCCATTCATACTCAAGTTTGATATCATTGGTAAATCTTTCATAGCAGTGGGAGGGAAAAGCGGAAGCGTTTCTGAATCACTGGTTAAAAGCTTTAACTCATTCTTTTGAAGCAGAACGGCTTTTATCTCTTTCTCTTGAACCTCAACCAGAATTGTGTTTATTCCATCGAATTCAACTTCCGCTTTTCTCAGGTAGGGGTGTTTTTCAATTTTTGTTTTTACTTCCAATAAAGTCAGATCATTATATGTTGTTGAATCACTTAGTCCGGCATAACGTAAATATTCATATGCCGGAAGCAGTGTGTTATCAGTTACTAATATCTGATTGTAAACTTCTGTATGATTTACTTTGGAGCCTGTGATCATTAAATAGCTGAATCCAATTATCAGAACTAAAAAGACAATTAGACCAAAAAATTTGCTTCTGCGCTCGCTCATTGTTTTTCCTCCTTAAGAAGTTCAACAAATTTTTCACCGTATTTCCAGATATCACCAGCACCCATAGTAATTATTATATCTTCTTTCTTTTTCAACTCCATCAACTTTTTAGGAACATCTTTTTTATCAGGAACGTAATGGACATTCTTATGTCCGTACTTTTTAGTAATGTTCGCTATCATCTCACCGCTGACACTTTCAATAGGTTTTTCTCTT
>CAWDGX010000002.1:0-118374 GCA_963802005.1 uncultured Ignavibacteriaceae bacterium
TGTGCACCTGTTTAATATAATCCCTGTCAAGATGGGTATAAATTTGTGTGGTAGAAATATCCGCATGCCCAAGCATTTCCTGCACGGCGCGTAAATCCGCGCCGCCTTCAAGCAGATGAGTTGCAAATGAATGCCTGAATGTATGTGGATGGACTTCTTTCTTTATTCCTGCAAGCTTCCACATTCTGGTTTACAATTTTCCAGATACCCATCCTGGATAGCTTTGTGCCGCGGTGATTCAGAAACAAGAAATTTTCACTCTTTGTTTTTTTTACAAGCAGCGGGCGGCTTTTTTTAAGTACTGTTCAATCCATTTAATTGCAGAGGATCCAATTGGGACCAATCGTTCTTTCGATCCTTTACCAAATACACTTATTATCTCTTCACTTAAAAACAGATCCCAAATTTTAAATTGATTAGTTCCGAAACTCTTAAGCCACATGCATAAAACATTTCGATTAAAGCTTTATCTCTTAGTCCAAGTTTTTTGCATGTATCAGGCAATCCAATATTTTCTCAACTTCATTTAATTTAAGAACATTTGGCAGACCTTTGCTCACTTTAGGCGCGGATATTTTTTCCATTGGATTTATTTCAATATATCCGTTTGAAAAAAGATAACCAAAAAATCCTTTTACAGAAGAATAATATCTCGCAGCAGACCGACTGCTTAATCCAAGCTTCGTCAGAATCCAAAAAAATGATTCAAGCTTTGAGTTGATATTTGACAGGGTCTTCGATTCCTGAATCTTTTAAAAAATTAAGGAGTGAGGAAAAATCATTTTTGTATGAAGCTATCGTGTTATCAGAAAGATTTCTTTCCAGCTTCAGCGAAGGCAAGATATTCCCTGATGAAAATTTCCATTATTTATTTTCTTCCTGAATTCCTTTTTCGGCTTCCTCCTGTTTAGGGTATTTTATTCTTTTATGATGCTGCCCAAGTAGTATGTTAAGGAATTCTTCTTTCATAACTTAATATCTTTAAAGTTCAATCGGTGAATCTTCAAGCTGTTTCATCAATTCGAGATTTAAAAATACTGTCAATTACGTTTTTAACTTTTTCTGGATCAGGATTTTCAATTGACCTTACAGCGGACTCACATCCATCTGCAATCATTACTATTGCCGTTTCTTTTGAATTTGGCTTTGGTCCCGGATATCTAAAATTATCAATGTTTACTTTTTCTTCTCCGTAAATTTTTTTTGCCCTTTCATAAAAAAATGTAATTAGCCATTTTGCCATGATGCATTGGGATAAAATCTACAATTTCCTGTGGAAGATTGTGCTCTTTTGCAAGCTCAATTCCTTCTTTCACGTGCTGAACAATCAAACTAACACTTTCCTCAGGTGTGAGATTTTCGTGAATATTCTGATTATTCAACTGGTTCTCAACAAAATTCTGTGGTGAAATTGTTTTTCCAACATCGTGGTAATATGCACCGATTCTAGCAAGCAATGGATTTGCTCCGATTTTTTCCGCAGCCGCTTCTGCCATTGTTCCCATTGTCATCGAATGATTGAAAGTTCCGGGAGCTTTTCTCGCAAGTTCTTTTAACAAAGGTCTATCAAAATTTGAAAGCTCAAGAAGAGTTAAATCTGTAGTTATTTTAAAACTTCTTTCAAAGAAAATTAATAGTCCGTAGGTGAGAACAGGACTTACGAGCGCATTTGTAGTTGCAAAAGCAGATTCAACAAGCAGGTTATTCAGCGGGGCAAACCTTTCAAAACCAAAAGCAAAAATTGAAAGAATGTAGCCAATAAGTATAAATAGAAACGATCTGAAAATTTGCGAACGGTTTTTTATATCACGAACCGAGTAAACAGCAATGCCTCCTGCAACTAAATTCATTGCCATAAATGTATAATCGTTCCCCCTGAGAGCACCGGTTATAAGTGCCATTATTACAGTGGAGTAAAATCCAATCCTTGAATCAAACATTATTGTTAAGAGCATTGATGCTGCAGGAATGAAAATAAGATACTGAAGTGGTGCTTGCACCCGAACCTGGTTGATCAAAAATGTAACAAACGAAACAAACAGAATTATTATAACGAACATCAGAAGTTTTTGGTTGTCAAAAAATATTCCTTTCCTGAATAGATAGAGATACGTAACAAGCAGCGACAATATCAACCCTATATGAAAAAATTTGCCAACTGACTGAAGTATCATCGCGCCACTGCCAATCAGTTCTCCTTTTGATTCTTTGTAGGATTCTATTTTTAATTTGATGTCTTTTGTTATTCTGTCGTGCCTGGCAATTATTCTTTCATTCTCATTTACAATTCCTGTGTATCTGGAAACATTGTTTTGTGCCTGCGTAGTTTCTTCTTCAGTAAGTTCAGTGCTGTAAACAAGTGTGGGCAGCAAGAAATGAAGAGTATATTCTGAAAGTGCTGCCTTAAGTTCTTCTGAGAAAGCAGATTTATTTGTCCAATCAATAATTTGATTTTTAGCCTGATCATAAAATAGATTTTTGTTAATTGGTTCTACGGTATCAAAATTACCTTTCCTGACTGCAATTGTGTCTCTCACTTCCACACCTGATTCAATACTAAGCACTCCGCTTGTGTAAACTGATCTGAGTGCTGAAACAGCAGAATTAAAGAAACTCTTTAATGATACTCCGGATTTTATCAGATTTCTTTCGCGTATGCGAAGATTCTGCAGGCTTAAAAATGAGGGAGTAGTTAAAAATGTGGGATTTGCAATTGAACTCGACTCTGATTCAATACTTTCATCTAAAACCTGCACTAAATATGTATTATAGTTCGTTAATGACTCAATACTTTTTTGTTTATTTGTAATTTCATCAAGAAAGACAGGATATACTGTTCTTTTAGCTTCTTCAACTTCTGCGCGGTATAATTCTTCACTTTTCATTATAGGAAAGCTAAAAGGAGCTATTAAATCATCATATAACCAGACGGATCCCTCTGAAACTTCAAATTCAATTGACTCGCCTTTAGGAAACATAAACACGATCAACAGAATTGTAACGAAACCCATAATTATTTTTGTAAACATTCCTTTGCCGGGTTTTTTATTTTCATCTTTATCCATTTTATTCTCTCTTTGATTTTAAAACCATTTCAAAAAATTCAGCAATACCATCTTCTTTGTTCGATTTAGCTGTTACAATGTCAGCAACATTTAACAATTCCGGTATTGCATTAGCCATAGCAACCTTAACAGCTTTTGTCTGAAACATTGTTATGTCGTTATACCAATCACCGACTACTGCTGTTTGTGTTGGTTTAATCGATAAATGCTTTAATATTCTTGTTACTGCCTTACCTTTTGAACTTCCAGCCTTTCTTATCTCAAGATAAAAAATATTTTCATTTTTCTTACTGCGAAAATACGAAGTGTTGCATCCCAATGTATACGGAAAGTTGAATTTTTCCTCCATTTGCTTAATAGACTCTTTAATATCACTTGAACACACTATTTCGAGCGTTCCCGAAATATACTCCTGGTAAGAATCAACTTTAATATAAGAAGCGCCGTATTTACTCAGCAAAGATGGAATCACCGAATTATTCTCGGTATAATAAATTGCTGAATCTCGGCACAGAACAATATTTACAAGATTTTTTTCAGAAAGAGTAATTGCTTTCTTAACCTGATTGGTTCTTAAATATGATTCATAAATAGTTTTATCACTGGTATAATTTTTTATCAAAGCTCCATCAAGAGAAATTATATATCCGTTCAAAGAAAGTTCTTTTGCTATTTCTGTTACTGCGGAATGCAACCTTCCTGTTGCAAATGAAACCATTACATTTAGTTTCATAAGCTCCTTAACAAGTTTTTTACTTTCAGAACCCAACTCACCATTGTCATTCAGAAGTGTTCCGTCGATATCGGTAACAATGAGTTTAATGTTTTTAAGTACTTTATTTCTTTGTAATTCCGATGCAATCATAGTATAAAATGAAAATTATTCAATAATATCCCCGGCGGGATGAAATAAATGTTAACATATCAAGTAGACTATTATTGAACAAACGAATAAAAAAGCATTTGTTAATGAAAAAATATGGAATTTTATCTAAATTTGTATTGCTTTCTTTATGTAATTACTTTTTGGTATTACTTTTATCAATAACTGAGAAGTTCATATGATATACATACTCGGAATATTAGCATTAATTTTTGTTATTTACAGTTTGATACTTTTCTTCAAAAGAGGAAATAAAGAATTCAACCCAAAACTATCCTTAAAGGAAAGAAAAGAACTGGAAAAGATGGTTGAAAAAGAAACCAAGGAAGAAAAAGAAAAAGGGGCAAAGGAAGAGGAAAAGGAAGAAGAGGAGAAAAAGATAGAAATAAAATTAAAAGAAAAAGTAGTTGAAGAAGTTATTTCAAAAGCCAAACCAATATTTCCTTCAAAGGAAATTAAAAATGAACTCTCCAGATTTGAAACCCACATAGATATCGACAATACTAAAGTGCAGCATTCAATCAGAAAGGGTGTGCAGAATTTTATAAACCAGGATTTTATGGTTTCACTTGAAGAGTTCAGCCTCGCAACTGAATTCAATGCAAATGATGCAATAGGATTTTACTGCAGAGGACTAACCAAGTTAAAACTTAAAAATTATGAAAGCGCTGTCAGCGATTTTACCGAGGCTATTAATTTAAAGATGAAAGGACCAAACGCTTTTTATTATCGTGCACTTGCTTATTACAATATGCGTGATCTTGATAATGCAATCCTCAATCTTAAAGGCTACATAAATTTGGAAAGCAATTCTTCAGAAGCCTATTATGATTTGGGAATTTATCTTAAGGAGAAAGAATTAGCTGAAGAAGCCATTAAAAACTTTTCACTAGCTATACGAAAAAAACCAACATACGCATCAGCATATCTCGAGAGGGGACTTCTGAGACATAAGCAAAATGACAAAGAAGGTGGTTGTGCAGATTTAAAGAAAGCGCTTGAATCGGGTCATCCAGAGGCATCCGATTATTTAAATGAATTGTGTGAAGGAATTAATTAGTAGCAAAGTGGTAGATTAGTCAGAAAAGATTTCAACTAATTTTTTTCAATTCATGATAAGCTTCCTCAACGGTTGTACAAACTGGAAGAAAACTATCAAGCTGTGTTATCTTAATTAAACCATAAACTTTTTCTGAGGGTGATGCAATCCTCATCTGCCCGTCAGTCGAATTCATGATTCTGTTAGCTACAAGTATTGCACTCAGGCCAGAACTATCACAGCTTTCAACAGCAGACAAATCAAGAATAAACTTTTTTGCGCCTTCAACTTTAAGAAGCATTGTAAACTCACCTTTGAGCAAACCTGAGATATTGGTATCAAGTCTGGCTTCATTTAATTTGAAGATAGTGATATCGCCATCTTTCTTTACTTCAAAATTCATTTTAAAGTCCTTGAAACATTTTTAGAGATTCTAATAAATTCTTGTAAGAAGTTTCTGGATCATTCTGTTTGTTAATAACCTGAAAGTTAAAATAGTTATCTGAATCGGAGCGGACAAAACCGATTTTAACCCCCGTGCCAAGGGACTTTGAGATATAACTGTAAAAAAGGTTTTCCTCCCTGTTGGCATTAATTATTACATCGAAGCGTAAACTTGACAATTTCTCTAATAATTTTTTAGAGGGAAGACTAAGTTTCGTTTCATCTTTGAGTCCATGTTCAATGGCATTAGTTTTAAAATAGGGTTGGAGCAGGCTGACCCTAAAATCATAGGTCATAACAACAATGTTTTTTCTTTGCTCTCTTAAATAATCAAGTATTGGAAAAACAAATTTGAAATCTGCTTCGTTTGCGGGCATAAGAATCAGAAATGAATATGTCTTTGCAAATATGGAAGAAAAATTTCTCTGGCTGAATTCTGATCCGTGAATTCTATTCTTGACTATGAATCGTGCAGCCCTCTGTTTTAATGTCGTGATCATTTCATTTCTGCTTCATTAATTTTCTTTTGCAATTCAATTTCATCTATGATTTTAATACCGAGTGTTTTTGCTTTATCCAGTTTAGAACCGGCTTTTTCTCCAGCTAAAACATAATCAGTTTTTTTACTGACACTTGAAGTAACGTTTCCACCGAGGCTAATAATCTTTTCCGCCGCTTCATCTCGCGTAAAGGATGATAGAGTTCCTGTAAGTACAAAGCTTTTGCCCTTGAAAAAGTTATCGCTCACAATTGCGGTTTTAACTTCAGCAAAACTAAACTTTAAACCTGCCTTTTTCAATTCCCGGATGATTTTTTTGTTATGAGTATCACTGAAAAAATTGATAACACTTTTGCTTATGCTTTCACCTATTTCGTGAACTTCTGTTATTTCTTCTTCTTTCACTGACATTAGAGCTTCAAGTGACTTAAAATGAGCAGCAAGCTTTCTCGCAGCACCTTCCCCAACATATCGGATTCCAAGCGCAAATAGCACTTTATCGAAAGGTTTCTCCTTGCTTTTCTCTATTGCATTAAGAAGATTTGATACGCTTTTCTCACCAAATCTTTCTATAGTAACCAGCTCAGATTTTAAATTTTTAAGCCTGTAAATATCTGAGTAAGTTTTAAGAAAACCTTTATCAACAAACAGATCAATCAATGATTCACCAAGTCCTTCAATATCCATTGCTCCACGTGAAGCAAAATGTTCCAACCTGCCTTTTACCTGCTCGGGACATTCAGCGTTTTCACAATAATAGAGCAACTTCACCTTCCGGCTTAAATAATTTTGAATTACATACCGGACATTTTTCCGGGGGTTTTGTTTTTTTACTGTTCGATGGTCTTTCGTTCAAAACAACTTCAACAACTTTGGGAATTACATCGCCACCCTTTTCGATAATAACAGTATCACCAATGCGAATATCTTTTCTTTCTATCTCGTCGAAATTATGTAGTGTTGCTCTGCTTATTGTTGAACCAGCAAGAAATTTCGGTCCCAGTTCAGCTACGGGTGTTACTGCACCAGTTCGTCCAACTTGCCAGGTAATATCTTTAATTTTTGTTGTGGTTTGTTTTGATTTAAATTTAAACGCAACAGCCCATCGTGGAGCCTTTGCAATGCTGCCAAGTTTATTTTGCTGGTCAATTGAGTTCACTTTAATTACTGCCCCATCAATTTCATATTCGAGCTCATCGCGAAGCTTCTCAAACCTCTGACAAATTTGAATGACTTCCTCTATGCTCTTACATCTTTCTATAGTGCTCGTTAACTTTAAAACCGAGTTTCTTTAATATCGTTAGATTTTCTTCCTGAGATTTAAGTTTATCTCCGGGACTGATGAGACTATATAAAAATGTATTCAACGGTCTCAGTGCAACAATTTTGGGATCCTGTAATTTTAATGTGCCAGCTGTAGAGTTTCTTGGATTTGCAAAAATTTTCTCACCATTTTTTTCTCTTTCCTTGTTCAACTTTTCAAAGGCTTTTATATTCATAAATATCTCACCACGCACCTCAAAATCATTCAGTTTATATTTAATTGAAGAATCTTTTTTAACTTTCAGCGGAACGGATTTTATTGTCCTTACGTTATTTGTTATCTCTTCACCTACTGTTCCATCACCACGAGTAGCGGCGGTTTTCAAAAATCCATTTACATAATTTATACTTACAGAAGCACCATCAATTTTCAGTTCGACTAAATATTCAACCTTTTCCCCTTCGGGCAAGCCATCTTTTACTCTTCTGTCAAAATCAAACAACTCTTCTTCAGAATAAGTATTTGATAGACTCAGCATTGGGATTTTATGTTCAACAGGTTTGAAGTCTTTTGTGAGATCACTTCCAACTCTTTGAGTTGGTGAGTCGGGTGTGATTAATTCGGGATGTTCAGCTTCGAGAGCTTCTAACTTATTTATGAGTTTATCGTATTCCCGATCACTAATAGCCGGTTGTGCGAGAACATAGTATTTGTAATCGTGTTCCCTGATTTGTTCACGAAGTGCTTCAATTTTTTTTTCGATGGCGGATGGCATTTTATTCTTTGGTTAATACAGGAGGAGCTGTCAATCTTTGAATACCATTTCTGGTAACCTCGTAATGTCTGACTGACCCCCTTTTCCCTTCAAAATTCAGTAGCTCGTTATCTAACTTTAAAACTATTACTCCTGAATTGCCTAGCGTAAATTTAAAATTATCGGTTGCAATCATGGATTTTGCGTTTCTTGGGTAAAGTAGAAAATCTTCTTTCTCTAAATCATCAGTGATTATCATAACCCAGGCTGAATCGACCGAATCAGCATTGACAAATTGAAGTGTAAGACTGTCAGTATTAAATAATAAAGCTGAAGAATCAACTTTTTCTTCTTTAACCTGGTAACGATCCTTCGTTTCTTCGAGTAACTTTTTCGTAAGGTGTTTCTTCTACAATAATTGTAGAACTTCTGTTGAAAAAAGTAAAAAATATTATAACGCCCACCAGAATAAATCCGGCTGCATAAATTAAAACTTTAAGTTTCTTGATAATATCATCACTTTTAACTGGTGGCGTTTGATCGGATGTACTTCCATCAAAAATAGGAATTTTTTTATCAGCTTCTGTTTGCTGTTGAATGTTGCTTATTTCGACCTTTTGTTCGAGAAGGGATTTTGGTTCCTCTTCCTCAATATATTTTCCTGCTAAAGCATCTTCATATTTTTTAATGGTTTCCTGTTCATCAAGATCCACAGCTTTTGCATATTGCTTTATGAATGCCTTAATATATAAATCAGGAAGAAAACCAAAATTTCCGTTGTCCAAAGCCTCAAGAAATTTTATATCGATGCGAGTTATGGCTGCGATTTGCTGGAGCGATGCTCCTTTTTTCAGCCTGGCTTTTCTTAATTGTTCGGAAAATCTATCAAGCATTAAAATTAATTTATAAGGTTAATAAAAGTCTCAAAAATAGTTTAAGAAATTCTCACAAGTCTTGCTGCAAAAGCTCCATCTGTTCTATGGATATGAGGCAAAGTTTGAATACACCCGTTTTCATCAATAATTTCATCGGGGAACTTTCCTTTTGCACTTTCAAATCTGAAGTTTTGATTTTCTTCCAGAAACTTTTTAACTATTTCAAAATTTTCTTCCGGTTCAATCGAGCAGGTACTATAGACAATAACTCCATCTACCTTTACTAATGAAGCAGCTTTTGCTAATAACTTTGACTGTAAAGTATTCAGGTTTCGGATATCGAATAAATCTTTTTTCCATTTAATGTCGGGTTTTTTGGAAAGAGTTCCAGTTCCCGAACAAGGAACATCAACAAGCACTCTGTCAAAAGGTAAATTTTTATACTCGAGAGCATCTGCTTCCGCAATTCTTACACAATCAACATTAAGTCTTGTCATATTTTTTTGTAATATTTTAAGACGGCTTTCATAGCGATCAATCGCAACTACTTCTCCTCTTGAATGCATAAGTGCGGCAATGTATGCCGTCTTCCCGCCGGGAGCTGCACACATATCAAGCACGCGCTGTCCTTCATGAACATCAAGCAGTCTGCAGGCAAGTCCCGCACTTTCATCCTGAATATTAAAATATCCTTTGGCAAAATATTCCCAAGCAGTAATATTTGTAAGGTTTTGTAGTTTAAAAAACTCCGGAAGATAAGCGCCTTGATGGTATTTCAATCCAACACTGTCAAGCAGAGTTTTAAATTCCTCTGGTTTTGTTTTGAGTGCATTTATTCTGAGAGTTAAATAAGGCTTTTCATTGTTCACCATTAAAAGTCTTTCAGTCTTTTCTTTGCCAAATCTTGCCAGATATCTTTTTACCATCCATGTAGGATGTGAATAATAAGCAGCTAAGTAACCAATCGTATCTTCATCCGGATCAGGATACCTGATTGCATTTTTGTTTCTGATAATATTTCTTAGAACAGCATTTACCAGATCGGCAGGTTTCTGTCCCTGAAGTTTCTTGACAAATTCAACCACTTCATTAACTGCGGCATAATCAGGAACCCGGTCTAAAAATAAAACCTGGTAAAGTGCTACACGAAGCCCGTTTTTTAAATTGGGAATAGCTTTAGAAAAAGTTCCTTTGTAAAAACCATTTAATATCCAATCAAGTCTGCCCTGCCATCTCACAACACCGTGCACTATTTCGTACAACAAAGCTTTATCTGGTCCGCTCATTTCTGTGCTTTTCATTTCAGTGTCAAGCATTCTTTCCAGGTAAGCATCTGTTCTGTCAATTCTGTTAAGGATTTTAATTGCAAGTCCCCGAACGCCCGAATATAAATCTACTATCGAGTGGGCTTCAATTTTTACGTCTGTATTCTTCGTTTCCTGATCCACTAATAACCTCTCTTACTTCTGTCTTCTTTTGTTAAATTAAATATGGTTTCAAACATTTCTTCATCTTCTTTTTCAAAACTTTTATCTCTTCGTGCAAATACTGCTTTGGCTGTCTCGATTGCTTTTGAAATTTTGTATTCTTTCATTGATTCACTCCCTCCCCATCCAAATGAAGGAATATATTTAGGAGGAAAACCTGCACCATAAACATTGCTCGAAAATCCAACAACAGTTCCGGTATTAAACATTGTGTTAATCGCTGTTTTCGAATGATCTCCCATCATCAATCCGACAAACTGCTTTCCTGAATCAATGTGTCTTCCGTTTACCTGGACTTTTATTGTTCCATAATTATTCTGAAGATCGCTGTTGTTTGTATCAGCACCGAGGTTTATCCAGCTTCCAAGATATGAATGTCCTAAAAATCCTGAGTGTTGTTTATTTGAATATGGATGAATAATTGTATCCTCAACTTCACCACCGACTTTGCACACTTTACCAATGCTAACATTCGGATAGATCGTTGCACAGCTTTTTATTTTGGATGATTCGCCAATGTAAAACGGTCCTTGAATTACCGCATTCGGAAAAATGGTTACATTCTTTTCAATGAAGATTGGTCCAGTGGAAGCATCCAGAACAACGCCTGGTTTAATTTCAACATCTTTCCCAATGAAAATATTTTTCTTGTTTACAAAATTTACTCCGGCATATTTCTTTTTTGCTGAAGATTTACCCTTTGTATAAATCTTAAAATCATTCTGAATTTCTTTCCCATTTAAATAGACAAGATCCCATAAATAATTTGCAACTGCAACATCAACTTCTATTGATGGAAGATTACTAAAAAGTTTTGTATCGATGAATTCAACTTTGTCTAATTGATAAATCTTTAATTCTCTTTTTTGAAATCTTCGCTGCAACAACTACTCCCTTTGAAACAAAAACTTTTTCTTCGTTTGATTTCAACTTTAAAACATTTTTAAGATTTGAAGGAGCAACAATTCTTCCATTGATAAATAAATAATCATCTTCTTCAAATTGATTTACTTTGCACTTTGGATTTTCTGCTTTAACAAACGGTTCAAGATAATTCCGGCATTTAAGCATAATTTTCTCTTTTGGAAATGCACGGATAATTTTTTCCTTCAGAGTGGTCATTCCGCAGACCAAATCATAAACCGGTCGCGAATAGATTAGCGGTTCGAAATTAAGATATTGTTCGTCCTCAAAAATGCAGATAGGCATATAAACTTCTTTTTATTTTTTTGAAATTTAACACTTTTTGAGATAAGATTCTCGGAAGAAATGATTGATAAATCCTAAGTCGATTCGAACTTTAAAATAAAAAAAGCCAGAAAACTGGCTTTTTTCAAATCTATTAAATGCTAATTTAGTTTTGCTTGTTTTTTTAGTAGCATATTTTTTCTGAAATTTCTCAACACGACCTGCTGTATCAAGCAGCTTCTGTTTTCCGGTAAAGAACGGATGTGAACCACTGGATATTTCTAATTTAACAAGTGGATAAGTATTTCCATCAGTCCATTTTATTGTATCAGAAGATTTAATAGTCGATCTTGTTAGAACTGCAAAGTCACAAGATGGATCCTGAAAAACAACTGGTCTATATTCAGGATGAATACCTTTTTTCATCTGTAAATCCTTATTATTTATACATTTATTTCAAATTTGAGGGGTAAATATAGAAAGATTAGAAGGAAATAAAAAGAAAGTTTCGGTCAAGAATTTTGGAAGAGATTAGCTGCAATACCTTGAAAATTGGTTTATTTTTGAGATTTATTAGTCTTTTTAACGGATTGCACCTGCTGAATTTTTAATTCATTAACCGTTTTCTGCTCTTCTTCAGTTAGTTGTACCTGCCTGAAATTTAATTCTTCTTTTGTGATTGCCTGTCCGGTTACCAATTCAGAACTCGTCACTGTAGCAGTAGTTGGCTGAGGAGCTGCCAGGGAATCTACAATTGTTGACTCTGCAGCGGCATAAAATCCTGCATTAATATCCTTATCTTCCGGTAAATCTTTTTCATCCGTCAACACATCAACCACATCTCCGCTTTCTCTACCCAATTCCTTTTTACCTTCTGGAGCATTTCGTTGTCCTTCGGTTTTTCTGTTTTCAATAGTTGATTCATCTCTCTTTGAAGATTTTAAGTTGTCTTCATCTCTTCTTTTCCCGCGAACAGATTCATTTTTCTTTCAGGTTCACTTTCTTTACAGATTTTTGTTTTGAAAATTCTTCCTGTTTCTGTTCCAATTCTTCGTATTCAGTAATAACAAAAACATCTTCCCTTACTCTTGGTTCAATAAGAAAAGGATTATCCATTTCTTCAGAATTAGTATCCACTACAAAAAAGATAACAACAGCAGCAGCAACTAAACCAAGTGAAGGGATTAATCTGGTGGGCAAGAAAATATTTTCCCAGAAACTTTTCTTTTCTTCCTTCGAAAACTTTTCAGAGTTTATTCTCCTCTGAAGGTCAGCTTCAAAGTTTGCCGGAGCTTTTACTTCCTGCAAGCCTTTTAATGCTTTGATCACATCTTCATATTTCTTTTCATCGTTTTCCATATTATCACTTATTCTTTATAAATACCTTTTAATAATTCCTGTAATTGTGCTCTTCCTCTGTTTATTCTTGATTTAACTGTTCCTTCATTTACTCCAAGTATTTCAGAAATTTCTTCATACGACATTCCCTGAATATCCCTCAGAATTACTGCTTCTCTGTATGCTTCTTTTACTTTCAATAATGCCTTCTGAATTATTTCATCTTTTATACCGCTGTCTGTAATAACATCCGGTCTGTAACTTTCATCCGGCAGATCATAAGTTTTATGATCTTCTCCATAATCGTTAATCGAAAAAATATTTCTTCTTCGCTGTCTTCTGTATTCTGTTCTTGCAAGGTTACCTGCAATTGTATAAACCCAGGTTGAGAATTTTGCCACTGAACTGTATGAATCTTTATACCTGTAAACTTTTATCATCGTTTCCTGAACAACATCTGCACAAGCTTCATAATCACCTAAAAATCTGAACACAAAATTGGTTAACGGATTTTTATATCTCTGAACAAGTATGTTAAAAGCAGCTTCCGTGTTGTTCTTCTGGAACTCAAGAATCAGCTCTTCATCCGAAAGTTCACGGAGCTTTATATCCATCAATCCGCTTTTATACCTGTGTTAGTTGAAATTTGTTTCACAAAATTAGTCACAAATTAACCAAAAAGATTGCTTTTCTGAAAATATAGACTTGATTACTGCAGTATTTCAGCAATGAGAAGAGTAATTATAGTTTTATTATCGCTTGACGTGGTTTTAACTGAAATATCTGCTTTCAGCAAAGCTCTGAAAACTTCAACAAGTTTTTGATCTGAATAAAGAGTTCTGGCTTTGACATATCCAGGATAGTAAAAGTGATGTGTGCCAACTATTCTGGCTGCTTCCTGCACCGGTATGTTTTTGGTTTTTAGCTCTGTGATTTTTGCAAGTCCGGTAAAATATCTCGTCAACATTGCAATAATGAATGTCGGTTCGGCTCCGTTATCAAGAAGATTGTTAGCTACATTCAAAGCTTTTGATTTATCTTTTAATCCGATAGCATTCTGCAAATCAAAAATATTAAACTGCTTTAATTCAGAAGAAACTTTTTGAATACTTTCAATTGTAATTTCTTTTTCTTTGTTAAGAAATACACAAATTTTTTCAAGCTGATCTTCAAGCATATTTCTGTTTTCACCAGCAATGTCAACTAATACCTGAGCATTTTCTTCAGAAAGCTTTTTCCCTTTTTCTTCAGCCTCACTGATCAACCAGTCGATTAAATTCCTTCCCTTCAACTCTTTTGCTTCATAAAGGAAGTTATTCTCAGCAAGAGTTTTGAACGGTTCGCTTTTAAGATTCGTAATTGGGCCATTGTGGAAGAAAGCAAGAACAGTAAATTCAGCAGGTGATGCTGCATAATTCTTCAGGGGTTTTTTATCTTTTATTTTTTCCGATTCTTTAACGATGATTAATTTTTTCTCCGAACCAAAGGGAAATGATGTCGAAAGTCCAAGAATATCAATGATTGATCTGTCCTCGGAAAAAATTGTTTCCTTATCAAATTCAGATGAAAGCAATGGTGTGAATACTTCTTCGAGAATGTGTAGTGCGAAAGTCAGGTTGTACGAATCTTCCCCAAAGAAATAATAAACTGGTTTGAACTTCCGTTTTTTTATTTCAGCGATTGCTTCAAGTATTGATGGTGCTTTACTCTTCGCCATTTTTCTGTTTCAATTTTTCATATTTAAATGCTTTGCTGATAAAAAATATTAATCCTCCCCAGACTAATCCTAATACACATATCATTGTTATTATTGTGATAAAATTCATCTCAAACACTTTCCAATTGCTTATTATCCAGAACTTTTTTCACTAAAAATTTGTTCAGTCCAATAAATAAACTTAGATATAATCGCCCACTGAAAAATAACCGTTCCAAAATTTTCTGCGTGGAAAGGATTCCACCATTCTGCATCCCAGCCAATGGATGAAACAAGCCACCAGCTTATCAATACAATAACTTGTATCGGGACTAAAATACCAATTACAAAATTATACCATTTGCCAATCTTCACATCACTTCCATATCCATTTATTATTTCTGTTCTGAATTTATCAACTCCATATCTGATAATTGAAAATGAAATAAATGCACCACTGAGAATTAATCCAACACCCCAAACCCAATCCTGGTTTGCCAGAAAATTCATATCCAGCGCAGATGGAATTCCAAGTAGAAATCCCATCGAAGCAATAATAATGATGGCTTTTTTCCTTCTAATTCCAAAATCAATTAAAGTTCGTGTTGATAAGTTCAACCATTGAAATAAGCGAAGTGAATGCGGCAAAAAATAATGCAAGAAAGAAAAGTGAAGCGAAAAAAGTGTTTACAAAATTGCTTTCGGAAAGTTTAGTAAACAACAATGGCAAATAAATGAAAGTTAAACCTGTGTTTGCAGGACCGGATTGTGATACCTGCTGCATCGCATCAACTGAGCTTAGTGCAAAGACAGTCGAAAATATTGTTATGCCGGCTATCAGAGAAACAGTATTGTTTCCGAAACCAATTAATGCTGCATTAAGAGAAATGTCTTCCTTCTTTTTCATATAAATTGCATAAGTGAGAATCAATCCCCAGCCAGCACCTGTATCCCAGGCATTTTGTGTAAGTGCATTTAGCCAGACTTTGTAATCAAGTATTACATTGATATCCGGTGTGAAAAAATATTTTATTCCCTCTATTGCATTTGGAAGAGTTATCGCACGCACAAAAAGAATCAAGAGTATCACCAGCAATGAAGGGACCAGAAATTTTGTAACCTTTTCTATCCCTTTCGTTATTCCTCTGGTTACAACAAGTGCAACAAGAAATAAAGCAATAAAGTGAAACAGTAATGGTTGATAGCTTGCCGAAAATTCATTCCAGTAAGTTAAATGTTCCGAAGTGTTGAATAAATTTCCTGAAGCTGCTGAGATAAAATATCTTATACACCATCCCGTTACCACCGAATAGTAAAACATTATTGCTGTTGACACAAAAACAATCCATGCACCCATCCAGCCAAATTTATTGCCTGCTGTTTTTGCAATTGCACCAACAGGTCCCATTCGAGATGATTTACCGATTGCAAATTCAGCAATGATTAATGGAACAGACCAAATTAAAAGAAATATTACCCAGGGAATAAGAAAAGAACCACCGCCATTTTGAGCAACGATTCTTGAGAAACGCCAGATATTTCCAGTCCCAACAGCGATTCCGATTGTGGCAATGATCAATGCCCATCGCGAAGAAAAAAATTCCTGTTTGTTTTCAGCTTGTGCCATTTACATAAAAACAAAAGCCGCATCACAAATGATGCGGCTATAGTTTAAATTATTTTACTTCTCTTTGCTCTATTGTTACAGATTCCATAACAACATCTTTAAGAGGTTTATCTCCGGGCTTGCTTGTTGGAACTTTGCTGATAGCATATACAACATCCATTCCTTCGATTACTTTTCCGAAAATAGTATGATTTCCGTTTAACCAGGTTGTTGCAGCCACAGTTATAAAAAACTGACTGCCGTTTGTATTCGGACCGGAATTGGCCATTGCCAAAATTCCCGGCTCATCAAAAACAAGTGATGAAACAATTTCATCTTCAAATGGTTTTCCCCAGATGCTTTCTCCGCCTCTTCCGGTTCCTGTCGGATCACCACTCTGAATCATAAAGTTTGGAATTACCCGGTGGAAAATTACTCCGTTATAAAATTCTTTATTAGCAAGACCCACGAAGTTCTCGACTGTTTTAGGAGTTTGATCTGCGTACAGCTCAAGCTCAATTGTTCCCATATTAGTTTTGATAACTGCTACTGTCATTTCTTTACTTTCCTTTTTTGATTGATTTTTTGTGGTATCAACTTTCCCGGCATCCTGACCATTACAGGCCCAGACACCAAGTGTAATCAGTAACATGATCATTATTTGTTTCATAATATTACTCCTTTATGATTGAATGATATTGTTTAGTAATAAGATTAAAATAAATATTCCTAAAGCTATTCTGTAATAGATAAAAATGAATGTTGAATTTTTCTTCAGATATTTTAAGAGAAAATCGATTGCAAGATATCCGCTTATTCCTGATACAATAGTTGCTGCAATAATATTAACAGCCATTGACTGATCAACAAACTTCATAGCTTCGTACAATTGTAAAACTCCACTTGCAAACACAGCGGGAATGCTGAGTAAAAACGAAAATCTTGCTGCAGATTCGCGCTTCAATCCAACAAACAAACCGGCAGTAATTGTTGTCCCCGATCTTGATGAGCCGGGAATAAGAGCAAGTGCTTGAGCAAAACCTATAATTATTGAATCAAGAATTGTAATGTTTTCTAAATCTTTTTTGAACTTAGCTATCTTTTCTGCCAGGGCTAAAATAAGTGCAAGAATAATCAGGCTCGCTGCAATGACGTAAAGATTTTTTGTCAACGCACCTTCAATTGCATCTTTGAAAGCTAATCCAATTATAACAACCGGAATAGTACCGATAATTATCAGCCATCCAAGTTTTGAATTAATTTTTTGTTCAGAATATTTAACCCGCTTAATGAGATTTTCCTGAAAAAAATCTTTGATAATTGAAATTATATCTTTCCAGAAATAAATAAACACTGCAAGTAAAGTTCCCAATTGAATCAAAGCAATAAATGCTGTCCATTGTTCGGGATGATCAGCAGAAACCAGATTCATTAACTTTCCAGCAACAGTTAAATGCCCCGTACTGCTGATAGGAAGAAATTCGGTTAAACCCTGTATAATTCCCAGTAATATGGCTTCAAGTAAACTCAATTGCTACCACCTATTAAGTAAGAGATACCGAGCTTGATGCCAACTGAGAATGAATTAAAATTTACCGTTTCACCCTCAACATTATTTACCAATTTATTTCCATTATCATTTTCGGGCTCTCCATTTACATCATATCTTAAATCCCCACCAATATTAGCATAGAATTTTTCTGATAAGGCAGTGTTTGCTTCAATCCTCAAGAGCCCGCCAAAACCTGTTGAAGAATATTCATCTTTGGTTCCCTGCCATTTTTTTTCTTCAGTCACAGTAGTAAAACGAGGACCAGCACCTCCTCCAAATTTAAAATTATAACCCTCTCCTGAGAGAACATAGTAGGCCACTATCGATGGCAGAAATGAATCGAAATATAAATCATACTGGCCGGCACCCTCTATATTGGTATTATAAGAATATATCTGATATGGGATATCAATGCTCATTTCGAATTTTTCATTAAAAAAATATCCGACTTCGCCAGTAAAAATAACTGCAGTATTAAATGTATTAAGTTCGTCGTTGTAAGGTGCATAATTCTGGTTTATATAATCCTGAGCTGATGGAATGCTTATAAAATTAATACCCATAGTACCTTTTAGCTCGATTTGAGCAAAAGATAATTCTGTTAATATTATTATCGATAAAATCCATATATATTTTTTCATTTGTCATCCGAGTTTGTTTTGAAGATATTGAATATGCCTGAATGCTTACTATCAAGAGCGAAATACATAATTAACGCAACTATAATAAATAAAAAGTAAGAGATTATATGAGTAAGAAAAGCAAAAGCCGCACTTATATTTTCTCCAAATCCAAAAAGCAGAACAAGTGTGCTCATTGCAAGTGCATGATATGAACCAGTTGCACCTGGGGTAGGAATCACAACTCCGATAGCACTAATGCTCATCAAAATCCAACCCATTGCAAAAGTTACGTTGTACATTGACTGCATATCAAGCATAAAGAATCCGAAGTAAGAAGTTAGAGCATAAATTAAGAGAATAATTACCGATGTTATAAACGTAAGCACATAGTTTTTTGTTCCTTTGAGACTTGTAAATCCCTGTATCAACATCTCAAAAATATATCCAAGCCTTTCCGCAAGTTTTTGAGAAAATTTTCCTATGAACTTTGTAAAGTATCCGTAAAATTTTTCTTTGAACTTTACTGATAAATAAATCATCAGGAGAACCACAAAAAGCGCCAATGCAGAAATGTAAAGTGTTACTTCAAGCCAGGGGAATGTTTCATAAAGACTTGCACTCCATATGAATGCCGATATTAAAACTGCAACACCTAAAGATATAATATCAATTACTCTTTCGACGATAACTGTTCCAAACATTGAGGATCTCGAAAGGTTTTCATACCTGCCAATCATAATGGCACGTGTTACTTCACCAAGCTTTGGAGTCACACAATTAACACCGTAACCAATCATCAAGGCACCGAAAAGATTCCATATTTTAACGTCTGGTTTTACGGAATATAAAATATATTTCCAACGTATTGCCCTGATATAATGACCAAGCAAAATTGCAACAGAAAATATTATTATCCAGATAATTGATGCTTGGGATACCAATTCCATTACTTTGCCGAAATTTACATCAGAGAAGGCAAGATAGAGAAAAAGTGCAGCTAACCCGACCGAGAATAAAAAATTTAAGAGTCCTCTTAAGGCTGGTAATTTTTTTCTGTTATCTGAGGTCAATAACCTGGCTTCCTTCGGGTGGAGAAAATTGGAAAAAACTATCTGTTAGGTTTTTATTTAATTGATAATCAGAAAGCTCGATCTGAATTTCACCAGTGGCGGGATCATCCATCATAGCTTTAGTTATAAGATTATCTCCATCAATAAAAAGTTTTATCGAAGTAAAACTGAATTCATTGTCTTGGGGAATTAGCTCAAGCACTGTTTGATCTTCAGACTTAAAAGTATTCAAATCACAATCCTGAGGATATTCAAAAATAATTTGTCGCATTGAAAGAATTTTGTTTCCTTCGCTTTCATAATCTGTGATAATCACTTTATCGTCTTTCTGATTGTAACTCCAGGAAGTTTCACCATCCGATACAATCAGAATATTTTTAAACTCAAATCTTATTTGATTTTCTTTTTTATAGTAGACTTTACCTTTAAGATTAACATTGCCATTTACAGATTGAGTTAACTGCGCAGACAAATCTGTAATTGATTCAAATTTGTTTTGAATGTTTTTTAAAACTTCCTGTGCATCTTCTTGTGCGAAAGTAGTAGCGAAAAAAAATATTAAAGAAATACATATAAGAAATAATTTATTGCTCATTTTATTTTCCTTGTTAAAGTGATCGTAAAACTGTTTCAAGTTGTTCATCATTCTCAACCAGAACCTGTCTCGCCTTGCTTCCATCATTCGGTCCGACAATTCCAGCATCTTCAAGCTGGTCAACAATTCTTGCAGCACGTGAATATCCTAATTTTAATTTTCTCTGTAAAAGTGAAACGGAGCCCTGTTGATGACGAACTATCACTCGGGCAGCTTCCTCAAACATCGGATCAAGATCTACAGATAATCCGGAAGACGAACTTTTCTTCTTATCATAAATTGATGGCAAGTAATATGGTTTTGAATATGATGGCTGAGAATAAACATAGTTTGTTAAGCTCTCCACTTCATCAGTGGAAATAAATGCGTTCTGCATTCTGATTGGTTTCGGCTGACCTGTTGGTAAAAACAGCATATCACCTCTTCCAAGTAACTGCTCTGCCCCATTCATATCGAGGATTGTCCGTGAATCAATTTTTGATGCAACCTGATATGCAATCCTGGAGCTGAAGTTAGCTTTAATTAATCCGGTAATTACATTCACCGATGGTCTTTGAGTTGCCAGCACCAGATGAATTCCAACTGCCCGGGCAAGTTGCGCCAGCCGGGTAATTGGTTCTTCAACTTCTCTTCCCGCAGTAATCATTAAGTCTGCAAGCTCATCAATAACTACAACTAGATATGGAAGGTGATGATGCTTTATTGATTCACTGTCGTGCGGTTTTGTTTTTGGGTTATCGATTTTTTTATTGTAATCGACTATATTTCTTACACCTGCTTTTGCTAATCGATCGTATCTTTTTTCCATTTCAATTTCAACTGACTTGAGCATAAGTACAGCATTTTGCGGTACTGTTATTATTTCTTCTTCAATATCCGGAGAAACGGCAAGATAGTGTCTTCTTAATTTATTGTAAAATGAAAGTTCAATTTTTTTAGGATCAACTAAAATGAATTTTATATCAGCAGGAATTTTTGAATACAACAAACTGCTGATAATCATATTTATACCAACGCTCTTTCCCGAGCCTGTTGAGCCGGCAATTAAAAGATGAGGCATTAGAGAAAGATCTGTAAGATAAACATCTCCGCTGATTGTTTTGCCGAGTGACAAGCGGCAATTGCATTTGTGAATCTTTTATTTTTCCAAGTACTGAACGTGCATTTACAATAGCTGCTTCAGCATTTGGAATTTCAACTCCAATAGCACCTTTACCCGGAATGGGAGCAATAATTCTTATTCCTCTTGCTGCAAGAGCCAGAGCAATGTCATTCTCTAAACCAACAATCTTGCTAATTTTAACTCCGGGTGCAGGGACAATTTCATAAAGAGTAACGACCGGACCAGGAGTAACAGATATATTCTGAATTTCTATATCAAAAAGTTTAAGCTTTTCTTTAAGCAGTTCAGCATTTCTGGTCAACTCTTCCTCTGCGACTTTGACGTCTTCGGCGATGGCTGGTTGAAGTAATTCAAGTCCGGGGAGCTCATAATCCAAATGTTCTTCCCAGGGATCGGGTAGCTTCGCCTTCTCATCATCAATATTTTTTGTTGAGGGCAGTTCACCGGTTTTTTCCAAATCTACTTTTTTTCTGTCACTTGCGGATATCTCATCCTCTTTCATCACTTCGGTTTCAGCTTTTCTGATAATTTTAATCTGAGTTTGTGCTTCTTCTTCCTCCATTAAATCTTCTGCGGAAATATCATCATGAACAGCGCCTACAGGTTTTTTTCTTTCTTTGCCAAGCTTTTTGATTTTTTCAAGGTTTGAAGTTTCTTTTTCTTCCTTCTTCACAATTTTTATTTTACTCTCCGAATCAGAAGCAAACATATTTTTTATGAAGTGAAAAATGTTTTCAATTTTAATATCAAAAGCGAAGATGAGTACAGTTGCAGAAACAAAAAGCAGAAGCAAAATACTTCCGGCAGTCCCGATTAAGCCGCTAAGCCAGCTACCGAGATAATCACCAACGTTTCCTCTGAGTTCTTTTGTTCCGGGTAGAAAATCAAGACCAGAATTCAATACTCCAAAGAAAGTGGCGAGTGTAAGACCCATTACTAATAGGAAGTTCGTTGTGTGAATCAGAGTTTTGAAAGTAAATTTTTTAAAGAAAGAAACTCCCCATAAAAACATTATTGCTGGGAATATAATGGAAAAGTAACCAATTGTTGATTTAATGAAGAAATAAGAAAAATGTGCGCCGATTATACCGAGCCAATTGTGGGTCTCAACGCCGGAAAATATGGAATTATCAAGGAGGACTTCGTCTTTCCGGCTGTAAGAAATTATACAGAGCGAAAGGAATATGGAAAACAGAACGAGAAAAATTCCAATTATTCTTTTCTTTTTGTCTGCAGAGAAGTTGAAATAGTTCTTGCCAGAACCATTTCCTTTGACCTTTCCGTTTTTTTTCTTTCTGGCCATTCTGATATCAACGTTTATTTTAACTCTTTGAGTGCGTTGCCAGAATAAAAAGGAATGACTTCTGAACTATCAAGTTCAGCGCAAGCTTTCAGGTCATCTTTAAAGCCATTTTCAATTAGAAGTCGGCCGTGATCTGCTTCACTTAACATCTTGAAAATATTTTTTCCAAATAATTTAAACAAAGTCATCGCACCGATTGAAGAATCTGTAAATTCAACTTTTTTATTCAGAGCAACCAGTTCGTTAATCAACATGCCAGCACAGATGGAATCCTCAAGATTGAATAAATTATTGTTTCCTGAGCAAAGTATAATAACGTCCTCGTTCAACTTTTTTAACTGTTTTGCGAGTGCATTCAAATTATTAAAAGAACAGACAAAAAGGTTTGCAGAATATTTTGCCTTAACAATTGCACGCGAACCATTAGTAGAATAAAAAACTATCGATTTGCCTGAAACAATTTCTTTTGTATACTCTGAAGGAGAATTACCTAAAGCAAAGCCCTCAATTTTTTTAGTATTACGTTCACCACCGAGAAGTGTCTGTCCGCCGAAAATTCCTCCTGAAACTTTTACGGCAAATTCAACAGTACCAACAGGAACAACTTCCTTGGCACCATTTGTTAGGGCAGTAATTATTGTTGATGAAGCACGTAGCACATCAATGACAACTGTAGTTTTCCCGGTAAAGAAAAGTTCGTCTACCTGAACGGGTGAAAATAGAACGTCAAGTTTCATTTTAGTTTTTACTTTTTAACAAATGGAAGTTTTGTAACAACAGCAGGGAATTCTTTATCTCTTATTTTAAAAGCAACTTTACTCCCTGGTGCGTTTAGTGGTTTATCTACATAACCGAGTGCAATTGGTTTTTCCAGAACAGGACTAACTGTTCCGCTTGTAACTACACCTACTTTTTTACCTTCTGCAGTTATATCATATCCTTTTCTGGGGAAAGTTTTTTCATCAGAAATCAGCGCAACAAGTTTCCGACCGGGTCCTTCCTGCTTAACTTTTAAAATCGCATCCTTGCCTAAAAAGTTTCCTTTATCAGTTTTTGTAATCCACCCAAGTCCAGCTTCAATTGGGTTTGTAGTTTGATCGATATCATTTCCATAAAGACAGTAGCCCATTTCAAGCCTAAGCGAATCACGTGCAGCAAGTCCAACAGGCTGAATATCAAATTCTTTTCCTGCTTTGAATATTTCCTCCCAGACTTTTTCGGCCTGAGAAACATCTCCTGTAAAATAAAGTTCGTAACCTATTTCTCCGGTGTAACCTGTTCTGGAAATAATCATATCAATACCGGCAACTTTTCCCTTAATAAAATGATAGAATTCTAGTTCGGGCATATCTTTGACCAGCTTTTTAAGAACATCTTCGGAGTTCGGTCCCTGAACTGCAAGCAAAGAATACTCATCACTTCTGTTATCGATCGATACACCAAATTTATTGTTCTCTTTCATCCAGCTAACATCTTTATCAATATTAGATGCGTTTATAACAAGTAAAAATTCTTTATCAGATAATCTGTAAACAAGTAAGTCATCAACAATACCTCCATCAGGATAGCACATTGCAGAATACTGTACTCTTCCCGGAAAAAGTTTTGATGCATCGTTAATAGTTATATGCTGAACAAAATCGAGTGCCTTATCTCCTGATATAAATACTTCGCCCATATGAGATACATCAAAAACTCCTACAGAATTACGAACTGCTTTGTGTTCAGCAATTATTGAAGAATACTGGATAGGCATTTCATACCCGGCAAATTCAACTAACTTTGCCCCAAGTTTTTTATGAATATTGTTAAATGTAGTTTTTTTCATCTAGTCGCCCAATTCAAATAGTTCGAGTAAAAGTATCGAATTAACTATTTAAGTTTTTTCCAATCGCCAAGAAATTTTTCAAGTCCAATATCAGTCAGCGGATGATTGAACATCTTCTTAATAACGTCAAAAGGAATTGTGCAAACATCAGCACCAATTAGTGCAGCTTCAACAACATGTAGCGGATGTCTCACACTCGCAACAAGCACTTCTGTTTTATAATTATAATTCCTGTATATCTGAACTATTTGTGAAATTAAATCCATTCCGCTCGTGCTGATATCATCAAGCCTTCCTACAAAAGGACTTATATAAGTTGCACCTGCTTTGGCTGCCAGAATTGCCTGGGTTGGCGAAAAGCAAAGAGTAACGTTTACTTTAATTCCTTCGCTTGTAAGTGTTTTACAGGCTTTAAGTCCTTCTTTGATTAAAGGAATTTTCACAACAATATTTTTATGGATTTTTGCAAGATCTCGCCCTTCTTTAAGTATACCTTCGTAATCTGTGGAAATAACTTCCGCACTCACAGGACCATCCACAATTTTTAGGATTTCATCAAGCAGTTTTCTAAAATCTTTTCCCTCTTTGGAAACAAGTGAAGGATTTGTTGTTACGCCATCAAGAATCCCAGTGCAGGCTGCTTCCTTTATTTCATCAATATTGGCTGTATCAATAAAAAATTTCATAGTTTTTTCTCCAAATTCAGATTATTAGATAATTTAAACTAATCAAATTCCCGGGTTAAATCATGCCCGGTTTTTGCTGAAAAGAACTCAAAAGTATCAGGGGAAATACTGGCATCTTCACGTAATTCAATTTTTACAAGATATTTAAATTGAAGTTTGAACAAAGATTTAATTTTTCCTTCCCTGAATTTTGCAGCAGTTGAAGGATGAGCTTTTAGTATGAGACTTCTTTCCCGTGATTTTCTTCTGAATTTTTTTAACCAGCTTTCAAGATCATAAACCAAATGAGAACTTTTAGTTAACAAGCCGGTGCCGAGACACTCTGGACAAACTTCCTTCATTGCCTGCACGATATTCTGTCTTATCCGCTGTCTTGTAATTTGAATCAAACCAAAATCCGACATTGGTAAAATAGATACCTTCGCTCTGTCTTTTCTGAATTCCTTCTTCAACTCATCATAAATTTTTTTACGGTTCTTATCATCTTCGAGATCAATATAATCTATAACAATAATTCCGCCTATGTCTCTCAATCGCAATTGCCTTGCTATTTCTCTTGATGCTTCAAGATCTGTTTTGAGCGAGTTTAATTCCTGATCTTTACTCTTTGCATATTTTCCGCTATTCACATCAATAACAACCATTGCTTCCGTATGTTCGATGATAAGATAACCGCCACTGGGAAGAGGAACTTTTCTGCCCATAAGTGTCTGAATCTGATCTGCAATTTTAAAGGTATTGAATATGCCGTAGGTAGATTTATAAAGATCTACCTTCTCAGCAATTGAAGGTTGAACAAGTTCAAGATAGTTTTTTATTTCCTTATGAAGCTTTTTTGAATCAACAAATATTTTTGAAATGTCAGCATTGAAAAGATCACGAATAACACTTACAGTTGTATTCAGATCCTGATAAACAATTGCAGGAGGAGTTTTCGTTTTTGCTTCCTTCTCAATCTTTTCCCATGTTTTCATAAGATTCTTCAGATCATCTTTAAGAATTTCTTCATCCTGCTTTTGAGCAACGGTTCTGATAATTAATCCATAATTTTCCGGGTACTATTTGCCTGGCAATGTAACGAAGTCTTTTGCGTTCTCTATAATCGTAAATTTTCTTGGATATACCGACCTTGTTATCATAAGGAAGCAGCACGCAGAATCTGCCTGGAAGTGAAACTGATGAAGTTACCCGCACACCTTTGTTATTTACCGGTTCCTTAATAATCTGGATAAGAATGTCCTGACCTTTTTTTAAGGTAGGAATTTGCGGTTCAGCTCTCTTTGTTTCCGGTTTTGATTGAGTGGAAGCATCTCCATTAACTTCGTCATCGTCGTCAACATCGGAATCTTCATCTCCAAGCATGTCCTGAAGTTGTTGTGTTCTTTCACCAATATCTGAAAAATGCAGGAAGGCATCGTGTTTCATTCCAATGTCAATGAATGCAGCACGAATTCCTGGAAGAACTCTTGCAATTCTTCCAAGATAAATGTCCCCCACCATTCGGCGGTTTTCAGGATAGTCTACAAAGAAGTCGACTAAGTTTCCATCTTCCGTAATAGCAACACGAGTTTGCGTGGAAGCGGAGTTGATAATAATTTCTTTTACCATTTGGTACAAACCTGTTTAATGAAATAAAATATTTCATCGAAAATCTTTTAAAAAATGAAAAGCTCTTCTGCACTTGCCCAACCTCTGCTGGATACAGAAAATAAAGAACAGTTAAAATCACATTGAGGGACAATATTTCAATTTGCATATTGAGCTTTTCGACTAAAATTAATTATGAAAAATTCTATTAATAAATAATATTTTGTTGAAGACTAGCTGTCAGAAGTTGTGTCCTTCTTGCTGCCTTCATCTTTTAACAATTCTTTTCTACTAAGAGAGAACTTACCATTTTCAATTTTTAACAGCTTAACTTTAACCTTATCTCCAGTTTTAAAATAATCACTAACCTTTTCAACTCTCTTGTTGTCAATCTGAGAGATGTGCAAGAGTCCTTCCCTCCCAGGAAGTATTTCCACAAATGCTCCAAAATCCATCAATTTGGTAATAACACCTTCGTAAATTTCTCCAACTTCGGGTGTGGCAGTCATCTTCTTTATATACTCTTTACACTTTACCGCGTTCTCTTTATTTGGTGATGCAATATTTACTATTCCATCTTCTTCAATATTTATCTCAACACCAAACAATCGCTGCATTCCCTGAATTGTTTTTCCACCGGGACCAATTATTAGTCCGATTTGATCTTGTTCAACTTTCATCGAGATTAATCTTGGTGCAAATTCAGAAAGTTGTTCACGTGCTTGCCCAAGTGCCTGATTCATTATTCCAAGAATATGAAGTCTGCCATCACGTGCCTGCTGCAATGCTTTCTCCATTATCTCAAATGAGATTCCCTGGATTTTAATATCCATCTGAAATGCAGTTATTCCTTCAGTAGTTCCTGCAACTTTGAAATCCATATCACCGAGATGATCTTCGTTTCCAAGAATATCAGAAAGAACGGCAAACCTATCACCTTCCTTTACCAGACCCATTGCAATTCCTGCGACACCTTTGGTGATTCCGACTCCGGCATCCATCATAGCAAGAGATCCGGCACAAACAGTTGCCATCGAAGAAGAACCATTAGATTCAAGAATATCTGATATAACACGCACGGTGTATGGAAAAATTTCTTCGCCCGGGAGAACCATCTTTAAAGCTCTCTCAGCAAGATTTCCATGTCCGATTTCTCTTCTTCCGACACCCATCATTCTTCCGATTTCACCTACACTAAACGGTGGGAAGTTGTAGTGAAGCATAAATCTCTTTGTATATTCTTCACGAAGACCGTCAATTATCTGCTCGTCGTTTTTTGTGCCAAGAGTTATAGTTGTTAAGCTCTGTGTTTCGCCTCTTGTAAATAAGGCTGAGCCATGAGTTCGAGGTAACAAACCAAGTTCTACAGTAATCGGTCTAATTTGAGTAGTGTTTCTTCCATCAAGTCTAACACCCTCAGCAAGAATTCTTTCCCGCATTAATTCCTTTTCAAGATCATGCAGAATTGAACCGATTACTTTTTCCTGTTCAGGGAATCTCTCTGCAAGTGCCAAAGTTACTTCTTCCTGAAGTTCATTATTTTTTGATGCTCTTTCTTCTTTTGTAAGAACTGAATGAACGATGTCTCTGAATTTTTCACCAGCAAGCTCTAGAACTTCTTTTTTCAATTCAGGATCAAATTCTTTTTCCTTGATCTCCCACTTATTTTTTCCAGCTTCATTTCTCAATTCAACTTGAAGTTGAACAATTTTTTTAATTTCGTTCTGAGCGAACCTGAGAGCACTCAACAAATCATCTTCGCCAACTTCTTTAGATTCGCCTTCGACCATAAGTATTGAATCGCTTGTTCCTGCTACGATAAGTTCAAGATCACTTTGCTCGATTTCCGCGTGAGTTGGGTTTATAACCAGCTGCCCGTTAATTCTTCCAATACGGACTTCGGCAATTGGACCATCGAATGGAACATCAGATATTGTTAATGCAGCCGATGCACCAATTGCAGCAAGAACATCTGCATCATTCTGACCATCATACGAAAGTACCAATGCTATTACCTGTGTTTCATTCATAAAGTTTTCAGGGAATAGCGGTCGGATTGGTCTGTCAATCAATCTTGAACTGAGAATTTCTTTCTCGGTAGGTCTTCCTTCGCGTTTAATAAATCCGCCTGGAAATTTACCTGCGGCTGATGTTTTTTCCCTGTACTCAACCTGTAGAGGGAAGAAATCCTGGTTTTCTCTTACTTCTGTTGATGCAACTGCAGAAACAAGAACCATAGTATCACCGTAGCGAACCATAACTGCACCGTTAGCCTGCCTTGCATATCTCCCCGTTTCGATGGAGAATATTTTGCCACCTATTTCAACTTCTTTTTTAACTATCATTTCAAATTCCTTACTTTCTAATGTTCAAATCTTTAATTATTGCTCTGTATCTCTCAATATCTTTTTTAGCCAGATAATCAAGGAGCCTTCTTCTTTTACCAACCATCATCATCAATCCTCTTCTTGAGTGATGATCTTTTGCATGTTTGTTGAAGTGTTCTGTCAGGTCATTTAATCTTTTTGTTATAAGAGCAACCTGAACTTCTGTTTTGCCAGAGTCTTTTTCATTTCCGCCGTACTTTTTAATAATATCGGCTTTTTCTTGTTTTGTCATTTAATTTAATCCTTATAATTAGTTATACGATGTAACCCCAGAAACAAACCACCTTAAGGCAGAACAACCGGGATTAATTAATTTGTTTACTTAAAATTTTTCTTCCGATTTCTTCATCTTTTTTCATCCTGGAAATTAATTCATCTACTGAATTAAATTTTTCTTCATCCCGGATTTTCTCTATCATATTCACTTGCATAACTTCTTCATATATATCTTTGTCAAAATCAAATATGTAAAACTCGGGAATGATTTTTCCATCTTCATGAAAAGTTGGTCTGCTTCCAAGACTTAACAGACCAAAATGTTTTTCATTCTCTACAACACATTCAGCAGCATAAATTCCTTTAGCCGGAATCAGTTTATCTTCATTATCAACTGCAAGGTTTGCAGTTGGAAATCCTAGCTGCCTTCCTCTTCCGTCACCGTGAACTATCGTACCTTTAAATGAGTAATTCCTACCAAGCATCTTACCGGCTTTAAGAACGTCTCCGGCAAGAAGAGCATTTCTAATTTTTGTACTACTTACAGTTACGCCATCCACAGAGTATTCGGGAATTAGAGTAACTGAAAAATTAAATTTGTTGCCAAGCTTCTGAAGCAATTCAAAGTTGCCGTCTCTTGATTTTCCAAAGTGATGATCATAACCAATAACAACTTCTCTCAATCCTATGCCTTGAACAAGATATTTTTCTACAAACTCCTCTGGACTTTGCTTCGAAAACTCCGTTGTAAAATTGATTACAAATAAATTTTCCATTCCGAGTTGTTCTAAGACTACCAACTTTTCATCCAGAGTGCTTAATATTTTAATATCGTTTCTACCAGGAATAACCTTCCTGGGATGAGGATCAAAAGTGATCAGGAAACTCTTTCCAGAGGATTGACGTGATTTTTGTACAACAGTGTCAACAATCTGCTGATGACCAATATGAAGTCCATCAAAAGTTCCAAGTGTAATTACACTGTTTTGATCTCGTTTTATTTCCTCTAAATCCTTTATTATCCTCATCTTAAATAGCTTTATCAAAAGGGTGTAAATTTATAATAATCCACTTCGAAATAAAAGTTTTATGCCGCTATTAATCCTTGAATGATTCATTATTCAGACGCTAATTGTGCTAAAAATTGTTTAGAAAAGCTACTAATAGTTAATGCCTCATCAACCCGATATTCGCCAATTCCCTCTCTTCTTAATTCCCACAATATTCCGCCGGTTTTAAGTTTCTTCCCAAAGTCATCAGCAATAACTCTGATAAATGTTCCTTTTGAACAAGTGATTGTGAAGTAAATATCGGGCAAATCAATTTTACTAATTTCAAATTTCTCAATTATAATTTTTCTGGGTTCACGCTTGATCGTTTTTCCTTTTCGTGCCAAGTTATAAAGTTTTTTCCCTCCAACTTTAACAGCTGAATACATCGGCGGTGTTTGCTCGATTTCACCTAAAAAACTATTACGCACTTCAAGAATTTTTTCCTCAGTAATATCCTCCGGCAAAGGAATTTCGGAACATTCAGTTTCAGTATCCATTGAAGGCGAGCTCAAACCTAACCTGATTATTCCGGAATATGTTTTATTCAAATTTATGAAACGATCCATCTCTTTAGTTTTTTTTCCCGTACAAACTATCATCAATCCACTCGCTTTGGGATCAAGAGTTCCTGAATGACCAACCTTCTTAACACCTGTAATTTTTCTAATCTTGCTCACAACCTGGAATGATGTAGGGCCGGAAGGTTTATCGACTAAAATTATTTCGCCTTCGGAAAAATCTGCATCGGAAAGATCAAGTGTTCGATTGGTTATTATTCTGCTTGTGAATTTCATTAATCAATCCTTCTATCTTTTCAACGTAATCGAGAGTGTCATCAATAAAAAATTTTAACTCCGGGACAAATTTTATTCTGATCCTGTGAGCAAGTTCGGTTCTGATATGTCCCAAACGCGAATTAATTTTGTTAAGAACCAAGTCTCTTCTTTCCTTTTGAAGAACAGAGAGATAAATCTTTGATATCTTTAAATCAGCACTAACTTTAACATTTGTTACCGTAATAAAACCAAGATTGTCATCCTGCAGCTTGTGAAGCAGGATATAACTTATTTGTTCTTTAATTAATTTCTCTACTTTATCGACTCTGTGTGAAGACATGATTTATACGTTGGTATTTTTAGAATGATAAAAATCTTACGATAAGGTTTTCTTTGTTTCTATTAGCTTATATGATTCTATAATATCACTGACTTTAACATCATTATAATTTGCTAAGTTTACTCCGCATTCGTAACCGGCATCAACTTCACGAATATCATCTTTAAATCTTTTCAAGGTACCAATATCCCCATCGAAGATAACAATTCCCTCCCTGACCAAACGTATCTTATTGTTGCGCGCTATCTTTCCTTCAAGTACATAACATCCGGCCACCGTTCCAAATTTCGGAACTTTAAATATATCTCTAACCTCAAGAGTTGCAGTAACTTCTTCTGAAATAATTGGAGATAGCAATCCTTCTAAAGCAGATCTGACTTCATTGATTGCATTATAAATAACACTGTAAAGACGAATATCGACGTGCTGTTTTTCAGCAAGCTTTCTTGCATTAAGGTTAGGTCTTACGTGAAATCCAATTATAATTGCCCTGGAAGCATCAGCTAGAAGAACATCGCTTTCAGATATTCCACCAACTCCTTTATGAATTACTTTTATAATAACTTCCTCAGTTGACAACTTCATCAATGATTCAGCAAGAGCTTCAACAGAACCATCAACATCACCTTTTACTATAAGCGGAAGTTCTTTAACCCCACCAATACTTATCTGCTTTGCGACTTCATCGAGAGTAAGATGATGAATCTGTTTCTGATCCTGCTCACGTTTTAACTGTTGTCTTTTAATTCCAATTTCTCTGGCAACTCTTTCGGATTCCACAACAACGAATGAATCACCTGCCTGGGGTGGACCTTCAAATCCAAGAACCAAAACAGGTGTGGCGGGTGGAGCTTCTGTAACTTTGTTTCCTCTTTCATCAAACATTGCTCGAACTTTACCCTGATAAATACCGGCGATAAAAGGATCACCAATTTTTAGTGTTCCTTTTTGAACTAAAATAGTTCCCGTGATTCCCTTCCCTTTATCAAGTTCAGATTCAACAACAACACCACGTGCTAATCTCTCCGGATTTGCTTTGAGATCAAGAATTTCAGCTTCAAGAAGAATTTTTTCCATCAACTGTTCTACTTTTGTTCCGAGCTTTGCTGATATTTCCACTGCCTGATATTTACCACCCCATTCTTCAATGAGGATATTTCTATCGGCCAATTGTTGTTTTAATCTTTCAGGATTAGCACCCGGTTTATCAATTTTATTTATAGCGACAACTATTGGAACTCCAGCAGCTTGTGCATGATTGATTGCTTCTATTGTCTGAGGCATTACAGCATCATCTGCAGCAACTACAAGCACGACAATATCCGTAAGCTGAGCACCACGGGCACGCATTGCTGTAAAAGCTTCGTGACCTGGTGTATCCAGAAAGGTGATCGACTGTCCGCTTTCAAGTTTAACTTTATATGCACCAATGTGCTGTGTAATTCCACCTGATTCTCCTGCAACAACATTTGTTCTTCTTATATAATCAAGAAGAGAAGTTTTTCCATGATCAACATGGCCCATTATCGTAACAACAGGAGACCGTGGCTCTAATTCCCCCTGCTCATCTTCAATGTCCTCAACGGCATCTGATGTGTATTCTTCCTGAAGTTCAATATCAAATTCAAATTCATCTGCGACCAAAGTAATTGTTTCAACATCGAGACGCTGGTTGATGGACACCATTAGACCAAGCTCAATACATTTAGTAATAACATCGCTAACAGGCACATTCATCAGGTTAGCAAGTTCACTTACAGATATATACTCATTAACTTTTAATACTTTGCCGGCAATTGATTTTTCCTCGAGTTTTTTCTCTTCAAGTGCTTCTCTTTCTTTTCTTTTCCTTTTCCTTACATTAGCACGACCCGAAGCGGACATTTCATCCATACTCATTAGTGTTTTCCTGATAGCTTCCTTAACTTCACGTTCATCAACTGCAAACCGTCGTACACGTTTTTTCTTTTTTACTTCAGGAGTTTCTTCAACTGCACCTTCAGCTTTTTTCTTTCTTATTCTTGGCTTTCGTTTTTTCTTAGCAGCATCGTCGGTTCATCGGTTTTTTTCGGTTTAGTCCCATTAGTTATAGCAGGTGTTTTCTTTTTCTTTTCATCAAGGTCCATCTTGCCGATAACCTTTAAGCCCTTGGCTTTTGGAATTCTGCTTTGCTTTTCTTTCTCATCTTTTGTATCCGAAACATCATCTGCAGATTGTTCAGCATCGGGTTCCTGAACTTCTTTCTTAGATTCTAACTGTGCAACTTCTTCAACAGCTTTTTCAGTAGCCTTTATAATTGTTTCAGGTTCAACAGTTTCATCAGACTCAGCAAGTTCCTGAACTTCATCTTCTTTACCTTCATCTTTAGCGTCTTTATTTGCTCTTTCAGTACGTATCTTATGAAACTCAGCTAATTTTTTATAATGATGCTCGGCTTTTTCGATGTCTTTTTTGTAATTGGCATTTATAGCTTCAATCATATCATTATCAAGCAGGGACATATGATTCTTAACTTTAAAACCTTTACTTTTCAGAAACTCAACAAGAGATTCAGCAGATAGATTATACTCGGTAGCGAGCTTGTATATCCTTATTTTCTTTTCTTTAGTCTCAGCCATAAATGTAGTTTGGTGTTTTTATTCTTCTTCCTCAAATTCAGCTTTCAGCAGCTCGATAATAGTATTGACTTTCTCTTCATCGAAGCCCTCTATTTCCATTAATTTCTCAGCACCAGCAGTTAATACTTCCAGCGCTGTGTCGTATCTATTATTGATTAATGTATTGTAAACTTCTTCGCTAAGTTCTTCCTTCAAATCAATAAGCTCTACATCTTCATCGTATTCCTCAAAAGGTTTTGCTTCACGCAACACATCTATTTCATAACCGGTTAGTTTCATAGCAAGACGAATGTTTACTCCATTTCTTCCAACTATTAATGAAACCTGATCAGAGTCGGCCATTACGGTTGCTTGTTTAGCTTCTTCATCAACTTCAACTTGCTTTATTTTAGCCGGAGCCAAAGATCTCTGAATTAGCAATGTCGGGTCATCGGTATAATTAACAACGTCTATGTTTTCATTATTAAGCTCTCTTACAATTGCATGAATTCTCACACCCTTCATACCAACACAAGCACCTACTGCATCAATTCGTGCATCCTGAGATTCAACTGCAATTTTTGCTCGTTCGCCGGGTTCGCGTGCAATTCCTTTTATTTCAATTATCCCATCGTAGATTTCAGGAATTTCAATTTCAAACAATCTTCTAAGGAACATATTATCCGCTCTTGAAACAATAATCTGCGGACTGCTTCCGGTTTTTCTAACTTCTTTAATAATCGCTCTTATAGTTTCTCCCTTCTTATACCTTTCATAAGGTATTTGTTCATCACGTGGAAGCAGTAGCTCATTTTTATTATGATTGATGAGTACATCATTCTTTCTTATCTGATAAATATCACCGACTACAATTTCGCCTACCAACTCATTATATTCATTATAAATAATATCTTTTTCGATCTCTCGTATTTTCTGATTAAGACTTTGCTTGGCAAGTGTTATTAACCTTCTGCCCAGCGAAACCAATTCTATCTTTTCAACATAGTCTTCGCCAACCTCAAGGTCATCGTCGTTTCCTTTACGGTTGACTTCTTCAATGCTGATCTGTGTGCCTGGATCAGTTACTTCATCAATTATTTGTCTTTCAAGATAAATTTCAATATCTCCGCGATCCATATTAACGACAACATCACATCTTGCTTCTTCGCCGTATTTTTTTCTAACTAAAAGTGTGAATACATCCTCCAGAATACCTGCAAGAACATCTTTATCGATGCCTTTCATTTTTACCATATCGGCGAATGATTCAACTATTTCGCGATTCATTTAAGTAGATCTCCTTTAATTAAAACTAACTAAAACTTTTGCTTTTATAATATCCGGGAATCTTAATTTTATTTCTTTGTCCGATTGAAATGTTAGAACTTCATTTTCAATTGAAACCAGTCTTCCTTTGAAAGTTGAAGAAGTACCGGATGCATTAAATTCTATTTCAAATAACCTGTTCACATGTTTCGTAAATTGTTGCAAATAGATTAATGGTCTATCCACTCCTGGTGAAGAAACATCAAGCCGATAAGACTTGAGTAATTCTTTCTCGTCAATCTGTTTGCATATTTCCCTGCTGACCAATGCACATTCATCAGCGGATATATTTATTTCACCGTCGATAAAGATTTCTATTACTCGGCTGGATTCTGAACCCCGAACAATAAAATCCACAAGAAAAAGATTGTTCTGTTCGGCAATCTGCTCAGCTATTTCACGAATATTTTCAAAATTATGATTCATACAAACAAAAATCGCCCAAAAAGGGCGAAAAAGAACACTCAAAGATAAACTTATTTAAGCAATTACCAAAGCAACTTTCTTAAGACCTTAACTAGTGCGTATCTGCATCAAAAGATTCGTCTTTTTGTCCCTTTTTCTTCTGAATTCCCAATTCTTCCTTCTTTTTCTTTCTCTCATAGTTACTGCTGAAAATTAAGCCAATGACCAAACCTAAAATAAAAATCACCACAATCATTACAATCAAAGGTGCCTGGACAGACCAGAATAAAAACTTGAGTTCAGTGGTATTTGTGTTCTGGCTAGCAATGATTGCAAACACTAAAAATAAAATGGACATTAGAATTATTTTAAATCGCATAGTAACCTCATTGAATAAAATTTAACTGCATAAATATAGAAAATTATTTCCTATCAGAGTGCGGCTGTATTTGATCTCTATAAAAAAGGCGATTCAAGTGAATCGCCTTTAAAAACATCGGTTGCACAGATTAGTAATCTGTGCTACGAAAAGTTTATGTTATTTCATTAATAACATTTTCTTTGTTTCAACAAATGTTCCACTTTGTCCACTTGCTTTCAATTGATAAACATAAGTCCCTGAAGACAGGCTGCTTGCATCAAAATCCACACTATGGTAACCGGCTTCAAGCGAATGGTTAACAAGACTTGCAACACGCTCACCAACAACATTGTAAATATCTATTGAAACATTGCTTGTCTGCTGGAAGTGAAAAACCAATTGTTGTTGATGGATTAAATGGATTAGGATAATTTTGCAGCAAAACAAATTTTTCTGGTGAAGCAACTTCCACAATAATTGCTTCACTATATTCAGTTTTGCCATCAAAATCTATTTGCTTTAATCTATAACTATAAGAACCCATATTCAGGTTTTCATCATTAAAAGAATAATTCATTCTTTCAGTTGTGGTTCCAAATCCGGGAACAAAACCTACTTCTTTCCATCTTTCATCAAAAGGAGTTTTTCTTTCTATGGAGAAACCGGAGTTGTTAGTCTCAGTTGCAGTTGACCAGTTCAATGTTACAGAATTTTCATTGGCTGCTGCTGTGAAGGATGACAGTTCAACGGGAATCATTGCCAATGCAAGCAAGTATGCTTCATAAGCATCAATTCTTCCGGCTCCGTATCTGTTATCTTTTCCGGGTGCTCCTTTCTCTACAGCTGTTGTTTGTATGATCATGCTAACTTCTGCCGGGGTTAAATTGGGATTTATTGACAAAACTAATGCAACGGTACCACAAACGTGAGGAGTAGCACCAGAGGTTCCACTAAATGATGAGTAGCCGCCTCCATCCGATGTGGAAGTAGTTCCATTTCCCGGTGCCGAAACATCCGGTTTTAACAAGCCCATTGAACCGGGTACGGTCTCATAGGGATAATCCTGATATGCTAAAGGCATCGGATAAGGATAACTTGGGTGATTAATTTGAAAGTCCTCCCATACTGTTGGACCCCAGGGTGAGCTACTAGCAATTACATCAGTATTTGCAACTACATTTCCTGCTCCAATCACTGAACTTAATCCGCCAACCAAAGTTTGGTCGGGATGAATCCAAGATGGTGGTGTGTTTCCAGGTGCAGATATATTAAAGGGAATTCCAACAGTATTACCATCATTACTAGTTGAATTAGTATGAACAACACCAGCAGCTAATTCAAAATCATTTATCTGCCTATGCATTGGATAGTTTGGCTGTGGACTGAAATACCATTTATAACTATGTGAGCTTGTTATTACATCAACACCGGCAGCAACAGAATACTGACTTGCCAGCCATGCAGTTGATTCACCACTTAGTTTACAATTAATTAATTTAGCTCTTGGCGCTACTCCGGTTTGTGTGCCGTTTGTTCCATCGCCGCATATTATACCAGCAGTGCTGGTGCCATGAGTACCGTTTGGACCTGGATTGTTATCGTTGCCGGAAAAATCCCAGCCAAGAAAATCATCCACATAACCATTTGCATCATCATCAACTCCATTGATATCACCAGGATCAAAAACCCAAGCCGAGCCTGTATATTCAATTGTATGACCATCATTATCAAAATCTTCACCTAAATTATTCCAGATATTGTTAATGAGATCCGGATGGTCCCAATCACAACCGGAATCGTGATTTGCAGCTATTACACCCTGACCACTATCGCCTGCTGCCCAAACTGCTGGAGCATTGATCAAAGTTAATCCTATCTGTGGTGGCGGTGGATTATCACTTGGTTGAGGTGGATAATACGTTTGAACATCCTCTGTTGGATCGATTACCATGCTTTCATCAAACTTAGCATCGTATCTTATTTCAGCAATCTCATCAAAGTTTTCTGCAAGGTAGTAAATGACTTCCGGTACTGCAGAAAAAACTATTGTGTTCGCGGCCCAAAGAATATCAATTTTGCTAACGAGATTTTGCTGTTTGCTGTTCTCAAGAAAACCACGAACTGCTTGTTGTTTTTCAGCTGCAAAAGAACGTAATATTCTAACTACTTCCTTTTGTCTTTCTTTCTTAGTAAGAAATGCTGTCTGCTCTCTCAATTGGTCAAATGAATATTGATCACTCAGAGTTGCGTAAACATCAATCATTTCACTGCTTCCTGCATCGAGCAGAACTGTTTGCAGGTATGGGTTAATCTTTGATTGTTGTGTTTGCGCATTTACTTCCGCAGGGAAAATGAAAATTACTGCGAGAAGAAAAAGAATCGTAATTGTTCGTTTCATTACTATGCCTTTCTTTTTGATTAGGTTGTTACTGATTTAAATTTAACATTTTTTTCAATTAATGTGAACCACTAAAAAATAATTATTAATTGTTATCTGATTAATATCTACCCTCCGCAGGTTCTACCGCAGGAAGATCATCTTTTTAATGTCAACAAACGAACCAGCATGTCCGTCTTGGCTCGGCCCTACGGAGACAGACAGCTTGTAAAAATAAATCCCACTCGATAATCCTTCAGCAGAAAATTCGACCTCATAAGTTCCAGCTGATTTCTCTTCATCAACTAGCATCAAAATTTCATTTCCTAATACATCAAAAACTTTTAACTGAACGAATTGTTTACTGCCAATTGTAAATTGAATAACAGTACTTGGATTAAATGGGTTAGGATAATTTTGCTCTAATGAAAATTTATCAGGAGAGCTTAATTCCACTTTAACTTCGTTTGAGTATTCATATTGACCACTATAATCAATTTGTTTCAGACGGTAGCTGCAATTTCCTTTTATGACACTTTCATCAAGAAAATTATAGCTTCGATATTCAGTAGTTGTCCCCGAACCAGGAACAAATCCAATTTTTTCCCAGACATCTTCATTAATTATTCTGCGAAGGACTTCAAATCCAAGATTGTTAATTTCTGTTGCAGTGATCCAATTAAGTTGAATGTTTTCATCTAACAATTCATAGTTGAAGGAAACTAATTCCACCGGAACAATTGATGATGATATCTCAAGTGCTGAATTAAATACATTTAACCTTCCACCGGTTACCGTTATTCCCTGGAGTGCCCCAATTGAATCGACACCATTGAGTAAAACATCTCTGAACATTAAAGTGCCTGCGGGTATATTAGATTTGTAAAACAACATTCTAGATGTATCAGCGGCTGAATACATCAAAGCTATTGCACCCGTAACCATTGGTGTTGCCATCGAAGTGCCGGTTTTGTTTGTGTAAGTACCGTTAACATCAGTACTCAAAATAGTTGTTCCCGGAGCGCCTAAATCTATGGTTGTAAGTCCATAAGCAGCGCCACTATTTTTAGCATCTGTTCTTGTGGTGTTTGTAACCGCAATCATATAATCGCTCGGACAAGCTGTTGGTACATCCCCCTCAACATCAATATTAATATTTATATTTGCTGTTGCACCACAGCTTAATATACCATAAACACCAAGCGAATCATACATTGCACACCAAATCGGATAGTTTGAAGGTTGACCATAATCAACACCAAAAGAAGAATTTGTTGCAACCACAAAAGCACCTAGCACACCATTAGTTTCATTATACTGAGCACGCAATTCAAGTGCGTAAGCATAGGCTGCAACTACGGTTGCTTCGTTGGTTGATGAACCAGCGATGGGCAGAACTTTCGCATTCCAGTTAACCCCGGATACTCCAAGATTATTATTACCAATAGCACCTGAAATTCCAGACACATGAGAACCGTGAGAGCTGCTCGGAACGTTTGGTGAGTTGTTATAGGCATTCCATCCCCTGATATCATCTATATAACCGTTACCATCATCATCAATTGAATTACCAGGAATTTCATTCCAGTTAAACCAATAATTAAGATCGGGATGATTTAGCTGGCAGCCACCATCAACTATTGCAACAACAATTGTATCTCCAAGAGTAGTTATACCGCCGGTCGTCAAATCCCATGCTTCCGGTGCATCAATATCAGCATCCGGTGTTCCGCCTGATTGCCCTGTATTATGCAGACCCCATTGTTGATTAAACATTGGGTCGTCAGGAAAATTTTCGAACTGAGATGCAAATTCATCAAACGATTCTCTCAATATAACTTTATGATTGAACTGAACAATTTGAACGAGGGGATCCCTGCTTACTCTGAATCTTATTTCATTATCATTACTTTCCGCTGAATTATATTTTACCCACCAAACATTCATGCGATTAGAAAGTAATCTTATACTCTTCATTTCGATATCTGTATAATTTTGCTCAAAGACATCAATAGAAATTTTTTCTTTGAATTGAATGATGAGCTCACCGGAGATGTAATTATTTTCCTGAGGAAGTATAAATGAAGCTAAAAAAAAACTGAGGATGAAAATTAGCAGTAGTAAGATTTTTATCATTCTGATTCCCTGAATTACAAAAATAACTTTGGTAATATAGCGATTTGTAAACTGTATTACATGGAAAAGTTAAATTTCCGTCAGGGAAATTTCTGTCAATTTTGAGACATGACTAGATCGTGATCAATTATTTAATAGTATTTTATTGATATTATCAATCTGAGATTCAACTTTAGTGATTTGCTCTTTATTCAATTCAAGTGTTTGAATTTTGAATATCACCAGATATTCACCCAGTGCCTCCTCATACAATCCTTTTTCATAAAGAACATCAGCAAAGAAAATTCTGTAAGAAGGCAATATTAATTGTCTCAGGATATTTTCTGTAGGTCTCCTTAGCAAAAATAACTGATGATTCCAGCAATCCATTTTCTGCAAGCTGCATTGCACCATTCAATCTTCAGAATACCAAAATCATTTGCAATTATATTTGATGTTTTTTCTGCGCCTTCTTTGTTACCATAAGTTGCAGTGCTGCTTGAATTTCCTTTTCCGTTTGTTTTCGGAGCGTTAATCATATCTTCCATTGCAAGTGCAAGAAGCAATTCATCGGTGCTCATTTTTTTGATGCTCGAAATTGAAACAGCGGATAGCTCTCCAATATTAAAAATATTTCCGGATTCCTTTAATCTGAACAGAAGAATTTTCGCCTGTAGAAATGAAATCCATCCGTTTTGCAAATCTTCTCCTTCTTTTAATCTCAGTCCAAACTTCAGATGTGCCGGATCGATATTTAACATCGCCTTCAATTCAATCACTTTGAATTGTTGTGCAGAAATCGAATGAAGTAAATAAAAATAATAGCTAATAATGTTTTTCGCCACATAACGGGATTTCATTTTATTCAACATTTTATATTTCTCCTTTTAATAAACATCTATTATTTCAACTTTTCCGGAAGCAATACCTAATTCATCAATAGCCTCCCGATTAAATTTTTCCACACCAATATTCCAGGCTTCATTAAAATCGGTAAGTGATGTTGTTTCAACCGGAATCCATATTTCGTCTATTCCTTGTTCGTTCTTACGAATAAAATATTTCGAATCGTTACTTGTTATTAAACTTGCATCGCCGGGTAAAAGTTTTGTGTTGAATAAAACATTAACATGCCTGATTTCACCGTTACCTTTAAAATCAACAAGAGCAGTTTGGATTCCTACACTTTCAAGAATAGAACAATATGAAACACTTAAATCATCGCAATCTCCGCCTTTCAGTTTAAAAGTTTGTTCGGGAAATTGAACGTACTCTACCGAAGCTCTTGGATCAGAAACATAAACCATTTTCTTTACAAAGTCATTGAACAGGATTTTTGCTTTTTCAAAATCATACAAGTGAATGCTGGCAGACTATCAAGCATAGTCTTATTTTCGCTTAATACACTCTTTGCATAGTTCATTGAAAAATTCATCTCCTTTATTAATAAAATATCTGAGGTTAATCACTTTACCATCCCACGCATTTACACTGTTTATTAATGTTGCTTTTTGCGATTGATCATCAGGTTGATCAGATGTTACAGTCACATAAAAATCAGCGTAAGAAAGATTCGCTTTCTCCTGATTATATTTTTCCGGAATGGTTATATAGAAAGAAACTGTTGCTGTATCACCTGGTTGAATCATTAATTGCGGCGAATCAATTTGTCCGTCTGTGACACCTTCAATATTTACTGATGGAGTTACACTGACCGGTTCAGTAGAAATATTTACAACTTTTCCATAAGCAAATGGTTCGTCAAGATACATATCATAAAAAGTTGGGTAAATTTCCCGGACAATTTCTACATCAATTAACTCAACTTTTTTCTCAGGTGTGCTGCTGATGTTTACTGCTAAAGAAAGAACAATTTTATCAAAGCTGTATCTGTTATTAATAATGTTATCAATTCCCTCTTCATAAAATTGTGAGAAGCTGGCATCTGTGCTTCTTTCAGAGAAGTAAGTCACACCACTTAATAAAATTTCAAACAAATCTGTTCGATATCCAAAAGCCGGGACCAATCCTGCTAATGTATGGTTCCTGATAATTATCGTGAAAAGCTGTTACTCCATAAATAAAATTTATCTGCATCACCAGTTACACTAAACTGGAAAGAGCTTGTTGTTTCGTAAATCAAATTGAGATTGAAAAAATCAAATGGAAAATAACTTGCAGCCAGAAATGCTCCTCTTTCCTGCTTCATTTCAAATCCTTGAAACTCTTCTATGGTTGGATCATCTCCGAAATTTAGTAGATTTATAGATGCAAGTCTGAATTGAATCTCATCATTAAGAATGTAATCAATGCCCAAGATCAGCTTTCCAGAAATTAATATCTTCGCTAAGTGTTTCACGTAACAAGATAATTGGGATCTCCGAAAACCGGTTTAACAATCTGCTGATTAAAATCCTGATTAAAGAAACGAATTGTTAAACCAACATTGAACTGCTCATCGAAATTATAAGAATAGCCAACTCCAAAAAGTTCTTTATAAGTATAGTTTGATTCAAGTGATTGTGTAGTTGTATCATTAATTATTATTGATTCACCCGTAGCAAAGAGAAATTCTTTTTGATAACCCGGTGTGTATCGTGCTGACAGAGAATGATTGCCAAGTCTTTTAGATATTGCAAGAAGATAAAGACTGGAACTAACACTGCCGGAAAATTCTGCACCATACTGAAGTGAAATTCCCCAATCATTGGTGTTAAAATAATTGGAGGGATTACTTTCATAATTATAAAACGGAATTGAAATAAAATCCTGCAAACCGAAATATCCATTCAAATCAAACGAGCTCTGGGGCAATATTTTAAAGTTTAGAAACATCACTGATAATGAAATGAATATTAATTTTCTCAAGGAATCTCTATTACTATACTATGAATGCTTTGTGATGATACTAATAACTCATTGTTACTGTTAACGTGATAACCTTCATAACTTCTGATAAATGTAAAAACAATCTTTTCAAAATTCTCTAAAGGTATCTGATTTAGATACCTGCCCGGAATTCTTAGCTCACCATCATCTCTTGTTCTAATTCTGTAAACTGGTATCGAGGAAATTTGATTCTCACGTATCAGTCCAACTATAACCGTAATTTTCTTAATACCAACCGGATTCCAGTTTAACAATGCAATGAGGTTTTTATTCTGTGTGTTTCCAGTTAGAGTAACGTTTCCAATAATCTCCTGCGGTGTAGGAATGTTAAACGAAATATTTTCGCCAGGACCAAAAGGAGCAAATTCAAAGCTAACAGATGAGTTATAACTGAAATAGAATGGATCAGGGATAACCGCCGAAAGTAAATTATAGAAAACATATTTTTGACCAAGTATTGTAACTTTAGGTATTCCCATATCCCTGAATCTAATTTTAAAGGTAACAATGTTGCTTCTGATCCCATTAAATTTAATTATTCCGGGTGTAATAGTCTCGTATGCAAGTAATCTTCCATCCGAATATTTTATGGGTTTCGATTTATCAAAAAACATTGCTTGTGCAATCGAGAAATAACTTGTTTTAACATCTGTCGTAATTTTTATTCCACTTACCGAAATAAGATTCGTTATTCCTGTTAAATCCTGTGTTATTCCGGAGGTATCGGTAGCCACTTGTGTAATACTGATTATCAAGATCTTTATTTAGAAGTTCAACTTCAAATTCATTGTTTGTATCGTCAACAAGCTGTGTAGGTGCGGGTTTATCACAACTAAAAAGGATAAGTGCGCTAGTAGAAATCAGAAGGTATGTTAAAATCTTTTTCATTGCAGTTAAAATTTATGTTTGAAATTTCTTATTATCAATTCAATATTCATTAAAAAGACACTTCCCTTGTAAAAAATCTCCCCCTCCCGCGTTAAAAGGAGGGGGATGTGGAGAGGACGTGTGCAGGGAAGATCAATTCCTCTTCGTCAAATTATGGATGAACAAAATATGGTATTCCCCAGGCTTCAGATTCTACAGGTGTTGAATCATCAAAAACTACCTGCTGTGGCAATGCATTAATTATTGCATGATAGAAACCCGGCCACTGATGTGTTATAAATGTCTGCTCGTAAACTTTATCCCAACCGCTTCCATTTGGTGTTGATGAAACCAGGTCAAATAATTTTTTAGCTCTGTGCTTAATCCATCTGTTTGCACCCCAGGTAAGAGTAACAAAATCGTTTTCTTCATAGTTGCTGAACAGTTCAACTCTTACTGTTACAGAATCACCTCTTCCAATTATTGGCATATTTCTCCACCAGCCCCAGCCTCTTCTTAGGAAATAATCGTTTGGTGATTCAATTACTAAGTGTATCACCGCTTGGTAAGAATATTGTCGTTTTCATTAAATCAATGTTTGGACTTTGTGTTCCGCCTTCAGGAAGTGATATTGCGGCAATAATCCAATTTCTTCTTGGATATGGTGTGTTTGCAATTTTCTTGAAAATTAAATTGCGAGTTACAACTGCAGTAAATGATTTTTGAATTAATGTGTCAGGTTTGTTTGCACTTGAATCATAGGAAGCAGCAATTAAAAGCAAACCTTCGAAAGTTTTTGTGAGCGTTCCGTAAGCAATAGTATCCTGGATATCAATACTTAAAGTCCGGTTCACAAGTCTCATTTTCTGGCCAACTCTGAAGGGATATATCGTGGTGTTAATTTTCCCAAGAAAATCCATTACTCCTTCTTCGTCATAATTATAATCAAACGAGGTAAGAGAGGAATCTTCATCAACAAGTTTTTCCAGGGCTTCTTTATCAGTTGTTGGTTCTGTGTCTCCCGGGTCAACTACCATTTCATCCTGGCAGCGGACAAACAATGCTAATATCATCAGCGTAAAGAATGCCAGCAGGTAGCGAGAAAGGTTTTGTTGTTTTTGCATTTTTGAACTCCTTAAAAAATGTTTAGAAAATGATTATTTATTTTCCCAGTTCCTCTCATTAACTGGATTTCATTATCAAACAATTATGCCAATACTTGCAATGTTTGCTAACTCATTGTTTTTTAAGGAATTGTTGTAATTAAGGAGTTGTTAATTCTGCATGGAAAATTAGGAGGATTGCATGAAATCCCATCTTCATGCAGGATTATAGTTAGGTGATTTTTTTGGGAAAGAAAAAAGGCGACCTTCCGATCGCCTTCAAATTTTTATAAATAAGATTTAATGTTTTCGATATACTTTTCAGGACCACCGGGTAGATAACCTGTCTGACCGGCTAATTTACCCTGATCGTTAAATATTAATATTGTTGGAAATCCCTGTATACCATATTTCTGTGCAAGATTTTTGTTATACGCCTGAGTTTCTGCGGATTGTGATATATTTTTGGGGAAATCTAACATTACAAGGACTAAACTTTCTTTTGCATAATCTTCAAATTCTTTTTGCTGAAAAACTTCTGAGCTAAGTCTCTTACACCAGATGCACCAATCGCTGCCAGTAAAGTTAACAAGCACGGCTTTATTTTCTTTCTTTGCCTGCTGAATAGCATTCTCAAGATTGTTTTCCCAATTCAAACTATCGGCGGATGATGATTGACCATTATTACAAGAAGTAAATAATAAAATAAATAATACAAAAAAAGCTGATATCTGTTTCAAATTAGTTCTCCTGTTCATTTTGGTAATCTAAAAATTTATTTCACAAATATATGATACATTTATAACAAATAAGTTTCGGAATTATTGCTAATAAATAACAAAAAATAAGTGCAATTATTCATCCTCAACTTTAATTTCCTCAATTTCTTTTGGTTTTGGAGGTCGTTCATAAAGCTGAGTAAGCCCGAAATAATGACTAGCAAGATTTTCATCAATCTGATCCCACGTAAATCTCCATGACCAATTTCCGCCAGTTGTACTTGGAAAATTCATTCTTGCATCAGATCCAAGCTTTAAAATATCCTGCAATGGAATGATGACAATATTAGCAACAGATGCATACGCAACTCTGATAAGTTCAGTTAAAATATCGTCTCCAAAATAATTCAAATAAGTCTGTGCATGTTCATAAATATCACTTTTATCTTTGTTTGATTTTTCCTTCTCGAAGTAAGCTTTAGTTGTATCGTTATCGTGCGTGCCTGTGTAAACAACACAGTTCGGAACAAAATTATGCGGCAAGAATTTAGTTTCCATCTTTGTACCGAATGCAAATTGTAAAACCTTCATTCCCGGAAAACCAAACTGATCACGAAGTGCTTCAACTGGTGGAGTTATTACTCCAAGATCTTCAGCAAGAATAGGAAGTTCTCCGAGATGTTTCTTCAATGAGTTAAAAAGTTTTTCTCCGGGAGCTTTCGTCCATTTTCCCTTCTGTGCGGTTTTTTCTCCGCCGGGAATTTTCCAGTATGCTTCAAACCCGCGGAAGTGATCTATTCTAACAATATCAACTAGTTCAAAAAGACTTGAAAATCTTTTTCTCCACCAAAGGAAATCATCTTTCTCCATTCCCTCCCATTTGTAAAGAGGGTTGCCCCAAAGCTGACCTGTTTCACTAAAATAATCCGGAGGGACTCCTGCAACAAAAGTTAAATTACCCTCTTCATCAACAGTAAAAAATTCTTTATTTGCCCATAGATCAGAACTATCATAAGCAATAAAGATTGGCATATCTCCGATGATCTTTATTCCTTTTTCATTTGCATATTCTTTCAACGACTTCCACTGCCCAAAGAAACTAAACTGAACAAATTTCTGATATTGAATTTCATCACTAAGTTTATTTGTCCATTCTTCTAAAACTTTTTTATCTCTCTGAACGAGACCTTTTTCCCAACTACTCCACACAGCACCACCGTGATGTTCTTTGCAAGCCATAAATAAAGCAAAATCATCCAGCCATTCTTTGTGGAATTCGCAGAATTTTTCAAATTCCTTTTCCTGACCGTTTGAATTATTTTTAAAATTATGATATGCTTTTATTAGAATTGATTTTTTATAATCGATTGCCTGACCATAATCAATTTTTGTTGGATTTGATTGTGGAGAGTTTTTCAGATCATCTTCCGAAAGAAAACCATCTTCTTTTAGTTTTTCCGGACTAACCAAAAAGGATTTCCTGCAAAAGCTGAAAAACACTGGTATGGTGAATCGCCATAACCAGTTGGTCCAAGTGGAAAAACCTGCCAAAGAGTTTGTCCGGCTTCCTTTAAAAAATCGATAAACTTATAAGCTTCACTACCAAGATCGCCAATACCAAATTTACCCGGAAGCGATGTGGGATGAAGAAGAATTCCAGCACTACGTTCAAATTGCATAAATTATCCTTAAAATTTTTAGGGGTAAAAATACTTATTGGTAAGGCTAAAGAGAAAAGTGTAATTTTAAAAGAAAAAACTCCGCACCGAAAAACAGTGCGGAGTTAATATGTTATTTATAGAAGTGAAAAGCCGAAATAAGCATTAAAGTTTAATACATTATTTGTCACATCAAATGGATCCTCTGAATCATCAAAAGAATTTAATCCAAGAATATATCTTATTTCAACACCAACTTCATTATTCCCTACTCCAAACCCAACTCCGCCACCAAATACCAGACAGAATTCTGTAGAAGTTGTCTCATCCTTGAGGTCCTCATCAAGTATAGTTTCGCCATCAGATTCAGCTTTTGCATTTGCTGTTGTATTAAAACCTACTGATGGTCCCACAAAAATTGCAGGTCGGACATTAGAACCTTGAATTGGTATGAGCAGTTTGAATAGAAGCGGTACCTCGATATAATCAAGTGATAGGGTTAATTCTCCCTCATCTTCAGAATAGGTAGCGCCTTTCATAGAGTAATACGCTTCTGGTTGAATCGCAAACATTTTGTTAAACTGATACATAAAAAATATTCCGCCTTCAAAGCCTGTTCTTGAATCTAAGCTTATATCGACATCTTCATCTACTAGGTTATCCGCATCACTACCACCTACGTTAGCGATATTCAATCCGGCTTTCAGACCCAGCTGCATCCCTTGGCCTAATGAGACTGAAGTGAATGCTGCAAAAATCAGAACAATAAAAAAATACTTTTTCATTTTTCTCTCCTATTATTGTGAATAAAAACTATTTAAAAGTAACCACTAAAAATAAGCTATCAAAAAATCCTCGGAGAAATTAACCTCCGAGAATTCATTAAACTATATTCAATTATAAATGAACATTTAATATTACGCTGAACGTACTTATTCCAAACGCAGTGGAGCTAGGACCTTCTTCAGTGCCATCTTCTGTGGTAATTTCAGGCTTACCCAAGCTTTGGAATCCGAGAGCGTATTTTCCGCCAAGAGATAATCCTTCAGTAAAATACCAATCAAATCCGAATTGAGCTGCAATGCCAACACCGTTTCCGGAGTAATCAGTTGTTAGAGTTTCTCCACCATCCGGTGTAAACTCAGAACTGCCAGAAAGAAGTCCGTAATTAACATGTAAACCAACATATGGTGATACACTGTAAAGTGATTTTAGATGATAATTTGCATCAACACTAATTCCGAAGATAGTTAGAGAATTTTCAGTTTTCCCATTATCATCCTCGAGAGTACTGGAGGACGTTCCATAACTAAGACCGAAAACAAGCGCTATTTGGTTTGTAACATAATATTGGAATCCTGCACCAAAGAGATCGGCATTAGATAAGTCCGCATCGGGTATACTAATTGTACCAACATACACTGGTTCCAGATTACTTTGGAACGGAGTATATTGGAAAACAAATGATTGAGAACCTTTGTACACTTCAGGTTTTGGCCCATCATAATTTCTGTTTGCCTGAGCAAAAAGAATAGTGCTGCAAAATAGCAAAATTACTGTGATTGAATTGATAATCACTTTCATAAGAACTCTCCTTTATTATTTACAAAATAGAAAGAATACCTTACACGGTATTTTACTTTTCACGCCAAGTTTGGCACTGCAGCAAGGTCAATTATCAAGCCAGAAAAACTTTTATGAAAGGTTTGATTTCCCTAACTTTGGCCCGCATTCAAAGGAATTAATGAAACTACTAAGAAATCTTTACAACTAGGTTCTTCACTGGCCTGAAACTCCATACGGCACAACTGCAATGTTAATTCTGGCCTTTGCAGAATCATCATTCTTCCCAGTTCCACCAGATGATCTTTTATAACGATAGTCTTGCACCAACAAAAAAAGGCTGCCCTTTTAAGACAGCCTCATTAAAAACAAACTCTTTTACTAAAAAGTTATTTGCACTCCAACATTTAAACCAACGTTACTAAATGGAATGAATACTGGTCCCTGAGTATTTTCATCATCTGAAGTAAATTCATCTTCAAGTTTAATTGTTTCTGTTGTCCCATCATAGTTAGTAACTTCTATTTCATCAGGTTTCCAGGTAAAACTGATAAAAACTAATTCAGCAATAAAATTAATATTGTGTGTTGATTGGAACAAGAACCCCTGCACCACCAGTTAAGCCAAAATCTGATCCCACTACTAAAAGTTCCTGTTTGTATATCGCCATCAATATTGACTATTTCAATTTCTGAAGCTGGTAGTGCAATAATAATCCGATCTTAGCAAAGGGTTTTACTTATTCTAACGGAGCGTTTATAACAAAAGTAGGAGCAAATCCAAAAAATGAACCATTCCAGGTATTACTCATACTCCCATTTGCGCCTTAATATTTTGCTCAAACTCAGTTGATAGCTTATATATTAAACCTAATTCTAAACCCAGATTAGAGGAGAAATCGTAGCCAAAAACTCCTGTAAAATTGACACCCTCACCAAAAGAACCATTAACGGCTTCATAGCTGTAATCACCTGGATTACCTATGACATTATAACCTATATTCATAGAATTAAGACTTAAATTATATCCTCCTTCAAGTTTAACATAGTATTGCGCGAATGACATGCTTGAAAGAAAAAATAAAATCAGGAAGAAGAGAAGTGAAATGTTTTTCATTGAAGTCCTCCCATATTGTGAATAGCAAACTGCTTAAAAGCAGCCTACCAAAATTATTGAAAGTTTTATTAATAAATGAAAATTGCAGCTTCAGAAGTTTAGTTGGCAAAGCCAAAGATATTTTTACTAAAGATTTGATTTCCCTAACTTTGGCGCTCATTCAAAGGAATTAATGAAACTATTAAGAAATCTTTACGACTGGGTTCTTCACTGGTCTGAAACTCCATACGGCACAACTGCACTCTTCATATTAGCATTTGCTGAATCGTCATTCTTTCCTATTCCTCCGGACGCGCTTCTTATAGCACTCGTGCTCGGTTCAAGTAAAAAGGCGTTCAAATTTGCAACTGTATGCCTGATAGGATCAGTAACCGGGGCTTTATTTGGATATGCAATTGGTCATTTTCTTTGGTGGACACCATCTAACGAGTTTACTGCAATTGCAAACTTTTTCTTTCAAAACATTCCGAGCTTCACTCCTGAAGCTTTTTTCAATATTCAGAAATTATATGCAGAATATGACTTTTGGATAATTTTTACAGCTGGTTTTACTCCTCTCCCGTATAAAGTAATAACTATATCCTCAGGAGCTTTTAACATAAACATGATCATGTTCATCGTGGCCTCAATAATTAGTCGTGGTGCCCGCTTCTTCTTAGTTGCTGCATTGATATGGAAATTTGGTCCGCAGATAAAATTATTTATTGATAAATATTTTAACTGGCTGGCAATTGCATTTACTGTTCTTCTTATAGGAGGTTTTGTTGCAATAAAATATATTTTCTGAATTTTTTCACTATAACGTTTGCTAATTGCCAATCGATCTTCAGCCATAAACTTTTGAAAATTACATTTCTACTTATTACATTTAGTTTAAGATTACTCCTTAAACTGTAAAAGTTTAAAAAGTGCGCTTAATTTAAATCGATATCATTAAACTAATCGGAAAGGATTAAGCAATGAAGACTTATGTAATGCTCACAAAACTCTCTCCTGAATCTTCCAAACAAATGAAAGACAGAGCAAAACTTGGCAGGCAATGGCTGGACCAAGTAAAGAATAAATGTCCGGAGGTTAAATTTATTGCTCATTATGCTTTACTTGGAAACTATGATTTTCTTGACATCTACGAAGCTCCTGATGAAGAAACTGCTGCAAAGGTTTCGATGATAAGTTTATCTAATGGAGCTTTCCAGGCGGAGAGTTTATCTGCGATTCCATACAAAAGATTTTTGGAATTAGCAGATGAGATTTCTTAATCTATTCAATTTGAATTAAGACAGTTTCTTGCAAGTAAAGTTTAAAAATTGAGTAGAACTTTTATTTTTCAGGTGAGCAATAAAGAGAAAAATTATCCTGACAGTGTCGTTTTAAGGTAATTTACAATCTCTTCTGTAGAATCAAATGCTTTTACCATATCAAAGTTTCTGCCTTCAAGTTTCATCTGCTCGTTCATTTCAGAAACAATCGTCTTCCATATTTTTGAATGGCAGGCGATTGGTTTTTGATCTAACAATCCTTTGTTAAAATATTCCCATACAGCAGCAAGTTCGAGTAGTGTTCCGGTTCCTCCTTGCAGAACAACAAATCCGTCACCTAATTCTATAAGTTTGTCGATTCTTTCGAACAAAGTAACGCAGGTAATTTCTTTCGTAAGATATTTATTCGTTCGACCTTTCCACAAATTAACCGTAACTCCAATTGCTTCGGCTCCCCCTTCCACTGCACCTTTTGATGCAGCTTCCATAATTCCATGGAAACCACCTGTGCAAATATCAAACCCACTTTGTGCAAGCTGCTTGCCAAGATTATAAGCAGTAAGGTATTGTTCTTCATTATTGACTGGCTTTGAACTGCCAAAACAGTTATGATCTTCTTCATTAAAAAAAATTTTTATTTCTTTAAATATATGAAATAAAAAATCCGTAACCTTTTTAAGACTACGGATTTTCTTGAATTAAAATATTCTTATAATAATCACATTGCGCTGGAGCCAACAATGTTAATGCTTATCTCAATGTCTTCAGACACTTTTTGACCCACTACCATATTCTCAACGTCATAATCTGAAAGAACAATATTAAAAGTAGCTTGGACACCTAAAAGATCTCCGGGTGCTCGCTCCTTTGTCTGCTCGCTTTCATCAAGGTAGGTCATTGTAACATCAGCCACAACTTCTTTTGTAACTCCGTGAGCAGTAAAATCACCTGTTAATTTTGCTTCTAATTTATTATCAGCTATTACTTTTACATCGCCAACTTTTTTAATCATAAAAGTAATTTCAGGATAACTTTCAGCATCAAGCCAGTTATCGCTTCTTAAATGCTCATCTCTTAGGTCTATTCCTGTTTTAATAGAAGCAACCGAAACAGATATTGAACCTTTTAGAGTTTTAATGTCTCCAACATTAAATGTTACCTTTCCCATAACAGCGTTGGATATTCCAGTTATATCTTCAAGTGGTGTGGTACTAAAAAATGAAGCCTGGTTCCGACTATACTTGTCTTCAAAGTTAAAAGTTTTCTCGCCTGTAGCTTTAACTTTAAATCCCTGTGCAAGGGATATTGAAACAGCTGCTAGCAGTATGAAGAGTGTTTTAATTATTGTATTCATTGGGTCTCCTTTTCTTTTTTTGTTCTAAAGATGAAAAATAAAATGGTTGAAATGAGCACTACTGCGCCCGAAAAAACAGCGGTATGCGGCAGCAGACCGAGAATAAATTTTTCATGAAATTCAAGCTCTGGTTTTAAGCCTAAAGTCTTATCCAATTCGGTCAGTGGCTTCTCCACCCAAATTCCGTCTTTGGATAAAATCTCACTACCGCTTCCTAGCCACCATATTAAGGCAGCTGCAATCAGGATTAAAGCCACCGCAATTACATATTTTTGTTTGCTGTTCATGTTAAATCCATAATTGGATTAATTTATAAATTATCTAAATTTTAATTGATGATTTTAATATTATTGAGCCAGATATAATTTCACGATGACTGTTGTGTGAGTACTTAATCAAAATTGCAATTTTATGTTACAACATATATTCTTAAAGTTCAAGTTATTTCCATTATAACAAATAATGACTGAAAAAAGTTTCGACATATTAGTAATCGGTGGAGGAATAATAGGGACAGCAACTGCACTTTCCCTTCAAAACAATCCAAAATTAAAGATATTATTGATTGAAGCAGAGAAAGAACTGGCACATCATCAAACCGGAAATAACAGCGGAGTTATTCATTCAGGGCTATATTATAAGCCGGGGTCACTAAAAGCGAAAAACTGTTCTGAAGGTCGAGAACTACTTTATGACTTCTGCGAAAAGCACAAAATTCCATTCCAAAGATGTGGGAAGGTTGTTGTAGCATGCAATGAATCTGAACTAAATGCACTCGATGAATTGTATAAAAGAGGCATCGCTAATGGCCTGACAGGAATAAAAAAACTTAGTGCAGAAGAGATAAAAAGCCATGAGCCTCATTCAAATGGAATTGCTGGTTTGTTCGTTCCCCAAACTGGAATTGTCGATTACAAAAAAGTCACAAACAAGTATGCTCAGCTATTTTTCAGATAACGGTGGTCGCATTGAAACGAACTGTGAATTTCTTTCACTAATAAATTCTTCCGGTGAACTCATAGTGCTTACAAACAAAGGAGAGTTCAAAACAAAATTTCTTGTTAACTGCGGAGGTTTGTATTGCGACAGGATTGCAAAACTTTGCGGAGTAAATCCCGGATTGCAGATTGTTCCTTTCAGAGGAGAATATTATAAGCTGAAAAAAGAAAAAGAATATTTAGTTAATAACTTAATTTACCCTGTTCCCGATCCGCGGTTTCCATTTCTTGGAGTTCATTTTACAAGGATGATGAAAGGCGGAGTTGAAGCCGGACCAAATGCCGTGCTTGCATTTAAAAGAGAAGGTTATAGAAAAAAAGATTTTTCGTTTGCTGATATATCAAAGATGATTTCATATTCAGGCTTTTGGAAAATGGCTTCAAAATATTACAAGATGGGATTTGAAGAATTTTATCGTTCATACAGTAAAAAGGCGTTCGTAAAAGCATTACAAAAATTAGTGCCGGAAATTCAGAAAGATGATATTGAACCCGGGGGAGCGGGTGTACGTGCGCAAGCTTTAGCACCGGGTGGAAAATTGATTGATGATTTTCGGATTGTCGAAACCGAAAGAATGGTGCACGTACTGAATGCCCCATCTCCTGCTGCAACAGCCTCAATCAGCATTGGAAGAAAAATCGCTGAGATGGTAATAAAGAAATTTTAACAAGCGGGAAAGCTTTTTACCTGTTAATCTTTACTGAATGATTGATTCCCAACAATTAAGAATTTATATTCCCTCTACATTATTATTACGAATGTAAATCTTATATTTGCTATAATTTACTCACGCAAAGTATTTTTACTCAAAGCAGAAAGGTTCGAAAATGAAAACCGTAAAGGAACTTATTGACAATAAGGGAAAAGAAATCTGGTCTGTAACGCCTGACTCAACAGTCTTTGATGCATTAAAATTAATGGCGGATAAGAAAATTGGAGCAGTTCTTGTCATCAAAGATAGCAAGGTTGTGGGAATAATGTCGGAGAGGGATTACGCAAGAAAAGTTGTACTACAGGGAAAATCTTCGGTGCAATTAACTGTGAGTGAAATAATGTCCGATAAAGTTATGTATGTTGATATATCGCAGAATGTAGAAGATTGTATGGCATTAATGATAAATAAGCGAATCAGGCATCTGCCTGTATTTGAAAAAAATAACCTTGTTGGATTTTTATCAATTGGCGATGTGGTAAAAGCAATAATTGATGAAAAGGAATTCTTTATTGATCAGCTTACAAACTATATAAAAGATACACCTACTATTAAAAATAATTAGCAAATTCAAATCGTAAAATGATTTTATGTGTGTTGACATAAACATTTAATTAGCATCTCTTTTTAGAATGAAAAAACCTGACTTAAATCACGATGACTTTTTACTCGCCATCAATTCTTGCCTGAACAAATCAAACCTTAACGAGATTAGAAAAGACATTACTCATCTAAAAAGCAAAACACTCAGCAAAGCGGTTGAGAATAATGGGCAAATATTAATTAATACTGGAAAGGATATAATTGAATATTCGCAGAAGCTAGTGGAAGTTGAACTTGAGCAAATTCTGAATACACAGACTATCGAACGAACTAAATACTATATTAAAAGATTGATAAAAAGTTTATCACAAAAAAAGATTGGGAAGGTTAATGACCTTAATTTAAACCGATGGAAAGAATACGATGATATAATCACTGACAGCCTTTGGATTTTCGACAAGCGAGACACTTCGGGTGCTCATAAAGCTGGTTATTGGGGTAACTTCATTCCACAAATTCCAAATCAGCTTTTAAAAAGGTTCACAAAAAAAGGAGACTGGGTTCTCGATCCTTTCCTAGGTAGCGGGACATCTCTTATCGAATGCAGACGTCTTGGAAGAAATGGAATTGGTGTGGAGTTGAATCCCTCGGTTGCAAAATCAACAGATCTGCTTATTAAAAAAGAAAATAATCCTAATAAGGTTACAACAAAAATTATCAGGGGTAATAGCGGTAAAATTAATTTTCAGGATGAGTTGAAATCACTCAAAATAAATTCGTTCCAATTTATGATTATGCATCCTCCATATTGGGATATTATAAAGTTCAGCAATAAGAAGGATGATTTGTCAAATGCTGATTCTGTGGAATCATTTTTAAAAATGTTCGAAGCTGTTGCTGAAAACACTTATGGTGTGCTTGATAAAAAAAGGTACTGTGCTGTGGTTATTGGTGACAAATATGAATCCGGTGAATGGATACCACTGGGATTTTATGTTATGCAGGTAATGATGAAAAGAGGATTCAAACTTAAATCAACCATCGTAAAAAACTTTGATCAAACTACCGCAAAGAGAAATCAAAAAGAATTGTGGCGTTACAGAGCACTGGCCGGGGGGTTCTATATTTTTAAACACGAATACATTTTCTTATTTCAGAAATAGGAGAGAATAATGAAAGGCATTAAATTTTTATTTATAACTCTGATTGCTGTACTGATGACATTCTGTACATCGAGCAGTGAAACAACAAATCCGCTTGTTAATGATATTTGGGCATTAGAATTTTTAAAAGGAGGTGGATTATCATCCTAACTCAAGTAGCAAGGAACGTCCAATTATTGAAATTCATTTGAAAGATAAAAAAGTCATTGGAAACACTGGTTGCAATAGTATGAATGGCACAGTAGGAGTTCAAGGAAATCAAATTGAATTTTCAGATATTGTTACAACTGAAATGTTTTGTTCTGAAAGCATTGAACAAGATTTTTTAATCGCCCTTGGAATGGTTAATAATTATAAAGTTGAAAAGCTGAAACTATACTTGTACGAAGATGACGAGGAAATAATAATTTTCCAAAAAATTGATTGATTTCATATTCGATGGAATCAGACCTAATCCAAATTGAAAAGGAATTAAAAAAAAGATTAGCTTACCCATATAAATGGGGAAGAAAACAGAACGATCAATTTGACAAACTCACAAATTTCGTTTACAGAATTTCATTATTTGAGGAAGTTTTAAAAGAAATTGAAAGTCGTTTTAGAAAAGATAAAGAACATCAGAACATTGCAAACTACTCACTGAACCGATGGTACAATTTCTGGTCTGCACAGGCAGTGGAAAAAATATTCTGTTCACTCCCAAATGTTAAACCTGCACTCGATTCAAAAGATAGGCTGGTTGATTTTACAATCGATGGTGTAACATTCGATCACAAAACATCAATCTTCCCTAAAAATTTTCCTTACGATATTAATGAAGCAATTAAAAAAACAGATGAGTTAATAAAATGGCTTTATAAAAATCAATCCCAGCAACAAAGAAAACATTTAAAGAACAGGTTGTTTATTGTTCTATATTCCTCAGATGGTGAGCACTGGAAATTGAAAGCAGAAATTTCCTGGCTGAAGGAAAGAATTGAAGAGTATATGGAAGGATTTAATCCACACTATCTTTTAAAATTCCCGCTCGAAAAAAATCAGGAAACAATTTCTGACGTAATCTGGGCAATTCAAAATAAAATATTCTATTAAGCCTAAGAAGATTTATCAAAGCTCACAATCTCTCCAAACCTTTTATTTTGAGTTAAGCGAATACAACTGGTAATAGTTATTTGCTTAAACCAAATGCTTACTTATATTTGAATTATGGCAATATCACATCGGAATTCTTTAATAATTTGTCTGATTTTAATTTTAGGGTTTACTTCCTCGTAATAACTTCACCCAATCAATTACATTTAACCATCTCACTGTAGAGAATGGACTCTCTAATAACATTGTAAACACAGTCATTCAGGATCAGATTGGATTTATGTGGTTTGCCACTGAAGATGGATTAAATCGCTATGATGGTTATAGTTTTAAAATATTTCGTCACAATCCTGAAAATTCAAATAGTATTTCAGATAACAGTATATGGGCTTTGTGTGAAGACAGAAAAGGAAACATCTGGATTGGAACGAAAGCAGGTAGTGCTAGATAAGTATAATCCTGAAACTGAAAAATTCACTCATTGGGAAATTAAATCTGATCTCACAGAAGAAAACAGTATAACTGCAATTTATGAAGACAGTAAAGGAAGCATTTGGATTGGCACCTATAAAGATGGCTTATACAGATTAGATCCATCAACAAATAAAATCGATCATTGGAGTCCAACGACTGATGATGAGAAAAGTCTGAGTCATAATTATATTCATGATATCAGCGAAGACAATGATGGTAACATACTTATCGGTACACACATTGGCTTAAATAAATTTAATCCCGACTCACCTCAAGATGGATTTGAAAAATTCTTTTATAATCCTGATAATCAAAAAAGTTTAAGCAATAACTTAATATGGGGAATATCAAAGTCAACTCTCTATCCCGATAACATGTGGATATGCACTTTAAATAATCTGACAAAATTTGACTCGAAAAATTTACATGTTGAAAGGATTGAAATTGATAATCCCAAAAATTTACAATATGGAAAGAGCGTTAATTCTGTAGTAGAAGAAACTGTAAATGATGAAAATATTATATGGGTAGGATCTTATTCTGGATTGATTCGGATAAATCTTGACTTGGGTATTACTAAAAGGTTTGTGCATGATGAACTAAATGTTCAAAGCGTAAGCAGCAATCAAATTAATAAAATAATTAAAGACCGGACCGGAGTACTTTGGGTTGCTACAGAAAACGGCGTGAGCTATAGTACTCCTAAATCAACTTCGTTTAATTCAATTGCTTTGGGTAACGATGGTTCCAATATTATTTCAGTTTTAAAGAAGAAAAACATAACAGCAATTTCTAAGTTTGATGATAACAAAATTTGGATTGGGACAGCAAATGGATTGTATTTATTAGATGATATAGAAATTAATCCTGGAATTAAAAAAATACCTGAGTTTAGTAATGACCATATCTGGTCACTTACATCAATGAATGAAAATGAAATTTGGATTGGAACTTTCGGCAAAGGACTAAAGCAGTTTAATTATGGTGAAAACAAAATTGTTAGTTGGGATTTAAAAGATCCTAAAATCCGAACTCAGTCAGTTTTTTATAATAAAGCACTGTTTGCAGATAGTAAAAAAAATATTTGGGTTGGTTATTGGGGAGTTGGTGCTGCACGAATAAATCCACGAACAGGCAAATCAGAAGTATGGTTAAATGAGCCGGGAAATCCCAAGAGCATAAGTCATAATGATGTATGGGTGATAAAGGAAGATAGATTCGGCAGAATATGGCTTGGAACTAGAGGTGGTGGATTAAATTTATTTGAAGATAAAAATGGAGGAATATTTCATCATTGGTTACAAAATCAAAATGAAGAAAATAGTCTTAAGCAGCAATAATATAAATTCAATTTGTGAGGCAAAAAACATAAGGATATCTCAGTGATTCTGAAACTGTTTTATGGATAGGCACAAGCGATGGCTTAAATAGATTTGAAGTTAAAAATAGTGAGAGTACGGATTTATACGACATCGAAATTGAAAATCAGTTTTATACTGTAAAAGATGGTTTGCCTGATAATTCCGTGAACAGCATAATTGAAGATGAAAACGGAAATCTCTGGCTTGGTACCGGTTCTGGTATTTCATTCTTCGATGTAACTAAAAAAACATTTACGAATTTTTCAACAGCAGACGGAATAAATGGTACACTTATGAATCCTGAATCTGCTTTAAGACTTGATAATGGTCTTATATTATTTGGAAGCACAAAGGGGCTGAACATTTTTAATCCGAAAAATATTAAGCTTTCTTCTTATAAACCGAATGTAGTCATTACAGATTTCCAGATATTTAACAAATCTGTAGAGATCGGAGAAAATTCCCCGCTAAAAGAAAGTATCCGAACAATTGATGAAATTATACTTTCCACATGATCAGAATGTTTTTTCATTTGAGTTTGCTGCACTGGATTATAATTCTTCTCAGTCAATTGAATATGCTTATAAGATGGAAGGATTTGATAAAGATTGGATTGAAAGTGGAAAGAGAAGGTTTGTTACATACACTAATCTTGATCCAGGTAAATATATATTTAAAGTAAAATCTACAAATGCTGATGGTGGTCTGGAATGACCGGGTTACCTCTTTAAGTATTTTAATTAATCCACCCTGGTGGAAAACTTTATGGGCATACGGGTTGTACATTGTTTTAATTTTTCTTGGACTTATTGGTATAAGACGATTTGAGTTGAACCGCGCAAAACTACGCAACGAATTAAAGCTGAGAGAATTTGAAGTAAGAAAAAAAACTGAACTGGAAGAGGTTAAGTCAAGGTTTTTTGCAAATCTTTCTCATGAATTCCGAACTCCTCTTATGCTAATCAAAGGACCGCTTGAACAATTGAAAACAGAAAAAAGCAACGGCAAATATTCTGAAAATATTGATCTGATTGAAAGAAACAGTGATCGACTAAAAGAGCTTATAGATCAATTACTTGAATTATCACAGTTGGAAAAAGCAGCTATTCCTTTAAAGGCAAAACAGGAAAATGTAGTTACAATGTTGAAAGGTTTATTATCTTCATTCGAATCACTAGCTGAACAGAAAAATATTTCAATAAAATTTGAAAGTGATACAAATACTAAAATTTGTTGGATAGACAGAGATAAATTTGAAAAAATTATTAATAACCTCCTTTCAAATGCTTTTAAATTTACACCGCAAGGAGGTGCGGTTGTTAGTTAAAGTAAAAGAATTACTTCAATGATGGAAAACAGTTTGCAGAAATAAAAATATCAGATACCGGTGTTAGTATTCCAAAAGATAAAATTGATAAAATCTTTGATCGCTTTTTCCAGGTTGATGACTCAGCTCAGCGATCCTATGGAGGTTCAGGAATAGGTTTAGCATTGGTTAAAGAGTTTGTTGATTTGCACAAATGGAAAATATCAGTTGAAAGTGAAAAAGGAAAAGGAACAGAATTTACACTTCAAATTCCTATGTGGGATAATTATTTAAATGAAGATGAAAAAATAAGTACTGAAAGTCGATGGAATAATTTTAAGCAACATTGAATTGAAAAAAATCTGAACAGAGAAAAATTAATTCATCAATCAAAAAGTGACAAGTAAGACAAGATCAATTTCCTTGATTCAAATAATAAACCTTCGATTTTAATTGTAGATGATTCTGAAGATGTTAGAAAATATTTATCAGGTTTGCTTGAAAGTAATTATAAAATTTCCGAAGCAGAAAATGGTGAAGAAGGGATTATAGCTGCAACAGAGAATATGCCTGACTTGATTATCAGCGATGTAATGATGCCATCGATGGATGGAATAGAGTTTTGCAAAAGAATAAAATCAGAGTGGCAGACAAGCGATATTCCTGTTATTCTTTTAACCGCAAAAGCATCTGCGGAAAGTAAAATTGAAGGATTGGAAATTGGTGCCGATGATTATCTTACCAAACCGTTTGATTCAAAAGAACTCTTTACCCGAATTAAAAATCTTCTTGAACAAAGAAAAAGATTAAGGGATAAATACAATAAAGATCCGGATGCAATAACTGAAACGGGTAATTTAAATAAAGCTGATCAAGATTTTCTTAACAAATTTTTAGAGTTAATAGAAAATAATCTTGATAAAACGAATTTCGGCACAGAGCAATTGGCAAAAGAATTATTCGTAAGCCGTACACAGCTTCACAGGAAAATTTTGGCAATAACCGGACAAGCACCGGGAGAATTTATAAGGATAATTAAACTAAAAAGGGCCGCAAAATTACTGCTTGATGGAAAGTTGTCAGTGACACAAGTTGCGTATGAAATTGGTTTTTCAAGTCCCGCACAATTTACCAGAGCATTTGCAAAGCAATTCAATTGCGTTCCATCAGAGTATCCATCCAGGCAAAAAAAGTAAAAATAGAACCTAATTTCAAAACTTTTTGCATTTTGTTACAAAACAGCAAAATGTCTGTAACAAATCAGACAGCAACCCGCCTTTCAATAATCTACCTTTGTATCAGTTAACGATTTCTCACAGAAATTCATTTAAGGTCAGTTGAAAAAGAAAATCAGCGTGGAAAATAGTACCGAGCAAATTCAAAAAAAGGAAAAACTGGTTACCAGGCTGATAATAATCATATCAATTTCCATTGGGATACTGATAACTTTTGTTTTCGCTGGATTACTGGATTTTGTGAACTAAATGTCAAGTAAATGAAAATCATATTAATCAATATCAAACAAGGAGTAATATTCATGAAAACCATTCTTTCACTTCTCATAGTTGTTCTTTTTTCTTTTACAAGTCTGAACGCTCAAAATAAAATGTCTCTTGGGGGAGGATTAGTTGTATCCCTTCCAATGGGTGATTTTGGTGAATCTGCAAATACAGGTTTTGGTGCCACAGCAATTTTTGAGTTGGGCTTTATGCCGCAGCTTGTCGGTGTTGCTAACATTGGATACATATCTTACGGTACCGACGTTGATGAAGTAAGTTTTAGTTCTGTGCCATTGCTTTTCGGTGTAAAATATTATCTTCGTTAGGGGTAGTTGGTTTTTATGGGATAGGAGAACTTGGATTAAATTTCTTTTCAGCTAGTGTTGATATCCCAGAGATCGGTGGTTACGGAGGAGGTTCAGTTAGTAGCCACATCAACAGAATTTACATTCGTAATAGGTGCTGGTTATCAACTACCGGTTGGTTCAAATGTCTATTTGGATTTCAACGGCACTTTTAATTTGATGAGTGATTTTAACAATGTTCCAATTATGGGCTGGTGCAAAATTTGGGTTGTGATTATTAATTGGAGAGATAAGAGTAACTGGATGAGTATAGAAGTGATTTCAAAATCACTATTAGGGAACCAACTTTTTAACAGAATTAATTAAGGAAGTGCTATGAAGAAAATAATTTTTTTCTTGCTTTACATAACCCTGATATCGTTTTTTGCAAACGGTCAAATTGTTAACGGAGGGTTTGAACAATGGGCATCTGGTGAGCCAGTTGGTTGGCAAACAAATAATATCAATGAACCGAAAATAACGCTTACTCCAATTACCCAATCTTCATTTGCGCATGGTGGTTCTTCAGCATTAAAAGGAGAAGTATTAGAGATACCATTGGAAGGGCCTAGTTTCACTCACGCTCCAATATTGGTTTCCGGCAATTTGTCAAACCCAACATTCTCCTACAATGGAAGACCGGAATCATTAAGAGGTTTCTATAATTTTCAATCAGTTGGGGGTGATGGCTTTGTAGCCAACGCCTTCTTACTTAGTGGAGAAACTCCAATTGCCGTTAGCGGATTTACTAATAACAACTCTACTGGACCTGGCTATCACGAATTACTTTTGCATTTTACATATGTTGACACAGTAACGATTCCTGATGCAATACAGATTTTATTTCAAATTTCACCAGCACCTGGGCAAACTTTTGCTAATGTTGGCAGCACATTTTATATAGATGATTTTCCTAGAATGACTCTTATAAAACCAGAAGAATCACTACAAGAGTTTGGTGGAGAACAACCAGTTTTCATCGCAGGTGAAGTTGATACGATAAAGTGGAATTCAGGTGGTGCAATGAATATTGATATTAAGTATAGCACTGACAATGGTTCAACTTTTCAGAGCATAGTAAACAGTTATCCCGGTGACTCAAGCAGATATTTCTGGGCAGTTCCTGGTTCATTGCTTACTCGTGAAGCTCAAATTAAAATAGTTGAATCTCAGAATACGAGTAATGAGGTTGAGAGCATAGATTTTACTATTAAACCGTGGCAGTTAACCAGGATTAGATGGAGTCAAACAATTTAGAACTTTTTGAACCTAATCAGGATGGTTGGAATTTTAACAACCAAGGAGCAAATGTTTGGCCCAGAATCGTGGTGGCAGCAATTCGACTATTCAGGCACAGATCCATTTACGGGTGTAGACTACCCATGGTGGTTATCTCCATTCAGCACCGCGGATTCATCTGATTTCCCTGATTGGGAACTTTTCGTAGAAGTGTTTGGAGTTGATAAATGTTATATTCAAGTTCAAAACACACTGATCTACAATCCTATTGCAACTGCTAAATGGGGTGCATTTATTTTGGGAATCAGGAATGATTGGGGAGGTTCTTGTTTTGGTTTTGCTATATCCAGTTTACTTTATTTTTACCATAAATCAGAATTGATTTCAAAGTTTCCAAACTTATCAAATCAGAGCCAACTTTTCACTGTTAGTTTAGACAGCGTATCCAGACGTGTAGTAAATCATTATTTTATTCATCAGTTTGGTATTGAAAATACTTTATACATGCTAACTCATAAATTAGATTCTCCAAGAGAACTTCTTGATGAATTGAAAAATATGTTCAGAAATGAAAATGGTGATGGGCGTGCTCTTAGTTATTTTGATAACAGCTTATTTGGTACAGGTGGTCATTCTGTTACTCCATTTAAAATGGAGCGTTTAGGAAGTTCTTCTGTTTTTGATTTACACCTTTATGATAGCAGAGCTCCGGGAGTCACTACGCAGGTGATTCAAGTCGATTCGGGAAAAAATGAATGGACTGATGTAACCGGACTGAATTATGGATCGGGAAGTTCGGGATGTTATCTAGAACCGGAAAGTAGTGAGTTTTTTACAACACCCAGTATTGTCAGTCCACTTTCCATGCTAAATCCTGAATCATCTTTGAGCGGAGGAGCTGGAGCAATTACAATTTATAATACCAGTCAAGCTGAAATCACAATCACATCCTCTTCAGGAAATCAAATTGGCTTCCAGGACAGTTTGGTACATAATACTTTTTCCGATGCTGTTGCAATCATTCCCAAAACAACCAGTTTCCATCCACCAATCGGCTATTTAGTTCCCGAGGATAATTACTCAATACTAATGAATGGTTATACTGATTCACTATCATATGTTTTCTTTTTCACAGATTCAACTATTTATAATTATTACAGACGAACGTCCCTGAGCGATGAAGAAGATTATTTAAATCTGAATAACGGCGTTGTTGGGATTACAAATCCTGATCAAATATCAAAAAAGATTGAATTGGAAACAATACTTGTTCAAAATGAAGTAGGTGAAAAAGTCTTCTTTGTCAGTAATATTAATCTTTCTTTAAACGACTCTATTAAAATGCATGAAGTAGGTCGAAAAAATTTGCTTTTTCAGAACTATGGTGACGCTATGAATTATGATTTGCAGGTTAGATCTGCATCGGCGAACGGTCAGTTTATTTTCACTCATATATCGATTCCAATGGCTCAAAACTCAGCTCATCAAATTGTCCCGGTATGGAATAATCTTCAAAACGAACCGGTAAAAATTCTGATTGATTTAGGAAATGATGGTACAATTGACGATTCAATATTCGTGAAGAACCAAACCACTGGTGTTAAAGATGAAGGGTCACTACTAACTCCGAATAAATATGATCTTGCACAAAATTTTCCAAACCCGTTTAACCCGGCAACTTCAATTCGATATTCGATACCACAAGCAAGCGTTGTAACATTAAAAGTGTACGATATTCTTGGAAATGAAGTAGCTAATCTTGTAAATGAAGAAAAAGATCAGGGAGTTTACACAGTTACTTTCAATGCTGGTGGTCTTTCAAGCGGAATATATTTCTACACTCTTCGTGCAGATGGATTTGTGCAGACAAAGAAGATGCTTCTAATTAAATAATAATAAATAAAGCATCCGATACTTTTTATAAAAATAAAGGAAAACAAAATGAAATCAATTTATCTCTCAATTGCAGTTTTAATTTATATCATACTGCTAAGCAGTAATATAAAAGCCCAATGGGTAGATACTAATTGTCCATTCGGTGGATATGTGTTCGCTATAGCAGTAGATGAACCAAGAATATTTATAGGAACTGATCAGGGAGGTGTATATCGTTCTACTGATAATGGTGTGAATTGGTCGCAGGAAAATAATGGGTTAACCTGGTTAGGAATTAAAGCACTGGCATTTTCACGTTCGACTTTATTTGCAGGCACTTCTATTGCAGGTATTTTTCGTTCAACTGATTATGGTTCAAATTGGGTAGAAGTTAATAACGGAATATCAGTTTTATTTATTAATACATTGGCTGTTTCTGAGTCCAACATTTATGCGGGTGCACGGTACAGCGTTTCGGGTGGCGGAGTTTTTCTCTCAACAAATAACGGTGATAATTGGACATACATTGGCTTAACAGATTACGAGATCTATGCTCTTGCTATCATTGGAAATAATCTTTTTGCCGGAACAGATGGAGGAGTTTTTCTTACGACCAATAACGGCGGGAACTGGACGGCAGTTAATTCAGGGCTTACTGAGGATGATATTTATGCACTCACAGTTTCAAATAATAATCTTTATGCTGGAACGAGTGCCGGAGTATTTTTTTCCAGTGATAATGGGGCAAGCTGGATGGATATTAGTTCAGCAACTCTGTCTGATAAAACTGTACATTCCATTGCAGTACATCAAGTAAATATTATTGCGGGTACTGGAGGATACGGGATATATGTTTCCACAAACAATGGAACATCATGGGAAGAAAGTGATGAGGGTTTACCTAACTCGTTCACTGATATTCATGCACTTTCAATGTCAAGTACAACTTTGTACGCAGGAACTCTTTTTATTGGTGCGTGGGAACGTCCATTAACAGACTATTTGACGGATGTGATTTCAACTTCTGATAAATTACCAGATAACTTTCAACTTGCACAAAATTACCCCAACCCGTTCAATCCATCTACCAATATTGAATACAGTATTCCCGAAGCATCATTTGTACAATTAAAAGTTTATGACGTTCTCGGTAATGAAGTTGCAACACTTGTGAACGAAGAACAAAATGCTGGAATTTATCGTGCTGATTTTAGTGGCACCGAACTAACAAGTGGAACTTATTTCTACAGATTGAACACAGATTCTTTTAGTGAATCGAAAAAAATGATCCTCCTTCGATAATCCGCCGTGGCGGATCAGAGGACAGGTTTTACTCAAATAATAAATTAACACGGAGGTCTAAATGAAAAAATTTAACATCGTTCTTGCTTTAATAATATTTCTTTTAGCAGGGATAACTTTTGCACAGGATGCATTTGAAGGAAAAGTAATATTTGAAGTGCAGGAGGAAGGCAACAAACAAGTGATGGACTATTATGCAAAAGATAAACGGTTCCGGATGGATATGCCCGAAAAGGGAGGTTCGGTAATATTCGATAGTCAAAAATTCAAAATGTATGTAATTATGGATGAACAAAAAATGTATATGGAGAATTCTATGATGCCTATGACTGCGGGTGCCGGCGGTAGCATTAGTAAAACCGGTGAAACAAAAAATATTCTTGGCTATGACTGTGAAAAATTTCTATTCGACCAAAAGGATATGAAAGGAGAAGCCTGGATGACAAAAGAGCTTGGTGCTTTTATGTTCTTTATGGAATCACAGCAAGATATGCCGGACTGGCAAAGTGAAGTTCTTGATGCCGGTTATTTCCCACTGCATGTAACTCAGCATAACACAAGAAAAAATGTACAAGTGTTTATGATGTAAAAGAGGTTACCCCTATGGAACTTAGTGATGATTTATTTGTAGTGCCATCATCATATCAGAAAATGGATCTGATGAACATGGGTGGGTTCGAAAACTTATTTGGTAAATAAATATTAAAAATTAGTATTGGAGGAATTTAAATGAAAAAGAGTAATCTGATTATGACATTTATTATCAGCTTAACTTTTACTGTTTGTGTCTTTGCACAATTCGATATTGACCTTGAAAAAAAAGTTACGAACAAGGTGAACAAAGAAATTAACAAGGCAACAGATGATGCTATCGATGAAACTGCTGAAACTATTAAAAGCGGTGGCAAGGAAAATGATAAGAACACTGAAGAAACAAAATCAACAACCACTGAATCAAACGAAACTCCTGAAACCAAAGTCGAAACCTCTTCTGAAAATACAACTACTACTAATGTAATTAAGTCAGAACATGATAATTTGGTCAAACTATGATTTTGTAGCAGGAGAAAAAATAATTTTTGAAGATGATCTTGTTAGAGAAGAAAACGGTGAGTTTCCTTCCCGGTGGGATTTACTTAGTGGGAGCGCTGAAGTTGCATCCCTGGGTGAAGACAATGTTATTCATTTAGCAATAACAATCATAATTATTCCTTTAATGGATAAGAAAGATTTCCTTCCCGAAGTTTTTACAATAGAGTTTGATGTGTTCTTTGAAGATGGCGGACTAAGGTCCGATATTTACAAAGTTAGATTTTTTGAAGGAACAGGCAATGCTAAAAAAATAGATGGAAAAGATGTTTTGCCGATTGATATTAGATGGAATGAAGTTAAAATGGGGCAGTTTGGCGGAAAAACAAGATCATACGTTGAAGAGAAAAAGAACTGGAAACCAAAATGGAAACACATTGCTATTTCATTTAATGAAAGATCACTGAAATTATATATGGACGAAGAGAGACTGATAAATATTCCGAATCTTGGATTTCAACCAAAAATGTTTTCCATAGGCGGGCATTTTGATGATCGATACATAAAAATGAGTTCGATAAAAAATATTCGGGTTAATGAGGGTGGCAAAAAATTATATGACAGAGTAATGTCTGAAGGAAAGTTTGTTACCCGAGGAATTTTATTTGATGTGAACAAGTCAACTATAAAGAGTGAATCAATGGGAACAATAAATGAAATTGTTGAAATGATGATAGAACATCCGGAATTAAAATTTAGTGTTGAAGGACATACTGATAGCGATGGTGACGAATCTTACAATCAAAAACTTTCTGAAGAACGTGCTGCTGCTGTAAAAAATTTATTGATTCAATCAGGTATTGATGCTTCACGTCTGGATTCAAAAGGATATGGTGAAAGCAAGCCGGTCAATGAAAATTCAACATCTGAAGGAAAGGCAAATAACCGGCGGGTAGAGTTTATAATAATTTAATATAATAATTAAAGGAGAAAAACATGAAAAAAATATCACTTATAGTGGCGCTTCTAATTACAATGACTATGCAAATAGATGCACAGTGGTTTTGGCAATATCCATTACCACAAGGAAATGATCTTTCAAAGGTAAAAATGGTTTCGTCAACGACTGGCTTTGTTGTTGGGGAATATGGTACGATTCTTAAGACAACAGATGGGGGAACAACCTGGGCTATTCAATCTAGTGGAACAACAAATTATCTAAATGATATTGATTTTTTGGATGAAGAAAATGGAATAGTTGTAGGTAATGGTATTATTCTAAGTACCATAAATAGCGGTACAACTTGGACTGTTCAACCAAGCGGAACTACTTATGGGTTATATGGAGTTTCTTTTACAGATTTAAATAATGGAACGTGCTGTCGGTCAACAGGGAATAATCATAAAAACTACAGATGGCGGAGAAAACTGGACTGAACAAATAAGCGGTACGACAAATTTGTTATATGACGTATCCTTTAGTGATATAAATAACGGATTGATTGTGGGAACAAATGGTACGATTCTAAAAACGACGAATGGCGGCACAACCTGGGTGTCACAATCAGGAACATCCGAAAATCTTTATGGAGTCTCATTTACGAATTTAGATAATGCAACAGCTGTAGGTGCAAATGGTTCCATATTCAAAACCACAGATGGAGGGATATCCTGGACATTACAATCAAGTGGAACTAGCGAAGTTTTGTTTGATGTTTCCTTTACAGATTTAAATAATGGAACGGCTGTGGGCTCTTATGGAGCAATTGTAAGAACCACAAACGGTGGAACTGACTGGACCTACCAACCAAATGGAGCGGGCGAAGATTTTTATACCGGAGATTTTTATGGAATTTCTTTTACAGATTTAAACAATGGTACGGCGGTTGGTGATTATGGAAGGATAATGAGTACAATAGATGGTGGAATATCCTGGAATACCCAATCTGGTGGTAATACAAACTCGCTTCTTTTATATGCTGTCTGCTTCGCTAATGCTAATTATGGATTGGCTGTGGGATCTAGTGGCAGAATACTCCACACAACAAATGGAGGAATTAACTGGATATTTCAATCAAGCGGATCAACAGATGAACTATATGGTATCAATTTAATAGACTCAGATAATGGGACGGTTGTTGGTAGAAATGGTGCAATCCTCAGTACCACAAATTCGGGATCATTATGGAGTTCGCAAGTAAGTGGTACGTCTGAAAAATTGTTTGGGGTTTCTTTTGTTAATGCAAGTGATGGGATGGTAGTTGGTACCGCCGGGACAATTCTAAAAACAACAGATGGGGGAACCAATTGGAATATCCAATCAAGTGGAACATCACAAGATTTGATTGAGATTTCGTTTACCGATATTAACACCGCTACAGTTGTAAGTGAGGGAGGCATAGTGCTCAGTACTTCAAATGGTGGCACAACATGGACATCTCAAGCAACCGGGACTCCTGGAAATATGAATGGCGTGTATATTTTAGATGCAAACAACATAATGGGTGTAGGCAATCAGGGTAAAATTTATATTACAACAGATGGAGGAATGAACTGGTCTTCAAAAACTAGTGGAACAACAAGTAATTTACGTAGCGTTTACTTTACTGACACAAATAACGGAACGGTCATAGGGGGTGTAATTCTTAGAACCATAGACGGAGGGAGCATTTGGACTCAGCAATCAAGTGTCACAAATAACTTGTTGTATGATGTTTTTTTTACTGATGCAAACAATGGAACGGCTGTTGGATATAATTCTATCTTGCACACAACAAATGGTGGTGTGACTTTTGTGAATGACAAACAGATAAATGAAGTGCCAAGGGGCTTTGTACTATCACAGAACTATCCTAACCCCTTTAACCCTTCAACAAAAATTGAATACAGCATTCCCGAAGCATCGTTTGTTCAGTTGATAATTTATGACATACTCGGGAATGAAGTTGCGAAGCTTGTTAATGAGGAACAATCGGCTGGGAGTTATCGTGTTGATTTTACCGGCACTGATCTAACGAGCGGAACTTATTTCTACAGAGTTCAAATAGGCAGTTTTGTTGAAACGAAGAAGATGATCCTCCTTCGTTAAGACTACGGCGGACAGGTTTTATTAAAATAAATTAACATAATAATTAAAGGAGAAAAAAATGAAATTCTTTTCAATTCTGTTGATAATTGCTTTAAATTTAACAACATACATTTTTACTCAGGTTCAATTCACTTCCCACTTAATAACTATGAATGCCCCAAATGCGGAAGAAATATATGCAGAGGATATTGATGGTGATGGAGATCTGGATATAGTTGCTGCGCTTTTTGTAACTAATAAAATTTATTGGTATCAGAATGACGGGAATGGGAATTTTACAGAAATTTTGATTTCTGAAGAAGCAGATGGACCAAGATCAGTTTATGCTTTTGATGTAGATACTGATGGTGATATGGATGTGCTATCAACATCAATGAGAGATGATGAAGTTGCCTGGATGGAAAATGATGGAAACGAGAATTTTACTTACCATATAATTGCTACAAATGCTAATCAGGGTACCTCAGTATTTGCTATTGATATTGATAGAGATGGTGATGCAGATGTACTTGCTGCTTCAGCATTTGATGACAGATTTTTCTGGTATGAAAACGATGGAAATGAGAATTTTACTTCACATACAATCTCCACAAATGTAAACAGTCCTCAATCAGTTTTTGCAATAGATGTTGATGGAGATACTGATATCGATGTTCTTTCAGCATCACTTATTGATGCAAAAATTGCCTGGTATGAAAATGATGGGGATGAAAATTTTACACAGCATGTAATCTCAACAGATGCAAATTTAGCAATACAGGTTTTTGCTATTGATGTTGACGGCGATGGAGATATGGATGTTCTTTCTGCTTCTGCAAGTGGTGATAAAATTGCATGGTATGAAAATGATGGAAATGAGAATTTCACTACACACGTTATAACTACAGATGCAGATTATGCTTATTCAGTTGATGCTGCAGATATTGATGGTGATGGTGATATTGATGTGCTATCAGCATCAAGAGAAGATAATAAAATTGCCTGGTATGAAAATGATGGTAGATGAAAACTTTACAACTCATATAATTTCAACAAATGCAGTAAAAGCAATTTGTGTTTTAGCCAGAGATGTTGATGGCGATGGAGATATGGATGTGCTTTCTGCTTCTGCACTGGATAGTGAAATAAACTGGTATGAAAATCTTAGTATTGTCAGCGTAGAATCAATTTCAAATGAAATTCCAACTGAATATAGTTTAAAACAAAACTATCCCAATCCATTTAACCCATCCACAAAAATTGAATACAGCATTCCCGAAGCTTCATATGTTCAATTAAAAGTATATGACATTCTTGGTAATGAAGTTGCAGCACTTGTTAATGAAGAACAATCTGCAGGAACTTATCGAGCCGATTTCTTAGCAGATAATCTTGCCAGCGGTTTTTATGTTGCTCAACTTAGAACAGGAAATTTTTTAAAGACAATTAAAATGAATCTGATTAAATAAAATTTTTCTACCGAAATATGCCATCCTCCAGGCAGGATGGCATATCTATTTTTAACACAAATTTTCCACTGATTCAATCTCGAATTAAATCAGGAGGTACTGTCAGATAATATTTGGCCTACTAAAATCTAATTTACCTGTTACATCAAAGTATTTACACAGGTAACTATTATATTTAAGAAAAACTTGCCTTGTTAGAAATGATTAGCTATATTAAAGTTACCCTGTGAGCAAACTACTCACCTTTATAATCCACAATTACTAAAAAATTATTTTTAAGGAGGCTACAGTGATAAAATCATTATTTACCATTTTCATGCGTTCTGTTATTCCAATTAATTCTATCTGCGCAGGAAATTCCGAATCCTGGCTTTGAAAATTGGGATGGTGCAACCGGAGACCCGATTGATTGGTTGAGAAATAGTCCACCATCGGGTCAACCACTGTATTTCAATCTCTAAATTCGCATAATGGAATGTGGTCCGCAGCTTTAAGAGTACAAGAAGTTGGGGGATTTCCTTTTTTACCAACACTCTCTGCAGGTGCTGATGGAATGGGGTTTCCGGTTACACAAAGATATGAAGCATTAAATGGGTTTTATGAGTTCACTCCAGATTCAGGAGATATTTTTAGTGTTACAGTCCTAATGTGGTCAGGTGGAACACAAGGGACTTTAATAGGTGGTGGTACTTTTAGTTCATCTATTAATCCTGGAAATTGGACACAATTTTCTGCACCTATTACTTATACACAGTCTGGAACTCCAGACTGGTGCACAATTATTATCACTGTTATAACAATACAGGAATATTCTCACTACTGCAGTTGTGGATGATTTATCATTTGGCGCTGCAAGCAGTGTTGAACAGATTGAAGGAAATCCAAAAAGTTATAATCTATCTCAAAATTACCCTAATCCCATTTAATCCAACCACAAAAATTGAATACAGCATTCCCGAAGCAACATTTGTTCAATTAAAAGTATATGATATTCTCGGTAATGAAGTTGCAACATTAGTAAATGAAGAACAATCTGCAGGAACTTACAGAGCAGAATTTAACGGTGAAGAATTAGCAAGTGGATTATACATCGCTCAATTAAAAGCCGGGAATTATTCAAAAACAATTAAAATGAGCTTATTAAAATAAACCAATCATTCAATTAAACTAAGGAGGCTAAAATTATGCGAGATTTAAATATTTTTATTACTATCGCATCAGCTGTTTTATTGTTGTTTATTTCAGCAAATGCACAAAATGTTCCTACTACATGTTAATAGAATGTTTGGGAGCGGTAAAGATGGATTCACAATATCTGATGATAATCCAGATCCACCGACATCGATTGGTAATTGGGCCCAGGGAGCGAATATGCCATTCCCTCGCTATTATGGCGGATCGGTGATGTATACTCGCAATGATACTTCATGGTTATATGTTTTAGGAGGTGATACCACTGGAGGGGGAGTACCAACAGCAACCTGCTTAAAATATAATTTAGTTACAGATACGTGGGAATATATAGCATCACTACCCGAACCGTTGAGAACAAACGCATCTGCGATTTTAGAAGATAGAATCTATACAATGGGTGGTTTCAATGCTCCTTTTCCTTCCCCTGCTGTCGCAAGTTTTTATGAATATGATATAAACACAAATACCTGGACTCAGCTTCCAGACCTGCCGGACCCATTGTTTTTTGCAGGAGCAGAAGGCTTCGAAGATTCGCTAATTTATATTATCGGTGGAATACAAGATAATGTAATTACTGATGATTTATGGCGTCATCACGTTGTTCTCTACAATACTAATACTATGTGCATTCAGAGAAGCAACACCAATGCCGGAAGGCACAGCATCGTTTGGTCACTCACTTGTTGGCAATTCTTTATATGTTCAGGCCGGGTTAAAAAGTACAACAGAGAATTGGAACTTTACTCTTAAAGGCAACATCGATGTAACAGACAGAGCATCGATAAACTGGTCATTAAAGACTTATTATCCTCTTGCTGTTTATGCTCAATACAGTTACGCAGTTTCCGAAGATGAAATATATTCCGGAGGTGGCAGTACAACAACAGGATTTAGTCCGATCTGCGAATGCTTATGGATATAAAATAAGCACAAATACTTATGATATTGAACCTAATTTACCCTACAGCCAGATGGCGGTTTATGGCGGGGTTAACTTTATGTCTCCTCCAAAAACTCCCGAAGATTTGTATTTAGGGTGGCAATTGCAGGCGGAATTACAACAGGACCCGCATTAACAAATCAAACTTGGGTTTATACTGAAATTATTCAAGGTATAAATATTGAAGAAGAGGCTGTTCCAGAAGAATATTCCTTATTGCAAAATTTTCCAAACCCTTTCAATCCCACCACAACGATTAATTTTTCAATTCCCGAAGCATCTTTCGTAACTTTAAAAGTATATAACTCACTGGGTCAGGAGGTTGAAACACTGGTTACAAAAGAATTGAGCTCAGGTAATTATAAATATTATTGGAATGCAGAAGGTTTAACAAGCGGAATTTATTTCTATACACTTCACGCTGGAGATTTATTGAACTAAAAAGATGATATTGATTAAATGATCATCGTGAATCAGAAATATTTAAAATCAATATTCGATCACAATACCACAGGAGGCTATAGTGAAATTTGCACGTCTGATTTTAGTCTTATTTACCGTCATAATTTATTCCACTGGGGTCGCTCAGACAGGATGGTATATAATTCCGGGAGTTACAACAGAAACATTAAATGAAATAACATCTGCGTTTGGAGTTCAATGGGTAGTTGGAAACAATGGAACAATCTTAAAAACCACAGATACGGGCGATACCTGGGTAAGTTCAAATAGCGGGGTTAAGCAAATTTTAAAGGACTTTACCAGCCAACAAGCAACCAATTCTGGGCAACGGGTAATGCTGGAACCGTAATATTAACTTCAGATGCTGGCAATAGCTGATGTTGCGAAGCCCACCAACTACAGCAAACTTCAATGATATATTCGCCAGAGGAAGCGGAACTCCTTATATTATTGGAGAGACGGGACATGCTATTTTAGCACTGATTTGGGAATGAATTGGGCATCTCGCCTGGTACCAACAAGTGAAGATTTAAATGCGGGAATTGGACCAACTTCAGGAACATCATTACACGCTCTCGTTGGTGGTAATAACGGAGTAATATATAAAACTACTGACGCGGAGTAAATTGGACTCGCTTCAATTAGTGGGACATCTGAAAATATCTTAGGTTATGGTTTTGGACCGACAGGGATAAATTTTGCAGTGGGCTCAAATGGAACTCTGCTTGTATCAAATGATGCTGGTGATAGCTGGCACCCGTAATGATTCCAACTTCAGAAGATTTGTATTCAATAAGCAGCAGCGGGCAAAATTCCAATTGGTTGATTGCATGCGGCAACAACGGCACAATTATTAAATCTACAAATGCAGGGGCGGATTGGTTTTACAATCTACTCCCACAACTGAAACACTATACAGTGCTTTAGCAGCAACAAACAGCATACACTTTGCCGTAGGAAATAACAGCATTGTTATAAAAACTACCGATGGTGGTGGGGATCCAGTTAGTGTTAATGAAGATCAGAATAATCCTGTTGATTTTGAATTAAGCCAGAATTACCCCAACCCATTTAATCCTTCAACTAATATTAAATACAGTATTCCTGAAGCATCATTTGTTCAGTTAAAGGTTTATGATATTCTCGGAAATGAAGTTGCTACATTAGTAAATGAAGAACAAACTACTGGTATTTATCGTGTTGATTTTCAGTGCATCTGGATTACCAAGTGGTGTATACTTCTACAGAATTCAAGCAGGTTCTTTTGTTGATACTAAGAAGATGACTTACTATTGAAATAATTTATATCCCACGATAATTTTTTATTCCCCGATAACTTTTGTTATCGGGGTTTTTTATTTCCGCCAACAATTACCATATTTTAAATAAAAAACTGAGATTAAATGAAACAACATCATCCAAAAGGATTATCGATCTTGTTCTTCACAGAAATGTGGGAACGCTTCAGCTTCTACGGGATGCGTGCAATTCTTGTACTGTATTTAACACGTGAGACATTGGGTGATAATCCCGGTCTCGGTTGGACAAGTGCTGAGGCACTTGTGCTTTACGGTTGGTACACAATGCTTGTCTATGTGATGTCCATTCCCGGCGGTATAATCGCCGATAAATGGTTAGGTCAGAAAAAAACTGTTTTTCTTGGCGGGATGTTAATTGCAGCAGGTCAATTAACTTTAGCATTTAATAGTATGGTTAGTTTTTACACCGGCTTAATCTTAATTATTTCAGGAGTTGGATGTCTTAAGCCAAATATATCTACTATGGTTGGCGGATTGTATAAGCAGGGCGATCCAAGACGCGACAGTGGATTTACAATTTTTTATATCGGGATTAATATTGGTGCAGCTACTGCACCCTTGCTCGTTGGTTATATCGGTGAGGTTTATGGATGGCATTATGGATTTGGTCTGGCCGGTATCGGAATGTTAATCGGGCAAGTAGTTTATTTGTGGGGACAAAAGCATTTAAAGGATGTAGGTAATTATATTCCCGCTCCTAAATTAGAAGGAACCAAAACAAATAAGCCCTTAACCAAAATCGAAAAAGACAGGGTAATTGTTCTTCTCATTTCATTTTTAATCGTTATTGTTTTTTGGGCCGCTTACGAGCAAGCTGGTGGGCTGATGAATATTTACACTCACGACAAAATCAACCGTGAAGTATTGGGTTTTGAAATTCCTGCAAGTTTATTCCAATCAGTTCCTGCCATCTTTGTAATAATATTCGGAACCATAGTTGCAAGCTTTTGGAGCAAACGTCAGCAAAAAGGGAAAGAATCTTCGTCTTTGTTTAAAATGGCGATTGGCACAATGGTCATGGGCACAGGTTTCCTGATGATGACAGGCGCTGCAATCGAATCTCAGAGTGGTGCAAAGGCAATGCTTATCTGGTTAATTCTTTCATACCTGCTTCAGGTTATTGGTGAGTTATCAATATCACCTGTTGCGCTTTCATTTATAACTAAACTAGCCCCAATGAAATACGCATCTATTATGATGGGCGTTTATTTTGCGGCAACTGGATTGGGTAATAAAGTTGCAGGACTTGTTGGTGAGCTCGCAACTCATGCAGGCGAGCTAGAAGTGTTTACAGGAATCTTTATCTTTTGCATATTGTTCGGTTTGCTATTACTAGTCTTTTTTAGGAAGTTAAAAACTCTTACTCATGGGGCAGAGGAGATTACTGAAAGTTAAAGAATATATTTAGCCACTTTAATTTGATATGCAAATAAATATTTAATTTGTCAATGATTCAATTTCTTCCCCTCGGTGGTGCAGGTGAAATCGGGGCAAACTGCTACTACCTGAATATTAATGGCATCGGAATCATTCTCGATTGCGGGATGCATCCTCAGAAAACAGGATTAGATTCACTTCCAAAATTTGATTTGCTTGAAGATAAACCAACTGATTATGTTTTAATTTCACATGCTCACCAGGATCATTTGAATGCACTTCCTTTTCTGATAAAAAAATTTCCTCACCTGAAAATAATTACTACTCCACAAACACGAGCCGTTGCTGAGTTAACTCTCCACAATGCAATTTCAATTCTGAAAAGACAGGTTGATGAAAGTGAATTTGAAATCTATTCACGAGATGAGGTTGATCTTCTGATAAAATCAATCAACTATAAATCATACAACGAAAAATTCACTCTCGATTCTTTAAACAGCAGCGCAAAGGTTGAAGCAGAGTTTTTAAATGCAGGACATATTATTGGTTCAGCAGGAATTCTTTTAACATTTAGTGATAAAAGAATATTCTTCACAGGTGATATAAACCTGTCGTCTCAAACTCTTCTCCCAGGTGCAGATCTGCCGTCAGAAAAGATTGACATCCTGATAACTGAAACAACCTACGGCACCACAGATTCATCAATTATAAATGAATGGGAAAAAGAAGTCGATAGATTTTCATCATCGATTAATAAAGTAATCAATAACGGAGGCTCATGTACTTATTCCTGTTTTTGCTTTAGGAAAACTTCAGGAAATGCTCGCTACTATCTGGCTGCAAATGCAAAGAAATAAAATTACAAGAGTTGATATTTATACTGGCGGAATCGGAAATAAAATAAACAGGGTTTATGATTATAACCGTTACGTTGTGAACCTGAATCAAAAAGAACTTTTACTTTACGAGATTCCTCAGAAGGGATTGAATGAACTGAAAGACTTTGATGATCTTTTTAAAATTCCATCAATTATTCTTGCCTCAAGCGGGATGATGGTGGAGTCTACTTACTCTTTTATGCTCGCGAAGAGATGGCTGCACAATAAAGATTCTGCGATTTTTACTGTTGGGTATATGGATCCATCGACCCCGGGAAGTATCATTGAAAGCGCTAGAAAGGGGGATAAAATCCAACTCACTAAAAAGGACAGGAAAATTGAAGTTAAATGTGAAGTAAAAAATTTCAGATTCTCTGCTCATTCAAAACGGGAAGAATTAGTATCACTTGTTAATAAATTAAAACCCAATACTGTTATCCTTGTTCATGGAGATAAGGAGGCTATTGATTGGATGGGAGCAACAATACTTAAGCAACATCCGGGGAAGAAAGTTTATGCTGCAGAGAATTTCAAGGAGATAATATTTGATTAATGGCACTAACTATTGATATATTGAACTAAGTAATTAATAATTTTTTCAAAGAAGGGGTGTTTTTGAAACCTCTTACAATTAAATCTCGCATATTTTTGTTTCTGAAGTCAGTCGACCCAAGATTTCGATCGATTAGAAAAACTATAACCAATCAAATAAATTCATTATTCATTGAATTATAACTAAAATCACTGGAGTAAAAAATGTCAGCATTAAAAGAAAAACTAGGAAAAAAAATTGAGGAATGGCGACCTCGTACTACAAAGCTGTTAAAAGAACACGGCGATGTAAAAGTTGGTGAAGTAACAATTGCACAAGTCATCGGCGGTGCAAGAGGAGTCAAAAGTTTAACAACCGACATCTCTTATCTTGATCCATTTGAAGGAATTCGTTTCAGAGGATTTACAATTCCTGAAGTAATGGAAAAACTTCCAAAAGTTCCTGGCAGTGAGATGCCTTATGTTGAAGGATTTTTCTATTTACTTCTCACTGGCGACGTTCCAACCGAAAAAGATGCTAAAGAAGTTGCAGAGGAATTCAAAAAGAGAGCAGAAGTGCCGGAGTACGTATTTAATGTACTAAGACAACTTCCGCCGGATTCCCACCCAATGGCAATGTTTTCTGCAGCTATTGTAGCAATGCAACGTGAATCGGTATTTGTTAAAGAATACAATGCCGGTTTAAACAAAATGGAATACTGGGCAGCAACTTATGAAGATGGATTAAACCTTCTAGCAAAACTTCCAACCATAGCTGCATTTATTTACAGGCTGAAGTATAAAAAAGGTGATATCATAAAATCCGATCCAAATATGGATATGGGAGGTAACTTTGCTCATATGATGGGAATTAAAAAACCATATGATGAAGTTTCAAGAATGTATTTCATTCTCCATAGTGATCACGAAAGTGGAAACGTAAGTGCACACACCGGGCATCTTGTTGCAAGCGCACTATCAGATATCTACTATTCAATATCTGGTATGATAAATGGTTTGGCAGGACCACTTCACGGACTTGCAAACGAACAAGTTTTAAGATGGACACAAGGTGTTTATGAAAAGATGGGGGGTAAAGTTCCTACTGAAGAAGAAATGAAAAAATTTGTTTGGGATACTCTAAGTGGTGGACAGGTAATTCCAGGATTTGGGCATGCGGTTTTAAGAAAAACCGACCCACGTTACATGGCACAAAGAGAATTCTGCTTAAAGCATTTACCTGATGATCCTTTATTTAAATATGTTGATTTGATTTTTAAAGTTACCCCACCAATTTTACTGGAACAGGGTAAAGCAAAAAACCCCTGGCCAAATGTTGATGCACAATCCGGTGTTATACAGTGGTATTATGGTTTAACCGAGTATGAATTCTACACTGTGCTTTTCGGAATTGGAAGAGCATTGGGTGTTGTGGCTAACATCATTTGGGACCGTGCGCTCGGTTACCCGATCGAGAGACCAAAATCAATTACAACTGCTATGATGGAAGAAATGGCAGGAATAAAGAAATAGAACCTCAAGCTAAATGTAGAACAGACTATTAATCTGTTCTGCAAGTTTCAATTAAAAATGCCATCTCATTTTTGTGGGATGGCATTTTTGGCTTTTGCTCAATAAATTTTCCCCACCCGATATGTTAATTGATAATCGGCAATTGAACTTTACAAAATGATAATTTGCTTGCCGCTCGTTTTTTGTTAGATTGATTAGAGCAGAATTGAAAAATTTACTTAGGATAGATTCCTGTAAGTAAAGGAAAGTGCAAATGAATAATATTATATTAGCAATTTCGATTTTAATTTCCTTCAGTATTAATATATTCCCCCAATGGTCCACCGATCCTAACAACAATTTAATCGTTGGCTACGGGTTAGACCCGAACATTTGCAGCGATAGTACAGGTGGATGTTATGTTACTTATGATTACGAGAGTCTATCTTATCCGCGTAAACTAGCTGTTGAAAGATTGAACAAGTACGGCTACAAACCCTGGGGAACATTGAAACGAATACTCGGTGAACTTTCCGGACAATCAAAAGCAGAAATAACAGAAGATGGTGAAGGTGGAGTGATTGTTAGCTACGAGGACAGGCTTGAGAATCTTCCCAGTTGGTATGCAAATATCAGAGTACAGAGAGTTGATAGTAATGGTAATTTTTTGTGGGGACAGACAGGCGTAAGAGTAACACTGGAAGAAATAAATCAGGGATTACAGCAAATAGTAAGTGATGGAAGTGGAGGATGTGTAGTTACGTGGAAAACGATAAGCTCAGTATTCTATGTAAACAGGATAAATAAAAGTGGTGAACGTTTATGGAGTGATAGTGGAAAAGTACTTGGTATAAGTAACTACTCAGGTACGGAACCAAAAATTATTCGGGCAGCAGATGGAAGTTACTATGCAGAAACAGGAGAATACATATACAGGGTAAGAGAGAATGGAGAAATAGTAAGAAGGGATAGTGTAATACTAGGTAATATAGTACCAGATCCTGAAGGTGGGATAGTATTAAGCGGAAAGGTAGGTAGTATAAACAACAGAAGGCTTGCAGTACAAAGAAAAGACTCACTTGGCACTAATCTTTGGCAGGGACCTTATGTTGAAATTGCTGATAGTCTTTATATAAACAGTCCAATTTACGTTCGAGAAATAAATGGTTACTATTTCTACTTTTGGTGGGGTTATAAAAATGGAATACAGCTAGTTGCACAATATCAAGTATTAAGATCAGATGGTACAAAACTTTTTAATCAGGGGAATTTACCCATTAGTAATTTTCCTGTAGATGCGTTGTTTGGAAATATTTTAGCTTCTGATTCGGCAACATACCTATTGATTTGGCAGGATTACAGAGCTGAGGATGGAGTCTTCGGTCAAAGAAAAGATACATTAAATAATATGCTATGGAATTCAAACGATGTGTCTATTTATACAGGTCTGTATTCTGAGCTACACGCAATAACGGACGGTGATGGAGGTGCAATAGGCTTGGGCTGGCATCAATTTGATTTTACTTTTAGAGCTTTCAAAGTAAGTAAAAATGGAATATTGGGGGAAGTTATCACCAATATCGATGATGAATATCAAATAACATTTCCTGAAGAGTTAATTCTTTATCAAAACTTTCCCAATCCATATAACTCATCAACGACAATTCCATTTCAATTGCCCAAAGAAAGTAAAATTAATATTGACCTTTATAATGTGCTTGGTGAGAAAATTCAAACTATCGCTAACGGTTTGTATCCTCGAGGAAATCATTCTATTACTTTTTCATCCGATAAACTCTCATCGGGAATATATCTTTATAAATTGCAAACAGAAACTCATTCATTAACCAAAAAATTAACAATCATAAAATAAAAGGAGGGAAAGGTGAAAAAGGCTTTAAGTAAGAACAAAAATGCCATCCTGATTAGGATGGCATTTTATTTTTAAATGAATTTTTCTCAGCATTACTTTACTAAAATCATCTTAATTGTCTTACGATAAGCACCTGAATCAAGTCGCGCAAAATATACTCCGCTTGAATACTTGCTTCCATCAAACTGAACATTATAATTTCCAACATCCTGGTATTCATTTACAAGAGTTGTGACAATATCACCAGCTGTTGAAAACACTTCCAGTTTTACTGCCTGAGGAATTCTAAGGAAATAGCTGATCGTTGTCGATGGATTAAACGGATTGGGGTAATTCTGTTCAAGCTGAAAAGCTGTTGGCCCATTCAATGTACCAGCATTTTCTGAAATAAGCGGTAAAGTTTCAAAATCTTTTTGAAGCACATCTGACATTCTATTTAGCGGCATTCCTAATTGCTGAGTTAAAAGAGTTGCATAAAGCTGTCTGAAATCATATTTGTATTTTAAATCTCCGTTGTTATCTAGATCAGAAAGATCCGGATTAGCACCATAAACACCTCCGTACACATTTCTTCCAATGACAAACAATGGTGCTGCAGTTCCGTGGTCAGTACCTCCGCTTCCATTTTGAATAACACGTCTTCCAAATTCGGAGAATGTCATAAGCACAACTTTATCTGCAATTCCCAGCAGTCTTAAATCAGTCTGGAATGCTTCGATAGCCTGTGCAACTCCTGAAAGAAGATTAGCGTGATTTCCAGCCTGGTTTGCATGAGTATCAAACCCTCCGCTAGAAGTTAGGTAGACTGGTGTTTCAAGTCCGCCCGCAATTAATTCTGCAACGATTGCAAGCTGTCTTCCTAAACGAGTGTTGGGATAAGTTGCTATGTTTTCAACCAGATCAGCTTTCTCTTTTATAATTTCTGCGTAACGTATTGATAGAGCAGCAACTTCTTTAATATATTTTAATTGATTTCCGGCAATTGTATTTGGAGGAGGATCGTTATCTGCAGTACTTCCATTAATCAACTGATAAAACTGGTTCGGGCTTTCAAATGAAATTCCCATAGTTCCCTGGCAAGTGCATTCAAGTAAAGATGATTGTGTTGATCCAATCTGAATTGCTAATGGATGTTCTGGATTAATTGGATTGTGATCGGGTAATACTTTTGCGAGATATCTTCCAACCCAACCATCATCAATAACAACATTCGAATCAGAAGCACTCAGCCAAATATCTGTTGATCGGAAATGTGATCTGTTAGGACTTTCATAACCAACATTTTGCACAACTGCCACCATTCCATCATCATACAAACCTTTTAACGGCTGCAATGATGGGTGCATTCCTGTAAGATAATTCAGTTGGATTGCATCTTCCTTTTTAATACCAAGCGATGGACGTGCATTATAATACAAACTATCTTCCATCGGTATGATGGTATTCAGTCCGTCATTGCCTCCGCTCAATTGAAGAAGGACAACTACTTTTCCATTTACTGCCTGAATATTCAGGAAGGATCTTGAAAATGCTCTTAACGGAATATTCCCCAAAGCCATTGAAACTGAGCCGGCTCCGGCAAGCATTCCTAAATTTCGTAAAAATGATCTTCTGTCCATAATTATCTTCCTGATTATGAAAGTTGATATTCTGATAATCTCATTAACGCTTTGAAGAACAGTTTAAGTCTGTCTTCTGCCAGCGGGTCGCTTGTGGACCAGTCATATACTTCAGCACCGTCAAGTAAAGTATTAAGTAAATATTCTCTACGGTTTTCACTTAACGGAAATTGAAGGAAAATTTTTGAAATGTCATCGATAAGCTGTACGGCATCTTCAGAACTGGGGAAAGTTCTTGCATACTCAACAAGGTCTATTTGAAATGTTAAGTTGCTACCGTTAGGCTTTTTACCATTAACCACTGCATCTGTAAAAACATTTCTCGCTGGTAGTGTTGTTGTGTTAATCCAAACTTTATCACCATCCCAACCGCTAACATTTGGAGGGGCGAATAATTCCTGTTTTATCTGTGCAGCAACCTGCCGCATATAAACGTAATCAGGAGATTCAACATTAAATTGACGCATTGACCCAATAAGCAATTCAATCGGATTTTTTATTTTAGCTCCTCTAACCTCATCAGTATGAAACATTACAGATTTTAGCAATGTTGAAAGCACTGGTTTAAGCTCATAATTATTCTCACGAAGAATCTGTGCCATAGTTTCTATGCTTGGTTCATCAATTGCAACATGCATAAACTCACGATACAACTCTCTGCAAAAGTATGTGGCAGATGCAGGTTGGGTAAAAATTATATCTACAACATCATTATGATTGAATTCGCCTGTCTGACCTAAAAATGTTTTTGTTCCTTCATCAAACCGGCTTTCGGTAAAATAAGGAGTTATTCCATCAACTCGCCATCCTGTTAATGCTCTTGCGCCCTCCTGAATATCCTGTTCAGTGTAGTTGCCAATTCCAAGTGTAAAAAGTTCAAGCAATTCCCGTGCATAATTTTCATTCGGTGAACCTTTTCTATTTCTGGTACCATCGAGATAAATAAGCATTGCCGGATCCAGTGTAACCGCCTTAGTTAAATCAATTATGTTACCCATTGCAAAATCACGAAACAATTTATTCTGCCAGTACATTCTTTGGGCAAGTCCAACTTTTGAAACTTCGCTTACATAGTGGTTATGCCAGAACAACACCATTCTCTCTCGAAGAGAGTAACCCTGAGTGAGCATAAGATTATACCACCAATACATGAGTTCTCTTGTTCGCTCGGTATTGTTTTCATTAGTTGGATCATTCACCCAGTAGCCAGGCTGAGGGGGCTCTGGTTGATCTGCAAGCATGTAATTGTCAACAAAATTATCCAGTGTATGGGAAAGGGCAAACTCAATATCCTGCTTGGTATAGCCGAAGAGCGTTCTTGCCAGAATGTGCCGGGCAGCATCTTCATCCCAAACACTTATTTTATTAAAATTGTTTCCACTTTTCACTTAATGCCTCGCTCAGTTTATTAAAATTTTCTTCGGAAGTTGATAAAACATATGTAAATAATATGCCACAAAATAATAGTTGTTAAATCGCAATCACTGGATTCGGGAAAGAATATCTAAGTTGTTAGATTGTAATTATTTAACTGTTGCAGGCACTTCTTACCTGTCTAAATTTTAACGACAATTATTTGTGTCGTCGTAGTATAAAATGTCGTTAAAAATCTGAACCTATTGATTCGATGAAACTGTGTTTTGAATTGTCTTATTTAACTTGTCACTTATGCCCGCTCTTCTTTAATCGGTACCATTTTAAGATTGACATAATATTATAACAAGTTTTGATAGACCAGATTTTATTTCTTTATGTGATACTAATCAAATTTTAAGATTTACATAGCGCTTAATATTACTTCACGAATAATTATGATTTTGTAATACAACTAATAATTTGACTGATTTATTTCTTCAGGAATAACTAACTTTACTTTTATCAATTTATTTTTTTCAACCAATGATCCCTGCGACTATTTTTATCAACTCAACCAGCTTGTGTTCATATAATTTAAATCAAATGTGAGCTATTAATGAAAAAGAATTTATTAATAATTTTATGTTTCAATACTGCTGATTCCTAACCTGAATTTTTCTCAGACAAAAATCTATACACTGGACGAAGCTATAAGCACTGCTCTTTCAAACAACCGGGATATAGCGATATCTGTTCTGAACACAAATAAATCAGAAGCAGCAGTGAACGAGGCTTACGGCTACGCAATGCCAACGATAGATGCAGCAGCAAACTTTTCTCACTTTCTGGAGAAACCTAAAACATCTTTCCCTGATTTTGAAGCATTGTTGACAAACGCTACTTATTCCATTCTATTTGACGAAGGAATTATACCGAGGGATGACAGCAAGTATGTGCCGGTTGAAAGCCAGCTTCAATCCTTCGCACAAACAAATAATTATGATGCTTCTCTTACGCTGACACAAATTATTTTCAGCTCTACGGTGTTTGAAGGAATTGGTGCTTCGCAAACTTACTATGATCTGTCTGTTGCAGAATTGAGGAATACTGTCTCCAAAACTGTTCTCGATGTTCAAAAAGCTTTTTACGGAGTACTGCTTGCAAAAGCGGTCCTCGATATTACCAACTCAAGTTATGTAAATGCACAGGAAAACTTTAACAACGTAAAAGCATTGTATGATCAGGGAATGGTTGCTGAATTTGATATGCTTCAGGCAGAAGTCCAGGTGGAAAATGTAAGACCTGTTGTTTTACGAATGGAGAATGTTTTGAAAACAGCAAAAGACGGATTTAAAATAGCAATTGGAATTGAGCAGTCAGCAGATGTTGATGTTTCCGGTGATATTGTACTAGAACCGATTGAATTGGTTAATGAAAACGAACTTATCGAGGAAGCAATTAAATCAAATTTCAATATTCAAAGTCTTGAATTAAAAAAACAAGTTGATGAGGCTTTCATTCAAATTGATGTTTCAAGATACTGGCCAACTCTCGCTGGGTTTGCAAACTACACTTATGCCGGTTCATCCGATGCATGGGATTATCAAAACTATTCTTATTCTACAATCGGACTTAATTTATCTATTAATTTGTGGGAAGGTAACCGGACAAAAAATAAAGTTGAGCAATCAACCATCACTTTCAAGCAAACCGAAGAACAATTACTACAATTAAAAGATTACACAACTCTGGAAGTAAAAGCTAAAGTGCAAGAGTTGATTCGTGTTAAGTCGCTTGTTGATGTTCAGGAAAGAACAGTAGAGATTGCACAAAGAGCTTATGATATCGCTGAGATTCGCTACGAGGAAGGTACGGGCAGTCAGCTTGAAATTAGAAATGCAGATCAGGAACTAAGGAATGCACGACTTAACAGGGTTCAGGCAATTCATTCCTACCTTGTAACGAAATATGAACTTGATCAACTGCTTGGCAGAACTAATCCGGATTATTTTACTCAATTCAAAAAAGATGAAAATTAAAAGAAGTTAACAGGAGAATAAATCAAAATGCAATTAAAAATTAAAAACCTAAAATCGTTTCTAATTCTTCCGTTGGTTTTATTTGCTACGTTAAATGGATGCGGAGGAGATGAAGAACCGGCAAAAAGTATGGCTCAGATCCAGGAGCAGAACGGAATCCCTGTTCAGGTTGAAACAATTGAATTCAAACCATTCGAAAAATATCAAAACTATTTTGGTAAACTTGCCGGTATAAAAGAAGCCACTAAAGGTGCGCCATTCGGCGGAAGGATTGTGCAAATTAATTACAAAGTTGGTGATTATGTAGAAGCAAACCAGGTGGTTGTTGAATTCCCGGTTGATGAACCCGGTTCAATGTATGAGACGGCTAAAGTTACTTATGAAAATTCAAAAAGAATGTATGAAAGAACAAATGCTCTTCTTAAAGCAGGAGAAACTTCACAGGTAAATTTTGAAAACGTTGAATCACAGTATCTGGTAAATAAAAGAAATTATGAAAATGCTAAGCAACTAACTTTTATTGAGGCTCCTTTCAGTGGGACGATTGTGGATATTAAAGTTAATGTTGGTGATAACGTAAACAAGGATGCTCCATTATTTACAGTTGCACAGCTTCAAAAAATGAGAGTAAAAATCTGGATTACAGAAAAAGAAATAAATCAAATTAAAAAAGGTCTCACTACTGAAATGGTTTTTGGAGGAAAGACTTATACGGGAACAGTAGTTGAAAAGTCTCTCGCCCTCGATCCTGCTAAACAGGCTTTCTATGCAGAAGTTGAATTTGATAATTCAAAAAGAGAAATAAAAAGCGGAGTAACTGTTGAAATAAAAGTTTTGATTTATAAAAATCCTAAAGCAATAATCATCCCCCGCAATATTGTAATGAGTGATGGTGGTGGACAATATGTATTTGTTGATAAAGATGGTGTCGCTGAAAAAAGATATATAACTAACGGACAGGAAAGCGGTGTTAACTATGAAATTTCAGGCGGTTTGCAGGTTGGCGATAAACTCGTAGTTAACGGCGGCTCTCAGTTGACTGATGGCGCAAAAATAAAAGTGATTTAATAAGGAATAAAATATGTTTCTCGCTAAAGTATCTATTAATCGTCCCGTTTTAACAACTGTAGGGATACTAATATTTTTAATCTTCGGAGGGATCGCGTATTTCAGTTTAAACCTGAACCTGCAGCCTGATGTTGAGATTCCGTACGTTACAGTTCAAACGATTTATCCTGGTGCAGGTCCAAAAGAAATTGAAACCCTGATAACTAAAAGAATTGAAGACGCAATTTCAACTATTAGTCAGATTGAGAGAATTGAATCGTATTCACTTGACGGCGCTTCAATTATTATTATTGAGTTCCAGCTTGGTAAAGATGTAAATGTTGCAAACCAGGAAACGAAAGATAAAGTTGATGAAATAATTAATGATTTACCCGAAGATGCAGAAAAACCAGTTGTTCAGAAAATTGATATAAGATTATTCCCTGTTGTTGACGTTGTTTTAAGCGGCAACCTCGGTCCGCGCAAACTTTTTGAAATTGCAGATAAAACTTTGAAAGACAGGTTCTCTCAAATTAATGGTGTTGCGAATGTTCAGATTACAGGAGGGCAGGAAAGAGAAATCCGTGTTGTGCTCGATAACAGAGTTGTTTATGAAAATAATATTTCACTGCCGCAGTTAACACAAATACTTCAGGCAGCAAATATGGATATTCCCGGTGGATACTTCCAGATTGACGACCAGGAATATACTGTAAGATTAGTAGGACAATTTCAGGATCCGGAAAGTATCAGCGAGATTGAAATTCCAACGGCTTACGGTCCTAAAAAAATAAGACAGCTTGCTGATGTAAAAGATTCCGGAAAAGATATAAGACAACGCGCAACTTTTTTTAACGTTGAAGAAGACTTCAGAAATGAAAACGTTGTGCGCATGGGAATAATAAAAAGTACCGACGGAAACGTTGTTAAAGTTGCCGATGCAATTAGAAGCTCACTTCCGGAAATTCAAAGTGCATTGCCGGAAGGAACCAAACTTGAGATAGTAAATGATGCATCCGATTTCGTTCAGAGCAGTTTTGATGATACAATGAGCAACATTTATCTTGGAGTCCTGTTCACAGCACTCGTCTTATTTTTCTTCCTTCACGACTGGCGCTCTACATTGGTCGTTGCTTTATCAATGCCTACATCAATTATTTCTACATTTCTTTTACTACAGGCTTTTGGATTAACACTTAATATGATGACTTTGATGGGACTTTCTGTTTCTGTTGGAGTACTCGTTGCAAACTCTATCGTCGTTCTGGAAAATATTTTCCGATACAAAAATATGGGTGAGTCAATCAAACAGGCAGCCTACAAAGGAACATCAGAGGTCGGAGTTGCAGTGCTCGCTTCAACACTGACCAATATTGTTGTGTTCCTCCCAATTGCAAATATGTCATCGCTTGTTGGTTTATGGTTGAGAGAACTTGCACTTGCTGCTGTGTTCGCTACAATATTTTCATTAATAATGTCGTTTACTCTAACACCTTTGCTTTCTTCTTTGATTCTTTCAAAAAAACACACAACAGGAAAGCTTTCAGCCTGGTTCAACAAGTTTGAAGCACGGCAGACTGAACTATACAAGAAGATGCTGGGCTATGTTCTTCATTCTAAACTTAGGAGTGTTCTGATTGTAACCGTTTCATTTTTACTTTTCATTTTTGTGATGATGACGTTTGGACCAAAACTTGGTTTTGAATTCATCCCTCAAACAGATGATGGGAAAATTCAAATATCTGTTGAACTCCCATCCGGATACAATCTTGAAGAAACTTCGAAAACGGTTCGATCAATTGAAGAAAGAGTAAAAAATCATGAAGAAGTAAAACACGTTCTCACTAATCTTGGAAAGCTCAGCGATCTCGATGTTGGAACAAATATGGCAAGTATCGATGTGCAGCTTTCAGATGCAAAAGACCGTGACCTTGGTTTGCTCGATTTAATTTCTGTTTTAACTGCCGATCTTGCAGACATTCCAAATGCAAAAATTAAAGTTGATGTTGGTTCACGAATGGGCGGGCAGGAAGCACCCATCCAGTTCTTCCTACTTGGTCAGGATCTGGATGAACTTGAAAAATTAAAAGATGAAGCAGTTGCAAAATTCAAAGATATTCCGGGACTGATAAACTTTGATAACAGCTCGCGCGCAGGTAAACCCGAAATAACTATTTATCCGAAGCGAGAAAAGTTGACAGAAGTCGGATTAACAATAACCGATCTTGCGTTTACACTCCGTGCAGGTATCGAAGGTATTCAATCAGCAAAGTATCGTGAAGCTGGTGATGAATATGATATTACCGTTACACTTGATGATGAATCTGTAAACTCACCTGAAAAAGCAGGTAACATTTCTGTTGCATCTAAGTATGGTTCGTTCCGTTTAACTCAGCTTGCTGATGTTGAGTTCACAACCGGATTCACAAAAATTTTGCATCGCGATAAATTCACAACGATAATGTTCACCGGTGCTGCCGCTCCCGGTTTTCCTTTAGGAAATGTTACAAGTGAAATTGAAAAAAGATTCAGTGAAATTGATCTTCCACCGGGTTATTCCTTCAAATGGGGCGGAAACGTAAAAATGATGAACGATATGATCCAGGATATGATCTTCGCATTTTTACTAGCAGTACTTTTAACTTATATGCTGCTCTCTGCAATACTTGAAAGCTTCTGGCAGCCTGTTATGATTATGATCACTGTTATGCTGGGACTGCTCGGTGTTATTCTTGCTTTGTATATAACAAACACAGCTTTCGGCATTACGTCTTTGATGGCAATAATTATGTTGATAGGAATTGTGGTGAACAACGCAATACTTATTCTTGATTACACAAACCAACTCCGAAGAGAAAAGGGCTACACGCCAAAAGATGCTTTGATGGAAGCTGCACCAACCAAACTGAAGCCGCAGATAATGGCTTCGATAGCAATTATTCTCGGTATGCTTCCTCTTGCATTGGGAATTGGTGATGCAGGAAAAGAAATGCGAATGCCTTTGGGTATCGTTGCAATCGGCGGATTGATTGTTTCAACAATATTAACGTTGTTTGTAATACCGGCAATCTATTATTTAACTTCAAAAGCGAAGTCGGTTGTAAAAGAAAAAGTTTAATCTGCATATTTAGCTGTCTTGGCATTCTCGTGACAGCTATTAAATTCCTGGACGACACGGTCGTACCGTGTCAACTTTTAATTAAATGACTCTACAAGCCAAAGCTTAAACCGAACATCAATCTTACAACAAGGTCAGGCTGACCGATTGCTTGATCGGCGTCATCATATGTGTAATCAAGTCTGCCGCTTATATCGGTACCATCAGGATTATAAAAAGTATCATGTCCTCCAATTTCACTATCGAAGAAATAATCTACCCCGCCAGAAATAATAAAACTTAAGTTCTGGCTCATACCAAGATGTGCTTCCAATCCGGCTCCTAAACCAAATTGAGTTGTTTGAATATCAAAAAACTCATTGCCTCCAACGAACTCGAAAGTTGCAGTATAAAAGGAAAGTCGCGGTCCAGCATAGAGATAAGTTCTTCTGACCGGGAACAAATTAACCGGATAAGCAAAATCTAATCTTAAGTTAATACTGTGTCCAGACTTAGTAGGGTCTCCATTAGTATTATCATTAATGAATATTTTTCTTGCAGCCAATGGATCGCCGGCATTATTTATATTGTAACTGATTCCAAATTTTATTGCAAGAGGCAAATCATATGTGAAGTCCGCAATAGCTCCCGATGCGCTGATAGAAAAGTAGTCTGCGTATCCTGTCTGAATGTCGATAAAATATCGTGGTGCTGTTGAAATTGGTGGTGCCTGCTGACTTATTACAAAGTTTGCATTTATCGCGAACAAAATGGCGAATAATATTAATTTTTGCATCTTGATTCTACCCTGTGTTTTTACATGTTAAAGAAGTCAGATTATCAAATATTATGCAAAGAAAAGTAGGGTTTTGATTTGAAATTTTAGCTGATTTTCTTTTGTGTATTGATATTCTTACAAGTAAAAAGAGTTATTTACCTTATGCTTTACAAAGGCAATATTTTAATGGAAATTAGTTTTGATTTCATCGAGCATCAATAGTTTCCCTGTTTTCAAAGATCTAACCATGCAATCGTTAAATATCTTCAAAAGTATTCACTACAAATTCATATTTTAACAGCAGCATTTCACACATTTAAGTTCAAAGGTTATGGAAGAAAAAGAAACATCCCGATCTCAGAGGGAAGGAATTCTTGGATAATATATTTTCAATCGCAGAAAAGTTTATTTCGGGAATAGCACCCTTCGGCGAGAAAGATATTAGCGAGCAACTTGACAGATTTGCTGAAACATTAAGGCAAATTCCACTGGAAAAAAGAAGTCTACGCAGCGATGAAGCTGAAGCTCTGCATAGAATTTTTATAGCTGCTGCTCAGCCGTCATTTGCAAAACAGTTTATGGGTGAAATAGACATAGAAGTTTATTTCTCCTTTGGCAGCTTTCTTAATGGTCAGCTTACAAAAAATGAAAAGTTAGAAAAGCTTACTCACGAATATTTAAATCTTTTCCGCTTTTCTTCTCTCTTAAGAAGAATATACGAGGAGAAAAAGTGGGAAATACTTATTCAGGACTTAATTCTGAAAAGTAATTACAACACGCTGATTCTTTTTAACCAGAGATTAAGAGATTATAGTAAGAAACCTCTATTCAAATTAATAAATGGAAATACAGTTACTGAGTATAGCTGGGAGAAATCTGCCAGTCTGGTTAAGAGTTACCGTAACGCTTTTCATTCTTTAGTTAAGAAGGATGAAAAGGTTGCATTCCTACTGGAAAACTGTTTGGAAATGGCTTTGCTCGACCTAGCTTGCCTGACTGGTGGAATTGTAAATGTAATGATTCCCGGAAACGCTGTTACAGAGCATATCAGTTTTATACTCCGGCAAAGCAAAGCATCTATTCTTATTGCTCACAATGAAAAGCAACTTTCAAAAATAAAAACATTAAAGAACGAATTGCCCGAACTTAAAACTGTAATTCTTGTTGAAGGCAATTCCAGCGAGGATTGGGTAATTAGTTTTAATGAGTTTATAAATTCGGGAAAAGAAACACAGGCAGAATTCGAAATTGGAATTAATGAACTCGCTACGATAATGTACACTTCGGGAACAACTGGCGAACCAAAAGGAATAATGTTCTCGCAAATGAATATTGTTTATAAAAGATTCTGCCGTGCTATGGCAATTCCTGAAATCGGAGACGAGGATCGTTTCATTTCTTTCCTTCCGCTTTATCATACGTTTGGAAGATACCTTGAAATGACTGGTTGTGTTTTCTGGGCAGCAGAATATTGTTTCCTCGAAAACCCATCTGTTGAAGCGATGATATCAAATATGCAGCTTGTAAAGCCAACTGTCTTTATCAGCATTCCAAAAAAATGGATGCAAATTTATGAATATGTTACTAGCAAAGTTGATATTGAAGTAGAAGAGCATCAAAAAATAAAAAATGAATTGGACAAAGCAACCGGCGGTGAATTGAAATGGGGATTGTCTGCTGCAGGATATCTTCCGCCTGATATTTTCCAGTTCTTTCAGAAATACGGCGTTGAGTTGATGAGCGGTTTCGGGATGACAGAAGCAACCGGTGGAATAACAATGACTCCGTGGAAGCAATACAAACCAAACTCGCTCGGCAAAGCTTTACCTGGTATTGAAATTAAACTTGGTGAAGATGGTGAAATTCTTGTTAGGGGTCCTTACGTAATGCTCGGTTACTACGACACAGAAAATTCAGAAACGTTTACGGAAGATGGATGGCTTCCAACCGGTGATATTATGAAAATGGATGAAGATGGTTTCATTCAGATCATCGACAGGAAAAAAGAAATTTATAAGAACATAAAAGGTGAAACCGTTGCACCGCAGAAAATAGAAAATCTGTTCAGAGACTTTGAAAATATTAAACAGGTTTTTCTGGTTGGTGATCACAGACCATTCAATACAATACTCATCCATCCAAATTATGATGATCATAATTCTATTCTCTTCAATATGGATGAAAAGCAGAAACAGGAATATTTTTCTTCACTAATTGTAACTGTAAATAAATTTCTGGCACCTTTTGAGCGCATCCTCGATTTCAGGTTAATTGATAGAGCATTTGACGACGAGCATGGAGAATTAACACCAAAGCATACTTACAAACGAAAAGTCATCGAGAAAAATTTCTTAAATATGATTGATTCGATGTATGTAAAAAATGAAACGAGCGTTTATGTTGGAACCACAGAAATAAAAATTCCAAACTGGTTTTTAAGAGAGATAGGCTGTCTTGGAAGAGATGTAGTCGCAGATGAAAAAAGTATCGCAATTCCGAAACTTGATCTTTTGCTAACACTAACAAAAACAGAAGAAAAAAATGTATTCAGAATAGGCAGTTTTAATTATTTCATAAACTCACGTTTCATTGATTTCCAGTTGATTCTGATTGACCCATTATTATGGATTGGCAACAATGAGTTGACTGCATTCACTGGAGATTCAATTGTTCAGTGGCACAGGCAAATAAGGGAATCTTCGCATATCAGGTTTCACTCGGTTGCGGATAAAATAACGCCAATAGAAAACAATGTCAATCAATTTAGTAAGATTTCATCATCATCAGAATATTCTCTTCAAGGAATTCATCTGGCATATATGATATTTTTATCTGATGATACAAACGTCTCAAGCATATCGCTGGAATATTTCAACAAGATACTGGATGATCCAAAGAATATTCACTACCGTTTGGCTTTCAATATTTTATCAAGACCATCAACGATAACCAGCATCGATATCAAACGGAAACAATTTGCATCAATTATCAAGGGAACGGACGAAAGAAAATTTGGCGAGCTACTTTCTTCATTTTTTAGTGAAGATAAATTTCTACTTAATTCTGAACTTGCACATCACATAGCAGTCAATTCTAAAGGTGAGCTGAGATTAGACCACATAGAAAAGTTCATCACAAATGAAATTGAGCAGTTAGATAAAAATGAGCTTATAGAAAAAACAAATTTTGTTCATTACTTTGAGTTGATAACTGCTTATGGTGTCACTCATCCACAGTTGTTCAGAAGAATAAGAAGATATTTAATGCACATCTCGGCTCTTGAAGAACATTCAGGACTTAAAAAGTTTGCTGATTCCAGTCTTGATGCATTGATAGTAGGATTTAGAGAATGGCTCGGAGCCAATCAGAAGATAGCCGTTGATCTGGAAACAGGTGAAGAATATAGTTGGGAAGATGTGATTTCATTTGAAGAAGAAACCGATCCGGAGGACAGACAAAGATTAAAAAACGCTATTATCAAAACTGAAGCTTTAAAAGAAGCAGTGTTCATGTTTTCCAAAGGTTTTCTAATACGACTTGATGATATTTTACCTGGAGGAATTTGGGTAAGTATGCTTGAATCGAGATCAGATAAATCAATTTACAGAATTACAGTTCAGACAAGATTCCAGGGTGCATTCGATTTAACTATTCATCTAAACAGAAATCTTCCTCCTGCCAAAGTAAAAGAAGAAATTAAATGGCTCATATTAGGGGGGATGGACAAAAAAGGAGAAAGACTTCTTCCGAATTTCGGAGGATATTGGGAAGAATATGAGTTGTGGACTGAAGCTTTTGTTCCAAGGGACAGCGTTGCCCGATTCCTTGAAAAAGAAAGCAAAAAAAACGAAGCCGAAGCCAAACAACGATTACATGAACTTTGGCCTCACTTTGTATGGAATACTTCCGCTGCATATATGAATTTCTGGGCAGTTACCAGCAATAAAATTCAACTTGCTAATCCTTATCCTGAAAACATTACAGTTCCGACTCATGATTATCAAACAGGAACTTTGCTTTACTCAGTTTCGAAAAGGATAAATTCAACCTCACCAAAAAAATTCTTACTTAACTTTCACAATCTTTTCGTAAAAGAAACTCTTGAGAAATATTCCTTCCTGGATAAGAAGTCGATCTGGAATTATATTTTTTCCGGGGTAACAGAATGTGAAGGTGAAGAAAATGGAATCGAACCTGATAAAAGAATTCATTGATGAAGTAAAATTAGATAAACAAATTGAAAATAAAGATGAGATTCTTTTTAGAGCAGAAGAGTTTGTAAAGAGTGTGACGAATGATGGGTTCATCCCTAAAAATCTTTTCTTTGCAATTAAAAGATTTCATCGCTGGAGAGCGTTGAATCCAGATTCAGATAGAAATGCACAGGCTCAAATGCTTTATGAATTATACGAGACATATCAGTTGTTTGAGTTTGAAAAAGAATATATCACAACCAGGCCTAAATTCTTTTTGAATACAGCTTTCGTTGATTCATCGGAAACAATTAAAAATGCCTTAAGTGATATAAATAAAAGATTACGTTCAGGAGAAATTGGAGTCGAGAGATCCCAGCAACTTTATTCTGAGCTTCTTTCTCTGCCGAATCTAACAGAAGAAGAAACATTCTTTCTCACGAGATTAAATTATCCTCACCTGAAACCAAAAGATACCGCAGCCTTATTACGTGCAGAAAGCTTTGGAGGGGAACCATCTAATCTGGTGGTTCAACATACCGATGAAGAGGGTAACCCATTCATGATACGAAGTCCGATTTCTCCAAAGGAAATATCAAGACTTCACTCTTTGTTTTTGGATTCCAATCTGATTGTCAACTTCAGACCGGAACACAGATTTCTTGTTGCACTTTCTGAACGAGGATTTATTATCGGCGGTTTGTTTTATGAAATGATTGACGAACATACTGTGCACATGGAAAAAATAGTTGTGTCCACTCGTTATAGAAGGACAGGAATAAGTGAAAGTTTGATGAGCGAATTTCTTAAACGATTGAAAAGTGAGCATATCAGTTATGTTACAACTGGATTCTTCAGACCTGAATATTTCTACAAATTCGGCTTCAAGGTTGAGAAGAAGTATTCGGGATTGGTGAAAGAATTGTAAGTATTATAAGATTCGGCAAATAAATATTGTTGATTTTGAGTTAAGTGGTTATTATGTTTTGAAAAGCAACTTGTTATGATCATTTTACTTTAAAAAAGTAACCGGGAGAAGAGAAAATGATTTTTATAAAATTTTTCACCGCATCCTTTTTATTATTCATACTTGTCTCTTGTGCAATTGAACCGGAACCGAATCCAATAGTTCCTGCTGCAAAAGGAACGATCAAGGGATTTGTTCAAGAAGCAAATACTAACACACCAATTTACTACGCAACCGTAACTACTAATCCAAATACAAAAGAAATTTTAACAAACATTGATGGAAGTTTTTCTCTAAATGATATCACACCCGGGGATTATGTTGTATATGCATATCAAGAGGGTTACGATAACGATTCGACTTTTGTTACTATAATGGATAAAGATACTGCAACTGCTAATTTGTCTTTGGTTAATTTCAGTGAGTACCTTGATTACTATCCTTTAGATATTGGAAATTACTGGGAATATTGGACTATGAATTTACCTAATTTTTCACTTGAAGTAATTTCAGACACATTGATTTCGGGACAAACTTATCGGATTCTTGAGTATAAAAGTTTCTCTTCACAATATACAGAGTACAGAGTACGAAAGAGTGGATGATTATAATACATTGGTTTACAGATATTTTCCTTAAGAACAAAAGGAAATGATAATTGATAGCTTGCCGGCTAAAACAAGACCAAGGATTTACAAGTAATATTTTTATGGATCCTTATGAGAGTTACTTTTCTCATTGCTCTAGGATTGAAGAGCAAGAAATATTTAGTGAGATGAGAAAAGTTACGCAATTTAGAACCATGCTTGTGGCAAATGACTTACCAGGATACCAAATAGTTAAAGGAATTGGATTTTATAGTGTCGTTTTTTTGAGAAGCGGAGGATTCACTCTTAAATATGCAATCATAAAAGGAGTTGAATACGGTGGAAAGTAATAATAATTTTCTAGATATAATTGTTCAAATCTAATTTTATATTTTCAAAATTTAACTCGTTTCTTTAGTTTCAACCTGCCTTTTATAAAATTAAACACAAACCGGAGAACGTTTGAGCAGAGAAATACACCGCTGGTACAGCCCCAATCTTAACAAAGAAATGGAAATCGTAGTTTACGGACATTACGGCTTTGCCCTACTTAATGTTCCCAACAGCAGCAGCAGATTTTTTAGAATATGAGAGATTTAAATTGATTGATAGTATCGGCGGGTTTCTTGGTGAAGGAAAAATAAAAGCTTATTCTATTAACAGCATAAACATGGAAAGCTGGTTGAATAACAATATGCATCCGGCCGATAAAGCATTACGTCATCAGCAATATAACAGATATGTTGTTGAGGAAGTTGTTCCTTTCATTCATAACCACAGCAAAGGTCTTGTCCCGATAATTACTACCGGCGCATCACTTGGTGCATTGCACGCCGCAAATAATTTTTTCCATCGGCCTGATATTTTTTCAGGAACCATTGCAATGAGCGGCAGCTATGATCTTAAAACATACAGCAACGGTTACTACGACGATAATGTCTATTTCAACTCACCTGTTGATTATCTTCCGCACTGGGAAGACAATGACATGCTGGAAAAAATGAGAAAAGGAAAAATTATCATTGCTTCCGGACAGGGGGATTATGAAGATCCGAGTGCATCGAGAAGATTATCTGACATATTACATTCAAAAGGCGTTAACCACTGGCTGGATTTATGGGGACACGATATCAAACATGAATGGTCAACCTGGCTGCAAATGCTTCCTTATTTTTTGAGTAAGTTTAGTTAAAATTTTTCACACAATGTTAATTATCATATGATAACCTGGAAATCTTTTTTAAAAGACAAAAAAAGCTTAACTGAATTTATCATAACTATGATAGTTCTAATTGTCGTTTTGATTTCTTTCTCACAGTTCCTTAATTTCATTGAGCAAAGAGAAGGAGTGGTTCTGAGCGATCCGATTTTAAAGGCTTATAATCCTGTTGACCTAACCTGGCTTACCTTCACATTAATTTATTTGTCCTTATTTCTATTTATCATAACAACAATTAATAAACCAGATAGATTATTGAAAGCCTTTCAGGCTTATGGATTAATGGTAATATTCAGAACAATTGCAATGTATCTTACACCTTTTGAAGCTCCGGAAACATCACTTTTACTTGATGATCCGTTTGTTCAGCTTTTTGGCCAAGGTGAAATTCTCACTAAAGATTTATTTTTTTCAGGACACACAGGAACTTTGTTTTTGTTATTTCTTCTTGCAGAAAATAAAATAATGAAATATATCTTTTTATTATTCACGCTAACTGTTGGAACGGCTGTTCTGTTGCAACATGTTCATTACAGCATTGATGTTTTTGTTGCTCCTTTTATTGCTTTTGGTGCATATAGAATCATTATTAATCTGCATAATAAATTTTCTAGAGATGCTAATTAATTATTCTCGTATTATTATTCTATATGGATGAAGAGAAACTACAAGTAGCTGAAGTTACAAAGTTTGTCGAAAAAGATTTTTTAATCGGCGATAACAATTCGCTCATTCCATCAGCAGATCTAGTATCATTGGAAGAGTTCAGAAAATATCTGACCGAAAAACTCAAGTTTTTATTAGATAATAAGTTTGATATGCTGGTTAATATTCTTTACAAGATAGATATAAGTGAAAAGAAATTAAGCCAGTTATTTTCAGGTAAGAACAGAGACTCAATACCAGCCACATTGGCGGATTTAATTATTGAGCGCCAGCTTCAAAAAATCAAGTTGAGGAAGATGTACAAAGAAGGAAAACTTTAACTAAGCATTATTAAAAAGATTAAATTCACTTCTGAAAATGTAGGTGGTTAGGGCCAGAGATGTAATTTTTTCCGAGAGCGTTTTTAAAGATTTATTGATTATAATAAAATAAGTAATTAGCTTTATAATAATGCTTGAACTTATTTATTTATATGGTCTTCATACCAAATAACATTTCATTTTCATCGGTCCGGTATTGTGGTATTTCTGCAAAAAGAAATCCATTAAGTAAGGACGAGAGGGCGCCAAATGTCATTACTAAATAGCAAAAAGTTCAAAGAACTTCAAATCGAGAATGAAGATCTAAGAAAGCGTATCGATGGTTTATCAGAAAAGGAAAACCATCTTAAACGTTATGACGAGTTGGTTAAAAAAGCCCGTATAGAGTATGCTGAAATTGCTACAAAAAAAGATCAGACCGCACAAAAATTAGAAGCCCTCGACAGAGATAAAACAAAACTTATCAACGAGTTAAATAAAATTTCCCTTGAAATAAAACAATTAAGAGAAATCAAACTAACCGAGCATAACCAGGTTCTTTCGCTGAGTAACGCCCTAGATATTCCCAATCAAACTGTAGAAGCTAAAAATGATAACTCAGCAAAATCCAAACTCCACCTCTCAAATGAAATTGAAGTGGCTGAAAAAAGAAAGAATGATATTGCATTAGAAACGTTTAAGACCAAGATAAAATTTGAGGAGATTAATAATAAGATTACCGATGGCAAAAAAGTTCTGGATAGACTAAATGCTGAAATTGAGAAAAAGAAGGAAGAATTCAGCAGCCTAACGCAAAAACAAAGATCCGTTTCCCAAGAGCAGAATAAAAATTTTAATATAGCTTTTGCAGAACAAGATGCTGACGAAATTCAAGCCAGAATAGCTAAGCTAAGCAATCAGGAAAGAGAACTTACAGAAAAGCTTAACAGTCAGAAGGAAACAACTTGATGAACTTGATCGGCAGATTGAAGAGAAAAAATTATTAGCAAGTAGTAAAGCTGAAGTAAATGATTCATTTAATGAATTATCTCAGACAGAATCTTCGAAGAAGGAACGTCTGTTAGAACTCGAAATTAAAATCGAAGCACAGGAAGCAATACTAACTTCATTAACTGAAGAACTCAAAGCCAAAACAGAATTACACAACGAACTTCAATCGGACAATGAGCAATTGCTAGAAGAATTAGAATCTGGCAAGGAAAAACTTGCAGAACTAAATGAATCAATTGCAGTTGAAACAATAAGACTAACTGATCTTGATTACAGTTTGACCATACTTGAAGATGAGTTTGATAAACTAAGTAAAGATATTTCAGAAAAGATGACAATAAAAGAAGAAGTCGAAGAGCAGATAAATGAAAAAACAATTCAAAAGGTTGACCTCGAAGATGTTCTTAGAGAATTAAGAGAAACTACTACTATTCTTGCACAGCTTAAAAATGATATTGAAAAAGGAACCGGGCAATCGGCAAAAAGATTTACTGGTGTGATTCAATATTACAGCTCAATGATAAACGATATGTCTAAAAAGAAAGCAAATCTTGAGAAGGTCCTCACTCAAAAAGAAAAAGAGTTCCGGGAAAAGCAGTCCGCACTACAACAAACGGAGAATGTTTTATTTGTAAGACATGAGAGGTTAAAACTGTTTGAGGATCTAACCCATTTAATAGCTGATCAAAGAATGATGCTAGAAGACAGCGGTTTTAGTTCAGAAGATATAAAACATACCGGTCAGCAAGTTGTTAACAGCGAGAATTCTCAAAAGAAACTTCTTGAATATGAAAATGCTTTGAAAGAATTATTAAGCAATACAGATAAATATTCTGGCAATTTAATCAGTACAAAATCTTTACTTGATAAAGAAATAGCCGATAATAAAAACAGGTTGAATGCACTTAATCAAAACATCAGACATTCAACAGGCGAACTTTCTGAGTTACGAAATTCAATAAACAAAATAAAAATTGAACACGAAGATCACCGGGTTTCAATAAATAAATTAGCCTCCATAAAAACACGGCTTGAAGAAGAAATCAAGAAGAATAAGCTTGTAATTGATAAATATGCAAGTATTAAAGATAAAATCCGGCAGGAACAGGAACTCATAAAGAAGAAAAGAGAAATTACTGCATCAATAACATCTTCAAAGAAAATCAGTGCTGATGAAAAAACTTTTGAAACTCATAATCCCAAATGGATAAAGCTTTAGTTTAATTACGTCTGACCTTTCTTTTGTTCTTTTTTGCCGAGCAATTCAAGATAAACACACAACCAAATTCTTATGCTAACAAAATATCTTCATCTTAAAAGCTTTATAACTTTTCTACTGATTCTTTCAGGAACGATTTCAGCTCAGAAGTTTAGCCCGCCTGAATGGAGTTACAACAAAGCAATATACGAAGTGAACATAAGGCAATACACACGAAGAGGGCAACATCAAAGCATTTGAAAAACATTTACCAGAATTAAAAAAGCTGGGTGCGGATATTCTTGTGGCTCATGCCTATTCACCCAATTGGAGAAAAAAACAGAAAAGGAACACTCGGCAGTTATTACTCGGTTAAAGATTATAAAGCAGTCAATCCGGAATTTGGCACTCTGGAAGAATTTAAATCATTAGTAAAGATGATTCATAAAATGGGAATGTATGTAATAATTGATTGGGTAGCAAATCACACTGCCTGGGACAACGAATGGATTATTGATCATCCCGAATTCTACACAACCGATTCACTTGATAATATAATTACACCAGTTCCGGATTGGACAGACGTAGCTGATCTTAATTATGATAATAAAGAACTGTGGGCTGAAATGATTGATGCATTAAAATTCTGGGTTAAGGAATGTGATATTGATGGCTACCGCTGCGATGTTGCAGGAATGGTTCCGATAGAATTCTGGATCGAAGCAAGAAGTGAATTACAAAAGATTAAGAGTGTTTTTATGCTGGCTGAATGGGATACTCCTGAAGTCCATCTTGCATTTGATATGACTTACGATTGGAATCTTCACAAAATCATGAATGCAATTGCTAAAAAAGAAAAAACCGTTGTTGACTTAATCCAACAACTCGAAAAGAATGAAAAAGATTTTTCTGAAAACGCATTCAGAATGCAGTTTACTTCCAACCATGATGAGAACAGCTGGAACGGAACTGTGTTCGAAAGATTGGGAGAAGGCTTTGAAACCTTTGCTGTCTTAACTTGTGTCATCCCTGATATGCCACTTGTTTATACCGGACAGGAAGCTGGTAATACAAAGCGACTTTCATTCTTCGATAAAGATACAGTGGAATGGAAGGAATATGAACTCTTTAATGTCTATTCAAAACTTTTTCAATTAAAAAAGAATAACAAATCTCTTTACAATGGTGATCGCGGTGGAAAAGTAGTTTTCATTGAAAGCACTAACAAAGAAAATATATTTGCATTCACCAGAAGTTCTGAGGGGGATAAAATTCTGGCAATATTTAATCTTTCGGATAAACCACTCGAATTTGAACTTATGGGTGAGACACTTCAGGGTTCATATAAAAACTTTTTCACAGGTAAACTGGAATCCTTCGTATCAAAGGAATCTTTCAAATTTAAGCCCTGGGAATACAGAATTTATACTAAGTAGTCTATTCGAGTGGTCACAATCCTTCCTGACATCCAACTGTCGATTTTATTAATATCGATTGAACAATTCATTATACACCTGATGAAACGTTTCGGTTGATATATATCACAAATCTCCCTCACATCCTGTAATAATCAGTGATTTTCGCATAATAATTTTTACCTGCTTAAATACAAAATTCAGGCAAGGAAATTGTCCTTTATAGATTCAGAAACAGAGGACAAAAAAATGAAATCATATCTTACAATACTAATCGGCTTATTACTTTTATCATCAGCCACATATTTAATTGCACAGCCATCTACGAGTTTTTACTTCACGACTGCCATTCCTGTTAACGATTACCAGAATTTTGACAATGAAGTTGGATACGGTGGTAATCTTGAATTTTTCTTCATTTCTCCTTCCAAAGAAAAACCAATTGGTATGGGCGTCAGTTTCTCTTATATCGGACAGGGACTTTATTTTTATGAGGATCCCTGTAATTGTGAAACTTACGTGGGAAACAACCGGGCAAATAATATTTTCAATCTTAATATAATTCTTCAGGTTGCACCTACTGGCGGTACAGTCAGACCTTACCTGGAAACGCTCTTCGGTGGAAGTTATATATACTCAAATACCGAGTTAATTACTCTGAATTATACCTCCGTCAACCTTTATGTTGATGATTGGGCATGGACTTACGGTGTCGGTGGAGGATTTAAATTCTTGTTGGGAGCTGACGATAATGGAGGTGGGTCAATGTATCTTGATTTAAAGGGAAGATATTTAATGAGTTCGGACGTATACTTACTTGATCGCAATTCCATTCGTTATGCTAATAACAGATTTTACGATTCTGTTAAAGAAACCCAATTAAACTTTGTGGCAGTCCAGGTAGGAATCGTATTTTATTTCAGATAAAATGTAGAGACGCATCTGCCTGCCGGTAGGCGAGGTTGTGACACATCTCTACTCGACAATAACTAAAATCCATCCTCTTCAATACTTCTCTCAGTAACTTTTCCATACTTTGAAACTTTGTTCTTTTATCTCATTAGCTTTTCCGATCATTATAAACTGAAGGTTCTCTTTCGGAAAATATTTTATTATCAATTCATTAGCTCTGGCAATTGTAAGTCCGTTTACTTCATCTTCAAAATTATTAATTATAGAATCATCAAGTCCGTAAATATATTTCTGCACGAGGAAGCCAGCTAAAGCTCCTGCAGTTTCATAATCAGGAGGAAATTGTCCTTTCACATAATTTTTTGCAGATGATAATGTTTCTTCATCAATTCCATTTTCAAATAACCTCTCATAAGTTTTCAAGGCAAGATCAATTGCTGCTTCTGTATTCTTCGTTGCTGTGAATGTGAAAATGTAAAATGTACCTGAACTTTTATATTGAGCGAATCTGCTTCTTGCTCCGTACGTAAGCCCGGCATTAACCCTCAGCTCGTCATTCAGCCAGGAAGTAAATCTTCCGCCGAGAATTGTGTTAATAACATCAAGCTGAATTTGATCCGCATTATTCTTTGTGATTCCAAACCCACCAATCATAAAAGTTGTTTCGGTTGCATTGTCTTTGTTAATAAGGTAAACTGAAGGACTTTCGAATGGTGTATTCATCATTCTTAGATCAACTATCATTTTCTGGTGATTCATTTTTCCATCCACTAAAATATTTCCCAATAATTTTTTTCATATTGGCTGAATTAAAATCACCGACGATAGCTATTGCTGAACTTTCAGGTCTGTAGTTAGTTTGATAAAATTCTTTTACTTTTTCAAATGAAATGCTTTCGATCCCTGACTTTAGTTCCGCGTCCTGGGTTTCCATAAGGTGAAGTCACCAAAAATGTCTTTATTAAAATAACTGCCAATTACTGATCTCGGACTTTCCTTTGCCTGGTCTATTTCGGCAATCCATCTTTGCTTTCTTTTTTGAATTTCATCATCCGGAAAGGTTGGGCTTAAAATGATTTCTTTAACTACGGATAAAAGTATCTCAGTGTTTTCCTTCATGAACTGTGTATATAAACCTGAATAATCAGCGGTGGCATAAGTACTGACATTGCTTCCGTAAAAGTTGAACAGAGAATCGATTTGTGACTTTGAGTAATTTTTTGTTCCAAATCGCAATGCTTCCACTGTGAATGATGCAATGCCTGAAGTTGAACCATCTTTTATCACTCCCCCATCAAACACTGCTGAAAAGGAAATTAATGGAACGTCTTTTTTCTCCATCAAATAAACCGTCAATCCGTTTTCTAAAGTAAAGGTTTCGTATTCAGGCAGTTTAAACTGGGCAAAAGCATTCGAGCCTAAAATTAGTAACAAGTATGATTATATGGATGAATGATTTTATGCTTGTTTTCATAACTCTTCCTCCGTATTCAGTATTCCAACTGTTCTGTTATCTTTTGTAAAATATTCTCCCGCCACTCTTTTAATATCATCAGTCGTTACTTTTTTATAATCATCCGGAGCTGAAAAAAGTTTTTTGTAATCTCCAAAGAAAAGTTCGTATGTGCCGATTGTATTCGACATACCATTAATTGTTTCCAATGTTTTATAGAAACCCATCAATTTTTGATTTTTAACTTTCTGCAACTCGTTTTCACTTAATCCTTCCACGCTGATTTTTTCTACTTCGGCAAGAATAGCTTTTTCAAGTTCGGAAGCTTTGACACCGTCATTGCAAACTCCGTAGAAGTAAAAAAGAGTCGGGTCAAAAGCATCACCGTAATATGTGCCTACTTCAAGTGCAAGCTGATTTTCTTCAACAAGCGAACTATAAAGTCTTGACGATCTTCCCTGCGATAATATGGAACCAAGCAGATCGAGGGCATAATAATCTTCGCTTCCTGATTGCGGAACATGATAAGTTATCATCAAATTTGGTGATGGAACTTCTCTCTGAACAAATACTCTTCTCTCTCCTGTTTGTTCCGGTTCAATTGTATGAACTTTTCTTGGTGCTGGTGCTGCAGGAATTGGTTCCCAATATTTTTCTGCGAGCATTTTAACTTCATCTAACTTTACATCACCGGAAATAACAACAAGGCAATTGTTCGGTGCATAATAGGTATGAAAATAATTTTCAAGATCCTGTTTCGTCCAGTTTTTAATATCCGATTCCCATCCAATCACCGGCCACATATAAGGATGAGCCATAAATGCTGTTGCCTGTATTTCCTGCCAGAGCTCTTCCATTGGATTATTCTCCAACCCGGTTGATCTTTCAGAAAGAATAACACCGCGTTCGCTTTCAATCATTGCTGAATCAAAACTAAGATGTGCAATTCTATCTGCCTCAAGATCTAATATTACTTCAAGTGCTGAGCTTGGAAACCAGTTTGTGTATGCAGTGATATTCTCGGAAGTGTATGCGTTGTTTGCACCACCGTTTGCTTCCATTGTGCGGTCGAATTGTTTCGGTCCGTATTTCTCTGCACCGTTGAACATCATATGCTCAAAGAAATGAGAGATGCCCGTAATTCCGACGTGCTCATTACGCGAACCGACTTTGTAAAACAAATACATATTGGCATTTGGAATTGCGCTATTCTCAAGAACCAAAATTTTCATTCCATTCTTAAGAGTGAATGTTTTTATATCATCTACGGATGTCTGTGGAAAGATAGAAATGGTAAATAAAAAAAGAATAATTAGTTTTTTCATAGAAATTTCCGGTTTAATAAGCGATTGACTCTAAAGTTATTTTTATTCGTTTCTAAAATACAAATACCTATCAGTATCTGATAAATATTTATTATAATCGGTCGTATATTTATATAATTTTACGTAATTAAATTGGAAACTCTAAAAAACATATTGGCTTACAAGCTGACAGGATTGAACTTTTTGCTTGTTCTGCTCCTAATATTTTTATCTTTTTACACTCCCTTTGCTGTTCCCTTTCTTTTTCTTTTGTTTAGCAATCTTTTTGATATTCTCGGTTATCACTTTACACTAATTCGCAAATCAACAAAAATGCCCGAAAAAGAAATAATAAAGGCTTATCGGATAAATCAATTTATGTTCGATGTGTTGCTTCTGCTGATTTTATGTTTGTTGTTCGGATGGGTACCTGCTTTATGCGGAGGAATTTTAAAAATATTTGGTATGCAGGATGTTACTTACTACATTTTTCTGCAAAAACAATTACCTGAAAAATGGCACTGGTTAAAATGGACGCCGCTTGGCTGGTTCAAGAAAATATTAACTAAGAAGGAAGTTGTTTTTCAGGCAATAATTGGAATTGTGCTTTGTGTGGTTCTACTTCTTATCTCCTCCCAGCCAGGGACATAACTCTTAGGGTACATATCTTCCGGTTGTGATCTAAATCTCTTCAAATACTCTGAATTGTTTGTTTTATAGCAATATTCATTATATTAACAGTGTTAATTTATTTAAAGGTGTTAAAATGGAAAGAAAACAAATACAGGAACAGAGAATTAAAAATTACTTTATTCAGGCTACGAAAGACCTGCTAAAGGGTGAAGGTCTCCGAACAGTTAGCGTACGGAATATTGCTGATCGTGCAGGTTATTCTTATGCAACTCTATACAATTACTTTAAAGATGTAAAGGATCTTGTGTTCGAATGTGTGAAGGATTTCCAGGAAGAATGCGAAGAAATAGATAATCACCGAAACAAAAGATTCACCGCAAGGACTGGGAAAAATTAAAGCAATTACAAAGTCTTATATTAAATACTTTGTGCAGTATCCTGGTATATTCGAGTTATTTTATACTGAAAAAGTTACTGAGTTGCAGAACAAACAGCAGACCGTGGAAATGATAAACACTTTCCTCGATAAGCTGACAAACGATGAATGGAATTACTGTATTACAAATAATATTGTTTCAATGAATGAAGCCATGCTGAAGCGTAGCCAACTTAAATATCTTGTTACAGGTTTGCTTCTTCTCTACATCAGCAGAAGACATCCTTCCAGCTACCAGGATTTTATGAATGATGTTGAATCTCAATTAAACAGTGTGCTTGGTTTGTAAGCACTGATCAACAAATGTAAATTACATTTATCCCCTTCCGGTAAAACGGAGGGGATTTTTTTGTTCCACTTAAATTATAGCGTAGGATGTCGCAGCTTGTCCCAACTCATCGGGAATTATACCGTGACATTGTAATACTTATCTCGTCACGGCATCGGCCGTGACGGCCCAGCATTATTTATAAAGCCGGCAATCCATAATTATTTTGAATCTGAAGATGTTTGATATTTATTCGAGATTTCAATCCTCACACTGTGAACCCTCTGTCTGCCATTTTTTTACTTTTTCAAAGTGATCTTTTGAAAAGGCATAACTCGCACCAAAGAATTTAAGATCAACACCCGAAACACATTTTATTGTCATCTTTCCTTCCTGGCAAGGAGGAAGATTACTTGCAATACCGGGTTCATAAAATGTTACTATACTCGTGTTATAAAGAAAATACGGAACGATTATCTCGCCAAGTACTGCGACTTCAATCCGTGGAAATTCAAGACCTACGCCAACTCCGGTTGTAATAGCTCCTGCGCTTACTGTTTCACCGGTTACTTCCATGTTTTGCGAATTAAGTTTACTGGTGGCCTCCGCAGTATTATTCGCATACTTAAAACCCATATCGCTGTCATAAGTAATTTTATAACTTGCCTGGCTGCTTGCACCCTCTCCAACCTCCGGAAATATTTTTAAGTTGCACCCAAGGTTGAATGAAACCGGTATCCCGTAAATTCTTGTCGGGATTTTTATTTTTGCCGGAATCTCAAGCTGTGCAACTTGAGACCCGAGTCCAACTGCCGCAAATTTTAATTCAAGCTCTCCATTAAGTCCGTGATTTACCATTTCAAAACTCTCAAGGTTTGAATCTGCAAATCTAAAATGACATTCATTTGTAAACTGGGAAATAAATCCTTTCCCTGAAATTGTACAAACCTTCTGTCCGCCGATTGACTTTGTCCCGGTTATATCAATTGTTAGTTTATTATCCTTCGGAACAAGATCGAGACTTATATCCCATCCCTGTATTTTTCCTTCGTAGTGAATTTTAAATTCCGATGTTTCCTGTGCTGCATAAAGTTCATCACCAATAAGCAAAGATGCGCCCTGAACTTCCGGCTGATCTGATGACCAATCTATTTTATTCTCCCATCCGATAGTGCCGTTTTTAATTGCTTCATTAAGAGTTACATATTCGGTATATACTATTATATCATCTCCCTTTTCGGCTACACTCTTAATTCTTCTAACCGAATGGCCGTAGAAAAAAACTATTTTGCCGGGCTTCAGATCAAGAAGATCATCTGCATCGGGAGTAAATATATAATCACCTGATTTTTTATCTGCAGAAATGAATGCCTCCATAACATCCTCTTCAATAACCACAGTGTTATCAGTAAACTCAACATCATAAGTTGATTTATCTGGCGCGGGAATATTGCCGTTATCTGAGCTCCTGTTTCTTTTCACCGCCGCCACAGTTATTAATCAATAATAAAATCAATAACAGTGAAATGATACTGGTTATTATGTTTCTTCCTGTCTGCACTTGGTCTCCTGTGATTGGTTTATGATGATTCAATATAAAAATAAATAATGAATTATAAGAGTTGTATTTAATATTAAGCTGTCATTCCACTGACTTACCCTAGACAAGAATCCGGGAACTGATGATAAAAATACCGTCAATTGACTGACCGATTTTACGTTAATACCGTCAGTAAGTCAATTGTCATTCCCGAAAGCGGAGCGACTCGGGAATTTAATCGCCAGACCTTGCTTGTCGGCAGGCAGACTAATAAAAAAAGAAACTAATACTCATTACCCGGCTGCGGATTTTTCTGAAGAAGAATGATTGAGTTATGAAAGAAGGACCGACGGGAAGGAAAGATTTTTATTCAGTTTTGCTTTGCAGATTCCAATCAAGGTGTGTTCCGTCCTTGGGATAATTAAATGTTCCTTTCCATGATACAGCTCTTCGCACCCGTCCTTTTTTAAGCAGCTTTTTATACTTTTTTTGCGAAATTATTCCATCGAAAACGAAAAATAATAACCTCCTGAATTGAACAGCTATTAATTCCTCATTCATGATTTCTTCGATTAAATTTTCAATTATATCAAGCTGTGCAGTTAATGGCTTTCTGCCTCGAGGAGATTCATAATTCATATGTCTATCAGTAGGTCCGAAATAAATAGTTATTTCTTCGTCCACTTCTTCACTGGCTGCTATCAGAATTGGAAATACTTCTTGAACTGAAGGAGGAATTTCAATCAGCACGAACGATAACCACCCCCAATTTTCAACCTTTGCATATTTCTCCCATTCAGGGTGTCTTGCTATTATCTTGTTGTAAAATTCCCTAGAAAAAGAATTCAGTTTACTTATATCCAGACTCATAATAGTTTTATAGATATGATAATTTTAAAATAATAAAAAAGGCAGGAAAGAAAGAAATTTACACTTATTACCCGGTAGCGGTTTTGCTGGGCAAGATTGATTAATTTGAAAATAGAGCTTGGGGAAGGATTATAATTTAATTTGGTTTTTCTACCTACCCTTTTTCCGGCACTAAACCAGTATTTACTTATAAAACTTGATGGTTTAAATTACAAAAAGAAACATAAGACCTTAATAGAGGTAACAGCTATGAAAACAAAAAATAAAGCTTTACTCCTTCTATTGTTACTTTCAGTATATTTTTTCTTTGGATGTGAAGAAGAAACATCAACAAACCCATCGGATGGAAACTACGTTTACACTGTACCCGAGGAAACTGGCGACGGCTGGGAAACAGCATCACTAAATTCTGTTGGGATTAACACCGACAGATTAGTAACTCTTGTTAATAAAATAAAAACTAATTCATACACAGAAGTTCACTCGGTTGTAATTGTTAAAAATGATAAGCTTGTGTTTGAGGAATATTTTTCCGGACATGATTTTGGATATTCCGGGCAAAATTATCACGGAACCTATATAGACTTTGACAGGGATACACGACACAACACTCATTCTGCAACAAAAAGTTTTACATCAGCATTGGCTGGTATTGCAATTGACAAAGGATTCATTCAAGGTGTTGACGATAAAATATTTGATTATTTCCAGGATTACTCAAACCTGATAGATCAGCAAAAAGAAAAGATTACAGTAGAGCATCTGCTAACAATGTCCAGCGGATTTGAGTGGAATGAATGGGACGTCTCGGTTTCTCAAAGCAATCATGATATTGTTCGCATGAATTCTTCTTCTGATCCGGTTTATTATGTTTTAAACAAACCGGTTGTAACTGAACCCGGTACCGCATATTATTACAACGGCGGAACAGTTGATCTGCTCGGACAACTTATAAGACGCGCAAGCAGTTTGAACGTAAAAAGTTTTTCTGTACAAATTTGTTTGAACCGCTTGGTATAACTAATTATAACTGGCAGACGCTTTATCCTTCCGGAATTACCTGTTGCCACGGAGATATCTACATCACCCCGAGGGACATGGCAAAGTTCGGTTATCTTTTTCTAAAAAAAGGTGTGTGGAACGGTACAAGAGTTATCTCTGAAGAATGGGTAAACAATTCTTTTCAGAATCACATTACACCACCCGTAAACTGGGCGTACGGTTACGGCTATTTATGGTGGCTGAAAAGATACTATGCGGGTGGACGCTTATATTACTCATTTAATGCTGAAGGATGGGGAGGACAGCAAATTATTATTATCCCAACTAAAAATATGGTTGTGGTGTTTACTGGCGCCAACTATGTTAATGACCCTCCAAACGATGAGATTATGACCAGCTATATTCTTCCCGCACTTGGGTGGCTATAATTCTAATTAGCAAAGAAAGAAATTTATACTTATTACCCGGTTGCGGTAGTTACATGACAATTATTTTACAATTCCTTGACAATTCCCTCCTTCAATCTTCCTAAAATAATGTGGAGAAATAAAGGAGAAACTCTAATGAAAAGGATTACTGAAATATTAACGCTTTGCGCTTTGCACTTTTCTTTAACTTTCGGAATGGGCGGAGGACCGCCGCAGCCACCGTTATTTGTAAATTCAGAAATTATCGGACCACCACATCAAGCCCCATTGTTTTTAACTGATACTAATAGTGTAACAATTTTTACTCAGTTATTATTTTACACAACATCATCAATTGATGGGAAAATAGATGTTGAGGGAACTGGCACGTTGCCTATACCAAACCAGGATACAAAAAATCTTAATTGGAAATTACCGACTGCTGTATTTAATGCCGGAATTTCTGTAAAGACCTGGAAACCCGTGGAAATTTTTGCTACACTTGCTCTCGATAGTAGGGAAAGCGGAATTTCCTTCTCAGGTTCTGATTTTGGTTTGAGCTTATTAATATGCCGCGACAAGGATATTCGTGCACGTTTGGACCTAGGTTGCAGCTATGTTTCATTAGATATGGAAACAACTCAACTTAGGCAAAGTGACTCGTCTTTCTCTAAAGTAACTAATAATGATAAGGGTCTTGGCCCTTTTGTCTCCTTAACAATGAGCACCGCATTGAAAGATTGGTCAATAAATCCATTCCTGCAGGCATCTTATTGCCATTTTCCACTTTTTAGTTTTGATTGGGCCCCGGGCAGGAGTATTAGCAAAACAATTACTACTTTTACATTGACACCCGGTATTACTTATCGTATAAGTAATAATATATTGATGATTTTAGGAGGAAATTATATCATACTGTCTGATATTGAGGACCTTTCTTCGCCCGGCATATACTCCGGCTTTTTACAAGCAAATTTTTTGTTTTAGCAAGCAGCTGGATTTATAAAAGAAAAATCGGTGAAAGGGCTAAAATTTATTTCTAAACCATTTTTTAATCGATTGAAAGAAAGTCTTCTCTGCTGGACCCAATAAATGGAACTGACGCTGTACCTTCGGGAAATCGCATTGTTTTACTTTCATCACCTACTATTCTGCGAGAAGCATTAACTTCAATATAAGAATAGTTATCATCATACTCTTCATAACAAAGATCAATCCACCTGGGTGTTTTGCCATCTACAAAGGTTAATTTTGCAGCTCTATAAACAGAGACATTTCTAAGTTGCTCCGGTTTTAACAGCCTGCCACCTATATATTTAATGTGTTTCTTTCTCAGAGCAGTCTTATATAAATAATCGCCACCTATGTTACACATTATTTCTTTGGGAAGTGGTTTGCCTAAATATTTTTCAGCAAAACTAACACATAGATTGGCCTGCTCAACAAATCGTTTAATATAAGTTTCTTTCTCAAAGGGCATTTTACATTTGGTAACAAATGAATAAAATCACATGTAAAATTAAAAGATTTAGATACAAAATATTACACGGATAAGCAAGTTAAGTCATTTACTACGACCAGTACACTCCCGATGGAATTAGCAGGCTTGTTAAGAAAGAAATCTATACTTATTACCCGGTTGCGGTTTTTGAGTGAATTTAATCCTCAATAATCCTTTTCGGTTTCACAGGTGAAATAGATCCAATGTAATAAAAGACCCCCACCTATTTATTAAGCAGGGGTAAAAAAATGAACAATGTTGTTGGAATTTATTTTAGTAAAATCGTCCTCTTACATTGGACCTGTGTTTTTGACCATACCATCTTCATCAAAAGATATCCAGGTTCCTGATTGTGAATTCCAATCCCAAATTCCTACCCAAAAATGATATAATTGCTCGTTTTTGTAACTCCAATTAGAAATTCTCAGAGTGAGTATGTTGCCCTTTGAAATCATTTCATTACAACTTAATGGATGACTATCTTTTTTGCCCAAAACCGGTAAACAATGATAAAATGTGGATTTATAAACTATCTCCTGGTTACTACTTGTACCCAGGGTGTATATATCGTAGTTTCATCATCACCAATCATTTTTTCGACAGTAAAGAGTCGCTCTTTAGCACATTCAGGAGGAGAAGGAGGTCGATAAAATTGCATAAGATAGCGCTTTCCATCTCTAGTCATAAATTGATCTCGAAACAAATGCATTTCGTAATCTAAATCTAATCTTTCAAAAAGCACGGGAGGAAGGGAATCTACCCCTTCAAAAACTCTTCTAGAATAATATTCTTTATACGTAATCCAATGTGGAGTAATTTCCTGCACAACCGTTATTGAATGATCTCCCTTATCTCTGAAATAAGTACACACTGTTGAAACATCTGTTTCACAAGTATCGTAATCCTTAGATGATTTAACTGATTGCTCTACTGACCCGAGTATTTTTTGACCATTATTAACAAGCTCATTGAATTCACTACTGATTCTAATACCTGGTCAACATTTTCATTATCCAAATCAGTTAATTCACCAAATATAGGGGAGGGGAGCTATGTCTAAAAAAGTTTTATTCTCTTTGGATATATCGGAAAAAATTTCAATAAGAGTAGTGTCATTAAAATAATGTTTCAGTTCAGGTTTAATTATTTTATCTCCATTATTTTCCTGGGCAGACACAAGCCCGGCAAATAATACAACAGTTAAAAGTATTCTTAGTAACATTGTATTAATCCTTTATAATTTAAATAATCATAAACCCTAAAAATTATTTGCCTCTTTGAACGGGTATGCTGAACTCACCATCCTCAAGTTCGAGTGTTAAGAAGGTCCCGGAAGCAGGATCAGACTTTACAAGCGTCCCGCTAAATGTACCGATAGCATATTCATCATACTCGTGTATCTCAACAATTAATCTTGCCCCATAGTCAAATGCTTTCTCGTTTGCTTGCCACGTTCCGCCAGAACCAATATACATTGCAAATGCCCCACTACCGAAATCAAAAACACCTACATCTGTTCCGGGTAATTGTATTTTAAGCACTTCTTGTCCATCAGGCCCATCTAAAGAACCATTAATATTTGTTGTTTCGAGTACCGCCGCTGATGTGACTACACCAAAATCCTTTAATGAGCCATCGATGCTAACCCTTATAAAATGCTTATCTGAAGCACTTGATTTTTCTTCATCAACTTGTGAAAAATGTAGTGTTGTTGTAAACAACAAAGCAATTAAAACTAATACTAATTTTTTCATTTACTCCTCCTAGGTGATAGATTAACTCTTTAAATTTGCAAACATTTCGGATGACAAACAAGCAACTGTTTGGGATTGACTGCTGTTAGTGATTGTCAAATAAAAAACCCCCGCCTATTTTATTAAGCAGGGATTGGGGAAATTCAAAATTATGTTTTGGATGTTATTTACTACGACCAGTACACTCCCAATGGAATTAGTTTACATACCGGAGGTATGTAGGCTTGTTCGCCATAGTAGGTTTACCCGCCGAAAGGCGGGCTAATAAACAAAGAAATTTATACTTATTCCCCGGTTGCGGTTTTTGCTGGAGAAGAATGATTGGTTCTTTTACATTTATAATTTATATTTCCTCAAATCCAATTTGCTTTAGGTAATCAAAGGTAGCATCATAAAATTTTGGAGACCGAGTATGATCTTCTTTATTTCCATTGGGAACAACTATTACCATTCCTTGCCGTGCTCTTGTTAGCAAAACTCGATAAGCATTTTTTAAGTAGGCCTGTCTTGCAATTTTTTTAATCTTTTGCCAACGATTACCACGAAAAGACCAGTGTTCCCATCCATTTTCTGTATAACGAAAATCAGCATCCCACGTAACACAAACCCAATCTAGTTCCAATCCTTGGACATGAAACTCTGTAGCTACATCTTCTAAATAATATGACGAACGCGTATCGTCTTTTCCATTTAGAAACCAATGAATAGGATTCATTGGGGATTTAACAAAAATACTTTGAGGTTTTAATCTTTCTGCCTGAGATGAAACAACAATCCCAAATCTTTCAGAACCTCTGGCTTTTTGCCTTAGCCATTTTTTTGCTTTTTTTATATCTCGTGTTATAACAATTGGATATTTTCTGTTCAATTTTAGTAAAGTATTTCTTGCATCTATTTCATCTAAATCAAGTATTTGTTTAATTAACAGTGAAACATTCTCTGCTCGAAATGAACGCATCGAAACAGATAGGTGTAATTTGCTATCAAAATTAATTACCCTATGAGACTGCATTTTTTCCAGAGTTTCAGAGGTGTTATACTCACTATCATTTAATTGTGGCGATATATATATATCCCAATTTAGAAAGGATCTTTCAAGGGAATTTAGCCATTCTGATATTCCTGCTTCTCCAGTATTAATTTCTTGTCCACCACCAACAAGACAGACCATTACAGCCCAATCTTCATGCCTATCCATACAAGAAATAAGAAATTCTGGCTCCGAAATTGAAAATTTCGAATTGCCCTTTCTTCTTTTCATAAAATTTGAAGTTTGAGTTATATCCCAAGCCCTTTGTGCTTCATCGAATAAAGTTACATGCTCAAGAGGATGTACGTTGATCCTTCAAGCATTCATCACGAAAATTATGAACATTTTGAATAAACAATTTAACTTCACTACATAAGATTTTATTCTTAATTCGATTGGACTCCTTCATCTCGTATAACTTTATTACTTGTTAAAGCTTCTCTAAAACTTGCCACAAGAGGTCCATTGCCTGAAAGAAAACACTATAAATGTACTAGATTTATCAATATGTTTAGTAGCGGTATTTAAACCTACTAAAGTCTTACCAGCACCCGGTACACCTGTAACGAAACAAATTGATTTACGTAATTTTATTTTGAGTAAAATATGATTTTTGAAATGGTATTTGTAGTTTTGTTAGATTGCTTGCACAAGCATCCTTTCGGGAAATTTCAATAACGGAGTGGTTATATATAGTGGTATTGCGGCTTCAACTATAGTTGGAGTAGGAGAGTATTTCCCAATTTCCAGTTTTCGATATCAATAGTTTGACCATTAAATAATTTAAGTATCTTAATATAATTTTATTGAAAAAATTTCCATTGGTATAAATTGGTAGAAGAAGTTTATCCTTATGAGCATTTAATTCAAGAAGTGATAGTGAGCTTTAGCTGTTGAGATTAAAATAGGTGCAATTAATTTGTTTTGGCTTGTTTCGTGAAAGTTTTTTAAATCTAGTGCATAATCTCAAACTTGATCGATAGAATTTGAAGTATAGTCTTTTCCCCAATTTTAAATTCCAATATAAATATTACTGAATCTATGACTAATAGAACATCGATCCTGTGTCCAATTCTAGGGATTGAATATTCAAAGTAAATTTGTCCTGTATAATTCAATAAAATTTCTTTAGAATTTTTATTTCTTCTATCCAAGCATCCCTTTGCGTTTGTCCTAAGTCGAACTCATTTGCTAAAGAAATATTACCTATGATCTCAGCAGATGAAGT
>CAWDGX010000003.1:0-25782 GCA_963802005.1 uncultured Ignavibacteriaceae bacterium
GAAGCCCACTCGATAGTAGATTTATATTCCGGCGTTCGGGGACTTGCAATCAGAATTCTTAACAGGGTTGACAGGACGATGCATACCTGGAAAGATTGCTTGACACTGAAATGGGGAGCGCAGAAATGAGCGGACCAGATAAAGCTTTGTTGTACGAAATAGTTCATGGTGTTGTAAGGTGGCAGGGCAGACTTGATTGGATATTAAATGGCTTTTATAAAGGAACGTTTTCTAAAGCTATTCCAAATTTAAAGAACGGATTTCGTGTTGCACTTTACCAGGTTTTTTTTTGATAGGGTTCCTGATTATGCTTCAGTTAATGAAGTGGTTGAGTTTGTGAAAAAACCCAGGGACAAAAACCTGCGGATCTTAAATGCAATTCTCCGAAATATAATCAGAAACAAAAATGCAATCAGGTATCCGGATCCCGATGAAGATCAATTGGTTACTTGCTGCTTATTATTCACATCCTTCGTGGATGGTAAAAAGATATTTGGCAAGATTTGGAAAAGAAAAGACTGAAAGAATTTTAATGGTAAATAATGAAAAGCCATATTTAACTCTCAGAATAAATGCACTTAAAACAAAACCAGAGGAATTCAAAACTCTTCTTGAAAGTGTTGGATTGAAATACATCAAGGCGATTATTTCCGGAGTTTTTTAAACTACAAAATCTTACTAATATAACTGCATGGGAATATTTTGCAAAAGGATATTTTAATATTCAGGATGAAAGTGCAGGACTTGCCTGCAGATTACTTGATGTTAATGAAGGATAGCGTGTGCTTGATATGTGTGCAGCTCCCGGCGGAAAAACAGCATACATTGCCGCACTTATGATTCAAGAGGAGAAGTCGTAGCAATTGATAGATTTGAAAGCAGATTAAAATATTACAAAAAAATATGACTAGATTAATGTTGATTGTGTAAGAATTGCTGAAGCAGATGCTCTTGATTATAAAGACTTACATTTTGACAGAGTCTTGTTGATGTTCCTTGTTCAGGAACCGGAACACTATCGAAAAAACCCGACATAAAATGGAAAAAAGATTTATTCGATATCCGAAACCTGAATACTTACAGTCAAACTCATCGGCTAAAGCTGCTAAATTGGTAAAGGCCGATGGAGTTATTGTCTACAGCACCTGCTCAATTGAACCTGAAGAAAATTTTGAAATAGTTAAAAAATTTCTGGAAGAAAATCCAAACTTCCGATTTGAAAGTGCAAAGGAAAATTTCCCGATGAAATAATGGATGAAAACGGATGTATTCAAACTTTGCCTCATATCCATAAAACGGATGGAGCTTTTGCGGCAAGACTTGTGAGAATTTCTTAAACTATTTTTGAGACTTTTATTAACCTTATAAATTAATATTAATGCTTGATAGATTTGCCGAACAATTAAGAAAAGCCAGACTGAAAAAAGGAGCATCGCTCCAGCAAATGGCAGCCAAAACTCGCATCGATATAAAATTTCTTGAGGCAATGGACAACGGAAATTTTGGTTTTCTTCCTGATTTATATATTAAGGCATTCATAAAGCAATATGCAAAAGCTGTGGATCTTGATGAACAGGAAACCAATAAAAAAATATGAAGATGCTTTAGCAGGAAAATATATTGAGGAAGAGGAACCAAAATCTCTTCTCGAACAAAAGGTCGAAATAAGCAACATTCAACAGCAAACAGAAGCTGATAAAAAAATTCCTATTTTTGATGGAAGTACATCCGATCAAACGCCACCAATTAAAAGTGATGATATTATCAAGAAACTTAAAGTTTTAGTTTATGCAGCCGGAATTATTTTGGTGGGCGTTATAATATTTTTTACTTTTTTCAACAGAAGTTCTACAATTATTGTAGAAGAAACACCTTACGAAAAAGGTACTCGAAGAAACGAAGGATCGTTACCAGGTTAAAGAAGAAAAAATTGATTCTTCAGCTTTATTATTTAATACTGACAGTCTTACACTTCAATTTGTCAATGCTGATTCGGTCGATTCAGCCTGGGTTATGATAATCACTGATGATTTAGAGAAAGAAGATTTTCTTCTTTATCCACGAAACACAAAAACTATGATAGCAACTGATAATTTTAAATTTACGCTAGGCAATTCAGGAGTAATAGTTTTAAAGTTAGATAACGAGCTACTGAATTTTGAAGGGAAAAGAGGGTCAGTCAGACATTACGAGGTTACAAGAAATGGTATTCAAAGATTGACAGCTCCTCCTGTATTAACCAAAGAGTAAAATGCCATCCGCCATCGAAAAAAAAATTGAAGCACTTCGTGAACAAATCAGGGAACACGATTACAAATATTATGTTCTCGCACAACCGGCTATTAGTGATCGGGAATACGATAAACTCATAAAAGAATTAGAAACTCTCGAAGCTGAACATCCCGAATTAATCACGCCCGACTCACCAACCCAAAGAGTTGGAAGCGATCTCACAAAAGACTTTAAACCTGTTGAGCATAAAATTCCGATGCTGAGTCTTTCAAATACTTATTCTGAAGAAGAGTTATTTGATTTTGACAGAAGAGTAAAAGATGGATTGCCCGAAGGGGAAAAGGTTGAATATTTAGTCGAACTAAAAATTGATGGTGCTTCTGTAAGTATAAATTATGTAAATGGAGTTTTGAAAACTGCCGCTACTCGTGGTGATGGAACAGTAGGTGAAGAGATAACAAATAACGTAAGGACAATAAAATCCGTTCCGCTGAAAGTTAAAAAAGATTCTTCAATTAAATATAAGCTGAATGATTTTGAGGTGCGTGGTGAGATATTTATGAATATAAAAGCCTTTGAAAAGTTGAACAAGGAAAGAGAAATAAATGGAGAGAAAATTTTTGCAAATCCAAGAAACTCTACAGCTGGCACATTAAAATTACAGGATCCCAAAATTGTTGCACTGAGACCGTTGAATACATTTTTATATAGTCTCATCAGTCCCGGAGATAAACTTAAATCTCAGGAAGAAAATCTTACGATATTAAAGAAACTCGGTTTTAAAGTTAACGAGCACTATAGAAAATGTAAAAATATAGAGGAAGTTATTCAAATTTGTCAGAGGTTTGAGAAGCTTCGCGATGAGCTCGAATATGAAATTGATGGAGCTGTAATTAAAGTGAACTCAATTGACCAGCAAAATAAACTTGGCAGCATTGCAAAGGCTCCACGATGGGCTGTTGCGTTTAAATTTAAATCAAAACAAACCACAACAAAAATTAAAGATATTACCTGGCAAGTTGGACGAACTGGTGCAGTAACACCCGTGGCTGAACTGGGACCGAAATTTCTTGCTGGTTCAACAATAAGCAGAGCAACACTACATAATTTCGACGAGATAGAAAGAAAAGATATTCGTGTTGGTGATACTGTGATCATCGAAAAAGGTGGCGATGTAATTCCCAAAGTTGTTGAAGTTGTTTTGAATGAAAGACCATCGAACAGCAAAAAAACAAAACCCCCGGAAAAATGTCCGGTGTGTAATTCAAAATTATTTAAGCCGGAAGGTGAAGTTGCTTATTATTGTGAAAACGCTGAATGTCCCGAGCAGGTAAAAGGCAGGTTGGAACATTTTGCTTCACGTGGAGCAATGGATATTGAAGGACTTGGCGAATCATTGATTGATCTGTTTGTTGATAAAGGTTTTCTTAAAACTTACTTAGATATTTACAGGCTTAAAAATTCAAAATCTGAGCTGGTTACTATAGAAAGATTTGGTGAGAAAAGTGTATCCAACCTTCTGAATGCAATAGAGAAAAGCAAGGAAAAACCTTTCGATAAAGTGCTGTTTGCGCTTGGAATCCGGTATGTTGGGGCCGGTGCTGCAAAAAAGCTTGCTGCTCATTTTAAGTCACTCGAAGCTCTAATGTCAGTGAAAGAAGAAGAAATAACAGAAGTTTACGAAATAGGTGAAAGCATAAGCAAAAGTGTTATCAATTTTTTCAGTGATACTCATAACAAAAAAATCATCCGGGAATTGAAAAAGGCAGGTTTAAAGTTTAGTTTTGCTGAAGTTAAAACCGCAATTTTGAGCGATAACTTTTTCAAGGGCAAAAGCTTTGTACTTACAGGAACTCTATCATCCTTTACGCGAGATGAAGCAGCGGAAAAGATTATTAGCCTCGGTGGAAACGTTACTTCAAGTGTCAGTAAAAAAACTGATTATGTTTTAGCTGGAGAAAAAGCCGGTTCTAAATTGAATAAAGCAAAAACACTCGGTATTAAAATCATAGATGAAATTGAATTGCAAAAGAAAATTATTGAAGCAGAAATGAAATGATCACGACATTAAAACAGAAAGCTGCTCGATTCATAGTCAAGAATAGAATTCACGGATCAGAATTCAGCCAGAGAAATTTTTCTTCCATATTTGCTAAGACGTATTCATTTCTGATTCTTATGCCCGCAAACGAAGCAGATTTCAAATTTGTTTTTCCAATACTTGATTATTTGAGAGAGCAGAGAAAAAATATTGTTGTTATGACTTATGATTTCAGGGTAAGTCTTCTTCAACCCTATTTTAAAACTAATGCCATTGAACATGGACTCAAAGATGAAACGAAACTTAGTCTTCCCTCTAAAAAATTATTAGAGAAATTGTCAAGTTCACGCTTCGATGTAATAATTAATGCCAACAGGGAGGAAAATCTTTTTTACAGTTATATTTCAAAGTCCATGGGCACAGGGGTTAAAATCGGTTTTGTTCGCTCCGATTCAGATAACTATTTTAACTTTCAGGTTATTAACAAACAGAATGATCCAGAAACTTCTTACAAGAATTTAATAGAATCTCTAAAAATGTTTCAAGGACTTTAAAATGAATTTTGAAGTAAAGAAAGATGGCGATATCACTATATTCAAATTGAATGAAGCCAGACTCGATACCAATATCTCAGGTTTGCTCAAAGGTGAGTTTACAATGCTTCTTAAAGTTGAAGGCGCAAAAAAGTTTATTCTTGATTTGTCTGCTGTTGAAAGCTGTGATAGTTCTGGCCTGAGTGCAATACTTGTAGCTAACAGAATCATGAATTCGACTGACGGGCAGATGAGGATTGCGTCACCCTCAGAAAAAGTTTATGGTTTAATTAAGATAACACAGCTTGATAGTTTTCTTCCGGTTTGCACAACTGTTGAGGAAGCTTATCATGAATTGAAAAAAAATAGTTGAAATCTTTTTGACTAATCCACACTTTGTTACTAAATAATTCCTTCACACAATTCATTTAAATAATCGGATGCCTCTGGATGACCCGATTCAAGCGCTTTCTTTAAATCTGCACAACCACCTTCTTTGTCATTTTGCTTATGTCTCAGAAGTCCCCTCTCGAGATATGCTGATGCGTATGTTGGTTTTTTTTGTATAGCTAGTGAAAAGTTTTTAATGGCTTCTTCAGCTAATTCTTTCTCCTTAAGATAAATTCCTAAATCATAATAGGCTTCTGAAGAATTGCTTTCCAAATTTATGTAGCCTTTAAGATTGAGGATTGCATTATCAAGATCACGCATATTGTAATAAGCAATTGCACGATAATAAAAAGCGTTTGGTCCTTTCATCTTTAAATTAATAGCCTCGGTAAAATCGCTGACAGCGCTTTCATAATTTTTAAGTTTTAACTTGGTTAGTCCTCTGCAGTAAAATCCTATTGCATCATTTGCATTGAATTCAGTTGCGAGACTGAACTCTTCAAGTGAAACCATAAAATCTTGGTTTACAAAATTCTGCACACCTTTTCTGATTGAATGCTGCACTTTATTATTGTCGATATCTATGTGGGTTTTAAATCTGGAGAGTTCATTTTTAATTTCCTTTGAAGGAAATATTGGTTTGGCTTTTGAAATAACCTCTTCAACTACTTTTTCTTTTAATTTTATTTCTATCTTTTTCTCCTCTTCTTTCTTTTCCTCTTCCTTTGCCCCCTCTTCTTTTTCCTTGGTTTCTTTTTCAACCATCTTTTCCAGCTCTTTTCTTTCCTTTAAGGATAGTTTTGGGTTGAATTCTTTATTTCCTCTTTTGAAGAAAAGTATCAAACTGTAAATAACAAAAATTAATGCTAATATTCCGAGTATGTATATCATATGAACTTCTCAGTTATTGATAAAAGTAATACCAAAAAGTAATTACATAAAGAAAACAATACAAATTTAGATAAAATTCCATATTTTTTCATTAACAAATGCATTTTTATTCGTTTGTTCAATAGTATTCTACTTGATATGTTAACATTTATTTCATCCTGCCGGAGATATTATTGAATAATTTTCATTTTATACTATGACTGCATCGGAATTACAAAGAAATAAAGTACTTAAAAACATTAAACTCATTGTCACCGATGTCGACGGAACACTTCTGAATGACAATGGTGAGGTGGGTTCTGAAAGTAAAAAACTTGTTAAGGAACTGATGAAACTAAATGTAATGGTTTCATTCGCTACAGGAAGGCTGCATTCCGCAGTAACAGAAATAGCAAAAAAACTTTCTTTGAACGGATATATAATTTCTCTTGACGGGGCTTTGATAAAAAATTATACTAGTGATAAAACTATTTATGAATCATATTTAAGTACCAATCAGGTTAAGAAAGCGATTACTCTTTCTGAAAAAAATCTTGTAAATATTGTTCTGTGCCGAGCCTCAGCAATTTACTATACCGAGAATAATTCGGTGATTCCATCCTTACTGAGTAAATACGGAGCTTCTTATATTAAAGTTGATTCTTACCAGGAGTATATTTCGGGAACGCTCGAAATAGTGTGTTCAAGTGATATTAAAGAGTCTATTAAGCAAATGGAGGAAAAATTCAACTTTCCGTATACATTGGGATGCAACACTTCGTATTTTCGCAGTAAGAAAAATGAAAATATTTTTTATCTTGAGATAAGAAAGGCTGGAAGTTCAAAAGGTAAGGCAGTAACAAGAATATTAAAGCATTTATCGATTAAACCAACACAAACAGCAGTAGTCGGTGATTGGTATAACGACGTAACAATGTTTCAGACAAAAGCTGTTAAGGTTGCTATGGCTAATGCAATACCGGAATTGTTAAACGTTGCTGACATTGTAACAGCTAAATCGAACAAAGAAGATGGTATTGCTGATTTTTTTGAAATGGTTTTAAAATCAAAGAGAGAATAAAATGGATAAAGATGAAAATAAAAAACCCGGCAAAGGAATGTTTACAAAAATAATTATGGGTTTCGTTACAATTCTTTTGATCGTGTTTATGTTTCCTAAAGGCGAGTCAATTGAATTTGAAGTTTCAGAGGGATCCGTCTGGTTGTATGATGATTTAATAGCTCCTTTTAGCTTTCCTATAATGAAAAGTGAAGAATTATACCGCGCAGAAGTTGAAGAAGCTAAAAGAACAGTATATCCTATCTTTTTTGATGAAATTACAAACAAACAAAAAAGTATTGAGTCATTAACGAACTATAATACATATTTAGTGCAGGTTTTAGATGAAAGTATTGAAACAGAGTCGAGTTCAATTGCAAATCCCACATTTTTAACTACGCCATCATTTTTAAGCCTGCAGAATCTTCGCGTCCGCGATAGAAATCTGATAAACTCTGGAGTATCATTAAAGAGTTTCTTTAATTCTGCTGCTGCAGCACTCAGATCAGTTTACACAAACGAAGTGCTTAGCATTGAATCAGGTGTGGAAGTGAGAGACACAATTGCAGTCAGGAAAGGTAATTTTGATACCGTAGAACCAATTAACAAAAATCTATTTTATGATCAGGCTAAAAAACTAATTGTTGATTGGATAAACAAATCTACTTTCTCAGAAGAACTTAAGGCAGCACTTTCAGAATATACTCTTCATTTCTTACTGCCTTCACTTGTATATAGCACTGAACTCACAGAAGAAGAAACAACACAAGCACAGAATAATGTTTCCAGATATACAGGGATTGTAAATGAGAATGAAAGAATAATTGCCAGGCACGACAGAATAACAAAAGACATTAAATTAAAGATAGAATCCTACAAAGAATCAAAAGGAGAACTGATTGGCAGTGGTGCGATGATACTTCAGTCAGTTGGCAAATTTTTTCATATAGGGTTAATATTGTCGCTGCTTGTTACGTATCTCTATCTTATTCAGGAAAGGAATATTTTTTGACAACCAAAAACTTCTGATGTTCGTTATAATAATCCTGTTTGTTTCGTTCATTACATTTTTGATCAACCAGGTTCGGGTGCAAGCACCACTTCAGTATCTTATATTCATTCCTGCAGCATCAATGCTCTTTACAATAATGTTTGATTCAAGGATTGGATTTTACACCACTGTAATAATGGCACTTATAACCGGTGCACTCAGGGGGAACGATTATACATTTATGGCAATGAATTTAGTCGCTGGAGGCATTGCTGTTTACTCGGTTCGTGATATAAAAAACCGTTCGCAAATTTTCAGATCGTTTCTATTTATTCTTATTGGATATATTCTTTCAATTTTTGCTTTTGGTTTTGAAAGGTTTGCCCCGCTGAATAACCTGCTTGTTGAATCTGCTTTTGCAACAACAAATGCGCTCGTAAGTCCTGTTCTTACATACGGACTATTAATTTTCTTTGAGAGAAGTTTTAAAATAACTACAGACTTAACATTACTTGAACTTTCAAATTTTGATAGACCTTTATTAAAAGAACTTGCGAGAAAAGCTCCCGGAACTTTCAATCATTCGATGACCATGGGAACAATGGTTGAAGCGGCTGCCGAAAAAATCGGAGCTAATCCATTGCTTGCTAGAATCGGTGCATACTACCACGATGTTGGAAAAACAATTTCACCACAGAATTTTGTTGAGAACCAGTTGAATAATCAGAATATTCACGAAAATCTCACACCTGAGGAAAGTGTTGGTATGATTGTTCAGCACGTGAAAGAAGGAATTGAGCTTGCAAAAGAGCACAAACTGCCGCAGGAGATTGTAGATTTTATCCCGATGCATCACGGCAAAATGGCTATTACATTTTTTTATGAAAGGGCAAAGAAACTTTACGGTGAAGAAAAAGTAAACATTGATAATTTCAGATACCCTGGACCAAAGCCAAATTCCAAAGAAACGGCAATAGTAATGATTGCAGATGGTTGTGAGTCTGCAGTAAGGTCAATTGATAATCCTGATCCAGATAAAGTTAAAAACGTTATCGACAGTATTTTTAAATCTCGTATTGATGACAAGCAGCTTGAAGATTCACCATTGAACTTCAAAGATATTAAGGTTATGAAAGAAGAATTCCTTAACATACTACTTGGGCAGCATCATAAGAGAATAAAGTACCCAAAACAGGAAGAAGTTGAAAAAGGAATTCAGCAAGAAAATAAATAATGGAAATTTTCATCAGGGAATATCTTGCCATGCTGAAGCTGGAAAGAAATCTTTCTGAAAACACGATAGCTTCATACAAAAATGATCTTTCCTCACTCCTTAGTTTCTTAAAAGATTCAGGAATCGAAGACCCGTCAAACATCAATTCAAAGCTGTTAAATGATTTTTTTGGCTTGCTGACTAAGCTTGGATTAAGCAGTCGGTCTGCTGCGAGATATTATTCTTCGATGAAAGGATTTCTTCGGCTATCTTTTTTCAAGCGGTTACATTGAGATAAATCCAATGGAAAAAATATCCGCACCGAAGGTGAGCAAAGGTCTGCCAAATGTTCTTAACATAAATGAAATTGAGAAAATACTTTCACAGCCGGATACAAGTAAAAAACTTGGGCTGAGAGATAAAGCTTTGCTGGAATCTTTTTATGCCTGTGGTCTTCGTGTTTCAGAATTAATCAATCTTAAAATATCAGATATGTTTTTAAGTGAAGAGATGATAAGAGTTTTTGGTAAAGGATCGAAGGAAAGGTTTGTGCCGATTGGTTCTTCTGCAATTAAATGGATTGAAGAGTATCTTAAAAACAGCAGACCATTACTTGAGAAGAAAGCAAAAAGTCAGCACGTTTTGTTTTTAAATAACAGGGGAACAAAATTATCCCGGATGGGTATCTGGAAAATTGTCGACAAATATGCTAAGCTTGCCGGAATAAAAAAGGAAGTTCATCCACATACATTCAGACATTCATTTGCAACACATTTGCTTGAAGGTGGTGCTGATCTCCGTGCTGTGCAGGAAATGCTTGGACACGTGGATATTTCCACAACACAGATTTATACTCACATTGACAGAGACTATATCAAACAGGTTCACAGAGATTATCATCCAAGGGGATGATTTTATTATCTTTAAACCACTCAATCTTAAAATTGATGTTAAAGCCTAAATGACATCATTTCACTCTTAAAATAATATCACTATTTCTCTTCATCCTGCTCTTTGCAGCCTGTAATGATTCAGTCAAAAATGAAAAGCAATCCAGCACAGATGAAATTAAAGATACTTTATCCACCAACAACAAAAATTCTTTTCTGTTTCTGACCGAATGGTTTGATAAGGTTGGAGTTTATAAATATGATATTTCTAAGAAAAAATATTCGCCGGTGTGGTGGCATCCCAGAGAAAATGTAGTTTTGCTTGTTTACAAATCCGGCAGGCATCCGGCATACTTTCCTAACTTCTGATAAAATCGGAACAAGAGGAAACTTCCCTTCTTTCAGCGGGCTTAAACTTTTCATAATCTCTAAGCGACTTATCAGAAACAAAACAAATAGATAATATCGGTGATGGAATTCAATTCATAGCCCGATGGAATGATGATGAAAACCTTGAATTAATTTATACCGCAGTTGATATAACAATCGCATCTTATGTTAATCAATATACAAGAGTGTATGATCATTATGGAAAATTGTATGACAGTGAAATTAAAACATTTGATATTCAAAAAAGCGGATTTCCTGAACTTGTTCCTCCAAGAAATTCAACAATTTCTCCAACAGGTAATTTTGGTGTTTCGATCAGATCTGATTCGTTATTTCTTAAAACTGCCGGCACTGATACATCTTGAGTTTATCACAGTTTTGAAACACAATCTGAATAAGATAAAATGGAGTGATGACGAGGAATATCTTTTCATTTCAACTTTAGATTTGAATAACGAGACAGTTAAAACCAAAAATCCTGAAACCTCCGAATTATTCATATATTCGCTTACAGCAGATTCATTAATTGGTGTATTTGGCGGGGCAGGCGTAAAGAACTTTTTTACTTTGGGTGATTTGTTGATTTTTGATGACGGATTTGCTAATAATTCTGTAATAAATATCTTCGACATCAAAGAGAAAAAAATAATCGATGATATTAAGCCAAGAGATGGATGTGGTCTTGTTTACATTCCGCAACTGTAAAATAAATAGATGAACACATATAAAAGAATATTAAACTACGTACTACCATACTGGAAACGACTGATACTGATTTTTATTCTTTCAGTATTTTATGCTGTGTTAAATGGTCTTTCAATTTATCTCATCATTCCTCTTCTTGATACTCTTTTCCAGGAAGGGAAGGCCACTCAAACCAGCACAACTCAACAGATAGAAAAAACATCTTCATTGCTTCCCGACTTTATTAATAATATAAAAGAATCTGTTAGCGACTGGTTTACAAGTTTTGTTTATACCGGAGACAAAATAGATATCCTTATGAAAATTTGTCTTATCATTCTCATCGTGTTTTTCCTGAAAAATTTGTTCGGTTATTTACAATCAAACTTCATGTCGTACGTAGAATATGCATCAATGAACGACTTGAGAGATGCAGCATATAAACACCTTCATAGGTTACCAATCGGTTACTTTAAAAAGGAAAAAGTTGGTGATTTGATTTCGCGATTTACAAATGATGTAAACAGAATTCAGGACAGCATCTCAGCAACCTTCAGCAATCTTATTAAAGAACCGCTTACAATTATAGTTTTCCTCATAATTGCGTTAAGCATTAGCTGGCAGCTCACACTTTTTGCACTTATTATTTTGCCTTTATCGATGCTTGCTATTTTGTGGATAGGAATAAAAGTAAGAAAGCAGAGTTCAGTCGTTCAGAAAAAAATGGCTGATATAACAAGCGTGCTGCAGGAAACAATATCAGGAGTAAAGGTTGTTAAAGCTTTCGGTATGGAAGAGTATGAGAATAAAAAATTTCTTACAGAGACCAGAAGTTTTCTTAAAGAAATTGTGAGGATAGTCATAATCAGGAATGCAACTTCTCCATTAACTGAGATGATAAGTATCCTCGTTGGAGCTATTATTATTTATTACGGCGGCACACTTGTTCTGCAGAGCGGGACAATAACCGCAAGTTTGTTTATGGGTTTTTTGCTTGCAATCCTTCAGATGATGAGACCTATTAAGGATTTAAGTACAGTCAACACTAAGATTCAGGAAGCAAGTGCCGCTGCTGACAGAATTTTTGAAATACTTGATACTGTGCCTGACATAGTCGATTCAGTGAATGCAAAAACACTTTCATCATTTAATAGCAGCATTAACCTTAAAGATGTCTGTTTCAAATATGAAGACTCTGAAGAATGGGTTCTTGACAAAATAAATTTTGAAGTGAGAAAAGGAGATATTATTGCGCTTGTTGGACCCAGTGGCGGTGGTAAATCAACTCTTGTTGATCTTATCCCAAGATTTTATGATCCGACCAGCGGAAGTATTGTTATTGATAATGAAGACATTCGTAATTATACAGTGGATTCTTTGCGCAGTAAAATGGGGATTGTTACCCAGGAAACTTTTCTCTTTAATACTTCCATTAAAGATAATATTGCTTATGGTCTGGATAATTGTCCAATCGAAAAAATTATTGAAGCAGCAAAAGCAGCCAATGCTCACGAGTTTATAACTCAAACACCAAATGGATATGATACAGTTATTGGTGAAAGAGGTGTAAAGCTATCCGGTGGACAAAGGCAACGATTGACTATCGCGCGTGCAATTTTGAAAAATCCTGATATAATGATTTTTGATGAAGCAACTTCTGCACTGGATAATGAATCGGAAATTCTTGTGCAGGAAGCAATTGAAAGAATGATGAAGAACAGAACCACATTTGTAATTGCTCACAGGTTAAGCACAATTAGAAATGCTATCTCGGATTCTTGTGATAGAAAAAGGCAAAATTGTGCAATCGGGAACTCATCAGGAATTGATGTTAGTGGAAGATGGACTTTATAAAAAACTTTATGAAATGCAGTTCAGAGATTGATAGAAATTACTCACACTGAAATGACACATTAACACATCGGAAAGAATTTTATAAATGAAACTTGAAAAGCTTGAGCAAATAATAAGAGCAGGAATTCTTGTTCTTGCCGGCAGTATGATGTTTTCACTCTTCATTGCCCAGGCTGTCACTATTTTGCTGATTCTTCTCTGGCTTATTAAGCTGATTGTATTTAGAAAAGCCAACCTGAGAAACAATCCGTTCACATATCCTTTTATTGCATTTATTATTGCTAGGACAGTATCAGTTTTTCTTTCAACTGATTTTTCGCAAAGTGTTCAGATACTAAATAAGGAAATATTTTTCTATCCTTTATTTTTTATTGTTGTTGATTGTTTCCCGATTGAAGATAAAAAATACTTTAAATGGTTCGTTGTAATTTTAGTTTCTTCTGCTGTTGTTGCTAGTATCTATGGATCTGTTACAGTTCTGATCGGTGCTACTCATCGTGCCGCATCGACTACCTCCGGATTTTACACACTTGGGACTTTCTTAACAGTGGTTACTGCTTTTCTGTTGGTTGTAGGTAGCGACAAGTATTTTATCCCATCAAAAATGGTTTGGCTTTTATCATTAATCGTTGTTGTTGTTGGAATACTATTTACTTTCAACAGAATTCACTGGGCATTAATCGTTTTAATATTTCTTGTTTTTGGAGTATTTCGTGAAAGAAAATTAGTTTTGATCGTTTCTATTTTAGCAGCTATAATCGTAATCGCTGTTCCAATGTTCAGAGAAAGACTGGTAGAACTAATATTTTTTTCCAGAAACCTTTCTGATAGAGATGTAATCTGGCAGGGAGCGAGTATGATATATTCAGAGCATTTCATATTTGGTTTTGGACCATTGACCTTCAGAGAAATTTTCCCGCTTTTTGAAAAACTGGTTGATCAATATATTTCAAGCTGGCATAATGATTACCTGCAGGTTTACATTGAGAGTGGAGCGGTTGGACTGATTTCTTTTTTATGGTTAGGATTTTCTATTTTCTATTGCGGAATAGAAATATTTCTTTCAAAATTTGTGGATACTTATAGTAAAGATATAGCATTTGCGTTGATGTTGGCGATGGTTGTCCTTTATGCTACTGGTATTGTGGGAACGTTTATTTTCAGTCCAATATCTTCTTTACTATTTCAATTATGTCTTGGAATTCTTGCTTTGACGTATCGAAAACTTAAATTAAAAAAACAATTAGATTCTCAAAACTTAAGTGAATTAGGAATGGAATGAACTCAAACGATAAAAATAGAAATTTTAAAACAAATTAATAAAAGTATCTTCCGGCATTAACCCAAAGTGTAAAGAGCTTGCAGTTATACTTGCTGCGGGACATGGGAAAAGAATTAAATCTCAGCGTTCAAAAATGCTGCATACAATCTGGGGTGTTCCAACTGTTGAACGTGTTCATAATGCCTGTTCAAACGCAGTGAAGGGAATAAACTCGATTGTAGTTGTTGGAATAAAAGCACTTGATGTATTAAATGTTCTCGGTAAAAAAGCAAACACTTCGTACGCTTACCAGGAAGAGCAGCACGGAACGGGTCATGCTGTTCAGGTTGCACTGAAGAATATTAAAAATTTTCCCGAAGATGGAATTGTTTATGTTCTTCCCGGTGATATGGGGTTGATTGATGCTGAAACTCTTTCGAGTTTCAGAAAAAGTTTTATTGATTCACAGGCTGATATGATTGTTCTTACCGGAATATTTCATGGTGAAGCAAAAGAAAATAACTATGGCAGAATACTGCGGGTTAAGGCAAAAGATTCAAAAGGTAAGCGATCAGGAAAAGATGCGGGTAAAGTAATTGAAATTATTGAGAATAAGGACATCCTCGCTTTACCAGATAAAAAACCTTACGTTACAAACTATAAAGGAAAAAAATATTCTTTTACAAAAAAAGAACTGATTGAGAACAGTGAATACAACTCAGGTGTATTTGCTTTCCGTTACAACAAGATTGAAAGAATTGATTGCCCAGCTTAAAAGTAATAACGTGCAGAAAGAAATTTATCTCACTGATCTTATTTCTTTATTCAATGAAAAGAATTACTCTGTTGCTGCTGTAAGTCCTGAAAAAAATTACGTGGTGATGGGCTTCAATAATAAGTCTGTTTTGAAAGAGATGGAAGCTATTGCCCGGAAAAATGTTTACGAAAAGTTAAAAGACATAATTGAGATTGAAGACCCGGATGATTTCTTCATCCACGAAAAAGTTGTCGAAGATATATTAAAAGCAGATAAGAAATATACCGCTCTTGATGTTGTTATTGGCAAAGGTGTTCATATTGGAAAAGATGTAAATCTGAATTTCAATCTTCAGCTCGGGAAAAATGTTTTTGTTGACGGTAAAGTTGTTTTCGGGAAAAATGTCTCTGTTAGCCAGAATGCACACCTTTCCTGCTATCCCGGACAAACATTGAAAATAGGAAATGATGTGCAAATTCTTTGGGGAGATATTATAAAAGGCAACATTGTTATCGGTGACGGTTCGTGCATTGAATCCAGCGTTAATATGACCGGCAGCGATGAATTCCCTTTGCGTATTGGAAAAAATGTTTTAATAAAAGGCACCTCTTACATTTTTGGCTCCAAGATAGCAGACAACCTTTTTATCGAGCACAGCATACTTGTAAAAAAGAAAGTCCGTGCAGTAAAGGATAAAAAAGGAAAGATACAGCCAGTAAGATATTTTGTGCCGGAGAGTGAAGGGCAAAAATCATTAAATGATATCTAATCGGAATGAATAATATTTTTTAATAATAATTGAAATATAAAAATACATGGAAACAAAAGATTTAATATCGGATTTCATCGAGGTCGAAGACCATTTAAGAATTGAAGGCAGATATGAATTTTATGCACATGAATCATCTTCAATAAATGATATACCTGATATATGCTATTCAAGGGTTCTTAGAAATCCGTCAGAGTTTCATAAGGGTATTGTGGAGATAATATTTATAGACAAAAAAGTCACAGAAGTATTTTCAATTAATAAAGTTAATGTTCCCACCTATGTTTCAAGAGTATTTGAAAGCAGTCATACATTTGAGGCCTCCCTAGAGCTAGCTCTACAGGATCCTGGGCAAAGTATATTACTATATGGTGCTAGTAAGCTTGGCAAGACAGCGCTCTGGCAAAGCATTTTATATGACCAAGCCATACTCGTTCAATGCAATAATTCACAAAGCATCGCTGATATTTACAGTTACATCGTAGATTATTTACGCGTCCCACATCCTACAGAATCCCTTCAAGGCTCTGAGGATTCAAAAAATGGTTCAGCAGAAGGTAAAGCATCAATCGGTACGGAACAAACGGGTCAAGTAAGTGTAACCTTAACAAAGGGAAGAACTAAATCACAGAAAAATGAATTACGCAGTAAATTTATATTGATAAGCCTTTAACGTCACAATATGTATGTTCATTACTCCAAGAAGATAATATCCCTATTGTTTTTGAGAATTTTCATCGATTAAAAGAATCGACGTTAAAAGATTTAGCGATAGATCTTAGGACGTTTTCAGATGAAAAAATAAATACAATTTTCGTTGGGATACCTATTGAACCGTTTGCACTAGTGCACTTAAATGATGAACTGTTAGGTAGAATTTTATTTATGAAATTTAATTTTTGGAATGATGAAGATTTGAAAAAGATAGCTATAGGTGGTCAAAATGTTTTAAATGTAGGATTTGATAGAAAGACTTTGTCATTTTTAGCAAAGGAATCAGTGGGGTGTCCTTTATTGATGCAATTATTTAGCCTAATAGCTTGCTACGCATCAAACGTAATTGAACGACAACGATTTCCTGTTGATGTTAAAATTGATGAGGAACAATTTAAAACTGCCATGAGAAATTATGGTAATATGTTCCTTTCACCTTGTGAAGATATTTGGAATATGATAGTTCGCAAAAATGAAAAAATGAAAAATTCAAATGATAATTTTATAAATGAAATTATTTCTTTTATTAAATCAGAAGAATTTAAATTGGAATGTTCGTTTAACGAAGTCTTTAAGAACACAGATCATAGCTACATTAAAAAAATAATTAGAGCGTTTAATAATCACTTGCTTACAACGGATTTTATGGCATTTAATCCAGAAAATGATTTGATATCTTTTAGCAAACCTCTCGTTTTGGTTTACATCAGGTGGATGTTAGATTAAACTCCATTAACCTTCCACAAAATTCCTTCTTAGCTTAGACTTAAAGAAAATTAATTATTCGGAGGAGATGGTAAAAAAGTGACAAATAATTGAATTTATAACAAAAAAGCTCTTCAATCGAAGAGCTTTTCTTTTATCAAAATATTTTGCAAGTATTATTTTGTTTCTGTTTTAACTGCCTGTAAGCTGTTCAAATGACGTGTTAAGCTGGACTTCTTTCTGGAAGCGGTATTCTTTTTAATTAATCCTTTTATAGTTCCTTTGTCAAGAACGCTTACAGCTTCTTTGTAAAGTTTTTCTGCTTCTTCTTTATTATTTGTGGCCATAACCTTTTTAACACTTGACTTTATACGTGTCGTACCCTTCTGGTTAACTACTCTTTTTCTTTCGTTGGTTCTTATTCTTTTCTTCGCCGATTTATGAGTTGCCATTAAGCGTAAATCCCTTTTTTAACTAAAATACTTTTTGTCTAAAAATGAATGCCAAATATAGGCTATATGGGGTTTGAAATCAACCTTGGCAAGGGTAACTTTTGCGTGCAAATTCTGGCAATTTTATACAATAATTGGTGACTATTAACAATAAGAATGTCATCCTGAGCTTGTCGAAGGATGGCGGTCACACTTCGATAAACTCAGTGTGACAATGGTTTTCGATTTAGATGCTCAAAATCAACGAAATATATCACTCAATCCAGGGCGAAAGCACAAGTGCCGGAAAACCCTGCGTATTTGTGCGGCTGACATACTGTAATCTCCGTTGCACTTACTGCGATACTGAATATGCTTTTTATGAGGGAAAGGATATGTCCGTCCAGCAGGTCATTGAAGAAGTGGAGAAATATAATTGCAAACTTATTGAAGTAACGGGAGGCGAACCACTTGTTCAAATGTATGAATGTCTCGAGTTGATGAACAAACTCAGTGATCTCGGCTATGAAGTAATGATTGAAACAGGAGGAAGTCTTGTCGATTAAAGAAATTGATCCGAGAGTAAAAATTATTATGGATTTGAAATGTCCATCAAGCGAAATGGAAAAGAAAAATCTTTACGAGAATGTTCAATATCTTAAACCAACCGATGAACTTAAATTTGTAATTGGAAATCGTGAAGATTACAAATGGACAAAAGCAATTCTCGATAAATATAACCTGCACGGAAAATGTGAAATTCTATTCTCAGTTGTATTTGGTGAACTTGAACCTGTCCAGCTCATCAATTGGATTTTAGAAGACAAGCTCGATGTAAGATTTCAACTGCAGATGCACAAATACATCTGGCATCCGGAAACAAAAGGCGTTTAGGTAATTGAAATAATATGTCATCACGAGTCCGGCGTATGCCGGACGAAGTGATCTCAATTTCCTGATTAGGTGATTGGATTGCTTCGTCGTCCGTCAGTTGCCGGATTTCTCGCAATGACGATAGAGAAATAGTAAATAATAAAATTAATCAAAAAGAAAATTCGTAAATGAAAATAGCAAAAGAATTCAGATGGGAAATGGGACACAGGTTACCTGAGCATTTTGGGCTTGTGTAAAAATATTCACGGTCATTCATACAAAATGCTAGTTGAGTTTGAAGGTGAGCTTGATAAAAACGGAATGATAATAGATTATTACGATGTTGAAAAAATTATTAATCCAATCATCGAAAAACTTGACCACGCATTTATGGTTAACAAAGATGATAAAATAGTACTTGAGTTTTTAGAAAAGATGAATTCAAAAAAAGTTGTAGTTGTGTTTCAATCAACAGCAGAAAATATTTGTCTTTATTTGTTGAATGAAATTAAGAAAGCTCATCTGCCGGAAAACATAGATAAAATCAAAGTTCGTGTGTACGAAACAGCTTACGATTATGCTGAAGAAACACTACAATTAAAATGAGTAAATTCTCACGTTCGAAAAGCAATTAAGGTAGAATTAAATTTACATAGGGGAAACAGAAGACAAAATTCCAATCATTTGATCGGGAACCCAACTATCAAAAACCTACCAGAGACTTTTCACGCTTCAAGCTTTTTATTGAATATGACGGAACTCGTTTTTCTGGCTGGCAAAGACAGGAGAATGCCTGGATGATCAGCTTACTTATAGGATAAAAATCTGACATAATTATTTCACCATCTTTTCCAATCTTAAAACTTCATCTCTCAATGAAGCTGCTTTTTCAAACTCAAGATCTTTTGCAGCATTACGCATTTGTTCCCTCAATTGCTCAATCAAATCTTCTTTTTGCTCTTTATTCATATACTTCAGAATAGGTTCAGCTACTTTTGCAAATCCGTAATCGTCTTTGTCATCTTTTTTCCTCATCTCGGCAAGAGAAGTTGAAGCAAGAATTTCCTCCACACTTTTATAAATTGTTGCAGGAATAATATTGTGCTCTTCGTTATACTTTTTCTGCAGCTTCCTTCTTCTATTTGTTTCTCGAATTGTCTTTTGCATTGATTGAGTTATTACATCACCGTACATAATAACTTTGCCATTAACATTACGAGCAGTTCTGCCAGCAACCTGCATCAACGATCTTTCACTTCGGAGGAATCCTTCTTTATCGGCATCAATGATTGCAACAAGCGATACTTCGGGAAGATCAAGTCCTTCTCTTAATAGATTAACACCCACAAGAACATCAAATTCACCGAGTCGTAAATCGCGAAGAATTTCGACTCGCTCGAGCGAATCAATGTCACTGTGAATGTAACGAACCTTAATTTTTATTTTATCCAGATAGTCTGCAAGATCCTCAGCCATTTTTTTTGTTAGGGTTGTAACCAGCACCCGCTCTTTTTTAACAACTCGTGTTCTTATCTCATCAATTAAATCGTCAATCTGTCCTTTAATTGGTCTCACTTCAATTTCAGGATCAAGCAAACCAGTCGGACGAATAATTTGTTCAACGATTATTCCATTACTCATTTCAAGTTCATAATCAGCGGGCGTTGCACTGGCAAAGATCGTTTGGTTGAGCATTCCCATAAACTCTTCGTACATCATTGGTCTGTTATCAAGTGCAGATGGAAGACGAAAACCGTATTCAACTAAAGTTCCTTTTCTGCTTCGATCTCCTTTGTACATTCCTCTTATTTGTGGAATAGTCACATGGGATTCATCAATGACCAGAAGGAAATCATCAGGGAAATAGTCAAATAAATTGAATGGTCGTGAGCCGGGAGCTCTTCCATCCATATGCCTTGAATAGTTTTCAATACCTGAACAATAACCGATCTCTTTCATCATTTCGATATCAAACCTTGTTCTTTGTTCAAGACGTTGGGCTTCAAGATATTTTTCATCTTTTCGAAATACTTCCAAACTTTCAGCAAGCTCAAGTTCGATGTTATGAATTGCCTTCTGCATCTTATCGCGGTCGGTTACAAAATATTTTGCCGGATAAATTGGTGCTGATTCAACTTCACGAAGAACATTTCCTGTTAAAGAATCGATGATCGAAATTTTTTCAACATCCTCATCCCATAGTTCAATTCGAATTGCTTCTTCATTTTCGTATGCAGGAATTATTTCTATCACATCACCCCGCGCACGGAATGTTCCTCTTCCAAATTCAGAATCATTCCTTACAAAATGAATATCAATTAGATTTCGAAGGAATTTTTTTCGATTCAGCTTTTCGCTTTTTTTGACAAATATAATTTGCTTTGCATATTCATCTGGCGCACCAATACCATAAATGCAACTTACACTTGCTATTACAATTACATCACTTCTTCCTTCAATCAGAGAAGTGGTTGCTTTCAGCCGAAGACGGTCAATTTCTTCATTAATTGAAAAATCTTTTTCGATATAAAGATCGCTTTTAACTACATAAGCCTCTGGTTGATAGTAATCATAATAGCTTATAAAAAATTCTACAGCGTTTTCAGGAAAGAAAGATTTGAACTCTGAGTAAAGCTGTGCGGCAAGAGTTTTATTGTGTGAGATGATTAGTGTAGGCTTATTTATCTGTTCAATTACATTTGAAATGGTAAATGTTTTTCCACTTCCAGTAACACCAAGTAAGGTCTGGAATTTATCTCCTGAATTAATTCCATTTACTAACTGCTTTATTGCTTCTGATTGATCACCGGCAGGTTTGTAATTTGAGACAAGCTTAAACTTATTCATAAATTAATCGAGCAGGACCTCGTGAGCATGAAATCCACTACCACTCAAATGGCCTCTTAATATTATTATCTGTGCATTTTCAAATCCCTCAGGAAGCATAAATGAACCCGAAACCCGAACGACTTTTCCATCTTTGTCTGAAGTAAAAAAGCTGACTTCACCACCCTGTTGCTCAATTCCTCTTTCAGATAAAAGTTGAACTCTTATTTCTTTTACTGCACTGTTGTTCGGATCAAAAGTAGAATATGATCCTAAATCACTGCCTTTATCAAAGTAGAATTCATAGACCAAAAAGATAGCTGCGATAATCAATACCGGTAGAATAAGCTTTTGTAATATTTTCATATTTGTTTTTTTATTTGATTAAATTGCCGACAAATTTAAAGAAATTACAATCAACTATTCAATGCATTAGAGGTAACTGATGAGCGATAAAAAGACCTGGATTATTATTTCTGCAGTATCCGGTTTTACTGCTGTGGCAATTGGTGCATTCGGTGCTCACGGGTTAAGGGAAAACCTCACTCCGCAAATGCTTGAAGTCTACAAAACAGGTGTGCTTTATCAATTCATTCACACTATTGTTCTTTTAATCCTATCTTTAACAAATTTCATCAAATCAAAAATCCCTTCAATATTTTTTCTTGCTGGGATTATATTGTTCTCATTCTCTCTCTACATTTACTCAATTTCGGGAAATCAATTTTTTGCGATGATTACTCCTGTTGGTGGAGTTTGTTTTCTGATCGGTTGGTTCTGGTTGATTGTTGAAGTGATCAGAAGAAAAGATAAAGCTTAATTCTACTTGATTGCTCTTAGCTTAAAGTAAACTTCTTCCGGTGAAAAGATACCGGCAAAGAATCTTTCATAAATCACTGGTTCAAGATTTACAAAGAAATCCATCCACTTTAACAAAGCAAAGTTTGAAGTATTAAATTTCTTTTCCAGAACTTCGAACTGAGCTTTTCCCTCATAATTAGTTCGGTGATTGAGTTTCCATTTTTCATAAAACTTAAGCTTTCGATCTCCTATGTACTCGTAGTTATCAAATGTGCGAATTGAGAATGGAATTTTGTGGTCTGGTTCACCGAAATATTTTGTGTTTAAAAAGAAAGGAGCATAAACAATTAGAATTCCATTTGGTTTTAGTATCCGGTAAAGCTCGGTAATAGAATTGTGGAAATTATTCAGATGCTCAAGTACGTGTGAGGCATAAATTTCATCAAAATAATTTTCTTCGAAAGGGTAGGGGAAAGTATTAATATCGTGGATCCTGTTTCCGCCGTAATCTACAATATCGAGATTGATGTAGCCTTCTTTAATATCCTTACCGCAGCCGAGGTTAAGTTTCTTCATTTTAATTGGTTCTAATTCTTTTATTCACTAGTGCAAATTTAAGGATGGGGAATGATAATATGGAATAAAAAAACCCGATCTTAAAGGACCGGGCTGAATTGAAAACTTAGTTTATTTAATTAACAATTGCTGTAGGATTATTGGTTTTACCGAGTGAAAGTTCTTCTATTTTTAGTCTTGCAACACCTTTTCTGAGCATTCCAAGTTCAATAGCTGCACCTTTTGACAGATCTAAATCCCTACCTTCAATGTAAGGACCCCTGTCATTAATCCGTACAATTACTGATCTTCCGTTTTTTGTGTTTGTAACTTTTAATAATGTTCCAAAACTCAATCGCTTATGAGCTGCGGTAAATGCCATTTGATCATAAATCTCACCATTTGCAGTCATTCTACCATGAAACTTAGGTCCATACCAGGAAGCTTTCATAGTTCCACGATTAATATATTCAACCAATGATGTATTAACATTGCTTTCTGTTACTGTAACTGGAACGAATTCTTCAACTAAAATTCGCTCATTCTCTTCATTATTCGACTATTTAACACTGTAAATCCAACCAAACCACCAACAACCAATATAATAAACACGATTAATAATGACTTCAATAGAACCTCTTTATAGTTTAACATTCTTTGACGTATCAAACTTATAATGGCGTCGCCAGTATTCCAATGAAGATTTGTTGAACTTGTATATCTGTCGAAGTAACCAAATTATCGAATATATTAGTTTATTAGTCGGCTTTCTTGGTAAAATGTATGATTGGGAGATAAAATCAAACTATTTTTAAGCTTACTATTCCTTTAATTGCTTTTTTTATTTACTTTGAAGATATGTTTGAAAAGAAAAAACTTAAAAAGGAACTCACTCTCTTTCACGTTTATGCTATCGCTACGGGAACTACTTTAAGCGCTGGATTCTTCCTGCTGCCAGGATTAGCTGCTATTGAAGCTGGTCCTGCTCTTCCATTGGCATATTTAATAGCTGTTATTCCTCTGATTCCAGCAATGTTAAGTGTTATAGAACTCGCTACTGCAATGCCAAGGGCAGGAGGAGTATATTATTTTCTTGATAGAACAATGGGTCCGATGGTTGGAACAATCGGAGGAATTGGTACCTGGCTTGCATTAATATTAAAAGTTGCTTTCGCATTGATTGGTATGGGTGCTTATGTAAATCTATTTTTTCCTAATGTTGGAATAATTCCTTTTGCTATTGTGATTGCTTTGATTTTAGGTCTTTTTAGTTTGTTTGGGTCAAAAAAGAGTGGTCATCTTCAGATACTACTTGTGTCTTTTCTTTTGCTCTTTTTATTATTCTTTATAATTGGAGGTATGCCCGAAAGTAAATTTTGATCACTTTAAAAACTTTTTATGTTCAGGATGGAACTCTATTCTCGCCGCAGCCGGTTTGGTTTATATCAGTTATATCGGAATTACAAAGGTGGCAAGTCTCTCTGAAGAAGTAAAAAATCCAGAACGCAATCTTCCACTTGGACTTTTTTTAGCAATCGGTACGGCTGTTTTGGTTTACGCAATTGGCACAGAATAATGATAGGTGTTTTACCAATTAGAAGAGTTTATGGGAAATCTGACCCCGGTAGCTGCTGCAGGTAAAGTTCTCTTTGGAGAAATTGGTGTTCTTCTTCTCTCAATAGCTGCTATTATAGCTTTTATTTCAGTTGCGAACGGTGGAATCTTAGCTGCATCAAGATATCCTTTGGCACTTAGCAGAGATCACTTACTTCCGAGATTTTTTCAAAAACTTAGTCCCTGGGGACGCCAGTTATTTCCATTATTACAACAGTCACTGGTATTATCTTGTTGATTTCATTTTTGGATCCAACCGGAATTGCAAAATTGGCCAGTGCATTTCAATTGATGGTTTTTTCATTTATTTGCCTTGCTGTGATAATCATCCGGGAAAGTAAAATAGAAGCATACGACCCGGGTTTTAAATCTCCATTCTATCCCTGGTTACATTTACTCGGTATCTTTCTTCCATTTGTATTGATTTACCAGATGGGAATTTTGCCGTCTATTGTTCAGCCTTGGATTAATTGTGCTTGGAGCTTTATGGTATTGGTATTATGCACGAAAGAAAGTAGTAAGGTCTGGTGCTATATATCATTTATTCGAACGTCTCGGGCGCTCAAGATTTGACGGACTGGAAACGGAGATGAGAGGCATCCTCAAAGAAAAAGGTTTGCGGGAGTCGGATCCATTTGATGAGATAGTTACTCGAGGCCACGTTTTAGATTATAACGAAAAAGAAAGTTTTGAAAATGTTACCAAAAAAGCATCAGAGTGGATTCTCAGTTTGTTGAGAAAACTCCGGGAGAAATTGAAAAAATGTTTTTAGAAGGCACAAGAATGGGTGCTACACCTGTTACTCACGGAATAGCCTTACCGCATTTAAGATTAAATGGGTTATCGCAGGCAGAAATTGTAATAGCAAGAAGCAAAGAGGGTATTCATATTAAGTATAAGGATCCACTTAAGGATTCTGAGCAGGAAGATGAAACGGATGTTAGTGCTGTATTCTTTCTTGTAAGTTCAGAAAAAGATCCAACACAGCATTTAAGAATATTAGCACAGATTGCAGGCCGAGTTGAGGAAGAGGGTTTTGCTAAAGAGTGGCTGTCGGCGAAAGATGATCAGGAATTAAAAGAAGCATTAATTCATGAAGACCGCATTTTATCTCTTTTAATTGAAAGGGAGACTTCAAGCAAAGAATTAATAAGTAAAGAACTTAAAGATGTTCGATTTCCTGAAGGATGCCTGGTTGCTATTCTTAGAAGGTCCGGTCAAACAATTATTCCAAAAGGTAATACTGTTTTAGAAGACGGTGACCGTTTAACGATTATCGGCGATCCGAAAGGAATGACTAGAGTTAAAGAAAAGATTTAGAGAAGCTT
>CAWDGX010000004.1:0-71324 GCA_963802005.1 uncultured Ignavibacteriaceae bacterium
ATGGCAGGTTCTAAATATTAGTGATGTGAATGATCTCAAGCAGATTGATACTGCAGTTGAAAATGCACAAAAAGAAAAAAGTAAACCATCTCTTATAATCACAAAAACACATATCGGTTTCGGGAGCCCGAACAAACAGGATAAATCTTCTTCTCATGGTTCACCCCTTGGTGAAGAAGAAGTAGAACTGACGAAGAAAAACCTCGGATGGGATGAAAACAAATATTTTTTCATTCCCGATGAAATATCTGAACATTTTCAAAGTCTAAAAAGTCAATTCGCAAACTATGAAGATGATTGGAATAAAGTTTTTGAAACATACAAGAAAAATTATCCGGAAGATGCAGACAAGTTTATCAAAGTCTTCAATAATGATTATGGTGACGAATGGAAAAAGTCACTTCCACCATTCACTAATTATTCAGAAAAAGTTGCAACAAGAAGCGCTTCCGGAAAGGCAATAAATGAATTAGCAAAACATCTTCCAACATCTTATTGGCGGGTCGGCAGATCTTGAACCTTCCAATAACACTTATATAAGAGAGTCCGAAAATTTTTCTGCTGAAAACCGAAGTGGCAGAAATTTTCATTTTGGAATTCGTGAACATGCAATGGGTGGTATTGTAAATGGTCTTGCGCTTTTACGGAGGAGTAATTCCTTACTGCGGAACATTCCTGATATTTTCAGATTATATGCGCCCTTCTATTCGCCTTGCTTCACTAATGAAGTTAAGACCAATATATGTTTTCACTCACGATAGCATCGGCTTAGGTGAAGATGGACCAACTCATCAACCCATTGAACATTTAGCAGCACTTCGGTCAATTCCCGGAATGGTTGTTATCAGACCTGCAGATGCAAATGAAACAGTCGAAGCATGGAAGATTGCAATTGAGCACGAAGGAGGCCCGGTTGCACTTGCATTTACAAGGCAGAAAGTTCCTGTTCTTGACAGAACTTTATTTACTTCGGCAGTAAATTTATTAAAAGGTGCTTACGTATTGATTGATAGTGCAAGTGATCCGGAAGTTATCTTAATGGCATCGGGTTCTGAAGTTTCAATTGCCGTTGATGCATATAATGTTCTTCAATCGGAAGGAATTAAAACAAGAGTTGTAAGCTTTCCAAGCTGGGAATTATTCGAGGCTCAAACCGATGAGTATAAAGAATCAGTTTTACCTAAATATGTGAAGGTAAGAATTTCAATTGAAGCCGGTGTAAAACAAGGCTGGGAAAAATATCTTGGCGAATACGGTGAAGCAATTAGCATTGAAAAGTTTGGTGCATCAGCTCCGTACGAAATTATATTTAAAGAGATATGGATTCACCAGCGAAGCGATTGTTAAGAAAGCAAAAGATGTAATTTAAAACGTCAAGGCAGGCAAAGTTGTATAACCATTAAGTAAATTTTATGAAAAAAGTTATAGTCCTCGGATGCTGGTTTAGTTGGTAGCACAATTGCAATTGAACTTTCCAAGGATTATAAGTTACTTCTGTTGATTCAAACTCCAACCGGCTCAAACCACATAGCTGATAAAAAAATAAATACAATTGTAGCCGACCTTTCCTCTCAGTCAGAAATTAAAAAAGTCATCAAAGATTTTGATTTAGTGATTGGTGCGCTTCCCGGTTTTATGGGTTTCAATACTCTTAAGTCGATTATCGAAGCAGGAAAAAATGTAGTTGATATTTCCTTCTTTCCCGAAGACCCATTCCTTCTCGATAAACTTGCAAAGGATAAAAATGTAACAGCGGTGGTTGATTGCGGAGTTTCTCCCGGATTGAGTAACATCGTTTTGGGTTATCATAATAAGAAAATGAAAGTTAATAATTACAGATGCATTGTCGGTGGACTTCCATACAAACGCGATTGGCCATTTCAGTACAAAGCATATTTTTCTCCAATTGATGTAATTGAAGAATACACCGTCCTGCAAGAATTGTGATTGATGGAAAAGTAATTGAGAAGCCAGCTTTATCTGATCCGGAAATAATTAATTACAAGGAAGTAGGTGATCTCGAAGCATTCAATACAGATGGATTAAGATCATTAATCAAAACGATGAACATTCCGAATATGATTGAGAAAACACTCCGCTATCCGGGACACATTGAACTGATGAAAATTTTTCAGAGAAGTTGGATTTTTTAGTGATACGGAAATTGAAATGAGATGGTAAGGAATATCAAACCAATCGATGTTGACATCAAAATTATTATTTCCTTTTTGGTCACCCGAAAAAGGTGAAGAGGACTTTACAATTCTTGATTTGCTGATAGAAGGAGAGGAGAAAGGAAAAAATATCTTCTCATCGATATTTTATTTTTGACAAATTCGATAAAGACAGAGCATAACATCATCAATGGCAAGAACAACTGGATTTACCTGCTGTGCTGCAGCAAGATTTTTACTTGAACACGGTTTTGAAAAAAGAGGAATTTGTCCACCGGAATTTCTTGGTGAAGATGAGAACTGTTATAATTATATATTATCTTACCTGAGCAAAAAAAGAATATACAATAAATCACTCTGAAAACAAATAGATCGTTCAAAGATTTCAGGAGGGAGTTATGAGTAAAAAGAAAAAGAACAAGTCAAAGAAAGAAGAAAAGAAAATTAATTTATTCTGATATAAAACCAGAAAAGAAGAAAAAAGTAGCTTCACACTGGATTATGATAAAAATCTGCGCTTACTTCAGATAGAGCTGGTTAAACTTCAAAAATGGATTAGCAGTAATAAACTAAAAGTTGTTGTAATTTTTGAAGGAAGAGATGCTGCAGGGAAAGGGTGGGGTCATAAAAAGAATCACACAAAGGTTAAATCCAAGGATTTGCCGGGTTGTTGCGCTTGCAACTCCAACCGAAAAAGAAAAAACACAATGGTATTTTCAAAGATATGTTGCTCACCTTCCTGCCGCAGGGAGAAATGGTACTCTTTGACCGCAGCTGGTATAATCGTGCAGGAGTAGAATACGTGATGGAATTCTGCACAGATGAAGAGCATAAAGAATTTTTAAGATCCTGTCCTGAATTTGAACGGATGCTTGTCCGTTCCGGGATTATGCTTATTAAATACTGGTTTTCAATTAGTGATGAAGAACAGGAAGCAAGATTTCAGGGAAGGATAAAGGACAGAACAAAAAGATGGAAGCTGAGTGAAATGGATGTTCAATCACGTGCCAACTGGGTTGATTATTCTAAAGCAAAGGATATTATGTTTGCTCACACAGATATTAAACAAGCACCCTGGTATGTTGTTAATGCTGATGATAAGAAAAGAGCAAGACTTAATTGTATCAATCATCTTCTCAGTATGATTCCGTATGAGGATATTCCTCCGGAAGAGATGGTTCTGCCGGCTCGTCAAAGAGAAGTTGGTTATGTAAGACCACCAATTGAAGATCAGAATTTTATACCGGAGGTTTTTTAAAAAAACTAATTTTATGGGTTTACTTTATTTTCATCTTTAAGAACTTTTCTTTCAGACTTTATTAAATAAAAAGGAGAATCTTTATGAGAAAATTATCATCAATTCTTTTATTATTCTGTTTTCTGATTCCACTTTCTTATCTAACTGCACAGGTAGAAAGGCAGGAGCTTGGCAATCTCGTTATAGAAAACATACCGGAAATTCCTCAACAACTAAAAGACAGAATATTTCAGTATCAAAGTACACGATCAGCATCTTTCCGGGACTGGCTTCATAATGATGAGGGAATTTTGATTTCAACAAGATTTGGAGAAACCTCACAATTTCACAAAGTTAAATTCCCTGGTGGATCGAGAGAGCAAATTACTTTCTTTCCTGAACCAGTTGGCGGAGCCACAATCTGTCCCGATAAGAGTAAAGATATTTTTCTGTTTACAAAAGATGTTGGCGGTGGTGAATTTTACCAGGTCTTTTCTTTCGATATGGACAATGGAATCTTCAAAATGCTGACTGATGGAAAATCGAGAAATGGGGGAGTTTCCTGGAATAATAAAGGCGACAAATTCTCTTTCTATAGTACGAAAAGAAATGGAACTGATTGGGATATTTACGTTGCTGATATAAATAATCCTGAAAATTCTGAGATGGTTTTAAGCGAAGGTGGTGTCTGGTTTGCATCCGATTGGTCTCCTGATGACAAAACACTTCTTGTTGGGAAATATATTTCAGCAAATGAAAGTTATTTCTACACTCTTGATATTTCCACAAAAACTTTAAAACAAATTAATCCTTCCTCTGAAAAAATTGCTTATGGCGGCGTTCTCTTTTCAAAAGACGGTAAAGGAATCTTTTTCACTTCAGATGAGAATAGCGAATTTCAAAGACTTCGATACTATGATCTTCAAACAAAAGAAATCAAGGTTTTAACAAATGACATTAACTGGGATGTTGAATCAATTACATTATCTGAACTGGGAGATAAGCTTGCTTTTACAGTTAATGAAGATGGAATGGCAAAACTATATTTACTTGATACCAAAACAATGAAACACGAAAAAGTACCGGGACTTCCTGTTGGTCAGGTATATGGGTTGTCATTTCATCCGGATGGAAAAAAACTTGCACTGGTTTTAAATACACCACAATCAGCCGGTGATGTTTATGTAATGACTCTGTCTGATTATTCGCTTGAAAGATGGACATACAGCGAAGCTGGTGGTTTGAACACTTCAGAATTTGTTATACCTGAATTAATTCATTACCCAACTTTTGATGAAGTTGATGGCAAACCAAGAATGATTCCGGCTTTCATTTACAAACCAAAAGGTGAGGGACCGTATCCGGTGCTGATAGATATCCATGGCGGGCCCGAAGCACAGGCTATCCCATATTTTAATCCAATCAGTCAATATTATGTTAATGAAATGGGTGTAGCTATTATCGAACCGAATGTGCGCGGATCAGCGGGGTATGGTAAATCTTATCTTCTACTGGATAATGGATACAACAGGGAAAATTCTGTTAAAGACATTGGTAAACTTTTAGATTGGATTGATAAGCAGCCCGATCTAGATTCAAAAAGTGTTGCAGTAACCGGAGGATCGTATGGAGGATATATGGTTCTCTCCTCAATGTTTAATTATAATGACAGAATAAAATGTGGGGTTGACATAGTTGGAATCAGCAACTTTGTAACTTTTCTTGAAAACACTCAGGATTACCGAAGAGATTTACGCAGAGTTGAGTATGGCGATGAACGGGATCCGGAGATGAACAAATTTCTTAGCAGTATTTCTCCAACTATAAACGCACACAAAATTACTAAACCACTTTTTGTTGTGCAGGGGTTTAATGATCCTCGTGTGCCATACACTGAGGCTGAACAGATTGTTGATATCGTAAGAAAAAATGATGGTGAGGTTTGGTATTTGCTGGCTAAAGATGAAGGACACGGTTTCAGAAAGAAAACAAATCGCGATTTTTATATCTGGTCGGAAGTCCTGTTTTATGAAAACTTTTTATTGAAATAGACAATTCAAATTTGTATTTATGGCTGCGGGCATTACTACTGTCTGTAGCCATTTGTTTTATAAATATTTATCAATGAAATTTTTATTAAAAGTATTTCTGTGTTTCTGTCTTTTAGGTGCATCTATACTCGCACAGGAAACAGAAAAATATTCAATTGAACCTTCAGACTCTTTATATAGATTTCAGGGAATCATTCCTCCGGTGGAATATCAATACGACCTCAATCAGTTTTTCATCGAACCTCTTTTTAATCAGATTCCGGATGAAGTTTTATTTGAAGATAATCCATCGAATATCTGGCTTAGAACAGAATTATTGATTTCATATAATAATTTGCAAACAGAAAATGGTGAAATTAATACTCATTGACGTAAAATAAACAGAAAATGGTGAAATTAATACTCACTTCACGTCAAATTTATATCAACAGTATTTGCGGGATTCAGAATTTGATATGGTGAGCTATGTTTTAGGAATTGCCCAGACAAGCGCAGTAGCTTATATGGCTTACAGACATATTAAGAAATATGGATTCTGGAAATAAGAATTACAAGTTACATTTCTAAGAAATCAAATTCTTATTTTAATTTTTCCAATCTAAATGCCTTTACGTCTTAAATGTTCTTGATCAAACCAATTGCTATCAGCAACTTGTAATAGTTGATTTACAAATATTATTGTTTATATTGATTTGAGTTTAACAGTCGTTAATTCCTTAATCATTTTAAGGAAGGTTTTTTAGCACCAACTACGCTACCCCCTCTTACTATTCAAAAACTACTTTTAGTCAGGAGCAAAAATGAAACGGGTAATTCTACTCAATTTAGTGTTACTGTTCTCTGTTCGTTCTTTTCTTTCTCACACCAATATTATCACAGGATGACCCATTTGGTGTTAACCAGACTGGACCAATAACAGTTAAATCACAGGATGTATTTCTTCTCTGGATGGAAGATATTGGAGGGGGAAATTATAAAAGCTACCAGAAAGTTTACCGTTATAAAACAGATGGTATATTACTTCCTATTGATTCTTTGAACATAGATACTATGTTTACTAAAACTTCAAGAAGAGAAGATAATAGATCGGGAAAAGCCGCATATGTTGATGTCGCAAACGGGAGGTTTAACTCAGATCCGTATGATGATGCTGTTTCCATTTGGCGAACTACTCAATCGAACCAGAAAATTGAAATAATGATCAGTCATTTTGATACTACGGGATTCTTTACAAATTCTACGGCTGTTACATTGGATGCTGGTGAAGATATTTATCAAGCTGAACAAATTTATGTAAGAACTGGAAACTTTGATGCTGATAGTTTGGACGAATTTATTGTCTGTTATAGGGACTTAACTGATTCAGTAATCTTTAATGTGTATGATGTCGATTCTACTCTGCAAACAACATTAGTGAAAAAATACTCCAACACAAAAGTAGTAGGATCAAGTCTTGCCCATTTCGTTAAATACTATATCGAAACTGCTGATTTAAATGGTGATGGAGTTGATGAATTAGTTTTATATACTTGGGAGTCTGCGGTTCTGTCTGCATCTGTACCGATTACAGTTCGAGTTTATGCTTTTGAGAATGGTTCAATTGTCCAAAAAGGTACAGACCATGATACCTGTACCAAAGGCAAATAATATTGCATTGCAGGCTTTTACTATGGCCGCTGCAAAAGGTCAATTTGATGATGATATTAGTGAAGAACTCGTTTTTGGCGGTGTTCCTAAATCAAATGATAATACGGTAGCTCACCATTATATTTTAAAGGCCACACAAAATCTCCAAACTATTACTGTTGGACCGCGACAACAAAATACTCTTACATCCACCCATAGCACTAACAATTTTACGGAATTTGGGTTAGCTGCCGGTGATTTAAACAATACTTATAATAAGAGTGACGAGATAGTATTTGCAGCCGGAAACAGAATCCGGGTTGCAGCGATTAATGATGATTATTCTTTTCAAATCAAAGCATTAATTAATGTTTCAAACAGTGGAAGCAGTGATTATCTACAAAGCAACAATTATCTTAAAGTCAGTGATATGAACATGGATAATCGAGGAGACATAATAATTGTAAAAAATATAGTTGCAGGCACAACTAATCAAGGATTCTTAACAGCAGTGGTTACGTTCACAGACTCAACTCTTGATGATGGAACCGAAAGAGTCTACGCTCGATTTTTAAGTGATGAAAGCCAAAATGATTTTTATCATCAATATGCTATTGCTGTTGGAAATTTTGATGGATTTGATTTTACAGTTGGAACACCAACGTTATATCATGACTATGGAATAGTACAACCAGTTGTTATTCTTAACGCACCTCCAGTTCATTTCGGATATGTTTGGGGCAAATATTTTTGATATCAATTCATGCTACAATGGTGGAGATTGTGATTTCTCGGTCACAGTATAAGAAACAAACAACCTCTTCGGTTGAAGTATCTACTGAAATTCATAATGATTGGGATGTATCTGCGGGACTTAAAAGTGAAGGGCAAGTAACAGCAGCTCCAATGGGCGTTGGTGTTTCATCAAGCTACAAGGTTTGGGCAACTGGAAGCTTTGGATTACATTTTAGTAAAGATCAAACTAATCGAACGACAATTACTGTAGGTTTTGAAGTGGAGGCAAGAGAAGATAATACGAATATATTCTACTATTGCTGACTACGACATTTGGGAATATCCCGTAAGACATGGAAATGAAGCATTTTCCAGAAGATCTTATTTTGCCATTGTACCAAAAAATGTTCAGGCAACCTGGTATGGCAGTAAAAGTTATTTTGCACAACAATATGTTCCGGATCATGAGGTAAGTAACATTCTTTCTTATTATCCTTATGATACCTTATCTAATAATCCAAATTTATCTGAGGTCATAAGGGCAAAATATGTTTCGGACAGGTTCTCTTTGGACGGATCTTCTTCATATGATTGGAACCTAACGATAACAGATTTTCAACAAAGCGGTGCAGGCACAGATAGAGATTTGGGAATTGATGCAGGTTTAGAGCTTGGAGGTTTTTCAACGACATTTAAGTTCGCAAATAAAAAAATGACAACACATAAAACGTCAGTTGAAAATATAATAGACTTAAAAGTCCATCTCGGAAATGTAAACATGGGAATTGGTGATGTTAAATATGCAGTAACTCCTTATGCATACTGGGGCAAGAATGATGCACTTGTTGTCGATTACGCAGTTCAACCGGAGCTTGCACCCCCAGGCTTTCCAAACACATGGTGGCAGGATAATTATGGTGATAATCCGGATCCAGCTTTCATACTGCCGTGGCGATTAGACCCGGAGAAAGGATTTTCACTAAATGATCCGGATAAAAGGTTTCAGACAAAAGACATAACTTTTTCCCCAAGGAAACCAAACGAGGGGGACACATTGACGATTACATCGAGAGTAAGGAACTTTAGTTTAATTGCTACCTCATCACCTATTACAGTTAAATTTTATCTTGAGGATCCAGATTCAGGGGGCACACCAATAATAGGAGTAAATGGCACTAATACAGTTACGACCAATGGTGTTATTAATGTTCAGGGAAGGTCAGATGTAGAATTTGAAATGGGTTCTTCCTTCAGGATTACCTTCTCATTCAAAGATTTATGCAGTTCTTGATAAGGACAATACAATTACAGAAATTCACGAAGACAATAATAAAGGATACAATATTTTAGGTTCTTCATCAGTTTCTGGTGTGGAGGATGAAAATTATATCTTACCGGAAGAGTATGTTCTCTATCAATCATACCCAAACCCGTTTAATCCGTCAACAAAGATAAAATATTCTGTTCCCAAAAGTGAAGTTGTTAGTCTGAAAGTTTATGACATTCTTGGAAGAGAAGTTGCCGTATTTTTAGATGAATATAAATCTGCGGGAACATATTCCATCGATTTCAATGCAAGTAGATTTGCAAGCGGAGTTTATTTTTATCAGTTGCATTCAGGAAGTTTTGTTGAAACCAAGAAGATGATCTTAATGAAATGATTTTGCTATGGATAATCATTTCGAATATTGATTAAAGATAATATTAAAAAGGCGGGTTAAACCCGCCTTTAATTTTTGAAAGAAAGAATGATTTAATTAAACCAATACCTCGCACCAATCCCGCCAGCAAAATCAAAATCTGTAGATGGTGCCAGATCAAGAATTGGTAACAAGTTCTAAAAAAATATCTACCGGTGCATTTGAGAACATATAATCTAAACCGAGTGGAACTCTTACTCCAATTGTTGGGTCATTATGCAAAAATTATCGTCCCACCGACTCCAACATAAAATGGTAGTCTACCCGACTGCAACAGGAATCAGTCGAAAGATATGCCATACATAATCTGCTTGTACAGAGAAATGACCATCGCCCTGAGAAAGACCAGGCTGCAGCAAAATCAAATGCGTTCTCACTACTCGTCCAAAGCTTTCCGCTTACTCCGGTTGGTTCACCAAGTATAATACCAAGTCCAAAATCTTTTTGCTGTGCATTCAGGTTAATTTGAGTGAAAGATATTAAGATAAATAATAAACCGAATAACTTTTTCATTATATCCTCTAAATAAAAATTGAAAATTGATGTGCAAATATAAGATGATAGCCTCAATTTTCATCTATCAGAAAGAATAAGTATTAAAGAATTGCGATTAATCTCTTCCCACACAATTCGATTTTTCGCCGTACATCACCAATAAAATCATTTTCTAAGAAAGAACACTAAATCTGGAAACACTCTTCGTTCTTCAACGTCTCAATATTCAGTAGACCCTGTCTTCGCGGCAGAAATTTTTAATAAACATAGAGGAGGAAAAATGACAAATTCCACAGCATACTTTTTTATAGCAATACTTCTATTCGTTGTTACTTCTGTTTCGTGTGCTTATACGCCAACCGATTCACTTAATAAAGATTCACAAAAATACCTTTCGTTTTATGAAAATGCGGATGGTGAAAGGATTCACTGGGAAGCTAATTTTTTCGGTGACGAAATAACTTCTATCTACAAAAACGGAAAAAGAATACCCGATGATCTTGTTAGTGATTATAAAGGTAAAATTTATGAGGAGCTGGATGAAATGAGATTCGGAGGGGAAAATTTTAGCTTCCATATGCCGCTTATTACCGGAGAGGACTTCAATTTTGATATGGACGAGCTTCATAAGGAACTTGAAAAATTGGAGAAAGATCTTCCAAAGCATAAAGAGCAATTCAAGTTTTACCAGTTCGATAGCGAAGAATTCAAGAAGGAAATGGAAGAACTCCATAAGGAGCTTGAAGAGAATAAATCCAAAATTTATAAATTCAAATTCGATGATGAAGAATTCAAAGAGCAGATGAAAGAACTGCAGAAAAATCTAAAAGAGAATCTGATCAAGCCGGAAGATTTTAATTTTTACTTTGACTGGGAGGACGAGGACGACGAAGTTTAGATTTCAACTTTCTAATTGTGAGCCAACTAACAAATGCTTATAAGATTATATTTGTAAAAACTCATTATTTAATTCTAATTTTGAGCATCGGCCTAAAATTTAGATACAGCACTTTCGATTGATTCTGCTTAATCTTTGTTTACAAAGCCAAGGATCATGCAGTTAAATAAGCGTGTCCTGAAATTTTATTTATTTTTTTAAGGAGTTTACAATGAACATTTACGTGGGTAATTTATCCTCTGAAGTTAAGGATGAGGATTTAAATGAACTGTTCTCTCAGCATGGTAATGTGAGCAGTGCAAAAGTTATTCGTGATATGTTTACCCAGGAATCAAGAGGGTTTGGTTTTGTAGAAATGCCTGCACAGGCAGAAGCAATGAAAGCAATAGAAACGCTGAACACGTTTGATTTTAAAGGAAAAAACATTGTGGTTAACGAAGCTCGTCCCCCGCGTGACAGAAGAGGCGGTGGTGGTGGTCGTGGAGGAAGAAGATAATAATAGGAACATAAATTGGTTTAGCCGCACAATGTTGCGGCTTTTTTATTATTCCCACATGTTTTTACTGTTGTAAAAAGATATTTAATTCTTCTTATTTTTCATCAAGACTTTTGAATAATATTTAAATTAAACTAATCAAATTTTATGGAGAAAATATGAAGCAATTAATAATTCATTTCAGCTTCTTTGGTTTTACTTAGCACAGCCTGTTACGATGTTAACTTTGCAGCCTGCAGATTTTTCCTGGCCGGTTGAATCTGCTCTTCAGGTTGATGATAAAGGAAATGTAACCGAAGACAGGTATTCAACAGATTTTAACACTATCGGTTTATTTTACGAAGAGTTCCAGGACTCAATGGCTTACAAAGGGAAAGAAATAAGATTGATAAGAAACAATTGGGGGGATTATTTTATTACCGGCAAACAATTCAAAAACGTTTATGTATTCAAAGCGAGTGAAGGAACGCTGGTTCTTGAAAAAAAGATTTTTATTTCTGAATTTGGTCTAAATGAACCGGCATTCAACCAAAGATCACCTTACATTGAATTGTTAGATGGAGATTATAAAATAAATCTTACCAGTGACGGAATTGTCGAAGACCGGCTTTAGCGGAGAAGGAGGTTCAAAATGATAAATAATTCTTTGAAAACATTATTTGTTTTATTATTCTCTTTTAGTTTGTTCAACTCAGTCGTTGCTCAATCAGATCTGGAAATTGTTGACAACTTTAAAATTGAATTTCATTCGATAGAGAACACAATTAAAAATGCATCCTCACTTGGTGATCTTAAAGATGTGCCATCGAAAATAAGTTTATTAAAGGAAAACTACGCACCGCACAAAGAGCTTTTGGATAAAAGTCTTTACCCGGATAATTATCAATCTTCAATTGATAAACTGAATAAAGATTATTTAATGCGACAGGGAGATTTTACAACAATTGATGTTCTTCAAACAGAAGTGAGTGCACTAAATGAACAAGTTGAATTTTTGAATCAGAGAAACAATGAATTGCTTTCGCAAGTTCGCACTCTTGAAGCTCAAAGAAATAAAGATGCAAAAACAATAAAGAAATTGGAAAACCTAGTTGCACAACTTCGTGCTTCTATCAGAAAGAGAGACGAACTGGTTTTAAGTATGATTGACAGCCTGATGCCTCCGACAATGAGAGAAAAAGACGTCCTTACTGCAGAAGATAAAAATTTAGTAGCTAAAGAGGAGCAAGAAGAAAATGTAATTGAAAATGTTAAGACTACAATTAAAGACAACATAAAGTTTATGCAGGTAACATCGCTTAAAGCCGGACGATTTAACAGCAATACGACAACAGCAGGAAGATTTTATTAATAAGTGGCAAAAAGTAGGAGTAAAGCTTGTTGAAGTTTATGCCGACGATGGAAAGAAAGCCGAAGAGCTGAAACAGGTTGATGAATTGTTTAACGAATGGTATGAAGCTGTTGCCAGAGAAGCCTGGTATTCTATAGAAGAAGATTTTTCACTCAACGGTATTGAATTAAGAAGCTTCAAAAATGGTGAAGAGTTCACAAATTCAGTTTTGATGTTTATTGGTGATGAACTTAAAAATCTCGGCGTGAAGAGTGAAGAGGAATCAAAAAGAATTTATGCTCAATTTGCAGACAGCACATGGTTTGCAACCATACAACCCATTTGGATGAATTACTTAATTGAAAATAAAATGCTTACTGATGAAAGCAAGAATAAAATGGAAAGCAAAATAGCTGAATGGAAAAATGCGTTGTATCCATCCTGCTGGTGGATTTATTTGATAATTGCTTTGGTAATAATAGGAGCTGGAGCTTTTTTCTTTATGAAGAAAAGAAAACCAAAAGTCACTGATAACATCTCAATGAAAGAGTAATTTATATTTGTAAGTATAAAGCCCTGAGAAGATCAGGGCTTTTTTTAAGTGTGATTTGTGCCACGAAATATATGCAGCACACAAGTGTATTCGTTATCGAGAAGCTTTTACTTTTATATAAAAGGTGATTGAAAGTCCAACCAGTATTAAACCATAAACAATTAGCATATTAACCTCTTAATTGTATGAATATTCTTAACTACCCAACTACTATACCAGTTTTTAGATAAATATTGATTGGATGATAGTTTATGGGTTGTCTCTTAATGATAATATTTAGTAAGCTGTGATTACTTATGAATCATAAATAATCAAACATAACTCCAATAATTTGCGTCGATGTCAATTCCGTCGAATGCAAATGAAATATTACATCTTCAACATCAACACAGTGGAGCTCAAACCAAACACATCCAATCCACAGATTAAAAGGTCCGTAAAGATCAAGCGCAGTTGTGCCAAACCACGGACCAACCATAAATGCAAAGCTGAAAGACATCTGGAAACACACCAAATTGTTCGGTTAAGAAACACTTTCCATTTGTACGGTTTCTGTGTTGTGCTCAATACTGAATAAAAATTTAGCATTAGGATTTTTTTCTTTTGCTGCATTTAATTGATATTCCGACTCAGCCATAAATACAAGATTATCATGCTTATCATAGAAAAGATTATGAGAACGAAGAGTTAGCAGTTCAGTTACATCTTCTTTGTCTTCAAATTTTACCCAGCACGCTTTGATATAATCCAGATAACGAAAGTAACAGTCTGCACCATATTCATTTAGCAAACGATATTGTATAACTTCAAACTGAAGTTCACCAACAGTGCCAACGACTTTTCTGTTATTCTGTGTAAAGACCTGTGCAAGTCCCTCATCTGTCAATTGCATTATTCCTTTTTCCAACTGCTTCGATTTAAAGGGATCTCTCAACTGAAGTTCCCTGAAAATCTCAGGTGAAAAAGTCGGTATTCCCTTAAACATAAATTGATCACCCTCAGAGAGTGTATCTCCAATCTTGAAATTGCCAGAGTCGTATAAACCAATTACATCGCCAGGATATGCTTCTTCAATTAAATTTTTATCCTGAGCCATAAATGATGCTGGGTTCGTGAACTTAAATTCGCGATCTAATCGTACGTGGTAGAAGAATTTGTTCCTTTCGAACTTTCCCGAACATACTCGTAAGAATGCAATTCTGTCCCGATGCTTAGGATCCAGGTTTGCGTGAATCTTAAAAACAAATCCTGAAAAATTATTATGGGTTGGTTCAACAATTCCATTTGTTGTTTCTCTGCCCTGAGGACCGGGAGCTATTTTAATAAACGTATCAAGTAATTCTTTTACTCCAAAATTGTTTAAAGCACTTCCAAAGAAAACAGGCGCAAGATCTCCGTTCAAATAATCTTCAGTATTAAAATCACCATAAATTCCATTTACAAGTTCCAGATCTTCATTAAGCTTGCCAACATCCTCTCCAAGCAGTTTCTTTAACTTCGGATCTGTTGAACTTTTAAATGTTTCCGCATCTTTTTCAATTTTCTGTTTGTTTGCCCGGAAGAAACTGAAAGTGTTTTCAAAAATATTATACACACCTCTGAAATCCATTCCTATTCCAACTGGCCAGCTTAAAGGTCTCACTTTTATTTTTAATTTATCTTCAATCTCATCCAGAAGCGCGACAGGATTTCTGCCCTCTCTGTCTAGTTTATTAATAAAAACAATTACAGGTGTATTTCGCATCCGACAAACATTCATTAACTTTTCTGTTTGTTGTTCCACACCTTTAACGCAGTCTAATACAAGTATAACGCTGTCAACAGCGGTAAGTGTACGGTAAGTGTCTTCGGCAAAATCTTTATGACCGGGTGTATCGAGAAGATTTATTTTTACTCCGTTGTAATTGAAATTCATCACAGAAGTTGAAACGGATATTCCTCTTTGTTTTTCTATTTCAAGAAAATCAGAAGTTGTTGTTTTTCTTATTTTGTTTGATTTAACTGCACCAGCAACCTGGATAGCACCGCCGAAAAGGAGTAGTTTTTCCGTCAAAGTTGTTTTGCCAGCATCCGGGTGGCTTATGATTGCAAATGTTTTTCTGTTCTGTATTTGTTTAATAATACTTGTCATTTTTATTTTTTTTAATGATTAATTAATGGAAATTAGAAAAAATAGCGAGGTATTTAGATGGCAGAGCCGCTAAAGTATCAAATCGGAGTGCTTATATGAATTTTGTTAATTAGCATAGAACAAATATAATAATTCTAAGCTGAAATTTTTTATAAATTTTAACCGAGAGGGAAATCTGTCAGATTCAAGACAAGTCTGATAAATTAGATAAATTTTTATCTTATTTGAAGAGTGTAGTTGTGATTATTGGAGGAGGTGCTTTTAAATTTATTATCTCCAGCTTTTTCTGGTTTTATTTTTTCAACGCACCGCCCAAGCTTTTGGAGGATGAAGTAGGCAGCTTGGGTCTATTTAATTAAGCATTAATTATTCTGTTAAATACTGTGCTATACTCGATCCCCGATTTTTAAGTTGCCGTAATTCTTAATTAAATCTACCGAATCACTTACACTCATATTTATCCGATATGTTTAATACATTAACAACAATATCTTGTAAAATGGAAGTTGTATCATCCATTTATAATAATATTCATAAGTGTAATTGATATTATTGTCATAGAATACACAACCTATATATAGCTATTATCGTTTTGACCTTTATTTATTTTAAATGATACTGTTTCAGGAAATTTTTCAATAACCTCAGCATTAATTGGTGACTCAAAAATCATATGTTTATACTCTTCGGGCATAACTTCGGTTTTCCCAATAGGTTGATATATTTAGGATCATAGTTGTTAACTAAGAATGGTTGAATAAAATTAAACTCATGATCACTGACTGCTATTTGAAAGCCCCGATTAATTTGATTACAAAATAGATAAATAAATTTTCCCTCAATCAGGTATTCCCTGTTTCCCCAAGGTATTTCATATAATATTCTTTTGGGAAATGCTCCTTTGTGTCTGAAAAAAATGGCAAATTATTGAACAAAAATTTATTGTTTAACCTTGATATATAGCCAAATTGGCTATACTGATAACCAATATCATTAAACTGATTATATTCTGAACACTATCCCACAATAAACAATGTAGCTTTCGCCCGAAAATCCACTACTACTTAAATATACTTTTGTAAAAAATCGATTGATAACAAAAAATAGCATCAACAACACATAAGAATGTGGAGATAGTAGCTATAAATAATACATTTTTTTCATTATTAATAGTTAGAAAAATCAATCATTATACAAAGTAAAGTTTAAAGAATTTCCTAAATCTTAAGTTTGAAGAAATATCGTTACTTCTCTACTTCTTCAACCTCAACATCAACACAGTAGAAATCAACCAAACACAAGACATCCAATCCATAGATTAAAAGGTCCAAAAAGATCAAGCGCTGTTGTTCCAAGCCAGGGACCAACCATAAATGCAAAACTAAAAGACATCTGAAAATAACCCATATATTCACCGCGTTGTTTTGGCGGGGCAATTTTTGCTACATACTCACCCGAAGAAGGAAAGAAAATCATTTCACCAAAAGTCCAGATTACAATTAGAAATACAATTGGAGGTAAAGTATCTGTGAATGCCATCAAACCAAAACCAACTCCGCTTAATAGTGCACCGAGTGCAAGTGATTTCCTGTCGTCCCAGTTTCGCATTGAATCATTCAACGGAACTTCAATAAAAATTATAAGCACAGTATTAACAGCAGTTAAAATTCCGAACACAGCATTTGAAAATCCTAAATCAGATACAATGAACAATGGCAAAGCACCAATGTGCTGAAAGAAAACAATCTCAACCGGGATGAGTGCAAGCAAAAAGTAAAGTAATCTTTTATCTTTGAATACTGTGACTTTTTCATGTGAAATATGTCTGATCACTTACTTCTGGCTCTGTAGTCTCATGTTTTTCCCATGGAAATAAAATCAGGAAAGCTCCTGCAGCAAGAGATGTTAATCCATCAACATAAAACAACAGGTGAAAGTTTATCGTGCTCAGTATTCCCCCGATCAAAGGACCAACACTCATTCCAAGATTTATTGCAAGTCGATTGAGAGCGAAAGCGGTTTTTCTTCTGTCTGGACTAATCTCGCTCGAAATAAATGACATACTTGCCGGACGAAAAGCTTCACTTAATATTGCCCAGACAAAGGTTAAAGCTAAAAACAGGAAAAAGTTTGTAATGAATGAATATAAAAATAGGAAGCTACCTGTGCAGAATAGTGATATCTTCATCGTTTTCATTGTTCCGATTTTATCACTCAGCTTTCCTGCAAATGGTGCTGTAATGAAAGCACCAATTCCATAAGCAGCAAGCACAAGTCCGGAATCACCCTTTGATGCATTGAGTATCTGGTTTGCATAAAGCGCAATGAATGGAAGTACCATCGTGCCGGCTCTGTTGATAAGAGTAGCAATGGAGAGCATCCAGATATTCTTAGGAATATTTTTTAATCCGCTGTAAGGGTTTTTCATTCTATTGAATTGACAATAATATTTTTGTCACACTGAGCGAAGTCGAAGTGTGACTGGAGAAAAAGTGTCAGTCTTCGACTCCGCTCAGACTGACTAAATCCTGAATGCTATTTACTAATATAACACTCATTCTTAACCTAAACTTAACATTAGCTTAATCATTACTTAACATCTGCTGAATATTTTTCCAAATGTAAAATACAATAAAAAGGAAAAATATCATGGATGAAACTATAAGATTCTTAATCGGTGTTACAATATTTCTCGCAGTAGTAGCCTATGAGCGGTTGAAAGAACGCCCTCCCAAACGAACTTCTTAAATCAGGCTTATATTACACTCACCATAATCTGGCTGGATACTTATCGCCATTCTTTTTTAATCAGAAGAATAGATTCTTTTAATTGCCTATTTTTCACTTCGATAATTTCTCTACTTTTGTTTTGAAGATTTATGAATCAGCACAATAAAAAAGCATGGGTTGTTTCAGCAGATATGGGATATGGTCACCAGCGAGCTGTATATCCTTTAAAAGATATTGCTGAAGATGGAATAATTACTGTAGGTTCTTCCGGAGCCATTTCTAAAGCTGAACAAAAACTTTGGAAGCGATTGTTAAACGCCTATGAATTTTTTTCAAGAGCTAAAGGTATTCCTGTTATAGGGCCACCAGTTTTCTCAATGCTTGACTCACTTATGCGCATACCTTCATTTTATCCGATGCGCAATTTATCCAACACAACTTTTCAGGTAAATTTTCTTGAGTCATTAATTGAAAAAGGTCTTTGTAAAGGAATGCTTGAAAAGACTGAAACAAAAAATCTTCCTGTAGTAACTTCGTTCTATGCATCTGCAATAGCTGCTGATAAAAAAGGAATCAATAAAGTTTTCTGTATAATCTGTGACGCAGATATAAACCGCGCATGGGTAGCTAAGGATCCTTGGGAAAGTAAAATAGAATATTTTGCTCCCTGTGGTAAAGCCGCTCAGCGACTTAAAGCTTATGGTGTGCCTGATGAAAGAATTCATCTCACAGGTTTTCCTCTACCGATGGAATTGCTTGGTGATGAAAATCTTTCAGTGCTAAAAAAAGATCTCGCACAGCGTTTATTTTATCTTGACCCCAAAAAGAAATTTTGGGCTCGCCATGGAAGAAATGTTGAATATTTTCTGGGAAAAGAAAATTGTGTTTTCAAGAATGATAGAAAATTAACTATTACTTATGCAGTTGGCGGTGCTGGTGCTCAAAAAGAAATTGGCGGAAAGATAGCAACAGTCTTAAAGAAAAAATAAGAGCCGGTGAAATTAGATTGAATCTGATTGCAGGAATTAGAAAAGAAGTAAATGAATATTTCCAATCAATAAAAAAAGATATTGAGCCCCGATGGTGAAAACATTAAAATAATTTATGCAGAAACGCTTCACGAATATTTTGAATCTTTTAATAAGGCTTTGCACGAAACAGACATACTCTGGACAAAACCAAGTGAGCTTTCATTTTATTGTGCACTGGGAATCCCGATTGTTATGAGTCCGATAATCGGCTCGCAAGAAAAATTTAACAAGAAATGGCTGCACGAAATTCAGGCAGCAATGAAACAGGAAAAACCTGAATACACAGACCAATGGTTATACGATCTTCTGAACAGAGGAACGCTTGCTGAATCTGCATGGGATGGATTTTTAAAAGCAAGAAAATTAGGGACATTCAAAATCCACCAGGTGCTTGAAAATGGATATCTTGAAAAAGTAACCGACCCGGTGTTGAGGTAATTATTTTGAGCGAAAAGAAAAAATATTTATTTGTTTACCTGAAAACAGGCGGTGGTCATCTTGCCCCGGCACGAGCAATCTTCAATTATTTGAACAAGCACATTCCGGATAAGGTTGAGCCGAAACTTATTTATGGTTTTGAAAAAACTCCACGCTGGGTTCAATATATAGTAGAAGATGGTTATCGGATGCTTCAGTATACCGGCAAATGGTTTTTTGAATTTCTTTATGCCCTCAATAAAGTTCCACTTATAGCCAGGATAAGCTGTAATCTTCTTGCGCCTTTTATGAGTAAATATCTTGAAGAAACTATACTCAATGAAAAACCTGAAAAGATTGTTATTTTTCATTTCTTCTGCATCATCCCGATTTATAGAATACTTAAAAGGAACAATCTTTCTATTCCTGTACAGACTGTTATAACAGATCCGTTCACTCCACATCCGATGTGGTTCCTTATAAAGAATCAAAATTTTGTTGTATTTAGTAAGGATTTAAAAGAACGAGTCATTAGGAAAAAAAGAGGATACACAGTTCAAAGTTTTCCATTTATTCTTGATGAAAAGTTTTCACAATCACTTTCAAATGAAGAAGTTATTTCTGTTAAAAAGAAACTTGATTATTCTCCTGATAAAAAGATGATTCTAATTCTTGGTGGTGGAGATGGAATTCCAAAAGGAGAAAAAATTCTAAATGAACTTCTTCAATCAAATATAAATGCAGAAATAGGAATTGTTTGTGGGAAGAATGAAGTCCTGCAAACAGCCGCAGAAAGCTTAAAGAAGAGTAGTAATGCTGACCACTTAAAAATTTATGGTTACGTGGATTTTATTTATGAATTGATAAATATATCTGATGTTGTAATTACAAAATGCGGGGCTTCAACAATTATGGAAATATTGAATTTGAAAAAAGTGCCGGTTGTAAATGATTACATCTGGGAACAGGAACTAGGGAATGTTGATTATCTCATCGAGAAGAAGCTGGGCATTTATGAACCACAAATAAAAAATCTTCCAAAGGCAGTTAAAAATCTGCTGGAAGATGAGAAGTTATATTCTTCTTACAAGGAAAATATTACTAAAGAAAAAATTCAAAACGGCGTTGCAAAGGTTGCCGAATATATTATTGACAAGACAAATGAATAGCGTAATCAATTCTTTTTGAAAGCTTAACTTTTCTTTTAAAATCCCTTACCAGTCTTTATAATTTTGGTTGTGTAATTCACAACGTCATTTTTCATTACCAGAATATAAATACCTGGAGCTAAGTCGGAAAAATTAATTGATGCAACAGAGCCGTTTCTTGTTGTGGAAAGATTAAGCTTTTCTCCAAGTATTGAATAGACTGAAAGTTCAACCTGGTCTAAATCAATAGAATTTCCGCTTATGTTTAACATATTGCTTACCGGGTTTGGATATGCTTTCAATTCAACAAATGATGAGTTTTGTTCTTCTTCGACACTTACCACGGTTGTGTTGTTAAAGTAATATGTTATACCATTTCCAGAACCAACAAACAGGTCCTCTTTGCCATCATTATCAATGTCAATAAAAGTTGGAGATGCATATGAAAGAACATTAGACAAGCCGAATGGATTTGTAACCGGTATTCCAAAATCCGGATCGGTGCTAGTTCCATTATTTTTGAAGAAAATAATATTACCTGATTGATTACCAATAAAAGCATCATAATCACCATCAAAATCAACATCAGAAAATGAAGGTGATGAATAGTTCCAACATCACTTAGCCCAAAAGGATTAGTAAATGCACCACTGAATATTGCGTTAAATTTTGAACCAACGTTTTCGTAATAATAAATATTTCCATATAACCTCGCCGGTAAATAAATCAAAATCACCATCATCATCAATATCAACTAAAACAGGAGCCACATTGGCTCCAAGGTTTGCATATCCCCCAGGATTAGTTGAAATGTAAGTGAAGTTTGCGTGAAAAAGAAGTACCGGTATTTCTTAAAAAGAAAATTGTAAATCCTGCTTCACCCATATATACATCATAATCACCATCAGAATCTATATCAGCGAAGGCAGGTTTTGCATTATTGCCCACATCTAATATTCCAAATGAATTCGCATAATACCAATTGGCAAATGATAGGAAATAACTGTTCCGTTATTTTGATAGTATGCTGTAAAGCCATTGCCAAGTCCTGCAAAACAGTCATAATCCCCATCATTATTAATATCGACAAAAGCAGGTGCATTGTTAGCTTCCCGCACCAGTCTAAATTATATGGATTGTATGTTGGTCCTGTAAAACTTTGTGAAAAAACTAAAGACGTGAAAGTAAAACAAAGTAGTATAATCTTGTTCATTTGTGCACCATATTTTTATAATAGTTGATTTTTCTTCTGTGATGAAATATTTGATCTTTAAATAATCTTAAAAGGAATCAATTTTTATACCTAATAAACTTAATCAACATGTAAATAATAATAAACTGGCAGGAGAATATTTGCAGTATTTTTATGATAGTGGTAATTGTTTCCCTTTTTAGGTATTATTCTTTACAGGTCTTTGAAGTAAATTTTGGTGTCTGATTTACAAAATATTTATTAACAGGGAGTGAAATAATGAAAAGATTAACCAATGGTCTGTTATCAATAGTTTTGATAATAATGTTAAGCGAAATGATTCATCCACAGAATATCTCCTCCGAAGATGGATCCGCAAAATATTCTTTATATAATACTACAGCAGAGTTTATAACTTCAGAAATTGTTGCAGATTCATTTTTCATTCTTGTAAGTGTACCGGATGGTTATGATTCAAGTGAAAAAAGATTTCCAGTGCTTTATGTTTTAGATGGTGATATTGCTTTCGGGATGGCTGCAAGCATTTCTCGTTATCTCCAGATTGGAGATAATATTCCTGAGCTTATTGTAGTTGGGATTGGTTATGGTTCGCTCACTAAGTCGGCAGCAAAAAAACGTCGTAGAGATTACAGACCAACATAAGACAGGGGGAGCAGAGAATTTTTTGAAATTTCTTAACGAAGAATTGATACCGTCGATAGATGCAAAATACAGAACCATTCCTGGTGACAGAACAATAAATGGCTATTCTTTGGGAGGGTTGTTTGGTTTGTATACATTTTTCACCAGACCTGAAACTTTTAACAATTATATTATTGGAAGCCCAAATCTAAGTTGGGATAATTATTCAATCTACAGTTACGAAGAAAATTCTACTGAAAAGATCGGCGATAAAAAGATAAATATTTTTATTTCTGTTGGAAGCGAAGAATCAGAGGAAAGATATTTTGATCCGGTGGATAGCCTTGTAACAAATATTCAGCAGCAGGATTATCCGGGAGTGGAATTAGAAGCAAAAGTTTTTAATGGTTCAACCCACCTTATGGGACCACCGGAATCGTTAACTCATGGATTGATTTCAGTTTTTTGGAAACAGTAAAAAAAACAATTAAGCAAATTACCCGGACTATATTCTCTCTCTTCCTTGGAGAGGTCACTAGGCTAGGAAATGCTTATCTCGGTGAGATGGAGTCTCTACGAAACTATTGGACTCTGACAAAGTAAGGCTTAATGATTTCCCCCATACATTTTTTCTCCAGCAGTGATTCTAAGAGTTAAGTAGTTTTGCTTCGGAGGTAAAGGACAGGTAGCAAACTTTGTAAGAACGCATGGGGGATCGTAAGCCTTATTAAAATCTACTATTACGATTCCATTTGAATCGGCTTTATCTGTGTACAAAAATCTCCCGCCACCGTAAGTTTCCTCACCGCTTGTTCCATCTGCAAATATGAACCAGAGCCTGTTACCAGCATCAATAGCATCAATCCTGTAAGTTTGATTATCTTTTGTAAATACGATTGCCCCGGGTGAAGGTTCCTCATCAACTTGCCCAAGCACATTTGGAACATTTATTATTTTCGGAGGATTATAAGCTTCATATTTTGCTTCTATTCTCCAGTCATCGTTTACAGGAAATCGCTCAATTCCCTTAAAGCTTTTTACGAATTCTGATTCAAGATCGCGGAAACGAATTCCATACAATTCATTGCGAACTATTAAATTCCATTTTATTGAGCCATACTGAAAAACAGTCATATCTTTATTTCCATCACCAATCATAACTATTTCTTCAACAGGATTACCATTATATAAAATTCCTACTCCATCATTAACTCTCATCGTAACAGTCGAATCTTGGAAAATAAAAACACCCATATAATCCGGAACTTTGTCTGACTCTATTAAAACATCATTGTCTTTTGCTGAGCCGAATTTATTTTCACTAGGTTTGAGCCAGGTTCTACCAACAAGATTTAACCATCCGTCATCGGCTTTAAGTCGCCCTAATCTATGTTCGTCCCATTTCATTATTTCATCAAAGTATTCGGGCGAACCTTTAGTTTCAAGCATTTCATTTTTACAGGAGTAAAAAGAGAGTGAGATTAAAATGCAGCAAAGAGAGATAATATTTTTTTCATTTGAGAATTTCCGAGTTATAATTTGATGTATAAAGCTACTCTGATTGATAACGAAAGTTCAATTCTAAAAAACACAAATAATAGAATCTAATTCTCTTCTTTAAATTTTATTAAGTCTACTTCAGGAAATGGATTATTCCACTGCCAGCCAGTTTTTCCGGTTTGTATATATCTTTCCAGTCTTCTAATTGAAAGCTCAGCAAAAACCGGATCAATCTCCATTGCGTAGCATCTTCTCCCAAGCATTTCTGAAGCTAAAAGAGTTACTCCGCTGTGGCTGAAAAAGTCAGCAACCAGACCATTCTTTTTAATGCTCGCTTCGATTATTCGTTTAATTGCTTTCAGTGGTTTCTGAGCATAAGCACCGGGGACATTCTCTTCCATTCTATAAAATACCTGTTGAATGTCAACCCAAACATTCCCGGGACGGATAAACTCTGATTTACTTCTTTCAAAATTATCAGTTACCTCTCCATTAACTTCTTTGTAATATCCACCAAGAATTTTTGGAATATCAGTGTAAATCACTTTAAAGTTTGGGTCGCCTTTTATGTAATAAAGCAATTCTTGTCTTACTGACATCCAGTTTTTTTGTGTACCGTATCCTCTTTGGTTTCTCATCGTGATGAAACTTCGTGTTTTCAAATCTTTAAATTCTCGCATCATCAATATAAATTCCGGCATAGGTTGGAAACCATCATTCTGATCTGCGCCGAGCCAGATATATAGTGCAGCACTTTTATCAAGAACAGAAAGGACATTCGAAACCCACTTTTGCGAGAATTTGATGTATTCAGGAACATTTATCTTGGAAAGATTCTGTGTGTTTGCGTTTCCAACAATAACATTGTACGGCGGATCATTTATTACTAGCTGGGCTTTTTCATTTCCAAAAAGTGCATATGTGTCAGAAGAATTTGTTGCATCAAGAACACCAACTTTGTGTTTACCTTGTGGGTCTTTCCAGACTTCACCCTTCTTTAACCTGCAATGCGGGAGTATTATTTTTCTGAGCGTTTCATCAATATCGAGACGAGTTAACTTTTCAGTTGTTTTACCTAACACAGATTTTTTCTTCGACAAATTTTAGAGCCTTATTCGTAAATAATGTGTTATAAAATTAATCAAAAAGATCAGCAACTTGAAGAGAACATAAAATTAAATATTCGCAGGTAAACAATCAGGTGCTTGCGTGAATGTTATTAAAGGATTAATTTAATTTTGGTATTGAAAGATTGTTTAGCAATTAATTTATGTGATTTATCAATGCAAGCCAAATCAAATATTATCGGAAAGACTTATTCTCTGTATTCAGGGAAAGTAGATACGGATGAGTTTTATTCTGTATTATCTGATTTAGCCAATTCTTTTCTCCTCAATATAAAATCTGATGAAGAGATGATTTCAATAATCAGAAAATATTCCAATAAAAAGCGATCTTTAAAAGCCGAAAAGAAGAAAGTGAGTTCTGAATCTATAATTGCAAGAATATTAAAAGAAGCAGAGATACGGCTCTCAAAATATTTTACCGATATTGATTCTCACCTTAAAAATCTTTCATTATCAGAAAAGTGCGATTCAACATTAACTACTTCAAGAGAGCAGTATCTTCTTTATATGCTGGAAATTGAACTTGTTAATCGGGCAAACCGAGAAAAATTTAAATCGGCACAGATAAAGTATGCATTCTTACCTCACTGCCTGCACGATCTCGATAAAGAATGTTTGTCTGCATCCGACGGGACTGATTATGTTTGTAAGAGTTGTTCAAAAAATTGTTCTATAAATTCTGTAAGTAAAATGATGAAGCTTCATGAAATTGAAAAACATAAAAGCATATATCTGGCGAGAAGCAGATCTGAAAAAAATATTTAAGATTGCAAGATCAAGCGGCGAAAATATAGGAGCCTTTGGCGTTGCCTGTATTCCTGAACTGGTGAATGGGATGAGATTGTGTGATAAGTATGATGTTCCTGCGATTGGGATTCCATCTGGATGCAAACAGATGCGTTCGGTGGATGGGAGATTTTTATCCGAATACAGTTAACGAAAAACAAGATTTTATCATTATTGAATTAAAAAGGGAGTAATATGAATTACAAACTACTTGGTAAAAGCGGCTTGCGTGTTTCAGAACTTGCATTAGGCACGATGACCTTCGGTGAAGAATGGGGTTGGGGCTCAAGCAAGGAAGAAAGTAAAAAGGTGTTTAATGCATTTGCAAATGCAGGTGGTAATTTTATTGATACTGCAAACCGATATACTGAAGGAACCTCAGAAAAATTTGTTGGTGATTTCATAGCGGCTGACAGAGAACATTTTGTGGTTGCTACAAAGTACACACTGTTTATGCGGAAAGATGATCCGAACTATAGCGGTAACCATCGGAAAAATATGATGCATTCACTCGATGCAAGTCTGAAAAGACTTAAAACTGATTACATTGATCTTTACTGGGTTCATGCCTGGGATTATACAACTCCCGAGGAGGAAATACTTCGTGCACTTGATGATATGATTAGAGCAGGAAAAATTCACTACATTGGAATATCTGATACACCGGCCTGGATAGTTTCGCGGATGAATACAATATCAGAACTTAGAGGATGGACACAGTTTGTAGGTCTTCAGATTAAATATAGCTTAGTTGATAGAGCAGTTGAGCGGGAACTTCTTCCAATGGCTAGAAAGCTTGATATTGCAGTTACACCCTGGGCAGTCCTTGCTGGTGGAATACTTTCTGGAAAATATAATCGTAACAAAGATGAACAGGGAAGAGCACAGATGAACAAATCTGTTAAAGATAATGAGTTGATGATTGCAGAACAGGTTATTAAAATTTCTGATGAAATTGGTTGCTCGCCATCGCAAGTTGCGATTAACTGGGTAAGGCAGCAGCCGGGAATAATTATTCCAATTGTTGGTGCTAAAACAGAAACACAGTTAAAAGATAATCTTGATTGTTTGAAATTCAGTTTGAATGAAGAACAAATTGCAAAACTAAATGAAGCAAGCAAAATTGATCTTGGTTTCCCTCACACCTTTTTAAATGGTGAATATGTGCGTGATCTTGTATTTGGTGGAACATATAGCAAAATTGATAATCATCATAAACATTAAGTTCCTGAAAACTTTGACTATCTGAAAATTACCAGAATCACAATTAGTAGTACCATTAATGCTACTGCTTGCACCCTGTAATTTTTATAAAAAGGGAGATGATTTAATTCCAGAGTTTCTTTTTGGTAGACTTTAGCTGACCATGTGATGTCTTTTATTTTTTCCTCGGTTGGTGGTGGTGTTATTAAGCTAACAACAACTATGCTGAATGTGCAAATTAGAAATAAGATTCCGGCGACGTAAAGAAAATGTATCTGTGGAATTAAGTTCGTGTTTGATGCAATCAGAATGATAACTGAGCCCAGAACGCCTGAAATGATTGCAGCCAAAGCCCCCTGATGATTCGCTCTCTTCCAAAAAACTCCTAACACAAACAAAGCTACAATTGGTGGTGCAATGTACGATAAAGCATTCTGAAGGTATTGCCAAAGTGTCGGGAATTTATCGATCTGCGGAGCCCAAATTGCTGAAAGAATCATAAATATAAATGTAACAGAACGCCCGCTCCACATTAATCCTTCGCTTGAAATATTTGGTTTAAGTTTATTTACAAAATCCATCGTAACCAGAGTTGAGGCTGAATTCAATGCTGAATCTATACTGGACATCATAGCAGCGAGTAGTCCTGCCAATACCAATCCCAATAAACCAGTAGGGAGAAGATCAAATAGCAAAGTTGGATAAACGAGATTAGCCTTTTCTATATCCGGATACAAAACTCTTGCAAATATTCCTGGGAAAATCATTATGAACAAGACAGTCAGCTTTAGCAAACCTGCAAACAAAGCTCCCCATTGTCCGTGTTTTATATCCTTAGCTCCCAATGCACGCTGAACAATAAACTGGTTTGTTGCCCAGAAATAAAATCCGAGAAGAAGCACTCCTGTAAACAAACCTGGCCAGGGAAGAAATTCATCGTTTACAGGCTGTATTATGCTAAAATGCTGTAGAGGTGTTACATCATAAATGGCATCCCATGAACCAACTTTAATGAATGCAAGAATTGTAATAATAATCGAACCGATTACTAGTATAACAGCCTGGAAAGCATCAGTGAATACAACAGCTTTTAGACCACCGGCAATAGTATACAAACCTGATAAAACCGCAAGCGCAAGTATCGATTGCCATAATTCAAACTGAGGAAATATTATTTGAATAACCAGTGCACCTGCGTAAAGAGTTGCTGCTGTATCAATACCGATGTTGCCAATGATTGTGAGGGCAGAGAAATAATATCTTGCTTTTGAATCATATCTTTTTTCAAGGAACTCCGGCATCGTATAAACTTTTGTCTTCAGATAGAAAGGAAGAAAGAAGACAGCAAAAATAATTAGTACAATTACAGCCATCCACTCATAGCTATAAACCGAAATCCCTGTTTCGTATCCGCTTCCTGCCAAACCAATGAGGGAACTGCTTGACATGTTTGATGCAAAAAGTGAAAGACCTACGAGAGGCCAAACGAGAGACCGCCCAGCAAGAAAGTAGTCTTCTGCATTTTCGTGGGTTTTAACATAACTGAATCCCCGCCAAAGAATAAAAACAAGATAAGCTACTAATATTATAATGTCTATTAATTCAAGATTGAATTGCATCGATTTACGGATAAGTGTTGAATTTCTTTAAAGATACAAAATGATTTGGAGAATTGAATTATATTTAAACAAAGAAAAAACTTTATTAACAAGTAACTGTTTTTATTTAATTATAATTCAGCAGCTTAGTAGATAAATTGAATAAACAGAAACAGCTCAGAATATTAGTTGCAAGAATTGATCGCATCGGCGATGTGGTACTATCTACATCTATTCCCAGGGAAATAAAGAAAGCTCACCCAAATAGTTTCGTATCAGTCCTTGTGAGAAAATACACAAGAGATATTTACCTCGACAATCCCCACGTTGATGAAATGATATTATTCGACGGTGAAGATGATAATAATCCCAAAACCTTCTGGCAATTAGTTAATGAATTAAGAAAGTATAAATTCACTCACGCTTTTATGCTTTTACCAAATGAAAGATCTAAACTGGATTTTATTTTTTAGTGGAATTCCTAATCGTATTGGAGTTGGACATAAGCTCTATCAGATTCTTAAGCTTCTCAAAGTATCGTTGATCGGAAAAAATATATTCCACTAAGACACGAAGCAGATTACTGTCTTGATATGGTTAGGAAATTAGGAATTGAACCAAAGAGTATCGAACCAGAAATATTTTTATCTACTGAAGAAATTAATAATCGTGATGAAATTAAAAAGCAGTTTTCTCCAAATGGTGAAATGCTAATTGGAATAAATACAACCAGCGGAAAGTCATCACCTAACTTAACGATCGAAGAATATAGAAAATTAATTATTCGTTTATCTCAAGAAAACAATATTCGTGTTGTTGTTACAGATAATAATCCTCCTGATGAAATTAGTAATCTGCCAAATGTTATTTATCCGAATATTGGTCTATCTCTCAGGCAATCAATAATAAATTTTAGCACTTTGGATATTCTTGTTTCTGCAAGTACGGGACCAATGCATATTTGTGCTGCGTTGAAAGTACCGACAATTTCTTTATTCTGTCCACTTCCAGCCTGCTCTCCAAAACTTTGGGGACCACTTGGCAACAATTCAGAAATAATATTGCCTGAAGAAAATTACTGTTCAACTGTTTGTCCTGGTGATCCGCATATTTGTAATTTTGGCGGGAAGGGAGGGATTGATACTGAGAAAGTTTATCAGAAAGTGAAATTATTTTTAACAAAGCATGGATTAACAAATTAATACCTTGCATCATTACTCTATATTTCTTTTGTGAAAAATCATTCACACCTTAAAGCCATTCTACTTGCACTCCTCGTGACCTTTCTCTGGTCAACTTCATTTGTGATAATTAAAATAGGACTTGCCGAAATACCTCCTTTAACTTTTGCCGGGTTAAGATACACTATTGCTTTTATTTGTCTACTTCCTTTCGTTTTCACAAAGAAAAATAAATTAGTAATCAAGAATCTTGAAAAGAAAGATTGGACAAAACTTATCCTGCTCGGAATTCTTTTTTATGCCATTACTCAAGGAACGCAGTTTATCGGTCTTTCACTTCTTCCTGCTGTAACCGTTAGCCTCTGGTTAAACTTTACACCTCTAATTGTGGCAACTATGGCAATCTTTCTTATCAAAGAATATCCAACAAATGTTCAGTGGTTCGGAGTTGTTCTTTTTACGCTTGGAATATTTACTTATTTCTTTCCGGTTAATCTAAATGAAAATCAGTGGATAGGGTTAGTTGTAATGTCAATTGGAGTTCTTGCTAATTCTGCTTCCGCGGTACTTGGAAGAAGTATAAACCGGGATGCAAAAATTAATGCTATTGTTGTAACCATAATTAGTATGGGGGTTGGATCAATAATATTGTTAATAAGTGGAATAATAATTCAAGGATTACCCTCAATTAGTTTTCAAAATGTAATATACCTTCTTTGGCTTGCTATCATTAACACAGCACTTGCTTTTACAATCTGGAATTTAACTCTCAGAACACTTTCTGCTATGGAGTCGAGCATAATTAATGGAACAATGCTAATACAGATTGCGGTACTTGCATGGATATTTCTTGGGGAAGCAATTACTACTTAAAGAAGGTAATAGGAATGATGATTGCTGCTATAGGTGCATTGTTTGTTCAAGTGAAACTTAGAAAATAAAAAACCCTCACCTGTATCGGTGAGGGTAATAAATCGCTTAATTTAAATTATGTTTTAAAAGCGGTTATCAAGTTGAGTTTCGTTATAATACCATTGAACCTCAACCCATGCTGGTTCACCGGGTACACCACCACCCCACGCTAACTATTTTTAACTTTGAGTAATGACCGTCATGATCATAAAGAAACACATAATTAGCTTCTCGTATCGCCAATGTTATTTGTCCATGTTCCAGTATTATATTAGAGGAGAATCTGTCTCCGTCAAATAAATTTGCACTGAGACCAACGAAGAAATCTGTTTCTCTTATAAGTCCGGGATATAAGATTGGCACTCTGAACAAGGAAACCATTGCTTGAATAGTAAATATCAACAAGATCAGTTATTGAGCAGAAGAGACTCCGTAAGCCATTCCGCTTGAAAGATCTAAACCGCTTGGTTCTGTTGGACCGGTTCCTACAGTTTCATAAATTCTTACTGGTCCGTATAAAGTGTGTTATAATATTTGAACCATTACAATGTTAGTTACAATACTAATTTGTTCAGCAGTAACACTTATTGCAAAAGTTGTGTCTATATAATCCTGAAGTTTTAAAGTTACATTTCGAACACCTTCGTTAACATTTAATACTGTATCCGGTGTAATTAAATTTGTGTTAGCACCATCTACCCATATTTGTGCGCCAGCAGGGTTTGATGTTAGATAAATACCACCTTCTGTAACTGCCGGAGGAGACGTCGGGTCATCGGTCGAATCGCAGGATGTTATCAGTAATCCTAAAAATGGAATTATAAGTAAGAGGATTAGTTTTTTCATTATTATCTTCCTTTATTTTTTATTTAAGTTGAATGTGAATTTCTTGCCATCAAGATCCATTGTAAAAGTGCCGGAAAAATTTTTGCCATCCTCTGATAATTTTCCGTTATACTTTCCCTGGTAACGGCTGTGCAACTGATCTTTCATTGAAATCTTTCCTGTAGACGGACTGATTGCTCCTTTAATTTCCTGGTTGATAACCTCTCTGTAATTGATGGTTATTTTTCCTGAAAAACTACTGTCCGTTTGTTCTGTTATTTTTAGAGTTGTTGCTCTTTTGTCGAATTTCCCAGTCCAGGTTCCTTTTAAATCAGGAATTGTGATTTTTTCTTCAACGACTGGTTCGTTGTCCATGGATTCGCTAACAGCCGAAATAGTGTCAGGTGATATACTTTCACCATTAACTCCGTCTTGTTGTTGCTCGGTTTTCTTTTCACAACCAATAAAAGCTATCACAGCAAAAATTGTCATTGCAGCAATAAGCCTTTTATTTAATTTGAGTTGTATCATTTATGTTCCTTATATGTTTATTGGAATAAATCTTTGTGAGTTCAAATGGAATGAGTAAAATTCTGTGGAAAAATCGTATGTAAGCTCAGGTAAATTGTTCTCTCAGTAATGATTAGAATAACTTTAACAATGTGAAAATTAGTATAATTTAATATACTGAAAAAGTGAAAAAGAAATATTTAATCAAACTAACATTAGTCTTAATAATATTACCAAAAAGTGAATAAATTATAAAGGCTTCAACAACTATTTCCATCAACAACAATAATAGAAGGAAAAAATATGGGAGCCGGAAGAACATTACTTCCTCCGATGCCTTGGCAAGTTTATGGAAAGAAAACAGACGAAGATCTTAAAGCTATTTATGCTTACCTGATGTCGATAAAACCAATTAAAAATATGGTGCCGCAGCCAATACCGCCAGAATCAGAGTGGGGAAATGTTAGCAAAGAAATAGGATATTATCTTTTAAGGAGACTAAACTGAAGGAGGCACTCCTTACCAGCTTTGAAGGGAGTGCCTTTTTTCTATAAAATGTTCTATATAAGAAATGTAAAATTTCAAAATGCCGGTTTGACCTTCTCTTTGGAATAAAGGATATTTACTTTGAATTTTATTTATTATTAAGAGCGGGATGGATGATACTATGAGAGGCAAGCACTCTCTGTTTTACCATATTCTGATTTTTATTATTGCTCAGCTTGCGTGGTTATCGCTGCTTGGAATATGGATTTACTGGTATGTGTCAAACTACATAGTTTTTGAAAAAGTTGGTGACCAGGTTTCACCGCAGCTAATCTACGATGTTCAAAACGCGCTACCTTTTATTCTGGGTTTGATATTACTTATCGGGCTTTCCTTCACAACTTCATTAATCTTCAGGCATCTTAATGTTCAGCTCCGAATAACAGAACTTTATGATAACTTCATTGGCAATGTTACACACGAGCTTAAATCACCGCTCGCCTCAATTCAGTTATATCTGGAAACATTAAAGCAAAGAGAAGTACCTCCCGAAAAAAGAAAAGAGTTTATTGATTTTATGATGAAGGATGCAGATCGCTTACAAAGCCTTATCAACTCAATTTTAGAAATATCGGCACAGGAACAAAGAAAGTTGCTGCAGAATTATCACGTTTATAATACTTCTTCCTTAGTAAAGGAATTGATTGAAGAGTCCTGCGAAAAATTTCGTGTTGCGAAAGATAGTTACCAGATAAAGGGTGAAGCGTTATGTGAAATTGTTGCCAGTAAAGATGCTTTGAAAATTGTATTTGATAATCTCGTTGATAACGCTGTCAAATATTCAACACAGCAGGCAAAAATTATAACATCAGTAATTTGTAATTCAAAAAAGGTTACAATCCTCTTTACAGATCTCGGCATCGGGATTGTCGCTAATGAACAAAAGAAAATATTCAATAAGTTTTACAGAATTTATAATAAAGAAATTCCTAACGTTAAAGGAACCGGACTCGGACTTTACAGAGTGAAAGAAATAGTTAAGGCCCACGGTGGAAAAATTACAGTATCGAGTGAAGGCGAGGGAGAAGGCACAACTTTTAAAATTGAAATACCCGAATACAAGGCAATTAGCCAGAGGCGGTTAAAAAAACTTTTAAAAAATGAAAAACAAAGTCAGGTGTAGTTGAAAATGACAGAAGATTTTAAAGGAACCAGGATTTTATTAGTTGAAGATGAAGAGTCTCTTGCCGTTGGATTGGAGTATAACCTCATTGAGGAAGGCTACATTGTAAACTGGGCTAAGAACGGCAGGCAAGCAATTGATTTATTTGAAAAAGAAAAATTTGATTTGATTATTCTGGATATTATGCTTCCTTACGTAAATGGTTTTGAAGTTGCCGAACGGGTGCGCAATTCTGATCCGCAAATACCTATACTGATGCTTACCGCTAAAACTGAATTTGGTGACAAAGTAAAAGGGCTTGAAAAAGGTGCAGATGATTATATGACCAAGCCGTTTCACTTGCAGGAACTTTTACTTCGTATGAAAGGAATGCTTAAACGAAAGAGCTGGTACACAAGCGCTTCTCAGAAGCAACCGGTTTATAAGTTTGGAAAGAATAAGATTAATTTTAAAACTCTTAACTGCCTGCACGGCACTGAAAAAATCAGGCTCACTCCACAGGAAGCAATGTTACTGAAGTATCTGGTTGAGCATAAAGGGGAGATTGTTACAAGAAAAGAATTACTGGAAAATGTCTGGCATCTCAATCCTGAAGTTGAAACACGTACGGTGGATATTTTTATTGCTAGACTTCGAAAATATTTTGAACCCGATCCATCAAAACCGGTTTATATTAAAAGCATTCGTGGTGCGGGGTATACGTTTGAGGACAAATAATAATTGTTCAAAAAGGTGCTGTAAAAAAATAACAATTATCTTCTTTTACCGCTAAAATTTTTTCTGCTGCCAGCGCTTTTTCTGTCACGGCCCTGTTTAGCTTCATTAACAGCCATTTTCTGTCCCTTAAGTTCAAAATCATTTAAAGTTTTTAAAGCTTTTTTAGCATCAACTTTTCTCGGCATCTCAACAAATCCAAACCCACGTGACATTTGATTGGAACTATCTCTTACAATTGTAACTGTGCTTACGTTTCCATGCTCTGAAAATAAAGAAGTAAGTTCAGTCTCGTTCACTTCTGGTGACAAATTTCCAACAAATATTTTCATCAATCTCTCCTTCCATAATTATTGTATAATTGCTAATGCAGCATTTGAAAGTGAAAAATGAAAAGCTGCAGTATTGCTGCAGCTTAAAATCTCAACGGGCAGTATTTGATTATCTTCTTCTTCCGCCGCCGCCTCGTTCGCGCTGAGGTCTTGCTTCATTAACAATAAGTTTCTTTCCCTTAAACTCAAATGTGTTAAGCTCTGTTAGTGCTTTTTGAGCTTCAGCTTTGCCGGGCATTTCAACAAATCCGAACCCTTTTGATGTCTGACTAAACATATCTCGTATAATTTTGACGGTGTCAACTCTTCCGTGCTGTGAAAAAAGATCTTTTAGCTCTTCGTCTTTGACATCAGAAGCCAGATTGCCCACATATATATTCATTTTGAACTCCTTTAAATTGAATTTTAATAAATTGTATCCGGCAACAGATAATGAATAAAACCCGGCCGGAATTCGTGCCTCTGTAAATAAATTTAGGATTAAAAGAGGGGGACTGGGAGAAGTATTTCTCTTATCTAAAGTTTTATTTTGCAGGACACCAGCAACTTAGACTAATTAGCAGTAAGTTACAAGCCTAATTGCGCACGAAGTGGGTATCAATTCTGATTGTATTTTAATACAATTATTACCCGCTTCTTTGCAATTTTTAATTTCGGTATATTGCTAAGAGTAAAATTTGAACGGCCTACAACTTGACTTACCGTTTAGAAATTCCTCAAAAATATATTTAACATTAATCTTATTATCAGAGACAATTCAGTTTGAAATTAACAAGACAAATAACAAATCGCGAAAACAGATCTTTAGACCAATATTTTCAGGAAATAGGAAAGTATGAACTGCTAACTTCAGACCAGGAAGTAGAATTAGCCATTAGAATTAAAAATGGCGATATAGAAGCACAGAATAAATTGGTGAGAGCTAATTTAAGATTCGTAGTTTCAGTTGCAAAGATGTTCCAAAACCAGGGTCTCACACTCGGAGATTTAATAAATGAAGGAAACATCGGCTTGGTAAAAGCTGCTCAACGGTTTGATGAAACAAGAGGATTTAAATTTATATCTTATGCAGTCTGGTGGATACGGCAGGGAATAATGTCTGCGATTGCCGATCAATCAAGAGTTGTGCGACTTCCGCTAAACCGCGTTTCTAATTTAACACAACTGGGTAAAGTTTACAGAGACCTTGAACAGGAACTTGAACGTAAACCGACAACAGAAGAACTTGCAAAAATTCTTGAAATCACTTCAGATGAAGTTGCATATATACTTCAGATAGCCGGTCGCCAGGTATCAATGGATGCGCCTTTCAACAACGGTGATGAGAATAAAACTACGCTTATGGATGTTCTCCACAATGATGATCACCCAACTCCGGATAAAAATTTAATGAATGATTCTCTTATAAGTGAAGTTGCAAGTATTCTTTCCTCTCTTGATGAAAGAGAAGCTGAAGTAATTAAGCTTTCCTTTGGAATTGGTACCGGGCAAAGAGCTACATTAGAAGAGATTGGTGAAAAATTTAATCTTACAAGAGAACGTATAAGACAAATCAAAGAAAAAGCTTTGAGAAAATTACGAACCTCGAAGAGAAGCAATAAGCTAAAAGAATATTTAGGGTAAGGCTTTTTTAACGAATTCCTTTCATAATTTCCTCCCCCGTATTTACTACGCACTTTTTAATAGCACTAACTTTTAATGTGGGTATTAATTAGCACTTACGTATATTGCACCTGTTAAAAAAGAAATTGATAAATCAGCAGGTGCTAAAATGAAGAAAAAAACTTACTCAAAAGAAATCTATCTTCCTGAACTAAAAGAATTCGCAGCTACCTACCGACAGTTTGCAGGGCTGGCAAGTGGCGAAGGAAAATTTCTATTTGATATTGTAATGAAACCTGAAACTTTTATTCAAGCAATGATTTTAACAGAACACGGGATGCCTGCGGTAACAAGCGTGGCGGAGTTATGCTTATAATGAAGCAAGAAAAGAAAAAAGCTTTAAGTTTACCGGCCGGGTTAAGCAGTTTATCGGTGCGATGGTAGCATCTTTAATGGCAGCCAATGGTTACCTGAAGACCGGAAGAAAGAAATCAATAATTCACCGCGCATATACACGTGGAGAATTTTATGTTAAAAAGTAATATCGTCAATTTTGTATATCAGGCAACTTAATCACACCCTTAATATTTAAGAAATTCAATATCGGCAAAAAGAATTTTCTTGGAAATAAAATCATATTTTTTTTATATTTGAATTGGTAATAGAAGATTTCTTATTCTGCTATTTGTTATTTACTGATTATAGCAGAACAAATCGATTCTAGCACATTAAAGTATGGCTTATTAAAATGAAAAAAATACGATTACTTCTTATTGAAGATAATCGTCTTCTGCGTGAGGGCCTTGCGACCATGCTCAAAAAGCAAAAAGACATGAATGTTGTTGAAACTGTAGGAAACGGTGAAAATATTTTAGCAATTATGCGAAAATATAAACCCGAAGTACTCCTTCTCGATCTTGGGTCTCAGGAGCAGAAGCAGTTTGAATTTAGTGAAACTGGTTAAGAAAAATTTTCCTACGTCTAAAGTAATAATAATGGATCTCATCCCGGTTCAGTCTGATGTTTTTAAATTTGTGCAGGCTGGGGTGTCGGGATTTATACTAAAAGATGCAACTGTCACTGATTTCCTTAAGACTATCCGGTCTGTAGCCAAAGGTCTTCAAGTCTTGCCCCCTAATTTAACGGGATCGCTTTTTTCCCAGATAGTTGAGCACGCAATAAACGGAGCCAGCCCTTCAGCCGTTATTGATTCTGTTCGGATGACAAAACGGGAGAGACAGGTAATCGAATTAATTTCAGAGGGGCACACAAATAAAGAGATTGCTCAAAAACTTCATCTCTCCACTTATACAGTTAAAAGTCATGTTCATAATATTCTTGAAAAACTTGCACTAAGTACCCGGGTTCAGATTGCCAAGCATCTGCACGATTCGAAAAGAATAAGCATGGCGACTGATAACATATCCTTACTTGAAGATTAGTATTTCTCACCTATAAGAAGTAATCCTTTTTTCATCCTTTTGACCGATTGAATTTACACCCAAATTATTTTCATATTGATTTCAGATAATTGATTAAAGTATTTGTGCTATAGAATAAGACTTTATTATAGTCCTGTTCATTTATTAAAAAGGTAATATGAAAAAAATAAGATTACTACTTATTGAAGATAACCGCCTTCTGCGTGAAGGAATCCTTGCGATCCTTAAACCGCAAAAGGATATGGTAATCATAGCCGCATCCGGAGATGGTAAGGACACTCTTGTAAAAATAAAGGTATTAAAACCTAATGTGGTTCTTCTGGATTTAGGTTTGCGAAATCAAAACAGTTTACATGTGGTGGAAATTGTTAAAAAAGATTTCCCGGAAGCAAAAATCATTGTTATGGATCTGGCCCCTGTGCAAGCTGATATTTTACAATATGTAAAAGCAGGTGCCAATGGTTTCATCCTTAAAGATGCTTCACTTAATGATTTTTTAATCACTATTACGAACAGTAGCCGAAGGATCAACTGTTCTTCCGCCACTGTTAGTTGATTCCCTCTTTTCCCAGATTGTTGATCACGCTGTAAGAGAAGGTAAATCCAAACTGAACGAAGCAGTTAAGATGACCAAACGTGAACGTGAAGTTATAGGATTTCTTGGTGAAGGTATGAGCAACAAAGAGATTGGTCAAAAAATTCACGTATCCACCTATACCGTTAAAAGTCATATCCATAATATTATGGAAAAACTTGCTTTGCATACACGCCTTGAAATTGCTAATTATTCTTATTCAGGTGACACTCTCAAGACGATAGCTAAAAGTATTTCAACAATAAATAATTAATTCACTGCCCTTACTTACTCCCCCAAAAGGATTAATCCTTTTTCCATCCATTAGATTCATTTTTATCCCAAATACTTTCAATATCTTTTTGTTGTAGTGAAAAAGAACGAAAGAGTCCTATCCACTATTATCATTTTAGTTGTGCATTTATAAGAATTATGGAAAGAAGTCGCCGGTATGGAAAAAAATTTAGAAATCGAAATAAGTGGTTATAAGCAATGATAAAATTATTTCAAAAAAAAACCAGGTGTCTGTTAATACATCCAAAATTTTCACCTTACAGTTTTTGGAATTTTGTTGAGGTTAGTAAAATAGTTGGGGCAAAATATCAGGCAGCGCCGCTTGGTTTGATGACAGTTGCTGCATTGTTACCCCAGGAATGGGAAATAAAATTAATTGATACAAATGTTGAACCGCTTCTGGATGAACATTTCGAGTGGGCAGATTTGGTTTTTACAGGTGGAATGCTGCCGCAGCAAATTGGTATACTTGATATAATTACTTTATCTCACCAAAGAAATAAACCAGTTGTGGTTGGCGGACCCGATCCAACATCTCAGCCCCATCTATATCAGTCTGCTGATTACCTTGTGCTGGGAGAAGGTGAAGTTACAATTCCAATTTTTTTGAATGACCTGGCGAATGGTAGTAAGAGTGGTGAATACGTAACGTCCGAATATGCTGATATGACCAAAGCAGTTGTGCCAAGATTTGATCTGATAAACTTTGACAATTACATACATCTGAATATTCAATTTACCCGCGGTTGTCCTTTTAATTGTGAATTTTGTGATATAGTTGAATTGTATGGAAGAAAACCCCGCTCTAAAACTCCCGAACAAATGGTAAAAGAACTTCAAGCTTTATATGATCTGAATTACAGTGGTCATATTGATATAGTTGATGATAATTTTATCGGGAATAAGAAGCAGGTAAAAGAAACTTTACGAGCAATAAAAGAGTGGACCAAAACAAATAATTACCCCTTCTATTTTGGAACAGAAGCTTCAATTAATCTTGCAGATGATGATGAGCTACTGCAATTGATGAGAGATGTTGACTTTCGACTTGTATTTACCGGCCTTGAAACTCCCGAGGATGAAGTATTAGAAAAAGTAAGTAAAAAAATAAATATGAACAGATCAATTGTTGAAGCAACAAAGAAAATCAGTTCATATGGTATGGTAGTAAATGCAGGGTTCATAATAGGATTTGACAATGAGAATGGTCAAACAGCAAAAAGAATGAATGAGTTTATACAGGATACAGGAATATGTGTAGCAATGCTTGGACTGATGTATGCTTTACCTAACACAAAGTTAACCAAAAGATTACAACTTGAAGGAAGATTATTTGAAGAGTTTTCGATTTTCACAGATAATAAAACTCAAATTGACCAGGCTTCAAGTGGTTTGAATTTTATAACGCTGAGACCAAGGAAAGATATTCTTAAAGATTTTGTTGACGTTATAAGTTATATATACAAACCCGAACATTATTATGAAAGGGTTATTAGCACTTGTCTGAATCTGAAAGTAACCAATAAGTACAAACATAATTTTAAAAAGACTTTTAAGAATTTGAGATCCTTTTCAAGGATTCTTAGACGAGTTGGTTTTAATAGGACAACCGGGAAGTCATTTTGGAAAATGTTTTTTACTGTTCTTCTCAAAAATCCAAAAGCAATTGAATGGGGTGTAAGTCTTTCCGCAATGTTTATACACTTTTATCAACACTCCAATTTCGTTATCGATCTTACAAATCAGCAGATTGATTCTATCGACGAGTATGGAGAAGACATTTATAATCAGAAAAGAATGAATATGACCGAGGCGAAGGTTGTAAACTATGCCGAGTGAAATATTCTGAAAACAATATTTAATGAATATTATTTGTTAACTATAAATAACGTATTAAATCAAAAAGAAAAAATGAATATACTTTTAGTTTATCCAATGTACCCTGATACTTTTTGGAGCTTCAAACACGCTCTGAAGTTTGTATCGAAGAAGGCAAGCTTTCCTCCTTTAGGATTGCTGACTGTTGCTGCCATGCTTCCGGAAGATTGGAATAAAAAATTAATTGATATGAATGCAACTAAGTTAGAAAATGAAGATATACTTAGGGCAGACTATGTTTTTATCAGCGCAATGTCAATTCAAAGTGAATCTGCAAATGAAGTAATTCAAAGGTGTAAGAATTTAAACACAAAAATTGTAGCCGGCGGGCCTTTATTTACAAGTACTTCAGAGAATTACGAAAACGTCGATCATCTGGTTCTTAATGAAGCCGAGATTACTCTTCCTTTATTTATTGATGACTTAAAAAACGGAACTCCAAAACATAAATACACTTCTGATGAATGGGCAGATATTGCAACTACACCTTTGCCTCTCTGGAATATTGTCCCGATAAAAAATTACACATCAATGAATCTTCAGTACTCACGTGGTTGCCCTTATGACTGCGACTTTTGTGATATAACTGTGCTTTATGGAAGAAAACCACGAACAAAAACCAAGGAACAGGTAATTGATGAATTAGACGCTTTATATTTTACAGGATGGAGAGGACCAGTCTTTTTTGTTGATGATAATTTCATTGGGAATAAAGGAAAGCTGAAAAGAGAAATTCTTCCTGCAATTGCTGAGTGGATGGAGAAAAGAAAAAATCCTTTCTACCTGAATACCGAAGCATCAATTAATCTTGCAGACGATGAACAACTTATGCACTTGATGGCGAAAGCAGGATTTGAAGCTGTGTTTATAGGTATCGAATCTCCGAATGAAGAAAGCCTTATTGAGTGCAATAAGACTCAGAACAGGAACCGTGACCTGATTTCAAGCATAAAGAAAATTCAGCAGGCTGGCTTGGAAGTGCAGGGTGGATTTATTGTCGGATTTGATAATGATCCTTCAACCATCTTCGATAAGCTGACAAACTTTATACAGGAAAGCGGAATAGTAACGGCAATGGTTGGATTATTAAACGCACCGAGAGGCACAAAGCTTCAGAAAAGATTAGAGAGTGAAGGAAGAATGCTTAAAGATTTTACAGGCAACAACACTGACTTTTCAATCAACTTCATTCCGCGGATGGATGCAGGGACACTAATGGACGGATATAAAAATATTCTTAAAAAAATTTACTCACCTAAATATTATTATGAACGTGTTATGAGTTTTATGAAAGAATTTGAACCAAAGAAGAAAAAAGTATTTCATCTTAATCCGAATTATATACTTGCATTATTCAGATCAATTTTCAAACTGGGTGTTATCGGTGAGGAAAGAATATATTACTGGAAATTATTTTTCTGGTCACTCTTCAGAAAGCCGCAGTTATTTTCTTTAGCGATCCTTTTTACGATTTACGGATTTCATTTTAAGAAAATATCGAATGGTGGCTAAATGAATTCATCATATTGGATCTATACCATTATTCTTTGTCTTTTCGTAGCGATACAGTTTTTATAAGAGCGATACGTGTAAAAAGGTTTAGTTAGTTTTTATGTATTTGGAAAACGTGATATACCGTGGTAGAGATTAATCTTTAAAAATATTCCACTCTACAGTCACAAATAATTTTCCCAACATTAGCATATGGTTGATAAGGCATACGTGAAGATGAAAATCATTCAAACAAATAAAAAAAAGATTTAAGAGGATAACCGACCAAGGAAGTAATACAATGAAAGAACAGAAAATAATAGTTGGTGAATTTGAAGATGAGTTATACGCTGAAATTGCCAGAAGAGATCTTGAAGCTGCAGGAATTAGTGCTACAAAGCTTAAAGATAATGGAAGTGTAATTATACTATTCTCACAAGCAAGATAAAACAGTACAACTAATAATCCCTGTTACACAATTGGAACAAGCTAAAAAAATATTGGAGAGAAAATTTTATTAATTAAGTAAGTTTCCATTAAGATGAAAAATCGTTTTATAAATATCATATTCCTAATTCTTTTATTTACTGTATTGAGTGATGCTTCACTAAACAAAGAAAAAACTCCTGTAATATCGAACTCATACTTCCCTGTCTAATAACAGTATAGAATTGATATATAATTCCTCATTTGGTGAATGTATTACAACTTATACTCAGGATGCTGGATTAACTATCAGTTCGAGTGAAGCTGATGATTTCGAGTATATACAAGTCTTTGATTATAAAAGAAGATGGAATCTATGTAACAGAAACATATCAGTATTTAAAAATATTTCTATTTATTAAAAAAGAGGCTACAAGTCCACTTACGAAAAACCATTGCTCCGATTTCCTCTGCCTTTATTACCTGGTACAGAGTGGGAATGGGAAGGAGAAGAATATTCCGATGGTGAAAAATATAATGTTAATATTACAGGAAAAGTTCTTGGAACCGAATTTGTTAACAACAAATGCGGGAACATTCGAAGCAATAAAATTGGAAACTATTGGTTGAAAGTTCTTCCGACACCTAAAAACAGAGTAACTGAATGGTATACTCAAGATATTGGACTTAATAAAAGCAAAGAGTAATAATCGAAGGCGGAGGATTAATGGGTTTTATGAGGGATCTTCTTGGATATGGAGTCATCGAATTTGAATTAAAAGAAATTAGAAATCAATAAACGAAACAAAATTTTAATCTGCGAATAACTCTACTCCTGAATCAAGTGATAAATAAACAAACCAAAATGATGTAGTCCTTTTTTCATCCCTTTGCCTGATTGTATTTGACAGCATCTTCTAGTAGTTTATTGTGTGTTTAATAAAGGTATGATTTACGTAGAGATCCCGACAAAAAGGCTAAAATATAAAGCAATGAACACATTTAAAGATTTTAATAAAATTATAAAAAGAGGAGTAATTAACAATGAGAACTATAAAAGAGAAAATAATTCAGGTAGCAGTCATTTTAAGTTTTTTTACGGCTGGATTCTTCATTTTTAGCTGTTCTGATTCAACTATCGCCCGAAACCAGTGGGCAGGGGCAATTAAAGCTGACTATGGTTGATTCCCCATCAGGATATGAAGAGGTAAATATAGTAGTTACAAGAGTTGAGGTTCATAGATCCGGTTCTGATTCAAGCAGCGGCTGGTTTGTGATAAACAATAATACGGCTACTTATGATCTGCTTTTATTAAGGAACGGTGCAAGTGTTGTACTTGGTAATCATTCACTTGATGCAGGGCACTATACACAAATAAGAGTTAGTATGATTCGGTACAGGAAGTAACATAGTTGTTGATGGAGTTACCTATCCTCTTGAAGATTCCAAGTGGACAGCAAACAGGTGTAAAACTTAATCACTCCTTTGATATTCAGGATGGATTTGTTATACGAGTTACTTGCTTGATTTTGATGCTGAGCGTTCAATAGTAGTTACTGGTAATGGACAGTATAAGTTGAAACCTGTTATCAGAGTAACACCTCTTCGTAATCTCCGGAAGCATTTCAGGTAAAATAAATCCGGTGAGTGCAGCAGGTTTTGTTTATGCAATAAGCGGAACAGATACCTCACTTACAATTGCAGAACCGATCACCGGCTCATTCATGTTAATGGCATTATTACAGCAGACATACAGAGTAGAAGTATTCTCAGCAGACCCTGCTTATAACGATACAACTATTACTAATGTAATCGTTATTGCAAAACAAAATACTCGAATTTAGGAACGATCAACTTAAGTATTAAATAAAATTTAGAAAACAATAAAAGGAGTTATAGTTATGAAAAAAAATATATTATTTACTATGGTTTTAGGCTTGATGATTAATCTTAGCAAAACCAATTACAGCGCAGGATCACGGATTTGGACTTGGAATTATTTTGGGAGAACCAACCGGTTTTAGTGCAAAAGCGTGGACGAGTCACTGACAATGCATTTGACTTTGCAATAGCTTGGTCATTTAATAATTATCATCATGATAATCATAATCATAATGACGGCGTATACTTCTCCAGGCCGATTACGTTTGGCATTTTTTCAATGCAATTTCAGTATCGAAGGGTAAATTACCTATTTATGTTGGCATTGGTGGAAGAGTAGTTTTAGCGAGATAACACAAGCTTTGGTATTAGAATTCCAGTAGGTATAGATTATCTGTTTGCAGATGCACCAATAGATATTTTTCTGGAACTCGTACCTATTATGGATTTATCTCCCGAAACAGACTTTGGAATCGGTGGAGGTATAGGGATAAGATATTGGTTTAATTAAGAAAAAAATTGGGTGGGAAAATTGGGGCGGGGTAATCCCGACTTTAGTTATTTGTTTCTCGCCTGTATTTAGACTTAGATAAATAAGCTTTGTAAATAATTAATCTTAGAGGAACAAAATGAAAAAGATAAAAAGTATAATATATTAATTGCTGACATTTTTAGCCTTGACTGTATTTAGTTATAGCTGCAGCTCAAGCAATGCAGTTAAAGGCGGAGTTATAGGCGGAGTCGGAGGTGCTGTGGTTGGAGGAATTGTTGGCAATGAATTAGGTAATACTGCTGTGGGCGCTATTATTGGAGCAGCAGTTGGTGGTACAGCTGGAGCTTTGATAGGTAATTATATGGACGAGCAGGCAGAAGAAATGGATAACGATATTGCAGATGCAAAAATTGAAAGAGTTGGCGAGGGTATAAAAATTACTTTCGAATCTGGAATTTTATTTGAAACTAATTCATCAACACTTCAATCTCAGGCGAAAACGAATATTTCTAATCTCGCTGTTGTTCTTAATAAATATCCCGATACAAATATTCTGGTTACAGGACATACCGACTATGATGGCACAGAGCAATACAATATTGATTTATCCGAAAGAAGGGCGAAGTCAGTTTCAGATTATGCGATGGGACGAGGTGATTATTTCTTCAAGACTTTCAGTACTTGGGTTAGGTGAAACTTGAACCGGTTGCAACAAATGAAACCCCTGAAGGGAAGCAGCTTAACAGAAGAGTTGAGATTGCAATTTTTGCAAATGAAGATCTTAAAAAGGCTGCGGAAAGAGGCCAGCTTTGATTAAGGGTAAATCTTAATTCCGGGTATTCAAAAAAGATTAGTCGGTATTGATTATCAGATGCAGATGAATAGATCGACTAAGTAATTGATGAACAGAACTAATTAAATGAATATGTCTTTACAGCAGTTAAAATTGATTATGACAATGAAACTCTTTGAAAATGATGAAGACGCAATGTTGGATCTTAGAAAAATAGAAACTTGCGGCTTAATTAAAGGTCTAGATTTTAGCTATGGCATTATACTTTGTCTTTCAATTTTACTGCTGTTTTTATAAAGAACTAAGTCTAAAAAATCTTTTGTGATTATTACTGCCCTTAAAGATGTAGTCCACTTTTCATCCCTTTGGCCTATTGAACAATGCTAAACTTCTGCATATCATATCATATGCATTCAGGAAACTATTACATTAAACAATTTTGTAAGAGTATCTGACATACTAGAATAAAGTATATAAATGTTTTTAAACAATTTATGAGGAGCATTATGAAAAACAAATATTTCATCTTAGCAGTTTTCCTGCTATTTGCAGGATCAGTGTTTACCGGTTGTGAAAACAATAGAGATAAAACAACTGAGGATGCTGCTGAAAGTATTGAACAAGCAAAGCAGGATTTAGAAAGAATACGCAGGCTCAATATGAAAAAGAATGGCAGCAATTCAAAAATGACGCAGAATCAAAAATTAATGCTAACGAAAAAAATATTAATGAATTCAAAAAGAAGCTTAAAACGACGAGTGAAAAATTCAAAGATAAATATGAAAATGAAATGTTGACATTGGAACAAAAAAATATCGAACTAAAGAAAAAGATAAATGAATATCAGTATGAAGGAAAAGATAATTAGGAAGATTTCAAATAAGAATTTAATAATAATATGGACAGTATTGGAAACGCAATTACTGGTTATATTCGCAGAAAAAAATTAAACAGTAATTGACTATTAAATGGACCTGATAAATCAGGAGTTAGCTGCAATTATTTTTAAGGTGACTAAAGAATGAAACCAAAAACAATTTTCATCATAGCAATGCTTTTACTATTTGGAATAATTATTATTCAAAATACTGAAGTGACTGGCGTTCAACTTTTATTTTGGAAGGTTGAAATATCAAGGGCTATACTGCTGCCAATAATTTTTATTGCCGGGTTAATCATCGGCTTTCTTGGGTGTTTGATCATTACCAAAAAGAAATAGTAAAACCATAAATAACGAAAAAGTATTAATTAACTTGGAACAAAACATTAAAAACTCAACACTCAACCGGATTGCCTTCATTGGAAATTATTTGCCTCGCCAATGTGGCATTGCCACGTTTACAACCGATTTGTGTGAAGCCATCGCTGAGCAATACAGTAGTACAACATGTATTGCGCTGCCGGTTAACGATGTAGCAACTGGTTATGCTTATCCGGCCAGGGTTCGATTTGAACTCACAGAGAAAGATATAGATTCTTACTTGAGAGCCTCAGATTTTTTAAATATCAACAATGTTGACCTGGTGTGTCTGCAGTTCGAGTATGGAATATTTGGTGGAAAAGCAGGAAGCCACATCCTGGCACTCTTGCACGGATTACGCATGCCGATCGTTACAACTTTGCACACAATATTAAAAAATCCTGATCCTGATCAGCGGCGGGTATTGGAAGAAGTTGCAGCATTATCAGATCGTTTGGTTGTTATGAGTGAACGCGGTTCTGAATTTCTGCATGATATTTATAATGTGCCTTTGGAAAAAATTGATCTGATTCCACACGGTATCCCGGATGTACCATTTGTCGATCCAAGTTTTAATAAAGATTTATTTGGAGTAGAGGGCAAAATAGTTTTACTAAGTTTTGGTTTACTCTCGTCGAACAAAGGAATCGAAACTGTTATATCTGCACTGCCCGATATTATTGCCCGATATCCCGACATTGTTTATATCGTTGTTGGTGCAACACATCCTCATGTTATTCAACAAGAAGGCGAAGCTTACCGATTGTCTTTGCAATGGCTGGCTCAACAGAAAGGTGTGGAAAGTAATGTTATCTTTTACAATCGTTTTGTTAGTCTGGAAGAACTTGTTGAGTTCATAAGTGCTGCAGATATTTATATTACACCTTACCTCAACGAAGCGCAGATAACATCCGGAACTTTGGCTTATACATTAGGAGCTGGTAAAGCAGTTATTTCTACACCATATTGGTATGCACAGGAAGTTCTTTCAGAAGGAAGAGGTGTGCTGGTTCCATTCCGTGATCCTGCAGCTTTGGCTGAGCAGGTAATCAACTTATTGGAAAACGAAGCCGAACGGCATGCAATGCGCAAGCGTGCTTACAAGTTTGGACGAGCTATGATTTGGTCTGAAGTGGCGCAACGTTATATGGAAAGTTTTAAGCGTGCAAGAGCGGAGCGCCGGCATTACATTCCTCCTAACTTTAGTGTTAAAGCATTGGATAAACATCCGTGGGAGTTGCCCCTGATCAAACTCGATCATTTACAAAAGATGACTGACGATACCGGTATGTTTCAACACGCCCTTTTTACGGTGCCTAATTATTCTCATGGCTATACCACAGATGACAATGCCCGGGCTCTTTTAGTAAGTATTCTTTTAAACGAACTGGGCAACACCTGATAGTTTGGGATTAGCTTCCCGCTATCTTGCCTTCCTCGGATTTGCATTCAACACTCAGACTAAACGTTTTCGAAATTTTATGGACTATCAGCGCAATTGGTTAGAAGATACCGGTTCGGATGATAGTCATGGCCGCGCAATTTTAGCATTGGGAACTGTATTAAGTCATTCTCATTTACCAGCATTCAACAGTATGGCGGGTTGGTTGTTCGAGCAATCTTTACCTGCAATTCATCAAAACTACAAGCCCGCGGGCCTGGGCTTTCGCACTATTAGGTATACATGAGTACTCACAAAAATTTGCAGGTGACCGCGGGGCGAGCAATGTGCGGGATGAATTGGCAGGACGGCTTCTAACATTATATCAGGATAATCGTTCAGAAGAATGGCGCTGGTACGAAAATGAACTTTCATATTGCAATGCTGCCCTACCACATGCATTACTTACATGCGGTAAATCAATTCCTAACAAAGAAATGATTGATGCCGGATTGGAGTCATTAAATTGGTTTGCTGATTTGCAGCGCTCAACTGCTGGGCATTTTGTCCCGATTGGATCAAACGGTTTTTATCAGAAGGGTGGAGAGAGAGCTCGTTTTGATCAACAGCCTGTTGAGGCACAAGCAATGGTATCGGCCTGTCTCGAAGCATACCGGATTACAGCAGACAAACGTTGGCACAAAGAAGCCCGTCGTGCATTTGAGTGGTTCCTCGGACGTAACGATTTAAATCTTCCCATTTACGATCCCACAACCGGAGGCTGCCGGGACGGTTTGCATCCTGACCGTCCAAACAATAATCAAGGTGCAGAATCAACTTTAGCTTTTCTTCAATCATTGCTGGAGTTGCGTTTGGCTGAACAGACACATTTATCTATAGAGGCAATAGTAAAATGAACAATCAGCATCCGGAAATTTTTCACCGTCATAAACTGAATCTGATTCAACCATTGCCTGGCTGCTTTCACTGATGACATCGCAATAACTTTATGCCGACGAGATTTTAAACCAACCATCGTCACAGAAAACCGATTAACAAAAGGATTATTCATGCACATTGCTATGCTTTCGCCCATTGCCTGGCGCACACCGCCGCGACATTATGGTCCGTGGGAAAGCGTGGTATCTCTTTTGACCGAAGGGTTGGTATCGCGAGGTCATCAAGTTACCCTTTTTGCGACCGGTGATTCTGAAACCAGCGGCAAACTGCATTCTGTTTGCGCGCGGGGCTATGAAGAAGATCATTCTATTATTCCAAAAGTTTGGGAGTGCCTGCACATTTCAGAACTCTTTGAACATGCTGAAGAGTTTGATATTATCCATAATAATTTTGACTTTTTACCTTTGACATATACCGGTCTTATTTCCACCCCGGTAGTTACTACCATTCACGGCTTTTCATCTCCCGGGATTCTGCCAGTTTATAAAAAATACAACAGCAAAGTATTCTATGTTTCCATCAGCGATGCCGACCGTTCGCCGGATCTTGACTATATTAAAACCATCCATCACGGCATAGATATAAATCAGTTTGATTTTCAGCCTGAGCCGGACGATTATTTACTTTTTTTCGGGCGCATTCACCATGACAAAGGTCCCAAAGAGGCTATTGAAATTGCTACGGCTTGCAACAAAAAACTGATATTGGCGGGAATCATTCAGGATGAAGCCTACTATAAAAAGTACATCGTACCCCACCTGGACAACAGCAATGTTGTTTATGTTGGCAGTGCAGGACCGGTTAAGCGCAACCAACTTCTTGGTAAAGCAACCGCACTTCTTCATCCTATAAATTTCAATGAACCTTTTGGTCTGACCGTTATAGAATCTATGGCTTGCGGTACTCCGGTGATCGCTTTTAACAAGGGAAGCATGCCAGAACTTATTGAAAACGGCAAGAACGGTTTTCTCGTAAATACAGTAAGTGAAGCAATAGCCGCTGTTGCACGAGTAAAAGATATTAACCGGGCTTACTGCCGCCACCGTGTTGAACAATATTTCACAATCAACCGCATGGTTGAAGAATATATTCAGGTCTATGAAATGATTCTTGAAAAGAGAAAAAGTAAGGAGCACCGAAAATGAATATGACTAATCAAGATCCCATTATAAAACGTTACAATAAAAATCCTATACTCACAAAAGACGATGTGCCCTATCCGGTAGCCACAGTCCACAATGCAGGGGTGGTTAAGCACAATGGAAATTACATAATGCTTTTTAGATCGCACTAACACAACGGGCGCTCTATTATCGGCAGAGCCGACAGTGAAGATGGTTTTTCCTTCACGGTTCATCCCAAACCATTTCTTACACCGGCAACCGACAATACATTTTCAGAATATGAAGAGTTCGGAGTCGAAGATCTCAGAATCTGCCCGGTAGAGGACGACTACCTGCTTACATATAGCGCATATTCACGTCACGGTGTTCGGATTGCACTTGCACGCACCAGAGATTTTGAAAAAGTTGAACGCATTGCTCTTATAACCCAGGCCGACCTTCGAAACGTCGTATTTTTCCTCAAAAGTTTGATGGACAATATGCGCGCCTTGACCGTCCGCATTCCGAAATTTCACCCTGGTCTATCTGGATTTCCTATTCCCCTGACCTAATTCATTGGGGGGATTCACGAGTAATTATGAAACCGGTTCCCTATCATTGGGATGAAATGAAAATCGGGCCCGGCGCACCGCCCTTCAAAACCGACAAGGGCTGGCTGCATATTTACCACGGAGTTTTTAAGACTATGGCGGGTGTAGTTTATCGCCTTGGTGTTGCCCTGCATGATCTAAATGATCCGGCGAAAATTATTGGAGTTTCCGATAAATGGATATTGCAGCCAGAAGATACCTGGGAAATAACCGGTTATGTTCCTAATGTTGTTTTTACCTGTGGAGTTGTCCCTGAAGACGATGGTACGGTAAAAATTTATTGGGGCGGAGCTGATACAGTAATGTGCTGCGGCACAGCAATAATTGACGACTTAGTCCAACTTTGTTTGTCCGATTCCAGGTCGCCGTTGTAACCGTTCATTAATTTTATCATAACTGTATTTTTAAGATCAAGAATTCCCTAATTAAATTTCATTAAATTATATAATCATATTTTAGAGAATAGATTTAGAATAAAAATCAACACTCGAATGTGTAAACGGTTAACATAAAACCTAAAATATAAACCAATTTAATAAGAAAGAGATATGGACAATAAAAAATATAGAAAACTACAAGTTAGAACGAAAAAAACAAAAATCAATGCGTGACATTTCCCGCGTTATAACCCGCGTTCATTTTCCTGAAGATAGATCCCGTATTCCAAAAATCATTGATAGAGTTTTGAGTCTCACCGAAAACGAAGCCAAGAAGTTGATGGAAAAAATAAATTTTGATTTTTTTGATCGGCACAAGGATATAACACGTGTATTAAAACACCACTTTGATGAGGTATCGGAATATATCTACCGCACACCGAAGCGTTAAGTGAAACAAAAAAAATGCTGATAGGTGCTTATTTTACTTTGGAATACTCTGTTGAATCTGCAGCTCTTTTCAATCCCTCTATTGTACCTCATCCGGATCAGACCAATGTTCCTGAAGGCAGCCTTCGTTTTATCATGAGCTTTCGCTCTGTAGGGGAAGGTCATATTTCATCTATTAGCTTCCGCAGTGGGATTATTGAAAACAATAATTCGTTTATTTTTGACCCCGTAAGCGAATTTGTTGAAACTCCCGCTATCCAGCATGACCCTATATATAACCACCATCTATTTCAGCTCAAGCTGAATGAATTGAATGCATGTAACGAAACCAGCAAGCCGTGTACTAGAACAATTGCCGGATGAATTTACTTACAATGATTTAAATAAAAGAATTAACGAGCCCTTCTCTCAAATACCAGATTTTGAATGCAATTATGAAGCAATTAAAATAATATACTGGTTTGCTGATTCCAATTATGAAAATAAAATTCCACACCGAATCACGAGAATTTCTGAACGTGTGATATTTCCTGTTTCTGAAAAATGAAAAGAGCGGTATAGAAGACGCAAGATTTGTCCAGTTTTTTCATGATAACGGCGAAGTTACCTACTATGCAACCTACACTGCTTACAACGGCTTTACTATTCTTCCGCAGTTGATAGAGACAAAAGATTTTATCACTTTTAATATTATTACTTTGAACGGCAAAGCGGTTCAAAACAAGGGCATGGCACTTTTTCCGCGTATGATTAACGGTAAGTATGTTATGCTCTCTCGCCAGGACGGCGAGAACAACCGTATAATGTTTTCCGATCATCTGCATTTCTGGCAGGAGTCTAAAATCATCCAGGAGCCCAACAGTCCCTGGGAATTCATTCAGATCGGCAACTGCGGTTCACCACTTGAAACCAGTGAAGGCTGGCTGGTACTCACGCATGGCGTCGGTCCCATGCGGCAGTATTCCATCAGCGCAATTCTTCTTGATCTTGAAAATCCGGAAAAAATAATTGGACGCTTTAGAAGAACCACTAATCACCCCACATGAGGAAGAGCGTGAAGGTTATGTACCCAATGTAGTTTACAGTTGCGGTTCGCTTATCCATAATAACACGTTGGTTATTCCCTATGCAATGTCTGATATCATGTCCGGTATAGCAACCGTTGAAGTAAGTGAATTGATTAGCTGCATGCATCCACTGGCTAACTAATTTTGGTAAATTATACTAATAAGGCTTACGTGATAGTTACTTCGCAGGATGCTTGAATGGCTTGAACAAAATAAAGAATAAGAAATGACAATAATTAATATTATAATACAGGAAGTTATTTCTAATTAAAAGGAGAAAGTAAAAATGAGCAAAGAACATGATCCAAAAAAAATCAGAGAAGAAAAAACCTCAAAAATCAAAAGCGGAAAAAAAAGCAGCTAAAAGAGCAAAACAGGATGAAAAAAATCGGCAGGGATTAATTAAATAGAAGTATAGATGCTGAAATAAATTCAGCATGACTCCCAGGAGATGTCACGGTCCGACCGTGACATCCGAGTGTAGTTAACTTTTTGCTTTAAACTTACGGAAGCTTCTGCCCGAGCGGTTTCTCGAACTTTTTCCAAATCCAAAAGACCCTTGTTCTTCCGTCAAACTTATTTTGCACTGCAGGATTCTCGCCAGCTTTTATATCAAGCATTTTATAAGGATGATCAGCTATAACCGAAATGGGCTGTTTTATTAGTCTATTGATTGCACTCAGATTGGAAATTTCTTCAGGATCACAGAATGAAAGAGCTGTCCCTCCCAGACCAGCTCTTGCTGTACGACCGATACGGTGAATGTAAGCTTCAGCGAATTCGGGAATATCATAATTTACTACGTGTGATAATTTTTCAATATCAATTCCGCGCGCTGCTATATCAGTTGCAACGAGAACTCTTGTCCTGTTCAACTTAAAATTATTCAGTGCACGTTGTCTAGCCTGCTGTGACTTGTTTCCGTGAATTGAATCCGCGTGGATTTTAGCATCATTTAAAACTCTCGTAACAACATCTGCACTTCGTTTTGTTCTTGTAAAGACAAGTGCTGATTCAACGTTTTCATTTTTCAGAATATGAATGAGCAGTTTCTTTTTATCTCCTTTGGTAACAAAGTAAACTGACTGATTAACAGCTTCAACTGTTTTTTGTTCAGGTGAAACTTCAATCTTAACCGGGTTGGTCAGAATTGAGTTTGCAAGCTTTGTAATTTCTGAAGGCATAGTTGCAGAGAATAACAATGTCTGTCTGTGTGAAGGCAGCTTTTCAATTATCTTCTTTACATCATTAATAAACCCCATATCCAGCATACGATCAGCTTCATCAAGCACAAATATTTTTATGCTGTTAAGCTTTATATATTTTTGGTTTATAAGATCAAGAAGTCTACCCGGAGTTGCGATCAGGATATCAACACCTTCTCTCAGCTTCATTGTTTGTGCTCTTTGAGAAACTCCGCCGAACACAACTGCATTCTTCAAACCGGTATGTTTTCCATATGCTTTAAAACTTTCGCTTATCTGAAGAGCAAGCTCTCTTGTTGGAGTTAGGATTAAAGATTTAATTTTTCTTTTTGATTTGTAGGATCCCCTTTCCGCACTAAGAATTTGCAAAATGGGAACAGCGAACGCTGCGGTTTTGCCCGTGCCTGTTTGTGCACAGCCGATCAGGTCTTTTCTATCAAGAATAACAGGAATTGCCTGTACCTGGATTGGTGTTGGTATTGTGTAACCTTCATTGGATATTGCCGTTTGCAACGGCTGAATAAGATTCAGTTTTTCGAATGACATATAACTTTCTGTTTTAATTTGCCGTAAAAAACTATTTCCCGGACTAATTAGAACAGAAATGTCTTTACCGCGGGTTAATAAATTAAGATTTGTAAAAAGGAGCGATCAGAAATGTATGAACGAAGGCCTATTTTAAAAATCAACTGGGTTAAGTTACACTTAATAACCCACAACTCAAACTAATGTAATTGCCAGTCGATAGTTGCTTTGATGAAGTAAAGAAGTAAAATATTTATTGAATTGTCAGCAATGACGTCGAAATCAAACTTTGTCGTCCTGTGTTTATTAAATAAAAACAAGACAATGCAAATTTCTTTTAAATCTTTTATTAAAATCTTCTAAGAAGATTATTAAATTGCATTCAGTCACAACAAGTGGATATGAATTTTTTAAGGAGATTTTGCATATGAGAAAACCTATTCCTCAAGATCCAATGGTAAAAAGATACGAGCAAATTATTAGTATCATTTTGTCAATCTCCATAATTAATCTTCTCATATATATTTTCACACTCTACTTTACAAGCTATGGAATTTTCCGTGATGAATTGTATTACCTGGCGTGTGCAAACAGACCAGCGTTCGGTTACGTGGATCAACCACCATTATCGATTTGGGTTCTTGCAGTCTGGAAGTTTTTTCTTGGTGATTCACTTTTTGTTATTAAGATTGCTCCCTGCATTTGTTAGTTCGGTAACAATTTTTATACTCGGGTTGTTTACATTCCGGCTTGGTGGCGGCAAATATGCTGTAATCATAGCAATGGTTACTTTTATGCTTTCACCTATTTATCTCGGAATGACAACCATCTACTCAATGAATGTTTTTGATTTTTTCTTCTGGATTTTAGCTGCTTATATTTTTCTTCAGATTTCTCAATCAACAAACAGTAATCTGTGGTATGCTCTCGGTATTGTTATCGGGCTCGGGCTGCTTAATAAAACAAGTATGCTCTGGTTAGGTGCAGGAGTATTCATTGGTACATTGTTTACTCCTCTAAGAGAAGAGCTTAAAACAAAACAGCCGTATATTGCTGCCGGAATAGCTTTGCTCATTTTCTCACCTTACATCATCTGGAACTTAACTCACGATTTTGCTCATCTTGAATTTATGCAGAATGCTGCTCAACACAAATACGGTGGTTTAACTCCTTTATCATTTGTGCTTGATATGATTTTGATTCTCAACCCGCTTTCTTTTTTAATATGGGTCCCAGGACTTGTGTTTTATTTCTTTAATAAAAACTCCCGGATCTTTCGTCCGCTTGGTTATATCTGGCTTGCAACTTTTGTGATACTTTTCATCAACTGGCACAGTAAAGCAGAATACATTGCCCCGGCATTTCAAATTCTATTTGCCGGTGGTGCAGTTATGATAATGAAATGGAATGCAAAGAAGAAGCGCTTAAAATTCGCTCTTGCAATTCCAGTTGTTGTGATTGCAATTTTTCTTTCACCGCTTGCCCGTCCGCTGCTTCCGGTTGAAAGTTTCCTTGCGTACCAGTCGGCATTAGTTTTAGAAGCACCAAACAACGAGGGACATGAATCTATATTACCACAGTTTTATGCAGATATGTTCGGCTGGGAAGACATGGCTAAAAATGTTTCCAAAGTATATCAATCTCTTCCTGCAGAAGAAAGAAAACATACGGTTGTTTACTGTAGCAACTACGGTAAAGCCGGAGCGATTGAATACTACAGTAAAAAATATTCTTTGCCGAAAGTAATCTGCCCACACAACAGTTATTGGTATTGGTCACAGGAATCTGTCGGGCAACCTGTAAATAATCAGGTAACAACAATTATAATTATTGGTGGCAACATTGAAGATCATCTTCAATCGCTTGAGCAGGTTGAAGCTGCAGGGGTGCACAAATCAAAATACGCTATGCCGTATGAAAACAATCTTACAATCTTTATTGGCAGAGGATTAAAAAGATCTCCCCAGCAAATTATGCAGAGTGATAAAATTTTTATTTGATATTCTCTGTCATCCTGAGCCCTTCGAAAAACTCAGGGCTGGGATGACAACTCTGAAAATAAGACCTGGCAGTCAAGGCCGAAGCCTTGACGGGAGAAGAAGGGAATTAAGAATTAATATCTTCTGTCGCTGCGTTCTCTTGGCTTCTGAGGTCTTGCTTCGTTAACAACAATTCTTTTTCCTTTAAGCTCATGTGAGTTCAGCGTATCAAGTGCTTTTTGAGCTTCTTCATTTGCAAGCATTTCAATAAAACCGAATCCCTTCGATGTCTTGGTATACATATCCTGGATAATCTTAACACTTTCAACTTTTCCGTGCTGGGAAAAGAGCGTGTCCAGGTCTGATTCCTGTACATTTGGGGCTAAGTTGCCTATATATAACTTCATTTGGTTCTCCTTGTAAATTTAATAATGATGCCCGGTTACAGACAATGAATTAATCTGAACCGGTTTGTCTGACACTGTATAAAAAGTTAGGATTAGATGAAGAGGTTTTTTACGAAGTTCACTTTTATCTTAATTTTCTTTTGCAGGACAACCATAAAGTAGACTAATAAAATCGTAGTTGCAAGCTGATAAATTAGCTTTGGTTGGCAAATTGATTTTATAGGCGTTAATGGAACTATTGTATTCGGGAAAATACTGATTAAAAAACTTGTGGGGAGTTATGAAGATGAATTCTCAGCCAATAAAAGTCAATGGGATTTTTTATTTTTGACTATCAATCAGATATTTATATCTGAATCCACTTATTAAAAAATTTAAGGTGACTTATGAAATTCTTCTTCACAATTCTTTTTACATTATTAATAAGTGTAACAAACTTCGGACAGACATTCCCCGACAGTAATACAGATGGAAAATATTATGAGGTAAATGGTGCGAAACTCTGGACTGTAAGTTTTGGTGAAGGCGAACCATTATTTTTTATTGCAGGTGGTCCGGGAGGAACACATTATGGATTAAGAAGATTCGACTCGCTCTCAACAACAAACACATTAGTTTATTATGATGCTTTTGGAAGAGGGAAGTCTGATACTGCCAAAAATGTTACTGAGTATTCTTTAGAGAGAGATATTGAAGACCTGGAAGGATTACGAAAAGCAATGGGTTTTGATACAATTAATATTCTCGGTCATTCTTATGGCGGAGTTGTTGCACAGGGATATGCAATTAAATATCCTGAAAATGTTTCGCACTTAATATTAGCTAATTCATTTCATAGTTATTTGATGTGGCAGGAGAACTGCGATAACTCAAATCACGAAATAAAAACAAATTATCCTGAAGTCTGGGAAGAACTGATGGATTGTAAGAGATGCAGGGCGCAGTTTCAAGCGATCCGGTTCACTATGAAATTTACGATAAGGTGCCTTATGGTTTTTTGTACGCTTACAATCCTGAGAATTTTAAACCAAGCGGAAGAAAACCATATCCATATAAAACAAACAGAAAACTTGTATTACCAAATGGTTGGCAGGGACGGTGACTTTGAACTTACAAGCGATATCGGGACTTTTGATTACAGGAACGCAATTAAAAGATTTAGAAATGCCAATTCTGATTTACGGTGGGCGTTATGACCGGGTAGCTGTTCCACGGATGATGGTAGAGTTTAAAATATATTGTCCGCAAGCAGAGTTTTTTATGTTTGAAGAAAGCGGACACAACCCGCAGGTAGAAGAACCTTCTGCTCTTTTTGTTTTGATAAGAAAGTTTTTAAGAAAATAAAATTAGAGGTAGCTGCCTTAGGCGTCACGACCTGTGCCGTGATGTCATCCTGAGCTTGTCGAAGGATCTCGTAATTACAATGTCACGGTACGACTCCAGCTAAAGCGGGACAAGCTGTAACAGCTTGTTCAATATTAAAGAAGAATCAAATATTTTTTGACCAAGCCTCTCTTAATTGTTTCTGCTGCTCTGTCATTGTTTCCATACTTTCAAATATGTTCCTGTCCATTCTTTGCTGAAGCGTAACATTTATCTCAATTTCTTCATCGCCTCTTTGTACGAGCATATTTACAGTTTCTCCAACCTTCATAGATTGTACTTTTCCAAATGTTTCACGTACATTTTCCATCTTTATATCTGTACCCATAACTTTTAAAGGTACGTCTCCTATCATCAAACCAGCTTCCGCACTGTTCTCAGCAACACCAAGTATTACAAACTGCTGATGTTCATTCATCCCCATTTGAATGCCAAGTGAAGGACGGTTATCCTCCGAAGGTCTTTCGTCAATATAATTGAAACCAAGTTTTGCCATATATTCCTTGTAGGGGAGAGGCTTTGTGCCTTTTATGTAGTCATCAATAAAAACTTCAATTTCCGGATAGGTGTTTTCAACAAAGATTTCAAAAAATTCATCTTCAGGGAATGGTTTATTTTTTCCGTATTGTTCAAGCAGATCGAGGAAGACTTCCCTGAGTCCGCGTGTTCCATTTGAAAGTTCGAGAAGTCTTATATCCAGCATAGCAGCTGTAACAGCTCCCTTTTCATAAAAATTTAGAAATTCCATTGTGATAACTTCCGAATAAACGCCCAGGCTCAAATCAGTTAAGCTAATATCCTGTCTGAAGCGATTACTGGTAGTAATTTTATTCGATAGTTTTCTCAAATATTGTTCAGAAGTGATTATTCCGCCGCGCATCTGACCAATATCAGATCCCCATTCTGTCACTCCTTCATAAAGCCATAAATGTTCCGATGCTGTAGGAGTTTCAAAATTAAAAGGCTCTATAACGGTACTGTGCAGATTTAACGGGGTAAGAATATGAAGAAATTCATGAGCCATATCATCCTGAAGCCCTGACCCGAACATTCCAAAACCCGGGTAGACAAACAATGAACTGTACGAATGTTCCAATGCACCTGCGCCCTGAAACCCAATCTCCTGGAATGTCTGCTCATCTAAAAAAACCATCAGGTAGTTATAGTGTGTCACAGGTGAATATCCAACAAATTCTCCCAATGCCTGGAGAAGAGTATCGGCAACTTCCAGAATTTCAGCTGCATTCTTGAAGCATCAGGAGAGTAAACGTAAACTCCCACTTCAATATCATTAACTGTTGTTGTTGCTGTTGTAAGTTCTCCCATAAGTATCGGTGAATCGGAAAAGTAATCATAATTTTCTGCTGTGTAGTATCCGTCATCATCAAGCAGCAATGAAGTACCAACGATCCATTCGGGATTGTAGTCGAGTTTCATTTTAACCGGAAGAGACTGCAGCCCTTCGAAGAAACCAACCACGCCAAAAGTGTTTAACATTATGAAATCTTTATTTATTCCTGTCCCTCCCATCGGTATAACATTGTTCTCGGTGATTTCTGCATCAAAAGTATCTTCTATATCGTATTTAATTTTTGAAAGTTTGTCGATATCTGAAATTTGCCAGCGGTTTGTAGAGATGTGGTCAACTTCTATTTCATTTCCATTTTCATCATAAGCTGTGAATGATTTAACAAACCTTCCGAAATCAAGCAAATCATATGTGCCGGGCACTGTTGAAGGCAAATTGTAAATATTGTTTTCTTCGTTAAGACCTTCAGCATAAACTGTTACGTGGAACAGATCGTCCTGGTAATTCAAAACATTTACTTCAAAAGTTACTTGGGGAGTGTCTGATGATGCAAATCCTGTACTAACAACTACTAAATAAATTATTGATATGAAGGTTGATAATCGTTTCATTGAAAACCTGCTTATTTATTTCTGGAAATATCACAATTTTAACATCATTCTGGATGATAAGATGGAAATTTTGGATAGAAGGAAAATTAGTATGACTAACAAGCTAATTTTTATCTATTCGATGAAGGAAAACGAAGGCGAGCATCCTGAAACCTTCCATAAACTCAGAATAAACTTTGTAATTGTAGATTAGACCTTAACTGTTTTCCACTTTCCCTTTTTAAACAAAAAATATCCCACAACAGAAAAAGTAGATTCTGAAATTACAATTGAGTAATACGCTCCCTCAACACCAATACCGAGATATATTGCCAAGAATATATGCAAGCGGAATTTGAAGCAGCCAAAAAACAAAAAGATTCATTATGGTTGGTGTTCTTGTATCCCCGGCACCATTGAACGATTGAACGAGAACCATTCCAAATGCGTAAAACAAATAGCCCATTGCAAAAATGCTTAAACATTTGGATGCATTTTCAACTACTTCTTTTTCGTTGGTAAAGAAGGATGATATATTATCTCCGAATAGAAAGAAGATTACCATTACAGTTCCCATAAAAATCATATTGAATTGGCCGGTGCGCCAAACAGATTTTTCTGCTCGTTCGGGTTGATTTGCGCCGAGGTTTTGCCCAACCAGTGTTGCCGCAGCGTTAGAAAATCCCCACGAAGGCAGAAGTGTAAAGATTACTATTCTTAGTGCTATTGTATACCCCGCAAGTGCGATGCTTCCAAATGTAGAAATGATTCGCGTTAAAAAAATCCAGCTTGCAGATGCAATTATAAACTGTGCAGTAACTCCGGCTGATAGTTTTACCAGCTTGAAAATAATATCGGGCTTAAAATGCCAATTGTCTTTATGGACTTTAATCAATCCCTTTCCCTTGTTAAGATGGTAGAGTTGATAAAGTATGCCGATTGATCGTCCGATAATTGTTGCAACTGCAGCACCTTCAATACCAAGCTTTGGAAAAGGACCAATACCGAAAATAAACATCGGATCAAGGATAATGTTGAATGTGTTTGCAATCCACAAAGATCTCATTGCAAGTGCCGCATCACCCGCACCGCGAAAAATTCCGTTGATGAGAAAAAGAAGAATTACTATAAGATTAAAACTAAGAGTAAGCTTTGTATAACCCGATCCTTCTGTTATAACGCTTTGCGATGCACCCATTAATCTCAGCAAATCTTCTGAAAAGAAAATTCCGGCAATCATAATAGGAAGTGAAATAATTAATGCAAGATAAATTGACTGGACTGCAGCCACTGATCCACCTGCGTTATCTCCTTCACCAACTCTGCGTGCTACCATTGCCGTTGTGCCCATTGCTAATCCCCAGCCAAGCGAGTATGTAATCGTGAGTATCGATTCTGTTAGCCCAACAACAGCAATAGCGTTAACACCAATTTTGCTGACAAAAAATATATCCACAACTGCAAATAAAGATTCCATTATCATTTCGAGTGTCATTGGAATAGCAAGTAGAAAGATTGCACGGTTAATATTTCCCTGCAGAATGTTTGTGTCATTACCGGAAAGCGCAAGTTGGAATATATTAATTACAGACGATATTTTTTTTAGAATAAAACCCATTTGAATTTTATTTAAAGCTGCATTCTAATTATTGATTTTATCGGATTAATGACTTGAATTTTGTGTTGTGAAGATAGCAAATGATTTGGATAGGATTACAATCCGTTTTTGTGAAACCAATACTAACTTAAGCCTTGACGATCACAGCCATACGTACTGTCATCCTGAGATTGTTGAAGGATGGTCTTCACACTTCGATAGAACCTTCCCTGAGTTTACCGAAGGGCTCAGTGTGGCACTTCCTGTCATTCCGGCTTGCTTGCCTAGTCGCAACGAAGTGAAGACTGGTCCGGAATCCGGGAAAAGAAAAATTGGTGGAGTTGTTAAAAATTTATTCAGTATGAAATTTAATCAAATCATTTTTTACGTGAATGTCTCTCTGCGGGAATGGAATTTCTATACCACGCTCTTTAAACATCTTAAATGCTGAGAAGTATAATTGGCTTTTTAGTACAAGAGGCTGAGTAATATAGTTGTTTGTCCACACCCTCAGAATAAAATCAATCGAGCTGTCGCCATACTCAGCAAGTAGCACATCCGGTGCCGGGTCTTTCAATACTCCATCATTTTGTTCGGCAACCTCAAGAAGAATTTTTTTTACTAGTTCGGGATCGGACTTGTAGGAAACACCAACGGGAATTTTAAAACGCACATTTCTATCAGTATGACTCCAGTTTATTACCGTGGATGAAATAAATTCTGAATTAGGAACAATTATAGAAATATTATCATTTGTAACAATGGTTGTTGATCTCAACGATATTTTTACAACATCCCCGGTTACATTAGCGACTTCGATTCTATCTCCGATTTTAATCGGGCGTTCAAACAGTATAATAATTCCGCTTACAAAATTATTTGTAATATTCTGAAGCCCGAAACCTATGCCCACACCAAGCGCACCGGCAATAATTGTAAGAGCGCTCAAATCTACGCCAAGAAATTGCAGGATTAATGTAAACCCTATAACCATCAGAATATATCTGAATATAGTGCCTATTGCGTGACGGACGCCGATATCCAGGCTGGTTCTTGCAAGCAGCTTGTGAACGAACCAGTTTTTTAATTTTGCCGTACCGAAAAAAAGAAAAATGATGAGCAGCAGAAAGTAGAAGAGCATCCAGACTGTAACCGTATTGTTACCAATTGAGAACAGTTCTATAGCCGAATACTCCTTTATTAATTCGATGAAATTAGAAATTGTTTCCACGTGTGCATCTCTCTTTAGAATTTAGAACTTGAATTGATTTGGCTTACTTATTAATTAGAAATTAGCGAAAAGTATCGTTAAAAGAAAGAAATTACTATCACACAAAAGAGGAAACAATCTCTTTCCCTGGCCGTCACACTTCGACAGAGCCTGCCCTGAGTTCACCGAAGGGCTCAGTGTGACAAGTCATTCTGATCCTGCTTTGCGGGAGCCTGCCCCGATCTTATCGGGGAAGAATCTCAGGCTTTTATATTGAATTCAGGGAAGTAACCGTAAGTGCATTTATAATCTACTATTCGGGGTATTTCTATAATATTCATCAATTTCCCATTTGAACGGATTATTCTGAATGTACGTCCTTATCCTTCGTAAATCATTTTCATTTCTTATAATATGATCATAGAACCGTGGTTGCCATTTGAAATATGAATGACCATTCTGTCGTGCCCACTTGGTCAAAGCAGATTTAAAGCTTCCAATAACATTGCCCAAGGTTGGTTGTTTTATTTGTAGAGACGGGGCATGCCCCGTCTCTACATCATTAATTATAATTATACCGTGAAAATGATTTGGCATTATAACATAATGGTCAAGCTCAACAGCCACATAGTGCTTCGGTATTTCCTTCCAGATATGCTCAACGATTTTACCCAAATCATTTAGAAATATCCTCCCATTTTTAATTTCTCCAAACCAGCAATACATATCCTTAGTGCAAAGAGTTACATAATACCACCACGGTGTTGAATAATCCCAATTCTTTAATCGTGATGATTCAACCCGGAATTTGTTTTTATATAGCTTCATTGTTGCAAATTAATAAGTAGAGACATGCAGCCCGTCTAGACTCGGTTTTGCCGAGGCTGATGGCCTGTTTCTACAATTATAATATTAAAATAAAAAACAAGTGAATATATTAATATTATGATTGAAAAGGTAAGCCACGTAATCAATCTTTTTAATAAAGATATTAATAGAATAAACACGGGGCAATTGCGATCCCGCACTGGCGGGAGAAGCAATCTCCTCTCGCTTTTCACCTCTTGCCATTCACTTCTTCAACTTTTTACATAATATTTATTGATGGAAATGAATAGTGTGGTTAAGTTTGAATTGGGTTATGACGAATAAGCTCACAGATTAATCACACAAAACCGGATTAAGAATGAACCAAAACATTTTGTTTGATAAATATCTTAGACTAATTGGTGTTAAAGCAGCGGCACCGACTTATGAATTACTTTGCAAACTTGTAAAAGCTCATCTTATAAAAATTCCTTTTGAAAATATCTCAAAGCTGCTTTTTAAAAAGCAGGGGATGAACTACATTCCTGATCTTCAAACATTTCTTGAGGGAATTGAAAAACACAACTTTGGCGGAACGTGCTATACAAATAATTATTATCTTAATTTGCTCTTAGATTACGTTGGATTCGATATAAAACTTTGCGGTGCAGATATGAAAGATCCTGATGTTCACTTAATAAGCATTGTTAATATTGATGGACACGAATTTATAGTTGATTGCGGTTATGCGGCTCCTTTTTATAAACCTATACCAAGAGAATCACAAACGGATTACATTATAAGCTTTGGAGAGGAGAAATATATTGTTAAGCCGGAGGATGAAAATGGTAATACAAAAGTTGAGCAGTATATTAATGATAAACTGCAGCATTGGTACACAGCAAAAGCCCGGCCCCGTAACATTGATGAGTTTAAAAAGGTAATTGAAGACTCTTACGCAGACGATTCAACATTTATGAATGCTCTGCGAATTACACGCTTTAATGAATCCGGTTCACTTGCACTTAAAAATCTGGCACTTACCGAAACAATAAGTTCCGGCAGCCGCACCGTTAAAATTAAACGGGATGAAATTCCTGCAGTGGTCCGCGAAAAGTTTGGAATGCCGGAAAACCTGGTGATGGAAGCTTTAGAAAGCCTTAAAGAGCTTAAAGACATTTATGATTGAAAATTCTTCTTCCCTCGCTGTCATCCTGAGTTGAGCCTGCACTGGGCAAAGTCGAAGTGTAGAAGGATTTTACAAAATAATTATTGAGGAAGTGAACTGATGTCGTTAAGTTTGAGCAATTATGAAATCATCTAAAGTAACCTCTGGCGGAAGAGTAACTATTCCAGCACCACTGCGGAAGAAACACAACCTGAGATATGGTACACAACTAATCTTTATTGAAGAAAAGAACGGAATAAAAATAATTCCTGTAACGGCAGAAGCAATTAAAATGTTTGCTGGAATTTTAGGAACCAAAGGCAAACTATTAAAATCGCTAATGGAAGAAAAGAAAGAAGAGCGTGAATTGTGAACCGTGCATATTATTCTGACACAATTTCTAATTTCCTTAAAACTTCATCTGCTGAGATCATAGGTAATATTTCTTTAGCAAATGAGTTCGACTTAGGACAAACGCAAAGGGATGCTTGGATAGAAGAAATAAAAATTCTAAAAGAAATTTTATTGAATTATACAGGACAAATTTACTTTGAATATTCAATCCCTAGAATTGGACACAGGATCGATGTTCTATTAGTCATAGATTCAGTAATATTTATATTGGAATTTAAAGTTGGGGAAAAGACTTATACTTCGTATGCTATCGATCAAGTGACAGATTATGCTCTAGATTTTAAAAAACTTTCACGAAACAAGCCAAAACAAATTTATTGCACCTATCTTAATCTCGACAATGGCAAAAGACTCACTATCGCTTCTTGAATTAAATGCTCAAGAGGATAAACTTCTTCTACCAATAAATACCAATCCAAACTTACTCGGTGAGGTTATATCTAAGATACTTAAATTATTTAATGGTCAAACAATAGATATAAAAAATTGGGAATTGGGAAGATACCAACCTACTCCCACTATTGTAGAAGCCGCGATGGCTCTTTATAATAACCACTCCGTTGAAGATATTACCAGAACGGATGCTAGTGCTACCAATCTAACAGAAACTACAGATACGATTTCCAAAATAATATTTTACTCAAAAGAAAATTCACGAAAATCAATTTGCTTCGTAACTGGCGTACCGGGTGCTGGTAAGACTTTAGTAGGTTTGAATATCGCTACTAAACATATTGATAAATCTAGTTCGCTTTATAGTGTGTTTCTATCTGGCAATGGTCCTCTTGTGGCAATTTTAAGAGAAGCATTAACTCGTAATAAAGTTCTACGGGTAAAGGAGTCAGGCAAACGAATTAAGAAGAAGAACGTTTTTAGTGAAGTAAAATTGTTTATTCAAAATGTTCATAATTTTAGAGATGAATACTTGAAGGATAAAGGTACACCTCTTGAGCATGTAACTTTATTTGATGAGGCACAGAGAGCTTGGAATTTAAATCAAACATCAAATTTTATGAAAAGAAGGAGGGGCAATTCAAGATTTGAAACTTCAGAGCCAGAATTTCTTATTACTTGTATGGATCGGCATAAAGATTGGGCTGTAATAGTCTGTCTTGTTGGTGGTGGTCAAGAAATTAATACTTGGTGAAGCAGGAATATCAGAATGGCTAAATTCCCTTGAAAGATCCTTTCTAAATTGGGATATATATATCTCGCCACAATTAAATGATAGTGAGTATAACACCTCTGAAACTCTGGAAAAAATGCAGTCTCATAGGGTAATTAATTTTGATAGCAAATTACACCTATCTGTTTCGATGCGTTCATTTCGAGCAGAGAATGTTTCACTGTTAATTAAACAAATACTTGATTTAGATGAAATAGATGCAAGAAATACTTTACTAAAATTGAACAGAAAATATCCAATTGTTATAACACGAGATATAAAAAAAGCAAAAAAATGGCTAAGGCAAAAAGCCAGAGGTTCTGAAAGATTTGGGATTGTTGTTTCATCTCAGGCAGAAAGATTAAAACCTCAAAGTATTTTTGTTAAATCCCCAATGAATCCTATTCATTGGTTTCTAAATGGAAAAGACGATACGCGTTCGTCATATTATTTAGAAGATGTAGCTACAGAGTTTCATGTCCAAGGATTGGAACTAGATTGGGTTTGTGTTACGTGGGATGCTGATTTTCGTATACAGAAAATGGATGGGAACACTGGTCTTTTCGTGGTAATCGTTGGCAAAAAATTAAAAAAATTGCAAGACAGGCCTACTTAAAAAATGCTTATCGTGTTTTGCTAACAAGAGCATGGCAAGGAATGGTAATAGTTGTTCCCAATGGAAATAAAGAAGATCATACTCGGTCTCCAAAATTTTATGATGCTACCTTTGATTACCTAAAGCAAATTGGATTTGAGGAAATATAAATTATAAATGTAAAAGAACCAATCATTCTTCTCCAGCAAAAACCGCAACCGGGGAATAAGTATAAATTTCTTTGTTTATTAGCCCGCCTTTCGGCGGGTAAACCTACCTTCGGCAGGCAGGCCTGCATACCTCCGGTATGTAAACTAATTCCATCGGGAGTGTACTGGTTGTAATAAATAACATCCAAAACATAATTTTGAATTTCCTCAACCCCTGCTTAATAACATAGGCAGGGGTTTATTATTTGACAATCACTAACAGCAGTCAATCCTAAACAGTTGCTTGTTTGTCATCCGAAATGTTTGCAAATTAAAAAAGTTAATCTATCACCTAGGAGGAGTAAATGAAAAAATTAATATTAGTTTTAATTGCTTTGTTGTTTACAACAACACTACATTTTTCACAAGTTGATGAAGAAAAATCAAGTGCTTCAGATAAGCATTTTATAAGGGTTAGCATCGATGGCTCATTAAAGGATTTCGGTGTAGTCACATCAGCGGCAGTAATCGAAACAACAATATTTAATCGTTCGTTAGATGGGCCCGATGGACCGGAAGCACTTAAAATACAGTTGCCTGGAACAGATGTAGGTATTTTTGATTCGGTAGTCGGGCATTTGCAATTGTATATGGGTTCTGGCGGAACCTGGCAAGCAAACCAGAAAGCATTTTGACTATAGTGCAAGATTAATGGTTGAGATGTCCGAGTCTGATGAATATGCTATGGGTACATTTCGCGGGACACTTGTAAAGTGATACTTGGTCCGGGACCTTCTTAACACTAGAACTTCCGGATGGTGAGTACGGCATACCATTTCAAAGAGGCAAATATTTTTTAGGGTTTATGATTATTTGAAATATGAAGGATTAATTCAATGTTACTAAGAATACTTTTAACTGTTGTATTATTTGCCGGGCTTGTGTTTGCCCAGGAAAATAATGGAGATAAAATAATTAAACCTGAACTGAAACATTATTTTAATGACACTACTCTTATTGAAATTTTTTCCGATATATCCAAAGAGAATAAAACTTTTTTAGACATAGCTCCCCTACCTATATTTGGTGAATTAACTGATTTGGATAATGAAAATGTTGACCAGGGATTAGAATCAGTAAGTGAATTCAATAACCTTGTTAATAATGATCAAAAATCACTCGGGTCAGTAGAACAATCAGTTAAATCGTCTAAGGATTATGATACTTGTGAAACGGATATTGTTTCAACAGTGTGTACTTATTTCAGAGATAAGGGAATCATTCAATTAAAGTAGTACAGGAAATTATCACACATTGGATTACGTATGAAGTATATTATTCCGGAAGTTTTAAAGGGGTAGATTTCCTTCCTCCGGAGTTTTTGAAAGATTAGATTATGACTAGCGAAATGCATTTGTTTCGAGATCAATTAATAACTAGAGATGGAAAGCGTTTTCTTATCAATTTTATCGACCTGCTTCTTCTCCCTGAATTTGCTAAAGAGCGATGCATACTAGTCGAAAACATAATTGGTGATAATGAAACTACGATATATACACCATGGGGTACAAGTAGTAACCAGGTGATACTTTATAAATCCACAGATTATGAATGGGATTTTCTTGAAAAATATAATCATCCAAGCGGTTCTAGTGAAATGAGAACAGAAGGCAACATACTCACTCTGAGAATTTCTAATTGGAGTTACAAAAACGAGCAATTATATCATTTTTGGGTAGGAACTTGGGATTGGGAATCACAATCTGGGACCTGGATAAGTTTTGATGAAGATGGTATGGTAAAAAACACAGGTCCGATGTAAGAAAGTAATTATTACTAAAATAAATTCCAACAACATTATTCATTTTTTTACCCTTGCTTAATAAAATAGGTGGGGGTTTTTTATTACAATTGGATCTATTTCACCAGTGAAACTGAAAAGGAATATTGAGGATTACATTCACTCAAAAACCGCAACCGGGTAATAAGTATAAATTTCTTTCTTTACAAGCCTGCTAATTCCATCTGGGAGTGTACTGGTCGTAATAAATAATTTCTATCGGCTGACCGGATTTTGTGGACTGCTTCACGCTGCCAAAGCGAGGCTAGGGGATCTCTAGAAGGTAACACAGATTGTTTTTTAATAAATATCAAGCCGTTTTTTACAAACCTCAATTGCTTTATGCAGCTTTTGTTGCAATAATTTTTTGTCAGGCGGTTCTGTAAGGTATTCTGCTTACTTTTATTCCCGACTATATCAGAGCTGCAGCAATTCAATCTGTTCTTTATTTCCTTCGAGCACAGTGGAAATATATATCAACCCAGGGGTGATTTTTCTCCGGGCAGCTGTTTCAGATATTTTCAAGGTAAACGAAGATAAAGTTCCATCTGACCCTTGTATGATATGCTTTAAATTTTCCAAGCTTGTAAATCGATAGCAAATCATTCACTTTTAGCTTGGCGATGGAGAAGAAAAGTTAAATCGAGGTTAAAATCTTAAGTTGTTGATTACTCACATTCGTTTGCTATCATTCGATAAAAGTAAATCCCTGTCCAAGTTTCAAGAATAAATTTTTCAAGTTCTCTTAGAATTGCATCTTCAAGAGACTTTTCGCTGTAAGTATATTTTAAACCAAGAAAGTGAAGTAAGTATGGATCTTCTGATATACGAGATCCGGAGTTAATAAATCGTTCTTTTCCTTAATTCTCCAATTTCCTTTTTTTTATAAGTTCATCGGGCTTCTTGCTAATAGCTTGTCCGTTCATACAACATACTATCAATTTTCTGACGCAGAGCGCGAACCCCCCATTTTTCAATTCGGCACATTTCTGCATAGAATTCTCTTTGGAGCGGTTGTTTTAAGGGAATAAGAATCAAAAAATGCGACCAACTTAAAAAATATCGTGACAGTGTAACGACATTCTTCTCATCAGGAAAAAAAACAGAAGCAAATTGTTATCATTCTGCGCATTGGTTTTTTTCATTAAAACTAACTCCATATTCCTGAACCAATTGTCGGGACAGCGTAAACGACAATCTGTACCATATTCAGACACCGCTTGCTATTCAAACAATATATCCATGTTAATTCTCGTTCGCCTATTTTCCCAGAAAAGCGCTTGGTCATTGAAGCATTAACAGTAGTGGCAACAAAGTTCTTGCTCTCCCTCGATGAGATTTTTAATGTCCTTAAACAGCTTTTTGTTTAATAGCTAGTACTAGCACAATGTTTATTCTTTCATAGTAATAATTATTCTGAATGGTGAAACTTCTTTACAAACTTACCTACCATAACTCATTTCCTCAATTCGCCACGGCACATTATTTTGCAAAAACCGCAACCGGGTAATAAGTATAAATATCTTTCTTTACCAGCCTGCTAATTCCATCTGGAGTGTACTGGTCGTAGTAAATAATTTCTATCGGCTCACCGGATTGTGTCTGTAGAATTCCATCGTTTTGTTTTGCAAGCGAGCTTTCGCTTAGAATAACCGCCACAAATTTATAAGAGTCGTTTTCGGTTTCTGCAAATATCACTTCTTCCATATCCCCGGAGATCTTTCCTCTTAAAAAACCTTTAACATACTGCCGTGTATCGGGATCGAGATTGCGGTCGGCATCCTGTATAACAATCCTGTTAAGCTCGTTTATTCCAAAGTGCTCAAAAACTTCGGTGTAGTTTTTATCGGTCAAATAAATTTCCGCGGAGGAGCCCCATCAGCAAAACATCTCCCCAGGAATTCGGGTTTGTCCATGTGTAAGTGTGCACATTGCCCGGCAGGTATTTATCGGTAATCCAGAATAATCTTTTTT
>CAWDGX010000005.1:0-140710 GCA_963802005.1 uncultured Ignavibacteriaceae bacterium
TGTCAACAAGTGGTCTGTTCAAACAATGAGAAATAACTGTTGAACAGTCGCTCAATTCACTCACTATATTTTCCATTCTACTGATATTTCTTAAATGCTTCAATTGATTTTTGTGATTTAACTGTGAACTAGAAGCTCCAATACTTATCGGATCACTTTTTTCATCTATTTCGAACACCATAAAATTCCTTTGTAGATGATATGGCAAGGCTAGTTTAACACCATCATCTGATTCTACTGCTATCTTCATTTCAAATATCTTTCTTTAATACAATTAAACTTTCAAGTAATTATAATTGCGGTATGAATACTGTATATTGTTTAACTTAGCTTCAATGTATAACTCTACTGCATTACTTACATCTGTTTCATTCGTTTGAAAGACTTCGATTCCCGCCCTAGCCAATTTGTTTAATATATTAGTCTCAATGCCAAACGAAATTATTGTGTCGCAATCACTTAATGCCTTCAAAATAGCTTGGCAAATACCAATGCTCTTGCCATTTCCATTTGAGGATTGCCAATATATGGGATTATAAAGAGGACGATAGAAATAGTTTATTATCTTACCCTTAACAACATCAAATATCATAAATCCTTCGGTACCATCAAGATGATATGCAGTATTCTTTTTATCATCTGAAGCAACTGCAATTCTCATTTCATTATCCTTTCACCTTTTAATAGATTATTTCCAATTCTGTAATTTTTATATCAGCAATTCTTTTTTTACACAATGGGATAATCTGCAGCTTTAGAATTAGTAAAACGGTGACAAATCTCACACATTTTAAAGTCCTGCCTGGCTCCTTCAATATCTCCGATTCTAACTCTTACTGTTGCTCTGGCAAAATATAAACCGGCATCGTTAGGGTTGATGCGGATTGCTTCAGTAAATTCATTTATTGCAATTTTATATTCTCCACTGTCTGCTTTTTCAACTGCTGAAATGTGACTTAGAACATTTCTGCTTTTGTAAAATTTGTTTTGTTTCGTCAGCCCAGAAATTAAATCGTTTCTGTTCATAGCATTTCCCTCCTTTAATATATTTTTATATGCATCTTTGTTGTCCCTGGTGGATTTTGGAACATATGGAAGAGATCCTTCTTCTATCATCTTACCGCCACAATTTGGACAATATTTCGGTCCATTATCTTTTGGTTTTCTCAATCCACATCGTGGACAAAATATAAATCCAGTTGATACACTATCCCTATTCTGAAGATCTTTCATTGCGTCTTTCCCTCTGCTGTCTATTTCTCTGGCGATGAGTTCTCCGACCTTCTTTATCTTCCCTATGAATGTTAGTGCTTCCACATTTTGGGCATTCTGAAGGTCTTTGAATACCAACTTCAACTTCCCAAACATGATCGCATTCAAAACATTTGAAAGTTCTTTTATCCATTATATTTTCTCCTTACATTATTGAATTATTAAATCCTTTATTATCAATTAGAACCGGTTCAGAAAGCTTCCCTTCAAAAAAATTATTCAGTACTTCATCTGTATTTCCTTTAATCCATGGAATTACATTTACGTTTGAGTTCTTTAACCTGTTATCACATAATTGTGTAAGCCCGCCACAAATAAGTACATCAGGATTAAGCTCAATAATTTGTTGAATTTTATCCAACGGACTACTTGTAATAATTCTAATGGTTTCGCGACTCTTAACTTGTTTATCTTCAAGAGATAGGATTAGAATCTCATCAGCAGAATCAAGTCGTGATGAGATACGGTTTCTGAATATTGATAATGCTATTGTCTTCATCTTGCGTATTGTATTTTTATTAATTTAATGTGCTTTAGAGGAGTCAATTTACTTGCCACCTCAGAGAATGCTGAATTGCTATGTTTATTGATTGATTTTTAAGGATTAGTAAAGGAAGGTGAGTTTGATGTTGTTAAGGAACGTTGCAGATGTGAAGCATTCTGTTCCGGAAACGTTGCAGAAATAGAACTTGGATAAAAATGAACAGATCTTATCAATGTTTAAAAAGTTTTAGTTTGGTTGTATTCTTGTTGGTGGAAAAGATATTTATTATGAATGCAAACGATGTTGAGAATTGTAGTCACTTTTATCATATCCTCCATCAATAAATTTATTTCTTAAACAAAGAGATAAAATACATTCAGCATTTCCCTGAATCCAAGGGAAGACCTTTATATTGCTATCCCTCAATTTGCTCCCACAAATCTTTGTTAATCCACCACAAATCAATATGTCTGGATTCAATTGAAAAATTTTTTCAATCTTTTTAAGTGGATCCTTTTCTCTTAATAAAACTATCTCCCTTGAATTTACTTTCCCATCATCTACTGTCACTAGCATCAAATTTTCAGCAGAATCCAATCGGGAAGCAACTCTATCTCGAAATATAGTTATGGCAATCTTTTTCATCTCAATTGAACTCCTAAATTTTATATCACGTTTGATTAACTCTATTTCAATTATGTTATCTTTTAATCCTATTTGTTATGATCAATCTTAAATTTGTTTATTTCAAGCTAATGCGTAACTCCTTCAGTTTAAATAGATTCTTTAGTAAATGATAGAAACCAAATATGATAAGAGTTGCTCCAACAAGCATACTATTACACACTTATATTTTTATAGCTAATAGTAAATGACTAAATAATGACAGCAGCAACCACTCCTGATGATCTGAGGCTGCTGTCCAGATACAGTTATCCTCTGTAACTATAAAAATCAATTTGCCTTTCTGCTTTTCAAGTTTCAAATACTTACTAATCGTTCCGTGTGAAAGCCATATCTTTACAGCGCCAGCAGCCCTGTTTCTCTAAATCCTTCTTTGGATTTATGCCTTTGTCACACAGCCACCAGCAGCCATCCTTGTCAAAATAAACTTGCATTGGACGGGCTCCCGGATGGTAAACGCCATGACCGTGGGCCAGTTTTTTTTCTTCCTTTTTCATGTTCATAATTGGTACCTCTTTATTTTGGTTTATACATTTATTCCACTGAATAAACAGTTAGAACTAATTAGGTTTTCTACTCTGATAATTCAATTACTTTATTCTTATATATCCGAAATCAACCCGAGTTTTTTCTACTTCAATTATCCATAAGTGTTATAGTATCTTTGATACAACTAGCTTGCCACGATCAGGAAGATTAGATAACTGATTATATTACAAGTATATAGGAGTTTTTTTGTTATGAAAAAATGAAGAAGAACTAAAAAAGGTTGCAGTGTTGCAACGTTTTTATGTTTTAATTTGCAGTTGTAATACGAGCAAAATATTGTTGAATATTTATTTGACTATAATTTCTTTTTAGGCAAAATAAAAATGAAAGGTGTTGATACAAATGCCAGTACTGCACAAATTTGATAGGTCAGTTCAAGCCCTATTTTATCCCCTAATATTCCAACAATTAATACCATTAAAGAACTGATCCCAAAATTGATTGTCATATAAATACTATTAATAAAAGCTGGTCGTTCTGTGTCTGTTTCCTGCACGAGAGCTAGTATAACCGGGCCAGAAGCAAAAAGCAGGAATCCCATAATAATTAATAGAGGAATCATCAGCATTTTGTTGGCAGTAATAAATGCCCACATTACTAAGGGGCTTGCAACTGCTGTAATAAGCAGCAAATTTCTAGGACCAATTTTGTCAGAAATGTAACCTGCTCCAAAAGTGCCGGCGACTCCTGCAAACTGTAAAACTGATAGTGAAATTCCGGCGATCCATAAAGACTCACCATTTCCAATTAAATATGTTGGCAGATAAAGTGTTAAAGCCGATTTCATCCCTCCTCTAAACAATTGAAAACCAATAACAAATAAAAAGAATGGGACTAGTTCCTTTATAGTATCTCTAGCACCTTTTACCTTCTTTTTATTTTTCTTGTCATTAAGTGATGATACGTTCTTTAGTTTGAAGAATAGAACGATCGATGCTACTATTCCAATGGGCATAACACGGTAAGAATCCTCCAATCCCCAAATAGAAAGTGCAGTCGTAATTAATAACGGACCCAATGTTCTTGCTAATTCTCCTCCAAACATAAAAAAACTCATTCCCGTTCCTGTTTTAACGCCCGCAAAATTTTTTATCATTACAGGAGAAGGAATATGAAATAGAGCTGAACTTATTCCAGTAATAAATAGCAAAATAAATAGAATAATATATGACGGTGATGCGCCAAGCAAACTCATACTTATCGCAGTGATCCCCGGGGTAAATATGACCAGGTACTTCATACAAATCTTATCCGCAAGTAACCCAATAAAAGGGTTGAATAAGGAGGGAATTCTTCTAGCTACCTCTAGTAAACCAGCAACTGATAAGGAGAGCCCAAACTTCGCAATTAAAAAAGGAAGCATCGGTGCCAGGAAGGCAGTGTAAATATCGTGAAAAAAATGAGCTGCCGATATTGTAATTATTTTTTCGGTTTGAAAAGATTTTTTCAAATTAAAAAAGGTTAGATATAATTTAATTTATTAAAATAAAGTATAAGTTGACCATTTCCTTAATCTACTAATGATCTTCAAAACTTCTTTTTAAAGTGGGATTTGAAAGTTTTTCCAGCTCATTATTAGATAACTTTTCCAATGCTTCTTCAGCTTTTTGTTTTCTGGCTAAATAAACTTCACAATTTGCTTTATTCAGAACACTAAATGCATTAGGTCCAATGTTGCCTACAATAAATTTAGAGACACCCTCGTTTGTTAAATCTAGCAAACTTGAATGATTATCATCATGACCCGAATTCTCTCGAACGTCTATTCCCTTGGATTCACTATCAAATATCACGTAGTAATTTGCATGTCCAAATCTTTTAGCGATTGTACTTTTCAGCGTTTTGCCGTCGGTTGCTAACAAAATTTTCATTTTATCTCCTTATGTATTTTAAAATGCACGAATCGCTTACCAGTTGCCCCTTAATCGTAAGCTAAACGGGCTTGTTCATCTGTCACGGTTGGTTGAATCAAGTTTTGTCTTATTGTATATAGTTCATTCATTAGTCGATTTCGATAATTTTGCCTACCCCGTTTTCAATGTAATTATCGCTATAAACCTCATTGAACATTTTACGTGCATTGTCTCCAGAACAATGACAGGGTCCAATAGTTATAATCCCCATTTTAAGCATTTCATTTATTTTTTTGTTTATTTCACTCGGAGACTGATTGTGCAGATGAAATCCTCCCATCGCAAGATAAATCAATTCATCAGGAAATGAATTTTTTGCTTTTTCAAGAATGTTAACAATCCCTGGATGAGCACAGCCGGTAATAACAACAATACCTTTTGTTGTTCGGATTGCAAGCGACTGTTCAGGAATAGCACTTCCTAATTCACCAAGAGAAAAAAAGTTAGTTTGAATTTCTTGGAAAGAAGAAACCAGAATTGGCTTTGCTCCGGATTTCTTTATTTCTTCTACTAGTTGAGCAGGGAATGAATTAGGGTAATAAATTGTTACATCAGAATTCTTTTTAAGAAAATAGTTTAATCCACCTGTGTGATCGTGATGGAAATGAGAGAGGAAAACTAAATCTATACTTTGAGGATCGATCTTGAGTTTTTCCATATTACTTAATAATATATTGCCGTTATCACCTGTGTCAAATAATAGCTTTGTATTTCCAACTTCAACCAAACAGGCAAATCCCCAATCGGTTTGCAAACCTTTCAGAAAAGGATTGTTATCGTAAACAACCGTAATGGTTACGGGTTCTATTTTGGTTTTATTTTCATTTTTTATCTTAGGCATTATAAAATCTCCTGAAAAAATCATTTCTAAAAAAAGAAGTAAAATAATATTTTGAAATTTAAGAGCTGTTTCCACAATTATATTTTTAATTCTTTTATTACGTTTGTTTTTAATCTGTCCGACAGCGGTGCATAGTCAATAATAAGCACACCATTTAAATGATCAATCTCGTGTTGAATAACTCGAGCCGTAAGTCCATCTATTTCAGATACTTTTTCTCCTTCGTTTTTATCCAGATAACGTACAAAGATTGATTGTTGTCGTTTAATGTTTACCACGGCTTCAGGTAAGCTCAAGCAGCCTTCTTCCATATAGTCGTCACCAAAGCCTGTCAGGATTTCAGGATTTATCATTGAGATTAATCCTTCTCCGATATCAGCAATTATCACTCTATCCAGACTGCCCACCTGCGGTGCTGCTAATCCTATTCCTTTACGGCTATACATTATTTTCGACATCTTTTTAATCATATGGATAATTGTATTGTTTAACTCAGTTACCGGTAGGCAAATTTTTCTAAGAACGGGATCGGGATAAAATTTTAATTCATATTTCTTCAAATCAATATCCTCTGGCCAATTTTAATATCAGACTTTTCTTCGACTAAAATTTTCAAATGATTAGGAAAACACAAGAGCAAAGTGGAACCAATACTGAAATAACCGCAGGGGGTGCCTTTTTTGTAATTCTGCATTTCTTCATAATCAATGTGAATTCTGTTTACATTTAATGATCCCACTGCAATTATAGCCATTAGAAAATTTTTTGTTTTAAAAACAGAACTAATTGAAGCATTCTTTTTTACTGCTTTGCTGAACATTTCTATTCCTAAAAGATTTTCTAATCCTATGTAAACAGGTAGCAAGGATTTTCCTTGATTCTTATGTGTGTAAATAAACATTCCGTCGTATGGAGTTATCCAAAAATGTTTATTTGATGGATTCAAATAAAAATTGAAATACATACTCCCTATGAATTGTTTGGCAAAATGACCAATGAAGTCAGCTAACGGAATTTCCTTATTATTTTTAGAGATAAGCATTCCGCTACTACTAATGCTTCCGATTTTAATTACTTTGGCTTCAACAGGGCTTATTATTGCTGTATCAAACGGATCAATAGTTATTTCTGAATACTCATTAAATTTTTTGTTTATACCAAGATTATCAGCAATCTTTCCTAATAATGAATTCTTTGTTGATAGTTTCATATCTGCTCAAATTTTTTCAACTTAAAAAACTTTTACTTTTTTTTATTTGAAATATTTATCCATTCTGTCGAATGCTTTATTTATCATTTCTTCAGGGACGCAAAACGAAAATCGTAAATGTCCTTCACCAGTTGGACCAAAATCACTTCCGGGTGTGGCTGAAACTTTTGCTTCGGATAATAATTTTTTACAGAATTCCATAGAATCAACTTTATTCTCTGAAAGTATTTTGGGAAACATCAGATATGCACCACCGGGTTTAACATATTGAAACACAGAGTTAAGCCGGTCAAGTCTTTCACACATAAGATTTCTTGCATTCAAATATTCCAGCCGGAATTCTTTTACAGAATCCTGACTTCCCATTAAGGCTGCGAGTGCTGCATATTGAGAGACGACTGGAGCGCAGATTGCAAATGGAATATGTGCTTTTTTTATTTGAAGTAATTTTTCTTCGTCAGCAAGAAGATATCCGATGCGCCACCCTGTCATTGCATAAGTTTTTGTAAACGTGTAAGCTGTAATAACGTTTTTCTTTAATTCGGGAATGGAAGCCATACTGAAATGTTTTTCATCATCAAAAACGAAATACTCGTAGGCTTCATCAACTATTACAGTCAGATTCTTTTCAAGAACAATTTCTGCCAACTTGCGGAGATCTTTTTCCGGGAATACAGTGCCGGTTGGATTATTTGGGGTACAAAACATTATAGCTTTTGTTTTGGGAGTAATTGCTTTTTTAATGCCTTCGATATCTAATGCAAAATTCTTTTCTTCAATAAGCGGAACTAGAACCGGTTTAGCTGATGCAAGTTTTACTTGTGTAATATGAGTTGAATATGTTGGCGTAGGAAGAATTACTTCATCCCCGGGATCAACTGTAGCTAAAACAGCAACTGCTAATCCTTCAATTGCACCAACCGTCAAAATTATTTCGGAAGTGTTTGCATCAATATTATTATCGCGCTTAAGTTTTTTTACAATCTCCATTCTTAGTTCAGGTAAGCCCTCACTTTGAGAATATCCGGCAGTTAATTTTTTTTGAATTGCATAAATAGCAGCATCATTTATGTGTTTTGGAGTTCCCGAAGCAGGCTTTGCCCAGGATAAAAAAGCTACATCATCATATTGTGCTGATAGTCTTGTCATTTCATGTATAGCAGACTTATCAAGCTGACTTACTCTAACCGAACTGTTCATAATTGTCTTCCTTAAAATTTGTTTTATGTACCTATCTCCAACTCGTTTCAATTTTAGATACACCCATCCGTGTCCTTTTTATGATTGTGAGATAGTATTATAAAATTAAAATCATATTCCATTTTTTAATCCACTTTTGTTAATAGATTTAATTGGAATTTTAAGCTTTACATCTTCCTCCAAAAAGCTTTGTCCCAATCCGAATAATATTTGCACCTTCTTCAATTGCGATTTCATAACTATTACTCATCCCCATAGATAAATATTTCATTTCTACATTAGGGATATTCAATTTTTTCAATCTATCGAACGCTTTCTTTGTTGCTTTGAAATATGGTCTTGCATCCTCGGAATTTCCAAAACGCGGGCCCATAGTCATTAAGCCCATTACTTGCAGATTTGACAACTCACTTATTTTTAAGATGAGGTCGTCAACATCTTCCGGCAGGACTCCGGTTTTATTCGATTCATTCCCGCTGTTGATTTCAATAAGCACCGGCATAATTTTATTTTCTAATGCACATTGCTTGCTTACTAACTCAGCTAATTTCACTGAGTCAACCGTTTCAATCATATCAAAAAGTTTAACAGCTTTTTTAACTTTATTTTTCTGAAGATGACCGATCAAATGCCACTTAACCTGGTTTCCGATTACCTGATAAATTCTTTCAGCTTCCTGCACATAATTGTAGCCAATAATTTCAATACCTGTATTAATAGCCGCCTGCACTTCTTCGGGTGTTCTTGTCTTCGATGCCGCAACCAGAAAAACACCGGGCGGAATTGATTTGAGGAGTTTTGTTATTGAAATTTCTATTGAATTATCATATTTCATTTTTCTTCTCTAGAATTTTTTCTAGTTTTTTAATGACCTCCACAACTTGTTTATCACTTTTACAATGAGAAATTATTTTACCTTCAAATCCTGCTTTATGTATTTCTTTGTCATAACCAATGCTGCCGAGATAATTGACTCCTCTTTTCTTCAAAGCATTTTGCATAATCGCATCTGTTTTTTTTGAATCGACTTTGTTTAGGATTGCCCAGACATTTTTATTCCCCATCAACGAAGACATTTTGTTTACAATTTCTGCTATTATAAAAGATTCAAATGTTGGATCAACGACAATTAAAATTATATCTACATGTTTTTCAACTCCTCTGCCAAAATGTTCTATGCCTGCTTCGATATCTATGAGCGTAACAAAATCACCCTTAACAATAAAATCACGCGCAACCTTTGACATCGGTCCATCGCATCCTTCGCAAGCCTCCTTTATTTTTCCTATCTGAAATAAGGTTAGATTTTTCTTTTTCAGAGAGTACTGTTTTGGAATTTCCGATAATTTTATGGCTGCCTCATTTATGGGCGAGTTGTTGTTTTTTCTTGTTAGAGGAGCGGGGTCATCAACCGGGCAGGTAACCTTTTCCCTTCCCCCAAAAAACTCAATTAAAGGTTTGGGAGCTTTATTTTTATCCGATAACAATCGGAATAAACCACCGGGATTAGAAGCATCTGCATCTAATAAAATCACTTTATATTTTTGTTTAAGCAGTTCATTTCCCAACAAAGAAACAATTGAACTTTTTCCGCTTCCACCTTTACCACAAACTAAAATTCTTTTGTTTTTCAGAATATTCATTTTTCATTTCCTATTTTTATTTTTTACTGATTCAAATACGCCTTTACTTTTTCTCCATTTCAGCGACTGCATCACTTCCATTATCAGGTACAGTTTCCTTATTCTTTGGAATCATTCTTAAAAAGTCGCCGTATTGCATCGGTTCTTCGAGCCTGCATGACCAAACAAGCTTTTCAGTTCCATCTTTATCTTTCCAGTATGTAATATCAGGGCAACCATCGCACATACTTTGATCACCATTCGGCATTAAGTCAACCGGCTGGATAATCATAATCGATTGCATATATACTTTATTAAATATTCTGAGGGGATTTACAGCCAAAAACTTTAAGTAATTCTTAAATGCTTTTTTAATTCCTTTGTCAAAAAGCCATGTGTTAAACAAAGTTAATCTTCCGAGACTTGAAACTTTTGGAGAAGCATAAGAGAGATATTTATCCTGCTTGTAATGATATAATGTCATTACAAGTTCAAGAAATTTATTTCCTGCATATCCAAAAATTTTCTTTTTGTTGCCAACTCTTTCCGTAAGCAGCCACTTAAAATGATCCGGTTTAGCCGTACCGTTTAAAAAAGCAGCTGGCGTAAAATCCGGAAATTTTTCTTTTATTACTCTTACAGCATTTGTTGCCATTAAATCTGTAACTTCTTCCTTATTAGAGTGATAGTGAATATCATCCCAGGTTATTTTTTTATCGCCGGCGTAAAAATCAAAAGGTGTGTCAGGGGTAATGTATCTGAACAAAATAAAAACCATTGTATGAACTATATCAATATGCTTATGTGCCCATTCAACCAGATCTGGTATATACTGAATAGTATCGTTGTAAACAGTTGAATTAAAAGAACAGGCAATGCCGCCTTTAGCGGCCAACATTTTTGCATAATATAGACGTTGCTCATTAAGTTCGATCTCATTTTTGTTATTCCACTTCGGATCCCTGCCTCTGCCTTGCTTGCTGTCTATGTGAAATGTAAATCCGAAAACACCGGCTTTTTTTAATTCATCAAGAAGTTCATTTGTAAGAGCAATTCCGTTAGTATTGATGATAGGCTTAAGCCCTCTTGATTTTATATCAGCTACGAGTTCAACAATATCCGGATATAAAAGCGGGTCACCTCCTGCGATTGAAATACAATCAGATTTTCTTACTGATTGGAAAAAATCCAGTTCATGTTTTACTTCATCAAGTGATTTGTGAGAGTTCTTAATATTTTTCCTATAGCAGCCGTAACAATTCATGTTGCATTGTCCAGTTGGTTCCAGCCAGGTAATTCCATTATCCGGCATTGTCCACGGCAACCTGTATAAGGATTTAGGATCGATATAATAATTTTCCATAATTACCTCGTTTTAAGAAGGTTATTAAATATTTATCTCATGGTAATAAAATTGCCGCCGCAATCACCGTAGTCCACAAACCTGTTCTATCTCCTTCAGCAGATTGAGTGACATTAAATGTTTTTACAATTTTGCCTGACATTTTAAATTCTTGCTCTCGCTCATTCCAATCAGACTCGGGATTAAATTCAACTCCTAAAGTAGTTGCAAGCATTTGTGCTGCAAGATCTTCTGCATAATCTCCGGCTATTGCTTCTTTTACACCAAAAGGATGATACTCTGATAGATAACCATATTGGGTTTTATCAGCAGGTATTGCAACACCTATTGAAGATGCAATTAAACGGTTTGGTTCATTTGTAGAATTTCTTGCCATAACTGCAAATGTAATTTGTCCCGGCTTCAATTCTTTCAAACCTTCTTCTCTTGAAATTTTTTTGCAGTTTGGAGGAAAGATGCTGCTGACTGCAACAAGATTACAGATTTCTATTCCTGCATTGCGCAGTGCAAGCTCAAAAGAGCTGAGATAATCTTTGTGCTTTCCTACACCTTTTGTAAAAAATATTTTTGATGGGATATACAATTTTTTTATCCTTCTTATTTTATAATTTATCCTGCAAATAATTATAAGCCGATAATTTCAATACCTGTATTAATAGCTGCTTGCACTTCTTCTGGTGTTCTTGTCTTTGAAGCTACAACTAGCAAAACATCTGGAGGGACTGAATTGAGAAATTCAATTACTGATTTTTTAATATTATTCATTAAGTATTCAATCTTTACAATAACGTTTATGAATATTCCAATCTAAATGCCAAGAATATTATTATTTGTTAATCGTTGTTATTTAAGGAGTTCGGAGAATTGTAAGTGAGGTAGATTTTGTTAAATACGTTGCGAGAAGGAAACGATTTTTATTATGAAGTTGCAAAATTGCAATGCACGTTAAGGAAACAAGCTATTCTATAGTCATTGATTATTACGTGTTTTCAACCTTGTACGTTAGTTCCTAAAAAAATTAATACAGACCGCTGCCCTGGCGATCTCTATCATCAAAGGCGCACTCACCATTTGCAATATGTCCTTTGTATTGCTCTTCCAGTGTTTTTTTATAGTGATCCTCTAATGACTTACATATATCTGGTCTTTTCAGCCATTTTCCATCTTCTGACAGACAATATTTTTTATCTAATGGAATTTCTTTCTTTAAGTAGATTCCAAAAATTTCTACTTCTACCTCTGTTATGTTGTTTGTATCTAAATATTCTACCAAACTGCAAATGGTATCAGAATAATAATAGCTATACATTGGTTCAGCCCTTTTCCAGTAAAGCACATCAATCCTTGCTTCGTAAGTATAGGGTAAGCTTTTATCATATTTAGATTTTGGTCCTAAAAACTTTCTAATAATATTCATTCTTTATTTCTCTTTCCAGTTTTTCAATGAAGCTAATCATTATGGAATCTTGTTCAGTGCTTGGTTGATATCCTCCTTTACGTCTTCAAAATCTTCACACCCGACAGAAACTCTTACCAATTCATCGAGAATTCCGGATTCTTCGCGCTCCTCTTTTGGAACAGATGCATGAGTCATAGAAGCGGGATGCTCGATTAAAGATTCCACTCCGCCTAAGGAAACTGCAAGTGTAAATAACTGCACATTGTTCATAACATTTTTCCCGCCTTCAAGCCCATTTTTAACACCAAAGGAAATCATTGAACCAAAACCGTCCATTTGTTTCTTTGCGATTTCATGCTGAGGATGTTTTGGTAAGCCGGGATAATTTACCCAGGTTACATTTGGATGTTGTAAAAGAAATTGTGCAAGCTTACCAGCATTCTCTTGAGCTTTTTCTACCCTTAGGGGTAAAGTGCGGACACCTCGTAAAACTAACCATGCTCGATGAGGGTCCATAGTTCCGCCGAATAAATTCAACACCGGTCTGATCTTATGAAACAATTCTTCATTTTTTGTAACGATCATACCTCCTACTACATCGCTATGTCCATTTAGAAATTTGGTTAAGCTGTGAATAACAATATCTGCTCGGAGTTCTAAAGGTCGCTGCAAATGTGGACTGGAAAATGTATTGTCAACTACAACAAGCAAATCATTTTTATGGGCAAAATCTGCCACTCTTTGAATATCAGTAATGCTGATGGTAGGATTAGCAGGTGTTTCAATATAAATTATTTTGGTGTTGGGCGGTTGTATTGCCCTTTCAATATTGTTTAGATCAGAGGTGTCCACGAAAGTTGAATTTATCCCAAATCGAGGAAATTCTTTTTCCACAACCATCCGGGTAGGTCCATATACCGAAGCAGTGCTGATTATATGGTTGCCCTGCTGCAGTAAAGCTAAGAAGACAGTTGTAATTGCTGCCATACCGGTTGCAGTAGCCATCCCGGCGTAACCGTTTTCAAGAGAGGCGACATTATCTTCTAAAGCTTGAACAGTCGGATTGCCCATTCTAGTGTAGATGAAACCATCACTCTTTCCAGAAAAGCGCTCAGCTCCTTCCTCTGCACTGGGAAAGGAGAAAGTAGAGCTCTGGAAAATTGGGACCGACACTTCTCCAAATATCGATTTCTTTAAACTACCGATATGAATTGCTTTGGTTGATTTATGCATAGACTGTTTTTTCTCTTTCATGATTAATTTTCCTTTATTCAGAAATTGTTCTGTAATTATTTTTTCCTGCCAATAGAAATCTTTCTAGCCTTCTTTAGTCAATTCACTATTAATTTGCATTCGTATAAAGAATATCTTTCATCTAACAATTCTTCATTATCCATAAAAATTCTCTCTCTTTTTATATGACTTTTTAGTTTTAAATTTTAATTGCTTCTTTAGATGTTTTATGCATTCTTTTCTGTTCTTATCACCACAAACGATCCCTCGCCAAATCCCTTTTTCACCGGCTCTACTTCCTTAATCTCTGATAAATCGTGGAAAATAGTCTGCACAATATGAAAATCAACAAATTCATTTTCTATGAGGTAGCACATAACACCATACATCGAATAAAAGTTGGCAACTTTATAAAAAGGATTTTCATCTTTGTGGATTTGATACAGATGACCGAGAGAGCTTTCCTTATCAATAAATCCAAATATAAAAAATCCATGAGGCCTTAGCACTCTAAACACTTCTTTAAATGCAGCATTTACATCATCTAAAAAACAAATTGTGGTTACCATTAATACATAATCAAATTGTTCACTATTGAAAGGTAGTGATTCAGCGACACCGTCAATCACTTCAATCCCCCTGGAACGGGCAATTTCCCTCATTTCGGATGATGGCTCCAAACCCAGTTTGATTCCCAGAGGCTTGGCGAACCGACCGGTACCTATTCCAATTTCCATCCCTATACCGCTTTCCGGTAATAGATCTTTCACTGCATGAAGTTCGGATTGATAGGTATAATGGTTGATCTTAAACCATTCGTCATACTTCTCCGGAAATTTTTCAAAAGGTTCAATCTTTGCCATTTCATCATCTTCTTTTTAATTTTTAAAGGATCCCAAACAACCAAAACAATTGCACCATTTTTTGATTCGAAAGGTCCATGATCAACACCGGCAGGAATTAATTGGTAAGTTCCTGATTGATAGATTTTTCCATCACTTTTGTATTCACCTTCTATTACAAAATGTTGCTCAGTGGTTACATGGGAATGCGAATCAATATAAAATCCTTTTGGCAATTTTAACCAAATTGTCTTGGCATTACCTTCGTCCCGCAATGTTTTGATTCTTGTTCCCTTTGGATATCCTTTCGCCTCTTTCCAACCAAGTTCATCATATACATTTAGTATTTTTTTCATGTTACTTCCTCCCGATAGTCAATTTATATCCTTAGTGATTGTAAACATTATCTTTATTCTCTCATAATTCTTTACAAGTAAAATAAGCGCTCTGAATTGCCGATACTGCATCACCAACTTGATCAGCATCGCCAACTACATACGCCGGAATTTTTCCTTCAATTTTATTTGCTAAAATTTTATCTGCTTTCATTCCGGTTGTAACAACATAAATATCAATTCCTTCCAACATAATTTTCTTTTCTATTTCGTTTGTTTGAATCATATACAATGTTGATCCTTCAATTTTGGTAACCTGGGTATTTATATAAACAGGTACGTTATGCTTTTCCAATTTCACCAGGTTAAGTTTTCGTGTTACCATTTCCATATCACGCCCTATATCTTCGAGCATTTCAACAATAGTAACTTTGTTATTATAATCGAGCAAGGTGTTTGCAACTTCAACTCCAATTAAGCCGCCGCCTATTATCACAACATTTTTATTTTTAGGCAGATTGAATTCGTAAAGTATCTCTGCCCAGTTATACTCTTTTAAACCGGGTATAGGTGGCACAAATGGTTTTGAACCTGTTGCAATTACAACTCCCTCATATTTCCCAATAAGATCTTTTTCCGTTGCTTCTTTATTTATCACATTTACATTTTCAAGTTCATTTTTTAAATAATCAATCTGTTTTTGAAGTGAACCTTTCTGTGAAGGTAATGGTGCGAGATTAAACTGTCCGCCAAGCTTTTCCCTTTCATACAAAGTAACATCATGCCCTCTATTCTTTAAGGTTATTGCTGCCTCCATCCCAGCGAGTCCTCCACCCACAACTGCAAAATTCTTTTTGAATTTCGCTTCATTAAAAGGTTCTAATTCTCTTCCAACTTCTGGATTTATTTCGCACTGAAGTCCTTTGCCAATTTTTATTCTTCCCAGGCATCCGGTTAAACAGGAAGAGCAAGGACGGATTCTTCCTTCAACAATCTTTAGATATTTGCCCACAAAATCAGGATCTGCAATAAGCGCTCTACCAAGGGCAATGAAATCAGCTGCATTCTCTCCCATAATTTTATCAACATCTTCCGGTTCGGTAATTTGACCAACCGCAACTACTGGAAGACTTGTGTTCTCTTTTATTTTTTTTGACATCTCCCATGTTTTGCCTTTTGGTATAAAATGATGTTGATAATACCATGGTGGGCTAAGACATACATTTCCGGAAGTGACATGAATTGCTGCAACCTTTTCTTTTTCCAAAACTTTAACTATCTCTAGAGCGTCATTTAGAGTCATCCCACCTTCAGCTTTTTCATTTCCACTTATTCTAATAATGATGGGTAATTCAACCGCATTATTCATCCTTCTTAAAATTTCTAATCCAAATCTCATTCTATTTTCAAAGGAACCGCCGTATTCATCCTTTCGTTTATTAGTATTAGGTGAAATGAATTGGGATATTAAGTAACCCAAACCAAATTGTAGTTCGATTAAATCATAACCTGCTTTCTTTGCTCTTACTGTAGCATCAATAAATTGTTGTTGGGCTAACTTAATATCTTCATTAGTCATAGCTTTAGGTTTTTGTCCGCCATTAGGACATTGAACCGCTGATGCAGATAAATAAATGTTTCCGGGAAGTTTAGGATTTGCCATCCTTCCGGGATGATTTATATGTGCAACAGCTTTTGATCCGTTTTTATGAACTGTTTCAACTAATTGTTTGTGTTCTTCAATTTTATCATCATTATCAATACCTATTTGTGTTGGTAATTCTCTAACTTTTTTATCGATGAAAAAAGGTTCAAAGATTACCGCACCAACGTGCTTTGACCGTTTTTCCCAAAACGCCAAATGCCTATTAGTAATATTTCCTTCGCTGTTACCGTAACCGGTTTTAACAGCACTCATTATAAAATTATTTCGTAGTTCAATTTTTCCAAGTTTCATTATAATGTTCAACCTTCTTTTTGTAATAAAGCTATATGACTTGCTGACGGTCGGTTTTTAATTTCGTGAATTATTTTTAATCCGCTTTGATCTGCAAGTCCTTTAATGCCATTATTTTTAATGTATGATTTGAAATTTTTGTAATGATCTGTTCCTGCGGCGAATTCAACTATTTCGTTTAAATATCGCCAAGCGTTATTAGGCTTGGGGGCAAGGTAATCTATTATAATAATTTTGTTTGCGGATTGTGAAAGTGCTCGGAGGATATTTACTCTCAGGGATTCATCAATTTCGTGAATTACATAAGATAGTATTCCATAATCATAATCAGAGCCATTATTATCAAAAAACTTTATTGCATCGGAATGATAAAAATTAATTTTTCCTGAACTATTTCTACTAAGTCTTTTTTTTGCAATTTTAATGTTTCTTGATGATGGATCTGTGCCATCAATTCTGCTGCAAATATCTTCCATCTGGAAAGCAAATCTTCCAGTGCCACAACCGACATCTACTAAAGAAGAATTAAACTCGATTATACCTTTAACATAATCAAACGCTTTATCTTGATTTGGCGCAATAAATTTATCATAAAACCAGCCATCGTACCAATGATTTTTGTTCTCATCCATAATAAGTAGATAGAGTAATTAATGAAATAATTTTTTCATAACAATAATAATTTCCTTTTTCAAATAGTTTATGATTTTGGAAACTATCTCTTTACAGCTAAGCATTGCATATAGTGTATTTCCCGTCCTGGATTCCCAACTCGAAGGAAAGCAAAGCTGCTTGATTATTTATACAAAGTTGATCAGAATATCTTTGGACCAACTAGGATGACCGGGGAAATGAAATCGTTAACGAATTCTTCAATTGGTTTCCTTACAAAAACAGCACCTTTTTTTGTGTAACCTAAAATGAGCAATTGAAATTCACTGATCTTCAAACAGCGATGTAACTCTGTCCAGCTATCATCGTAACATTCCCGGAAGCCAATATTGGGATATTCTCCCGCGCGCTTATCATAATACAATCGTAGTTTTTTCTCTTCGGCAATAGCCATTTTTTCAAGCTCTGAACGTGATAAATGTTTTGGCTTGGTATAATCAGGATCGTATGGGTCCTTTAGAAAATGGAAAACATTCAATTGTACATTGTGCTTTTGAGATAGCTTTAAGGCAAAATCGAAAGCCCAGTCACCCTGTTTTGAATAATGAGCACAGAACCCTACTGCATTAAATGTTGGAATAGCCATATCTCCTCCATTTTTTCATAATGATCTTCATTGTTTACCAAATATTATTCGGAACCATAATTACTAAAGCTTAGATGCTCATCCATTTTTTTACATGACGAATAAGCTTCTTTCCCTGAACTAATAATTGACGATCCAGTGACTGCTATGAGTAGACCTACAATAATATTGTTCAGGTAAATACTTATTCCACTCTCTAAAAAAGGAGCATAAGCAAAAATAATTAACCAAAAACCGAGAATGCCGGCAACCCATGATTGTTGGGGTTTTCCATGTATGAGAAAAAAACTAGCACACACTACAGCAATCCCAACAATGAAGTAATTCCAGGCAGAACCATCTGGACCAAATCCTAGGAAAGCCGAAACAAACAACCAAAAACCTAAAATTATTTCTGTAAGACCTTTAATTTTCATTGTTCTCACCTCCTTTTATTTCACCATCCAATTAAATAAGTTGAGCCGCCAACCAAAAGGGCTGCACTTATATTGAATATTTTAATTAGAAGTGTATCTCTAATTGTATAAGATACGAGTGGCAACATTCCATGGCCATCTTGAGCAATGGAGCTGGCTAATAAAACAGAGAAAGGAATTAACCCATTGGCAAACATCATCACAAAAATTAAATGCGGTCCTGATTCAGGAATGATGCCGATCAGAACACTAATTATTAATACCAATCCCATATACTCTTTCACAAAACCTTCAAGTTCCCAATATTTTAATCCTAACTGAACAATCAGAAGTGCAAAAAACGTCCAAAGAAATACCTTCCAGATATGATTTTTGATAATATGATTCCAAATGTGTTCTTTCAGATAATGACCACGCTCTTTCTCTTCCGGGTGAATTTGATGGAGTTCGCAATCTTTGCAAGGGAATTATATGGAACAACTTTGCTACTTTGTCAGTCAGCCAACCAATTGGAATAGCAATCACAAACAAAATTGCAAATAAAATTAATGCTTGCTCAGGAAATTGAGCCAGCATTATGAATGCCTCATCCCCTGAAGTAGCAATCATACCGGCTACGATTGCACCAAATGTTAGAAAACCGTGAATGTAGAGTGTCACATTCATAAAAGCTCCTATACATCCTGGTGTAGCACCTAAAAAGGATGCAGTAGTATATTGTCGCCAGACATTTCCGCTTACAAGCTCCTTTAAACGTCCACGTGTCTTTACGTCAATGAAATCAACTACGATCATCATTAGAAAGACTAAGATCGTAATCTTAATAGAATGTTGTAGTATCTCTAATACAAGCATGTTTCACCATTCATATAAACTTTACATTTACCAATAATTCAATTTATCTGCCAGAACAGAATGGGGGGTTATACTTGATTTTCAAGAAAATATTGAGCAATTAGAACGATTTGAGTTATAAATTGAGTTTATTAGTGTTGCAGTGACGAAACAATAATTATTTCACTGTTGTAGAAGTGAAACGAATTAGGATTTCAAATCAAATCATACTTTTTCATTTTTCGCCAAAGTGTGGAGCGGTGTAATCCTAATTCTTCTGCAGTTAGTATCTTGTTACCGTTATGTTTTTCCAGGGTATCTTTTAATAGTTGCTTTTCAAATGCCTCAAGAGGGGGACGACCAGCTTTTTCTTCAAGTATCACCTTTTCAGACTTTGGAGACAACTCAGGTGGTAAATGGGCTGTTCTTATTTTTGAATCCTGACACATTACACAAGCATGTTCAATTATATTTTCAAGCTCACGAACATTGCCAGGGTAATCATATTCCATTAATATATTCAAAACGTCTTTTGAAACATCCTCAATTGTTTTGTCCATCCTCTTATTGAATTTTTCAATGAAGTGGTTTATTAATAAAGGTATATCATCACGTCTTTTTATTAGCGAAGGGAGTTCAATTTTTACGACGTTTAACCTATAATATAAATCGTCCCTAAACTTTTCTTTCTTTATTAGCTTCGTTAAATCTTCTTTCGTTGCAGCAATAACTCTAACATCCGCTTTTACTGGTTCGGTGGCTCCCAGTGGTTCAAACTCTTTCTCTTGCAGCACTCTTAATAACTTAACCTGTGTAGATAAAGGAAGGCTTTCCACTTCATCTAAAAAAATAGAACCCCCCTTTGCAAGAGCAAAACGCCCGGGCTTGTCTTTTTTTGCATCTGTAAATGCCCCTTTTACATAACCGAATAGCTCAGACTCTATTAATGTATCTGGCAGCGCTCCACAATTTACTGCAACAAACGGTCTTTTTTTTCTATTGCTCAAGCTGTGAATTGCACGTGCAAAAAGCTCTTTCCCTGATCCACTATCACCTTGAATAAGAACAGTGCTATCACTTTTAGCAATTATTGGCATTGTCTCAAAAATATTTATCATTTGGTGATTCTTAGATATAATATCCTCGAATGTATAACTCTTTGTCAGTTCTTTTTTTAGTTCTTCGATTGGGGTTAAATCTCTGAAAGTTTCTACGCCGCCAATAAATTTTCCATTTTCATCTCTTAATGGTGAGGTGTTGATACTAACAAAAAATTCTTTCCCATCTTCCCTTAAAACATTTACACGTTTATCAATTACATTTTTACCTGTTTGAAGCGAGCATTTCAGTGCACAATTTTTTTCACAGATGTTAGATCGCATAACTTCAAAACAAAATTGACCTAGTGCTTCTTCTTTTTTAATTCCGGTGATTTTCTCAGCGGCTTTATTGAAGTAAGTAATCATCATGTTTTCATCAACAGTGAAAACACCTTCATTAATATTATCAAGTATTACATCAGTATGAGTTATTTCAAAACTTTTTTTTCCTTCTCTTTTACTTTTCATTGCTATGCCTTCAATTTTATGTTGCGTTACAAATATAATTAAAACAAAAGTATGTTGCACAATTGCAACCCTCCGGGATATATTTCATTTGAAAAGTCTACAATTTCTACAAAATATGTTGCTTTACTGCTGGTCTCCATTTTGCAAGTCTAGTTTTGAAACTATGATAGAAAGGAGAATAAAATGGGACTTCTAAAAAATATCGGCAAACCAGTGCTAAGGTATCATTACAAACTTGTGTTTGAATGCAGTATTATCATCTCTCTGCTATTAACAATTCTTGCATTCAAATTCTTTCCTCAAATAGAGAAAAGCACAATACAGTACGATGCACCACAAGAACTTTTTACGGTTGAGGATATTCAACAAACAAAGCAGGATTATACTCCACCTCCACCTCCTGAGAAACCCCCAATGATTATCCAGGCAATCTCAGATGCTGATATAGAGGATATTGAGTTCGGAGAAACAGAAATAAATTTTGATCAGGAATTGAGTGCACCACCACCGCCTCCGAAAGAGGAGAAAAAAGTAGTAGAAGAAGAACCTGTCTATTTCGTAGCTGTAGAAGAAATGCCTTATCCAATTGGCGGAGTTCAAGCAATTCTCAATTTGGTTGTATATCCTGAAATTGCAAGAAGAGCGGGGATTGAAGGTAAAGTATATGTATTAGCGTATGTAAATGAAGAAGGCAAGTGGCAAAAACTGAAATATTGAAAGGTATTGGAGGTGGTTGTGATGAAGCAGCTGAATATGCGGTTAAGCATACAAAGTTTTCTCCGGGAAAGCAGAGAGGTAAACCGGTAAAGGTTAAAGTTATGGTTCCTGTAGTATTTAAGTTAGAAGTGGCCCGGCATAAAATCCCGCTTATAGTTTTAGAAGAAAGGAGTTGCAGAAATGGTCAACTTCTTAATTTCGTTGCTTTGTGAATTCAGTATTATAATTATCTTTTTTGTAACAATTGATTTTATGTGTTGGCGAATTAAACATAAGAAAAGAAAATAGTTCTATTAATAATGTTAAGTAAAATAACTTCTGCAAACTAAACTGTATGGTGAAGAAATGAATGAGGAACTAATTTCATTAATTATAGGGTGGGGTATGATCATCTGTTGCTATTTTACCTTTAAAGTTAGCTGCTTCGTTGTATCATTTTAATAGAGTGATTAGTTATTCTATTTAAAATTTTCATTTATCCGGATTGCTTTCCCGTTTAAGATTCCATCAGTAACTTTTTTTCGTGAGATTTCCAGAATACGTCCGAAAGTTGCTCTCGAAATTTTCATTTCACTTGCTGCTTTTTCATGAGAGTAGGCAAGAAAATCCGCCAGCCGAAGTGATTCAAGCTCATCATGATCAAGAGTGATTTCCTCAAGTTCTTTCATTGGTATTCCCCGCGGCTTGAAATAATAAGCCGCTGGGCTGCAGCATACTCTACGATGTTTTCTTGGTCTTGGCATAAATCCTAATAATTTGTTATGAGCGTATGCTCAAAACTATATAAATTAAATCCTTAATGCAAATCAATAAATTGTCAACTGTCTGGGTGTAAAAGTCGAAGTGAGATTAAAGAATTGTTATTTATTCACTGGTATGATGAATAGAGAGAATTCGGAGAACAGGATATTATTTAAAATTCTTCAAATTAGAAAAATTATTTTGATAATAGATAATCTACAATCTTACCGAGGTCTTTGATGTTTTTATTTCCGTAAGGAGGCATTATCTGACTTGGATATTTTTCTCTGTATGTTTTAAACCGTGCTTCACCCATAAAGTCGTTCGGATTTCTTAAATAATTAAGAAGAGTTTCTTTTCCCCAGGTACTGAGACAAATTTGTTAAAGCAGGCGCCAGTTGCGTTCCCTGAAGATTTCCACCGTGACAATTTGTGCAACCAAAATTTTTAACAAGTTGTTCAGCAGTTAATTCTGTTGTACTTTCTTCCATCATTTGATTATTCATTTGCGAAGAGAGATCCCGCGATGGAGCTTCTTCCTTCTTTGTTGCTTTTTGAAGAATGAAAAGTAAAATAAATGCTGCTAAAAATGCAGCTACCCAAATCTGTGGTTTAGTCATATTATAATTCTATAATTTCTTAAAATTCGATTAATTGAGGGTGAAACTTATCAAAACAAACCTATTTAAACAATGCGATTAAAGCTGCAGATATTACTAATTTTTCTTTGGTCTGTAAACATGAGTGCTTTGTCCAAAGAAAACTTCAGCAGCTTCCATTAATGTTTCTGATAAAGTTGGATGAGGGTGAATAGTTAATTTAAGATCAGTCAAGTTTGCACCCATTTCAATTGCAAGGACACCTTCTGCGATTAGTTCACCAGCACCGGGACCGCAAATTCCAATTCCCAATATTCTTTGTGTTGAGGGGTCTACTAAAATTTTTGTCACACCATCAAACCTATCAAGAGTGACTGCCCTGCCTGATGCTGCCCATGGAAATTTGGTGACTTCGTAATCAATCTTTTTTTCTCTCGCTTGATTCTCTGTTAACCCTGCCCACGCAATTTCGGGATCAGTGAAAACTACTGCAGGAATAGCCATTGGTTCAAAAACTGATTTGTGACCCGCAATAACTTCTACAGCAACTCTTCCTTCGTGTGAAGCTTTGTGTGCAAGCATCGGCTCGCCAACAATATCACCAATTGCATAAATATCAGGATCATCAGTCTTCAACTGGTTATTTACATTTATCCATCCACGTTCGTTCACTTTTACTTTTGTATTTTCCAATCCCAACCTGGAAGTATCTGGTCTTCGTCCAATTGACATTAAAACATAATCATAAGTGTTTTCAATTAATTTCCCTTCACTATCTTGAATCTTAACTTGTATACCTTCATTCACTTCCTTCATCTCAACAACTTTTGAGTTGAGCATAATGCTATCAAACTTTTGTTTTATTCTTTTCGAAAGATGAGAAACAAGATCACGGTCAGCACCCGGAAGCAATCCATCTAGCATTTCAACAACAGATACTTTGGAACCAAGTGCCTGATAAACAGAACCAAGCTCCAATCCAATGTAGCCTCCTCCAATTACAAGCAATGATTTTGGAATCGTTGGAAGGTTAAGTGCAGTGGTGGAATTAAGTACTCTTTTACTATTAATATTTAGTGAAGGAATAGTTGCAATTCTTGATCCCGTTGCGATAATGATTTTGTCAAACTTAAGTTCTTCATTTCCGCCTTCTGTTTTTTCAATGAGAAGTGAAGTAGAATTTTTAAAACTTGCTTTCCCTTGAATGAAATTTACTTTCCGATACTTTGCGACCGTACCTACTCCGCTTGTAAGTTTTTCAACAACTCCATTTTTCCATTCACGAAGCTTATCCAGATCAATATGTGGTTTCTGAAATTCAATTCCCCAGTTTTTTGCTTCTTCCGTTTCATTAAGAAGTTTTGCAACATGAAGTAAAGCTTTTGAGGGAATGCATCCGCGATAAAGACAAACGCCACCAGGTTTTTTTTCTTTATCAATTAAAGTAACATCCATTCCAAGATCTGCTGCAAGAAATGCTGCTGCGTATCCACCGGGACCGGCACCTATTACTGCTATTTTAATACTCTGTTCTGACAAGTTTCACCTGAAATTTTCATTTTTTTGATTTATCCGGTACTACCCAGATATTATTTTCAATTTCCAGTCTTACGTTATCAACATACACTGCTTTGCCGCTTCCACCGGGACGAAAATCTGTAACAATATCAACATGCTGCGCTGATTGATTATAAATTCCTTTTGATTGTAAATCGGAAATCTCTTCTTTGCCCTCTTCGGAATTATAGTCATCAACATAAGCTTCTGAGTAACTTTGTCCTATTGCGATATGCAGTGTTCCACCGACCTTTTCAACAAATAGAGGATGTTTTAAAACTTTATCCATTCCGTTATTCATACCAAGCGCAACTTCACCAAGTCTGTGTGATCCTTCATCCGTTTCAATAATTTTTTTGAGTCCTTCTAATCCTTGCTCAGCAGAATATTCTTTAATAACTCCGCTCTCGAATCTCAGATAGATTCCCTGAATATCCATTCCACCCTGGAATACAGGAAGATCAACAAAAATATCACCTTCAACTGAGTTTGCATCGGGGCTAGTAAAAACTTCGCCGTCAGGAAAATTTCTTTCGCCGGTGCATTTTATAATATTTCTTCCTGCGATGTTCAGCTTCAACTCAAGTTCTTTTTTTGTTTTTGGATGAATGGTTTGAATTCTTAATTCAGAACTTTTCTTCAGCAGTTGGTAAATATCTTCTTCAACTGCATCCAGCAGGCGTGGATCAACTGTTGACGCTTTTACAATAAAATCAGAATACTCCTTGAGTGTCATTCCTTCCATATCCGCAAAACCTTTGGTGGGGAAGAGTGTTAACACCCAGGGTTTATTAACCCGAATATCTTTTATTGGGGCGTCAACTTTCATAATTTCTTTCGCAAGTTCTTCTTTTCCGTTTTCGAATAAATCCGGATTTGAAACTCCGAGGATCTCGATATATTTTGTCATAGCATTATATCTGTCACTATGCCATTGCGGGACTTTATTAATTTGTTCCAAACTCCCGTGAATGGCAATTGAGTTCCCCCAAATTTTTCCACGGTCGTTATCGGGCGCAATAATGTTTATATCTGCAATTCCTCCAGCTGTAAAAATTTTATCCTGCAATACACTCATCAACGGCCAGCAGATGTTTTCACCTTTTATCATTACAACATCTTCTTTTTCAATACCTCCCAGACTGTAGTTCAATAAATAATCAGCCCAGGTTTCCAAATCCTTTTTTGCAATTTCATTCTGCATAATTTATCCCTGTTTTTTAGTTTGATCTTTTTACATAAAAATCTTTAATGGCTCTTCCAGAGCTTCGCAAACCCATCTTAAAAATCTAATTGCATCTGCACCATCAATAATTCTGTGATCATAGGAAAGAGAGAGAGGAAGCATTAACCTCGGTTCAAAACTTCTTTCTTTATTATAAACAGGTTCGAAGTTTCCACGGGATATTCCAAGTATTGCAACTTCCGGCGAATTTACAATTGGAGTAAAGTATGTACCGCCGATTCCACCAAGGTTGGTAATTGTAAAACATCCGCCCTGCATTTCTTCGAGAGAAAGTTTTTTATCACGTGCTTTCTGAGCTAACTGTCCAAGTTCAACTGATATTTCAACAAGATTTTTCTTGTCAACATTTTTAATAACAGGCACCAATAATCCGTAATCCGTGTCAACTGCAACACCGACGTTAAAATATTTTTTATAGATAACTTCCTTTTTATCCATATCAATACTGGTATTGAACTGAGGATATTTTTCCAATCCTTCTGCAATAATTTTAATGAGGATTGCAGTAACAGTTAACTTGCCGCCTTCTTTTTCTACCTGAACGTTTAATTCTTTTCTGGATTTTTCAAATTGTGTAATATCTGCTTTATCGAACTGAGTAACATGTGGAGTCACTGCCCATGCATAACTTAAATGAGTTGCAGTTTTCTCGCGGATTTTACTCATTCCAATGCGTTCGACTTTTCCGTATTTGGAAAAGTCAGGCAAAGATTCTTTCTTAATCCCAAGTCCCACGCTATCATCTTTACCTTGCATTCTCTTTTTCACGTAAGCCTTAACATCATCCATCGAAATTCTTCCGTCTTCACCAGAGCCGGAAACTTTATTTATATCTACTCCAAGTTCACGTGTAATTCTTCTGACTGAAGGAGCTGCAGGTGCCGAGCCTCTTAAAATCGGTGGCTGATGATCATGCTCTCCGGGTTTCATTTCTTCAACTTCACCGTCACGATCCTCAGATTTCTGTTCAGACTTATCTTCTTTTGCCGGTTCTTCTTTTTTCTCTTTCACTTCATCAGATTTCATTTTCTCAGTCGGAGCTACTGACGTTGATTCAACTTTAATAAGGACATCACCGACTTTTACTTTGTCACCGGTTTTTACTTTTACTTCAACTATTTTTCCTTCAACGGAGGAGGGGACTTCGATTGTAGCTTTATCGGTTTCAATTTCAATTACTCCCTGATCTTTTGAAATTGCATCTCCTTTTTTCACCAGCACATTTATTACATCAGCAGATTCAATATTTTCTCCGAGATCAGGAACTTTGAATTCAACAATTCCTCCCGGAACAGATTGCATTTTTTCTTTAACTGCTTTTTCTTCTTTCTTCTATTTATTCACTCAGCTTTTGTCTCAGCCTTTGATTCCGTCTTTGTCTAGACTTCGCCTAGCCTTTCCACCCTCATCAACTTTAATTATTGTCTGTCCAACTTTCACCGATTCGCCCTGCTTAACGAGCACTTCAGTTACTTTGCCGGAAACATTCGATGGTACTTCAATAGTAGCTTTATCAGTTTCAATTTCTATTATCGATTGTTTTTTCTCAATAACATCACCGGCTTTGACAAGAACATTTATGATGTCAGCCGATTCTATATTTTCACCGAGTTCTGGTAATTTAAATTCTGTTGCCATTTTTCCTTTTAATAAAATATCTTTTAAGAGTTGTCATCCTTCGACAGGCTCAGGATGACAAAAACGAACTCTCACACTGAGCTTGTCGAAGTGTGACGTTACAAATTATAATTACGATACCATCGGATTTAATTTATCTGGTTTAATCTCAAGATCCTTCTTTGCTTTTTTAAGAACTGTGTCTGTTATTTTTCCTTCTTTAGCAAGTGCACCGAGAGTTGCGTAGACTATGTGCCTGTAATCCACTTCGAAGAAATCTCTGAGTGCCTTTCTTGATCCGCTTCTTCCGTAACCATCAGTTCCTAATGAGTATAATGTTCCCGGGAACCATTTTGATATAGAATCGGGAAGTGCTTTCACATAATCTGATGATGCAACAAAAATTCCTTCCTCTTTCGAAAGTGTTTTAGTGATATAGGTTTCTTTTTGCTTCTTGTCAGGATTGAGCATATTCCATCTTTCAACTTCGAGCGCGTCTCTTCTTAATTCCTTGTAGCTTGTAACACTCCAAACATCAGCAGCGATTTTGTAATCCCTCTCAAGAATTTCCTGTGCTTGGAGAACCTGATTAAGAATTGTTCCGCTTCCAAAAAGCTGTGCTTTCAATTTTGCATTCTTCATTGTTGAAGGTTTGAACTTATACATTCCTTTTAAAATACCTTCCTTCGCACCTTTCGGTATTTCAGGCATAGGATAGTTTTCATTCATCACTGTGATGTAATAATAAATGTTTTCCTGGTCTTCAAACATTCTTTTAATTCCATCACGAATAATAACAGCAAGCTCAAATGCAAATGCAGGATCGTACGCAACAAGATTTGGAATTGTATAAGCAAGAAGATGACTATGACCATCCTGATGCTGCAAGCCTTCTCCGTTGAGAGTTGTTCTTCCTGCAGTCCCACCAATTAAAAATCCTTTTGCACCAATATCACCAGCAGCCCAGGCAAGATCACCAATTCTTTGCAATCCAAACATCGAATAATAAATAAAGAATGGAATCATATTTATTCCGTGAGTGGCATAAGCGGTACCTGCCGCAACGAAAGAAGACATTGAACCGGCTTCTGTAATTCCTTCTTCGAGTATCTGTCCGTTTTTAATTTCTTTGTAGTAAAGAAGACTATCTCTATCAACAGGCTCATATAACTGACCTGCATGTGCATAAATTCCAACCTGTCTGAAAAGAGATTCCATTCCAAAAGTTCTTGCTTCATCTGGAACAATTGGAACAATATTTTTACCAATCTCTAGCATCCTTTAAGAAGTTTGAAAGAATTCTAACAAATACCATCGTTGTTGATACTTCTCTTCCTTCAGTTCCTTTATAAAATTCTTCAAAGACAGATTCGTCAGGAGTTTTTATTGGTTTTAAATCTGTTTTTCTTGAAGGAACATATCCGCCCAAAGCTTTTCTTTTTTCCTGAAGATATTTCATTTCAGTGACTGTCTTCATCAGGTTTAAAGAAAGGATCGTTATGAATTTGTTCATCAGAAATGGGAATGCCAAACCTTGCACGGAATTCTTTCATCTCCTCTTCATTCAATTTTTTCTGCTGATGAGTAATGTTTTTTCCTTCACCGCTTTCACCGAGTCCGTACCCCTTAACAGTTTTCGCAAGAATCACTGTCGGCTTTCCTTTGTGGTTAACGGCATCAGTGTAAGCAGCAAAAACTTTTTCGGGATCGTGCCCGCCCCGGCGCATTTTACTGAGTTGTTCATCTGTCATATCACTTACCATATCTTTTAACTCTTCATCAACACCAAAGAAATGTTCACGGATATATTCACCACCTTCAACAGTATATTTTTGATACTGACCATCAACAACTTCGCCCATTCGCTTGATAAGTTTGCCATCTTTATCTTTTGCAAGTAACGGATCCCAGTCATCACCCCAGATAACTTTTATTACATTCCAACCTGCACCACGGAAAGCTGCTTCAAGCTCCTGAATAATTTTTCCGTTACCGCGAACCGGTCCGTCAAGTCTTTGCAAATTACAGTTGATTACAAAAATTAAATTATCAAGCTGCTCTCTTGAAGCGAGAGTAATTGCACCGAGAGTTTCAGGTTCATCAGTTTCGCCATCACCGAGGAATGCCCAGACTTTGCTTCCTGTATCTTTTTTCAAACCACGATCTTCTAAATATCGATTAAACCTCGCCTGGTAAATTGCCATAATTGGTCCGAGACCCATTGACACGGTAGGGAATTCCCAGAATGCGGGCATCAACCACGGATGAGGATAAGAAGAAAGTCCGCCGCCTTTTGCAAATTCTCTTCTGAAGTTTTGTATTTGCTCTTTTGAAATTCTTCCTTCAAGAAAAGCACGTGCATAAATTCCAGGTGATGCGTGTCCCTGGAAATAAATCTGGTCGCCGTCGTAACCTTCGCCTTTTCCTTTGAAGAAATGATTAAAGCCAATCTCGTACAAAGTTGCAGCACTTGCATAAGTTGAAATATGTCCGCCGATTCCTTCTTCCATCTTGTTTGCTTTTACAACCATCGCCATTGCATTCCAGCGGATTAGAGATTTTATTCTTCTTTCAATTTCACGGTTGCCCGGGAAAGGAGGCTGCTTTTCTCTTGGAATTGTATTTATGTATGGAGTGTTTGCCGAGAAGGGAATATGAACACCAGCTTTGTGCGCACGTATTTGCAATTGCTGAAGTAACTCTCTTACTCTATCCGGTCCGCCGTGTTCAAAAACATAATCGAGCGAGTAAAGCCACTCAGTTGTTTCTTGTTCTTCAATTTCAGGATTTCGTTTATAATCCTTAGCCATAAATTTCCTTAGTTAACCTATAAAAATGTTAGAATTCTGCTTAAAAAGTGAATTTTGCTGAGTGTTTTAGTCAGAAATTGAGGCGTCAAAATAATTGATTGATGAGTGAAATACAAGGAAAGAGTTCAAGTGTAAGTTCAAGTGTAAGCGATACCAACTTAAACTTACACTTACACATAAACTTAAACTCCCCCACCTGACTTTCTCACTTTAATTTCTTAAGTTTCTGGTAAGTTTAATTTTAATGGGGCGAAAAATGCGAACCCTTAAAATATCTCTCCTGGTTTTTATTCTTTCGATTACTATATCTGCGCAAGAAACCGGTTGGTTTTGGCAAAATCCAAAGCCAACAGGAAACGACCTTAACTCAGTTTATTTTTATAATGAATATATCGGATGGGCAATAGGAACAGGAAACACAATTTTGAAAACTACAGATGGTGGAATAAACTGGTCTCAATACTACTCTGGGCTAACGATTACCTTGAATTCTGTTCATTTTGTTTCTGATCAACATGGATGGGTAGCAGGTTACTCTGGTAAAATACTAAATACTACTAATGGCGGAACGAATTGGAATCTCCAACAAAGTGGAACTACAAAACACTTATCAAGTATATACTTTATTGATGATAGTATTGGCTGGGCTGCAGGTGTTAATGTAATTCTTAAGACAACTAATGGAGGAAATGATTGGTTTATTCAGGCTAATGATCCAACGTCAGTTTTTAACTCTATATTGTTTATTACACAAGATGTTGGTTGGGTTATAAAATCAGGTAACCAGATATTGAAGACGACAAATGGCGGTTCAGACTGGGCTAACCAATTTAATGCGGGAAATATTGTATTACGAAATTCAAATTTCCAATCAAATCTTACGGGTTATGTAGTAGGAGATTTTGGAAAAATTTTCAAAACTACTGATGGAGGAATGAACTGGATCGACAAATCAATAGACAGCACTTACTTCCTGGAATCGGTATTCTTTATTACAGAATTGACAGGATGGATTGTTGGTTCTGGGAGTGTTCTCAAAACATATAATGGCGGAAATAGCTGGTCGGTTCAATTCAATACAACTTCAACAAGTTTAAATTCAATTTTTTTCGCTTCAACATCTGTTGGTTATGTGATAGGGGACGATGGGCACATATATAAATCCACGAATAATGGAAGCACTTGGAATGAACTATCGAGTGGAAATAGAAAAAGATTGAAATCTGTTTTTTTCGTTTCCACCACAAAAGGATGGGCTGTTGGATATGACGGAACGATACAAAATACAACAGATGGTGGAATTACGTGGGTAACAACTACATTCGGGACTTTTGACTGGGAATCTGTCTTCTTTATATCAGAAAATATGGGATGGATTGCAGGAACAAGTGGTACAATTATTAAAACTACGAATGGTGGATTGAATTGGTTTATTCAATATAGCGGACCAGTATATGTAATTGATGAAATATATTTTGTTTCAGAAAATATTGGTTGGGCAGTTGGAGCAGATGGAGATATTATAAAGACTACAGATAGTGGTGAGAATTGGTTTTTTCAAAGAATGGGCCAAATGTATGGACTTTTATCATGTGACTTTATTAACGATAGTATAGGATGGGCTGTTGGCCTATACACTGCATTAAAAACTACAGATGGGGGAGATACTTGGAATGCTATTCCCATAGGTAGTAACCAATATCCGCAATCAATTAATTTTGTTAATGAAAACATCGGCTGGGTGGTTGGTGGTTTAGGGCTTATTTTAAAGACAACAAATGGGGGTTTATCTTGGTTTGCACAACAAAGTCCGGTGGGTAGTACTTGGCTTTATGATGTTTATTTTATGGATGAAAGCACAGGATGGATAGTTGGAAGTTACGGCTACATATTGAAGACAACTAATGGTGGTAATAATTGGTTTTTACAACCATTTGGTGCACCAATAACTTACACTCTGTCTTCATTACAATTTTTATCTGAAAACATTGGTTACGCTGTCGGAAGTTATGGGACAATTATTAAAACTGAAAATGGTGGTATCCCAGTAGAGTTTATTTCATTCACAGCTACTGCAAATGTAAACGAAATAATTCTAAACTGGTCAACTGCAACCGAAACAAACAACTCTGGATTTGAGATTCTTCGCAAAGTTTATCCCGCAAACGGCGGGACCCAGAATAACAACGAAGATTGGAACAAAATCGGATTCATTCCCGGACACGGAACAACAACAGAAACACAACATTACTCATTTACGGATAACGATGTTGAGTCCGGGAAAATATGAATACAAACTAAAACAAATAGATTATGATGGTACGTTTGAGTATTCACAAATTGTAGAAGTAGAGCTTCCATTTGTTAATGATTTTTCACTTTCCCAAAACTACCCCAACCCGTTTAATCCGGTAACAAAAATAAAATTTGAGTATTCCGGGTCAAGCTCGGAATGACGATGCATTTGTTAACATTAAAAGTTTACGACTTACTTGGAAGAGAAGTTGCAACACTCGTTAACGAAGAAAAACCTGCCGGAGAATATGAAGTAGAGTTCAACGGAGTGAATCTTCCAAGCGGGATTTATTTTTATCAGCTTAAAGCAGGTGAACCTTCGACAGGCTCAGGACAAGCTTTACAGAAACGAGGAAGATGGTTTTAATAAAATAAGTGAATTGAAAATCAGGCTCTAAATTGCACTTAAGTTCTATACTTATTCATTACTCGTTCTTCGTAAGTTTAGTATGTAAAATTATTTTTATTCATTTTATGGGGAATTAAAATGAAAAATTTTCTTCTACTTTTAATTGTGTTTTTATTCGCATACTCTGAATCTCAGAAGTCAATCTCAAATAAGAATCACCTATTCGATACTGACTCTTTAATAACTGCAATAGTCTCTAACATAAATCCTGATTCTGTCGGTTATATAGTTCAAAGTTTCCAGGATTTTCAAACTCGATTTCTTCTAACCCCAAACCGTTTCAGTGCTGCTGATTGGATTGAGAACAGGTTTCATCAAATCGGTATTACGGATGTTGAGCGAGATTCGTTTATGTGTCACACTACTTATATGGTTGATACCACAACTTTGCAGGTTAATATCATTGCAACAATTCCCGGCACAACCAGACCGGATGAAGTTTATATAATCGGTGGACATTTCGATTCATTTGCATACGGTTCTCCGTTCACAAATGCACCCGGTGCTGATGATAACGCTAGCGGATCAGCTGCTGCATTGGAGTTTGCAAGGGCGTTTATCGAATCCGGTTATCAGCCAGAAGCAACAATCAAGTTCATCACCTTTGCTGCAGAAGAGCTTATGTTATTTGGTGATGCCGGTTGTGAACACTATGCTCAGGAAGCTAGAGAACGATAGTATGAATATTCAACTGATGATCAATTGCGATATGATAAGTAACACTAACAACACAGTTGGAGAAAGCAGCGTAAGGATAAATTACTACTCGGGATTTCTTCCGATAAGAGATTTAGCAATGAGTGCCACCGAACAATTTAGCATAATCACACCTCTCAGTGGTTCATTGAACCAGTATTCGGATAGTTATCCATTTTTTGAGGAAGGATTTGCAGCAGTCTATTTTGAGGAGGATGATTTCAGTCCATACTACCACACTACAGATGATATCATTTCGAATTACAGTATGGAATATTGTGCTGAGGTAATTAAATCAGCAGGAGCTACACTACTGAAATATATGTTCCAGAATACACCGACTGAAATTGATGAAGATGTAATCGCACAACCTGTCTCTGCTAACCTTTTTCAGAATTACCCTAACCCGTTTAATCCGAGTACAAAAATCGATTTTCGAATCGTGGATCTCGAATTTGTGAATTTAAAAGTATATGATATTCTCGGCAAAGAAGTTGCAACCCTGGTTGATGAAGAAAAAGTAGCCGGGGAGTACAAAATTCAATTTAATGCGGCAAATCTTCCAAGTGGATTTTATTTTTATCAACTTAAAGCAGGTGAGTATGTAGAAACCAGGAAGATGGTTTTATTGAAATGAATACTGTCATCCTGAGCTTGTCGAAGGATGACGATCTACTATTTAAAGTTCTAGTCACACTTCGACTAAGCTCAGTGTGACGACATTGTTGCGTGTTTGACTACAACAAATTACTCGCAAGCTCAGCTAAGCTCGCTACGTTCACCTTTCTCTAAATTAATGTGTGCATATAATTTTTGACCTTTGAATCGATCAATCAGATATGATAAACCATTTGATTGTCCATCAAGATAAGGATGATCTATCTGGTAAATATCTCCTGTAAACACAAGCTTTGAACCTTCACCAGCACGTGTGATAATTGTTTTAATTTCGTGCGGAGTAAGGTTCTGTGCTTCATCAACTATAAAGAAAATTCTTTGCAAACTTCTTCCTCGTATATAAGAGAGAGGTTCAATGACTAATTTTTCTTCTTTAATAAGTGAATCAATCAACTGATGATTTTTATCTGTTTCCGGAAATTGATCCTGAATTACTTTCAGATTATCCCATAGTGGAGTCATATATGGTGCAAGCTTACTTTCAACATCTCCTGGGAGGAAACCGATATCTTTATTACTGAGGGGAACTATCGGACGTGCGATAAAAATTTGTCTATAATGTTTTCTTACGTGGAGTGCACTTGCTAGCGCAAGCAGTGTTTTACCAGTCCCGGCTTTTCCGGTTAGTGAGACTAATCGAATATTGTGATTACTCAAAGCATCAACTGCAAAAGTTTGTTCTGCATTTCTTGGAGTAATTCCGTAAATAACATTTTTATCAACTTTTCTTAAATGTTCTTTATTCTGATCGAGGTTTACTAGCACAGAACGGTTACCATTTCTTAAAATAAAAAATTTGTTAGACAAATGCTTCGCCGTTAATTCTGATCAAGCAGAGGTTCTGCAGGAACTTCAAACGGAGGCTGGAAAAGTTCTATAATCTTATCATCATCAAAATCTTCAATCACCTGTTTTCCACTGTAAAGCTCCTCAATGCTGCTAATTCTGTCAGTAGTATAATCTTCTGCAGGGATGCCAAGTGCCTTGGCTTTCATCCGCAGGTTCACATCCTTGGTAACAAGAATTACCGTGTTTGAATCCTTGTATCTTTTTTGCCAATCAAGTGCAGTTCCCAAAATACGGTGATCAGGAGTATCTTCTTTAAACACTTCGCGAATTTCAGTTGAGAGTCCTCGTGAAATGGCGATTCGTAATTGTCCGCGATCTTCACCCATTGAAACACCGCCATTAAAAATATCCTGTCCGGTTAAAGAATCGAGCGTGCGTGAGAATTCTCTTGCATTAAGATTTATTACCTGGCTTCCTCTTTTAAATTGATCTAATTCTTCTAAAACAGTGAGAGGAATTACAACATCATTCTCCTGGAACTGATGTATACATGATGAATCGTGAAGGATTACGTTTGTGTCGATGATAAAAATCTTTGGTTTTTTACTCATTTAGATTGAATGTGATGGTTTAAATAGAATTTATGGAAAGTAGTTGTACTGAATGAAGAAATTAAATGTAGAACTAATGAGAGTATCTTCAAAAAATATCTCTTATTTAACAATAGATTAATTCTCAGTGCAATAATAACAAATCTCGGATAAAATACCAGTTAGTTGATATTCAAAATGTTTTTCAAAGCATTGCAGCAATTCACAACGGAGAGTTTACCGGTAAAAAGTTGGGATGAGTATCAATAAATATCGGATATGATTACTCGTTTTCTCATTTAATTACCAATTCACACTAATGAATTCAACATAAGTGTGAAATGCAGATATTGCTGATTTTACATGAAATCCGTAAAAATGCATCAACTAATTTAATTAAGTCCCTGATCTCCGTTTTGATCAACTTCATTTAACGAATCCTTCAATGTGCAGCCATTATGATGGGGACTGTGAAAGTTGCTCCTTGAATAACAGCATCTAGCTAATGGATCAATGGTATGTAGACCATAGCGAGATTGACTTCTGTATTGCTGGCCAATTTTCCAGAACACGGCCATGCCAAGAACAACATAGGCCCGAGGTAGTCCTCAAATGTTGAATCTTTGATAACCGTTCCCGAATTTGCATTATCTGGATTTGCCATTACGATATGATGTTGAGCCATGTAGAAATTAGTTATACACTTGTTTATCTCAATCATCTTCGATTCTTGACTGCGTTGACTATGACGTACCTTTACCCTATGAGCATGTATCGCAAACAATTTATCCTACTTTGTCAATAAAGTTGAAATTATTAAAGAGTTTACATCTCATCAATTATTTTATTGAAGATTGAACTCGGTCGCATAACTTCCTTAGCTTTTTTATCATTAGGTAAATAATAGCCGCCAACATCAACAGGTTTACCCTGAACAGAAATTAAATCGTTTGCAATTTTATCTTCATTTGCTTTCAGCTCAATATACATTTTTGAGAATCGTTCTTTCATTTCATTATCTTTATCCTGTTCCGCTAAAGCCTGTGCCCAGTACAAAGCAAGATAAAACGAGCTTCCTCGGTTATCAATTTCACCTGCTTTTCTTGAAGGCATTCTTCCGTTTTCAAGATATTTCCCGATTGCTGCATCAAGAGTCTCAGCTAAAATTTTTGCTTTTGCATTTCCTGTTTTATCAGCTATCATTTCTAATGAAGGAACGAGAGCACAATATTCTCCAAGTGAATCCCATCTTATATGATTTTCTTTCAGTAACTGCTGAACGTGTTTCGGAGCTGAACCACCGGCACCGGTTTCAAATAATCCGCCGCCTTTTAATAACGGAACAATTGAAAGCATTCTTGCACTTGTGCCGAGTTCGAGAATAGGGAAGAGGTCGGTAAGATAATCTCGAAGAACATTTCCTGTAACTGAAATTGTATCCAATCCTTTTCTTGTTCTTTCAAGAGTATATTTCATCGCTTCGACAGGTTTAAGAATTTTTATTTCAAGTCCTTTGGTATCGTGTTCCGGCAGATACTTTTTAACTTTTGAAATAATTTCTCTGTCGTGAGCCCTGTTATCATCAAGCCAGAAAATTGCTGGAGTGTTAGAAGCTCTTGCTCTGTTCACAGCGAGTTTTACCCAGTCTTTAATTGCTTCATCTTTAGCCTGGCACATTCTGAAAATATCACCCGTTTCAACCTGCTGTTCGAGTAATGATTTTACCCTCAGAGTTTACAACTCGGATAATTCCATTTCCTTTGGCTTCAAACGTTTTATCGTGTGAGCCGTATTCTTCTGCTTTCTTTGCCATTAATCCAACATTTGAAACCGCGCCCATTGTTGAAGGATCGAATTGTCCTTTTGCTTTTGCGTCTTCAATAATTTCACCATACATTGTTGAGTAGCAGCGGTCGGGAATCATAGCAATGCAGTCCTGGAGTTCATCTTTGAGATTCCACATCTTACCTCCGTCGCGAACTACATTCGGCATTGATGCATCAACTATAACGTCATTTGGGACATGAAGATTTGTTTTCCCGATTCTTGAATCAACTATTGCAAGCTGTGGTCTGTCTTCGTAAACCTTGTTAATATCAGCTTCAATTTCTTTTCGCTTTTCATCAGGAAGTTTCTTTAATTTTTCCAGAACATCCATAAGACCATAATTAACATTTGCGCCGATTGATTTCAGTGTGTCAGCATGTTTATCAAGAGCATCTTTGTAATAAACAGAAACAGCATGACCAAACATTATCGGGTCGGAAATTTTCATCATTGTCGCTTTTAAATGAAGAGACAGGAGCACACCATCTTTTTTTGCTGCATCAATTTGTTCTGCATAAAATTTTCGCAGCTCTTTTACATTCATCACTGCAGTATCAATCACTTCACCACTTTTCAGCTTCAAATTTTCTTTTAAAGTTTCACTCTTCCCATCTTTACTAACAAATTCAATTTTAACAACATCATCTTTGTCTAATGTCATTGACTTTTCAGAACCATAAAAATCTTTTTGGTTCATATGAGCCACGCGTGTTTTTGATCCTGACTGGGGCCAGGGTTTCATCATTTTATGTGGATGTTTCTGTGCAAACTTTTTTACTGAAGCAGCAGCACGTCTGTCAGAATTTCCTTCTCTCAACACAGGATTAACAGCAGAACCGAGAACTTTAGAAAATCTTTCCTTTAATTTTTTTTCTTCCTCATTTTTTGGCTCATCAGGATAATCCGGAATTTTATAACCTTTTTCATTTAATTCTTTAATTGCGGCGTGAAGCTGGGGAATTGAGGCACTGATGTTAGGAAGCTTGATAATATTGGCGTCGGGTTCTTGAGTTAGTTCGCCAAGCTCGGTTAAGTAATCAGGAATCTTTTGTTCTTCAGTCAGATTATCGGGAAAGTTTGAGATTATTCTTCCGGCAAGTGAAATATCTTTTAAATCAATTTCAATTCCTGATCCTTTTGTAAAGGATTTTACGATTGGCAGTAAACTATAAGATGCTAAAGCCGGAGCTTCATCAATTTTTGTCCAATTAATAATACTTTTCATTTAATTTTCCCGCTTGATTATTCGGTTATTGTAAATATATTTAAAGATAATTCCAAAAATACTCAACATTGGCTAATTATTAAAGATTTGTAAAGTGTTCAGGATTGAATTAGGAGAAATCTATTCTAGATTAAAAGTTAGGAATGAGTACCAATAACTTAACTTCGAAATGATTTGCGCGACGGGTATATTATAATAATAGACTGTGCCTTAGTCATTGAACACTATAAGTATTTTTTACTCTCTCAGAATTTTTTAGATAAAGTTTCCAAACAATTACAAATGCAATTGATGATATAGTTTCCCTAATCATATCACCATATAAATATTGAACTGTTGTGTTAAAAGGAATCTTAGAAATAGAAAAAATCATTGTAATCATTAGGAAAATAATCAGTGAGTAAACCAAAACGATATTGAGATAAAGTTTGTTACTTTAATTGCACCAGGACGAATTTTCCAAAGACTTCAATCCAGCATAGATACTTAAACAAGAAATAAGAATAGTTGATAATGAGATCAATAATAATGATGCATCCTTAAAAGGAAACCAAATCACTTACGTTTTGTATTTCGATATAGGTATCAATACTATAGGTAAATATGCAATAGGACTAAAAATAAGCATCATACTAAAGAACCAGAAGCCAACCCTCAACACCTTTAATTTGTTCTTTCTTATCTACTTGTTCCGAATTTTCTTTATTAAAACATCATTGTCGATTACTTCTACTTCTCTCTTCAAGGCTTTTAATTATTTCTTTTACTTCTTCAACTTGTTCTTTATGAACTAATAATCTTGGAATTTGAATAAAATTTTGCCCCCAAATATTTTCCATCGCATCATTATTAATAAAGTATTCAATTTTCTTTTCATCCAGGAGTGAAAGAATTGATGAAAGATCAGCAGGATGAGATGTAACAGGAATTTCTGCGAACTCATCTTGTTTGGATGTTTCCTCTTCGGAGATATCTTCTAAAGATGCACCACAGTTTGGGCAAATTTTTGTATCAGCAGAAACAGCAACACCACAATCAGAACACTGATATTCTTCATTCTGGTTTTCCATTGAGATAACCTTTCATTTAATTTATGAAAAGGCCTATGACTTATTTCTACTTTCAATAATAATGAAGTCGCTTTTCTAATATCCACTATTACTTTTTATAATACTTCATTGCTTCAGGAATCCAGCTATTTATGTCGTTAATTCTGGTATCATAAGAAGGATGTGTGCTTAGGAATTCGGGTGGAGATTCCTTGTTTGTGCAGCCATTCTTTTCCAGAACTCCGGAGCTTCATACGGATCATAACCAGCCATAGACATAAATATCAAACCGAGATGATCAGCTTCACTTTCCTGTGTTCTGCTATATGGCAGCATAACTGCGACTTGTGTTCCAACTCCGTAAACTGCCATCCATATTGCTTGTGTTTGAGCAGGCTCGTCTTTCATTGCGACCATTAAACCAACTGCACCGACTTGCTGCAACAACTGCTGACTCATTCTTTCATTTCCATGCTCAGCGATCGCGTGGGCAATTTCGTGACCCATAACAACAGCCAGTCCTGCTTCATCATTTGTTACAGGAAGGATACCAGTATAGACCACTACTTTTCCACCGGGCATACACCACGCATTTACCTGGTTATCTTCAACAAGATTGAAATCCCATTTGTAACCATTTAACCTTGACGATAAATTGTTATCTGCCATATAACGAGTCACCGCCTGCTGAATATTTCCGCCGACTCGTTTAACCATATTCACTTCAGCCACATTTGTACTAAGCTTATTCTCTTTTAAGAAAACATCATACTGCTGGTAACTCATCGTAAGCATTTCGCTGCTTGGAATCATATTTAATTGTGATCTTCCGGTTAACGGAACTGAACTGCATGTCTGAAATACAACAACTGTTATTACTGCAATAGAAAATGATATAATTATTTGTTTCATAAATTTCCTGTAAAACTATTATTAAAAGTTATCTTTAATGTATCAAATTGAACTAGAATCACAAAATAAATATTACAAGTATACATTCGGTGATTATTATCTGAATGTTATTTTAGCCTAAGTTCTAAAATGTCGTTGCTTATATTTGTCTTGTAAAAACAATTTAAAAGAGAGAATTTAATGCAAATAGGAATAGTAGGATTACCGCAGTCAGGGAAATCAACTTTATTTCAAACAATCACAAAGACTCATCTTGATCAATCCTCGATGGTTAAAGTTGAAACGCATCAAGCTATAATAAAAATTCCCGATGCACGACTTGATAAGCTAACTGAAATTTTTAATCCAAAAAAGAAAACCAGTGCTACAATTGAAGTGCTGGATGTTGTTGGTTTGCACAAAGGTGACTCAGGATCTACACAGTTCACGAGTAATTTTCTCGGAAAAGTTAAAAACAACGATGCACTTATCCAGGTTGTAAGATTATTCAAAAACGAATTAGTTCCACATCCTGATGGTTCGGTAAATATGATGAGAGACATAGATGCTTTCGAAACAGAATTTATTATTTCGGATTTGGCAATAATTGAAAAGAGAATTGATACGGTTAAAAAGCAAATTCAAAAAATTCAGGATGATAAGTTGAAACGTGAATTACCACTGCTTGAGAAATGTTATAACTTTCTTCAGGAAGAAAAACCTTTGAGAGATACACATCTGAGAGATGATGAAATAAAAATTCTAAATTCATTCCAACTGCTTTCAATAAAACCGATGCTGATTGCTCTTAATCTTGATGAAACACAGGTAAATGAAACAGGAAAATATCTTGACGAACTTGCAAAGAAAAAACTGAGTACACATATCAAGGCACTTTTCTTTTTTGGAAAAATTGAACAGGAAATGTCTGAACTTTCGGATAAAGAAGCAGAAATTTTTATGAATGAATATGGAATAAAAGAATCGGCTTTGAATAGCATTATTAAGGGAAGCATATGACTTGCTCGGGCTACAATCCTTCTTCACTTGTGGTGATACTGAATGCCGTGCCTGGACAATAAAAAAAGGTTATACTGCTCAGGAAGCAGCTGGCGAAATTCACACTGATTTTTATAATAAATTCATCAGGGCAGAAACTGTTGGTTATGAAGATTTCATTTCTGCAGGCACATTTGCTAAAGCTAAAGAACTTGGCACGTGGAGATTAGAAGGGAAAGAGTATATAGTTAAAGATGGGGATCTTATGATTATCCGACATGGGTGACGTGTAATATTTCCAATTTTTTCCTTTTACTACATCTATTTAATTCCGTTTTACCTTTCCAGAAAAATTATTCGATTATTTTAGAAGAATTTATAGGAATATAAATTGCTTCATACTTTTCCTATTTATGTGCTGAAAATAAATAGCAACTGTTGATAACCATAAAATTTACAGCTAATTTTGAATACTGATTTGCTGTGCCTTTTACAAATCATATACATTTGAAAAATAACTTTTTTCACTAAGTAAATATACAGGGAGATAAAAGTGATGATGAATATAAAATCACTTAGCTGTCTTTTAGTTGTCTTGATACAGTCCATTTCGTTTACACAATGGATTCCACTCGACGATTTTTCAAACCCAAATTCCCAACCAAATGTTCAACTAATAAGTGATAATGATTTTAGCACTGTAATAAAAGTTGATATATCCGGTTTTCAAATAAATGAATTTATTTCTGACGGAAAAACTTATCACTCGATAAGTATTTCTTCAGAGGGAATAACAACGGAAGCGGGCTATCCAGAAATTCCGCACATTGCTAAAATTCTGGCAATCCCGGATCAGGGTTCTGTGAGTATTGAAGTCCTGGAAACAAGTCCAGTTCAGGTTTTCAAAGGAATAAATATTCCGCCTGCAAGAGAAAGTTGGTTCGAAGGAGAACCTGAAAGTCCATATCTTGAAAATATGCTTGCATATGCTTCGGAGGATTTATATCCAATGAACTATGCAAAAGTTGAAGACCCTGTTGTTTTCAGAGATTTTCGACTTGTCACGTGTTTCAATTTTTCCTGTTAGATATTCACCCTCTAAGCAGGAGATTCAGGCAGTATCCTCAATTACAATTAAAATAAATTATACTCCTGGTTCAGGTATCAATCCCAAAACAACTCTTCAAAAACCAATACCACCTTCGTTCGCCAAACTGTACAGAAATTTTATTTTTAATTATGACCAAGTATTACAAAGAAAATATGCTAGCAGGGAAGAAGGTTACGATTTTATGTTATGTATTATGCCAGATGAATTTGCTACCAGTTTTCAAACATACGCTGACTGGAAACATAAAACAGGCACTTACATCCAAATAACAAAATTTAGTGACATTGGTGCAACTGGTAATGATCCGACAGCAGTCAAGAATCATATATTGGATGCTTACAACAACTGGGAAGTTGCCCCAACTCATGTCTTATTAGTCGGTGATGCCGGAATAGCTCCTATAAAATTAATCACTTATGATTATACTTTTGTATATGACGACTACTTCGTTGAATTAGAAGGCACCGATTACTTTCCCGAAATGATGATCGGAAGATTTACTAATCAAGGTGATTACAGGATGCAGGTGATGATAAATAAATTTTTGGGCTATGAAAAATCACCAGACGTTCAAAGCACGGATTGGTTTAAGAAAGGCTGGTATGTTCTAATGATGCTTATGCTTCGCAAATATATACGAAGAGATTTACAGCCCAACAAATGCTGGAGGGTGGAAATTTTACTTCGGTTGATTCAATGTACAATGGCTATCCCTGTCCGGGTAATGTATCTGACATTGTAAACATGATAAATGAAGGAAGAAGTTTTCTTAATTACAGAGGAGAAGGTTGGAGCAGCGGTTGGTGGGCGGATTGCATTCCTTTTCAGACTTCAAATGTTAGTTCTTTGAATAATGGGGCGAAGTTGCCTTTTGTTACAAGTATTGGTTGCGGCGTCGCCATGTTTAATACAAATGGTGGTAACTGTTTCGGTGAAGAATGGGTCCAGCTTGGAACAACGACTGAACCTAGAGGTGCTTGTGCTTTTGTCGGTCCCACTTCTAACACTCACACCACTTACAATAATAAAATTGATATGGGAATTTATATGGGGATGTTTCCAATAAATGAACTCCAACCACTGGATAGTCCTGGGGAAGCACTTCTTAACGGGAGAATGTTTATGTACCTTGTATTCGGTGGAGGCGATCCATGGGTAGAATACCATTTCAGAGTTTATCACGTGCTCGGCGATCCCAGTCTTCATGTATGGAAAGATGTACCTCAAGATGTAAACGTTATTCATCCTGATACTGTTGTATCAGGTTTTAGCCAACTTCCGGTGTCAGTAACATACACAAGCTCTGGATTATCTGTTGCAAATGCAGAGATTTGTATATCCGGAAATGGTGTGTTTGCATTGGGCACAACCGATGTAAATGGTTTAGCAATGATTGATATTGATCCTTCATCATTGGATCAGTTAAATATTACAGTTCGCGGCGGTACTGTTATACCTTACGAAGAAACAATACAGGTTGTTCAGGGAGTTGAGAATATTGCTCTATTTGGAGATCCAGTTATTACTGATCTCGATGGAAATCTCGATGGGCTTATAAATCCAAATGAAAATGGCACAATAACTTTTACTTTGAAGAATTACGGTACACAAACTTCATCTGATGTATCTGCTACTTTAACTGAATTGGACACTATGAATTATGTTCAGATTATTACTACTGATCCTGTCAGCTTCGGTAATATTGCTCCTGATCAATCTGTAACTGGTACTCCTTTCCAATTTTTTGTCAAGCCTGAATGCCCTGTAGGATTCACGATACCTTTTAAAATTTCTGTAACAAGTTCAAACTCTAGTTGGGTTTATTATTGGAATGTAACTGTTCACGGATGCCAGTTAATTTATAGCGAAAGTTTTGTTGATGATGAAGGAAATGTCTTGAGGAATTTCAGAATGGACCCAGGTGAGACCGTAAAAGTTGTACTAAAAATTAATAATTCTGGCGATGATGTTGCACCGGACGTTCAGGGAATTTTGCGGAGTAGTGATGAATTCATAACAATATTAGATTCCATTGGTACTTTTAGCACACTTCTTCCTGATAGCAGTGCGTTGAATGATCAGGATTATTTTGTTGTGAAGGTAAGTGAAAACTGTCCGGTTCAGTACCGATGCTTCGTATTCTGTTTTACTTTCAACGCAAAATGGTCTGTATCCTTACTCGGAAATTAGTCTGTTTACTATTTCTGTGGCAATGCCTTCAGGCTTTGATCCAACAGGTCCTGATGCTTATGGTTATTACGCATATTCAACTGATGATGTTCTTTTTGAACAATCTCCTCAATATGATTGGATGGAAATAAATACAGTTGGAACTTTGTTCCCGAGACAAAATGGTGTTAGTGACTTTACGCAAACAGTTTCACTTCCGTTTAATTTCAAATATTACGGAAATGACTTTTCACAAATAAGAATCAGCACTGATGGATGGGTTGCTTTTGGTAGTGGAACTCAAATCGCACCCACAAACTTTCCTATACCTAAGCAAGACGATATCAGAAACATGGTTTGTGCCTTTTGGGATGATCTCTTTTCAATTTATCCTAACGAGACTGGCAAGATTTACTATTACAACGATGCAGCTAATCATAGGTTTATTATTGAATGGGATAAAGTAAGACATGCTGAGGATACATTAAGCACAGAAACATTCCAGATATTATTGATGGATCCTGCTTACTATCCGACAAATACGGGTGATGGAGAAATCACTATTCAATATAAAACAGTTGGAGAACCCGGCGGATGTACAATTGGTATAGAAGACAACACTGAAACTATAGCTATTCAATATGTTTATAATGATATTTATGCCGTAACAGCAACTGAAGTCAGAAATAGTTATGCAATAAAGTTTACTACTGATTCTGCTACCGTGGTTTCTGTCAATGACGATATTGAGAATGCCAGCATTCCTGACAATTATGTTTTAGAGCAGAACTACCCGAATCCATTTAACCCTCAAACAAATATTACTTATTCAATTCCGGAACCAGCTTTTGTTAAGCTTTGTGTTTATAACATCAATGGAACATTGGTAAAAACTCTGTTTGAAGGAAATCAATCGGCTGGCAGATATCAAACTGTTTGGGATGGTGAAAACAGTTCTGGAATGAAGGTCGGATCAGGAGTTTATTTCTACAGGATTCAAGCGAATAGTTTTCTGCAGACAAGAAAAATGATTCTATTGAAATAACAATACTGGTTTGATGTAAATAAAAAGTGATTTGATATGTACGTATTTACTGTATTGCTGATAATTTTTATTGTTGCCTCAATTTATGGATTGATAGAATTTTATCTTCACCAGAAAAGAATTTATTCCATTCCAATCCGAATCCACATTAACGGAACAAGAGGTAAATCCGGTGTTACACGACTGGTTGGTGCTGCCTTACGTGAGGGAGGAATTCAAACTATCACCAAAGTCACAGGAACATATCCACGACTAATCTTAGAAAACGGATGTGAGGTCGGTATCTATCGTAAAGCCAGTGCAAACATCATCGAGCAGCTTTCAATAATAAAATTTGCATCAAAGAGAAAAACACAGGCGATCGTAATGGAGTGTATGGCTATCCAACCGCAATATCAATGGATTACCGAAACAAAGATGCTTCATTCAACTATCAGTGTAATTACAAATGTAAGATTGGATCACATTGATGTAATGGGTTACACTCTTCCTGAAATTGCCCAAGCGCTCGGAAATACAATTCCCAAGAAGCAGAATTTATTCACTACAGAAAAGCTGTTGTTTAGAGATTTGAAAGAAGTAGCTGAAAAACGTAATACAGTCATTCATCTCGCTTATGATCATTCTGTATCTGAAGAAGAGATGAAGGGATTTACTTATATCGAACATAAAGAAAATGTTGCTCTTGCACTTGCAGTTAGCGAGCATCTTGGAATTGATAGAGAAGTTGCTCTGACAGGAATGTATAAAGCAGTTCCTGATGCCGGTTCGCTAAAACTTTCAAGAGTTAACGTGTTTCAGAAAAAAATAAACTTCTTTAATGCTTTCGCAGCAAATGATCCTCAATCCACTTTAATGATATGGGAAAAGATTAAACAGGAAATTGGACTTCGCGGAGTAAAAATTATTTTGTTGAATACAAGGCAGGATCGTTTGGACAGAGCAAAGCAGCTTACCAAATTGATAGGTTCTGAGATAAAGGATGAATTCGAGTTTCTGATTCTTATCGGGCAATCGGCTGAAGTTGTTGAGGAATTAGCAGTGGCGAATGGAGTAAAAAGAAATAAAATAGTAAATCTGGGTTGGACAGAACCGCTAGCAGTTTTTGAAGCTGTTCTGGCTTATACATCAGACGAATCCACTGTTGTTGCCATTGGAAATATGGGCGGTATGGGTGGAATGGTAGCTGATTTTTTTGAGAACCGGAGTGTTGTTTATGGTTGAACTTGCAATCACTATTGGTCTGATTTTCAGTCTGCTGTCTTACGAAGTTTTTGGATTAGCCGCCGGAGGAATTGTTGTCCCAGGATACATTGCTCTTCAGCTTTCTCAGCCGGACAGGCTTGCTGGAATAATTCTGGTCAGCTTTACAACTTACCTGATAATTAAAATTTTAGGCCATTATACTTTTCTTTATGGTAGAAGGCAAATGGTTTTGTGTCTTTTGGTAGGTTGTTTACTCGCAAATTTTTCAAGACAGTTTTTGTTGATTGATTTAACTTCGAGCACAATACAGCTTCAGGCTGTTGGCTGGGTTGTTCCAGGTTTAATTGCTCATTGGTTTGGAAAGCAGGGCATTTACAGAACTCTGTGTGTTTTATTCATCACTTCTGTATTGGTAAGGTTAATTGTAATAATAATATTCAACGGCGAATTGCTGCCAACATAATTTTATAGTAACTAATGCAAGCTTACAATTTAAGTGCGGGTTCAAAAACAGTATTAAGTGTCTTAGCACTTTTATCCTTGATGGCTTTTCTTGCAGTTGAATATGGCAAAGAAGATGTCAAGCTTAAATGGTACGATCAAAAGCTCGAAGCATCCGAACTTGCAAGTGAAGCCACAGAATATTTAAAAGAATTTCGCATGCAAAAAAGTGTGTTTGTTGATGTTGTTAATGATCCTAACGAAACAGCTTTAATAGGTCAGGACATAACACCAATTACAACTGACCGCGGATTCATAGAAGCAAAGCTTACTTCAACAAATCCTAATTTTGCAGCAGTTGTAGTCGATATGTTGAAAGAAGCTGAACTTGAAAAAGATGATGTTGTTGCAATTGCTTTTACTGGTTCATTTCCCGGTTTGAATATAGCAGTTCATTCTGCTGTGCAGACTTTAAAACTGAAACCAATTATCATTACTTCAGTTGGTGCTTCCAACTGGGGTGCAAACGATCCATTTTATACCTGGCTGGATATGGAAAAAATTTTATTCAAAGCCGATATCTTTAATAATAAATCGGTTGCTGCTTCAATCGGCGGCGGAGTTGACAGAGGCAGAGGACTCAGTCCGGATGGAAGACAACTTATTATTGATGCCATCAATAGAAACAAGGTTGAATTCATTAATGAGGAACATCTTGAAAGCAGCATTCAGAAGAGGATAGATATTTTTAATGAACAAAGCAAGAAAGAAAAGATAAAAGCTTTCATTAATGTTGGAGGAGGAATATCAAGTATCGGGTCTGTTGAAAATTATAAATTTATACCGGGAGGATTGTCAATTTCTCTTCCGATGAAAAATTACCCGGTAAGGGGAGTAACGATACAGATGGCTGAAAATAATATTCCAATCATTCACCTTTTGAATGTAAATCAGCTTGCACAAAAATATGGTTTACCAGTAAATCCTACTCCATTGCCTCGTCCTGGTGCGGGAGAAATTTTTATTCAAAAAAGATATAGCGTCATGCTTACTTCCGGAGTGACACTTTTTCTAATCATTGCAATTTCATTTGTGTTTATTATGGAGAGAAAGAGACATCAACTTGGAACTGAAATGATTAGTATACAAAGTAGTGAATCAGTACCTGAACTATAGTTTATCGATATGATTAATAAAAAAATAAATAAGACTACACTTTCCTAATTCTGATATTGCTTGCCATTTCAGTTCTAAGTTTTGCATGCTCCTAAAACGAAAGTATTAATTCCAAAAAATGCAAAATCATCAATCTCAATTAATATTTCGGGAAAAAGTTTGAAGTACTATCCGATCTCGGTTGATGAAGCAGCAATTTTAATAGTTCGTGGTCCTGGTAAATTGAAAGTTATCACCCGCGGACAGTTGAATTCTAAAAGTAAAAAACAGTTGAATTATGTTGTTTACTATAGAATCAACGGAGGTAAAAAAATAAAAGTAGATTTTAGTGATGTTAAACCGGATAACAAAGCTTATTTCAGAAGATGCTTCACTTGGTTTTCCTTCTAAAGGACAAAATATTAATGTCGAATTATCACGTGGTGAAAACACGGTGGAAGTCTGGTGCGGATCAGCTAATCCCAAAATTTGTATTCGTAATCTTTTTACTGCGATTAAAGAAAAAAAGATTGATTGGTATAAACTTTCTCCGATGTATCCAAACGAGCCCGTGAGTCTTGTTACTAATGAAGATGTTGTTTCATACTTTCGGTATTCTTCTTCAAAATCTTTAAAATTCAAAATCACCGGACCTACAATTGTAAGAGTTTTGAATCGGGTTGAATTCGATTACAAGATGAAGGGGAAAATAAATTGTAGAATTGAAGTTAAAGAGGATAAAAAAGTTAAAAATACTTATATGCTATGTGCTGATCGTTCAGATGTCACCAGATATAAAAAAGATGGAAAAAAAATACCGGGGAAAGCGAAAGAAATAGTGATAAGTGTTCCATCCGGCACTCATACATATACATTACTTCCTTTGGATAATTGTACGGTGCTTGCAAGAATCTTATTCCCTAAAAAAGACATCACTTTGGAAGAATAATAATTGCTGAACAGATTAATTAAAATAAAACTATTATCCATAAGTCTAATTCTTTTGAATTGCGTAATTCTTTTTTCAGTTGTAACTAATGAAGAAGCTTTCGCCGGTGATAAAACAAAGAAGAAGAAAGTAAATAAATGGAGGTTGAGCCTTTCCATAAATCCTTATTATGACAGCAACATCTTAAAATATTCTGATAAGTATATCCAGAGATTTAAGAACAGGGAAGATGCGGGAAGATTTCATATCAATAGTATTGATGATTTTACAATGGGGTATGCCGCTGGTTTAACTTTTTCTGATGCATTCTTAGGAAAAATGAGAACAACTTTAGGAGCTGGTTACAATACTGATGCTTATACATATAACTCAGTAAAGACCTGGGCAACATTTAACGTATTTTTTCGGCAGCAAATTACAAAAACAACTTCGGCGCAGTTCTCATACTCATATATTCCCGAGTTTTATGTCCGCCATTTCCGCGATGACGATTGGGTATATTACTATGGATATACAGAAATAACTTTTCAACCATATACTTTTTCTAAAGATAATTTCAGTTTTTGGGTTCACCAGATATTACCCTGGAGAACTACAAGAGCAAGATTATACTTTACTTACTCAAGATATTTTCTTAACGAAGCTTATACCGAATACGACAGCAATGATTATATGTATGGAATTAGAATCTATCAGTCTTTATTAAACAACCTTCAGGTATCCCTTGGTTATTTTTATACTACTTCGGATGCAAAAGGATATGATGATCCTTCAGAAACAATAAATTTATCTGACGATTCAGATGCAACTAATTATGGGCATACTTACTTTGCCGGGTTTGACTATATTCTTCCAAGATTATTTTCACTAAACAACGATATCGGTGTCGATTTTCAATATCAAAGGAAATTTTTTACTACTGAGGAATTTGTTGAAGTGGATCCACTTCACGTTGGACGATATGATTACAATTATCGTCTGTTTGTTAATTATAATCTAGATCTGATTAAAAACCTTTCAGCAACAGTATATTATAACTGGTATGCAAGGGAATCAAGCTCTCCCTCTGATTATAACAAAGAATATATTTCCGATGAGAAAGACTATACCCAGTATCGACTAGGTGTAAGATTTAATTATTTAATAAGATTTTAAAAATGTAAATCAATCATCTTTAAGAGAAGCATCATGCAAAAGTTTAAAAATGTAATTATTGTTTTTAGTTTATTACTATTAGTTAGCTGCGGAACACCAAATGAACCAGAATCAATTATCGGTGGAGATGGTGGATATAAAATCGTTAGTAAATTTGCGACCCCAGGTTATGCACAGGATGTGGTTGTAAATGATACGCTTGCTTTTGTTACTCAAGGCGAAGGTGGGCTGATGATAGTAAATATTTCTAATCGTAGAGCACCGGAAGAACTTTCAAGTGTAATCCAAAATTTAAAGGGCTATAGTAATAAGGTTGCGATTCAAGGACTCCGTGGTTTACATATCAGCAGGATCATTTGGTGCCTCAGTCGTTGATGCGGTTGATCCACTAAATCCTGTGATCACCGCAACTAACCTGGCACTTAAACCTGCAAAAGGTTTTGATGTTTGGGGGAATTTTTTATTTACTGCTGTTGGTGAATATGGTTTTAAAATTTCGGAAATAAGTTATCCCTACTCAACCCGATATAAGAGGGGAAACAGACACACCCGGTTTTGCTCAGGCTGTTTTTGTTAGTTCTGATAGAAATTATTTGCTTGTTGCCTGTGGTGAGATGGGCTTTTCTCTGTTTAATATATCTGAATTACAAAGCGGGTGGGGCACATATCCAATGACAGATTGGGTAGATATTCCCGGCTACGCTGAAGATGTTGTGGCACATCCAACTTTGCCTTATGCATTTCTTGCCTGCGGTACAGGAGGATTTTTTGTAGTTGATTATTCAGATTCAGCTGATGTTAAAATTATTGGTAGCTACTCAACAGGCGGTTATGCAAAAGAAGTTGTCTATAAAGATAATATAGCCTATGTAACCACAGGTCTGAGAGGTCTGCAAATTTTTGATGTATCAAATCTGTATTCGCCTGTTCGTATCGGAACTGTTGAGACAGAGTATGCGAAAGGATTGGCTGTAGATGACAGGTATGTTTATGTTGCTGATGAATCAGGAGGTTTGGTTATTATTTCTATTCCCTGAGAAAAAATTTTCTCACTTAGTCTCGGCTACGAGTTCAAATTTTTGTTCGGCTATTATTTTTTTATGAAATACTACCTGCAGAGTGTAAGTCCCCGGTTGTCGTTTCTCCGGTGTAATTGAAATTGAGCTCGAAATAGAGAATGATGGATTACTGGTTGTATATACCACACGTTTTTTATAAAATACTTTCCCAGTTGGTCCAATCCAGTTAAAATAAAATTTCATCTGCTCATCAGTTTTAATTTCCTGCTTCTTAAAACTTACAATTGCTTTAACGTTAGCTTTCTCCCTAATCGTAAAAACCGTTCCTACCCCTAATAGGTTTGCCGGTTTTCTTACTGACTTTTCGGCACAGAAGTAATGTTTGCGTCAATAATCTCTGTTTTAACTTTTGGCTTAATACTTTTCTGATTTTCAATCTTTTTATCTGATTCACTTTTCTTTTTAGAAATATCTTTCTTTTTAACAGTTGCAGAATCTTGAAACGATTCGATAAGCTGGAATTTCTTTTCAGCAATTAATTCTCTGAACAAATAAACACGTACTGTGTAATTCCCAGCTTTTCTTTTTGGGGGTGATGTAGAAATTGAACTTTTAATACTCGAAGATGAATCAGTGAGTGAAAAGTCAATTCGTTTTTTATAGAAAGAGTTACCAGTAGAATCTAACCAATCAATATGTAACATTAATTCTTTTTGATTTGCGGATTTATAATTTATCAATTCTATTGTTGTATATACTTTTGCTTTGTTTCGAATTTTAAATACCGAAGCTAGCTTTTAAAGGCTTACCCGTTTTCTTACTTATTTTATTGCTGAAAGTAATCTTTGCAGAAATTCCATTTTCAGATTTTGAAGGATATACTATTGTTGAATCCTTTTCTATAGTGGGAATATCTAAACGATCAGAGCAGTTGTAAAATACAACCCAAGTAAGTACAATTGAGAATAATAAAAATATCCTTCGTTTCATCTTCAAACTCAATATCACAACATTTTTATAATAAAATTTTTACTACGACTCTTCACCTTGTAAAACCATTGGGATAGTGGTACCATAATTATCATCATAATTACTACACCAATTAGAGTTGTAGCAACATCACCTTCACGATAAAAGAATCCAATCCTTTTCGAAAATATTCCAAGAATTGCTATATGCATACAATAAAAAAAGAGTGCTACCTTTCCTGTTATATCGAATATTAGGAAAAGCTTTGGCAAAAGTTTATTAACGGCAGTTATGATGCCTATTACTACAACACTACATCCAAAGAACCACAGACTAAAAAAGAGACTCGGTGGATATTTTTGATCGAAGAAGAATGAATAAGAGCCAAAGTCAGAGAAAGGAAATACGTTGCCGTATCCCCGAGCCATTCGAATTACTATTGCAATGATTAAAGTAGCGACACCTATTCCTAGACTCCAAAGAATGCGCTTTTTATCTGTATTCCATACTTTGAACCATCCATGAGCCATCACCGAACCTAATAGTGCAAGTGCATACCACGGTAGTACAGGGTATTTGTTGAATTTGCCTGCGTCAATAAATGTTTGCATTAATGCCGTTGACCAAATATCGTTTGTATCATAAGGAATATTTAAAAGTAGAGGATGAATGATTAAAATTAGAGATGCAAGTACAAGTTGTATTTCCCAGCGGAAGTTTAATATAAATGATTGCAAAATCATTGAGATTCCGATGCAAGCAATTATCCCCAGGTGCCATGGATGGAAGCTGTTGAATCCACTCCATGATGAATTCACCCAGGTCATCTGTAATAGAACTAGGAAGAAACCTCTTTGTATTATTTGTCGACGGATAGACCAGTCGCTATCCCCTTTATTTTTTTTTCTGTAATAAGACCACCAGACCATTGCACCATTGATAATTAGAAAGCCTGGGGCACACAAATAACTTACATATCTCAGGGCAACTTGCCCCCAGCTTGCAAATAGCGGATCGAATGGATCGAGATATTTCCAGATTGAATTAAGGTAATAAGAGCAATGATCTACCAGCATGAGGACGATGATCAGTCCCCGGAACTGATCGATGAAGTCAAAGCGCTGCTTATTTGGAGCAGATTTTTCAGGAGAATTGATGTTATGACTCTTTAAATATTAAAAGTATAATTTCTCGATGCTTTATATTAGTTCTTATGATTATTAAAAAACAAGATTATGTATCAATAGCAAAAAAGTAATACTGAAAATTAGGTAATAGTAATCAAGAAATCTATCTTTTTTTGGAAGCAGCAGGGAAAGATTTTTAGTAATTTATTTAGAAGAATGCGAAAACCGGCGAGCATAATTATAACAATGCTTTAAAATAAAAAATCCCCACCGCGATTGATGGGGACATTTATAATCTTATTTTAATTCCTAATACATAAAACTTGACACTTCAAGAGAATTGGGATTTCCAATCAGCACAAACTGAAGATTTTTAATATACTTTTGCGCAACATTTTGAATATCCTGAGGTTTAATTTTATTTATATGATTGAGAAAGTATTGAGCTTCATTATATCCTATTCCGGATAACTCATAAAAAGCCAGACTATTTGCCTGTGCCTGGTTTGTTTCATTACCCAGATAATAAAATGTGATAAACTGTCTTATCTTATTTCTAAGTTCTTCATCCGATATCGGATCATTTTTTAATTTTTCCAGCTCTGCAATCATTACTTTAATTGTTGTATCAGGATCAATAGCAGACACATATATTGCCCCGTAATTGGAAAAATTAGCTCTGTAAAAAGATGATGGAGCGTAAGAAAGACTTCGTTTTGTTCTAACTTCTTCCCAAACTCTGTCGCGTAAAATAGAATTCATTATTAACATTGTATAACCGTCTTCTGTTCCACGCGAAGGGGCAGAATAAGTTCCTTGTATGTAATTTGTTGGAAGTTCTCTATTCACAATTTTAATCGAAGGCTCAGCGTGAACGACTGCAGGAGGTATTTCCTGCTGAAATTTCCCTTTATCAAGCTTACCAAATGATTCACCTACCATTTTTTCAAGTTCTGATTTTGTAACATTTCCTACGACAACAAGAAGCATATCTGAAGTTTTTAACCTCTGCGAATAAAATTCCGAAAGATCCTTTTTTGCAAAAGAACTTAAAGTTGTTTCAGTGCCATTAACACTTACAGAATAAGGATGATCGATATAGAATTCCTCACTGGCTAATTTTTGCAGGTAAGCGTCTGGGTTGTCATTTACTTGTTTAACATTTGCGATGATTTTATCTCGCTCAAGATTTAAATCTTCCTCAGAAAAGAGAGGATTCAATATGATATCTGAAAAAATATTCCAGGAATTTTCAAAGTTCTGTTTAACACAAAGAAGGTTTAAGCTTGAATAATCCTGATTTGAGTTTGAATTGATTTGTGAATTCATACTCTCCAGCTCTGTATTCAATTGTTCCTTTGGATAATTTTTAGTTGCTTTCTGAGCTACCACTAGCGTAAGATTTTCAAGACCTGCCTGATCTTCAGTAAGAATGGTTACCCCACCCTTAAAGAACATATTTACAGAAATAATATCATTAGAAGTATTCTGCTTTAGAATTACTTTTAATCCGTTTAAATCAAATGATTGAATGTCCTGCGCAATAACAGACGTGCAGAATATAATTGAGATCAGCATTAACAATTTACTTTTCGACATCATTTTTCAATTCTCCTTCCTTTATGTTGAGTGTAAGGCTTACCTTTTCAGCATTTTCAGGTGAAGTTAGAACACCCAGAACATAATTTTTATTCACAACATAAGTTTCCAGATAATTTTTAATATCCTCACGGGTTACTTTATTAAGATTCTCTATGTAGTTCAGGTAGTAGTCTAATCCCGCAACTGCCCACCAAAAACCAACTGTGTGTACAAATTGTGAAGCTGTTTCACGTGCGTATTGTTCATTGGTTGCCAGAATTGTTTTAGCATTTTCAAGTTGTTCATCGGTAAAATAATTCGGGTCGGTCATTTTGTCGAGCTCTTCAAAAAGAGCTTTTTGACAGGCATCAAATTTTTCTGGCGTAGTTTGTGCGAACAGCGTTATTGGTCCTGTATGATTCAAAGTATAGTAACTGAAATTTACACCTAGTGCCAATCCGCTTTCAACAAGATCATTATGAAATTTTGAAGTTTGCTGACCAAGAATAAATGAAAGTACATCTGCAGCATAAGTTGATTTTGGATCTTTGCTTACACTTGGTCCCTGCCATTCATACATCATTGTAACAGCATTCACAGGTTTTTCAACAACAACAACTTCAATCTCTTGAATTGGGGGATGTTCAGGTACTTTGTATTCATCAAAGGGGTTTGGTCCTTTTTCCCAACTCGAAAATATTTTTTCTGCAAGAGCAAAGCCTTCTTCCGGTGTTATATCTCCAGCAAGTAATAATGCAGAATTATTTGGGACATAAAATCTATTTTGGATTATTTGCATTTTCTCCGGTGTCGTTGTAAGAATAACTTCACGATCACCGATTACGTTTTTACGACTGTAATATTGCCACCAGACTTTTTCGGATACAGCGCGGTTGAGATGGAAAAACGGGTTTGCTTCGTTCCTATCATATTCACCGGTTACAACTGGTCGCTCATTTATCAGCTCTTCTTCAAGGAATAGAGGAGATGTAATTGCATCGTATATAAAAACCATTCCTTGTTCAAGGCTGTCTTTTGGAAAAGTTATAAAATAATTTACCCGTTCCTCGCTTGTGGTTCCGTTAAATGTAGCCCCAAGCTCACGGAGCCTTTCCATATAAGCTTCCTGACTTGGTATTTTTGCATTTGCCTTAAAGAACATATGTTCATACAAATGTGAAAGTCCGTCATATTCCGGAGATTCAGTATATGAACCGTTTTTCACATCAAGCTCAACAGTAACAAGCGGAACAGAGTGGTTTTCAACTACAATTACTTCCAGTCCATTATCAAGAAATCGGGTTGTTATTCCATACTTCTGTGAAAACGATAAACCGCTCAGAACAATAAATAACTGCAGTAATAAAATATACTTGAGGTACTTTGGCATTATCCCTCCTTTGTTTATTAATTTGGTCTTACTATTTAATGATTGATCAAAAATTAAAATATACCATTTAATTTATTTTTATTTAATAATTATGATAATCGGTAATCATTGTTGATAGAGAATTTATTTCTTCAATAATATGCAATAGATTAATTCTGATACGTATGAACATCTCTCTGCGGAAAAGGAATTGAGATGTTTTGCTCATCAAATTTCTTTTTAATATTTTCAGTAGTATCAAAATAAACAGCCCAAAAATCTGCGGTATTAACCCAGGGCCTTACGTTAAAATTGACACTGCTGTCTGCTAGCTCAGAGACAACAATCTGTGGCGCAGGATCTTTTAATATTCTGGAATCAGTTTTCAATACTTCTTCAATGGCTCTTTTCGCTTTATCAATGTCATCACTATATCCGATTCCAAATACCATATCAACTCTTCTTGTATCCATAGCTGAATAATTGGTGATGTTTCCCCCAGTTAATGTTGAGTTAGGTATATACACAACTTTGTTGTCGGGTGTTACGAGTGTGGTAATAAAGATTCCAACTGCTTCAACACTACCAGTAGCTCCACCACCTTCAATATAATCTCCGACCTTTACGGGTTTAAATATTATCAGCATAACACCAGCAGCAAGATTGGATAAAGAACCCTGCAGAGCAAAACCGATTGCTAATCCGGCTGCTCCTATTATTGCAACAAATGAAGCAGTTTGTATACCAATTTGTGCTGCAGCAGAAATTATTACAAATGCTATTAATCCAATCCTGATCAAACTGACAAGAAATTTTGTAAGAGTTTCATCAACTTCTCGTTTCTTTAGTGTTCTCCTGAAAGCTTTTGCTAATAGTTTTGCTATCCAGATCCCTATTATTAATGTTGCAAGAGCACCAATAACCTGCAATCCATATTCCGCAACGACTGCCTGCAATTGTTTAAGTATATCGTCCATTTTGTCTCCTATTATTTAATATGGTTTTTAAATAAATTTCTTTAATAACTGTTTAACTACTAACTTTATAAAAAAAAGAGGGCAACGAAGCCCTCAATAAATGAATATTTTCTGCCTGACTTAGGAATAAGCGTCCATTCCACCAAACATTGCAGCTATAATTGCTCCAAAGACAACGAAGAAAATAATTACAAGTACGATCATAATGGCGTACCATATTAATGTTGCTATTGCCCAATTCTTCTTACTTGGTTGAGCACCATCTCCAAATGCCCAAACAAACAACATTATTAAGCCAACGATCGGAATAGCAGTTATCAGTATCGTAATAACCCAATCTTTTACTGATACTTCTTCTGTAACTCTTCCTGGTAAGTCTTGGTAATCCATTTATCCTCCGTTATTATGGATGAAAAATTATTGAGAGACTCTCCGCAACAGCAAATGAATTTGCTTTGTTAATATAATAAATATTTATAAATGAATAATCCTCAGCCAATGTATATAATCATTATACATATCTTGCCCTTAAAAGCTGTAACAGATATCAAAGAATAACAACATTCTTAAAAGTGGGAATTCAATTTTGTATTGATGCTATCATTTCCAATTTTGAAAAAAAATAGGGGAATAAAACGATTATTAAAAGAAATTCGCTGGTATAATAGTTGGGTAATTCGGTTGTCAAATTTCCTCGCATTAATAATTAAAATAACGGAAAAGAAATGAATCGGAATAAAGTAACTATTGATGGAAACGAAGCCGCTGCTTACACAGCCTTTCATACTAATGAAGTCATAGCAATTTATCCAATAACGCCTTCATCTAATATGGGTGAACATTGTGATGCTTGGTCGGCAGTTGGTCAAAAAAATATTTGGGGAATGATACCTTCTGTAAGCGAACTGCAAAGTGAAGGCGGTGCATCCGGAAGTGTTCACGGTGCATTGCAAAGTGGAGCATTAACAACTACCTTCACCGCTTCGCAGGGTCTTCTGCTTATGATACCTAATATGTATAAGATTGCTGGCGAATTAACTTCCACAGTTTTTCATGTATCAGCACGTTCTGTTGCAACTCATGCGCTATCTATCTTTGGTGATCACAGTGATATTATGGCAACGAGGCAAACTGGTTTTGCACTGATAGCTTCAAACAATCCTCAGGAAGTGATGGATATTTCTCTAATAGCCCAGGCTGCAACACTAAATTCGAGAATTCCTTTTCTTCATTTTTTTGATGGATTCCGTACTTCGCACGAAGTTATGAAAATTGAAGAGCTAAGCATTGAAGATATGCACGCAATGGTAGATGACGAATTAGTTATCGCTCATCGAAAAAGAGCACTTACGCCGGATAAACCATTTATTCGCGGAACTGCTCAGAACCCTGATGTATTTTTCCAGGGAAAAGAAACTGTCAATCCTTTTTATATAGCTTGCCCCGGAATTGTTCAACAGCAAATGGATAAGTTTGCCAAGCTAACCGGAAGGCAATACAAGTTATTTGATTATGTAGGTGCTGCTGATGCAGATAGAGTAATTATAATGATGGGCTCAGGTGCTGATGCTGCAGAAGAAACAGTGAATTATCTTGTTAGCAAAGGTGAAAAAGTAGGACTGTTAAAAGTAAGACTATACAGACCATTCTCTATGGATCATTTTATTGATGCACTTCCTAAATCAACAAAAGCAATTGCAATTCTTGATAGATGTAAAGAGCCAGGCGCGCCGGGCGAACCATTGTATCTTGATGTTGTGAATTCAATATCAGAAAAATATGTTGCTGGTGAATTGAAATTCAGCTATCCGAAAATTGTTGGCGGAAGATATGGTCTTTCTTCAAAAGAATTTACTCCTTCAATGGTTAAAGCAGTAATTGACAACCTCAGCAATACCAAATCAAAAAATCATTTTACTGTTGGAATAAAAGAAGATGTTACGAATAGCAGTCTTGATTTCGATCCAAATTTTTCTGTTGAAGAAAAGGAAACATTCAGAGGAAAGTTTTATGGATTAGGTGCTGATGGGACTGTTGGTGCTAATAAGAACTCGATAAAAATTATTGGTGAAGGAACAGATTATTTTGCTCAGGGTTATTTTGTATATGATTCAAAGAAATCCGGTTCGATGACAATTTCTCACCTGAGGTTTGGACCGAAGCCGATAAAATCAACTTACCTCATTAACAAAGCAAACTTCATTGCTTGTCACCAACAAGTCTTCCTTGAAAAGCTTGATATGCTCAAAGAAGCATTGGAAGGTTCCACATTTCTTTTGAACACCAAAGTACCGAAAGAACAGGTTTGGGATACATTGCCGGAGAAGGTTCAAAAAGATCTCATCGAAAAGAAAATGAAATTCTTCATCATCGATGCTTATAAAGTTGGTGAAGAAAGCGGAATGGGTGCACGGGTAAATACAATTATGCAGACTTGTTTCTTTGCTATCTCGAATATCTTCCCGAAAGAGGAAGCAATAGAAATGATTAAAGATTCGATTAAGAAAACTTACGGTGCAAAGGGAGAAAAAATTGTTCAGATGAATTTTGCGGCGGTTGATAAAACTATTGAAAACTTATTTGAAGTTGAAGTGGCCGGAAAAGTTACCAGCAAGTTACAATTGCAACCGGCAGTTAGTGGAAATGCACCTGAATTTGTAAAAGAAGTTACAGCAAAGATTATTGCTTTCGAAGGTGATGATATTCCAGTCAGTAAATTTCCTATTGATGGTACGTATCCACTTTCTACAACGAAGTGGGAGAAAAGAAACATTGCTCTTGAAGTTCCGGTTTGGGATACTGACGTTTGTATTCAATGCAACAAATGTGTGATAGTCTGTCCTCATGCAACTATCCGTGCAAAAGTATTCGAAGAAAAAGACATAAAAGATGCACCACCAACATTTAAATTCACAAAGTTTAAAGCAAAAGATTACGGCGATAATATGTACTACTCTCTGCAGGTTGCAGTAGAGGATTGCACAGGATGTGAGCTTTGCGTTGATGTATGTCCGGCTAAGAATAAAAAGGAAACTCGTCTAAAAGCTATCAATATGGCCGAGCAGCTTCCAATTCGTGAACAGGAAAGAGTGAACTGGGATTTCTTCCTTTCAATTCCTGAAATCGACAGAAGAAAAATTAATGTTACCAAAGTTAAAGACTCACAATTCCTTGAGCCATTGTTTGAGTTTTCAGGTGCTTGTTCCGGATGTGGGGAAACTCCTTACGTTAAACTTGTAAGCCAGTTATTTGGTGACAGATCAATTATCGCAAATGCTACAGGTTGCTCTTCAATTTACGGCGGAAATTTACCAACCACTCCGTGGGCAGCTAATGGAGATGGCAGAGGACCGGCGTGGTCGAATTCACTCTTTGAAGATAATGCTGAGTTCGGACTTGGTTTCCGTCTTGCAATAGATAAGCATAATATACAGGCTAAAGATCTACTTCAAAAATATTCTAATGATCTCGGAGGAGATTTAGTGAATGGAATTTTAAATTCAGCACAAAAAGATGAAGTGGAGATTTATGAACAGAGGGATCGAGTTGAAAATCTGAAGAAAAAATTAAATGATTTGATAAAATCTGGCAGCAATGGAAAAACGGGTGATTTAAAACATTTATTTAGCCTTGCAGATTATCTTGTTAAAAAATCGGTTTGGATTATGGGCGGCGATGGCTGGGCATACGATATTGGATATGGAGGATTAGATCACGTAATTGCATCAGGTAAGAACGTAAATATTTTAGTGCTTGATACAGAAGTTTACTCCAACACTGGTGGCCAATGTTCGAAGGCAACACCGAGGGGTGCAGTTGCAAAGTTTGCTGCTGCAGGTAAACCGTCTGCAAAGAAAGATCTGGCCCTTATGGCGATGAACTATGGTAATGTCTATGTTGCAAAAATTGCGATGGGTTCAAATGATCAGCATACATTGAGAGCAATACTTGAAGCCGAAGCTTACGATGGTCCTTCAATGATAATTGCATACAGCCATTGTATTGCACATGGAATAAATATGGGTAAAGGAATGCAGAATCAAAAAGCTGCTGTTGATTCAGGTTACTGGCAGCTTTTCAGATTTAATCCTGAACTAGCAAAAGAAGGAAAGAATCCATTCAAGCTTGATTCAAAGGATCCTAAATTGCAGGTTAAAGATTTTGCATATATGGAAACCAGATATAAAATGCTGACAAAATCACATCCAAAGATTGCCGAACAATTAATGAAAGAAGCGCAGGAAGATGTGACTACCCGATGGAAAGAATATCAAAGATTAGCAGCCTGGGATCCGGGAAATGAAAAGGCGGAAGAATAGAGTTTGAATTGAAAATAATTTGAATAAAATAATCAAAGGTTAAATAATGGATTTATCAACCACATACTTAGGTTTAAAACTTAAATCACCAATTGTGCCTTCTGCCGGACCAATATCGCAGGAAATTTCTAACATAAAGCAAATGGAAGATGCAGGTGCAGGTGCAATTGTTCTTTATTCATTGTTTGAAGAGCAGCTTGAGCACGATGCACTTGAGATGCAGCATCATACTGAAGTCCCCGCTGAAAGTTTTGCTGAAGCAACAAGCTACTTTCCTGAACCCTTCGAGTACAAACTTGGTCCCGAAGAATATCTGAACCATATAAGAAAAATGAAAGAAGCAAGTTGATATCCCAGTAATTGCAAGCTTAAATGGTAAATCACTCGGTGGATGGATTGATTATTCAAAACAGATTGAACAAGCTGGTGCCGATGCCCTTGAGCTTAACATTTACTTCATGGCTACTGATATGGATCAGAAAAGCGAAGAACTTGAGAAAAGATATGTTCACATAGTTAAAAGAGTTAAATCAGAAATTAAAATACCGATTGCCGTTAAGATGCATCCATTCTTCAGCTCGGTTGCCCATATGGCAAAAGAGTTAAACAAGGCCGGTGCTGAGTGGATTGGTTTTGTTTAACAGATTCTATCAGCCAGATATAAATCTCGAAACTCTTGAAGTTGAACCTAACGTAATTCTTGAGTACTCCATTTGCAATGAGACTTCCATTGAGATGGATTGCAATCCTTTATGGAAGAACAAATGCTGATCTTGCTGCAACCAGCGGTATCTACACTGCCGAAGATGTTATTAAAATGATAATGGCCGGTGCAAAAGTAACTCAGATGCTTTCCTGTTTGTTAAAGTTTGGAATTGGGCACATTGCAGATGTTACTTCAAAAATGAAAATGTGGATGGAAGAAAAAGAATATGAATCTGTAGACCAGATGCGTGGAAGTATGAGCTATATGAATGTTGATGATCCGGCAAAGTTTGAGCGTGCAAATTATATGAAGGTTTTGCACTCATATAAATAAACTTCATAGCCTCCTAATACCATTGCGGGCAAATAGCTGTCCTCTAACTACTGTCCTGTAATTTTTGTCCGCAATGGTTCTTTTTTGTTTCAAATCCTTCAACAAATCCGATTCTCTCCCAGGCATTATTGCCATTCTGAGTGAAACGATTAATCTCGAATCCTTGATTATTAGTCTCAGTTGCAGTTTGCCAAAATAACTTAACTTTATTTTTTGTTACATTAGCATAAAAACTAGTCAACTCTACTGGTATAATTACTTCGCCAAGATTTCCGTATTTGCTTACCTGCTGAACAATAATCGTAAACTCATTTTTAGTTCCCCCTATTATAAAACCTCCATTACCATCGGTTGTAAATGATTTGTATCCAAGTGCAGGATATGCGAGGACAACACCATCTTCATTCCAAATTTTATTTCCAAGAGTATCATATACTTGAGCTAATGTCAAGTTTGAGCTTGGACTCCATACTGTAATCGTTTTAAAATTATCAGAGGGTAACAATCCTGCTATACCAAATTGTAGATATTCACTAATTGAAATACTGCCTTGAGGAAAAAGATTACTACCATTATTTCTGAATGCCTGGAATTGTGCTATATGATCAACACCATTTTTCATACCACTCCAGCTAAAAAAATATAGACCATTATTGTTCCACAGACACAATCTCTTTTGTTCATCAGCTTTATTTATTCTCTGGACTCTAATTCTTGTCTTATATTCATAAGGAATATTATCAAGCATATCCTCATAGCTTACTATTATTCCACCCTTACCATCGTCAATACTCTTTGATTGCCACTGTTCGGGATATTCACCCTGGATAATTTTTTTCCAGCCCCAAGGTTGATAACCATATTTATCAAACCAACGCACCGATATTTGTTTGGAAGGCCCATGCTCATATACCACAAAGCACCCGCCAGCACTATCGCTGCAAACTTCAGGCTTTATTCCTGTTCCTACATAAAGATTGACATTAGGGTCGTTAGACCATTGCGGAAAGATAACTATGGTTGCTAAGAAGAATAGAACGAGAAAGAAAAATATTATTGTAAAAGTCCGTTTCACATTAAAACCTTCTCAAAGATTACAACGTAACTTACAAATTATTCTGAGTTGTTTTATAAATCTCGTTCAATTTAATCATAAAAATAGCAGTAAATATTTCGACAAATCCTTTGCAAGTAGTATTTATAAATAAAAATTGAACTAATAGTCCTATTTTAACGTTTATTCAAGTAAAATTTTAGGAAAATGGCTTTATTCTTCACAATATTCTTTACTATTTACACTGCCCTCAATTACTACATATTTATTAGGGGATGGCAGGCTCTGGCATCTCTTTCTTATTTGAGACCTTATTATATAATAGTTTTTATACTATTTGCTTACGGGTATGTTTTCTCAAAGCTACTTTATAAATTTCTTCCACCTTTAGTTTATGATATCTGGCTTGGAGTTGGAGCAATTTGGTTTGCATTTCTGGTATATTTTATTCTCCTCCTTTTAGGACTAGACATAATTCGTTTGTTCGAATCTTTTTTTCATTTTCTTCCAAATTTTATTTACGAAAATTATGAAAAAACCAAAACGATTACTGCGATTGCAATAATTGCTATTTGTGGGATTAATAGTCTTCCTTGGAAATCTGAATAAAAGAGATATCACGATTAAAACTCTTGAACTTCAATTTCCTAAAGGAGAAGGAAAATTAAATGAGCTGAATATTGTTGCAGCCTCTGACATCCATCTATCTCCAATTGATGGTGAAAGGTTATTGGAAAGAATAATAGATAAAATGAATTCTCTTAATCCCGATATTATACTTTTAGCCGGTGATATTGTTGATGATAAAGCAGAAGTTCTTGAACAAAGAAAAATTGGCGAGTCGTTCAAGAGATTAAATCCCAAATACGGCATTTATACAATCAACGGTAATCACGAATTTATTAACGGAGTTGATTCATCCGTCAGATATGCTGAACATCTTGGAATGAAAGTTCTTCGGGATGAATATCGAATTTATTGATAGCAGTGTTTATATTGTTGGCAGGGAAGACGTTTCAATGAATTCATTTACCGGAAGAAAAAGAAAATCTCTTGAAGAAATAATGAGCTCAATTAATTCAGATCATCCTAAAATTCTACTAGATCATACTCCTGTTAAATTAGAGCAAGCAGAAAAGCAGGGAATTGATCTGCAGTTTTCAGGTCACACACATCACGGACAGATCTGGCCTGCTAATATCATTACTAATATGATTTATGAAATTAGCTGGGGCTACAAGCTTTCAAAGTCCGGCTCTGACGGAAAGAAAGGTAACACTCATTACTATGTAACTTCAGGTGCAGGAACCTGGGGACCTCCAGTAAGAACCGGAAGTAAATCTGAGATAGTAAATATCAAAATCACGTTCAAAGAATAATCTCATGCATTCATTCATGCAATTACTTTGTTATCGTATGCATGACTGCTTGAATGCATTTTTGCATGTTAGAATGTAAAAGTCATTCCAAATTTAAAATTATTCATAGAAATTGGTGGTGCACTTGGAAATGGCCAGTTCATTTCACTTTTTCTCAATTCATATAAACCATAACCTAAAGCACCTTTTAATACCAGGAATACAATTGGTCCTGCAGCTGGAGAAGATTTAAAAACTTCTTTAATAAAAACATCCAGCACACCATTTGCAGCAACTTCAATTACAGCACTGCCAGCCCACTTCCAGAATAACCAACCTTCGAATACTGCACCAGTTTCATATCCTGCTTCAACTATCAATAAATCAGTTATTTGCCCGCGTATCCCAAATTCAGAACTTGAACCGAATCTGAATGTGCCATTATAACGATTCATAATATCTTCGTCGTTTACATTAAGTGAATCGTTCTGAAAGTCAACTTCGGTAAAACTTAATGTTGAAGAATAATAAGGAATGATTGCACCTTCTGTTCCTATCTTATACCCATAACCGGTTGACCATCCTAAACCGAATTGCCAGTTTTTGGTATCAATTTCAGAAGTATCTTCAGTTCCACCGGCAAGGCTGGTTGAGTTGTAATTTAGAAAAGCATAATTGTAATTAAATTTTTCTATGAAATCTGCATATCGTGAATCTTTCTTGGTGGTGTAGCCAAGTTTTAATTCAAGCAAAGCATTATTTGCGAAAGCTTCTTCCACGTCTTCTCGTGATATATTGGATAATCCATAGTTGAGAGAAATAGTTGGTTTCTTCTGCGTCCAACTTATCCAATCGTCAACATCATCCCATTCCCACTCCCATGCCCAATCCTCATCCTCAGTTTTTGTTGAATCCTGTGCAATTATACACAACGGCGAAATAATCATAAATAGAAATGTGATTGTAAAACTAAATTGTTTCATTTTTTCTCCCTAAAAATTTATTTGATGTATGCAAAAATATTATGATACCATTACTAATAGCGAATTATTTTAGATAGACGGTATTTACTTTAGACAAAGTATTGAAATTAATGGTTACTTATCTGGAGATTTGATTTTCCACTTTAAGACTTCATCAAGATAGGAATGGAATTTTGCGGGTAGGTTTTTATACTTGGAAGAGAACTGTCTTTTTAGTGATTCGAAATCTTTATTCCCTGATTTTTTAACATCTTTTTGAATGTTATTAATAAATGTTTGAACTTTAAGTAAAACTCTATCTTTCACTTCATTTTCTTCAGTACCGGAAATAATAGATACTGTTTTTTCAATGTTAAATTCGTTTTCAACTAAAGTCTTTAATGCCAAACCTCTGAGGTTTTCTGCAATCATTGTTCTGTTCACATTACCCAACTCTTTTGCTGTCTCAGCAATAGATGAATGAGTAAATTTTTTATTTCGAAGAGACTCAAGCACCAGGTCTTCGAAACTATATCTGGCTTCCTTAACAATTTCTTTTGGAAGATCAGAAAGCTGAATCAGATTTCGTTTTTCCGATCTGGCAAATATTATTGCTCTTTTAATAACAGATTCTAATTCTCTTACGTTACCTTTCCACTGATAGTCATTCAAAGCCTGTAACACTGCTTTAGATAAACTTATTTCGGGAGCTTCTGCTAGCAGAAAACTGTTTGCCAGTACATCAATATCTTCCTTCCTCTCACGGAGAGGGGGTAATTCTATCGTAATTACATTCAGTCTGTAATAAAGATCCTCCCGGAATTTTTTTTCTTTTACAAGTTCAACAATATTTTTATTCGTGGCAGCAACAACTCTTACATTCACTCTTTCTACTTTTGTTGAGCCAACTTTCTCTATTTCACCTGATTGCAAAACACGAAGCATTTTTACCTGAAAATTTTCTGATGTTTCTCCAATTTCATCCAGGAAAATTGTTCCCTGATCAGCTAGTTCAAATCTTCCCGGTTTATCTGTGGTTGCACCTGTAAATGAACCTCTGACATGACCAAAAAGTTCACTTTCCAGTATGCTGTCTGTTAAAGCTCCACAGTTTACTGCAATAAAATTTTCATTTTTTCTTTTACTTACTGAATGAATTGCCCTAGCAACAAGCTCTTTACCTGTACCACTTTCACCGGTAATCAGAATTGTTGAATCTGTCGGTGCAGCTTTCTTTATTAGTTCAACAATCTGTGCTATTGAATTTGAAGTGTAAACAATTCCAAAAAAATCTTCCGGCTTTCTATTAATATCAAATAACAACTTTTGATCTGTCATCTTCATTCTCTCTTAGTTTCTCAATATCATTCCTCAGCGTTTCAATTTTCTCAACAAGCTGAAGTGATTCCTCTCCGGATTCATTTAATCCCTTCTGTAATTTGGAAAGCTCTTTCTCTTTTGATGATAGCAGATTTCGAAGAAGTGTTGCTTCATCAATTGCACCTTTTAGTTCTTTTTTTCCTTGAAGGAAATAAGAAACGGTTTCACCTATAACTAAAGAAACAAATGGAATTATAAATAATGATGTGGAAATTTTTAAGTAGAATATAGAAACAAGAACAAAAGCCACTATGAGAATTGTAGCAGCAGCCACGAGATAAACAGGAATAATTTTCCCACTTATTGTATTCCTATAAAAAATAAAACCGAAAAGCAGGAGTGGTAAAACTATCAACGAGAATTAAATAATAATCGTCTCGGTAATCTCTGGAGTTTAATATATTATCGAGTGCAAAAAAATGCAATGCCATCCCGGGTAATTGATCATCAAATGGTGTCTTAATCGTAGGCGCTATCTGGATGTCACTTATTCCTAGGATTACTATTTTATCTTTAAAGATTTTGAGTTCAGGACTCTTGTTGTAAACAAGTTCTGCAAATTCGAGTGCAGAATATTTTCTGATTTTTTGCCAGGAAGAAATAAAATTTACAACAATAGATTTCTGATCAGTCTGAATTCCCGAAATCTGATATGCAAATGCTTTTTCCCGGATATCTTTGTTAATCAAAACCAGTGGAATTTCAAAATCATAATCTATCTAATAAAATTTATATGACCGGTTTGCAGATTCTCATCAAGTAATTTTGGACTTGGAAAACTAAGTGAGTCAGTATAAAATTTATCCCCACTTGAAGTAATTTTTCCGGCAACAGAGCTTAATACAACTTTTCCCGATTTTTCAATTTCCTTTCTCAGCAAGTTATCATACACAGACTGTGTTACAAATCTTGAGCTTAGAAAAATTTCCAACCCAATTTTTTTAACACCAAGATTGGATAGCTGATTTATTAGTAAAGCATAATAATTTCTTTTTATCGGCCAGGGTCCGATTCGCTGCTATATCTTCCTCAGAAAAATGGATAAGAATAATATTCGAGTCAGGACTTATTTCACCTCTTACTTGGATAAAAATATTTTCGATTTCATTATCAGCACTTTTTCTAATATTCTGAAAAACCAACAGAAACAGAGTGGCTAGCAATACAATAGAAATCTGGATTATTATTTGTTTTTTATTTCTCAATTAGTTCAAAATTTAAAATTCATTTTAATATAGCTTAAATATAAATAACTGCACTTACTTAACGATTTATTTGGTTCAGAAAGTTGCTTATATCATTCAAAAATAAATTTCTTAGAACAAAAATTAGTATTTTTGATTAAAGGAATCTTTAACAATTTGGATGAGATAATCATGAAAAAAATTACAACATTACTTACTTTTACTCTGTTAACATTATTCATTGCTGGTTGTCTACAGGTTGAAACAACAGTTAAAGTTGAAACGGATGGCAGCGGGACAATTAATGAAAAAGTGTTATTTAGTACAACATTCGTAAATATGATGAAGGATTTTGCTCAGGCATTTCAAGATTCAGCTTCTACTGAAGAGTTTTCGATGTTCTCTGAAGAGGAAATAATTGCTGATGCACAGAATTATGGTAAGAATGTTGAATATGTCACCCACGAACTAATTAACACGGACAATTGGGAAGGTTACCAGGCTGTTTATTCCTTTGATGATATAACTAAAGTTCAGATTTCACCAGATCCGGATTCCAAAGTTGATATAGGTGATGAAGCCGCAGAAAATGAAGAGGAAGAGTATTATTTCTTCAAGTTTGTTAAAGGTGACACTCCTCAATTAATAATCGATAGACCTGAAATTGAACTAAGTGGGGAAACAGATGAAAGCAATGATTCAGAGGATTCTGAACAAAACGATGAAGAAGGCGAAGATGAATTTTTAAAGTTAATGGAAGGAATGAAAATAGATATTTCAGTTGAGGTTGATGGCGACATTGTGAATACAAATGCTACATATGTTCAGGGATCGAAGATTACCCTATTTCAAATGGATTTTAGTGAAATGATGAAGAATAAAGAAGGCTTTGAAGAGTTTAAGAAAAACGAACCTAAAAATATTGAAGAAATGAAAAAGTATCTTGAAAAGTTACCAGGATTAAAAATAGAAGTCGAAAAACCAATAACAATTAAATTCAATTAATCAATCAAACAAATAGGAGACCAAATGAAGATCAAAACTAATTATATCCTTTATTCCTCCTAAGTTGCGGATTAATCTTTGCGCAGACAGAGGAAATCAATTTAGGTGGTGAAATAACTCTCACTGAAAAAACAAAAATCTCCGATATTCTTGCTGAGCCAGAATGCTTACCTTGATCAAACAGTTTTAGTTGAAGGAGAAATTTTGGATGTGTGCCCGAAGATGGGATGCTGGATGGAACTGAAGTCAGATGACGGAGAAGGAATGATTAAAGTAAAAGTTAAAGATGGGGATATAGTTTTTCCGGTTGATGCAATTGGAGACAATGCTGTTGTTGAGGGCACAGTATATAAAATTGATTTAACACAGGAAGAAGCAGTTGATTATTTTGAACATAAGGCAGAAGAAACAGGTGAAGATTTTGATCCATCGATTATAACCGGTCCGATGACCATTTACCAGATCAAAGGATTGGGAGCAACAATCAACTAAATATTTTTATAATTCGAATATGAGCCCGCCTAGGCGGGCTTTTTCATTTTTTCCATTGTCTACATCTTCAGGAGAGACTAATTATTTGCAAATAAGAATTGAAGGCTTTTTATTCATGAATTCTTTGTTCGGTACCCAATTAGTAAATTTGTTCAGTAGATATGATTGAAAATAAAATAGAAAAACAGACTTTCACCTATTCCTTTCTTTTCCAAATCATTTTCAGATATGGAAATGTAATCGTAACTCCGGTATTACTTCTTTACTCAATACCACTATTTTATTTTCTTGATGAAAAACTGATCCTGGTTTTTCCGCTTCTCGTCAACCTAGGCATAATTTATTTCCTTAACAGACATTATCTGAATCTATATAAAATTCTACCTTATAGAATTGAAGCTGATGATGAGAAGATTGTGTGTTCTAATTTTTTTCTTTCGAATAAAGAAATAACAATTAATTACAATGATATTTCATCTCTGGCGGGTGGAATTTTTGAAAATAAAATATCAGGAGTGATGAAAGTTTGTGATGGCAGCAATAATATTTGCATTGGCTTCTATCAAAGATTAAATAATTCAAGCAAACTTGCTACGATTATTTTGAGTAAAGTAAGACGTGATATTTACGATGGAGTGCTGGAAAAAATACAGTCCGGTAAAAGAAAAGTGAAGAAATGAAAATAGCAGTATTATTATCTGGTGGAGTTGATAGTTCTGTTGCACTTCGTTTATTAAAAGATGAGGGACACGATCTCACAGCATTTTACTTAAAAATATGGTTGCAGGATGAATTTTCTTTTCTTGGTGAATGTCCCTGGGAAGAAGATTTAAAATATGCACGGGGAGTTTGCGATCAAGCCAATGTTCCGCTCGAAGTGATTCCATTGCAAACTGAATACTGGGATAATGTAGTTTCCTATACAATTTCTGAAATAAAGGAAGGCAGAACTCCAAATCCGGACATATTTTGCAATAGCTTGATTAAGTTCGGTGAGTTTTATGATAAGATTGATACTTCGTTTGAAAAAGTTGCAAGCGGGCATTATGCTAATGTTCAAATGACAGATGGAAAATATCAATTAAAGACTTCTCCTGATCCTATAAAAGATCAAACATATTTTCTTGCTTATCTTACTCAGAAGCAATTATCGCGAGCTTTGTTTCCAATTGGAAAATTTAAAAAATCTGAAATAAGAAAACTTGCAGAAAAGTATAACCTTCCAACAATGGCAAGAAGGGACAGCCAGGGAATTTGTTTCCTTGGACAAATAAAATTTAAAGAATTTATTAAGCATCATCTTGGGGAAATTGAAGGTGATATTGTTGACATCGACACGGGCAAAATTTTGGGAAAGCATTCTGGTTATTACTTCTTTACAATTGGGCAGAGATCAGGGCTAAAACTTGGTGGAGGTCCATGGTTTGTTGTGAAGAAAGATGTGAAGAACAACATCATTTATATTTCGAAGCAAGACGTTGCCACTAGGGATAGAAATGAGTTCTTAGTTGGAAAGTTCAATTGGATTCTTGGTAAACCTCCTGAAAAGCAAAACTTGAAAGTAAAAATCAGGCACGGAGCGAATTCTTATGATTGTACGATTAATTGGTTGAATGAATCAGTTCTGAGTGTAAAACTGGACAAATCAGATAATGGAATAGCACCTGGACAGTTTGCTGTCTTTTACGATGATAATGTTTGTCTTGGTGGGGGAGTAATTCTTGAGGATATAAATTAAACTATATTTTTAATTTTGCTGGAAATACCTTCTATCGTCGAACTGATGTGAAATTGAAATCAGTTCTTTTGAAATCCCCAAAAGTTTTTCACAATTGCTGCAGATATAAGCAAATCTTAATCCAATAACGGATTTAATTTCACAAATCCAAGCTTCGCTTATTTCAAGCTTGCAATGTGGGCAATTTATCTTGATTGTTTCTTTTTGAAGTATTTTGGTCATCACAGGTTCTTTATAGATACTATTAAGACTCCTCATACACTAGAAAAGTTACTTTTAATTTAAATATTATTTAATAAATGCATCCAGGTAATATTTCTTACCATACAATATTTCATCATTCTTCCTTAAAAATTCCAGAATTGCTTCTGAAGAAATTACTCTTGCGATTCCATATCTTATCGAAGAAAATCTTTGCACGTATTCTTCGCCTTCATAAGGAACAATCGGGTTGTACCTCTCATTATTATTTAATTTCTTGGGGACTAAAACATTAGTCTCTTCTTCGGGAACCCATTGAATCATTCCAACCATCTCAAAGTTTGGCACACCATCTCTGATTGCTAACACGAGACCACCGCTCATTCCATTATTTACTACTGCATCCACAAGGAATGAACCGTAATCATCCCTGTTTGGATTACTTACAATTGCTTTGGTAACCATTTGGTAATTTATAGGGTACCCAAAGACATAAACAAATGTGCCCCAATCAAGTTCTTTAGCTTTTCCTGTAGGATAAGTGAAAACAGGAAATCGAAAATCAGACAGGATTTTATAGTCTTTTCCTATTAATGCAAGATCGTTTTTTTTATCTACGATTAACAGTTCAAATTCGCTTCCTTCCGGAAAACCTGCTACATATATAGACTGTCTTTCCCTTATGAAAATAGCTTGGATAATTTCTGTGAAATTTCCCTCTGAGTTTGGAAAGTAGGAGATTACTGTATCGGGGAATTGAACAACGTGGGCACAAGTTAAAATGGCAATTTTACCATCATTAAAATAAATTGTGGTACCGGTTCCTGACGTAGATTGATCCGCATACCCTTCGGAAATAGCTAATTTCTTAAAATCAACAGTATTAAGATTGTCTTTTTTAAGATTTGCGTCCTGTTTGAAGGTATAAGTTTTATAAAATATACTGGTGTGAATTCTTTGTACTGTCAGACTAATATTTCTTAATTCGTCGGAAGCTCCTTTATATGGAAATTCGCTGTCGTACTTCCCATCACGAAGGATCGGGTAAATTTCTTTGTAGTTGGTTGTTGAACAGTCATTTAAAAGAAAGGAGACACATAGAACAGAAAGTATTAATGAAATAGATTTTATTCTCTTCATTTCCTGTCTCCCAATTAATAATTTATTAATCTTTTTACTTTTTATCTTGGTGCTTAACTTTAAAACCTTTTTTCATCCAGCCTTTGGCTAGAAGTAATCCAATAGGGGAAATAATCGCAATACAACCATAAATAAACCACATCGTTTCAGTATTCATATCCGCTGGTAATGCATCTGATGGACAGTAATTCATCAAAAACCAGCCAGAATAAAGACTTGTTATCACTTTTGTTAGGAACCATGGAAACTGTCCAATTCCCATATAAATTCCGGTCATATTTTTTGGTGCAATTTCAGCAACCCATTGCAAAAATCTTGGCTGCCACATTGCTTCACCAAGAGTCATTATAACGAGGTAAGCCATCAATGTATAGAAATTTGGGCCCAGTGCCAGAATAAAAGTTGGTGCTGCCATCACAAATGTTCCGATCATCATCATATTATAAGTATCTCTTTTAGAAGTTAGTGCTGTAACCATAGGTGCAAGTATAAAAATGAGTATAGGATTAAGGTTAACGAAAAATTCAAAATTATCACTTACAAATCCTTCAAATGCTCGGCTTGTGTATAGAGGTAAGGTTAACCAGTTGTGTGCGAAAAGTGTTTGCACGAAAATTAATATGAAAACGAAATATAGAAACCTTAAATCTTTCAGAGGAAAATTTTTAATGTAATAAGCAAACTTTTCTTTCTTTGACAACCCAGCCATTTCATCTTTTTCTTCTTCTTTTTGATTACCCTCAGCATCCTGATTAGCATCGCTGAGGGCTTTTTTCATTGCTTTTTTTGTAATTATGAAGTAGACGAAACCTATTCCGACAACAGTCAGAGCAGCATAAACCCAAAATACACCAGGAATGCCAAAAGCTTTTCTGATAGGAGGAGAAATTATTCCTGGTAAAAATCCACCAAGATTCATTAATGCATAAAGCATTGCATAACCCATCGCTGATGTTTTTTCATTTGTAAGCTGTTTAACTCCGGCATAACATGCTGGTTGATATATTCCATAACCAAGAATAATTCCCAAAATTCCAAGCATTGCAAAAATGTGAGCTGAATTCCATAAACCGGGAACACCTATTTCAGGCGAAATTGTTAGGAATATTCTGCCAACCAGCATTAAGCTTAGAGCGATGAGTAATGATTTTCTTAGTCCAATCCAGTCTACCGTTGCACCCAAAAAGAGCATAGATATTGTAATTCCTGCAGTAAGAATCCCAACCATTCTTCCGGCGTCAATATCATCAAGTCCAATAAAATCATTGAAGAAAATTGCCAGCAAACCAACCACTCCAAAATATGTCAAACCTTCTATTACGTAAGAGAGGTTAATACCTAGCAGTGCGCGGGATGTATGAGCTAGGTCAACGAAGGGTTGTGTAAGCTCCATTACAATACCTTCGAAGAAATTGTCTTTATGTTCTACTGATTTTTCTTTTTTAGTTTTGCTGATAATAATTAAATACGAAATCGGCGGCAGTATCACCGAAAATAGAAACCATGGAAGGCCAGAGTAGCCTTTTAGTATTGCAGTTCGAGAAGTTGCGAGAACGAAAAAAATATATAAAATTAGTGCAAGACCGATAAATACAATAAAAAGATCACTCATAATTCCTCACATAATTTATTTTCTGATAAAGAAATAGTTGGTTGAATAAAAATTAACTGACTGAAAAAATAGTTGTTTTGAATGAGATAAAATATTGTTATTCTTTCACTTATTAAGCGTATTAATTTTCTAAGTTATGTAGATTTCCAAGATACCTTGGAACAGTGAAAGAAAATCTGCTTCCCTTGCCCTCTTCACTTTCTACCCAGAGGACACCATTATTCTTTTCAATAAATTCTTTGCATAAAATTAAACCAAGGCCGGTACCTTTTTCATTAGCAGTCCCGTCTCTTCTTGTTTGTTCATCAATACGAAATAAATTTTTCTGATCTGCAGGGCTGATGCCAATTCCTGTATCGGTTACTGAAACCTCGGCATTATCACCGTTAATGATTCCTTTTATTACAATCTGGCCACCGGGGTTTGTGAACTTAATGCTGTTTGAAACAAAATTCCTTACAATAGTATCTATCATATACTTATCTGCGTATACCAGAATTTCCTGATCCATATTGTTAACCAATTTCAGTTGTTTAAAGTTAGCACCTTCTTCGTATAAATTTATTATCTCACCACCTAATTCTGAAAGATTGATCACACTTTTATTAACAGTAAGTCGACCAGACTGAATCATTGACCATTCGAGCAGATTAAGTATTAAATTGTAAACCTGTTTAGAAGAATTATAAACGTTTGAAATTGAGCTTTTAATTTCGAGTGGGGTCATTTCATCATATGAATGAGAAATATATTCAGTTAACCCAAGAAGTGAATTAAAGGGACTTCTCAGATCGTGAGATATAATAGAGAAAAATTTATCTTTCGAAGCATTTACTAAAGTTAACTCCTCCGTATATTTAACTAACTGCTCTTCAAATTGCTTTCTCTTGGTTATATTTTGTATCTGTGCGATAAAAAATGAGGGCTTTTCATTTGTATCTCTGATTAGCGATATTGTCGTGAGAGCCCAAATGACATCTCCTCTTTTATGAAGATATCTTTTCTCAATAGACTTGCTATCTACTGAATTATTTGTCAACAACTCTTTAACCATTTCAAGAGATTTATCGAGATCACCAGGGTGAGTTACATCCCGGAAATTAGTTCCAATTATTTCTTCATCCTTATATCCCAGCATCTCACAGAAAGTGGTATTAACTTTTGTTAACCTCCCATCAGGCCCAAGGAGAGCCATTCCAATGCCGGAGCTTTCAAAAATATTTCTGAATTTCTCCTCACTCTTTTTAAGAGCTTGCTCATAATTCTTACGATCGGTTATGTCAGTTGCTGAACCAATTATTCTTTTCGGTTTACTGTTTTCTGCAGGTACTGAAACACCACGAAGCAATAGCCAACCAATAGATCCGCCTTGTTGATACAAGCGATGTTCAATTTCAAATCTTTCTGATTTGCCTTCTAAACACTCCTGAATTGTTTTTTCAACTAATTCTTTGTCCTCTTCATGAACGTATTTCATTCTATCAGAGCTAATATCTTCAAGATCTTTTTCAGAATAATTAAATAATGCAGGAATATCCGAATCAAGTATCAATTTATTTTCATCTGCCCAAAGCTCCCATACTCTTGTTTTTGCTGCTTCAGTAGCTATTTGGAATCGGTGCCTAGTATTTATCAGCTCCTTGTAAATTTTATTTTTATAAAGAGATATATCTATAACCCGGTTAAGTTCTTTTAGGTCGATTGGTTTTATAAGATAACCAAATGGTTCAGCAGTTTTTGCACGCTGAAATGATTCATCATCTGTTAAGGATGTAAGAAAGATTACCGGGATTTGATAATTTTTACGGATATGATCAGCAGTTTCAATTCCATCCATTGAACCTACAAGTTTAATATCCATAAGTATAATATCCGGATTGAGCTCACTAACCTTTTCAATTGTTTCTTCCCCCGTTTTAACAGAAGCGACAACTTTATACCCAGCTCCTGAAAGCTGTTTCTCAGCAAACTTTGCTACAATTTGTTCATCTTCCACTAATAATATCTTTATGTCGTTCATTTGTCTGGTTTTAAAAAAAATTCAATGTTGAATGCAATTTAGTGATGAAAATAATATTATTTCGAAAAAGATATAAAATTGGTTAATCTTAACGAAAACAGCGACTTGTTTAACAAGTCTTTCTTTCAGCTAGACCTTTTAATCCTTGTAATCCACCAGTATGTATTGCTATTATTCGACTTCCTTCGTTAAAAAATCCTTTGGATATGAGATTATAAATACCAAACAACATTTTTCCTGTGTAAATAGGTTCTATTGGAATTTTTGTGCTAGCACTGAATCTGGATACAAAATCGAGCAATTGTTCATCAACTTTGGCATATCCTCCGAAGTGATAATCAAGATTAATGTCCCAATTGTTAAAAATGTTTCCATTAGAACTCTTGAATTAGAGAAGTAACGTTTTCCTTAAGGAACGATGCTCCTTTCAATACAGCAAACCCAAGTGCAAATTTTTCCCCATTCAAGCCTGAAATTAAACCGGCTAAAGTTCCACCGGTTCCGCAAGGACAGCAAATGTAATCAAAATCAGAATCAATTTTATTGATTATTTCACTGCAACCTTTAACAGCTAACTCATTTGTTCCGCCTTCCGGAAGCAAATAAAAATCTCCAAATTTATTTTGCAGTTCATTTATGATTTCAGCGTGAATTCTTTATTTCTATAAGATGATCGATCCAGATAATAAATTTGCATTCCATTGCCTTGCAAAAGAAAGAGTTGGATTCAATGTGGTAAATGTTCTTCACCTCTGATAATTCCAATTGTTTTAAAATTAAAAAGTTTTCCCGCAGCCGCAACTGCATAAATATGGTTTGAGTAGGCACCTCCAAATGTTAATAGAACATTTTTTCCTTGCTTTTGTGCTTCCATGAAGATTGTACTTAAGTTTATGCCATTTATTGCCTGAAATGAATGGATGATTTAGGTCTTCTCTTTTAATGAATAAAGAAATTTTCCTTTCCTTCAGGAAAGAATCATTTACTTCCTCAAGCGGAGTGTTTTCGTTTATATTTAGTTTGTCCTGCAGAATGAGTTATCTAAGTTATGTAATGACTAGATTTATTTAATTATTTTTGTTATGGGAATATTCAATCAAGTACAATTAATGTGATATGAATAATAAAGAGTTTGAAGAGTTAAAAAAAGAGCTTTCTGCTGAAAGCGAGCTCCAGCTTTCTCCGGATGAAGTAATTAAGCAAATTAAAACTTTTGAAAAAGGGATTCCTTTTTTAAAACTTGTAAAACCCTGCACAATTGGTGATGGCCTAAAAGTAATTCCTAAAGCTGAGCAGGAGGAATACATTAAAATTTTCTCATCGGCACTGGATGAGGGCCGACTAATTAAATTTGTTCCTGCCTCAGGAGCTGCCACAAGAATGTTCAAAAAGCAACTGTCATTTCTGACAAAGTTCGAAAGTATAAAACTTGATAGAATAAAAGAATTGGCTGATAGTGGGGATGATGATTGCAAAGCAACTTTGGAATTATATCAATAATATTCATCACTTTGCATTCTATGACGAATTAAAAAAGGCAGTTAAAAAAAGTGGAAAAGAATTTGATGAACTTATTACAGATGGCAATATATCCGAAATAATTCGGTTAGTTGTGGACGATAGTGGATTAAATTATGCAAATCTTCCAAAGGGGTGTATCCTTTTTCACTCATATTCTGATAAGTCCAGAACAGCATTCGAAGAACATATCGTTGAAGCAATGAATTATTCTGCTGGAGACGATAAAGTAGTCAGAATTCATTTTACTATTTCTCCTGAACACAAAGATGAAATTAAGAATTTAATTAGCTCGATATTGGAAAAGTACCAAAAGCAAGGTTGGAAATTTGATATTGATTTTTCGTTTCAAAGTCCATCGACCGACACAATTTCAGTTACAATGAATAATGAACCTTTCAGAGATGAGAATGGAAAAATTCTTTTTCGACCGGGCGGACATGGCGCATTGCTTAAGAATCTGAATGATCTCAAAGCTGATATAATATCTATTAAAAATATTGATAATATCGTTCCCGATCATTTAAGAGATGAAACTTACAAATACAAAAAAGTTCTTGGCGGTTATCTTATTTCTCTACAGTATAAAGTTTTTAACTTTCTCAGAATGCTTGAAAAGGACAATGTAAGTGATAGTTTGATTACTGAGATCATAAATTTCATTACAGACGAATTTAAAATTGACCTTACTGATAAGCTGAAAGTAAAATCATTACAAGAAAAACAAAAGTATCTATTTAACTTTCTCAATCGTCCGATCCGTGTTTGCGGAATGGTAAAGAGGGAAGATCATCCTGGCGGAAGTCCTTTTTGGGTAAAAGGTGAAAGTGGCGAAACGACCAAGCAGATTGTTGAAACTGCACAGGTAAATGTTTCAGATAAGGATCAAAATAAAATATTTAATGAAGGAACTCATTTTAATCCGGTTGATCTTGCTTGTGGAGTGAAGGATTACAAAGGGAATAATTTTAATCTTGAAAAATTTTCTAATCCTGAAACAGGATTAATTACTCAAAAATCTAAAGATGGCAAAGAATTGAAAGCGCTTGAACTTCCCGGTTTGTGGAACGGGGGAATGTATTTCTGGTTAACTGTGTTTGTGGAAGTTCCTAAAATTACTTTTAACCCGGTAAAGGAAGTAAACGATCTATTAAAACCAGAACATCAGCCATTAAAACGATAATGAAGTGGATCACCCCACGTGGCTAGATGAGGTGACCGCACAGGAGGGGCGTTATCTAGTTTGCTAAACTCTTCGGTGGATTATGAACAATTTTTCTAATTGTATCAAACTGCAAGTAAGGATATTCGTTCCTAATCGAATCGATTGCATCTCCGGTTCTAAGTTTTTGTGCTCGAAGCGATTTGAATTTTTTCCTTATAATATAATCCCTGACTGCTCTCTCGTTAATGAGTCCTCTGGTCAGAAGCAAATCATAAATCTCATCACTAATCAGATCCGATATGGGATTGGTTAGTTCTTTTTTGGTGTTTGTAGTTTCCATTTGTGCACCCTTGGTTTTTATTGAATTATTCATTCACAAAACGAGAATTAAAGATTCAGTAAATCGAGTGTCTTAATCTCTGGGTTTAAATTAGCAGAATGGCTTCAGAAATCAATTACATGATGATGTAATTAATTTGCTATTTTGAGAGAAGATGAATTCAGCACTACATATCTATGTAGGTGCCCGATACTAAATAATTTTCTTTCGGATGGCTTTTGCCACAGCTTCAGACTGAGTGTGAACGTGCAGTTTTTTGTAAATGTTCTTAATATGATGACGAACTGTATCAACGCTTATAAAGAGTTGATCGGCGATTTGCTGGTAATTATTTCCACTGGCAAGAAGAGTAATTACTTCCTTTTCTCTTGCACTTAATTCAAATTCCTGTTTATCGTCTTTGAGATCTTTTGATTCTTTAAAGGCAGTAATTACCTGTCTAGCAATCTGGCTGCTCATTGGTGATCCCCCTTCATTAACTTCTTTTATTGCATCAAGCAGTTTCGAAGGTGGAGTCTTTTTCACTAAATAACCGCAAGCACCTGCACAGAGAGCATCAAAGACTTTTTCGCTGTCCTCATAAATTGTGAGCATAAGAATATCGGTATCAGATTTTATTTTTTTTGCTTCCTTTACTCCTTCAATTCCGTTCATTCCCGGTAATGCAATATCCATCAAGACAACATTCACATCTAGAGAAGAAAGTTTTTCCAGAAAGCTTTCGCAATCTCTGAATAAGCCCACGCTCGTATATCCGGTTGTCCCATTAATTAGAGCTGCTAATCCTTCTCTTATTGTATCATTATCTTCGACAATTGCTACATTTATCATTTGATACTCAACAAAATTATTTGAGTAGTGATTTTAATCTGTTTAATCCGCCAAGCCTTCCTGAAAAAATTACGGAAGTACCTTTGCCGCTTTCTGTTTTCCAGCTTAGCTTTCCTTTTATTTTATTCGCACGGTTTTCCATGTTCCTGATTCCATTACCAAACTTAACTTTATTTAAATCAAATCCTGCACCGTTATCTTTTAAAATAATTTCAATTACATCATTTTTATAAATAGCCTCAAGAACTAATTTTTTACATCCACTATGTTTTATTGCGTTATTGATTGCTTCTTTAAACATAAGCAGAAGATTCTGCTTATATTCCATTGGTAGCTTTATATCATCACTTCTTTCAATATTATTAACCTGAAATGAAATTCCAATCGAACTGAAGAATTCATTATAAGAATCTTTCAGTTTTACAATCAAATCGTGCAGAGAATCTCTTTGTGGATTTACAACCCAAACAATATCACTCATTGAATCGACTAACTGCCGGGCTGTTTCGCTTATTTTTTGCAGATCATTTTTTACTATCATACTTGAATGCCCTTCACTTCTTTCAGCAACTTCACTTAGGATCGAAATTTCCGTTAAACCTGCGCCTATATTATCATGCAGATCCGATGCAATCTTTAATTTTAGTTTTTCAATTTCAAGTTGACTTTTTACCCTTATGGTTCCAAAGTAATAAATAAAAAATGCAATTGTTAAAATAACCAACGTAACAAACCACCATGTCTGCCAAAATGGTGGATTAATAATTATTTTTATGACGGCAGGTGTTTCATTCCATATTCCATCTTCATTTGTTCCTTTTACTAAGAATGTAAATTCACCTGATGGGAGATTTGTATAAGTAGCAGTTCTGTTTGAACCATCAGTGAACATCCATGATTTTTGAAATCCTTGAAGTATATAACTGTATTTATTTTGTTTTGGAATTGAAAAGTCGAGAGCAGAAAATTCTATCGAAATAAAATTCTGGTCGTGAGATAATATTAACTCATTCGGCTCTCCCTTAATTCTCACATCCATTACTTTAACACTACTTATTACAACTTCAGGTAAATATTGATTTATAGTAATACTATCGGGATGAAAATAGTTAAAACCATTTATACCTCCGAAATACATCATACCCTCAGAATCTTGGTAGTAAGCTCCGCCACTGAATTCCAAACTTTGAACTCCATCTTCAATTCCAAATTGTGTGAATCGTTCTGTGGCTGTATCAAAAAGAAAAATTCCATCATCAGTGCTCAGCCATAAATTAGATTTATTATCCTCAAGTATTCCATAGATTACTGTACTGCTTAGTCCCTGTGCAATCGAAAAATTTCGAATTGAATTCGTGTTTGTATTTAACTTAATTAAACCACCACCAGAGGTTCCAATCCATAAGATACTATCAGATGCTGATTCTAGAGACATTATTTTATCATTTACAGCCGGTTGAAAACTCTGAGTATCTGGAAAAACAATTTCAAAATTTCCAGTTTTCTCATCAAATCTATTCAGACCACCTCCATAAGTTCCAACCCAGAAATTATTCTTGTCTTTTAATATCGTGTAGACACGATCATCTGATAGCGAAGCCGGATCGGATGGATTATGTCTGTAAGTTTTGAATTCAGGTGCTCCGGAGGAATTATCAGTAAAGTTAAGTTTATTTAATCCGCCACCGAAAGTCGCTACCCAAATTGTGTTCTCAGATTCTACATAAATATCGAGCACCTGATTAGCAGAAAGTGAATTATTGTTTCCTGGTTCATTTTTATAGAAATCTATTTTTCCATTACTCAGGTTAATTCGGTTAAGTCCCCCACTATAACATCCAATCCAGATATTACCAAAGCTGTCTTCTGTTATTGATCTGATATGGTTATCACTGATCTCATAAATTTTGCTATCTGTTTTTTTATAGATCTGTCGATGATTTGTTTTGAAGTTTAAAACATTCACACCACCTCTGTATGTTCCGACCCAAAGATTTTCATTATTATCCTTAAATAAAGACCAAACCACATCATCGTTCAACTTTAAATTACCAGCTGATTTACTGTTAATTATGTCAAACTTCAATTTGAGCTTTTGAATTTTAGTAACACCTTCACCAAGATGAGAACCAGCCCATAATATGCCTGATCTGTCAACAAACAATGATAGCAATTCAACATCCGGAAACAAAGGTTGTTGAGATGAAAGTTCGTTAAAGTTTAAAAAGATTTCGTTTTTACTGTCAAACCTGTCAATTCCATTACCAAAAGTTCCAATCCAAAGATACCCATCTAAATCTTGCTGAAGTGTCATTACAGTATTGTCCGAAATACTGCTATTCTTTTGGTTAAAATTTATAAACCTTGCTTCACCGGGAGGGAGTTTTTTGTTGATTGAATCAAGCTTATTCAAACCCCCATAAAAAGTACCAACCCAGATGCTTCGATCTTTATCTTCAAAAAGTGAAATTGTTTTGTCATCACTAAGCGAGTTTTGTTCGTTCTTATTAGAATTATACCGTAAAAAGTTTGCTTGTTGTGAATTTCTCAGTTGGCTTTTATCAGAATTGTTCCTATCCAGTTTATTTAAGCCTCCGCCAAATGTTGCAATCCATATATCTTCATTTGTGTCAAAGAAAATATCGAGCACTCTGTTTGAACTTAAACTTGTTGGTTTATTCTCATCATAATAAATGTGTTCACCATCTTCTATTTTCCGATCGAATTTAATAATACCATTACCCCATGTCCCAATCCACAAAAATCCTTCGTTATCTTCAGTTATCGATGTGATTGTATTTATCTGATTTCTGGAAAATGCAAGTGGATACTCGTAAAAATTTGTATCGGGGTTTTTCATTGATGTGAAGAAATCGTTCACATAAAATCTTTTGAAGACTTCGGTTTTTCTATTGAAGCGATTAAAATATCCATTAACAGTTCCAATCCAGATAAAACCGTCGCTATCTTCATAAAGTGCTGAAATAAAATTATCCGAGATTGAAGTGATATCAGAAGGGTCGTTCACGTAAACTCTGAACTGATAGCCATCGTAACGATTAAGTCCATCGATTGTTCCAAGCCATAAATATCCTTGCTGATCCTGTATCATCGCAAAAATAGTGCTTTGGGAAAGCCCATCTGCATCAGTAAATTGTTTAAAGATATACTCTTCAGTCTGAGGAAAAGAAGAGATGGAAAGGAAAAAAATCAGTATTAACGTTAATTTATTCATAGAATTTGAACAGGCATCGTCCATATTTCAATAAGGCGAAATATAGTAAATTGAATCGTTATTTTAATAATTATTAGAATAGCCACAAAGTCAAAACGAACAAAATGATTGGTATTTGATTAATTATGAAAAAGAGATTATCAATAGATACGATAAAGAGAATGTATTCCCTGAAATCGAATAAGATAGTTTCACTACCGATAGTGATATTGATGCCTCACAGCAGATGCAATTGCCGTTGTGTTATGTGTGATATCTGGAAAGGAAATAATAATGTTAAGCAATTGGAGGAAAGTGATGTTGAACAATTATTAGACTCGATAAAGAAGTTAAATACGAAACTTGTTGTTATGTCAGGTGGTGAAGCTTTGATGCATCCGAATTTTTGCAGGTTATGTGAAATTATTAAAGCTCTGAAAATTAAAATCGCACTTTTATCTACCGGCTTACTTCTGAAAAAATATGCCGCTGAAATTATTGCAAAAACAGATGAAGTTATAGTTTCATTAGATGGTTCCCGGGAAGTTCACGATAGAATAAGAAATATTCCAAATGCGTTTGACAAGTTAAAAGAGGGTGTTCAGGAGTTAAAAAGACTAAATCAATATTTTAAAGTTACAGCCCGCTGTGTAATTCAAAAAGAAAATTTTGAAGACTTCCCAAATATTGTCAATTCTGCAAAAGAAATTGGAATTGATCAGATTAGTTTTTTGACTGCTGATGTTACAACCGATGCATTCAACCGGCCTGATTTATGGGACGTTCAAAAAGCAGGTGATGTTAAATTGTCCCGTACAGATTTAATTAAATTTAAGGATGTGATTGAGTCACTTATAAACAGCCACTCAAATGATTTCAAAACAAATTTTATTGCAGAATCACCGGATAAAATAAGACGATTTTATCACTACTACGCTGCTTATTATGGCGAAAATAGATTCCCGGAAATGAAATGTAATGCTCCTTGGGTTTCTGCTGTGATAGAGGCGGATGGGAGTGTGCGTCCATGTTTCTTTCACCCGGTAAGTGGTGATATCAGGGCAAATTCTTTAACAGAAATCATTAATTCAGAGGAATCAATTTCATTCAGAAAAAATCTTGATGTTCGAACAAATGAAATTTGCGAAAAATGTGTTTGCTATCTTGATCTTTCTCCGCTCGTAAAGTTGTGATGATAATTTATTTTCGATTATGCGAATTGGGCTATCTTCTATTGCTTTTAATGCTGAAGATAAAATGATTCTCTCCCCACGTTTTTTTATGAACTACTTCCTTCAAGACAAATTTGAATTCACCTGCAATTGATTTTATCATCTCTAAATCTGCTTCATCGGAAAGAACCATAATTACGTTAGTGTTCTCATAGATATTTTTATTGAGTTGTTCGAACAATTTACGGAAATATTGAAAATCATCTCCGCCAAACCAGGCAAATTCTTTCTCACTCGCGGGAGTTTTTTTATAATAAGGTGGGTTGATAATTATATAATCATACTTCCGGTGTGGTATATCATCAAAAAGATCCGAATGAACAACTTCAACATTTGCATTCGTCATCTTCACATTTTTCTCTATGTTATAAACTGCTGTCAGACTTATGTCGGACGCAGTAACAAATCCTCCTTTATTTGCTGCAAAAATGGAAATCAATCCCGTGCCCGCACCAAGTTCTAGAACGTATTTTTTATTTAGCTCGGCATTCTCAAGATATTTGAGCAGGAGTTTTGTGCTGAAGTAAAAACCTGGATGAAAAACTCCCGGAAATACTGTAACCGTAATACTTTTGTAACTATAACTTCTTTCTTTTGACAAATACTTTTCTGATGCCGGATATAGAATTCTGAAAGCAAGACTCTTTAATACGTTTTTCTTTTTTTTATTTGTCATTCAGTGTAAAATCCTTCCACTTCCGGTCTTCGATATTTTAGCCAAAATTTTTGAAGTGCCTTAAGCTCGTATGGAAAATTATAAAAATCAGTTTTGTATCTGAATGAAGAAAGAAACTTCATTGTCTTTTTTTGGAAGGTAGTTAGCTTGAAATCTGACACAGTTGGGTATCGGGCATTTATAACAGTTTCGAAATCTAAAATCTTACTGATCATATTTTCAGTAAGCCAGGGTGTTAAAGGATTTTTTCTCATATCAAAGTTTGCCCATTGTGGGTCAAGCCAATCTTCAAGCTTTTCAGGAAATCTGAATCCTGCTTTGACTACTTCGTTATAGAGCTCCGACCCTTCCGTAGGAACAGGGCTGTAAACGTAAATAATAATTTCCGTATCAGGATTTATTTCTTTTATTTCTTTTATGAATTGAATATCCTCATCAATTTGCCGCATAACTTTTTCCGGGGTTTCTGCCGGAAGTCCGAGCACAAAAGAATATTCTGGGATAATATCGAACTTCCTCATTCTGGCAGCGAACTTTTTTATTTGTTCACCGGTTTGTGTTCCGCCTTTATCCATTTGTTTTAATATTGCATCGTTTCCTGTTTCAGCACCAAAGAAGATCATTCTGCATCCGGATTCTCTCATCAAAGCAAGAGAGTCATCACTGTACTTGTGAATTGTGTCAATCCTTCCTTCACCCCACCAGATCATATTTTCATCTTTTATCAGATTAGAAAATTCTACTGTTCTTTTTTCAGATACAAAGAAATTGTTATCGTGAAATTCAACAGCATTTGCACCAAATTTATCTTTAAGATTCTTGATATCTTTGTAAATCAGCGGTGCTGATTTTCCTTTCCATCTTGCTTCATAAATTGGAACAACCGCACAGAAAGAACAAGTAAATGGACAACCCATGCTTGAATGATAGGCTGCAGTTTTTGTTCCGAGAAAAGTTTTCCCCAGATAATTTTTAATCGGATAAAAGCTGTCTAACCTGTCATATGGAATCGGTGGAAGACAATCCTGATCGAAAAGATCTGCTTTTGGTGTTCTTATGAATTCATTATTTCTTTTGTAAATTAGATTCTTTACTGAAGAAGGATCAGAATTTTGTTCTAATGCATCCAGCAACTGAGGAAATGCTTCATCGCCCGGTCCGTTAATAACATAATCGACATAACCAGAATTTAGTGCTACTTTATATTGATTAGCAGGGAAGTATCCTCCCCAAATATTTATTACTTCGGGAAAGTCTTTTCTTATATTTTTTGTGAATGGAATCGCTTGTTTAGGTTGCAATCCGGGCATAACAGTACAACCGAAATATTTAAATTCACCAGTAGCGAGGTAACTCGGATATTTTCTTCCAGGGATCTTTCTCAAGATTTCCATCAACAAAAACGTAGTCATACTTTCCTTCAATGGATGCACCAACCTGCAATATTGAATTTGGAATTCTGTGCTTTGAATTTGCACTTCTTGGATTGAAAATTAAAACTTTGCTCATTTTCAGTTATTCATCTGAACAGGAAATGTTGAGTAAATGTTTATTCATATTTATCTTGTATTCTGAATATTGCTTAAGTTAATTGGAAAAGAAAATTTATTAAATCCTACTAAAATTACTCTACATCAATGAAAGTTACATTCGTAAATTACTACTATGACAAGGATATACCAATTGATAATTATTTAGATAAATATCCCACAATTTATGGATGGTGCAAAGCATTAGTCAATTTAGGACTACAGGTAAGGGTTTATCATCGGTCTGATAAAAATTATATCCTTAAGCAGGATGGTGTTGAATATTTTCTGGTAAAGGATACTCTTCGTCATGACCTTCATTGGTACAATACACCTTCGGCTTTTCATAAAAAAATAGCAGAAGATAAACACGATATAATTCACGTAAATAGTTTTAATTATACTTACCAGGCATACCTGTTAAAAAGTAAGTGTCCGCATTCAAAGGTTGTAATTCAACATCACGCAGAAAATCCAAGAAACCCAGTTAAACGATTTTTAATCAAATATTTTTCATCCACGGTTGATGGATTTATCTTTTCTTCAGCAGAAATTTATCATGAGTGGCTGAGCGACAAGAAAATTCCTTCAGGAAAAAAGTATTCAGAAATAATGGAAGGCTCATCAAATTTTACTGTTGGGGATAGAAATGAAATGAGAAGAAAAACCGGACTGACCGGCAATCCTATTCTTTTATGGGTTGGTAGGTTAAATGAAAATAAAGATCCGATTACAGTTCTTTCCGGTTTCTTAAAACTTTTAAATGATTTTCCAGAGGCTCAACTTTATATGATTTTTTCTGACAATCTGCTAAAGCAACAAGTTTTATCATTCATTGAGAAAAACCTATTATTGAAGAAATCAGTCACACTTCTTGGATTTATCGATTATAAGGAAATGGAAAGTTATTACAATAGTGCAGACTACTTTGTCCTTGGTAGCCATTATGAAGGCTCAGGTTACAGTCTGGTAGAAGCGATGTCGTGTGGAGTTATCCCAATTGTTACCGATATTCCATCTTTCAGAACAATAACAAACAAAGGACAAATCGGTGGATTATGGAAATGCGGTGATGCGGAATCATTTTATACGAAAGCAAAAGAAACTATTTCCAGGTCGGTGGAAGTGGGATCGAAAGAGACATTAAATTTGTTCACCGATAATCTGAGCTTTCCATTAATCGCGAAGAAAGCTAAAATATTTTATGAAAGTTTAATTGAGAATTAGATCGATGAAATCCCATAGAGCGTAGCGTATTGGTCGACTGATTCCTGTAATGGGAAGAGGTTAACAAGTTCAAAGTTCAACTCACTATTGAGTAGTCTTTCTGCAATAATTTTAAAATCCTGTTCATCATTTGCAATTGACCATTTTGGATGTTTCTGTGCATAACCAACGTTAAAAGAAATTATATTCATTCCATTTGCCAGAGCTTCTGCAAAAACGAATCCTGAACCCTCAAACTTTGATGGATGAACTAAGATTTTACTTCTTTGCATCAACTTAAAAATTTCTTTTCGATCTATTAAGCCCGTGAATTCTATGTTTTTTTCTAATCCTTTAGTTTCTGCCATCGTTTTTAATTTTGATGATTCGAAACCGGTTCCAACAAGCTTACATTTTAATGAGGGAGTTGTTTTCATAATTTCGTCTATTGTCTTTATAAATAGTGAGTAATTTTTCAAAGGGATAAGTGAACCAACCCCCAGCAAATCAATATCTCTTTCTTGGCAGCTTAGTTTTTGATCATCAATACCCCAATGAATAATTTTATCAGCTTTTCTGTTTGTAAGCTCGAAGAATAATTCAGACTGATTGTTTGACAAGGCAACAAATTTAGTTTTACTGTTTTTAATTATTTTCAAATAAATGTTGAAGGGTTTTACGTCTTGCCCCATAAGTGTGCAAATGTGTTGACATCCAAACTTCTTTGATAAAATATTTCCTATCATCGCACATTCACCGACCCAAAGAGAATGAACAACATCAATATTAGTAGAATTATGAATTCTTTCCGCTTCTCGAATTGTCCTTAACCAAATGAAAAGCTTTTTGAGTCTTATATTTTTTCCTCCAAGAGGTATGATATTTATTCCATTCCACTCATAATTATTATTTTGATAAGGATATTGAAAAGCTATCACAGAGATTTTTGTTGAAGGATATTCCGTAATAAATTTTTTTAAAAAATCCTGAAATGGGGGAATGCAATTAAAATCATTTTCATCTGCAGGAAAACCCGGAACTAAAAAGAGTATATGTTTGCTGGAACTCATTTCTTAATTCTTATCCAGGGAAAAGGGGAGTCTTTAATTGATAATATTCTTTTTAATCTTTTCACAAATGAACGGGGATCGTAAAGTATTTTATAACTATAGCTCGATAGTTTATCCCAGGTGTGATGATGGTAATGTTTTGCCATTTCCTCATTATCCATCAATGAATAATAATCCATTGTCCGATGTCTTGCATTTTCAGCCTCAGCAGATTTATAAACAGGAGAATCAATAATGTGAATCTCACCATTAGGTCTCAATAGAGTAAAGATATGGTTAAATAGTTTTTTAAAATCAGGAAAGTACTGAACAACAGCATTAATTATTACAACGTCAAAAAAAGTTTTAGGGATATCAGCTGTAAATAAATCTGCACAAATAAATTTTATCTGGTTAGAATTGAAAACTCTTCCGCCTTGCGTTAATTCAGTTAGGTTAACATCCACACAATAAAAATAGTGATTGAGTGATTTTGAAAGCTGACCTGAGAACCAGCCATTACCACAGCCGAGATCAAGGATGTTTAAATTATCTTTTTTTTGTCTCAAATATTCCTTGAATCGATTATACGATTTAGCTCTGATGTTCCATTCTTTTTTGTGGGGAATATTGTTAGAAGGGAAGGGGAGGTTTATTAATTCATCATCAGCATATATTCTTTTTTCGTTCTCTCGGACCTTCAGATAAATAGATTCGAATTCATTATTTATCTCAGTGAGAATATATACACCATCACGAAGGACGGCAGGATTTAATTTGAAGTTATCCATTTCGATTTTCGTATCCACAACATTCCAGCTTTAGCAGCATAAGATTTTAATTTTAGTTTTAATACTTTAGATCCGATTGATCCGTTATTTATTTTCTGGTGAAACATAACTTCGTTAACAACACGGCGAACGGCGTAAACGTAATATCTTTTTGGATAAGTTCTAACAAAGTCTCTATCTCTGTCAGATTGTTTTTCCCACTCGAAAGCATTCAGCTGATTCGCTTCGATTTCTTCAAAAAATTCTGTTCCTTTGATCGGATACGCAACAGTGATTGTAAAATAATCAGGATTAGATTTTTTAAGATGATTAATTGTTTCTTCGATATCTCGTTCAGTTTCACCAGGATATCCAAGCATAATAAATGTTCCGGCTTCAATTCCATATTTTCTGGATAGCTGTATCATCTCTCGGACTTTTTCTACTTTTACTCTTCTATCCATTACATCAATTATTTTTTGTGATCCGCTTTCTGCACCAATCCAAACTCTAAAACAACCGGACTCTTTCATTGTCTTAATCACATTTTCGTTCATTCTGTCAGCACGGGTAATGCACTCATATTTTATTTTCAGGCTATTCTTTTTCAATTCTTCATTAAAACCAGATAGCCATTTATGACTGATTGTGAAAACATCATCAACAAACCATATTGTATCGGGGTTATATTCTCCTTTAATCTGCAGGAGTTCTTCAACAACTTTTTTAGGTGACCTTCTCCGGTAAGATAAACCATACACAGCTCGGCTGCACCATCGGCAAGTGTAAGGGCAACCTCTCATTGTGCTAACAGAAACGGCATCAAGTTTATGACGTTTTTTCCATGCTGCCTGGTAATTACCAATATTTATTCCATTTCGATTCGGCATTGGTAAGGAATCAATGTCGGAAATTAATGTTCTCTCCGCATTGAAAGTTATTTTTCCGCTGCTATCTTTAAAACCAATGCCTTTGATATTTTTATAATCAGATCCATTCTTCATTTCAAGTTTGGTGATTAGCTCCAGAGTGGTTTCCTCACCTTCTCCAATAACCACAAAATCTGCTCCATGTTCCAGCAAATCAGAAGCATTGTATCTTATTTCTGGTCCGCCAAGAATAATTTTTGCTTTATTGATTGATTCATTTGATTTGATAAACCTTATAATTTCGAGAACATTCAACTTGGTCATAAGGTTAACATATATAGCAATGTAGTCCGGCTTCTCCTCAATTAAATAGTTTTTCAATTCACTTTTTGAAGAGAAAGTCGTATCAAAAATTTTATTGTCAAATCCGTTTTCTTTTAAATAAGCTGATATGTAAAGAATTCCAAGCGGGGAATAAGGTTTCATTATCCTTTGTTCAGCAGGGTCGTCATTCAGAAAATAACCGTGGGTTAAAATCAAATTCATTTTTTAACCTTGAGGTCAATTAAAAAATGATCGGAATAAGAAGATAGAATTGACCAATCAGAAATGTATGATTCGAGTCGCTTAATAATATTAAAAATTTTATCCTTTGATGAAAAGAAATTTTCAAGATAAGATGGCGGAATAAAAAAACCGACAGGTTTTAATCCCACTTGCTCAAATTCTTTATAAAATATTTTTCTTACTATAATTGGAGAATAATAATATGTAATAATTTCCCTGTCAATTAGTTTTACTTTAACACCTTTAGTTGAGGATCTTCTGAATGCTTTTTTCAAATTTAATTTTAGAGTAAAGTAAATCATTTCCCACAAACAAAACTCAGGCATAATTATCGTAATTAACCTTCCACCAGGTTTTAACAAATTATCAAGTAAAACGGACAACTTGAAAAAATCGTTAAAAGTTAAACAGTTAATACCACCGAAGTTTGAAAAAATCAAATCAAAATTTTCTTTGATTTGAACCTCAGCAATATCTTTAATATCAATCTGCAAAGTCTGAACACTTGAACCAAATCCAGCATTAGTGATTTTTTGATTAGCTATCTCAAGCATCTTCTCAGAAATGTCTGTAGCCAGAACTTTGTGACCTTTTTTTGCAAACCATAATGCATCTTCACCGGTTCCGCAGTTCAATTCAAGAATATTCAGATTTTTAGGTAAAGTCTTCTCAAGATAGCTCCATACTATTTCCCTTTGTGCTCTTCCAATAATGCTGTGAGTAAAGGAAGTATCGTACTCTTCTGCAATTGTGTCGAATGCTTGCTGCATCAACTAATTTTTTCTAATCTTTTAAGTTGGAAAGAGTCAAGAAGAGCCATCGGGGAATAGTAAGTTAAAGCGGCAGCAGAACGAAGCTTTGTTCTGTTAATGCCAGACGGATTTAAAAAGAGATTTTTAAGATTGGAAAAACTCTGTTTTCGCCTATAAACTTTGTGGACGTACCGGTGAAGTTTTTTATAATACGAAGGGGAAAAAGTTCCTTTGTACATTAAAACCAGTTCATCTGAATCCGTCCAATTAGTTTTCTCTTTTAACTGTAATTTTACTTTTTCATAGAATTTAGTTCCGGGCAGGGGATAGGAAACCGAAATACCAATCTCGTCAGGCATTAAATCCAGCACCATATTGATCGTTTTATCAATATCTTCTTTCTCTTCCCCGAGGTATCCAAATTGTAAAAAGAAAGCTGCTCGGATTCCATTCTTTTTCAGAAGATTCGTTGCCGTATAAATTTGTTCAACTGTTGTTCCTTTATCCATTGCATCAAGAATTTTTTGAGAGCCAGATTCTGCACCAACCCAAACCGTTTCCGCACCTGATTCAGAAAGTGCTGCAATAGTATCTTCCTGAAGAAGTAAATCAGCTCTTGACTGAATTTTATATCTGAATTTCAGCTCTTTTGATTTTACAATATCTCTGAACTCCTGAACCCAGCCGGGTTTCAAACCAAAAATATCATCGCACATCCAAAAATGGTTTACATTAAAATTCTTCATTAAATACTCAATTTCCCCAACTACTTTTTGGGGTGAACGGGAATTGTACTTGTTACCATAAATAGGTTTTGCGCACCAATTACATTTAAACGGACAGCCCCGTGTTGTGGCGATGTTGAGTGATAAGTAACTGTGACTTTCAAGCCAGATTTTTTGGTAAGATGAAATATCAATCAAATCCCAGGCAGGCATAGGGAATGAATCAAGCTCTTTAACTATTTGTCTTGCAGAAGTTCGTGTTATTCTTTCGTTCTTTTTATAAGCCAATCCATCAATATGATTATACTTTGTCTCACCTTTATCCAGGGAGACAATTAGTTCCTTTAGAGTTATTTCACCTTCGCCAATAATAACAAAGTCAACTCCGTGCTCAAGATATTTTTCATAATGATCTGCGGCATCTGAGCTGGAAGCTATTACTGTAATTCCTTTTTCTTTCGCTATCTCAGCCATCCTGAATGCAGCCTCACGCATATTTGTAAGACACATTTTTGTTAAATAGTTGAAGCCATCATCATAGATGACCAGGTAAGAGGGCTTCTCCTTTTCAATTACTGAAATTATTTTTTCAGGAGAATCAATCAATGCTGTATCAAACAATGAAACCTGATTACCAGCTTCACGCATTACAGCAGCAGCGTAAATAGTACCAAGCGGAGGATAAGGCTGTTTTGTATTCCATTGTTTTGGATCGAATTGATAGAAATATGAATGTGTGAAAAGAATTTTTTTCATATAATTTAAAGCGGAATGTTTAGTCTGTTCTCTAGCGATCTAATCCTTCGATTAAATTCCTCTAAAACCGTTTTCTGAAAAAATTTTGGATGGTGCTTGGATTCTTTCTTTGATGATTTAAAAGCGACCTGAAATTCTTCCTTATCGTAATTCTTGTATTTTTTCCTATTGAATTTATCGAATATTGTCATAGCAAAATCATCGATTTTATCGCCAAACTTTTTCCCAAGAATTTTTTCGAGCAACGATTTAATAATTCCGTTTTTCCTATCTAGTACCTCATCAGTATTCCGCTTCGGATAATTAGGATAGAACTGTTTAACCCAGGAATTCTTTGCGTAGAACTCCTCATAAATAACTTTACCAAAAGTTGGAAGCAGAGTTACTATTTCAGTGGCTGTGAATATATTTTTTTCCTCTATTTCCAGTTTTTCCGAATCAATAAAATAGTTTATGCAGAAAATCTTTTTGGAGTTGAATAGGAATAATTTCTTAAATAGCATGAGCATGAGTCTTGAAAACCAAACCCTGTCCGGGTGAGTTATTACGAAATAATCAATGTCTGAATCTTCGTCCATAAATCCTTTCGATATTGAGCCGGAAAGTAGAATTCCCCTAATAAACGGAAACCTTGAAATGAAACCAGATACCTTTCTTGCTGTTTTTAATCTTTTCTCTGCAAGTTCATTACCTTTTCTTCGACGAAGGACATAATTTTCATCATCATTTAACAGAAAGTAATCACCTTTGCAAAAGATCAAATTGTTTGAAGTCAGATTGACTAATTCTCTTTTTATTTCTTCCAGGCTTGTGTGATTGTTTCCTAGATTATAATAAATTTCAGCGGCAGTTAGCGGATAAGAAAAAATATCGTAGTAAGCGAGAGTGCGAATAATGCCGCGTCTGAGTTGACTCAAATTTAATGTGTCTTCCAAAATATTTCTTGAAATTATGTTTCTTAAAGAGGTCTTACTAATCCTGTTATTAAGTTAAGAAAATTCTACTAAAGTTCTCAAGTGTCCTTGACTGACTCAATAGTTAATAATAGGCTGCATTTTCTATATTTATTTCAAGAATAAATTAACTTTTATGAAGAAGAAAGATAAACAAGGCGGATTGAGCATACTGTTCGGGATAACATTCATTTCTCCTGTTACTTATTCAGTTCTGGTGCATGAAATGGATGTTGTTCAAAGAGTGTTTTTCTTCGCAGCTTCTCTGCTCTTATTTCTTGTTTATGTTAGGAAAGTTAAAATCGAAAAAAGTATTCAATTGAATAAACTACTTTTATTGCTAATGATCCTTTTTCCATTCACTTTTTTAACTTGTTTCATTAACGGGTCATCTTCTCTGCTGGTTCTTAAATTAAGTGACTTGACCATCCCGCTGTCAATACTTCTTCAGTCTGCAATTCTATTCGTCATTCTGGGTGAGGATAAATTCCTCAAAACTGTTTCTTATTCTGTGGTAATTATTTCAACAACATTCAGCATTATTGGTGTGTTGGAAATTTTTCAGATTAAAGTGTTGCAATTACCGTCCATTATTCCTCCGGGATCAACGCTTGGGCACAGAAGCTTTGCCGCTGAGTATCTACTTTCTGCACTTCCGTTCATTTTGATCTTGAAAGAATCTATATCAAAAGAAAAAAAAGTTTACTTATTTATAGCAGCGGTGATAAATGTTTCATTTTTATTATTCACCCGAAATCGTTCTGGAATAATAATTTTAGTTGTTGTTGCAATTTTATATATCATCATCATTCTCCTGAAGAAAGAAAAGGGAAGTAAACTAAAATCGATAACTCAAATTCTTACTGTTCTCTTAACTTCATTTTTAATTTCTTTATTTCCTGTAAAAGGAACTGAACGACCTGATCTTCAAACCACTGCCAGCACTTTTTTTGATTCTGAATTTAAAAGCAACGTACTCAGATTGAGTTTTTGGAACGCCTCAATTCAAATGATTATAGAGGAACCTTTAGTGGGTGTTGGTTTATATAAATGGAGCGGTTGTTATCCCAAATACAATGGTGATTATTTCAATGATGAAAATGTAACTCACGTTCATAGCATTCATGCTCATAATGATTTTCTCGAGCTTTTTGCCGAGAATGGGATTATGGCATCACTAACTTTTTTGTTGATATGTATTTTGATTGCATACTTACTGCTGAAGCGCATCAAACACAACGAAAAATATTTTCCTTTGCTGCTCACATTTTTGATAACATTTGCTTATTCTCTCGTTGCGTTTCCTAATCACAAATTTTCATCCTTCTTTCTTTCAGTCGTTGTTGCAGGGATAGCATTGATCAGCTTCAAAGGAATGAAAAAACAAACTATAAGTTTTAAATTCAAGTATCTGAAATGGGCACTATTGTTCTTAATAATTATCGGCGGCAGCACTTCATACATCAAGCTAAAATCAGAATTATTATTTGGAGAATCTATATTCTTAAAAGACAGAGGACAATATCCTTTGATGTTTGATAGACTCGAAAAAATTTCCGAAATGTTTTATCCGTTTGATGCTTCAAAGCAACCAATTAATTATTACCGAGGTATTGCCAATTCATACCTTGGAAGATATTCTGAGGCTTTAACAAATAACCTTTCTGCACAGGAACTTGCACCATTTAATCCCATAATTATGCGCAACATTGCGAGTTCATACTACTCAATGAAGAATTTTACTAAAGCTATTGAGCAATCTGAAAAGGTTAAAAAATATTTTCCGAATTATATCACTCCACAAATCAATTTACTTGACTTTTATTCTGATACCGGACAAAGCGAAAAGGAAAAATCACTATTCTTTGAATTAGTAAAAAAATCTCCGGATAATCCGCGACTTCTTCCATACAAGAAAAAATATAATTTTGAGTTATAAAAGACACTTTTTATAATCGGTTTTCCTTACGACTTAGAGGTGATTTGCTTATTTTTCGAGTAGAAATATTTGCTTTTTCCGACTTGTTCGGAAGGCTTTTATCTAAAAGCAAACAAAGAGGGAATTATGGAAAAATTACTACTTCTCGGTGCCGAAGCAATTGCTCAGGGTGCTATCGATGGGGGAATGTCTGGCGTTTATGCTTACCCTGGTACACCTTCCACAGAAATAACAGAATACGTTCAACATAATAAAACTGCGCTTGAAAGAAACCTTCACAGACAATGGTCTGCGAATGAAAAGACGGCAATGGAAGCTGCGCTTGGAATGAGTTATGCCGGAAAACGTACAATGGTCTGTATGAAACACGTAGGATTAAATGTTGCTGCTGATGCTTTTATCAATTCTGCAATTACAGGTGTGAATGGTGGGTTGATTGTTACAGTTGCTGATGATCCGTCAATGCATTCATCACAAAATGAACAGGACTCGCGCTTCTTCGGAAAGTTTGCGATGATTCCCATTCTTGAACCAGCAAATCAACAGGAAGCGTACGATATGGCTTATGATGGTTTTGAACTTTCGGAAAAGTTTAAGATTCCTGTGTTAATAAGAATTACTACGCGGCTTTCTCATTCACGTTCGGGAGTCGAAAGAAGGGAAGTCAAAAATGAAAATGCTCTGACCTATCCTGAAGATCCGTTGCAGTATGTACTTCTTCCCTTTAATGCGAGAAAGCGGTATAAAGGATTGCTGTCAATTCAATCGTTGATTGAACAGGAATCCGAACAATCTGTGTACAATTCTTATTTTCCTGGAAGAGACAAATCCCTTGGGATAATTGCCTGTGGAATTGCTTTTAATTATTTGAAAGAAAACTATCCGTCGAAGAGTTGTCCTCATCCTATTCTTCAGATTAACCAATATCCTCTACCTTTTACTAAAGTTGAAAAGATAGTTGATGAATGTGATAAAGTACTTGTTCTTGAAGATGGGTATCCATTTGTTGAAGAGCAGTTAAGAGGATTTTTGAATATTAATTCAAAAATTATTGGAAGATTAAATGGAACCATCCCTCGTGACGGAGAACTAAATCCCGACATTGTAGCCAGGGCATTAGGTAAAGAAGTGAAACAGGGTTTACCGGTTCCTAAAGTTGTCGCAAATCGTCCACCTGAACTTTGTTCGGGATGCAGTCATCGGGATATTTATAATGCACTTAACGAAACAATGAAAGAATTTGGTAAGCAAAAAGTTTTTTCTGATATTGGCTGCTACACACTTGGTGCACTTCCTCCGTGGAATTCGATTAATTCTTGTGTTGATATGGGCGCATCTATTACGATGGCAAAAGGTGCAGCGGATGCAGGTGTTCGTCCTTCTATTGCAGTCATCGGCGATTCAACTTTTACTCATAGTGGAATGACTGCTTTGCTTGACTGTGTTTATGAAAACACGCCAGTAACGATTATAATTTCAGATAATTCAACAACTGCGATGACTGGTGGACAAGCATCTCACGCAACAGGAAGATTGGAGGATATTTGCGTTGGTCTTGGTGTTAAACCTGAGCATGTGAAAGTTCTTACTCCATTACCTAAATATCACGAAGAATTGGTTAAAGCTTTACGCGAAGAAATAGTTTATGAAGGTGTATCAGTTATTATTCCAAGAAGAGAGTGCATTGTGCAGGCAGTCGCGAAGAATAAGAAGGAAAGAAAAGTTAATGTGGAGGAGGTTTCACAATGAAATCAGATATAATTTTATCAGGAGTTGGAGGGCAGGGAATCCTCTCAATAGCTGCAACAATTGGAATGGCAGCACTTGAAAATCATCTTCACTTAAAACAGGCAGAAGTTCACGGAATGAGTCAACGTGGTGGAGCTGTTCAATCTCATCTAAGAATATCAGAAAAAGAAATTGCCAGTGACCTAATTCCTCTAGGCAAAGCAGATTTAATTATTTCTGTTGAGCCGATGGAATCACTTCGCTATTTGCCCTGGCTTTCAGAAAATGGTTGGCTTGTAACAAATACAACCCCTTTTGCAAACATACCGGATTATCCTGATATGAAAGAGGTTCTTGCTGAAATAGAAATGCTGCCTCACCAAATTGCAATAAATGCTGATGAAATTAGCCCGACAAATAAAATCTCCGCGTTCATCAAATATGGTTATGCTTGGTGCAGCATCACCGTTTCTTGATATTCCGTATGAAAGTCTTGAAATTGGAATCGAAAAGATTTTTGGAAGAAAAGGAGAGAAGATTGTTCAGCTAAATTTGGATGCACTAAAAGTTGGACGTGAATTTGCAATTGAACATACACCGGTGGGGAGTAAATAAGAAAAACATTGTAATAATAAAGCCCGGATAACCCGGGCTCATAAATAATTACTTTCCAACTATCGCTTCAACTTCTTCTACAGATTTTGGAATTGGCTTTGAACCCAGAACTCTGTTTCCATCTTCAGTGACTAAAACATCATCCTCTATCCTTATTCCACCAAAGTTTGAATAGTTTTCTAACATATCATAATTAATAAATTCTGGAAATCTGTTCTGGGCCTTCCACGTATCAATCAATTCAGGAATGAAATAGATTCCAGGTTCAATAGTAAACGCATATCCTGGCTGAAGAGTTTTTGCAAGTCGTAAGTACTTCAATCCAAATTCATCACTTCGATTAACGGTTTCGTCATAACCAACGTACTCTTCTCCAAGTCCTTCCATATCATGAACATCAAGACCAAGCATATGTCCCAAACCGTGAGGGAAAAATAAAGTATGAGCACCAGCAGCAACAGCCTCTTCTGGATTGCCAAACATCAATCCAATTTCAGTTAAACCTGATGCAATATCTTTTGCTGCCGCAAGATGAAGTTCTTTATTTGTGATTCCGGGTTTTACCGAATCTATTGCATTAGTTTCGGCTTTAAGTACAATCGAATAAATTTCTTTCTGCAGATCACTGAATTTACCGCCGACAGGAATTGTTCTTGTAATATCACTCGCATAATGTAGTTTACTCTCAGCACCGGAATCATTTACAAGCAAGTCTCCGGCTTTCATTTTGTTTTCATAATAAGGGTTGTGCAAAGTTTGGCCTTTAATTGAAACTATCGGTCTGAATGAGAGTCCATATCCAAGTGAAAGTGCAATACCTTCAATCATTCCAGCAATCTTTCTTTCATCAGTATCTGGTTTCACCATTTTCATAGCAGCAAGATGCATTTTTGATGCAATGTCAACAGCTTCATCTAATTCCGAAATCTCTTCACTAGATTTTATTGATCTTTGAGTTACAACTGCTTTTACTAATTTCTCCGAGGCATAGTCATTTGCATTATTAACTTTCAATCCGCTTATTGAGGAAAGTTTCATGATATTTTCAAGTCGGTACTGTGGAAGAAAGTGAATTTTCCTACCTTTTTTTATTGCACCAATTATTTGTTCATTTAGCTTTTCAGTTGATGTCGCTCGCTTAACTCCCACTATTTCAGCATGATCATTTACAGTAGGCTGGGGGCCTGTCCAAACTATTTCATCTATTGAACTATCATTTCCAAAAAGAGTTTCAAGATTATTATCAATATCAATCGTAGCCGCAAATCCAGGTCTGTCAACTCCAAAATAATAAAGGAAAGAACTATCCTGTCTAAAATTGTAAGTGTTTGCGGTGTAGTTTGCTGGGCTTTCTTCGTTTCCTAAAAACAAAATCAAACCTGAATCAAATTTTTCCTTTAATATTCTTCTTCTGTTTGTATAGATGCTGGTGTCGAACATTTTCACTCCTATTCTTTATAGTAGTTTATTAAATTGTCTATTTATAATTCGTAATTAAATTAAACAAATAACATGTATCTAAATGTAGCAATTACATATCGATTATTTTATGCTGACAACATTATCCATTTTCGGGCCAAAATCAATCTTTTTGCAGACTCATTTTGAAAATAAAATTCGCATAAGATTTGTATATGAATTAAATTAATACAGTAATGTTTGCAACTTATTAATTACAATAGGGCATTAATTGTGAAAATTCTATACAATTATTCTAATCCGATCAGGTTCTTCATATTCGGTCTAGGTTTAATTCTTTTAATGACATTTTCTGAAATCCATCCCCAAGCATCTGCATCGGAAAATCAATTATTTCAGAATACAGTGATTTTTGGACTTGGTGCAGGAATTACACTTCCCCAGACTGACTATGAAACCTCAAAAATTGGATATGCTCTAAGAGGAACAGGAGAATATTTCTTCAAGACAAACTCTATTCACTATTTTGGTTTAAAACTTAATTTAGGTTATGATCAGGTAACAGGTGAGGATTCAAGAGGAACAATTTCAACACAAATAGGACCTGTAGAAATTCCTCCTAAATTCAGCACAGGTAATTTTTCGCTAGGATTAGCCATAACATATGGTATTTTGATTGATAAGGTAGTTATGCCTTATTTATCTGGTGGGGCATCAAGTATGTGGTTTGATCCAACAGATGGCCAGGGTCAACCTGCACCAGGAAACGCAGCTAATCTTTATACCAAAAACACAATTGCATACAATGTAGAAGCTGGTATTAAAATTTTTGTTAGCGATAAAGTAAGCGTAAACGCTTCTGCAATACAATATTTCCCACAAACGGATTATCTTGATGATGTCGCAGCCGCATATTCAAATGATTCCTACACTACAATACTCGTTGGGGTCTCATTCTCTCCATTCATTAATAATGATCCGGATAACGACGGAATAAAAGGTTCAGCAGATATGTGTGCTGATGAGCCAGAAGACTATGATGGATTTGAAGATGAAGATGGATGCCCTGATCCTGATAATGACGCTGATGGTATTTTAGATGCCGCTGATAAATGTCCACTTGAAGCTGAAGACTATGATGGTTTTGAAGATGGGGATGGATGTCCTGATCTCGATAATGATGGCGACGGTATTCTGGATATTTATGATAAGTGCCCAAATGAAGCTGAAGATTTTGATGGATTTGAGGATGAAGATGGATGTCCTGATAAGGAAGAGATTACTAGCGAAGGAAAATTAATTTTAATGGGTGATGATATCTTCTCACCAAATTCGGCAATGATAATGGTAGAGGGGAAAAAATATCTGGATGAAGTTATAATTCAACTACAAAAGTTTCCTGATGCAAAGTGGCGAATAGAGGGGCATATGGATTCAAATGGAAATAAAAGATTTTTAAGAAATTTATCATTAGATCGCGCAAAAGCCGTACTTGAGTATTTCACATACTTTGGGGGATTGAATAGAGAAAACTTCCAGGTATTCGGTATGGGCGATAACTTTCCGATTGCTGATAGCAAAACCGAAGAAGGTAGAATACGAAACCGTAGAATAGAAATTATTGCCGAAGAATAAGAATTGAGGAAACTTAAATTCTTTTTTTTGAGAAATCTACTTTTATTATTACCGGTAAATTCTACAAATTCTTTTATTATCACACGTATTTTATGTAAAAATAATAGATTGATATTGGTATAATTCTTATAGCTTAATTCTAAGATAAAACAGCAATAATCATAGAGTGAGTACTGATAATGAATAATTTGAATTATCCTTTAACTAATGATTATCGGGTCAATATTCTCTCAGAAAAATCTGGAATTGAGACTCTAACAAATCTGAAAGAAAAAAAAATAGGTTTTACTGTTAATGGCAAGTTGGGTGGAAAGATAAAATTTGTTCTTGGTTCTCTTTACTTTTTCTCCTTAACCTTTTTTATGCTACAACTTCTGACTTAGTTATAATTATTTAATAGTATAAGTATTATAGAACCGGAAAATACATCCGGTTTTTTTATGATCATTTCAGTTTTCTAATAACTTTAGCCGGAACACCAGCGACCACAGAATTTGCGGGGACATCTTTTGTTACAACTGCACCTGCGCCAACAATGGCCTTTTCACCTACTGTAATTCCACATAAAATAGTTGCCGAAGATCCGATAGATGCTCCTTTTTTAATATAGGTCTCAACCACTTTCCAATCTTCTTCAGATTGCATCGAACCGTCTTCATTCACAGATTTAGGTATCTTATCGTTAATAAAAGTAACATTGTGCCCAACAAATACATTGTCTTCAATATGCACCCCTTCACAAATAAATGTATGGGAAGATATTTTACAATTCTTGCCAATGGTTGCATTTTTCTGAATCTCAACGAACGTTCCAACTTTTGTATCGTCACCAATTGTACATCCGTAAAGATTTACGAAGTCAAAAATCTTTACGTTTTTACCCAATGTAACATTATTTATGTTTTTCTTATCCATCAGAATTTTTGTATGAAAAATAAATAATAAGGAAGTATTCTATACAAGAGTAAGAGAATTTAATTCAACAATTTCTCCCATATTTTGAAGCGATTTGTTAGATGCCTCTAGAATTCTTACTACTGCTAAACCATCAGTCCCACTTGTTAGAGGTGTTCTGTTTTCGTTTATGGCAGTAATGAATTCATTTGCACCAAGTGCTAATGCTTCAGTCTGGTTTATTTTCGGTGAGAACATATCGCCAATTCGGTATTGAACTAAGGCCTGGTGAATACTCTCAGCAGTAGGGAATTCCACCCCACTATCATAAACCTTTATCTTCTCAAAGTTTTCCATATCATCATAAACCAGCATCTTTTTATCTCCCCCAACGATCATTCTTCTAATTTTAACAGGAGATACCCAGTTTACATGAAAATGAGCAAAGCAGTTGTCCTCAAAATAAATACACAGGTGTGCAAGGTTTTCTTTTCCATTGTAGTTGGCTATTCCGTTTGCACTTAATGCTTTTATCTGATGAGAAGCCAGGAGATAATTCATTATGGATAAATCGTGCGGAGCCAAATCCCAAATAACATTTACATCTCTCTGGAATAACCCAAGATTTATTCTTTCAGAATCAAAGTAAATAACATTGCCAAGTTCACCCTTATCAACAAGTTCTTTTATCTTTCTAACTGCGCCATTATAAATAAATGTATGATCGACAAAGATCTTAAGATTTTTTTTCTCGGCAAGTTCTATCAAGGCCTCTGCTTCAGCAGATGTTGAAGTAAATGGCTTTTCAACCCAGATATGTTTTCCTGCTTCAAGTGCTTTTTTACCAAGAGTGTAGTGAGTATCTACTGGTGTGGCAATGACGACTATATCGCAATCCCCCTCAATTACTTTTGCGCAATCACTTTCAAGAGCTGCAGCGGGGAATTTATCTTTTATAAACGAACGTCTCTCATCTCGAACATCACATGCAATAACTTTTTTTACATCTTTATGTGCAAGAAAATTTCTTACTAAATTTGGCCCCCAATATCCGAGACCGATCACCCCAACTTTCATAATTAACCTCTAGAGTTAAAAAATAAATACAGTGATTTATTGTGAATTAAGTTACTTGGCTCCCCTGGCTGTTAATCATTACAGGAATAGTTTGGAAAAGTAATTGCAGATCAAACCACGGCGACATATTGTTAATGTAATATAGATCGAGAACAACGCTATCTTTATATGAAGTAGAACTCCTGCCCCAGATCTGCCAAACGCCAGTACATCCAGGAAGTACATTCACTCTTCTTTTTTGCCATTCAGGATAGAGGTCATATTCATACGGTAAACAAGGTCTTGGTCCAACTAAACTCATGTCACCTTTAATAACATTAAATAATTGAGGAAGCTCATCCAGGGAAGTTTTTCTAATAAGACTTCCAATCCAAGTGATTCTACTATCATTCACAACTTTTGTTTTAATTTCCCCGGATTGATCATTCATAAAATTAAACATTTGCAATTTTCTAGCTTCATCTTCACCTGCTTGTACTTTCATTGAACGAAACTTGTAAATATCAAATTCCGTACCGTAGTAACCCACTCTTTTTTGTTTGAAAAATATAGGACCAGGAGAAGTAAGTTTAATCAATGCAGCAATTAATATCATTAATGGAGCAATAAAGATCAAAGCAAAAACTGACATAAATATATCCATTCCTCGCTTTGCAGTGTAAGTAAGTTTGTTATTATAATGTGGGGAAACATCAATAACAGGAATATTAACATAATTCTCAGTGGCCAATTTTTCCCCTACCACGTCGAACAATTCAGAAGTTACTTTTAAACTCACATTAAATTTTTTACAACTATCAATTAAATCAAGTAATTCTTCATTTCCTCTTTTATCTTCAGCAATAATTAACTCATCTATCTTATCTTGCTCAATAATTTCTTTAATATGACTAAAGTGACCAATAACCTTTTTGCCGCTTACTATCTCGTCCCCAATATCTTTAGTATCATCAATAAAACCGATAATGTCTAGCCCAATAGGATTTTCAAACATTAATTTACTTGCAAGCATCTTACCTGATTTTCCATCGCCCAAGATCAAAACATTACGTTTAAAGCTAGTCATACTCAATTTGGTAAATAGAGTTCTCATCAATTCAATTCTAAAAACATAGAAGCTCGGTATGACTATAAGTAAGAATACAAAGATAATATAGCGTGAGTCTACACTTGTTGGGTGGATAAGTAATGAAATAATTACAATATTTAACGCACCATAGTATAGTGATTTAAGAAAATTTGATAAATGAGCAGCTCTGGTGATTAGAATATTAACCCGATATAAACCGTTGTATTGGAATATCATTAAGAAGAAAAATGATAAACAAAGAAATACCATTGATTCAAAAACAGTTGCACCAATAAATTCAAAATAACCCAAAGCTTTATTGGTTCTTAATAAGTACATAGACATCTGTAAAGAAGTGAATACGATCAGGACGTCTAGTATTCCGAATAAGTTTTTAGATAGAAAATTTCTTCTCAAAATTAACAATGCCCTCTTTAAGTAAATAGTATCAAGCGTTAGTAGAACAATAATTTAACTAAAATTATGCCATATCGTAAGCATCAAATTGCTTTGAATACTAACTAAATACCCTAATAAATTATAATTGAAGTTTCAGAATGAGATAATACTAATAACCTTAACCACAAATTTGAGACAAGGAAATCCTAGTATTTTCCAAGGTTATTTCTGGCAAGTTAATTTTGGTATTGATGAATCCTCCTAAAGTGAACTTGACTACCCTCCAAAGTAGTTTTACCGCATACTAATAGGTATATATAAGTGAATTTAATTTTTAGGGAGAATACAGTTAATAATAATTAGTTAGCTATAGATTTTTCAATCATTATTTGATTTCTTGTATCTATAGTGGAGGAGCTTCTGAGATTTGATTTTATAATCAGTTCAATCATAGAATCTAGAGAATAGGATCTGGTCCAGGATGATTGCAATTTACTTAAGTCTGAAATAAAAATTGGATCTACTGTGCCGGGATTAAGGTCAACGTATTCAGCATTTAGCTTTCCCTGAGCTATTTCTTCAAATCTTTGGCTTATAAACTCATTTAAGTTCCCATCTCCAACAACCAGGTAATTCTCTTTATCGTCCAATAATGCAGAATTAATTATTAAATCGATTGCCTCATTTATATACAAAATATTTGAAATATGCCCCTTATTAATAGTGATTTTTTTCTTATTAAATATGCTGTTAAAAAGCTGAGTTAATAATTGGGTTGGTACTTCTCCATAGGACGAAACGGAACCTAATCTGATATTAATTACTTTCGTCATAGATTTATGAAACACAGCATTAAAATATTTTTCTGCGGTTACTTTTGCTATGCCATAAGGCGTAAGTGGTTTGGGAATAGAAGATGATGAAACCGGGTTTTGATTTAGTTCACTAAATATCCTTATAGTAGAAATATTTATAAATTTTTTTGGTTGTGTCTCTTTTAACCAATCCCAAAAAAATGTATGTTTATAAATATTTGAATTAATCTCATAAATTAACTGATCGGTAAAAGACTTGGAGCGATTGACCTGCCAATGGAAATTGACTACATAATCAGGAGTTTCAAGTTTCTCTAAATCTTCCTTGGTATAAATCTTTATAGGTTTAACAGTTGATTTCCATTCTACCCGTTTAGGCAATTCGGGATACCCCTTTAAAACAATTGGAATCACTTTTGCATCAAGCTCTTCTAACCTGAGACAAATTTCTCTTCCTAAACGTCCGGTAGAACCTGTAATTAAAAATTTTTTTCCTTGTAAGATATATTTTACTCCCAGCTTCTTAATACTTCTTGATTTAGTAATTCTTCCGGAGTGAATGGCAAGCTTTTAAACCAGGATATGGTCTTGTTAATACCTTCTTCAATAGTTGTTTTAGGCAGATAACCGGTTAGTTGTTCAAAGTTGGAATTATCACCTAAATGTCTCATAACATCACCAGGACGTGGAGCTTGCTTTTGGATATAGTCTTTTGGATCGAGTGAAAACTCATTGCAAATTGCTTCAGCTATTTTTCTTATACTTGTTTCTTTACCGGTACAAATATTAATGGATTTGTAAAGAGAGTTTTTATTATTAGCAATTTCAATTAGTCCCTTAGCTGCGTCTTCAACATAAATAAAATCTCTTGTTTGATTTCCTTCACCAAAAATAACCAAAGGATTCTTATTCATCGCTCTAACAATCATCTTTGGTATCAATTCACCCCTGAATCCCTGCCAATGAGAGTTTGGGCCGTACATGTTAAATGGTCGTACTGTGGTCCAGGGTAACCCATAAGTTCTGCCAAAACTAAAGGTGTACATATCTTGTGCAACTTTTGATGCAGCATAGGGTGTTTCGGGTAATAAAGGATGTTTTTCATCCATTGGAATATATTGTGCGGTTCCAAATACCTCAGATGAAGAACAATTAACAAATAGTTCAATAGTTATTTTTACGTGCAACGTTTAGGCAATTCAGGGTTCCATTAACAACAACGTCATTCACTCTTTCCGGTTCTTTAATGGATTGTCGTAAATCCAGAACAGCTAAATGAATGACGATCTGGCAATTTTCAAATGCTTTAGTTACGTCATCTAAATTTGTTATATCTCCCTTTATTATATTAAGATTTGGATTGTCAGCAATTCCCTTTAAATGCAACTCTTTTCCATGCGAAAAGTCGTCCAATATCGTTACTTTGTTTCGTGCTTCAAGTAATAGGCGTACCACGTGCGAGCCTAAAAATCCGGCACCTCCTGTAACTACAATATTTTTATTTTGCAAAGTAATGTCTCCTTCTAGTGGATAATATTTCTTTAATTATTGATAAAATTTCATACATTTCACCTTTAAAAATCTTGCAATATAAATAGCAAAATCAGTTTATCGCCAAAAACTATTGAATATAAGTTAAAATTAAAAATGAAATAATCTATAGCCAAAAATTACTTTTGAAAGAACTCCTTGATCTTTAAAGCAATGTACTCAATCTGTTCATCTTTAAGTTCAGGAAACATCGGCAGTGATAAACCGGACTGCGCTAAATCTTCAGTTACTGGGAAATCACCTTTTTTATATCCCAAGATGGTTGAAACATTTTTGAAGATGTAAAGGAATTGGATAATGAAGTCCATTCGCAATTCCATTTTCCGATAAGAATGATTGTAGTTTATTTCTTGTTTCTTCTCTTTCTTCAAGACTTTTACCATTAACTCTTACAACATAGAGATGGTATACATGTTTTAAACCAGGCAATTCTTCAGGCACCGAATAGCTGTTCGATATTACCGAGTAACTCATTATACTTTGCTGCGGCTCTTCTTCTCTCATCTGTCCAGCCTGCAAGATATTTTAGTTTGACTCCTAAAACAGCTCCTTGAATTCCCTCCATTCTATAGTTATGACCGAAAGAATCGTGATGATATTTTTCGGATTGACCGTGCTCTCTAAGCTTAATTATTTTCTTAGCTAATTCATCATTATTTGTAACAACTGCTCCTGCTTCTCCATAAGCACCAAGGTTTTTCCCAGGATAAAAACTAAATGAAGCAACCTCGGATAATCCACCAACCTTATTGCCCTTATACTCAGCAAGATGAGCTTGTGCCGCATCTTCCACCAGAAAAACATTCTTTTCATTTGCAATTTTTTGTAATGTACTCATCTCTGCTGGCTGCCCGTATAGATGAACCGCAACAATAGCTTTAGTTTTTGGAGTAATGGCAGCTTCAATTTTCTCAGGATCGATGTTATAACTAGCTGGATGGCAATCAACAAAAACTGGTTTAGCTCCGCATAATGTTGCTCCCCATGCTGTTGCAATAAAAGTGTTAGCTGGTATAATTATCTCATCGCCGGGTTTGATGTCGAGTGCCCACAGTGCTAAGTGGTTTGAATCCGTCCCCGAACTTGTACCAACACAATGTTTTACATTGTGTGCCTTTGCAAATTCTTTTTCGAATTGCAATACTGATTTACCCAAAATGAATGCTGTGTTATCAAGTATATCTTGAATAGCCGGATCAACTTCATCTTTAATTGTTTGATACTGAGCTTTAAGATCAAGAAATGGAACCTTCATTGATTACCTCCGTATAATTCCCTTAAAGGAAACTGATAGATTGATAAAAGATTTTCATAATATAAAGAAATCATTTTAGATCAAGAACTGTGCTACTTAAATTTAGTATCTCTTTAAACAGATATAACTAATTTAATATACTTCTTGCTTGAGGGTTCCAAATAGTATCATCATTTGAATTAAAAATATTGGTAGTAAGTAGTTGTTTTAGAGTCATATTATGATCCATATAAAAAGGATTTTCTCATTTTGATATTTTTAGTTATTTTTTTACATACAAGTATGAAAATTTATTAAATATTGGTGGCATAAATATTGGGCTTTAGCTATCAAAAATTCCCAATTGGCTGATCTATCATTTATTTTTTTATAAGAACTTATAATTGACCTGTACAGACATTTGAGTATTTTTTTATAACATATTTTTTTTATATTTATTATCTATTCAATTACAGATAAGAACTTGATGAAGAATTTATTACTTATTCTTTTTGCAACCCTTTTCATGTTTATAAGTCTAAATTCATATGCACAGGAACTAAATCCTGGGGATGGAGTTAGAATATCTTTCCTTGATATTGAAGAGGTTATTACAGGTGATTATTATATTCAACCAAACGGATTAATTAACTTACCACTCATTGGTATAATAAATACGAATAATAAAAGTTTTAAAGAGATTAAATCTGAAATAGAATCTCGTTATGATACTTTGTATAAAGATCCGCATTTAAGTGTTAATGCATTGTTTAGAATAAATATTCTTGGAGAGGTAGCAAGAGCCTGGATTTTATTATGTTTCTGATTATGAGAAATTTACAGCAATATTAGCATTTGCAGGGGGAACAACTGCGGAGGCTGATTTAGAGGATATTAAGCTAATTAGAAATTTTGAAAAGATAGACGATTGATGTTGAAACTATTATTCGAGAAGGCAGCACAGCAACAGAATTTGGCTTGCAATCTGGAGATCAGGTATTTGTCCCCAGAAGATGGTGGGCAGATAATTCGGAATGGGTTACTAGTAACTCATTTCTGCGGCGGCACTTATTGTAGCTACTTATGCGGTCTTTTTTCAAAACTAATTTAGTTAATACTTAGTGCAGAAATTAAAATTATACCAGTTAAATCATTGAAAATACTAAAAAAGAAAAATCACTTCTTGAGATTATATACATTTGTTTATAAAGGCAAATGGATAATAGTATCAATTGTCTTTCTATCTCTGATTGTTGCTTTTATATACACTCAAATTTCCACACCAGTTTATGAATCAAAAGCATTACTTAAAAAAAGAAGTTACTGACAATAGCGGGCAGAGGGATGATTTATATGAACTTGTCAAACTTCAAACCTCAGACCAAATTGAAACAGAAATGGAGCTTATCAAAACCAATGAAGTATTAAGTAGAGTGATTAATGAGCTAAAGCTGTATGTTGAACTAAATAAGATGGTTGACCCTAATGGGAATTCCTACGAATTGAATAATGTTTTCATTGATTTTCCTGATTCGGGGAATAACTATTTCGCAAGAAATTTCATTTAATATGCCAATTTTTAAAAATTTTCAATTATTAAAGGAAAATACGGATCTAGAATTATACATAAAGAAAATTGGTGAAAAACATTTTGAATTGTGGAACGCCAAAGAAAACAAATTGATCGGGAGCTTTACTGCTTCAACTGAAGGTGAATTAGATACACTGAAGAATATTATAGTCCAAATTCTTCTGATTCAACTTCGATCCAAGCATCAGGTGAAGAACAAAATGAAGTTAATGTAAGTACTGATTTTGCTCGGTTTGATTTTAGCTGGGACGGTGCTCCTATAGGGAGTAAGATTTTTTTTAACATTAGAAATTACCGTAAATTCCTTATAGAATTTTAGTAAGGGGATTAATGTTCGGGAGAGTAGGTCATACAGATGTGTTTGAATTAAATGTTCAATCATCCTCTCCAGTAGCATGTAAAATAATTGCCAATAGCATAATTAGTAGTTTTAGAGAAGTGAGAATGGAACAGCAAAAGCAAACAGTTCGTTACTCATTTCATTTTGTAGACGAACAATTAACCGAAGTTCAAAAAAAACTATTAGATGCAGAAACTAACCTAAGCAACTTCAAAGGTAGTGGGCAAATAATGAGTATTGATCAGAATACCCAAGAGATTCTAAACTACCAGAGCACTTTAGAAGCAGAAAAATTACAAACGGATCTTCTTCTATCAAATTATAAAGACAAGGTAGAAGCGATGACTAAGGAACTTGAGTCAAGTGGATATTTTGATCAAAGTTTCCTTCAACCTTCAAGCGAAGAAGGGACCAACTCACCATTTTCCTCTTTGATGACTCACCTTTCAGATTTGGAGATGCAAAAACTAGAACTTTTACAGAAACGTACAGAAAACCATCCCGATGTGATAAACCTGAATGAACAAATCAGTTTAGCAAAAGAGAAATTAGCCAGTTATAACCAGAACACTTTAACTGCATATAAAATTATAATAAATACCTTAGAGAAGAAACTTCAAAAAATTGACAATCTAATGTCCGGTTACGAAGTTCAAATACAAAAATTACCTGCACAAGAGACCCAAATGGCTAAGGTTAATTAGAGGCAAAAGAGGTTTATGAAAAAATATTTACATTGTTACTTGATAAGCGTGAAGAGATGAGAGTGGCTGAATTATCCCAGTTACAGGATATTATCATTGTTGATCAACCTTATAGTACCGTTAAAGCCAATTCAAACCAAAGAAATCTTTAATTATGTTAATTGCTTATTTGTCGGTGGATTTATTGGTATTGTTTCTGTTTTTCTTCTTGAATTAAGAAAGACAAGACTTATAGATTTAGATTACTTAGAAGAGGAGTTAAGAATACCAATATTAGCTTTAATTCCAAAGTATGATAAATCCATTCTTAAGAAAATTAAGAATCCGGCGGATCACAAAGATCATTTTGTAACGTTACAGGCTGATAATTTGGGAATTAGAGAATCGTATAGATTACTAAATACTAAGTTACATCAACTAAATATTAGAGATAAAATTATTTTAGTAACAAGTTGTGAAGAAAATACAGGTAAAACTAGCATTGTTGCAAACCTGGCATTACTATGGCTCAAGATAATATGAACATTTTAATGATCGATTGTGACCTAAGAAAAGCTGATCTATCAAGAATGTTTGATGCTTATCCTAACTCGCCAGGATTGATTGACTTTCTTGAAAAGGGTGATTCACCAGAGATTTATACTAGGGTATTAAAGAAAATAAATATCATACCAGCTGGTGGTATTAGAGAGGATTCTAGTATTACTACTTAGTTCAGATCGGATGAAATCAATCTTTGAAACAATTGATAAATCAGTTTATGACTTTATCATTATTGATACACCTCCTGTAACAAGAGTTGTTGACACGCTTGCTTTAGGGCAATACTATAAAGAATGCAATATTAGTTGTGCGACCAGATACCAGTATCAAGGAGACAGTAATTGGAGGAATACAGGAGATGAACCATGCACGAATTAGGATACGTGGAGTTGTTGCCAATGCTGCTGAAATACAAAATTCATATTACTATCGATACCGTTATGGATATGGATATGGATAATTCTCAAAAAGATAACGGTAGAAGGCACGTAGTAAAAAAAGATGGTTCAATAGTACGCAAAGCAGCTTAAAGTGAATTCTTCCTGATTCAGTTATCCTTTCTTTGATCAAATTGACAGAAGATGAAAGATTTAACTGAAATGTATTCAATAACTTGATTATTATTGAGTTTAAATAAATATACCTTTGGTTTCCTATAAAATTGGATTTATTACTTCAAAGATAGCTAATAAATTAAGTACGGTTTTATTTCCTATTTCCTTGGATTGATATTAATGTGAAACAATTTTATCATTTTGAAACAGGTGATAGTACAAGATGAATATAAAAAGTTAATTATTTTATCATTCTTGAATAATTTATTTGGTGCTGATAATAAATTATGAAACGATAATATTAAAATTCAGATTATTAGAAAAGTATTAAAAAGACAATTATTGTTGTTTTATATTATAATAATAAGATATATTAATATTTAGTATTGTTATTAAGCAATTTTATTTATGATGGCATTATTAATGAAAGAAGCATTTGAATTTTAAATTCACTCCCCTAAAGATTAATTTATCAAATGCAATATGTTAAGTAGATTATTAAATACATTGGCATTTTTCTCACCACTAGGTTATAGTTTAAGACCTGCCTTACATCGTCTTAAGAGGTGTTAAAATAGGTAAAAATGTTTGGATAGCTAGATCTGTATATATTGATGAATTACACCCGGAAGATGTAATAATAGGTGATAATTCAATAGTCAATTACAGAACTACTATATACACTCATTCATATTTTGGTCCTAAGCAAGAAAAAAGTACTGGAAAGGTAATAATTGGTAATAATGTATACATTGGGCCTCACTGTTTGATCTTGCCGAGTGTGACAATTGGAGATGGAGCTGTTATAAAGGGAGGTACTGTAGTAACGCGTAATGTACCGCCCGAAACATTATGGGGTTTACCGAATGCTGGACCACTGGCAAAAGTCACAGTACCTCTAACACCAGGACACACACATGAAGAATTTGTAAAGGGACTTCGACCTATTAGGAGCAAGAAAAGTAATCCTCACAAATAGAGAAATAATTACTAAAAACAACAATCACTAAATTTTATTAATCAATAAAGGAAAGAAAAAATATGGACTCAGTTAACGCTGTAAAAGAATTTATTATCGAGAATTTTTTATTTGGAGAGGAAGAGCAACTAAACTTAGATACCGATTTTTTTGATGAAGGAATTATTGATTCTACCGGCGTGATAGAATTAGTAAGTTTTATGGAAGAAACATTTGATATATCAGTTGATGATGAGGAACTAATTCCAGAAAATCTCTCAAGCTTAAAAAAAGTAGATGTATTCCTTAAGAAAAAACTTAGTCAAAAGGTTGCCTAAGCATGTGTGGAATCGCGGGCATTGTAAATTTAAAAGAGCATCAACCAATCACTCCCAATATTCTCAAGCGGATGGTTTCCATTCAGCAACACCGCGGACCAGATGAAACGGTGCTTATCTTGATGATCATGTAGGTTTGGCTCATGCACGTCTAAGTATTATAGACCTTAAGGATGGTACTCAACCCATCCATAATGAAGACAAATCTCTCTGGATAATTTATAATGGTGAAGTTTTTAACTATCCGGAACTCCGGCAAGAATTAATTAAACTCGGGCATAAATTTCACACATCCAGCGATACTGAAGTTATTTTGCATTTATATGAGGAAAAAGGGATTAATTGTTTAAATCAGCTGAACGGACAGTTTGCCTTTGCCATATGGAACTCGAATAATAAAACATTATTTCTGGCGCGAGATAGAGTTGGAATCAGACCATTGTTCTACACAATTCAGAACGAACGACTATACTTTGCATCTGAAATTAAAGCAATATTTACTAATAAGGAAGTGAATCGCTCATTAGATCAGGAATCTCTCGATCAGATTTTTACTTTCTGGACAACTCTTCCGGGAAAGTCCGTTTTTAATAACGTTGAAGAACTGCCCCCAGCACATTATATGCTAATTTCTCAACAAGGGATTACAATTGATCGTTACTGGAGTTTGCCTTTCTTCGAGAATAATGAAAGTGTTAATAAAAAGACTGATGATTTAATTAGTGAGGCTTCTGAAACATTAATGGACGCGGTAAAAATCCGATTACGGGCTGATGTGCCTGTTGGCACTTATCTCAGTGGTGGGTTAGACTCTTCCGGTATAACTGAAACTGTTAAAAAGAATTTTAATAATGAACTCAGGTCATTCGGGATAAGGTTTGAGAATAAAGATTATGATGAGGGCAGTTTTCAAAACGAAATGGTCGATTATCTGGATGTTAATCACTCGGAAATTACAGCAAGTAACAATGACATTGGCTCTAATTTGGAAGATGTGTTATGGCATACTGAAAAACCATTGTTAAGAACAGGACCCATTCCTTTATATCTTCTATCAGAACTGGTAAATAAAAGTGGCTATAAGGTTGTATTAACAGGTGAAGGCGCTGATGAAATTTTTGGTGGGTATAACATATTCAAAGAAGCAAAAATAAGAAACTTTTGGGCTAAGGACCCTGATTCTAAACTTAGACCACTTCTACTTGCAAGACTGTATCCATATATATTTAAAGATAATCGATTAAACCAAACACTGATAGCATTTTTTAAATCGGGTATCGATAATCCTGACGATCCTTTCTTTTCTCACCAAATCAGGTGGAAGAACACGAGCAAAATTAAATCTTTCTTCTCAGAGCAGGTAAAAAACTCAAATAAAGATTACAATGGCTTTACAGAATTAAAAAAGTTATTGCCTGAGGATTACTCCAGGTGGGATATTGTTACAAAAGCCCAGTTTCTTGAAACTATGATATTTCTTAGTAACTATCTGCTTTCTTCTCAAGGGGATAGGGTAGCAATGGCACATTCAGTCGAAATGAGGTTGCCTTATCTTGATTATAGAGTTGTTGAACTTATGGGGAAAGTTAATTCGGAACTTAAAATAAATGGATTGAATGAAAAGTATCTGCTAAAACAAATATTTAAAAATAGACTTCCTGAGAGTATCGTAAACAGGTCGAAGAATCCGTATAGGGCTCCAATAAGCAAAGCTATTCTAAAAAGTAATCTCAACTTAGTTAAGGAATATTGTTCTGAAGAAGCGCTTAAGAATTCAGGACTGTTCGATGCAGTTAGGGTTGATAGATTTATTAACAAACTGGAAAAATCCAGCAATGCCAGTGAAGTTGATGACATGGCCTTAGTAGGGATTTTATCAACACAAATAATTTATAAAACATTTATTGAAAACTTTCAGTATAACTATAATAAACTCGATAATTTCGATCTGTTATTTGATTACCGATCAGTTAGTGAGAACTTAACTAATGTTATTTAAATTTATCGTCGTGGGTATATGAATATATTTGATTATTTCTTTAATAATTCAAAAGAATTGAAAAAAGATTTTGTTTTAGGTCCAGTTGAGCAAATATCTTATAATCAACTCTATGAAAAAGGATTGAGACTTGCTCACTATCTGAATAGAGAAATTGGTGAGAATAAAAATATAATATTGATTAGTCAGAACTCTGTTTATTTCCTCATTGCTTACCTTGGAATAATGAAATCAGGAAATGTGTGTGTCCCACTAAATCCTTTAATTGAGCAGGAGAATCTTGACTTTATAACTAAAACCACAGGGTGCGAATACTTTTTTATTCCACAAAAAACTAGCAAAAAATATTCAACACCAAATGCTACATTAATTAATGAAACAGATCTGGATATCATCGTCAACTCACCTACTCAGACAGATGAACACTTTATCGAACAATTTGATGAAAACCGGTTAGCACAAATTCTTTTTACATCAGGGTCAACAGGGTTGCCCAAGGGCGTAATGTTAAGCCATAAGAATTTAATGTCTAATACAGATTCAATAGTAGAATATCTAAAATTAACTTCCATTGATATTATGGAAGTTGTATTACCCTTCTATTATTGTTATGGTTTATCATTACTTCATACACACCTTAAAGTTGGTGGTTCTGTTGTATTAAATAATAACTTTGTTTTTTTAGGTGCTGTTCTAAACGATTTAGATAAATATAAATGTACCGGGTTTGCCGGTGTCCCAAGTCATTTCCAGATATTGTTAAGAAAATCAAAATCATTTAAGAATAGTAAATTCCCCTCGCTAAGATATTTTACACAGGCGGGCGGTAAACTTCATAATGTTTTTATTCAGGAACTTCTAGAAGCATTTCCCGAAAAGAAATTTTTTATTATGTATGGACAAACAGAAGCAACCGCGCGTTTATCATATTTACCTTCTGAAGAAGTTTTTAAGAAACTTGGATCAATTGGCAAAGGTATTCCAAATGTTACCTTAGAAGTGTTCAATAAAAATGATCAACCAGTAAGTGTTGGTGAAGAAGGAGAAATTGTTGCTAAGGGGGATAATATTATGATGGGATATTTTAATGATCCGGAAAGCAATAAACTAACTCTTAAAAATGGTTGGTTGTATACCGGGGATATGGCAAGAAAAGATGAAGACGGGTATATATATCTTGTAGCAAGGAAAAAAGAGATAATAAAAGTTGGAGGCAAAAGAATTAGTCCGAAGGAAATTGAAGAAGTTATTGTGTCTATACCTGAAGTTGTAGATTGTACAATTGAGGGTGTTTATGATGAAGTATTGGCTGAGGCGATAAAAGCAACAATAGTTTTAACGGATAATACAGATCAAGAATAAAGGAAAGGAAATAATATTATCAACTTGTAGAAATAAACTTGCTTTGTACAAAGTTCCACAAATAATTGAATTCAAAAAAAGACTGGATGTAAATCAAGCAGGTAAGAAAGTGGCAAGTGTTTCCTCGCTCTCTCAAAAAAAATTAAATAAATCTACTATAACAAACAGCAATTAAAATTTAAGGTTATAATTATGAAATTCACAAAAGAATCAATCAACATCGATCCAGCTAAAGAAGTTGAAGAAATCACTTCGAAACTAAAAGAAAACGTGACAAAGAAGATTAAGAAAAGAGGAGCAATTGTTGGAATTAGCGGGGGGATCGACTCTTCCGTTGTTTTAGCACTGTGTGCTAAAACCTTTGGACCGGAACGTGTTTTAGGTGTGATGATGCCTGAAAGTGATTCAAATCCTGATAGTTTAGAACTAGCTAAAAAGCTATCTGAAAAATTCAATACAAAATATGTGGTTGAAGATATAACAGCCAACTTTAACAGGATTTGGTTGTTACAATAGAAGAGATGATGCGATCAAACGTGTGTTCCCCGAATTTAATTCTACATACAAAGCAAAAATCACTCTGCCAACAAATCTATTAGAAAAAGAAACATTGAACGTTTTTCAATTAACGATTATTACTCCGGAAGGTAAAGTAAAATCGGAAAGATTACCGCTTAAAGAGTACTTGCAGATTGTTGCAGCTTCTAATTTTAAACAAAGAAGCAGGATGAGCATGTTATATTATCACGCAGAAGCCAGGAATTATGCTGTGATAGGCACAGGAAATAAGAATGAACATGAACAGGGCTTTTTTGTTAAATACGGTGATGGCGGAGCGGATATAAAACCAATTGCTCATTTATTTAAGACTCAAGTATTTCAGATTGCCGAATATCTGGAAGTACCGGAAGAAATCCGTAAAAGAACACCTACAACAGATACATATAGCGCAGAGCAAACCCAGGAAGAATTTTTCTTCAGGGTACCGTTTGATATACTGGACAGAGTTTGGTTTGGGTGGGAACAGGGTGTCCCATCAAAGCAAATTGCGGAAGCCTTGGAACTAACTGAAGAAAATGTGGAATCTATTATACACGATACCCAGCGGAAAATAAGAACAACTGAATATCTTAGGATGGAACCAATTTAATTTTATCATTTTGCGAACCTGACAATTAGTAATTACTTAAACAACACGTCAAATGGAAGAAGTATTTATGAAATTTATTCAGAACATAAAATTCAGGATGTATTATGATTATTGATCATTTAGGAATTGTTGTAAAATCGATTGAACATGGTATTGAACATTGGGAAAAGGTATTTGGATATAAACAAATGACAGAAGTTGTTATTAATACAAGACAAAAAGTTAAGGTGGTTTTTTTAACAAAAGAAAATTCGACTCTTATTAAATTGATTGAACCAACTGATGAAACATCACCAGTTTATAAAGCTGCAAGGAAGGGGGGGGGATTGCACCATTTGGGATTCCGATGTGAAGATATTAAGAGGAAATTACACGACTAAAAAGTTTAGGATTGCGCGTTATTACAAATCCCCAGCCTGGTGAAGCTTTTGAGAATAACCAGATTGCTTTTTTGTTAGGGAATCAAGGATTAAATATTGAGTTAATCGATACAACTAAAAAAGCAAGAAAATTATTGTAAATGATAAATATAATAGTTAAAATAAATTTATCATAATAAAAAATAAGTATTTACTTATAGATGATAAAAGATAAAAAATAATTCCACTCAAAATAATTATGAATAGATTTTTTTATCTGATTAAAACCAATCATTCCTAGAAGAGTACAACTCTTTTTAAGAAGATTATTGGTAAAAAAGCAAATTAAAGCAGTATAAAGATATTTGGCCAATTCTTCCCGGCAGCCAGAAAAAGCCTGAAAATTGGACCGGGTGGCCTGAAGGCAAAGAATTTGCCATTGTTCTTACTCATGATGTAGAACTAAGAAAAGGTCATGATAGGTGCAGACAACTTTTAGAGATAGAGAAGGAACTTGGATTTAAATCATCATTTAATTTCGTAGCTGAGCGATATAAGGTTGACAAGGAATTACGAGAATTTATTGTAAGTGAGGGATTCGAAGTTGGTATTCACGGAATTAAACATGATGGGAAAAAATTTAAGAATAAAAAAATATTTTCTGAAAGAGCAATAAAGATAAATCAGTACATAAAAGAGTGGAATATTGTTGGATTCAGGGCGCCTGCAGTGCATCATAATCTTGAATGGATAGGAGAACTAGATATTGAATATGACTTATCTACATTTGACACAGATCCTTTTGAGCCTCAACCCGACGGAGTTGGCACTATTTTCCCATTCTTGGTTGAACGAAAAAATGGAAAACCTGGTTACGTAGAATTACCTTATACGTTGGATCAGGATTTTATTTTGTTCATTCTTATGGAAGAAACCACTCCACAAATATGGATTGATAAGTTAAATTGGATTGCTGATAATGGAGGTATGGCACTTGTAATTATACATCCTGATTATTTGAATTTTAATAACCTGAGAGAAACGGAAGAATATCCTGTTGAATACTATTCCAATTTTCTTAAATATATAAAAGAAAATTATGAAGGCAAATACTGGAATGCACTACCTAAAGAAGTTGCTGCTTATTATAAAAACTCTGTCACAATGAAATGAGGATTCAATTGAATATTATTTTCACGAAATTTACAAAATTAAAATTTATTTAAATATAAAATTTGATTGAAGTAATAATACAATATAATGAAGAGAAACAATAAAAAATTAATATGGATCGATTTAGATAATTCACCACATGTATTATTCTTTAATCCTATAATAGAGCAGCTGAGAAAGAGAGATGTAAATGTATTTGTTACAGCGAGAGATTATGCTCAGGTGTTCGATTTACTTAACTTATTTGGAATAGAGTATATAAAAGTTGGAAGACATTATGGAAAAAATATCTTACTAAAATCTTTTGGCACACTTTTACGAGTTTTACAATTGATAGTAGTTGTGTTCAGAAAGAAGCCACGCTTGACGATTTCTCATGGTTCAAGATCTCAAATTATTGCAGGAAAAATTTTAGGTATTAAAGTAGCAGCTGCATTTGACTATGAGTATGCCAATGCCCCTCCTCTATTCAGGCCGGATATTGTGTTAGTACCCGAAATGATTCCAGAAGAGATGACGATGGCTTATAAAAATGTTTTTCGATATAAAGGAATAAAAGAAGACGTATATGTTCCATACTTTAAACCTAATCCAGGTATAAGAGAAGAACTTGGCATCAAAAATAGTAAAATAGTAGTAACAATTAGACCCCCAGCTACTTTGGCGCACTATCATACTCTCCAAAGTGATAAGATGTTTAAAGAACTGTTAAAATTTTTAAAGGATTCTGAAGAAACATATATCATTATAACTCCAAGAACCAAAGACCAAGAAGCAGAGATTAGAAACCAATGGAAGGAAGAATTCAGAACGGGCAAATTTTATATACCAGCTAAAGTGATGAATGGATTGGATATAATTTGGAATTCTGATTTGGTTGTAAGCGGAGGAGGAACAATGATTAGAGAAGCAGCAGCCCTCAATGTTCCAGCTTACAGTACATTTGGTGGACAGGTTGGAGCGGTAGATAATTATCTTGAATCTATAGGTAGGTTAATAATTTTGAGAGATGAAACCGACATAAAGAATAAACTGAGGATTGAGAAAAGAATATTAAGCTTGAATAAAAGTAATGAAGGTTCAGGCGTTCTAGATGAAATTACAAATAAAATTATCAGTTTTTTAAACTGAGTATTATTAGCAAAATATTTGCTGTCAATGTCAACAAACTAATTAACCGAAAAGAATTCCTGGTTTTTTAATGATTCAAATTATTTTTTCTTCCGATCACCAAATTAGTGCCAGTGGTATAGGTACACCATACAAATCAATGATTGAATTTCACGATTAAGGAAAACACAACTATAAAATTAAGTTATGAATCTAAAAGCTTTTTCTTAAAATACATTTGTGGAGTAAAATTACCGTAAACGCCAGTATGGTGAAAGTGATGTTGCCATTAAGAACAGATATTCAATAAATAGTAATCAGTCATGAAAAACACTTACGTCTTAATTACTGCCGCAAAAAATGAAGCGGCTTTTATTGATTCAACAATCAAGTCTGTAGTGTGCCAGACTTTTCAACCTAAAAAGTGGATCATTGTAAGCGATCACTCGACTGATGGGACAGACAACATCGTAAATACATATTCTAATGAAAATAGTTTTATTAGTCTATTAAAATTCGATGGTGCTCTAAATCGAAATTTTGCTTCAAAGGTTCATGCTATAAGTGCTGCATTTGATCTATTGAAGAACCTAGATTTTGATTTCATTGGTATTTTAGATGCAGATATAACTTTTGATGAAAATTATTATGAAAATATCATTAAAAAATTTGACGAATCAGATAAACTAGGCATAGCGGGTGGAGGTTTCTATGATGTTTACGATGGTAAAAAGATTAAAATACCATATAGTCCATATAGTGTTAGGGGAGCAGTTCAACTGTTCAGAAGAAAATGTTTCGAAGAAATTGGAGGGATATATCCATTACGTTACGGGGGAGAAGACGCAGTGGCGTGTGCAGCCGCTATGATGCATGGATGGGAAATTCAAACTTTTGAGGATATTATTGTTTATCATCATCGTAAAACAGGAAGCGTAGGTTTAAATATTTTCAGTATGAAATTAGGAGACGGCAAGAGAGAATATAATAGAGGTTTAATTCCATCTGTGCAGTTTCTAAAGTCTCTAAGTCGGATTAGTCAACACCCAATCATTATTGGAACAGTACTTCAAATATTGGGATATTGGTGGTTAAAGTTGAAAAAGGAAAAACTTATCTTTTCTGAAGAATTACAAAATTTCATTAAAGCCGAGCAAAAAGTAAGACTTAGAAAAATGTTAAAACTACGGTAAGTGTATTTAAATTTTATGAGAAAAGGATTAAAGCTTGTAATCAGTTTATGTTATTTATTAAATTATTGTTAATGACAAAAACAGTATTTATTTTTTAGTGTATTATCAATTAAGTGGTTTACATCTCTGCGAACTTATTTTTGCATTTTTCCCTAAAATATAATAAACAAATCAAATAGTTTGTTTTATAAATTATCTATGAATAGTCTACAGTTAAATACTTCAGATCAATACAACGTTAAAGGTATATCTTTTAGCTTCGATAATTTGATTATATTAAATTTTGCGGTGCTGGTTTTTTTTACTTTTTTTGGCACTAAACTTCCATTTCAGGGAATAAGTCCCGAGGAACTTTTTAAAGGAGAAACCACAAACATTGTTAATCAATTTTTATATGTCTTTCTTTTTTTATCATCCATGATTATTGTTATAAAAAGGTTTGATACCATTTTACTTTTTATTAAAAAAGAAAAATACCTGAGCTTATTTATTTTACTTTGCCTGGTTAGTGCTGTTTGGTCAAGCTACCATATTATTTCTTTTAAAAGATCTTTTCAATTACTGAGTGTATATCTTGTTGTCATAAATGCTCTCTTATTTATAGAACCTTCAAAATTATTAAAAGTGCTTAAAATTATTATTCCGCTATACTTATTAATTACCGTTTTTTCAGGACTCTTTATAAGTGAAGCTATTGATCCCCAATTCGGTACCTGGCGGGGTTTATCAGACCCATAAAAATGGCCTGGCTCGATATGGTTTTTATTGCTTTCTTATATCGCTGTTTTTTTATGGAGGACAGAACAAACTTAGCACAAGAATTACTAATTACGCAATTTCATTAGTTTCAGTTATTGTAATGGTTATGTCTGGCAGTTCAACAACTATAGCTATGTTAGGCATAATTATGATTATCAGTTTGATTTTTTCGATCGAAGGAATTTTTGAACAACTGCGAATTGGCCGAACCCTTATGATAGTGGTTCTTCTCTTTATTTTTAGTTTATGGATAGTAATTAATATTTTTGTTCCCCATATAATGAATATGCTTCCTGCAATGTTAGGAAAAGATCCAACTTTGTCTATGAGAACAGAAATCTGGGAGTATCTATGGACGGAAATTCAAAGGAAAATTTTTCTTGGTTATGGATATGGCACATATTGGATAATGGGTAGTTCCGTGATAGCTAATTTTGCCGCAGTATTTAGTGGTTATCAGGTTAATCAGGCACATAACGGATACCTGGAAATAATGCTTCAATTAGGTCTAATTGGAATAACTCTTTTTGCAATAATCTTAATTATATTGATTTACAGGATATTTAAGTTAAAGAGTAATTTATCTCTATTATTTGTAATTTCGTTAGTAATTTTAGACTATACTGAAGCTACATTATTTAAACTAGGAATATCAACTCTTGTTTTTATCTCCTTGTATATTGAAATTTCAATTTTTTATTTTAATCAAAAGAATTCCTCGAAGCTTGCTTCGGGGTAGTTAATTCTAAAGGAAAATTAAAGAAGCTAGTAAAACATAAACGAGGTAAGATATGCTAGCTAATCGTCTACCATATTTAAACAACTAGAAATTCCATTCTCCGTTGAACCAATAAATAAGTACCAATTGAGGTTATGGTTCATCCGGTGTTAGATGAAAATTTTACAATAATAAATTATGTAAGTGGAAATAATCTGGAGAAACTAATTGCAAAATATCTGCTACGAATAAAATTTGTTGTTGGTTTAATCCCGAATAGATGATTTCTCTGGAAAATAATTTTTTGGTTGGATTATCATATAGTTCGGCATGAACAATGGAATAAAGATTTTAAAGGCTTAAAAGAGATAATGAGTGTTAATAACATTTATTTCGGTTTTGTTATCCGGTTATTTGTTGTTACACTTATAAAATTGTTGAATCGGTATGAAAAAAAATAATAGCAAATCATTATTATATAAATCCGGTATAGCTTCTATAGACCAGGCATTATTATCAGGGCTTAATTTTTTAATTTCTATAGTTTTAATAAAAACCGTTTCAAAACCGGAGTACGGATATTATTCGATCTTTTTCTCAATCATTCTATTCATGGGATCAATCCAGAATGCAGTAATAAACACACCTCTTGCTGTTTTACTTATTACTAAAAAGGGAGATGAAAAGAGAAAATATGTGGGCTCGTTATTTTTCGGCCAATATTTGCTTCTCTTTCCATTAGCGTTTATTGGAATAATTGGGGGAATAATAACCTTTTATTTTAATTTATTGGAATCCAGCCTATCTGCAATTATTGTGGCTATAAGTCTCGCTTCAATAGGAATATTATGCAGGGAGTTTTTAAGAGCGTATTTCTTCGCTAACGAAACCCCCAATACAGTTCTAATAATCGATGTATTATATGTTATTCTAATTATTATTTTAGGTTTTTTAGCATATATATTTTCCCAATTAAATGTGGCTGTAGTATTTTTTTTAATGGGTCTTAGTTCCTTTCTAATAGGAATATTTTTTATCAATAGAAACAAATGGAATTTTTCTCGAGTGATATAAAATCGAGTTATAGTGAAAATTGGCAATATGGAAAATGGGCATTATTAGGAGTAACCGTTACGCACATACAAAATTATAGCTATCTTTATTTGTTAGGAATAATTGTTAGTTCGGTTGCAGTAGCCGATGTTTCGGCAGCTCGTTTATTGCTTATGCCTCTTGTTTTAGTCCAGGCAGGATGGAGCAAAGTAATTCTGCCCCATGGTTCAAAACTCCGCGAGGAAAATCGATTGCCGAGGCTTTTTAAAGAGCAGGTAATTGTAAGTGTAGCATTTGTGATTATTGTTATATCTTTTGTTTTTGTCCTTATTTTTCTTAAGCCGGTACTCTTGAAGATCATTCTATCCACTAAATATGCAAACTCATTTGATTATGTTTTTTACTGGGGGGCTATTTTTTCGATGGGATTTATTTCGCTGAATGCTAGTTTCGGGTTGCAAGTTCTGAAAAAATTTGAAGTTATTTCAAAAATAAATTTCTTTACTATGTTAGTAACAGTACTATTGGCATATTTCCTTATTTATTCGAATGGTATTAAAGGAGGACTAATTGCTCTACTTAATCGGACAATATAATATCTGCAATTATCCTATGGAATTTTTATACAAGAGCAACTTTCTTAAAAAACCAATTAACAAATAGTGAGTAATAAGATATAATAATTAGTCAAAAAAATTAACTTTTCTTTATAATCTTAAACTAATGGAGCAATATCTAAATGAGGATTAATATTGAATAATAAATTTACCAAAACTACTCAGCGTGAAAAACAAATTGTCTGTTCTGTCTGTATTGCAACTTTTAAGAGACCTGCACTATTAAGAAAACTTATTCAGAGTTTATTCGATCAGAAGAAAATAGATGATATTATATTAGAAATTATCATTGTTGATAATGACATTGAAAAATCTGCAAAAGAAATTGTATCTGAATTTTCTGATCAAACTTCAATAACTATTTCATATTATGAACAGCCGATCCAAAATATAAGCTTAACAAGAAATATGACTCTTGATAAATCTTCCGGAGAATATATCGCTATTATTGATGATGATGAAACTGCTGATAACTATTGGATAAGAAATTTGATTGATACAATTGTAAGATTTAATGCAGATGCTGTGTTTGGATATGTTATACCTGTTTTCCCACGTAACACACCTCGTCTGGATGAAGCAGAGAGAAATTTACTTTATACCTATGGACAAAACTGGTGATCCCCCATTAGTTTACTATACAACTAATTGTTTGATCAAAGCAAGTAAAGTAAAAAAACTCAATTTAAGATTTGATCCAGAATATGGACTTTCCGGGGGCAGTGATAGTGTATTCTTTGAATTATTATCTCGAATACAAATTCAAATTTGTTGTTTGCAGGGAGGCAATTACATATGAAACAGTACCCGCGTATAGGACTGAACTTAAATTTATTTGTAATCGATATTATTCAAAAAGGAAACAACTATGGTAGGATGGTTAATCGCTTCTGGCAATAATAAATTTCACAAGATTACATTCTTTCTATTAATAAAATCATTATTGGGTATTGGATATTATGGATTGCAATCTTTAATCTTTTTGCCTATTAGAAGGAAATGGATCTTTAGCTTAATACGCTTATGTTTAAATATTGGGAAACTCCTGGCAATATTTAAATTGAAATTATTGATATATAAAACCGAGTATAATAATTATAGGAAAAGTTAGAATAAATAATCTTTAGGTTATTAAAAATCCTAATAAGTATCATATACTTTCTTTTGCATAATATAATAGCTTTATCTGATGAACCTGTTTTGAGATAATATCATCAGAACAATCATCAACGACTATTATCTTAATGTTTTTATAGGTCTGAATAAGGATACTGTCAATCGCCTTTTTTAAAAGAGTATATCTATTTTTTGTCGGAACTATTACAGATACAAGTGCGTTGGTCACTATTTAATAAACTCTTTATACCAGACTATAGTAATATATAGTAAATAAATAGGCTTTGCATTTTTTTCTAAATAGCTCTTAGACTCTAACCCTTTAATAATCTCATCCAATTCAACAAAACTCAAAATGTCTGCTTCTTTTACTTCTCTAAGAGTAACTTTGATCTCTTCTAGCAATACATCAGTCACCCAATATTTGTAAGGGGCTCCAAAGCCTCGCTTGGGCACATTGAAGAGCTCTTTCGGTAATATAGATTGAAGAATTTCTCTAAATAATACCTTGGTCTGCTTTCCAACAATCTTCTGATTCCTGGGCAACGAATACATATACTCCACCAACCTATGATCAAGAAAAGGAACCCTACCTTCGATTGAGTTGCCCATCGTCATCTTATCCAGCAAAAAAAGAAGGTCCCCAACAAGATAGTATTTTGAAATCGAAATTCATCTCTGGTATATGGGCCTGACTACTATCAATATTTATATTTTTTAATTCGCGCATAAAATCGTCAATTTTTTTTATCCCAAATAATCCTGTTAAAAATTCTATACGTGCACCGCTCAGTGCACAAAAATAATTGTATGCACGATTTGCAAATCTATGTGAAACTGTCTTGTTAATCGGATAACTAATTAGTGCAAAAAACTTTCGCACAAACATAGGAGAAGCCTTCAAAACTCTTTGTTTGAAAGAAATCGGTATATAACGCACATAACCCCCAAAAACCTCATCGCCACCGGTACCGTTTAGAATAACTTTTACATTATTTGATCGTGCAAATTCCGAAAGTAAAAAAGTTGGAATCGCTGCAGTATCGCCAATAGGCTCATCCATTTTTGCACAGATTCTTTTCAAATTATCCTTGACTGTAGCTGAGTTAATAAACATTTCTTTATGATTTGTTTTGAACTTCTTTGCAACGAGTTGTGCCAAAGGTCTCTCATCATATTCCAGATTCTCATATCCAATTGAAAAGGTATTTACCGGCTTATTACTCAAACGTGATGTAGCAGCGACAATAAAAGAGCTATCAAGTCCACCGCTTAGGAATGTGCCTACCTCAACATCGCTTCGCATTTGTAACTTAATGCTATCATTTAGTAAATCTTCTAACTTAGCTCTATATTGAGAGGGATCAGTTTTTTCGCAAACCACCTCATTTATATCCCAATATTTATGCTTAGTAATTTTGTTTTTAGCGTCCACTACAAGATAGGTACCCGCTTCTAATTTATTAACTCCATCAATCATTGATAAAGGATCAGGAACATACATCATCAACATGTAATTGATAAAAGCTTTCTGCGATATATTCAACATGTTGAACGCTTTTGAAATAGATCTTAACTCTGAAGAGTAGACAAATCGCTCTGGGTTAGAAAAGTAGAAAAGAGGTTTGATTCCCAGCCGGTCTCTTGCAATAAACAATTTCTGCGCTTGCTTGTCCCAAATGGAAAAAGTGAAAATGCCATTAAGATAAGTTATGAAATCATATCCATACTCCTCGTATAAATGGAGAATCACCTCGGTATCTGAATTTGTTTTAAACAAATGCCCCTTGGATAACAACTCCTCTCTCAACTCGATATAGTTATATATCTCACCATTAAAAACTATCACCAATCGTTCATCTTCATTGGAGATAGGTTGATGGCCACTTTTTAAGTCTATTATTGAGAGTCTTCGCATTCCCATCGTAAATGATTGATCAACATATATACCTGAATCATCCGGACCTCTATGTATCATGCAATCAAGCATTGTTGACAGTCTATCGCGATCTGTATTGCCCTTAAAATTAAATATTCCTGCTATTCCGCACATAATCTTTTTTGATATCCTTTCCGATTATTTTTAGCTACTATTTATGATAAAGTGAATAAATGAATTTTATAATTGGTACATCGAAAGTTTATATGGAGAAGTTGCTTTCATCTTCAGCCGTTGTTTCATCTAAGGCTTCTGAAAAATTTACAACCAATGTTACAGAGTCCAGCAAAGTTGCCCCGTTTACTTTAAGCGGAGTCAAATCTGATCCTCAAGGAACATATTGATAAGCTCCTATATCTGGTAATGTCGGGGAATCAGGTCTTGGGTTGCCATTTATATCTGTCCATGGTAAACCCATTTTTTCGATTATAGCCTGTATGTCTTCACCTGCGTTAATAGCTGGTGAATTAGGCTTTAGTTCTCCATTCACAAGTGCTTGTGCACTACCGTGAACTTTATCTATGTCAACTACAAACAATGGGTCCGCATTTATACCTTTACCACCAAGCGTACCTTTCCATTCAGCCCAAGTAGGTTTATTTATTGTTTATTCATTTCCTGTCCAATAGCCATCAATCATCACTCTTGGGCTATAACCCTCTCCCCACTCTCGCCAGATTAAACAACTTTTAAGACGATTAACATTTATCCCTGGACTTGTTCCAAAACCTCTTATTGCATTCAACCATTGATAAGTTCCTCCTCCTGGTCTTGAACTTTGCATACCATTCCCAAACATTGCTATAATATTATTCACAAGCATTGCACCGGTCTCATAATGAACTCCCTGAACAGTCGGTCCATAAGTTACGATAGTATTATGGGCAACAAAAGTAGGTGGTCTTCATATCCCTCCTCGTTATACCTTAGAAGAAATGCAGTAGACCAGTTATAAGCACCCGTACCCTCTGAATGCCATATACCACCTTGATAGAAAAAATTATTATAGACTATAACTGAATCTTCATCGGATGCGTCGGCTCTTGCTCGCAATATATATGGATGTCCTTGAGCATTTGAGTCAACAATTACTACATTATTATACACCCTGAACCCTGCACACCACATTCCCAAAATCCCGTCGACATGATTATTTACAGTACTTGTATTTCTTTGATGAATAAAGTTATTTCTAATAATATGATTACTGCTTGAATTAAACTGTAAACAATCTGCTCCTGAAAGTAACTCTCCTATCAAACTACTATTCTGAATAATTACACCATCAATACTTTCGTGTTGGTTTGTTAGTCCTTGTGTGAATATACCAGCAAATTCCCAATCAGTTATAGTTAGAGAATCAAATACAAGACTACTTGCTTGTTGATGAATCCAAATACCAATATACGCACCCCTCAATTCAAGTCCTGAAATAGTTATATAATCAGTAGAATAATTTGAGCCACCTTCGCCAATATGAATACACTCACGTCTTGTCTTGTGTTCACCATCTATTATAACTCTCCCATTATGCTCTGCATCATAGCTGTTCTTAATTGTTATAGGATTAGCCGCAGTCCCTTGTACATCACCAATAAATAACTTTTCATAATAAACAGTTGAATCTCTCCCACCTGATATGTATATAATATCACCGGGCTCAATAGAACTCAAATTGATAGCTGCAAAACTTTGCCACGCATTAGCCCAGCTTGTTCCATTGTTACCACCACTTGTAGCATTTTTATCTACATAATGGTTTGATGGATTAATGCTAAGGGGAAAAAATAGAGAGAAAACAAGGAAATAAGTAGTTTTGAAAAGTTGCATTAAATTTTTTCCTGATAAAACATTTTTATTTGTATTTTCATGCTACCGGATTAGCAAAAGAAATTGTATTAACAAGTAACAAAATATGACAAAATTTATAACAAAAATTAAATTAGTTTTCCATCGACCATTTACTCAATTTTATTCACCACACTATTCCTCATTCTTAATTAAATCATAACTTAAAAATCAGCTTTTACAATAAAAAACCCTATCAACTATTATTGATAGGGCTGTAAGTATAAGTGGGAAAATATTTCCGTTACTTCATCAAGACCATCTTTCTGGTCTCGATAAAATTTCCAGACTGAAGTCTATAAAAATATACCCCGCTTGGCAGGTTTGCTGCATTGAACGTAATTGTATATGTACCTGGTTCCATTTCTTCCTGAATAAGTATAGCAACTTCCTGTCCTATAGCATTAAATACTGAGAGCCTGATAAAACTCTTCTCAGGGACTGAATAATCTATTATTGTACTTGGATTGAAAGGATTAGGATAATTTTGGTACAATGAATATTCATTAGGTGAACCATTGTTTACTGGATCAATCAGACTAGCAGAATCAATCCCCCAAATTTCACCTTCCCAGAGCCCTGCCCAGGTGCTTTGGTTGTTATTAATAAAATGAACCTGAACATATCTTGCATTTACTGGTGGAAATTCATCAATAGTCCATTCCTCATTAGAGGCAGATGTTGCTTGAGGAATGACCGTAGTCCAATTATTATTATCATTTGATATTGAAATCGAGTAATTATAGACCCTTCCGCATTCCAATTATAAAAAGATAGTTTAGTTTTGCATACTGTTCTGATTGAGCCCAGATCGAATATTAATTCTTCAGGCATTGGTTCAGCCGCCCATCTTGAATCCGGATCACCATCAAGTGCACCCAGTCCATCAATTGTCTTTTCTGGTGTATGGTCAGGTTCTATTATTATTCCTTCTACATTTTCGACAGGAAACATAATCAGCGAATCAGGGGGTATAACGTATGTATTCAGCAGTATTGGATTGAGCTATTGGATTGCCGGCAAGGTCCTCTACATTAACAACTGTAACTATATATGAACCCGGAGAATGAGCAGTTGTTTGAAGAGTGACTTTTGAACCAGATAGAGATGCGTTAAAGATATTAATGTTATTAGATATGGAATAGTTGTTTTCATCTTCAGCCGTTGTTTCATCTAAGGCTTCTGAAAAATTTACAACCAATGTTACAGAATCCAGCAAAGTTGCCCCTGTTACTTCAGGCGGAGTTAAATCTGGTCCAGCATCATATTCATAAGCACCTATTGTTGGTGTATTATCTCTTGGATTTCCATTTATATCAGCCCAGGGTAAACCCATTCCTTCTATAATTGCCTGTAAATCTTCACCTTGATTTATAGCAGGTGAACCAGATTGCAATTCTCCATCTAATGTTGATTGGTCTCCTATATAACCTATTTGGTCAACAAATAATGGATTTGCATTTATACCTGTACCACCAAGCGTACCTGTCCAGGTTGACCATCCGAAATTACTTGCTGAAGTTCCATTCCCATACCAAGTGCCTGTAAACATTGGACTAGAGCCTGGCTCATACTCTCGCCATATTAGATTATTTCTTATACTATCAGCATCTATATCTCCTGAATAGTACCTCTCATACTTGCAAGCCAATAAGTATGAAGATGGGGTAACACCATCTCCGAATTGTGCTACAATATTATTGACAAATGTAGAAGGAACTTCGTGTACAACTCCTTGAACATACTCGCCCATTAGATACAATAGTATTATGAGCAACAAAAGTAGGCGGTTTTACATTAGGGGGCTGGCCTTGCCATCTTAAATTCAATACTGAAGTCCAAGGAAATTCATTCGAATCCCAAATACCACCCTGATACATAAAGTTATTATAGATTATAACTGGGTCCTCATTAGCAGCGTCAGCCCAAGCTCGAATAATTATCGCCTGTCCCTGTGCATTAGAATCAACAATTATTACATTATTATATACTCTAAATCCTTCACTCCGCATTGCTAAAATACCATCAACGTGATTATTTTCTCATTTTTAGTTTCTTTGATGTATGAAATTATTACGAATAATATGATTGCTACTCGAATTAAACTGTAAACAATCTTCTCCTTACCAAGTGGCACACCTATCCAACTACTGTTCTGAATAGTTATACCGTCAATAGCTTCAGGGACACCTAGTGCTTGTGTAAGTAGTCCATTTATGTCCAATCAGTTACAGTTAAAGAATCAAAAATAAGTGATTTTGCTTGATTATGAATCTAAATACCATTTAGTGCCCCCCCCTTAACTCAAGACCAGAGAAAGTGAAATAATCAGTAGAATAACCGTCACTGTTACCGATGAGGATGCAATTTCTTGCCCCATCTCCACCATCTATTATAACTCTACCATTATGTCCTGCATCATAGCTATTCTTAATTGTTATAGGATTAGCCGCAGTACCTTGTACGTTACCAACATATAATCGTTCATAATAAACTTTTGAATCTGTACCACCTGAAATATATATAATATCACCAGGTTCAATAGAACCCCAATTGATAGCTGCAAAACTTTGCCACGCATTAATCCAGCTTGTTCCATTGTTACCGCCACTTGTAGCATTTTTATCTACATAATGGTTTGTTGCATTAACACTAAAAGAAAAAAACAGAAAGAAAACAGAAAGGTAACTTAGGCGTAGAATAGATCTCATAATGTTCTCCGAGAATATTTTTTTTTATATCTAAAATGTTATTAATGAGAACTCAAGTGGTATGCCGTACCGTACAGGAATGTAGAATTACAATATTTTTGATTTTTGTGAGTTTTATTTTGTGCTTGCTGAAAGTTGTGACGTTATAAAACGACATTTATTGAATAAACGCCATTTTATGTTGTTGATTGGACTAATTAATTGTTCGGTAGTATGCGAGAGATTGAATATTACTTATCGTGATTGAACCGTTTAAGTATTTTTTAGATGAGATAAATTTAGCCTTCCACTATTCCACAGGATACTTCAATTTTCCACAGGTAACACTTTTATATGTTGTGAAATATGAGGAAGTCAATTGTGTGAATATATGTGACAATAAAAAAAACCCTATCAACTTGCCTACCGTCGGGCAGGCTTACATTAATAGGGATAAAAAAATGATGCTATTTAGGCAGATGGCTTAGTCTTATATAACATTTTGCAAAACACACCATATAGCCAGGCAACAAATACTCCAGCAATAAATCCGGTTACAAAACCATATACAAAACCAATTACTGCACCTCCCCAGCTATAGGAATACCCGATATAAAATGAACTTGCCTTTGAAAAAATCTCACCCGGTGAGCCCCAAATTAAAAGCCACCAAATACCCAATAGGATTACCAATCCCCAAAACAAACCGATTGATAAACCAAAAGCTCTCTTTCTCAGTTCCATATTTTCCTCCTTTATTGATGTATACCTTTAATAACCCTTACACTTGGTAAGAGGAAGTAAACTGAAAATTCTTGTAATGCCCTCAGCTACCTCATCCCAAGGTGTAGAGAATTATTACTAACCCTTAAAATCGATTAATATTAGATGAAAGTCAAGAAAAATAAACTCGCTGATTAGCTACTGTTGGTGATTGACAAGTAGTTAAGGTCATTCAAATTATCCAAAGAAAAGAAAGAAAGCGGGCTAGTGGACTAAAATCTGCATATTGTTCGGTAATGTGAAAAGGGGAGCTAAACTATTTTTTATCACACTTTATTTTTTGCGCAACAAAAATTAATAAAAACCCGCACCAACTTGCCTACCGGACAGGCAGGTCTGCATTGATGGGGGCTTAAATAAAAAGAATGTTTCTGCTACTTAAGCAACACTTGTCCGCCGTAGTTCTATCGTAGGAGGATCATTTTCTTAACCTGCACAAAATCGCTGCTTTCAATTCTGTAAATGTATACTCCGCTTGGGAGGCTAGAAGCATTGAATGTAACTTTATGGTAACCGGTCTCGTAATTTCCTTCAGCAAGTGTTTCTACCAATTCACCCAGCATATTATAAATATTTAATTTTTAGCTGAGTTTCTTTCGGCAGGGAGAACCTGATAGTTGTGCTTGGGTTAAACGGATTTGGATAATTCTGCGATATCTCATACTGATTAGGTACTATTTCCACCTCTACTACATCCGAATATTCAAAGATACCGTCGTTGTCTACTTGCTTTAACCTGATACTGAAACTTGCTTCCTCCTGCGAAAATATCTTCATCACTATAGCTGTATTCTTTAGGTGAGTTTGAGTTACCGTGTCCTTCAATAAAAGTAATATTGTTCCATTCACCTTCGTTTATTCTTCTCTCAATATTAAAACCATAGTTGTTTACTTCCGTTTTTGTAACCCATTTTAACGTTACTGATTTTTCATTGAATTTTGCTGTAAAGGTTGAAAGTTCAACAGGAAGAGGTGCTGAATAATCGGGCCAGTTACCAACAGTATAATAGTTGTCCTCCAAAAGCCGAAGTTATTTCAGTCTTCGTCCAAGAAAGCATTGATGATTGTGCAGCATTTATGATAGTAAAGTTTAATAATATTATAGCGGTTGGTGTTGTTGTTAGTGGTGCTGGAGTGCCGAAGGTTGCCAAATTAATACTAACTTTATCAGAACCTAGTTTTATGATGTTTTTAGTAAGATAACTCGCAAAATCTCCCTGAACTATATAGTCAACTCCACTAACAGGAGAAGCAGGGAATGATAAACCTAGAGTATTGAAGGTGAAATCTATCGCAACTAATCCTGCAGTTCCGGTTCCTGATTGCATATTAGTTTCAATAGTTACCTGATAAGTACTTCCTACAATATTTGTAACAAATTGACCATCTACAGTCTGCGAATAACTATTTCGCAGTCAATAAAAATAGTAATAAGGCAAATGTAAAACTTTTCATTAGTTACTCCATTAAGAAATCAATTTCTAAATTCAAATAAAATGTAGCTAACATAAAATCTGTCAACCATAAAATCTTTAGTTAAGGTACTTGGGTTGTCAAACCAAAGTTTGGAAACCAAATAGAAAGCATATCAAATGGATAATCCACAGATCCATCCATATTGCTATCTGAATTCTTATATCCAGGTAGCCCAAAATTTGGAAACCATAAATTAATATATCAATCGGATAATCTACAGTTCCATCTGTATTCCCATCACCACCTATCATACCATAATCACTCGTACCTAATAGAACCATCGGATTTGTTCCATAAGCTTGTGATTGAGAAGTAGAAAAATCATATAATGCAGAACTGCCGCTTAATGGAATCGCTGATGCAGTCATTATTGCAAGATGATTACGGTGCCTCACAACTACATAATAATCCCCATCTGCTAAGCTTGTGAATGTGACCGGACTTGATCCATCTGTGTCTACTATTTTTCCATCGCTTTTAAGGAATGCTGCACGTGTACCTACTATAGTAACAGAGTCGGTTCTCAGTTCAACAAGTACCCAATCAACAATATCGGAATTGGGAATGCTGTCAACAGTACTTGCAGTGTAGTTATAATTTACTGTTGAATAAGCACTATCAGAATTGAGAGGAATGAGATTATTAGTATTTAGTGTTGTTGTCATCGTAGTATCGTTTACGTTGTAAGGACCCTCAAGAAATGCTTTTAAGTTGAGCAATAGTTGGTCCTGCTGGGCAAATAACTTTATATATGCCCATCCTATATATCCATCACTGCCTGATACCACATCTGCTTTCTGCGTGTAAAGCGCAAACTGCCCATCAGTAACCGTTACCGTACCTAATAAAACATCACTATTTCCATTTACTTCCACATTGTATTGCGACGGATTGCCTTCATCAAATGAATAATATAACCTGTATGTCCTGTCGGTATCATACGCAATAATTACTGCTCTTACCTCATATTCACCATTAGGGACATTAAGGTAAAATTTCATTACAGGCAAACTATCATTTGAAGTGTGACAGTACACAACAGGTGACCCTATGTAGCGAGGTCCTGTCCAGGAAGTATTATGCCAGTATTCATTCCAGACAGACGTGCTGAACGACCCTACTCCTTCTTCAAAATAGGTAAGCACTGGATCCTGTAGTGTATCTTCCGAACACTCAATGACACGACCCGGCGGATATAGGTCAGTTATCACTTCCCTTACTGTCTTAACTGGATTCCTCCGCTGTTGCTATTCATCAAATATCATCCTTAAACGGTCCACACTTGTCTCAAAACCAGAACTATTACCAACCGAATGTCGCATAGAATATTATCCACTTGTTATTTGCCACTGCATCGTCAAGAGCACTATTATTTCAGCATCGTGTTGTCACTGTTTGTCAGGTAATCCGCTGTAAGATAATATATGTCATAAGGTTCCGAATTCCTAGGTAAATCGTGGAGATAGTATAGCAGGGATGATATTTCTTAACAATATTAACTGTCCATGACCATAGGAGGGGCCAGAGTATCACAAGGTTGCAGCAAATCCTGAATTTGAGAAATCCATTAGCATCAAGCCAGTCTTTCATAGCGCTGACTTCGGATTCTCTAATGACCAGTCGTGGTCATAGGTATGATTGCTTATCTCCCAGCCGGCTGCCTGCATCTCAAGTAACTTATCAATGTTGATTGTCCTTGAGAACCCACCAATTAGTTGCATTTATATAAACCACTCCTGGAAATCCGTACTCCTGAAATACAGGGAAACGCAATATCATACCAAGTAGGACCATCCATCATCGTAGATAAAGGAAACTACTGGTCCATACTGCGCATTTGAATAACCGAAACCCAACAGTAACAGCATTACTAACAAAATCATTTTACGTTTAATTGTATCCTCCTTGTGGAATATTAAAATAAAATCAAAATTAAAAACCTCAGGTCTGATGCTGAGTTACGCAAGTCTGGAACCGGGCTACCTGCAAGTATAGTTATTCAACACAACAAACCAATGATCTTAAAATTCATTAAGCATTGTTTAGGTTGCCCTAGTTAAGGACAAAATTAATTCTTATTGAAGAAGGGGGTAGTAAAATAAGACAGAATTTATTTATTACCCTCAAGAAATGTAGAATTCAACCTATAATTAAACAAAAATTCTATAAAAATCAAAAAGAATTTTAATTAATATTAAAGGACAATAATTACTCCAATTATAATTAGAGCGATATATTAAGATGTATTAATCCATATAAACAAAAAATCCCCACTTTTTGATTAAGTGGGGATTAAAAATTGCATGTTAAAGATGTTATTTTATTAAGACCATCTTCTTTACCTGCACAAACTCACTACTTTCAATTCTGTAGATGTATGCACCGCTTGGCAGGGCAGAAGCATTTCCGCCGGAGGCGGATCCGCCTATGGCGGAGAACGTTACTTTATGATAACCGGCTTCGTAAGTTCCTTCTGCAAGTGTTTCTACCAATTCACCCAGCATATTATAAATATTAATTTTTAGCTGAGTTTCCTTCGGCAGGGAGAACCTGATAGTTGTGCTTGGGTTAAACGGATTTGGATAATTCTGCGATATCTCATACTGAGTTGGTACTATTTCCACCTCTACTACATCCGAATATTCAAAGATGCCGTCGTTGTCTACTTGCTTTAACTGATACTGAAACTTGCTTCCTCCTGCGAAAATATCTTCATCACTATAGCTGTATTCCTTAGGTGAGTTTGAGTTACCGTGTCCTTCAATAAATGTAATGTTGTTCCATTCACCTTCGTTTATTCTTCTCTCAATATTAAAACCATAGTTGTTTACTTCCGTTTTTGTAACCCAGTCTAGCGTTACTGATTTTTCATTGAATTTTGCTGTAAAGGTTGAAAGTTCAACAGGAAGAGGTGCTGAATAATCGGGCCAGTTACCAACAGTATATAGTTGTCCTCCAAAAGCCGAAGTTATTTCAGTCTTCGTCCAAGAAAGCATTGATGGATTGTGCAGCATTTATGATAGTAAAGTTTAATAATATTATAGCGGTTGGTGTTGTTGTTAGTGGTTGCTGGAGTGCCGAAGAATTACCGAATTTAATACTAACTTTATCAGAACCTAGTTTTATGATGTTTTTCGTCAAGATAACTCGCAAAATCTCCCTGAACTATATAGTCAACTCCACTAACAGGAGAAGCAGGGAATGATAAACCTAAGGTATTGAAGGTGAAATAAGAATAACCAATCATGCTCCATACATACTTGATTAATCGCTTCAATAGGTACCTGATAAGTACTTCCTACAAATATTTGTAACAAATCAACAATATCCAGTCTTGGAAATAACTTTCAGTCAATAAAATCATAATAGGGCAATCCTGAAAGTTTTCATAACCTAATAACAAGTAGAAATCAATTTGTTCAGATTCTAACAAAATGAAATATAGTGGCTGGAATTTTCTAACCCATAAAAATATTTAAAGTATAAGGTTAATTCGGTTGTCAAACCAAAGTTTGGAAACCAAATAGAAAGTATACTCAAATGGATAAAATCTACTGATCCATCCATATTGCTATCTGAATTCTTTATATCCAGGTAGCCCAAAATTGTGGAAACCATAAACTTAATATATCAATCGGATAATCTACAGTTCCATCTGTATTCCCATCACCACCTATCATACCATAATCACTCGTACCTAATAGAACCATCGGATTTGTTCCATAAGCTTGCTATTGAGAAGTAGAAAAATCATATAATGCAGAACTACCGCTTAATGGAATCGCTGATTCACTCATTATTGCAAGATGATTACGGTGCCTATGACAACCACATAATAATCCCCATCTGCTAAGTCTGTGAATGTGACCGGGCTTGATCCATCTGTGTCTACTATTGTTCCATCGTTTTTAATAAAAGCCGCACGTGTACCTTCCTCAGTTCCGGAAGCTGTTTCTCTCAGCTCAACAAGTACCCAATCAACAATGTCGGAATTGGGAATGCTGTCCGAACGGTCCTTGCAGTGTAACTATAAACTCGCAGTTGAATAAGCATTATTAGAATTAAGAGGTTTATGAGACTATTTGTATTTAAGAGTAGTCGTCGTTGCTAAACAGCCGCTATAAGGTCCCTCGAGAAATGCTTTTATATTTGCTGTAATAAAATCGGCTGGTTCAGTTGTGCTAAGGATTGTACCACCTTGACCAACTATCGTCCCAATGTTTTTAGCATTCTTGAGAACCCATCAACAATATGTTTGTTGTTCCGCTTGTTTGTGTTGTCCAGTCAGCGCCACCGTTTGTAGTTTTGAGGATTGTTC
>CAWDGX010000006.1:0-273547 GCA_963802005.1 uncultured Ignavibacteriaceae bacterium
ATCTGAGGAAATCAGGAGTTGATGTTTATATCACTTTTAAGGACAAAGTTGATGATGCTCTTAATCAATATTTCAAAGATGAATTTATTCATGAATTCCATTGAGGGAACAAAGCAATGAAAATTTTTGGACCCATACCATCAAGAAGGCTTGGTCGGAGCCTTGGTGTTAATAACATCCCACACAAGGTTTGTAGTTACTCCTGTATTTATTGTCAAGTCGGCAGAACTTCTAATAAGGAGATAGAAAGAAGAGAGTACTACGATCCGGATGAGATACTACAGGAAGTTGCTGATAAACTGGTTACACTAACAGGTATAAACGAAAAAGTAGATTATATCTCTATTGTCCCAGATGGAGAACCTACTCTGGATATTAATCTTGAATACTTGATTGATCTATTAAAAATTTTTGGAATTAGAGTGGCTGTTTTTACTAATGGTTCATTATTGTGGCGCACCGATGTAAGGGCGGCTCTATCTAAAGCAGATTTGGTTAGTATTAAAATCGATACGGTAGATGAAGACATTTGGCATAGAATTAATCGGCCGAAAAGTACTTTTAAGATGAATTTGGTGTTAAGCGGGGTTTGTGATTTTGTTAAGGGATATAATGGTAGAGCAATAACTGAAACAATGTTAGTAATGGGAATAAATGATTCAAAACTTTCAATAGAAAGGACTGCACAGTTTATATCCAAGTTAAAGATCAATAAAAGCTATCTGGCTGTACCTGTGAGACCACCAGCAGAAAGTAAAGTAAAATCCGTGAGCACAAGCAAAATGGATTTTGCTTTAGAGATGTTTGGGCAATATAATATTGACGCAGAAAGCTTGAGCCTGGATACCGCATTGGATTTTTCGCATACAGGTGAGTTCGAGGAGGAATTGCTTAGCATTATTTCCGTTCATCCAATGAATAGAGAAGCTGTTTATAAACTTCTTAAAAAAGCAAATCTAGATTGGACAGTAATTAGGGAACTTCTGAATCAGAAAAAAATGATTGAAGTTGAATATAATGGCGGAAAATACTACCAGAGAAATTTTAGATATCAATATGTGGTTTAAATAAGAAAATCTTTTTTAGCTCATTGAAGTAAAAATTAACATAGATTCATTAAGGAGATAAAAATGGCACTAATGATAAATGAAGATTGTATTATTTGCGGAGCCTGCGAGCCCGAATGTCCAAATAATGCAATAACTGCTGGTGAAGCAGTTTATGAAATAAATCCAAACTTATGTACTGAGTGTGTTGGATACTATGATGAACCACAGTGTGTAGTCGTTTGTCCAGTTGATTGCGTTGAGCAGAATCCGGATCATGAAGAAACGAAAGAGGAGCTTCTTACAAAGAAGGAGTTAATTAATGCAAATCAAATTGCAAAATGAAATTTCTATAAACAAAATTAAGAGGCCTTTTATGAAAAAGTATGAAATTGTGGAAAAAGAAATTTTTTCACTGTTGACTTCAAAACAGATTTCGGAGATAAGTGAAGCTGCTATTATTAAAGATTTTGAGTCAGATCAAATTATCTATGAACGAAAGGAAGTGGCAAAAAATTTATTCATTTTATTAGAAGGTGAAGTATCACTTAGAGTTCCAAGTAGAGGTGATACAAGCATTGAATCACTCTCTTTAGAAATTGAAAAGATTGCGCAACATGGTGCTTTATTTGGTTCTAATTTATTATTTAATGTAAAAAGGTATATGACCAGGGCACGAGTTATAAAACCATCTAAAGTTATGATACTTGATGCAGAAAAGTTCTTAGAAATTATCAGGGAAAATAAAAGTGAATTTATAGTTATGTCTTACCTGGCAAAAGTATATTTTCAGCGATATATAAATGCTATGAAAGAATTTGAGGAATGTGTGCAACAATATAAATAGATTTTATACACACAGATGATTTCGAAGAAGAATTGCTAAGCATTACTTCTGTTCATCCTATGAATAAAGAAGCTGTCACTAGATTTCTCAAAAAAGCGAATCAGACTGGTCAGTTATTAATGAGCCTCTGAATCAGAATAAAGTGATTGAAGTTGAATACAATGGCAATAAGTATTATCAAAGAAATTTTGATAAAAATTTAATTGATATATCAATATAAAAATAAAGCAACAGTAAAATAATTTTTTTAACGAAAAAAAGGAGATTCCAATGGCTTATTTAATAAATGAAGATTGTATTAACTGCGGCGCTTGTGAACCCGAATGCCCCAACGAAGCTATTTCAGAAGGCGATCCAGTGTATACTATAAATCCTGATCTTTGTACTGAGTGTGTTGGATATCATGATGAGCCACAGTGTATAAGTGTCTGTCCTGTTGACTGCATTGAAGTAAATCCCGATTATAAAGAAACAAAAGAACAACTATTAAAGAAAAATGAATCTATGAAATCCACATAATCGTAGTTTATTAAAAACTACAATGTACAGGCTATTAATAATATCAATAAGGGAAGATTGTAATTTAACCATACAAAAAACATCGGAGGCACACTATGGAAAAAATCAATATTGAAGAAAAGGAAATATTCTCATTACTAACATCGAAGCAGATTGCAGAGATTAGTGAGTTTGCCGTTATTAAGGATTTTGATGAGGATCAAATTATTTATGATCAAAAAGAGACGGCCAGGGATCTATATATTTTATTGGAGGGGGAAATTTCATTAAGAATCCCAAGTAAAAGGGATTTGAGTTTCGATAACTTCTCTCTTGAGGTAGAGAGAATAACGCACCGTGGCGAATTGTTTGGGACAAACATTCTGTTTGGATTAAATAAGTATATGACACGTGCAAGGGTTAAAAAACCATCAAAAATCATGATCATTCACGCTGAAAGATTCCTGCGCATTATTAGAGAAAACAGAAGTGAATTTGTAATTATGTCGTACTTGGCAAAAGTATATTTTCAAAGATATATTGATACGATGAAGGAACTTGAAGAATGCATTGGACGTACTAAATAAATTTAAAATTTACTATATCCATTCCAATTATTTAGGAGAACTTTATGTCTAAAATTGCTATCCTTTATCGTAAACAAGTACAAGATCATTCTTGTATTGCTTGTGTAAAGTGCTATAAAGGAATTTCAAAAAAGAACGGAGAATTTGTCAAGTATGAGAAATAGAACTAGTTGCAATGACTGATTGTGGAGACCGCCCGGGCCTTGTTGTGCCGAGGGTTAAACTATTGGGCGAAGTGACTAAGAACCTTGATAGATCATTTGACGCACTACATATTGGAACCTGTGTTAAGCTGGCCATGGAAACTTCACAATGTCCAATAGAATTCGATGATTTCAAAATTACCTTAGAAAAAAAATTTGGTATAGATGCTTTAATTGGTACACATTATTACTGACATTAACATTTAGATCATTTGAGTGAAAAAAGTAACAATCATTGTATTATCAATAATTGTCATCATAATCGTTACAAGTATTGCTCTTGAAGTCAAGGAATTTAATTACTTTACTTCAATATTATCCACTTGTTATTTTAATCATCTTTACATAGTTTTGAGCATATGCTCATAACAAATTATTAGAAGATTATGCCAAGACCGAGAAAATATCGTAGAATTTGCTGCAACCCAGCAGCATATTATTTCAAGCCAAGGGGAATTCCAGTAAGAGAGCTTGAAGAAATCATACTTGACCACGATGAGCTGGAATCTCTGCGACTTGCCGATTTACTTGCTTACTCACACGAAAAAGCAGCAAAGGAGATGAAAATATCAAGAGCAACATTTGGGCGAATTGTAGAGGAAGCCCGGAAAAAAGTTGCCGATGGAATCTTAAATGGAAAATCAATAAGAATTAATCAGGAAAAATTAAAACACATTAAAATGGAAGGAAGAAGAAAATGTCAAATGAAATGAAAACCCTATTTTCAGGTAAAATAGCAATAGCAACAGATGATCAAAAAAGAGTTACCGGACACATTGGCAGATGCAAGGGTTTTGCAGTCTATGAAATTAAGGATGGTGAAATTCTCAATAAAGAAGTAAGGGAAAATCTCTTCACCGAGCACAGAAGAGGTGGGCAGCGTCATCAACATCATGGTGAAGGCGAAGGAAGACATAGTCACGAACATTTAATCAATGGATTAAAAGATTGCAGTTGCTTGATTTCCAGCGGCGGTGGATGGAGAGTTGTAGAGGATTTAAAGCAGCATAACATAACCACACTCTTTACAGACGAAGAGTTTGTTGATAATGCGGTTAATAAGTTTATTAAAGGCGATTTGAAAAATGAAACTGATTTAGTGTGCGATCATATTAAGGAATAATTAGCACTCTTTATTTGAATAACTAATTAATCGTTGCTAATGGCTTCCTTAATTGCTAATCAGGTTAAAAATGTAATGTTAGATTTAAATATGAAGTGGTATAAATATCAAACTGCCTAAGGCAGAAAGGATTACAATGAATATTTCCGAAAAACAAAAATTCTTTGACGAAGAACAAAATAGAATTTCTGAAACAGTTTCAAAAATAAAGCACCGCATTGCAGTATTTAGCGGTAAAGGAGGAGTTGGAAAAACTACAGTAAGCATTAATCTCGCTTACGCTTTACAATTGCAAGGATTTTCGACCGGGATTCTTGATGCAGATATCACTGGTCCAAATGTAGCAAAAATGTTAAATGTAGATAGTGAATTAATTATTTTGAATGAAAAGATAGTACCATTCGAAAAGTATGGAGCCAAAATGATTTCCATGGCTAGCTTAGCAAAACATGGTAAACCTGTTATTTGGCGTGGACCAATGCGCTCAAAAGTAATCAATCAATTTTTAGCTGACGTAGATTGGGGCAAACTTGATTATTTAATTGCTGATCTTCCTCCGGGCACAGGCGATGAAATTTTAACTATAGCACAACAAATGAAACCTGATTACGCAGTAATTGTAACAACACCACAAGAGGTATCTATAATAGATGCCGAACGTGCAATCAATATGGCTCAAAAACTTGAAATACCCTACATTGGTGTTGTAGAAAATATGGCTGGATTAGTCTGTCCTCATTGCAGCGGGGCTATTGAACTCTTTGGTTCCGGAGGTGGGAATAAATTAGCTGATGAGTATAATATACAATTTCTTGGTTCCATTCCGATTGATATTGATGCGCGCATACTGGGTGATAAAGGTAAGCCGATTGTTCTTGAAAAACCAAATTGTGAGGTAACAAACTCATTTAAGTCAATTGTCAATTTGATAGAAGAACACTATCAAAAAGAATTAACGCTTCAACAATAACAGAAGTCAAATATGAATAAAAAAGTTAAAATAGGAATTATTATTTGTGATAGATATAAAAGCTGTGCTGGTGGAAAATGCTTTAGAGCTATTAAAGAAAGAGCAGGTGCTTTTGATATCTATAGAGATAAAGATGTTGAGCTTGTTGGCTATACCAGCTGCGGTGGATGTCCGGGTGGAAACATAGAATATGCACCCGAGGAAATGAAAAAGAATGGCGCTGAGGTAATTCACTTTGCAACTGGTATGGTGGTTGGATATCCGCCGTGTCCTTACACAAATTATTTTAAAGAGTTTATCGAAACTAAGTATAGTTTAAAGGTAGTTGTTGGAACTCATCCAATTCCTGAAAAATATTTGAGTGCCCACAAAATACTCAAGACGTGGGAGACACCAGAATGGCAGATACTAATTACTCCAACTTTATCCAATGAAAAAACACGAACGGCTTATAATTAAATTAATATAAAATCCAAAGGTGAAAAGATGAAACACGTAACAAATATTTATGATGAGTTAGGGTTGGAAGAATGCTAAAGGATATCCGGTTGGAACGAGAATTAAAACTTTGCGTGATGAAAATGATGCAAAGACTATTTTGTTAAAACTACCGATAGGATTTCACCTGGATTCTCATACTCATATTTATAATGAGCAGCATATAGTGTTAGAAGGAGAATACGAAAGCGAAGGAAAAATTTTCTCTTCCGGAACCTACAGGTTTATTTCTGCTCATAAAGATCACGGACCTTTTACTTCGAAAACCGGTGCTGTTATTCTGGTAATCTGGGATTCTACAAAATAGCTTAATGCAACAAGAATAAAGTGATAAAATTATGTCAATTGTATTCGGACCAATACCGTCACGTCGTTTGGGCAGAAGTCTTGGAATAAATAATATCCCTCCCAAAGTGTGCAGCTACTCCTGCGTTTATTGCCAGATTGGTCTTACTGATTCAATGTCAATCGAAAGAAAAGAATTTTATCCTCCCGAAGAAATATTTAAAGAGGTTTCAGAAAAAGTATATCAGTTAAGAAATTCAAACGAGGTAATTGACTACTTGACTTTTGTCCCTGATGGAGAACCGACTCTTGATATAAATCTTGGTAGAACTATTAAATTTCTAAAGTCACTTGGAATTAGAATAGCAGTTATAACCAATTCATCTTTACTCTGGGATGAAAATGTAAGGGAAGAGTTAATGAATGCAGACTGGGTTTCTGTAAAAATAGATACGGTTGATGAAAAAATATGGCATAAGATTGACCGACCAAATGGAAAGCTTGATTTTCAAAAGATAATATCAGGGATAAAAACATTTTCTTCCTCTTTTAAAGGAGTAATAGTAACAGAAACGATGCTGGTAAAAGGAATCAACGATAATGTTGAATCAATAAAAAGTACGTCAGAATTAATAAAACAGCTAAATCCTGATAAAGCTTACATCCTGGTGCCAACCCGCCCGCCTTCTGAAAAGTTTGTTGAACCGCCATCTGCAGAAAATTTGAACATATCTTACCAGATATTTGCTTCGAATATAACTGCCGTCGAACTTTTAACAGGCAACGAAGGAACTGATTTCAGTTTTTCATCGGATGCAGAAAAAGAATTGCTAAGTATTATATCAGTGCACCCGATGAGTAAAGATGCAGTAGAAAGGTTTTTGTATAGAGCAAATGCTGACTGGAATATGATAAATAACCTTCTTGATAAAAATATTCTAAAAGAGGTTCAATATTCTGGCAGTACATTTTTTGTTAAAAATATTAAATCATATGTCAGCAGTTAGGTGTTATTTAATGGCTGGCAACAATATTTATTCTTGAGGGAAAAATGAAAATCGCAATACCATCAACAGGTGAAACAATAACTTCACTTATAAGTGACACGCTTGGAAGAGCACCTTTTCTAATTTTTTATGACAGCTCCGACAGAAAATATGCGTCTATTGAAAATCCCGGGTTTCAAATTCAGGATGGTTCAGGTCTTAAAGCTTCAGATATCGTTTTAAAAAACAATGCTGATGTTTTATTGACAGAGGGAGATAGGTCGTAAATCATATTCAGTTCTACAGAAAGAGAATATTAAGATTCAACTTATAAATTCAGGCGGAACAATTAAATCCGTCATAAACAAATTTCTTAAAAAAATGAAGATCTGAATTGAATGATTATCGGAAAATCTTGCGGCGCAAATGCTTGCTACAGCGCTCGATGCTGAAACAGATTGGAACGAAGGAGATCAGATATTCAAAACGTTTGATAAAATTATAAGGACTTTTAACATAACTCAAATTGCAGAAGGAGATAATAATGGATGTGGACGACAGTAATTGGCGCGGCATTTTTACTTCCTTAACGATGAAAATGGGAAAATACATTTGTGAAACATCAACCAAACTGGAACTGGAAATCAGAACTTACGATATAGACATTGCCGGTCATGTGAATAATATTGTTTATTTAAAGTGGTTTGAAGATTTACGCACAAAATTATTCCGGGAATACTTTAATCTGCCTGAACTTCTATCAAATAATCTGTACCCAATAGTAGTTTCAAGCGAGATTCATTACAAAAAATATCTAAAACTTTTTGATAAACCAGTTGGTGTTATGTTCGTTGAAAGTTGCAATCATGGGATTATCATACTAAAAACAGAAATAAAATTGAATGGAGAAATTGCTGCCTCAGGTAAACAAAAATGTACGCTATTAGATTTAGATAAGCTGAAGATTGTAAATGCTAATAAGCTACAAGAAATAATTGGTTCAAGTGTTGGGTTAATTACCACATAACTAAAACTATTTAAAAGGTACATACCCTGGAACTAAAAGCGATTCAAGATTATTACCCGGATAATATTGCTCATTGTTACGGCTTCAGGTTGATTATTTGGAACCGACTCCTATAGGCGTTGAACTTGAATTGAGAGGAATGGTTATAGAGCTGAAAGGGAAAAAAGTTATCTCTGAAATTGCAGTTTCAGCAACCGGAATATTTACTGTACTTGGGAAAGGTTAGAGCAATGCAAATGCCGGAGAATATTTTTGAGCCAAAACACACCTTATAGAAGATTCTTAACCAACATCAAATGAAGAAATAGCTTTGAAAAGAAGGACAAAATTTCGCAACTGAGAAGTAATAATATAATGCATGCATTATGGAAATATTTATAAACGTCCTTGAAGAATCATTAAAAGTAACAATCCTTGTTTTGGCAATGATGCTAGTTGTTGATTTAATAAATGTTAAAACAAAGGGTAAATTAGAATCTATACTTCAAACAGGCAGAAAGTGGAAACAATATTTCATTGCTTCTTTACTCGGTTCAGCACCCGGCTGCCTTGGTTCTTTCGCCGGTGTTTCTCTTTACATTCACGGGATGATCAGCTTTGGTGCACTTACGGGCTTAATGCTCGCCACTGCGGGTGATGAGCAATTTATAATGCTAGCTATGATTCCTGAAACAGCATTGATCCTATTCGCAATTCTCTTTCTGCTAGGAATTATTGCTGGATATTTTACTGATTACATAATTAAAAAAATCAACATACGAACTTGCACAGACTGCGAATTCAAACAATATCATTCCGACGAAATAGGTTACAAACATTATTTTAAGGAACACATTTGGGCACATATTATTAAGGGACATCTTATAAGAATTTTTCTTTGGACTTTCGGTGCTTTATTGGTAATAAGATATGGAATGAGCCTGGTTGATATAAAAAATATAACTTCAGAATATACTTTTTTAATTTTAATTCTCGGTGCTCTTATTGGGATCATTCCTGGATCTGGTCCACATTTATTTTTTGTAATGTTTTTTGCTGAAGGACTGATACCTTTCTCTGTTTTATTCACAAGCTCAGTTGTTCAAGACGGGCACGGGATGCTTCCAATGCTTTCTTATTCAGTTAAAGATTCGCTGTTAATAAAAATTTTTAATCTGTTTTTGGGGGGTTGTATTGGGAGCTATACTTTTTTTAGCAGGATTCTGATTTTAACTAATGATTTAACCGTACAAATAAATGTAGAAAGTGTTCAATCTTTTTTATCTATTTAATCTATTGATATAGATTAAATTAGTAATATGAATTTCAAATCCATTTTATTGCTTTTAATTTTAATCGTAACCGAACTTGTTTCCGGACAATCCTTCACCTTAAAAGGCAAAGTAACTGACGCAAAAACTAATTCTCCAATTCAAGGTGCGGTGGTTTTTATTTCTTACAACTATATGACTTACACAAACGGCGATGGTGAATATAGTATAAATGAATTAAGCGAAGGAACTTATGATATTAAAATTTCCTGTCTTGGTTATAAACAAATTTCATCAAACATAAAAATTGATTCCACACTAACTCTAGCAGACTTCAGCCTGGAACCATCACTTATAGAAATGGGTAAAGTTGTTGTCAGCACAAACAGAACTGAAGATTACCTTCGTAATTCTCCTTTTGCTGAATTGATAGTTGATAAAGAAGAAATTCAAAAAAGACCCGCAATATCATTGCCCGATATTTTACAAAACGAACCGGGAATTTCTTTGATTCGTGATGGTATCTGGGGAACAGAAATAAGCATCCGGGGATTGAATCGTGAAAATATTATAACGTTAATTGATGGAAACCGAGTAGTTACTTCAACTGATGTTGCAGCCAGACTATCGATGATAGATTTGAACGATATCGACCGTGTTGAAGTAATTAAAGGTGCTTCATCTTCGATATACGGTTCAGGTGCGACGGGAGGAATTGTTAAATCATTACAAAGTCACCTCCATTTTACGATAAATTTTCTTTGAATGGAAATTTATTGGCTGAGTATAACACGGTTAATAGTCTATCTGTTTTCGGCGGATCAATTTTAAGTGGTGGTTCTTTCTGGTCGGCAAAAATTTCTGGTTCGTACGAAATGCACAAAACATTCAAACACCAGTTGGAGAATTGGAAAACAGTCAGTTTGAAGATTATAGTTTTTCAGGTGCGATAAATATCTCACCGATCGATAATCAAAAATTAAAAATTGACTATCAAAATTTCAAAGCAAACGATGTTGGTATTCCGGGGGCTTCAGTTTTTCCAGATAATGCTGATGTTCGCTATCCTTCTGAATTTCGCGAGTTGATTTCTGCTAGGTTATGAAATTCAAAATATTTCTAAAGTCTTTTATAAGCTTTCAGCAAAATATTCTTATCAACTCATTGAAAGAAGCGTAGAAAACATTCCTCATATAGTTCAGAATATTCCTGCTTCAGGTGGAAATCCGGCAAGAAGAGTCAGCGTGCTTAAAATTACTCCAAGCGCGGACCACACAAACAACAACGCACAGCTTCAAGGAAATTTCTGGCTGTTTGACAGTAACAATCTGGTGTTCGGATTTGACTACTGGGATAGAAGCTATAATGGTCAGCGTGAAAAATATCAATTGATTGAAGTTCTTGATTCATCAGGAAATGTTGTTAGTACAACAAATAAAATTATCGGTGAAAAACCTTTGCCGAATTCAGCATACAGAAGTCTTGGAATATTTGCGCAGGATGAATTTAAACTTTTTCAAGATAAATTATCCACTACTCTTGGACTGCGTTACGATTTCATAAATATAACCAGCGAAGAAACTGTGAATCCAGTTTATGAAATTGTTAATGGAGTTATGAATACTCAACCAGCTAATCAAAAAATTATTTGGGATAGCACAGACACAAACAACTCTTCATACAGTGCAAATCTCGGATTTATCTTTTCGATATTTACCAGTTTAGATCTGACTTTAGGATTAGGTTCATCATTCCGCTCGCCTTCTCTTGAAGAAAGATTTCAATATATCGACCAGGGCAGCTTTGTACGAGTTGGCAATCCTGACCTGCAACCGGAAAAAGGTCAGGCAGTTGATTTAGGGATACGTTATTATTCGTACAATCTAAAAATAATTTCAAATTTATTTTACAGCTACTACAATGATCTTGTAACTGAAGTGCCGGGTATTTTTGAAGGACGAAATGCATTCATTAAAACCAATATCGGTGAAGCAAGAATTTATGGATTCGATTTCAGAACAGATTACAATTTTTGGAGTGATTATATTTTTTACGCAACAATATCTTATGTCAAAGGAGATGATCTTACTACAAGTGGCAATCTTCCTGAAATACCGGCACCGAATGGTAATATTGGTTTTAAATTCGGACTATTTGAATATTTGAATGCGGATATTTACGCTTCCATATTTGCTGAGCAGAATGACATTGCTGAAGGTGAAATTACAACTCCCGGTTACGTTGTTTTTAATTTTCTTCTTAACACAAACCCGATAAATTTTTCAGCTATCAGTTTCAGAATTTATTCGGGTGTTGAAAATATTTTTGACACTACATATCGCAATCATTTATCTACAACAAGAGGAAGTATCACAATTGAGCCGGGCAGGAATATATTCGTTAAATTAGCATGTGGATTTTTAATGTTTCTCTTTACTGTCATTCTGAGGAAAGCTAAGAATCTAAACCGTTATTTGTCATCACGAGCGGAGTGAAGTGATCTCCTCCTGAACTAAAACATAAGATTGCTTCCCCCGCCAAGGCGGGGTCGCAATGACAGACAAAGAACTAATAATTAATAAACAATATTTTTCCAATGACCTGGTTTTTCATCGCACTGCTTTCTTCGTTTTTATCCGCTTTTGCTGCAATAAGTCAGAAGAAAGTTCTGTTCAAACTCAATCCTGTTCAGTTTTCGTTTTATCTTTCAATTGCAAACCTTCTTCTGTCGATCCCGTTCTTTTTCTTCATCGATTACAACACAATAAATTCTTATAATCTTTCTGTTCTGTTTATAAAATCATTGATCGGTGTCGCTGCGTTTTTATGTGTGATGACAGCGCTGAAGAATTTACAAATCAGTAATGCATTGCCATTGCTTGCATTAACTCCGGGATTTGTAGCAGTGTTTGCTTTTCTTTTTCTGGGTGAAGCGTTAAAATTTTACGAAGTGCTCGGACTGATTTCATTGATTGCTGGCACTTACATTCTTGAAAGCAAAAATCTAAAAGAAATTCTCTTCCCTTTGAATGTATTTTTTAAATCAAAGTATCATCATTACATACTAGCTGCATTGTTGTTGTTTACTGCCTCTTCTGTAATGGATAAGTTATTGTTAATAAAATTAGATTTTACACCAATTTCATTAACAGCATTTCAACATTTCTATTTTGCTTTGATGTTTTTCATAATTTACTTTTCATTTAAAGGCAAGCTGGAGAATCATTCTCCACAAATTAATAAAACAGACGTTCTCTGGATTTTATTAATTTCAGTTCTTACGATAGGATACCGTTATACACAGATTGTGTCAATTAGTCTTGCTTCTGTTGCTTTAACACTTGCTGTAAAGCGAACTTCAGTATTGTGGGCTACTGTTATTGGTGGAAGAATTTTTAAAGATTCCAATTTGCTAAAAAAAATTATTGCAGTTTTGTTTATTCTTTTGGGTGCGATATTAATTTTGAGGAATTAACTTAAACATTTTCAGTCTGAGCCTGTCAAAGACTGACGAATTATTTATAACGTCTCACTTCGACAACCTGCCTGCCAGACAGGCAGGGCTCAGTGTGACAATAGAATAATAAATCAAGGAAAAATTATGAAATCAAAAGCAGTACAGGATTATTATCCGGATGATGTAGCTCATTGCTACGGTTGTGGAAAACTTAATGAACACGGACACCAGATAAAAACATATTGGGAAGGAGATGAAACCGTAACACGTTTTACTCCGAAAGAATATCACACAGCAATTCCGGGTTATGTTTACGGTGGATTGATTGCTTCTTTAATTGATTGCCACGGAACCGGAACAGCTGCATTAGCTGCTTACAAAGCTGAAGGAAGAGAAATTGATACACTGCCTCCCTTTCGTTTTGTAACTGCTTCACTCCAGGTTGATTACTTAAAACCAACTCCGCTTGGTGTTGAGCTTGAGATACGAGGAAAAGTTGTTGAGATAAAAGGAAGAAAAGTAATTTCTGAAATTACATTATCTGCAAATGGAGAAGTTACTGCGAAAGGAAAAGTTGTTGCAGTTCAAATTTATTCGGGCAAAATGAAATGAAGCCCAATGCCGGAGAATATGGTTAGGAAATATTGATTACTCTATTGAACTTTTATGAGATAGATAAAAGTTCTATTTTTTTATTTTGATAATAATTCCCTGAATTTTTCAATATTAGATTTAACAGTGGGATCGTCAGGATACATAATTTCAATTTTCTCCCAGATTGAAATTACTTTTTCATAATCCTCATTTTTCTCATAGATTTCAATTAGTATTCGATAAGGATTATAATAAGAACTCACATCATCCGGATTTGAAATAAGTTCTTGCGATGCCCTTTCTTCAACAAGAGCTGAAAATTCCTGGAACTTTTCAGTATCCCCCGCTTGAAAATAGAGGATAGCTATTTCAAACAACCATCCGTAGCCTGTTTCTAATTCTTCACAAGGAAGCTTTTCATTCATTTCGTAAAGTGTTTCAAGAGTATTATTATCATCGTCTATTTCGCTATAATATACAGCAAGTCTTAAGTATGGATTTAAATCGTTTTTAAAGATTCCACTGAAGTCATAATATTTAATTTTTTCGCTTCCGACGAATTGATAAGTATAATTGTTCAGATTTCTTCTAAGTGTCGTTTCATTTATGAATTCCATATCATCTTTACGTTTTTGTGGCACAAGTCTTAGAGCCAATCCGTCACTTCTCAGAAAGTCTTGTAGTCCAATTTTATTATCATCTAAACAAGTGATAGCAAAAAAAATAGGTCGTTTCCAAATGATTGACTCAATAATTTCCTTGATCATAATATCCTGGACTCGAATGGCAGTTATATCCTCAAACGTTAAAGTGTTTGGCATTATAAATTTAAGATGACCTTCTTCAATAATATCTGAATCTGTTAATGTCATAATATTTCATTTGATCTTCTGTGTTAAGGTCCATAGAAGGCACCGAGATAATAACTTCTTTAGGTTTCCACTTGATGGGTCTCAGTTTATCAATCTCTTCATCGTCCAAATTAATTATTATTGAAATATTGCTGAAAATATTTTTAATTTATTGTTTGATATACCAGATTACGTTTAATAAACTGCAATTAATTACCGTTATATCTCGTCGGTAATTTTCAATAAATTGTAAATACAAAGCAGGGAAGGTATCATTATCTCCGTTTGTAAAGAGGATGGCATTTGTAGCGCAAGTGATTAAGACATTTTTATTGTATTCAACTATCGATGGATCAAATCCTCCTTGTTCCCTTCCGTATTCAAATGCCCATTTGGCAGAATCCAGATCACCCCTAAAAGCATACGTTGTCGCCATCGTTCCCCAAACTGATGTGAGCTTTGAGTGTGGTCCTTGAGAAAATATTCTTCCACCGTAATAAGGAGAAATCTTAATTACTTTTACGAACTCTTCTGTAGCTTTAAATGCATAATAAAGATTAGCATTATTCAGATTAGATCCATCTGGACAGGAAAGTCTATTATAAGCTTCTCCGAGGAAATAATGTGCTTCCTGATTACTGGGATTTTCTAAAATGTACTGTCGAAGTGTGTCAACTGCTTCGAGATATTGACCTTCTGAAATTAGTTGTTCAGCTTCAGTCAAGGCTTGTTGTGCATAAAGATTAAGGCAAGTAAATAGGGAAAATTGAATTAAAATATTTAATCTTTCTCATTCTTCTTGCCTCATTACACAAAGCGATCTTTGTAACTGAATAATATTTATAAGCTGTCGAGTCAAACCGTGACAGCTAGAAACTTACGCTACTGTTATCTCTTTTTCTAAATAAACATCCTGGATAAGATTAAGCAGCTTCACACCCTCTTCCATCGGACGCTGGAAAGCTTTTCTTCCTGAGATCAATCCCATTCCGCCGGCACGTTTATTAATTATTGCAGTCTTTGCAGCTTCAGCAAAATCATTTTCACCGGAAGCACCACCGCTGTTTATCAATCCTGCTCTTCCCATATAATTATTAATTACCTGGTAGCGTGTTAAATCAATCGGATGATCGGTGGTTAAATCAGTATAAACTTTCTTGCTTGTCTTTCCGAATTTTATTGCATTATAACCGCCATTGTTCTCAGGTAATTTCTGTTTGATTATATCTGCTTCAATTGTAACACCGAGATGGTTTGCTTGTCCGGTTAAATCTGCTGAAACGTGGTAGTCCTTGTCTTTTTTGAATTCAGGATTTCTGAGATAGCACCATAAAATAGTTGCCATTCCCATTTCGTGTGCATACTGGAATGTTTCACTTACTTCAACTATCTGTCGTGCACTTTCATCAGAACCAAAATAAATTGTTGCGCCAACTGCTGCGGCACCCATATCAAAAGCCTGCTCAACTCCGGCAAACATTATCTGGTCAAACTTGTTTGGATAAGTTAACAGCTCGTTGTGGTTAAGCTTTAGTATGAAAGGAATTTTATGAGCATATTTCCGGGAAACCATTCCAAGCACACCAAGTGTTGATGCACAGGCATTGCATCCGCCTTCAACAGCAAGCTTAACGATATTTTCGGGATCAAAGTAAATCGGGTTTGGTGCGAATGATGCACCTGCTGAATGTTCAATGCCCTGGTCAACCGGAAGAATTGAAACATAACCTGTACCCGCTAGTCTGCCCTTGTTAAGGATCCAGTTTAGGTTTTTTAAAACGTTCGGACTTCGGTCTGATTGTATATGAATACGGTCAACAAAATCAGGACCGGGAAGATGTAATTGTTCTTTTGGAAATTTTGCTTTATAGCTTAAGAGTTCATCAGCCTCTTTGCCTAATAACTCCTGAATCTTTTTTAACATGATAGCTCCAGTTTAAATTTTTATTTTTGGATTATTTTCAATGAATAGCGGCCTAAAAATACAGTTATGGTTGGTGGATTTCAATGTTAATCAAAACAATAATTCAGTTTAAAATAAAAAAGCCCCAAAAATTATTCGGGGCTTAAAAAGAAAGAATCTTAAGTTAATCTATTATTTCAATTAGTGAGCTTGTTACGGTTTTGCCACGATCATCTAGCAAAAAGACACGGTAGAAACCGGGATCTTCAAATTCCATATCGCTTTCATCGTTTCGCTCAAAGAAAATATATTTCATATCGCGATCAATAGCAAAATCGAATTTCTTATAGTATTCAAATTTACCTGTTCTGAAATTGTATTTATCATACTGAATAGTCACATCATCTAACCTTAGTGCATTATCAGATTTAACCATAACAGTTATATGCCCCGTGGTAAATCTATCGCTAACGCCAATTTCCCCATCGTAATCATCATATTCTTCACAGAAATATAATACTGGTTCTTCCTGAGCTGAAGCGTTCGATTGCATAGCAAAGAATGCAAGGAACATTGCAAACAAAAATAGGTAATTGATTTTTTTCATTATTCTCTCCTTAATGAGTTTATATAGTTAATTAGTTATTTGACATTACCATGCTAAAAATCGTACCGTATTCTATGATTTAATTATCCATAGAATCGCAATAAAAATTAGATGCAATCAGATCGAACCATTTAATTTTTACCTGATTTTTACATTCCAAGCAAGAATTACAAACTTCTCTATAAACGAAAACCTTTTCTCAAGCCAGAAATGTTATGAACCTCTACTTAAAAAATTAAATATTTATGAAATAAAAACAAAGAATGTTGAAAATATTTTCAAGAAATAATCCAAAAGAAGCTGCATAGTTTTTATATATTTGTCATTAAGTAGTTATAGAAATAATAATACATTGAGTAAAAATACAATAACACACATCTGCTTTGATCTTGACGGAACTTTAGTAGACTCGAGAGAGACAATCTTGAAAAGCACACAAGTTGCTTTAGACGAACTTAATATACTACATAATATTCCCGAAAATGTTTTCACAAATATGATAGGAAAACATTTCGTAGATATCTTCGAAGAACTGAAAATTAATGTACCAGATTTCGAAAAGTTCATTTCAATTTATAAGGGACTGTATTTTGATTTTATGGACTCATCTAATCTTTATCCCGAAGTTGAGGAAACACTCAAACATCTGAACAATAAACAAATTAAAGTTTCTCTTACTTACAACCAAAGGCCAAGGACAGGCAGAAAAAATTATTGATCATTTTAATCTTCGATCTTCATTTGATTATTTAATGGGAAGACGGGATGGATTAGCACATAAACCTTCACCGGAACCATTATTATTTATTTGTAAAGAGCTTAAGATTGATCCCACTGCAACTTTAATGGTTGGTGATACCGAGCTTGATATTCAATGTGGAAAGAATGCAGGTTCAAAAACCTGTGGAGTGCTTTATGGTTACAGAATAAAAAGTCAGCTTGAAAAAGAAAAGCCAGATTATTTAATATCCGGTCTCAACGAATTGGAAAAAATTTAGAGAAAGATTAGCACTATTTTTGTTTTACCCCCAATCTAATTTCCGCCTTCGATATATTTTTTTCCAAAACGATGTGAGTTTTGCTCGCTAATCAGAATTTCCTGAAAGTAAATTAAAAGCGCGATCAACTGCTTGATGCGTACCTGTAATTACAAGTGTATCACCCGGTTGAAGTATTTCTTTTGCTGATGGGTTTGTTATTGTTGTTCCCTTTCTTACGATTGCAATAATTGTTGCATCTGTTTTACTTCTTAAATTCAACTCACCTATAGTTTTACCGACAAACTGATTTTCTTCATTTAGATAAAAAGTATCTGTCAGTCTTGCCGAAAGTATTTCATCAATATGAGTGAAAGTGACATCACTCCCATCTTCAGTACGAAGGTATTTATAAGATTCTCCCCTCAGAAGATTTACCTGCTGCAAAATTACATTTAACGGAATATGATATTGCTCAAGTACTTTTCTGAATATTTGTATTGATGTTTCAAACTCTTCCGGAATAACCATCTCAGCACCCATTTTTACAAGTTCATCTGTATCTTTCATAAATCGTGTCCGAACTATAATATGAATACTCGGATTTAATTCTTTTGCCAGCTTCAATGCTCTTTTAGAAGTTGAACGATCAGAAATTGCAATCACAAGAATTTTAGCTCTGTTAATTTTTGCAGATTTAAAAACTTCGCTATTACCGATGTCACCATAAATAATATTCTCTCCCTTAGATTTTTCATTCTTGACTGTCTCCGGATTCATTTCTATGATAACGTACCTGATTCCTGTTTCCTTTAAAACGTGAGCCAGGTTTCTTCCATTCAATCCGAATCCGGCAATGATAACATGATCCTGGATATCTTCTATTAATTTATCTTTTGGTTTACCCATACTGAGATCACTTGATTTCCCGGCAATTCTTGGTGCTAATTTGAACAGGAATGGTGTTAAGACCATCGTTATTATTGTAGATGAAATGAAAATGTTGAATAGTTCCGGAGATATCAGGTTTAAATTAAATCCTTGCTCTCCGACAATAAAGGAAAATTCACCAACCTGTGCAAGACTTAATCCAACCAGTATTGCAATTCGCACAGGATACTTCAAAATTAATACCACAACGAAAATAATAAGCCCCTTGATGAGAACAACGCCGAGCGAATATCCAAAAACAATTAACGGACTTTCAAACACAAAGCTCAGGTTTAACAACAACCCAACCGAAACAAAAAACAAACTATTGAAAGCATCCTTAAGAGGAAGAGTATCAGCAACAATCTGGTGACTGTATTCAGACTCTGAAAGAATCAGTCCTGCAATAAAAGCACCTATTGCAAATGAAAGTCCAAGAGAGTGAGTTAAATATGCTGTACCTAAAATCAATAGTATAACACCAACCGTAAAGATTTCTTTCATTCTTAATTTTGCTAATCTGTAAAGAACATGAGGCGAAAGATATTTGGCAATAAATATTATTGCAGCAACTGATCCAAACGCCGTAAGCATTTGTAATGTCACTTCTCCGAAGCTGACGTTATCCGGGGCACCCAAAATATTAACGATTAAGAAGAGAGGGACAATTGCTAAATCCTGAAAAATTAATATACCTAATGAGATTTTTCCGTGAGGTGCATCAAGTTCATCTTTATCTGAGAAAAGTTTTAAAACAATAACAGTGCTCGACAGGCTGACTAAAATTCCAAAGAAAATAGCTTGCTTTGCAGGCAAACCTACTGCAAAAATTAATACAGAAGTAATTAAGATTGTTGCCGTGACTTGTAAACCTCCACCAAGCAGCAAAATTTTTTTAATCTTGACAAGTTCTTTAAGTGAGAGTTCGAGACCAATAGAAAACATCAAAAGAATAACCCCAATCTCCGCCATAATTTCAATCTGATCAGGATTACTGATAATCTTGAATGCTGAGGGTCCGAGTATTATTCCTGCAATTAAAAATCCTACGATACTCGGCAACTGAATCTTGTTGAATATTACAATTACCGGAATTGATAGTAATAGTATTAGTACAATATCTTTTATTATTGAGTAATCGTGCATTTAGAATTTGAAGAGGTTAGATCTGACTGATTGAAATATTAATTATACTTAAAGATAATAATCAAACCGCAAACTTGTAACAGCTTCAAATAAATATTTGCACAAAAGTTTTGCCTATGCTACCTAAGTACAAACTTAATAGGTATGGTCATCTTAACATTCACAGCTCTTCCGCGTTGCTTACCCGGAATGAAAATTGTTGATTTCACGGCGTTCAGTGCTTCTTCATCCAGACCTGCACCAAGACCTTTTATAACTATTGCATCTATAACATCACCATTCTTATTTATCTTTGCCTGAATGTAAACCGTGCCTTCGACCCCTGCTCTCCTGGCAATTTCAGTATAAGTGAACTTTTTCCTGAATAGCTTTAAGTCCACCTACTGGTGCAGGCATCTCTTCAACAACTTCAAAAATGAATATCATCCGAATAATCAGGCTTGGAATGGGTTGGCGGTTTATCAGGAAGTTGAACAGGTTTGATGTCATCAATATCATCTAAAATAATATCGTCTGCGATATCATCTACTGTCGCTGCAATTATTTGTGGTGCCTTTGGCGGTGGAGGAACATCAGGTTTTTGGACTGTGTTTAGGATATCTTCAACTGTTATTATTTCTTGTGTTCAACTCCGATATTAATTCTGCTTCTGAAGCTGTTGGTGAAAATTTAAAAGCAGCAATTATTGAAACGAGAGAAATAATGAGACATACTTCGAAAGTACGATAATAAAACTTTCTTAAGTCAGCTTTAGGATTTTTTAGAGATGGCATTGTAACCTCCGGTTTAGTTAAAATCTAAACCTTTTACTTTGCCAGAAAGGAAATGTTCCTGAGCTAGATTGAATTATCAATATTGAACGGATAAAGTGAGATTTCCTTTGAAATTCAAAATCCGAAACCTGCCTTGCCGTCAGGCAGGTCAGCAATCCGTAATAACTTTTTCTACACCCAACCCCTAAGTTTACAAGCTTGCGCTACTCGCGCAACTCCTACAAGCATTGCTGCCAGGCGCGGATGAACTTTCTTTTCTCTGATTGCTTCCTGAACTCTTTTGTAAGCAAGAGTTAATTTTTTATCGAGCTGTTTGTGTACTTCTTCCTCTTCCCAAAAGAATAAAGATTTGTCCTGAACCATTTCGAAATATGAAACTGTTACTCCGCCTGCACTTGCAAGAATATCCGGAATTACATGCACATTATTTTTAAAGAGAACTAAATCAGCTTCGGGAGTTGTTGGACCATTTGCAAGTTCGCATACAACGCGAGCTTTAATGTTCTGAGCATTTTTAATATTAATTGCATTTTCTAATGCTGCCGGGTATAAAATTTCTACATCAAGCTCAAGAAGTTTTTCATGAGAAATTTTTTTGCTTCCAGGGAAATTCATTACCGATCCAGTCTGAAGTTTGTGATGAACAAGCTCCTCTGGATCTAATCCGCTCTTATTGACTATCGCTCCACGAGAATCGCTTGCAGCAATAAGTTTTCCTCCGCCTAACATTTCTTTGTGCAATAGTGCTGCTCTTTGTCCCGCATCACCAAATCCCTGGATCGCAAATTCTTTTGTTGGATCAAATCCATAAGCTTTGCAAGCTTCTCGAACAGCAATTATTCCTCCTCTTGCTGTTGCATCCCTTCTTCCCTCTGTTCCTCCAACCTGAATTGGTTTGTCAGTAAATACACCGGGGCTGTGCCGCTTGGTAATTGTTTCATACTCATCCATCATCCAGGCCATAGTTTGCGGATTTGTATATACATCAGTTGCTGGAACATCAATATCAACTCCAAGCATTTGTGATATTCCACGGATATATTCCCTTGAAAGCCTTTCGAGTTCCATTTTAGATAATTTTTTTGGATTACATCTTACACCACCTTTGCTTCCTCCAAGAGGTAAATCGACAACGGCAGTCTTCCAGGTCATCCAGCAGGCAAGTGCACGAATTGTGTCAACTGTTTCTTCGGGATGAAAACGTATTCCTCCTTTTGCAGGACCTCTTGCATGATTGTATTGAATTCTGTACGCCTGAAATATTTTTGTAACTCCGGTATCCATCTTAACAGGAATGGTGAAGTTAACTTCTATTTGAGGTGTGCTTAAAAATTCTGTTGTTGCATCATCAAGGTTAAGCAGCTTGGCTGTTTCCAAAACCTGCTGACGCGCTACTTTAAATGAATTGTAGGATTCCATCAGTTTGAACCTTTATTCTTTGATTTTTCTGAATCTGTTTCTTTTGTGGATGGTATTACATCCAGAATAATTCTGTACCAACAGCTCCTGCAGACAATCGCTCTGTCTGTTGCAAGAAGAACCTGCTGCCATGGTGACAGTTTGTTACCGCAGTGCGGGCATGCACTCGGTACTTCCTCTCTATTTGATTTAATATCTTCAGCCAAAATTACTACTCCGGTTTATCCGCCGTCAGGCGGGTTTATCCACTCTTAAGTGGGTTTTAAGATTATACCTTTATTATCGTGCCCATTCATTTTAATTATGATCGGTTTATTAAATCTGATATGTTTTGTGTATACCTTGCTTTCAACTGATTTCTGCTCAAGAAGCCAGTCCCAATCAACAAACCCACTGTTCTGAGTTGAGTTGACTGTAAAATAACCGACCATAAACGAAGTGATATTCTGAAAAAAATGTGAACCCTGAGATGGTTCAACTGCCATCTCTTTAAAAGATGTCTCAATGATAGCTTTTGCACCGGCTATCTGCTCCCAGGATACAGGAATTCCAAGCCAGGGATCTAATGAACCCCACCGACCAACTCCAACTAGCAAGTAGGGTTTCCCTTCTAAAATCAATTTATTATTCAGTGCAGAAATCTCAGCAGCTACTTCCCTGCTTTTTGCACGATCAAATAAATGAAAATCAACAACAACTGCATCATAAACATCTTGAATAATTCCATTGCCGAGAACCTGGTTGCTCTGGCAAATAAGTTTATCAGGCTCAACATCTTCAATTCTAAGTTCTTCAAATTCGTGACTTACTACAAGTGGTCTCATTTGAAGCAAACCGAACTCTTTCTTCTTACCTGATGGATTTGAAATATTTACTGCAAATTCAATTTCGACAGGTGTTCCCATTCCCCAGTTACCCATTTCGAGTAAGAGTTCAAGTACATTAGCAAGCGGGAAAAGTTTATTTCTTAGTATAGGACCAAAGGTTACTAATCGAGTTCCGCTTCTTCCAAGTCCATCATAAATCGCATCGTTATCAGGTAGATAAGTTGAGCCAACAAATCTTAACGGCCCATCTTTTTCAGCAACACTTAACGGAAATGTTTTTACAAGTTTGTCATAGGTAATATTTCCAAAGTCTGTTTTTTCATCAAGCTGCAAAGCAAAGAATTCCATCTGGCTGCTGTTAAGTGATTCTTTAACTGAATGAAACTGCAGCAAGTCAGTTGAATACTTCGGACAAAATCTTACTGTGTTTCCACCTTCAACTACCCATTTGCCTAAACCGAGTGCAGCTGATACAATTCCATCGGTTGATTTTTGAGGAGGCAATGGATAAAAATTATATGATTTTGCCACACCGGAAAAATCCGGATAAAATCTGTTTTCATGATTATTGCCTACCACCTTCTGAATTATCACAGCCATCTTTTCTTCTTCAGAACGGTAAGAGGTAATTCTAATGTAGTTTTTTGCATTCTGATAGAATGTTGATGCATAAACTCTTTTAATAGTCGTGAGAAGGTCATTTAGTCTAATAAGAGAATTCGCATTATCGTTTGGAATCATATAAGTCTGATAAACACCTGCAAAGGGATGATACTGAGAATCTTCAAGCAAACTCGATGACCTGACAGCAAGAGGACTCTTGATAATATTGAGGAAGGCTGCAAGTTCGCCCAAAATTTCTTCGGGGAATTCTGATGCTTCTAAAAATCTTTTTGTTATTTCTTCATCATCCTCACATTGTAGTGCAAAACTTCGAAGATCATTCATCTCAAGAAAATCATCAAATATATTTGTTCCAAGTACAATAGCTGGCGGGACATGAATTAATACATCTTCAAACTGATTGCGAAGCTGGTAATCGTTTATAAGCGTATTAACAAAACCAAGACCTCTTGCTTTACCACCGAGTGAACCGCCTCCGATTCTTGCAAAGCTGCTATCCGGGTCAAAAGTTTCTTTGTTGAAGTCAGTTATTATTCCACGCTGGCGTACCATCCGGTAATCATGAACTGAATGAACAAGATGTTTTCTTAATGCTTCTCCGGATTCGTAGTCAGAAACTTTTCTTGGTCTTAATTGATGAGCGAGCCAGAATTCAGTTCTCGCTTTAAACCAATTTGAAAAGTGATTCTTTTCAGCATGAAATTTTATGCTTTCCATCGGAACAATTTTTAATTGTTCTTCCATATTTTTCAAATCGTTTGCCCTGCCAACTTCAACTCCGTCTGCTGTCTTGAAGATAAAATCACCGAAGCCAAAATTATTGTTCATAAAATGTTGAAGCTTCGTGATAAGAATAGGTGAATCTTTTAGTATGAATGAAGCTCCTGCGTTTTTAGCGTCTTCTTCATTTGATTGGTCATCAGATGTTAACAAGATTGGAATATCGCTTAATGATTTTTTGACTGCTTTGGTAAATTGTATTCCCGCTGTTTCATTCAGCTCACCATTTTTCGGAAATGCAATATCCGAAATAATTCCAAGTATCAGCTCTTTATATTTATCAAAATAATCCCACGCTTCTTCATAGTTCGTACATAAAAGTATTTTTGGTCTGGCGCGCATCCTTAAATATTTGTGCGTGAGATTTATTCCTTCAGAAATTAATCTCTGGCTTTGCTTCAGCATTTCAGTGTAGATAATAGGAAGAAAAGCTGAATAGTATCTTACATTATCTTCAATAACAATTACGTTCTGAACACCAACAATTTTACTGTCATGTTCAACATTAAGCCGGTCTTCTAAATACTTTATTATTCCAATAATGATTCTGAAATCACCAGTCCAGTTAAATACTTTATCGAACACTGCACTTTCAGGATTCGTCAAAAGCAATTTTAACTCTCTGTTATCGTGAGCAAGAAGAACAATTGGTATATCCAGTCCCGAACTTCTTACCAGTTTTGCAAAATTGAGGGCGGTCATATCCTCAATATGCATTGTGGTAATAATTAAATCGAACCGACCTTCTTCTTTCACGCGGCTAACAGCATCATAACCGCTTGAGACTCTTGTTAATTCCGGCGAGTGACTTAGATTTAATCCCTGGTATTCATTTCGGATAAGTTCATATAATCTGCCGTCTTCTTCAAAGAGATATAGATCATAAAGGCTGGATACAAGAAGGATATTTGTTACACGGCGGCGCATAAGGTTCTGGAAACCCTGGAAACGGGTTCCGTAACCGTGCTCTACCCAACCTGCCTCGGGATTACTTTTAAATTCTTTTATGTAATCCATTCGTCCATCAATTGAAAAATTTTATTTAATATTTTAAAGTTGGAATCCAATCGAAATTTACAATAATTATTTATCAATTTCTTTGTATAAAAATAAAATAGCGAAGCAAGTAAGGAGGCGAGAACTTGCTTCGCCAGAGTATTGATGACTGTTCAACGTTTGGAATATTAAGTCATCAAAATTAAATTAAACTACACCTTGATCAATCATTGAATCTGCAACTTTGAGGAAGCCGCCGATGTTTGCACCGTTTACATAGTTGCCCGGTGTTCCAAACCTATCAGCCATTTCAACGCAGGTATTATGAATATTTTTCATTATCAAGTTGTAATCGATTATCAACTTCTTCTCTTGTCCAAGGAAGACGTTGACTGTTCTGTGACATTTCTAGACCTGATACAGAAACTCCGCCTGCATTTGCAGCTTTGCCAGGTCCGTAAAGAACTTTTTTATCGAGGAATATATTTACTCCTTCTATAGTCGTTGGCATATTGGCTCCTTCACTAACAACATAAACACCATTCTTTACTAAGTTCTGTGCATCAATTTAGCATTAATTTCATTTTGTGTTGCACTCGGGAATGCGCAATCAGCTTTATGATCCCATAATGGATTATGGTCCATATTTCCATCAAGTTGAGTGAACACTGCATTTTTATATTTGTCAGTATATTCTTTTATTCTTCCTCTTCTCACATTTTTTAATTCCATTATGTAGTTCAGTTTTTCTCTATCGATTCCTTCTTCATCATAAATGTATCCGTTTGAATCTGATAGTGTAACTACTTTTCCACCAAGATCAAGAATTTTTTCTGTAGTATATTGTGCAACGTTTCCGCTTCCTGAAACCAAACATGTTTTGCCTTCAAGTGTTTCATTTTTTGTAGTTAACATTTCTGCAGCAAAATAAACTGCTCCATAACCCGTAGCTTCTGGACGAATTAGTGAGCCACCCCAGTTCAAACCTTTACCTGTAAGAACACCGGTAAATTCATTTCTTAATTTTTTGTATTGACCAAACAGATAACCGATCTCTCTTCCGCCAACACCAATATCACCAGCTGGCACGTCAGTATTTGGACCGATATGTCTGAACAGTTCACTCATAAATGACTGACAGAATCTCATGATCTTCAAATCGCTCTTTCCTTTTGGATCGAAATCTGATCCGCCTTTTCCTCCACCCATTGGTAGCGAGGTTAAGCTGTTTTTGAATACCTGTTCGAATGCTAAGAATTTTAAAATGCCAAGATTAACAGAAGGATGAAATCTTAAACCGCCTTTGTAAGGACCAATTGCACTGTTCATCTCAATTCTGTAACCGATGTTGATATGCACTTCACCCTGTTCATCAACCCAGGGAACTCTGAAAATTATTACTCTTTCTGGTTCAATAATTCTTTCAAGAATTTTTGCAGAGCGATATTCGGGATGTCTTTCCAAAACCAGATCTAATGATTCGGCTACTTCCTGAACTGCCTGGTGAAATTCCGGTTGTGCTGCGTGTTTGGCTTTTACTTCTGTTATTAAACTTTTTACATAATCGGACATTTTTCCTCCGGAAAATTTGAAGTTAGAAATTAGTTTTAGGATTATAATTTAAATAATCTTTGAAAGTAAACTAATCCGGCAAGGTGTGAAAAGAAAGAATAGAATTTGTGAAAGTTATGTAACGGAAATTGTTACAAAATAATTTTGGGAAGTCAACTATTTATATTTCAACAAGTTTATTGCTAAGCACATACTGAGTTAGTTCAACATTAGATTTCATCGACATCTTATCTAAAATTCTGTTCCTGTATGTGTATACTGTATTTATACTTATTGACAATTCCTGCGCAATTTCTTCAGCGGATTTTCCAAGAGCAATGTTGCACATAATCTGGTATTCACGATCAGAAAGTTTTTCGTGCAAGGATGTCTTTCCTGTTTCACCAAACTTTTCTGCAAGTTTTTCTGCAAGAGATGGATTTATATATTTTCCACCGGAGACAATTTTTCTTATTGCAGTTACAAGCTCTGTTGGTGCACTTACTTTTTTTAGATAACCTGAAGCACCTGCTTTTATAGCACGAATTCCATATTGGTCTTCACTGAACATACTCAGAATTAAAACAGGTAAAGCGGGATACTGAAGTTTGATATCTTTTAATGCTTCGAGTCCACTTTTGCCCGGCATATTAATATCAAGAACAACAAGTCTCCATTTTTCCTTTTTCAAGAAGTTCCATCAGTTGTTCTGAATTTTCAGCTTCGCCGGCAACCAGAATATCTTTTTCTTCACCAACAATCTGTTTCAAACCTTCGCGAACAATTGCATGATCATCGGCAATAAGTATTTTTATTTTCTCAACTGGCATAATTATTTAGTCAATTGGAATTTCTACTTTTACTATTGTTCCTTTACCGGCAATCCCCTCAATGTAAACTTGCCCACCAAATACCATAGCTCTTTCTTTCATTCCATGAATACCCAGAGATTTAAAATCTTTTATTTGATCTTGTGTAATTCCTTTTCCGTTATCCTGAATTTCCAAAAAGATATTTGATTGATGATTCAACAGAGAGATTTGTGCTTTTGTAGCTTTGGAATGACGGGCAATGTTTGTCAAGGCTTCCTGGAATATTCTGAAAATCGCAGTGGATTTATCTTTCTCAAGCACTAATTCTTCTTTAGGAAGAACCAGTGAGCATTTGATGCTGGTTAGTTTTTCAAATTCCTCAGTCTGCCATTCTATTGCTGCAATTAGTCCGAGTTCATCAAGTATCCCCGGCCTTAATTTGGCAGAAATTTTCTGAACAGATTCTACTGATGCATCAATCATATCAGAGAGAGAATTAATTTTTTGCTTTAACGGTTCCTGATCATTATTAAGTTTATTTGCAAGCAGTGAAATCTGAATTTTCAACGCTGTAAGAACCTGACCAAGCTCATCGTGAATTTCCTGAGCTATCATTGTTCTTTCTTCCTCCCGAACTGACTGCAGATGAGTAGCAAGTTCCCTCAATAACTTGCTCGTTCGTCGAAGTTTTTCTTCAGCTTGTTTCCGTTCTGTGATATCTCTTGCTATCGAAAGAATTGTTGGCTTTTCATTGTACAAAAACAAAAGAGAATTTATTTCAACAGGAATTAATTTTTTATCCTTTGCACGATGAACCAGATCATAGATAACATGTCCTTCCTTCAGAAGTTTTTCCATATTTAAATTGAAATCATTAATGTTTTTCTGAGATACGATTGCTGAGGGGCTTAGCTGAAGAAATTCTTCTTTGGAATATCCTAATCTCTTACAGGCAATTTCATTCACTTCGATAAAATCACCGTAAGATTTTTCCTGAGAAAGTTGAGTTACAAAAACTGCGTCGTTAGCATTATTGAAAAGCATCTTGTATTTCGATTCACTTTCACGCAGTTCTATTTCCGATTTTTTTCTTTCCGAAATTTCTTTAATAATACTGAGTGTTATTCTACTTTCATCTGGCAGAGTCAGGAATGAGTTCGAAAATTCAAACCACGCTCTTCTTCCATTCCACAGAGTATTCTCACGATCGAACAATGTTTTAATTTTATTATTACGGATATCTCTTTGAAATGTTTTCAGTGCGTCTTCCTGTTCATCCTTCTTGTACACTATGGAAAAAGGTTTTCCTATCAGTTTCTCCTTTTCCATCTGAAAGATTTTACAGAAGGAGTCGTTCACCAGTAAAATATTTCCGTCTTCATCAACGAGACGCATTCCATCTACTGAAATTTCCCACAATTGCCCGAACAACAGGTCTATATTTGAAAACTCTTCTTTGATTAATAAATCATTCATGGTTTCAAACGCCTGGCTTTAGAATGATGCCGATATTTTTATGTCCGTTAATTTTAACAGAAGCTGGTTGTTTAAATTGAAGATGCTTAGTAAACTCAAGCTCTTCAACAACCTTCTGAGACAGGAGCCAATCCCAATCAATGAATCCTATTTTGTGTGCTGCATCAACAGTAAAATAACCTACGCGAAATGAAGTTATGTTCTGGAAGAAATGAGAACCTTGAGAAGGTTCGACTTCAAAATCTTTAAAGCCGGACTCAACAATTGCAGCAGCACCCGATATTTGATCCCAGGTTACTGGTATTCCAAGCCAGGGATCGAGTGAACCCCACCTTCCCAATCCAATTAAAATGTATGGCTTGTTTTCAATAAGTAATTTTGAATTAAGCTTTGCAATCTCCATTGCTATTGCTTTACTTTTTGCTCTATCAAACTTGTTGTTATCAACCATAACTAAATCGTAAATACCATCTGTCGCACCATTGCCAAGTACCTGGCTGCTCTGGCAGATAAGATCCGTTGGTTGAAAATCAACCTTCAGTTCATCAAGTTCTTTGCTGATGACTAAAGGTCTCATCTGCAACATTGCAAATTCTTTTGGCTTCTCTGGTGGCAAGCTAAGGTTAACTGCAAATTCAATTTCTACCGCTGAACCCATTCCCCATGTTCCTAATCCTAAAAGCATATTAAGTATTTCGGGAAGAGGAAACATTTTGTGCTTTAGTATCGGTGAAAACGTTACAACTCGTATACCTTCACGGGATATTCCATCATACACAGCTTCATTTTCCGGAGAATATGTTGAACCGACGGAGAATAAAGTTCCATCCGCTTCTGATTCAAGCAGATCATATGTTTTAACCAGCGGATCTTTTATGGATTCAGGATGATGATCAAGCTTACCATTAAGATCGAGTGCATAGAAATCCTGTTGTGCATGCATCAGAGTTTCTTTTGTTGAAAAGAATTGAAGTAGATGTTTTGGGAAGCGAGGACAGAATCTAACAGTGTTTCCACCTTCAACAACTGTTTTGCCGAGCCCAAGAGCTACCAAAGCAATTCCATCATCAGATTTTTGTGGAGGGACAGGATAAAAATTGAAAGACTTACCGACTCCTGCAAAATCCGGGTAGAATTTTCCTTTATGTTCGGTACCAACAAGTCTTTGAACAATAACAGCCATCCTCTCCTCTTCCAAACGGTAGGCTGTTGCTTTCATATAATCTTTAGCTTTCCGATGATATGTTGAAGAGTATACAGCTTTTATCGTCTGAAGCAGTTCTTCAAGTCTCACGTTAATATCAGAATTACTGTTCGGAAGCATATAAGTCTCGTAAACACCGGCGAATGGCTGGAACTGTGCATCTTCCAGAAGGCTTGATGATCTTACGGCAAGAGGTTCTTTTATTATTTCAAGAAAGTCATAAAGCTTCTGCTTAACTTCTTTAGGAAAGTGAAAAGCTTCAATAAACTTTTGAGTTATTTTAACATCGTCACTCTCATTAAAAGCATAGCTTTCAAGATTGTTTTCACGCATAAACTGATCGAACACTTCAGTTCCAATCACAACTGCGGAAGGAACAGATATCTCAACACCTTTAAATAAATACTTAATGTTATAGTTTGCAATTAAAGTATTAATAAATCCCAAGCCACGTGCTTTTCCACCAAGGGAGCCACCACCAATTCTTGCAAAACTGTTTTTCGGATCAAATGTGTCCTTCCTGAAATCAGAAATTACGCCTTTTGTCCTCTCTTCAAGATAACTTGTAATTGAATTTATGAGATCTTTTCTAAGGTGTTCCGGTGTTTCGTAGTCTGTAATTTTTCTCGGTCTTAATTGATGAGCAAGATAAAATTCAGTTCTTGCTTTAAGCCAGCGGGAGAAGTGATTCCCCTCAGCATGATGCAGAAGACTTTCTTCGGGTATTTTAGCAATCTGATCAGCAAGCTCCATTAAATTTACAGCACGCCCGACTGCAGTTCCATCATTTAGTTCAAAAATAAAATCACCAAAACCAAAATGGTCAAGCATAAATTCTCTTAAGTCGTGCAAAAGACGTGGAGAATTTTTATAAAGGAATGATGCGCCAATCTTTTTTACTTTTTTTTCCAGGTCTTGATCACTCGTTTGAATCAGGATTGGAATATCTTTGTGCCTTTCCTTGACTGCAGTTGCAAATTTCAAACCTGCCTCTGTATCACGAACTCCATAGTGCTTGAAGTTATTATCAGTAATAATTCCGAGGACATTCCCTTCATACATTTCAAAATAATGCCAGGCTTCCTCATAAGTTGTGCAGAGAAGAATTTTTGGTCTGGCTCTCATTCTTAAGTATTTGTGAGTAATATTTATTCCTTCTGAAATCAGCCGTTGTGACTGGTTGAATATTTCTGTATAAACAAGAGGTAGATAGGACGAATAAAATTTAACATTATCTTCGACTAATATTATTACCTGAACTCCAATGTCCTTCGTGTCTTCAACAACATTCATCCTGTCTTCGAGATACTTGATGATTCCTATGAGAAGATGGTAATCGCCGCTCCATATAAAAATTCTCTCAAAGACTGAAGCATCATAATGAGTAGTAAGTTCTTTTCTTTCCTGGTTATCGTATGCAAGCAGTATAATCGGAAGTTCAATACCGATTTCCTTTACCAGATTTGCAAACTCAACTACGTGCATACCTTCGATGTGAAGTGTTGTAATAATCATATCAAACTCATGATCACCTTTAAGCAGTTCTATTGCTTCTTCACCGGTTGTAACGTGAGTTATTTCCGGCGCCTGGCTGAGATTCAGATTCTGGTATTCACTTCTGATTAACTCATAAAGTCTTCCGTCTTCTTCAAAGAGATAGTAATCATAAATACTTGATACAAGAAGGATCTCCTGTATCTTGAATCGCATCAGTTTTTGGAATTTTTTTAATCTGGTGTGGAATACGTTTTCCAGTTTTATTTCTTTAATTGAAAATTCTTTATCCATTTTTTAGAAAAGAGTTGTTAAGATTTGATTTCTTATAGGCTAATATAGAAAAAGGGCAGGTGAAATACAGGGTTTAGATGATTAACAATTTATAATGAAGAATGTATATTATTTTTGGATTTATAATGTGCTGATTGGTAAAATGTAACATTTGTATAAAAAAGGCGATTCATTGAATCGCCTTCATTATAAATTATACATTCTAAATTTTCAATTAGACTAATCCCTGGTCAATCATCGCATCAGCAACTTTAAGGAAACCGGCAATGTTGGCACCGTTTACATAGTTGCCCGGAGTTCCAAATCTTTCAGCAGTTGTTACGCAAGTCTCGTGAATTCTGATCATAATTTCGTGAAGTCGTTTATCGACTTCTTCTTTTGGCCAAGGTAGGCGCATACTGTTCTGTGACATTTCAAGTCCGGAAGTTGCAACACCACCAGCATTAGATGCTTTACCTGGTGCATAAAGAATTTTTGCTTCTTTGAAAATGTCGTAAGCTTCGATAGTCGTAGGCATATTTGCGCCTTCGCAGACACAGAAGCAACCGTTCTTCAACAATTCTTTTGCATCTTCTTCATAAATTTCATTCTGCGTAGCGCAAGGTAATGCAACATCAACTTTTACTTCCCATGGTTTTTTATTCGGGAAAGAACTCCACTTTAAATTTTTTTGAATAATCTTCAACTGCGTCTTTATTGCTCGAACGGAGCTTTAGCATGTAATCAACTTTTTCTCCCTTCACTCCATCTGGATCATAAACGTAGCCATCAGGACCGGAAAGTGTAACGACTTTTCCACCAAGTTCATTAAGTTTTTGTACGGCACCCCAGGCTACGTTTCCAAAACCAGAAACCGCAACAGTTTTTCCATCGAAGGAAGTTTTTCGTGTCTTCAACATTTCTTCGGCAAAATAAACACAACCGAATCCAGTAGCTTCTGGACGAATTAACGATCCGCCCCAATTCAATCCTTTTCCAGTTAACACACCGGTGAATTCATTTTTCAATCTCTTATACTGTCCGTACAAAAATCCTATCTCTCTTGTTCCAACTCCAATATCTCCTGCAGGTACGTCTGTGTTCGGACCGATGTGTCGGAAAAGTTCGATCATAAAACTCTGGCAGAAGCGCATAATTTCGTTATCGCTTTTTCCTTTAGGATTAAAATCTGATCCGCCTTTACCGCCGCCCATTGGTAAAGTTGTTAATGAATTCTTGAATACTTGCTCGAATGCCAAGAACTTAAGAATTCCGAGAGTGACTGAAGGGTGAAAACGCAAACCGCCTTTGTAAGGACCTATTGCACTGTTCATTTCAATTCTGTAACCGCGGTTGATCTGAATTTCTCCCTGGTCATCCATCCAGGGCACGCGGAACAAAATTACTCTTTCCGGTTCTACCATTCTTTCAAGAATTTTTAAAGATCTGTATTCCGGATGACGCTGAAGAACTATTTCAAGTGATTCAAGAACTTCTTCGACAGCCTGATGAAATTCCGGCTCGTTTTGATTCTTTACTTTTACATCATTTAATATTTTCTCTATATATTCTGACATGTAAACCTCTATGTATAAATTATTTTACTGGATTGGTGATGAAATTTTTGTGAAGAACTAAAATATTTACTCAATTTCCCCAAATGAATTATTTAAAAATTAATAACTTTATTTATTATGCATAAGAAAATTACTAAATAGGAAATTCAAAACCTTAATTATTGGCAGAAACAATTGATTATTTTGATGAATATCACTTCCGGCATCTCTATTTTCATACTTAAAATAGAATATTTTGCTTCTAATTGATAAATTGCACAAGTTTTTCTTTCACTTATTAATGAACAGGAGTTTAGTATGGATAATGCAATCCTAAAAGAAAAAATCCAGCAGGCAGTCGGTATTCTCAAAGAAAAAAATATTGATATGTGGATTACATTCGTCAGAGAAAGTTCAATGATGACTGATCCGGTGATGGATATGACAGTTGGTGTAAATTCAACCTGGCAGGCAGCTTTTTGTATTAGTAAAGATGGTGATACAACAGCAATAGTCGGCTCGATGGAGGAAGGAAATTTTAAGAAAACAGGTTTATATAAAAATATTGTTACTTATCTCAAATCAATTCGTGAACCTTTAAGAGATTACATCGTCCGAAAGAATCCGGAAAAGATTGCAATTAACTTTTCAAAAAATTCTGTGCTTGGTGATGGTTTGACTTATGGTATGTATCAAATTCTTCTTGAACATCTTGAAGGAACTGAATACGCAAAACGACTTGTTAGCTCCGAAGAAATTATTTCAGCATTAAGAGGAAGAAAATCTGCGACTGAAGTTGCATTGATGAAAGAAGCAATAAAAGAAACTCTTAAGATTTTTGATGAAGTAACAAATTATATGAAACCGGGAATGACTGAAATTGATATTGCAAACTATGTTAGAAAACTCCACACAGAAAGAGGCTACGAAGCTGCCTGGGAAGAAACACATTGTCCAGCAGTGTTTGCTGGTCCAAATCCAAACGGTCCACACGAAGGTCCGAGTGATAAAGTGATTACAAAAGGAACTGTTGTTAATATGGATTTTGGAATTAAGTACAAAGGTTACTGTTCTGATTTACAGAGAACCTGGTACATTTTAAACGATGGCGAAACAAAAGCTCCCGCGCCAGTTCAAAAAGGATTTGAAATTATTCGCGACTCAATCCAAAAAGTTGCTGATGCAACAAAACCCGGAGTTAAAGGTGTTGATATGGATACGATTGCAAGATCGTACATTACTGACAATGGCTATCCAGAATATCCACACGGACTTGGACACCAGGTTGGCAAAACTGTTCACGATGGAGTTGCAGGAATGTTTCCTGCTTGGGAAAGATACGGCAATGCACCATTTATGCCTTTGGAAGAAGCACAGGTTTTTACAATTGAGCCAAGACTGCCTATTGAAGGTTACGGTGTTTCAACAATTGAAGAAGAAGTTTATATAACAAAAAATGGCTGCGAGTTTATTTCTCCTCCGCAGAAGGAATTGATTTTAGTAAAGCCGTAACATTTTGTAGAGACGCATCGCGATGCGTCTTGACGGGTATATAAAAATTTTTATCATTGGATTGAGTGTAAAAGATGACGAAAATCATTTCTATACTGATTTTAGTTAGTATGCCTATAATTTTAGCTCAATCTAAATTAACTAATCATAGATTCTTTAAATGTTTCGTCCTTTTCAAATACATTAAATAGACAATTACCTAAGTTTGATATTTATATTGCAGCAGGAATAGCAGCTGGATGGAAGAGTTGGTTTTACATACTTATTTGCAAACAATTTTTCTGCCGAAATTGCGTATGGTTATGATGTTAGAAATTTTATTTCGCTCTCAGACTTGCAAAGAAAGTATAGTCTAGGATTCAATTACCATTTTGCTGAAAGTAATGCTGTAATAAGTCTTCTGAACACTTACATAGAACAACCAAATAGCGTTTATGAAGCTATCTTAATTTCACCAAACTTTGGATTAATACCGTTACGTGAATCGGGTCTTAAAACTTTTTCTAGAATAGGGTTTTATATAGAATGTATAAAGGACTATACTTGCGGAAAATGGAAGTTAGATGGTATTGGACCAAATTTAGACGTGGGTGTTTCTATTTAATTTCTGATCGACTACCACTATTTTAAAACTCACTCGCTCTTCGTATAAGCTTTATGCAGCAGCTTTGAATATTCCTCAAAAGAAATTTCAACTGCACCAAACATTTTTAAGTGCTCGGTCATATACTGCACATCAAGAAGAACAAAATCTTTTTCCTTCAAATGTTTCAGCAAAGCAACAAGTGCAGCTTTGGATGCCTGCGATACTTTTGAGAACATACTTTCACCAAAAAATGCACCGCGGAATGTAACTCCGTAAAGTCCACCAACAAGTTCCCCATCCTTCCACGTTTCAACAGTATGAATATCCCCACGTTTTCTTAATCTTCTGTACGCAGATTTTAGTTCATCAGAAATCCAGGTTGATTCTCTGTCTGCACAACCTTCCAATACTCCTTCAAAGTCCGTATTAAATTTTATCTCAAAATTTTCATCATCAATTACTTTTTTAGCTGAGCGAGGAATGTTGAAATTATCAATAGGAATGATTGTTCGTATTTCAGGAAGATACCAATTAATGTTTCCGCTTTTAGCATCAGCCATCGGGAAAGCACCGCTTGCATAAAGCCGAATCATATTTTCAGGCTTTAATAGCTCTTTTGGATCAAAGTTTTCTTTACTGTTCAACGTTATAATTTCCTTTTGTCACTTATTAAACATAAATATTAACTTACTTTCACTCAAATCTATCCGGTCTGATTAATGTTTAATATTTATCGTTTTATTTGCGAATGCAGGTGCTTAAGTTTGTACTTCTTTTTTTGAAATTCTGTTTACCGATAATTAGTTCTATATGAATAAGAAAATAGCAGTTGTAGCTCTTGGCGGAAATGCTCTTTTAAGAGGTAATGAAGCTGGAACAATCCAGCAGCAGGAGAAAAATACTTACGAGACTTGTCTTCATCTTACAAAATTAATCAAAGATGGTTATGGAATTGTAATAACTCATGGAAATGGTCCGCAAGTTGGGAACATTATGTTAAGAAATGAGGCTGGTTACAGAGAGTATAAAATTCCCCAGATGCCTCTTGATATTTGTGTTGCTGATTCGCAGGGTGGTATTGGTTATATGATTGAAAGACAGATTAAAAATATTCTGCGTGAGTATAAAATCAGGAAAAATGTTGTTACAGTTATTACCCAGGTTGTAGTTGATAAAAATGATCCTGCATTTATAGAACCAACAAAACCCGTCGGCAGATTTTATCTGAAAGAGGAAGCAGAACTTTTAGCGAGGTCAGGTGGATTAATCTTTAAAGAAGATTCGAGGAAAAGAGGGTGGAGAAGAGTTGTCCCATCACCTGATCCAGTTGACATTCTTAATAAAAAAGTAATTCGTGATTTAGTAAAACGTGGCAACATTGTAATTGCTGCCGGAGGCGGTGGAGTTCCTGTTTACAGGGATGACAAGAAAAATCTTGTGGGAGTTGAAGCTGTAATTGATAAAGACCTTGCATCATCGTTACTTGCAAAAGAAATAGGTGCTGATGCGTTTTTTATTTTAACTGATGTACCGAATGTTTATCTGAACTTTAACAAACCAAATCAAATCAAGCTGGAGAAAATAACAGTGAAAGAAGCGGAAGAATATTTTGAAAAAGGTGAATTTGCCGACGGAAGTATGGGTCCTAAGATTTTGGCCGCAATTCAATTTGTAAAAGATGGAGGTAAAGAAACAATAATCACAGAGTCAACTCAACTTGCAAATCCCGATTCGGGAACAAGAATTGTTGGTCAATTAAATCATTGACAATGAATAATCTTATTTCGAATAAATGTAGTTGTTCAAAACTTCAACAGTTGTTTTACAGACTGATAAATCCAGTTCAAGTAAATCCCGCATAGATAGCACACCAATCAACTTTTCGTTTTCTATAATCAGTATATGTCTGATCTTTGCTTCTTTCATTTTAGCGAGTATTGATTCATTCGCTTCATTAGTATCCTGCAATAACTAAATTTGAGCTCATTACCTCTTCAACCTTTGTATCATCCAGACTTTTATTTTCTGCTATTACACGTTTAACCAAATCTCTCTCAGAAAAAACACCAACCAGTTTCCCTTCATCCATTATCGGAATTAATCCAACTCCCTTCTCAGCCATATAAAAAACTGCATCCTTAATTGTTGTTCCTTTGGGAACTGTGAAAACTTCACGATTAATCAGAAGCTCTTTGATATTTTCCATGATCCATCCTTTTTTTCTTGGAAGATATGAAACTTATATTAAAATATGCAAATGAATAAAAATTGTTTGACTTTTATTCAGTATTCATTATTTTCAGAAGGTGTATAAATTTTAAAATTAATAACCACATCATTCACAAATTGGAGGCCGCTATGCACAAAGTTCTTCTAACTGTTCTCACTTTAGTTTTAGTTTCAACTCTCGGGTTTGCAGAGATGAAATTAAACTCAAATCAGATTTAATCAGTGAAACAAACAGATCAATAATCAACAATAATCTTGAATCTAACTTAAATTTGAATGTTGCTCCGGAAGTTGTTCCTCCTGCAGATATGAAGGAATTTGTTAAAGGAATGATGATGCTTGGAATACTTGCAGATGTTTCATTCCCGATGGGAAGCGACAACGGCTTTGGACACATAGCTGGGACAGGTTTTTCAGGGCATTTGGAGTTTTCATACTTCGTTTCCCCAATGTTTCGTATTATGTTTAGAGGTGGATATATAAACTTCGGAAAGCAAACAAATTCGGGTTCTGAGGATTTCGGATTTGGACAAACCTTTGATTATAACTATGAAGACACATATTCTCAAATTCCAATTTTAATTGGTGGATATTATATGTTTGCAACTGAGAGTGGCTTTAAACCATATATTGGATTAGCAATAGGCGTATTTTTCGAGACATATGCTGTTAACTGGAACGGAAGATTCCGGTTTTGGAGAACCTTTTACTTTGATGAAAGTTTCACCAGCACTGGATTTGGTGTTGTGCCTGCAATAGGTGCTTATTATTCGCTGGATCAGTATTAGTTCAATTGGCTGTTGAGTACAATATGTATTCAGCGATTTGGGCCAACTAGTTGATTACGATTATGATGAATAATATTACGAATACGATAAACTGAACAAAATTGCTGGTATTGCACAGGACGAATACGAGGATGAAGATTCGGAATGATAAACCAGAGTTACTTCTCTGTTCTATTAGGTGTCTCTTTCCCGTTAGGGAAATAGAAAATATTTTTTTCTTAGTCAAAGGCGAAGAATTTTCTTCGCCTTTTTTATTTTTACTCTGTTCTCTGAATAAACTCTTTTATAATTTTATCTGTCGAAGAAAGAAGTTCAACTGGGGTGCCTAAGAAATGAATTTTACCTTCGTGCATCATAGCCACCTGGTTAGCAACATTCTTAACACTGTACATATCGTGGGTTACAACTACCGATGTGACATTCAATTTATCAGTTAATTCCTTTATCAGATCATCAATAGAATCCGACATAATAGGATCTAATCCTGTTGTCGGCTCATCATAAAAAACATAATCAGGATCGGTGATTAAAGCTCTGGCGAGCCCGACCCTTTTTTTCATTCCGCCAGAAAGTTCTGCTGGTTTTAGTTTTTGAACTCCCTTCATACCAACTAATTCTAATTTCTCGGCAACTTTTTTGTCCAATTCAATCTGAGAATATCTTTTCCCGGATTCTACAAGCGGTAAAAAAATATTCTCCTCTACAGTCATTGAATCAAACAAAGCAGAACCCTGGAATAAAAATCCAAACTTGCTCCGTAAATTGTAAAGTTCCTTCATAGTTAACTCGTCAACTTTGCGTCCCTCAACATTTACATAACCTTCATCAGGATAAAGCAAACCCACGATATGCTTTATCAAAACACTTTTACCGCATCCGCTTCTTCCAATAATTACTAATGTTTCGCCGGTATCAATATCCAGATTGATACCTTGAAGAACTTTATTAGCACCGAATGATTTATGAAGGTTTTTTATCTCTATCATAGCAAGGTATAATTTTAATGTTTAAAATAGATAAAAGAAAGGAGTATTGTAACAAAGAATTTAAAATAAAAAACCGGATTCAATATTTTTGAATCCGGTTCAATAGAAAAATAAAATTTAGTTTTGATTATTAACTATTATTTCTGCACCTAACTCCTGTTGACCTACTCCACTTAGGAATCCTTTAGCAAAAACAGTATAAATTTTTCCTGCTTCCAGAGTAATCCCGGGTAAATCTAAAGCAACAGTAGGGGTTCCAGCAACTCTAACCTGCAGATTATATGTACCTGCATCGAGCGGTGTAAATGCTGTAAATTCTTTGAAAGATTTATTACCGAAAACTATTGTACCATCGGTTAAGGTAATATCCACTGCAGGTGCGTTCGGAGACAAGTGAATAAATCTAACGTGCGATTTACCCTGTGCCGGTGCTGTTAAATCATCTTCTATCAACAGAGGTTCAATGTTTGAAACTGAATTAACTGCAAAAACAGAGTAATTAATATTCTGCATGAAATCAACGTTAGCTTCAATTACTGTTGTAGATGTTCCGGTAACATTAACTTTAATATTTCTTGTTCCGCTTGGTACTGTCAAGTAACCGGTGTTGTTAGGAAATGTTAAGTTCGTTCCAGCAATTGTGTTATCTACTAAAAGATCAACTCCAGGTGCATCAGGGGATGCGTGAACTACTTTTACCAATGAATTTGATGGTGTAGGAGTCGGAGTTACAGGTGTTTCTTCATCATCACAACCGACGAAAGTGAATGCAGCCATAGATATTGCGAGAGCAAAGATAAGATTCTTGATTTTCATTTTATTTTATCCTTTTTTTTTATTGATTGTATTTATTTGAGTTTGTTTGTAAGTTATAACACATACCTATTATTCAGAGTTCCATAGAGTAAATATTTTTTAAATAGTATGCTGGAAGTTTAGTTTTTTAAATATTGAAAATCGGAAGCTTTGAAAATGGACTAGGAATGAGAAATACAGTCGTTTTTCTAGGTTGTTTTGAATAAAAAACCCGCCGGGTAGCGGGTCAAAAATCAGATGCTCTCTGGCAAAGTATATTTCCTTCCTTTATTCTGTTCTTTCAGCCATTTTAGAAGCGGGTCAAAATAATCTACCAAAGGTTTTGCTGTCATTTCAGTTCCGGTTGCTTCTTTTAGAAGCACTCTCCAATCAACAGTTGCACCGGGAGAAAGAACATCGTACATCCATTTGCCAACCTCTTTGCTGCCGTAATAGTTCGTAGCATACGGATCCTGTTTCAAAATATTATTTGCTATATAATTATGAAATTGAAACAAGAGAACAAATGAAATTGCATAGTCGTAATATTGTCCGGCATCGTTGTTTATGTGAGTTTTTGTTGCAGCATCACAATATTTTTCATCTCTTTCATTTGGTGGAACAATTCCCTGATATTTTTTGACTAGCTCCCACCACTTAACATTATATTGATCTTCGGGAAGATTTTTTGAGTAAAGCTCATATTCAAATTCGGTCATTACACCAGCACTCCATGGAATAAAGGGAATGTAATCAAGTGCTTCATAAAGTAATGCTTGTGTTTTATTTACTTCAAAACTTTGTTCCATCAATCCCATTTCCTTTAATAATGGAGATTGAAGAGATGCCAATCCCATTAATGAACCAATTGCTTCGTGGAATCCGCGGTTGGCACCTTCTCGCAAAATAATTGGTACATTCGGATTTGAGTAGCTGATGTAATAATAAATATGTCCTAATTCGTGGAGAGAGGTACTCCACCATCTTGTATTTGGAATTACGCTCATCAACGATCTAACCTCTTTGTCGTTATCCATGTGCCAGGCAGATGCATGATTATTCTTTTTATATCCAGCATCAGGTGGAGCAGGATAAAGACTTGATAGATCCCAAAAAGATTGCGGAAGTTCGGGGAAGTTCAGACTCACATAAAAATCTTCTCCTTTTTTTACTATCCATTCTGCTGAATAATTTTTTAGTTGTTCATCAATGTTTAATCCTTCAGCTTTTATAATTCCCTGCCAGTCCTGTCCCCACCTGTTTGGCAGCCATTGAGCAGGAAGTAAATCAGGAACATCTGCACCATACTTCTCCGCCAATGAGTATCTTGCCCAGGTGTGAAGTTCCCGGTAGAGCGGCCAGACATCTTTTATCATGCTCTGGCAAAGTTCTCTCATTTCTTCAACTGTCATCCCGTAGTCAGATACCTGATACTGGAAAAAATCTTTGTAGCCAAGAGCCTGTACTGTTTCATTTCTTAGTCTTTGAAGATTTGCCAGTCCATCTTTTAGTCCAGTGCCTACTTCTTTGCTTGCTTCCCATACTTTTAATCTTTTGTCCAGATTTTTTTCATTAATCAATAATGCATCAATTTCATTTGTTGAGATCGATTTGCCATCAAGTTTAAAATCAAATCCGTAGAGAAGCTCTGTTTGTTTTGTGTCTGCTATAATTTTTTCTTTAACAATTTCACTAACAGTCTGTGGATTACTTGCAGCTAGATATAAAATTCTGTTTAATTGCTTAACCTGAAGTTCAGTTAATTTATCTTTTTGCTTAAGATACTCTGTTGCCTTTTCAATATTTTCTTTGCTTCCGGTGAATTTTGCATATTGTTCCTGTGCTTCCTCTGCATTTTTACTTGTGACAGTATCTCCTTCAACGATGTGTGTGTTGAGAGCCCATTCACCCTTGTTCCATTCGTAAAGATATTTCTGAAATTCTTTGTTGTAATTATCTAAATAAGATTGAACTTCATTTTGAAAATTTGATGAATCAGAACAACTTATAAATGATAATAAAATCAGGAAGATAATTATCGGTGTGTATTTCATTGTTTTCCTTTTTTTCTGAGAATTAGTTTTTGAATATTGTTTAGTGTGATGATTAAATGATCAAAGTAATCCTTCATAAGTAAAAATAATTTATCCGTTTTTCAAACGAATATTCTGATTTAATTGTATCCTAAGTTTTTAACTTTAATAATTAATTGCAACTGCAATAAACAGAAAAATAAATGATAATAGTATACAAATAAGAAAAATTGGCAGGACAAATTTAACCCATTTTACATAAGGTACTTTTGCAAGACTCAAAACTGCCATAAGTATTCCCGATGTAGGAATTATCATATTCGAAAATCCATCACCGCAGGTAAAGGCAAAAACTGCTGTCTGTCTTGTTATTCCAATTAAGATCAGAAAGTGGAGCCATTAAGGGCATTGTAACAGCAGCCTGCCCGGAACCGGAAGGAATAAAAAAGTTAAGCGTGGTCTGGAAAACCAGCATTCCGCCAGCTGCAACAAACTCGTGATACTGCTGAAGAGATGAAGCTGCGGAGTGAATTATTGTATCGAGTATTTGTCCATCCTGTAAAACAACCTGCACACCACGAGCAAATCCAACAACCAGTGCAGCAACAACCATTTCCTTCATATCCACTAACAAAAGCTTCCGAGGCATCAACTAAAGACATACGTGAAATAATAACTGCAAGAATTCCCATTAAAAAGAATGCACCAGCCATTTCGTTTATCCACCAGCCAAGCTCCTGCACAGCGAAGATAATAAATGCAAATAATCCAATTCCCATAATCATTACCATCAAATGTTCCTTAGTGAATTTCACTTTTTCAAAAGAAATATCTGACAGAGAAAAATCATCATCGGGCATTACTGATTTTGAAGGATCTTTTTTAACCTTTGCACCATATCTTAGTAGATAAGATAATTGCCACAATCAAAGTGACTGCAAAAAATATTAATCGAAAACCTATACCACTGTTAAGAGGAACTTCTGCTATTCCCTGTGCTATCTGTACAGTAAACGGATTTGTAGTTGCAGCAGCAAAACCTACTTCTGCAGCAAGCCAAACTATACCAACACCAAATACTCTATCATAGCCAAGTTTTTTTGAAACAATTAAGAAGAGAGGAATAAGCGGTAAAAACTCTTCACCCATTCCAAGCGTACTTGCACCAATTGCCACAGCGATCATAAGAATGATCACCAGCAAAGTAGAACTTTTTCCAAATATATCCAGCAGTTTCTGGATGAATGCCATTATTGTTCCGGTTTTTTGAAGTATTCCAAACACTCCACCAATCATAAAAATGAAGAAGATAATGTCAGCAGCTTCTTCCATTCCGCGAGGAATTGAACTAAGAAAACCAACAAGACTAACCGGCGAAGCTTCTCCCTCTACCTTGTCGCCAATAATTATTCCTTCAGCCGAAATATGTTTTGGTAGTTCCTCATATGTTCCCGGAATTACAATAGTGCGGGTTAAGGTTCCCACCTGTTTTGTTTCTCTTTCGTATTCACCTGAATTAACAAAATATGTTAAGATAGAACAAGCGAATACTACACCTGTTAAAAGGATGAATACGTGTGGGAGTTTGATTTTAAATTTCAATTATTCTCCAGTATTAAAATATTCTGCTTATAGTAAAAATATATTAGTAGTCCTTCAATTCCTTAAAGATCATAAATTGATAATTCGCTTAACAATTCATCGATATTAATTGCATCATTCACCTTATATTTAATCTCATTCTCTGACTTATGACCAATTATCCCCTGATTAACCAATTCTTTCACTTCTTCAATTTCCAAAGATTTTATCATAGTTCCAGGGAGATTTGTTTTATTCATATTATCATATTTCCAATTCCAAAGATTTCCTTTACAATCGAGAAGTTTAGTATCGTAATCTAATGGCCAGTTGTGGATACTATTAGTAATAGCGAATTCCCTAATATCACCAACTATCATCAAATGAATTCCATCCCACTCGTCATAAACAATAAGAATCGGGAATGATATGTCCTTAAATCCGAGTTTGTGCAATTTATCAATCCAGTCGTTTATTCCATTTATCTCTATCTTTTTATTCAGACTTTCTTGTTCTTTTCTATTTCTCAAATAATTTTTTAAGGTTTCAACCAAATTAAAATTCATAGGTCAAGACTACAATTTCCTCGCAACAACAACAACAGTTTTCATTGTTTCAACAACACCATATCCTTCATTTATTGCTTCGAGAAAGATGATATAAATTCCAATTCGCAAAGCCTGTCCGTCATCCCCAATTCCATCAAAAATAACGGAGCCCGAAGAACTACTTGCCATATTATTTTCAAGTGTTCTAACAAGTCTTCCTTTGCTGTCATATATTTTTAATTCGAACCTGCGACGTTGCCTCTGTTAATTTGTAATTGATTATTGTGAAATCCTCATAACCATCGTTATCCGGCGAAAATGGATTTGGTGAAACAGAAATATTCGATTGGATATTAGATTAACTGTGTAAATACTGTTCTGCTCTCCGGGTGTTGCGCCAATTGAAGAAACAGAACTGCTCCAGTTGCTTGCATCATTTGAATCCAGATTTGGATTTATTCTTTCCAGAGAAATATTTTTTGTTGAAATAAAATTATCATTCTGCCATTTGTCGGAATACCAATACAGAATCAATTGTATTTCCTTTTACATCTTTTAGAAAAATCAATTCTCCGGTATTTACTAATCCCAAGACTTGAAACACCAACAATGGTTTTAAGAACAGATTCATCTAAACCATATTTATAAATTACGAGTGAATCTGCTGCCAATAAAAAGTATGTAGTTAGTGGGCACTAATAATGGAGTTGTTGAAAGTTTAGAATTCATTTCCAGTTCTCATCAACTATTTCCCATCCGCCAACATTAACTGAATCACCGCTAAGATTTAAAAACTCAATGAACTCACTGTTGTCTTTTCCGGGATCGTACATAATTTCATTAATTACCATATCATCTCTTTGAATAATCAGGAACGTTTCCAATTGAATTTGTCACGCCGGGAGTGCTGCCATTGGGACTAAGAGAAGTTGTCCAGTTTGTGCTGTCGTTCGTTTCTTCTTCGAGAGAAATTCTTTCAAGCGAAAGTCCTTTTGCCCCACCCCACGATGAACGATAAAATAAGCTGTCAATTATTCCATTTCTGAAATCATAAATCACAACTCCGTCTGATGTATTACCGAGGCTTCCAAAATTTGAGTAGAACACTTTAGCTGTTACTCCCGGATAAGCAGAATTGAACGAAGTGTCTTTTGCTATCACGATATATTCATCCGGTTGCAAGAGAAGGTCATCATTAGTAATAAAATCTTTTGTGGGAGTTGTGAGCAAATCGCTGATTGACCAGTTTTTATTATTTATATTTTTAATTCATCTTTAAGAAGAATTAATTCTCCTGTGTTTACAAGCCCAAGACTTGAAACTCCAACAATTGTTTTCAGAACAGATTCATCCAAATTGTATTTTGAAATTGTGAGCGAGTCTGCAGCTAATAAAAAGTAAGTATTGGCAGGCACCAACAATGGAATTGTCGACAAGTTTAAAACTGTTATCATTTCCATCAATAATTTCCCATCCACCGATGTTTATCGAATCTCCGCTAAGATTTAAAAACTCAACGAACTCGCTGTTGTCTGTGCCCGGATCGTACATAATTTCATTTATTACCAGAGCATTTCTTTCATAATCCGGAACATTCAGAATTGAATTTGGTCTGCCGGGAGTTGATCCGGTTGGGTCAAGTGACGTCGTCCAGTTTGAACTTTCATTTGTTGAATCTTCGAGTAGAAATCCTTTCAAGAGAAAGTCCCTTCCCGCCGCCCCAGCTAGAAAAATAGAATAAGACTGTCGATAATTCCATTTCTGAAATCATAAATCACAACTCCGTCTTCTGTATTGCCCAGACTTCCGAAGTTTGCGTAAAATATTTTTGATGTTACTCCCGGGTAAGCAGAATTGAATGAAGTATCTTGTGCTATCACGATATATTCATCCGGTTGCAAAAGAAGGTCATCATTAGCGATAAAATCTTTTGTGGGAGTTGTGAGCACATCGCTGATTGACCAGTTCTTAATATTTATACTGTCACCTGAAACATTTACCAGTTCAACCCATTCAGGTTTATTTGTTTCTGTGTTATACAATGACCTCATTTATTAAAACTACATCGCCTGGAAATCCAGGTTCGACAGTTTGCTCGAAATAATTATTAAGCGTGTCTTCATCTTCAGAATATACAATTCTGACTGCAGCTAATATTTTTGAACTGATATTCTGAATCGGCGAGGAAGAAATGATATTCGCAGAATCTTCGGCTGCAAGATTCAGATTGCTTACAACGCTGAGTAGCTCATCCACAACATTATTTGAGTCAGTATCAATATAGAATTCAACGCTAAAATTATTTGCAGAACTGCTGCCGTTATTTCTGATAAAAGCATTTATAAAAACATCATCACCTTCAACAGGAAATCGCGGATTGAAACTCATCTCTGCAACTGAAAGATCAAACTGTTTTGGAGTTAAACTGTTTATTCGACCGGGAGTGCTTTGCTCAATATCAACAGAAGATCCCCAGTTTGCTGGAAGATTTGAGCTGGCATTAACTGATAATCTTTCAAGTGAATAGCCGTTTGTTCCTCCCCACTGATTTGAGTAAAGTACCGAATCCATTTGAAGTCCGCGGTTATCTTTTAGAACGACTCCATCAAAATCATTATTCAAAGTGGGAAGAGAGAGGACAAAAACTTCTGAAGGAATTACTCTGTGGTAATCATAAATTGAAGTGCTTCTACTTAATACCAGGTATGAATTAGGTTGAATGAACAAATCCTGATTAATCGTTGCGGTTACCGGAGTTGAAAAAACATCGTTGATAGTCCAACCATTTAAATTTATTGTGAGATTCGTCTTATTAAACAGCTCAATCCATTCAGGTTCACCACCAACAGGCGTATACATAACTTCGTTAATAACCACTGATTGTGCTGGCAATCCAGGTTCAATTGATTTGTACAATTCGTTGTTGGTTGTATCCTGGTCGAGAGCAAATTCAGCTTTAACAAAAAATGCCCTCTCCGACTGAATGTTTTCAATAGAATAGCTAAAATTAAAAACAGAAGAATCATTTGAAGCAATAAAAAGACTTTGAAGTGATGATACTAATATATCGGGAATAGAATCCAGATTAGTATCTTCAAAAAGAAGCAATGAAAAATTAGCATCATTGTTACCTAAGTTTTTGATCTTTGATGAGATTGAAATTGTATCACCCTGTATCGGGAATTCGGGATCGAATAAAATATCGGCAACAGCAATGTCAAAATCTTTTTTAGTTAATGAGTTGATCAATCCGGGTGTTGCTTTGTAAATGCTGATTGAAGAACCCCAGTTAGTAGAATCATTGCTTTCCTCTTCTGAAGAAACCCGTTCTAAAGAATGCCCATTTGATCCTCCCCAAGCCGGATTGTAAGCCACGCTATCGATTAATCTTTCATTAAAGTCTGAGAGAGTTAGAATATCTCCAGAATTATTTAATGAAGGAAGATTTAAGACCAGTACTTCGACTGGGATGTTATAGTAATTATGAATTGATTCGTTAGCACTAAGAATTATAAAGTCGTTTGGCCCAAGAATTGGTCCATTGGGAGGGCCTAAAATTACACCCGATGTAGCATCTGCAAACCTCCAACCCCCAAGATTAATTGATTGATTAGTAGTATTTAAAAGTTCAACCCACTCAGGTTCACCGTTGAAGGTGAATACATAATTTCATTTATTACAACTGTCTGAGATGGTATTCCTGGTTCGATAGTTTTGAATAACGATGTTATTTGTTGTATCCTGATCAAGTGTAAATTCAGCTCTGACAAAATAACCTTTCTCCGATTGGAGATTTTCAACCTGGTAATTGAAATCGAACACTGCTGAATCATCAGATGAAACAAAAAGATTTTGAATGGTTTCAATTAATAAATCAGGAATTGAATCTAGATTTGTATCTTCAAAAAGTTGAAGCGAAAAGTTTGCATCATTGTTACCTAGATTTTTAATTTTTGCAGAATACGAAAACAGTATCACCCTGTATTGGAAATTCTGGATCGAAAAAAATATCAGCAACAGCAACATCAAAATCTTTTCTAGTTATTGAATTAATTAATCCTGGTGTGGCTTTGAAAATACTTTCAGAAGTTCCCCAGTTGCTGGGATCAACACTTGAATTTTCAGTTGAAATTCGTTCTAAAGATTTACCACCTGTATTTCCGCCCCAAGATGGTAAGATAAGAAAGAGAATCAATAATTACTCCAAGAGAATCTTTAATTACAACTGCATCACCGGTATTGTTTAATGCGGGAAGACTGAATACTATTATTTCCGATCCAACATTATAAATAATTCAGGATTGATGAATCTCTGCTAAGAACAATGAAATCATTTGCGGGAATAATTTTATCATTATTTGTAATTGTAACTGTTGAAGCTGCATCAGAAAATTTCCATTTTTTCAAATTGATTGGAGAATCAGTGCGGTTATAAATCTCAACCCACTCAGGTTCACCAGTTGAAGGTGAATACATAATTTCATTTATTACCACATCATTGTAAATATTTCCCGGCGGATAAACCGTGAAAGATTCAATAAGTTGATTGTTTGATGGATTTTCATCTGGTGTGAATAATACTTTCGCGATGATCTGGTAATCCCCTGCTGCCAGTGAATTCATAATTGTGTTAGCTGTTATCGAATCACCCGAAGCAAGGTTAGAGTATTGTTGAGAAAAAATTATTTCGCCGGGATCTGCAGTCGAATCAAAATTGGCATCGTTATAAATTTCAATAGAATAATTGTCTGCAGAACTTGTTCCTATATTTTTAACTTTTGCAAGAATGGTAACATCATTTCCATCAAACGGTAATTCAGGCTGAAAAGTTAGTGATGACAACTGTAAATCAAATTGAACAGGTGTTACTGAATTTCCAAATCCCGGGGTTCCGTTTGCACAAGTGAATTTGCCCAGTTACTCTGCGAACTATCTTTAACCAAAATTATTTTTTCATCAGAATGTTGCTGTGAATTATTTGCTGAATAGAAGTATGATTCGAGCGTGTCATCCAAAGCGTTAATGAGCCAGATTGGTCTGTCTGATGTATTTGCCATTCCGGATGTTCCGAATGAATTATTGGATATTTTAACAACAAGAGCTTCCGTGGGAATTAATCCATCATAAATTCCTGAACCGAATGGATAGTCGCCTTCAAGAATAATTGCAAATGATTTTGGCGGAAGAATTGTTCCTTCTCCGGCATCTATAATCAAGTCAGGATTTGAAGTGGAGTATTTAACTTTAAAACTATCGATGTTGATACTCTCTGTTTCACTTGTGTTGTATAACTCAATAAATTCGTTTGGTCCGCTTTGCGGATAGAACATTATTTCACTTAATATCAAAGTAGAATCGGATTGAGGAAGAATCGAGGTAATAAAAAGAAAGATTAGGGATAATATTTTCTTAAACATATCGTAAAATTAATTATTCTTTCTTGGTGGAAGCGGTTTGCTCATTAAATAATCAAACAAGCAATCAGGAATAAACTTAACTATTTTTGAGCCGATCACAGTTGGAAAAGGAAACTGAATTATCAACTTCTCCTTTTTTATTCCATCAATAATAATCTTTGCGGCTTTATCAACATCCATCAGGAATGGCATATGAAATTCATTTTTATCTGTCATCGGAGTTTTGACAAATCCAGGTTTTACAGTTATGACTTTTATATTGTAAGGCTTTAATTCAATCCGAAGACTTTCCAACAACAAACTGGCTGCAGCTTTGCTTGCATTATAAAAACCACTTTTAGGAAAACCTCTGACATCAGCCAGACTTGAAACTCCTACGATCATTCCTTCTTTTCTTTGAATAAAGTCTTGAAGCAACTGCTCAACACAATTAACAATCCCCAAAGTGTTAGCATCGAAAATTTCCTTTGCAATTTCTGCTGAATATTCTTTTACATCCACCCTATGAGAAGCGCCGGCATTCAGAATTGCAATATCAATTTTACCAAAATCTTTTTTTACCTGATCAAATGTATTCCTGACTTCATCAATGTTTCCAACATCACACTTGTACGAAAATACTTTCACTCCCCCACTTTTTAATTCTGCAACCAGTTCATCCAGTATATTTTTTCTTCTAGATATGAGTGCAAGCGAGCAGTTTTCCTTTGGCAGCGATTTTGCAATGGAATAACCAATCCCAGATGAGGCTCCGGTTAAAAGGACAACTTTGTTTTTTAGGTCCATTTATGTAAGGGTCATTTTATCGAAATACGGGAAGGAATTTAATCAATTGGAAAGAGTATTTAAACTTTGTAAAAAAGAATCAATTGTTTATCTTTTCTCAAAAATTATTCCAAGTTAATGGATAAGCAAATTTTACCGGTTGGAAATATATTAGTCAGGCAAGAAATTGCGGAAATGCCATTCAAATGCGATTTATTGAAATGTAAGGGTGCTTGCTGCACGTTCGAAAGTCATTACGGTGCACCCGTAACCTGGGAGGAAGTAAACCGGATAAAAGAGATACTTCCAACAGTTATGAAGTACGTTCCGAAGGCACATAAAAATGAAATTGAAGAGCAGGGATTCTTTGAGATAAAAAAAGATGAACCACTGCTCAAAAGTATTAACAACCGGGCTTGCGTATTCGTTTATTATGATAATGAAATTGCAAAGTGCGCAATTGAAAAGGCTTATCTTGATGGCAAAACTGATTTCAAGAAACCGATTTCCTGCCATCTCTTTCCAATCAGAATTTCTGATTTTGGAGGAGATGTTCTGAGATTCGAACATATGAATGAATGTCAGCCGGCAATTGAACTTGGTAAAAAAGAGAATACAACCGTTGCAGAATTCTGCGAAGAACCACTGAACAGATTGTATGGAAAAGAATGGTATTCACAATTTAAGGAAATAATCGGAAAGTAAAATGCTTACATTAAGTCAACGTTTATCACAACAGCAAAAACTTTCGCCGCAGCAGATTCAGTATCAGAAACTTCTGCAGCTTAATACACTTGCACTTGAGCAAAGAATTAAAACTGAGCTTGAGTTAAATCCAATTCTTGAAGAGGAAATGGAATTAGCGCAGGAAACAGATGACAAGGAAAAAGATGAAGATTCAACTGTCGATGAAATAAAAGATCCTGATAATGAAGAGTTCAGCTTAGAAGATTATATGAATGATGATGATCATGATCATGAGAAAGTATACCGTGGCAGTGATGAAGAACAATTTCATCCCCTCGCTCCTGTAAGGGAAACTTTATCCGAACATCTCATTGAACAACTTAACATGTTGAATCTTGATGAAAATTCATTCAGACTTGGTGAGGAAATTATTGGGAACCTCGACGATGCTGGATATCTCAAAAGAGGTCTCGGTGAGATAGTAAATGAACTTGAATTGTTTGATCATATAAAAATTGAACCTGTCGATGCAGAAAAGTTATTATTGAGAATTCAGCTTTTTGATCCATTAGGAATTGCAAGTAGAAATCTTCAAGAGTGTCTGCTCATTCAAATACGTAATATGAAAAATGCCGATGAATATTACAGCTACATCGGTGAGAAAATGCTCATAGAATTTTATGACGATTTCACAAAGCGCAGATTTGATGTTTTGAAGCAAAAGATGAACCTGACTGATGAAGCTCTTAAAGAAACAGTTAACCTGATTCAAAGCCTTAATCCAAAACCGGGAGAAGGCAATATTGATTCAGCAGAAATGAACCAGATATCACCAGATTTTATAATTGAGAAAGTTGAAAACGACTATGTAATAACTCTGAACGACAGGAGTATGCCTTCTGTAACTATCAGCAGGCAGTATCTGGAGATGTTCGAAAAAAACAGAAAGCGGGGTAAAAAATCTTCCAGAGAAAAAGAGACTTATAAATTCTTAAGAGAAAAATTCGAATCCGCAAAATGGTTTATCGCCTGTATTCAGCAGAGAAGAGATACACTAATGAGAATAATGCAAGCAATCTTCCAAAGACAATTCGAGTTTTTTGAGAAGGGACCAAAAGCTCTCACCCCGATGATCTACAAGGATATTGCCCAGGAAATAAATATGGACATCTCAACAATTAGTCGGGTTGTCAACGGAAAGTATGTTCAAAGTCCGCAGGGAATTCACGAACTAAAATATTTCTTCAGCGAAGGGCTTGCAACTGATAATGGTGAAGAGGTCTCCAATAAGCATATCAAAGAGAGACTAAAAGAAATTATCGACAAGGAAGACAAACTAAAACCGTTCAGTGACGATAAGCTGGCTGAACTTCTTAACGAGGAGGGAATTCACATCGCCAGACGAACTGTTGCAAAATACAGAGAGCAGTTAAGACTTCCTGTTGCGAGGCTTAGAAAAGAACTATAATGCATCTGGTTCTTGACGTAAGTATCATAGTCCTTCTTTTTATAGTCTTCGGTTACACTCATACTTTGCTTGCTTCTGAAAAAGTAAAAATTCAATTCAAAAAATCATTTGGTGAATTGATCGCTTTTTACAGAATTCTTTACAATCTCTTCTCATTATTTTCTCTTTACCTTATTTACATATTCTCGCCAAAGCCACACATCATCATTTATGATTTACAAAATCCTTACGATTTAATTGTGCTGATCCCTCAATTCCTTTCTTTGGCAGGCGTAATGTGGACATTTAAGTATATTTGCTTTAGAGAATTTTTAGGTTTGGATCAGATAAAAAGATTTTTTGAGAAAAGATACACAACCGAGCTTGATGAGGAGTTTACGCTTCGAATTGAAGGACCTTACAGATATTCAAGACACCCCGTTTACTTCTTTTCAATAACCTTTTTACTGTTCAGACCAGTGATGGATTTGTTTTACCTCACATTCTTAATATGCATAGTCGTTTATTTTTACATTGGTTCTTACTACGAAGAGAAGAAATTAGTAAGACAGTTTGGTGAGATTTATGAAAATTATAAAAAAGAAGTACCGAGAATTTTTCCGGTTAAGTTATTTAAACCTTATAATCAGAAAAAATTTGCTGAAGTTTGAAAAGGAAAATTTATGAGTGAAAAAATAAGATCAACAACAATTCTTGGAATTGTTCACAATGGAATTGCTGCACTTGGTGGTGATGGACAAGTTTCAATTGGCAATACAATTATGAAACACAACGCTATGAAGATCAGAAAACTTTCTGATGGAAAAGTAATTTGCGGATTTGCCGGCGGTGCTGCAGATGCTTTTTCTTTAATGGAAAGATTTGAAGATAAATTGCAGCAGTATCGTGGGAATGTTAGTCGTGCAGCAGTTGAACTCGCAAAAGAATGGAGAACCGACAAAATACTCCGCCGACTTGAAGCAATGCTTGCAGTTGTTTCAAAAGATACTGCACTAATTGTTTCCGGTAACGGTGATGTAATTGAACCTGATGATAAAATTGTTGCTATCGGTTCGGGTGGAATGTATGCTTTGTCTGCAGCAAGAATGTTAAAAAAATACAGCAAGCTTTCTGCTAAAGAGATTGCTGAAGAATCACTTAAGAATGCAGCAGAAATATGCATCTACACCAATGATAAAATTAATGTTGAAGTAATTGATTAAGGAGCTGAATAAAGATGAATGAAAAATCTATGCAGGAATTAACACCGAGCAAAATTGTAGAAGAACTTGATAAATATATTATCGGTCAGAACGAAGCCAAACGTGCGGTTGCAATTGCACTTCGAAACAGATGGAGAAGACAGCAGATAGAAGATGTTCTCCGGGAAGAAATTCTTCCAAACAACATAATATTAATCGGACCAACCGGAGTTGGTAAAACTGAAATTTCCCGACGACTTGCAAAACTTGCTGCAGCTCCGTTTATAAAAGTTGAGGCTTCAAAGTTTACTGAGGTCGGTTATGTTGGAAGAGATGTTGAATCAATGGTTCGTGATCTTACTGACTTTGCTGTTAGTATGGTAAAAGCTGAAAAGACAAAAGAAGTTCAAACAAAAGCCGAACACCTTGCTGAAGAAAGAATACTTGATATACTGATTCCACCAGTTCGCAAACCGCATAAGCCCGCACAACCGGTTCAGGTTCAAGCACAAAGTGGATGCTGAACAAAATGTTGATGAGATTAATTCTGAAGAATATCAGAACAAAAAAACTCGCGAATGGATGAAAGTTAAATTGAAAAATGGTGAAATGGATGATAAGTTGATTGAGTTTGATTCGCAGGCACAGCCGTCAATTGGTATGCAGGTAATGGGTCCATTTGGAATGGATGATATGGGAATTAATATCCAGGAAATTGTTGGCAATATGATGCCAAAGAAAAAGAAAAAAAGAAAAACTACAATTGCTGAGGCAAGAAAATTACTCGCACAGGAAGAAGCACAAAAACTGATTGATATGGAAACCGTTCAGCGTGAAGCAATAAAGAGAGTTGAGGAATCAGGAATTATTTTTATTGATGAAATTGATAAAGTTGCCAGCAGCAGCGGTAAAGGACATGGACCGGATGTTTCCCGCGAAGGAGTTCAGAGAGATCTACTTCCTATTGTTGAAGGCACAAACGTTAACACAAAATACGGAGTTGTTAGAACAGACCACGTTTTGTTCATTGCTTCAGGCGCATTTCACATGTCAAAGCCATCCGACCTTATTCCTGAATTGCAAGGAAGATTCCCAATCCGTGTTGAGCTTAGAAGTTTAACCGAAGAAGATTTCGTTCAAATATTAACTACACCTCAGAATGCATTACTAAAACAATATTCTGCTTTGCTTGAAACTGAAGGTGTCAAATTGCATTTTGCAGAGGATGGAATAAGAGAGATTGCCCGCATAGCAACAGAAGTTAATGAAGCTGTAGAAAATATCGGTGCCAGAAGGCTTCACACAATTCTTACAACTTTGCTGGATGAAATTTTATTTGATGTGCCCGATAAAATTCCAACTGAAACAATTAACATCACCGCAGAGTTTGTAAAAGATAAGCTTGATAAGATCGTTAAAGACAGGGATCTGAGTAAGTTTATTTTGTAAATATTCTTTATATGAGTAAAAAGGGCGACTAATTGAGTTGCCTTTTTTGTTTTATTGCCAATCACCAACAGTGTTTATGCAAAACCGTTATTGGATTTTAATAAGTATTTTTTGCAAATTTAATGCTGAAATTTTTATCTACTCCGAGAGCGCAAAATTTACGAGCCATCTGATTGTTGAACTTTGGCATGAATGACATAGCCGAAAAAACTCTCCCGAAGCAGAAGATTTGAAAATAACTCTTTCAACTTCTAATAGGAGGCTCGCTATGAGAAACTTATCTATACCTTTTTATTGCATTTCTTTTTTTACAATTCACTTCACTTGCTCAGGAAGGTTGGATTCAGCAAACAAGCGGAACTACTTATGATTTGTCTTCTGTATATTTCATTAACTCAAATACGGGTTGGGCAGTTGGTCAGAATTATAATCTTAAAAACGGCATTATTCTAAAAACCACCGATGGTGGTGACAATTGGGAAGCTCAAGTAGTTGGATTCAATAAGATTAAAAGACAGTTCAATTTATAGATAATAATACAGGTTGGATAACAGGAGGAAATGTGTTCACTGATTTTAATTCATTTGTCAGTTTCAAAACATCTAATGGAGGGGGAAATTGGGACACAACTTAGATAGCAAATAATACTGATTCTCCTGGGAAGATATTTTTTATTGACAATAATTCTGGTTGGTTAACAAAATCCGCTACCTGGCCACGATCAGGACCTTATTTATTTAAATCAACAGATGGCGGATCAAATTGGTTTGAATTGTCTGCCACCAGATGATGGATTAACCTCAATATTTTTTATTGATCAGGATGTTGGTTGGTTAGGTACGGGACCGAAGGGACCTACTACTGCTACAGGTGGAAAAATTTTCAAATCAATAAATGGTGGAGACAGTTGGACTGAGCAATTCCAAATGCCAATTCCATATGGAAGACCAGGTTATGGTGTCATTCGTGCAATCTGTTTTACTGATAATAATAATGGTTGGGCAGTTGGAGGACGTTTAACTTACGCAAATGACGGATATGTGAGAAATATTTTTAATACTACAAATAGTGGAATAGATTGGAACCTGCAATATCAAGATTCATCACTGGGAAATGTACAAGTTGATTTTTTAGATGTACAGTTTATTGATTCGAATATTGGTTGGGTCGTGGGAAATAATGGTGCAATATTTCACACAACTGATGGGGGCCAACAATGGACAGAGCAATATAGCATAATTAAATTATGACTTAAAGTCAGTATTATTTTATTGATAATAATTTATGGATGGGTTAGTAGGTGATTAGTGGCTCATATCCTTACAAACAACTAAATGGTGGCGTTTCTTTTGTTGAAGAAAATGAGATTTATGAAATACCAACTGACATATCAATCTTACTCAATAACTACCCTAATCCATTTAACCCGAGTACAAAAATAAAATACTCTATTCCTCAGAGTCATCTAATGTTATAATAAAAGTTTTTGACATACTCGGTAATGAAATAGAAACTTTAGTAAACGAAGAAAAACAGTGCAGGCACTTATGAGATAACCTGGAATGCAGAACAACATTGCCAAGCGGAATATATTTCTACAGACTACAAGCAGGTTAAGTTTTGTTGAAACTAAGAAGATGGTCCTCCTACGATAATCCGCCGCGGCGGATCGGCGGATAAATGTTGATGAAGTAGGTAGAAACAAGAAGTAAGAAGTTTAATCATCCATAAATAGGAAGAGCTATGAAAACCTTGACTAAAGTTATTCTTAGTACTACCCTAATTTTTTATTTTTTATCAGATTCAACATTAGCACAAATACCCAATGCAGGTTTTGAGATTTGGCCAACCTGTTTATGTGATCCTGTAGATTGGACCACAAACAATATTTACCCACCACCGCTGGATTGCAGGCAAGTTTTTGCTGATTTACTACCGTATACTGGTGATTTGTGTGTCTTGGGTATTGTTGATAGTTGTGAGGAATTAGGATTTACTTATCCCCCCGAACTAACTTCTATTATTTTCCCGATTACTGGAAAACCTGAAGCACTTCACGGATTTTATAAATATTTGCCTGTAGGTGGAGACAAATTCGTTGCGGAAATTAAAGTGCTTCAAGACAGTGTCGTGGTTGGATCAGGGGAATTAGAATCCATTGTATATGTTCCCAACTTCACTGAGTTTGTGGTGAATATTGAATATACAGTTAGTGATACTCCAAATGTTGCTGTAATAAATTTTACGATTGATAGTTCCGAAGCAAGTAATTACTTACACATTGGTTCCCAATGGTTTATTGATGAACTTTTTTTTGGTCCTATTTCCGCTGTACAAGATGATAATCGTTCACAACCAAATTTCTTTGAATTAGAACAGAACTATCCCAACCCATTTAACCCAATTACAAAAATAAAATACTCTGTTCCACAAATATCAACTGTAATAGTTAAAGTATTTGATATTCTTGGGAACGAAATCGAAATATTAGTAAATGAAGAAAAACCTGTAGGTACCTATGAGTTAACCTGGAATACAGAGTCCGCCGCAGGCGGATTACCAAGCGGAGTTTATTTCTATCAAATTGAAAGCGGGATATTTTATTGAGACTAAGAAGATGGTATTGATAAAGTAAGATCCCATCAAACAACATTTTTTTAGGGGAGCTTCGGCTCCCTTTTTTTACATCCTAAAATATTTCTCTGAATAATAATTTTATTTTCATTGTGCTATTACTTAAACCTTTTTAAGTTTGAGTAAAGATTTAATATATAAACGGATTACAAATGCTACGGAATACTAATAAAAATAAATCGTTACTGAAAAACCGAATGTTTCTTCCAATAATTTTCATATCAGCTTTTTTCTTTTTAGGATGGGGATATGTCGGACACAGTATAATAAGTTATAGAACAATTCTTTCTGCTCTACCCGAAATGGAATTTTTTGATACCTGGGCAGATTCACTTCAAGCTCACGCATCAGATGCTGACCAAAGAAAATCCTGGGATCCCACTGAAGGTCCAAAGCATTATATCGATATCGATAATTACCCGGAATTCATTGCAACAGGAACTATCCCGCAAAACTTCGATTCATTAGTCGCAATTCACGGTTTGTCATTTGTTATGGATCAGGGAATTCTTCCCTGGGCAATATTAAAAACTGCCGATTCCATTCAAGCTGCTTTTGAAATTAATGATATGCACAAAGCAATGCTGTTTTCTGCAGATCTTGGTCATTATATAGCAGACGGACATATGCCTTTACATATAACAAGAAATTACAATGGCCAGTATACAAATCAGACAGGAGTTCATTCCCGCTATGAATCGAGTTTAATAGGAGATTTCCAATCTCAGATTATTTATGATGGTGATAGTCTCCAGTACATTGAAAATTTGTCTGATTTTGTTTTCAATATGTTATATGAAAATTATCAGTACGTCGATTCAGTTTTATATGCTGATTCTGTCGCCGAAGCCTATGCAGGTAATCATAACAGTTCTACATATTATAATAAGTTCTGGGAAATTGCTAAAAACTTTACTATCGGTTTGTTCAAAATGCTTCTTACAGGATAGCCTGTGTAATTTATACTGAATGGGTTGACGCTGGTGGATTGACAGATATTTCTGATAGTAAAAATGATTTACCGTCAGGCTTTAATTTATCACAGAACTACCCTAACCCATTTAATCCATCAACCAAAATAAAGTATACCATCACATCTGTCATTGCGAGTGAAACGAAGCAATCTCAATTTGTAACCTTGAAAGTTTATGACATCCTCAGCAACGAAGTTGCTACTCTTGTTAATGAAGAAAAACCTGTCGGCGAGTACGAAGTTGAGTTTAACGCAACTAGTCTGCCAAGTGGAATATATTTCTACAAACTTCAAGCTGGTTCTTTTGTTGAAACTAAGAAAATGGTTTTGTTGAAGTAAGCGGGAGTGTAAGTTAAAGATTATGTTTAAGTGTAAGACTAAAAAAAGTTTTCTTAAACTTACTCTTACACTTTAACTTTATCTGAGATACTTCTCATACCATTTTTTTCTCATCTCATCTACTTCTTTGCGGTGTTTTTTCATAAAATGATCTCCACCTTCAAGCATAACAAGTCGGAAAGGAATTTTTAATTCAAGTAGCTTGTAAGAAAGATCCAATGAATCGTGAGGCAAGACTCTTTCATCATCAGTCCCATGAATAATCAATATCGGTGTGTCTTTGGATAATTTCTCTGCAAATTTCACAATCGAACGGCTTTCACAATTTTCGTAAAATTCATTCTCCTTGTATTTTCCCAAAGTAACTTCATACAACCTTCTCATAAAAGGACTCTCATCAGAACTGCAGCGAAGATTTGCAATTCCTCCATTTACAATCGCACACTTAAATCCGCCTGCCGGATAGGCAGGAGAATTAGTTCTTGTTAATGCAAGATAAGTCATCATACCGCCGCGGCTCCAGCCTTCAATTCCCCATTTGGATGTGTTGGCATTTTCAATTTCATCAGCTAAAGGAATTAAATTCAAAACATCATTTACATCATCACCACCAAATTCATCCTGACCTTCTCCGCCATCATTGCCACGGTATTGAGTTGCAAAGACTACGTATCCCCAGCTTGCAATCTGACCGAATAATCCTCTCGCGGTGAATGAATCGATAGCGCCTTTATTGCCAATTCCGCCACGGTTCCAAATGACACAAGGATATTTCTTTGATTTATCAATTGGATATGAAATATATCCCCTAACCTTCAAACCATCTGATAGATAAGTAATCTTTTCTGTAAATGTTTTATCCAAAACTTCCTGTCCCCAGCCGCTGGAAATCATTTTATTCTGCGAATCGCTTAGTTTTATTTCATCCCTATCAAGAATAACGGACATTTCTTTACCCATATAAATTTACTTCTAATAGCTATATTAACGCCTGCAAATATCGGGATTAATCCTATGGGTAAAAAGAACAGAAAAAAAAAGCAGGAAAAACCTGTACAATCAACCAATAATTTAAAACCGTTAATCATGAAAATCGGAATAGCAACTGCGGGATTAATAGTGGTTCTCTTTTTCATCCTTAATAACTGCACTGACGAGAATAGTGAAATGCATTATTATAAATTTAAGAAAGAAGGGGAATTAACTATTACTGACTCAATATCGAATCCAATTATTAACATTGATATTGAAATAGCTGATAACGATTATGAAAGACAGTTAGGTTTGATGAATAGGCAAAGTATGGAAGAGATGCAGGGTATGCTTTTTATTTTCCCAGCAGAAAGATATCAATCATTCTGGATGGTTAATACCTTGTTTTCATTAGATATGATTTTTATTAACAGTAACAAAGAGATTGTCACAATACACAAAGATACAACCCCGCTTTCAGAGCAAAGTTATCCATCTTCGGCACCAGCAATTTATGTTCTTGAAGTTAATGCAGGGTTTTGTGATAGGCATAATGTTAAATTAGGTGATAAAGTTTTTTGGATAGGAAGTAAACTGTCAATTTCTAATTGATATAAATTCCAATATCTAAATCCCAAATAGCAAACAAATTTAAAATCTCAATAATCAAGATTCAAGCGTGAAAGTAATTTCATTTTAAAATTGGAATTTGAAATTTATTTGTGATTTGGTATTTGTAGTTTGCGTTATTAAACTTTTCCGTAAAGCTTATCTTCCACAAGCTCACAAATTATATGAGCTACTGTGATGTGTCCTTCCTGGATCCTCTGAACATTTGATGAAGGAATAATAATTGGAAGATCAACTGTATCTTTAAGTTTGCCACCGTTTCCCCCTAAGAATCCGATAACCTTCATACTTTTTTTATTTGCCATCTCAGCTGCCTTTAACAACATTCGGTGAATTTCCACTCGTAGAAATTGCAAGCAAAACATCCCCTTTATTTCCAAGGCCATCAACATTTCTTGCAAAAACATTTTCAAAACCAATATCGTTTCCACCTGCAGTCAGGTTTGAAGTATCCGTTGTAAGTGCAATTGCAGGTAATGCAGGTCTTTGTATATGATGACTTAATCTAATCATCAGTTCGGTTGCAATGTGCTGGCAGTCAGCTGCGCTGCCACCGTTACCGCAAAGTAAAAGTTTATTTCCATTATTGAAACAAGCTGAGAGTAGATCAACTGCTTTAATTATTTCATCAGTTAGCTGATCTTTAATTTTAAGTTTAGTTTCAGAACTTTCGTTCAGCGAGTCGATTATAAATTTTTGTGCTTTCATAAATATTCTACTGATAAGTGATTATTAATTGAGATGATGTTACTGAAATAGTCCTAAACTTCAACTGGTAATTTATGATGAATAGCGTTTGCAAAATCTTTAATCATATCCCAATTATTTTCATCTTCGAAAAAATTTCCTGTTACAATAATGCTTGCACCGCTATCAACTTTTCTTCTCGCTGACAGTGGTGTCCGAATTCCACCGCCAACAATTACGGGAACTGAACATTCTTCCGAAACAGCCTTAACCATTTCATCGGGAACAGATTCCTGTGCACCGGATCCCGATTCAAGATAAATAAATTTCATTCCAAGATATTCACCCGCAAGTGCTGTTGCGGCAGCAATTTCCGGTTTGTTTCTCGGCACAGGAAGGCTTCCACTCATATAAACTGCCGTAGTTGTAACTCCCGATTCAACTAAAATATATCCGGTTGAAATTGGCTCAATTTTAGCTCTTTTAATCAGTGGTGATGCGGTAACATGTTTACCAATAAGATGCTCGGAGTTTCTTCCACTAATAACTGAAAGAAACAATATTGCATCGGCAATAGTTGAAATTTGATTTATGCTTCCTGGGAAAATTATTAATGGTAGAGATGTTTCAACTTTTACATTTTCAATAAACGGATCAAGGTCTCCGCTCATCATCAGGCTGCCGCCAATAAGGAATCCGTCAACGCCGGATTTTTCACAATGCTGGATGAATGGAGCAATTTTTGAATTAGACAATTTATCGGGATCCAAAAGGATTAGATAAGCAGCTCCTTTTGTTTTGACTGTATTTAAGAGGTAATTGTAAGTTTTCATAAATAGTAATGTTCCCGATTTAAATCGGTTTGAAATATAAAAAAATTGAGTTTTATTAGAAAGAAAAAGGAGAAAATCATTTTACAACAAACCATTGCTTTATTGCAGATTAGAATTCAGAAAGGCATATTTTAGTCATGTTGATTAAAAAAATATTTGATCGATGTGACATATAATATGGAAATCAGTATTAATGGGTAAGATAATAGCTATTACAAATCGCACAGGAAAGGTTGGTAAATCAACCACTGCCGTTAATTTAGCTGTTGCCTTTGCCTATTCAGGAAAAAAAACACTACTGGCTGATTTAGATTCTGCTGGTTCGTGTGCCAAAGCATTTGGTTTCAAGAAGCAGGAAGTAGCCAAGGATGTTTTTATCGGTTCGAAGCCGGAAGTTTCTTTTAGAAAGGCTATATTGAAAACCGGCACAAAAAATCTCGAATTCATTTACATTAAACGCTTGCCTTACCTTGATGAAATGAAAGTCGGTGGAATTTCGGCAAATGAGCACATACTTACGACTACATTAAAGCCTGTATCAGTAAATTATGATTATGTTATTATGGACTGTCCTCCTTACCACGCAGGAACTATAAATGCCTCTCTCATAGTTGCAGACAGTGTTTTAATTCCTGTGGCAACAGGAAAGTTTTCTACAGCAGCAGTGAGAAGTGTTTTAGCTCAGATTGATGAAATCAAAAAAAACTATAATCCTGATTTAAACGTTGATGGAATACTTTTGACTATTTATGAATTTAATAATGAAGACTCATTTACTCTAAAGAAAGAATTATTTAAGGAATATCCCAAACTAATTTTCAACACATCAATTCCAAAAAGTTCAACTGTCACCAAAGCCCTTGAAGAAAACAAACCACTTTTGATTTTTAATCAAGATGATCGGGCAGCTAAAGCATATATTAAAGTGGCAGATGAAATATTCGAAAGAAAAAATTTATTTAACTCCAAAAGAAAAAATTAATCTTAAAGAAAGAATTTGTGATGACTAAAATTACAGTTTATGAAAAACCGACTTGCACTACCTGTCGTAAAGTTGCAAAAGCATTAACTGAAAGCGGCGTTGATTTCGAAAAGGTAAATTATTATATCGAACCTTTCACAAAGACGAAACTCCAGTCGCTATTAAAGAAGATGAAAATGAACCCATCTGAAATTTTAAGGAAGAATGAGAAGGTTTACAAAGATTTGAAATTTAGAGAGAAAAATTACACCGAGAAACAGATTTTAGATTTGATGATAAAACACCCTGATTTAGTCCAACGCCCGATAGTTGAAAAAGGTGCGAAAGCTATTCTTGCACGCCCTCCGGAAAGAATTTTTGAACTTTTCCAATAGATTTTTGTTAAATAAAAAACCGTCCCCCCTCTTTCTCTTTGTAAAAAGAGTCCGAGTTTTACGGGGGACGTTAGGGTGAGGGACTGAATTTTAACAATACTTTAGCAATGATGCAAATTAATTATTGTTTTCGGCGCTAAAAGATGATATAACTTCTCCGGGAAAATCAATTCAATTATTAGTTATTGGCAAGTTTTTTATCTTTGCTAAAAGAAAATGTGAGTTTATTATGATTAGCAAAGAACTTTTAGACATACTATGTTGTCCTGAAACTAAAGCTGATTTAGTATTAGATGATAATACGCTGGTTTCAACAGATAAAAATACCCGCCGTCGTTATCGGATTGAAGAAGATATACCGGTTATGCTGATTGATGAATCAGAGCAGCTTTCAGTGGAAGAGTGGAAGGAAATAATGAAACGCCATGACAAAATGGTTCATTAATCTAAAGTTGTATTCGTTTTTTAGTTTTTAACTACAAACCTTTCTCGTCTCCAACTAACAATCTTTTTAATTATATTTTCTGAAATGTATTTCAGATTTTCTACGCAAGGTGAGAACATATGGATCCAATCAACATAATTATACTACTGAATATAATTGGGACATTCGGTGCAAACGTAACTGGTGCAAAACGCGGATTAAAGTCAACAGTTTCAGAAATAAAAGAAAAACCAAAAACTTTTCTTCAGAAATTTCCACCTGTACTTTCGATGCTCTCTCTTGTTGCATTGATATTGGCTGTTTTTCAAATTGGCACGCTTGATTACACTGACGAATATAATGTAATCCGTTACATTGGACTTGCTGTTTATCTTGTTTTTTCCTGGATACAGGTTTGGTCATTTAAATCTCTTGGTGATAATTATTCACAGGATATAATGATAAAAAAGAAGCACGAGTTGATTACTAAAGGACCATATAATATTATTCGACATCCACAGTATCTTTGCCAGATTCTACTTGATCTGGGAGCGACTGCAGCAACATTCGGTTACGTTGTTGGATTACTTGCACTCATTGAAATACCAATTTACTTTATGAGAGCTTCAGTTGAAGATAAACTGCTTTATAAACACTTTGCAGAAAAATTTTCTGATTACAAAAAGAAAAGTGGTTTTATGATTCCCTTCATTGGATAGGTTCTACTTCTCAATGAAAAAAATATTTTGTTTGATCCTATTTTTAGTGGCATCTGTAAGTTTACTTGCACAACAGGTTGAAAACCTCTTTATAGTAACCGAAAAAGGAACAAAGTCTGTCTCTGCCTGGCAACGTGAAGAAATTTTGTACGTTTCGATTTCAGAGCTTGCAGAAGCATTATCAATAAATTATTTCGAAAATGACAAAACAGGAAAAGTTGAACTTAAATCCAATTATTTTCTTCTCAAATCAACACCGCGAAATCCTTACATCATTGTAACACCACGTTCAACTGGGATTCCTAAAGTGTATCAGCTTCCTACTTCTACTTATTTAAGAAACGATAAAACATTCATCCCGCTTCAATTTGCAATTGATGCACTTGAAATTATAGTCGAGCGCGAATTAAAATTAGAAAAGCCAAACAAACTTATTTTCGGCAAAAAAATTTCCGCTCCGCTTGAAGGCAAACAATGGATGTATGATATTCCTGATTTACCACCAACAACCGGGTACGATATTACAGGAATATCAATTACTGAAAAAGTTAACGGGACACTTGTCCGTATTCACTCTAAATCAAGAATTCCTTCTTACTTTACCTCATTTAATGATGATGAGCTGACAATTATTTTCAGGAAGGTGAATGCTGATGCTCAAAAAACCAGCCGTGGAGAGATCAGCAATCTTATTCAGAAAATTGAAACCAGAAACGTAGGAACAGACGTTGAATTTAAATTCATAGTCGGAAACGATTATTCAACAAGCGAAGTTATGAATGTACCTGAAAGCAATGATGTCATCATCACTATCCATAACAAAGTCTTCAGCAAGGGTGATCAAACAAAGAAGAATATGGATAAATGGAATTTTGATGTTGTGGTAATTGATGCCGGACATGGAGGAAAAGATCCGGGTGCAATTGGAATTAGTAATCTCAAAGAAAAAGATATTACACTGGCTATTGCTCTCAAGCTTGGAGAAATAATAAAAAAAGAAATGCCCGATGTGAAAGTAGTTTACACGAGATATAATGATACTTTTATTGATTTGTATAAGCGCGGTAAAATTGCTAATGAAAATAACGGAAAGTTGTTCCTCTCGATCCACTGCAATTCAACAAAGAAAAAGCCAAGCAATGCCAGCGGTGCAGAAGTGTATTTGCTGAGACCGGGAAGGACCGAAGAAGCAATTGAGATTGCAGAAACTGAGAACAGTGTGATTGAGTATGAAGACAATCCACAGCGATATGAAAAGCTGACAGACGAAAATTTTATTCTTGTAAGTATGGCTCACTCAGCGTATATGAAATACTCAGAGAAATTTGCAGAATTGCTTAATAAAGATTTCTGATTTAAATCTGAAACTAAAATCACGAGGAGTAAAACAGGCAGGATTCTATGTGCTGGTTGGCGCTTCAATGCCGAGTGTTCTTATTGAAACAGGATTTATATCAAACAAGGAAGATGCAAAATTTTTAAAATCTGCCTCCGGACAGAAACAAGTAGCTGAGTCAATATTCAGCTCTATAAAAACTTATCGTAAATATTATGAAGACGCAATGGAAGCTGAATTGTAAGATGATTCGACAAATTCGCCATAATTAGTCAAATTAAGTGTGATTTTAATCAAAATATTGATGAATCCTTAGTGGTTAGCCAGTCATCTTATTAGTGTCCGCCTTTGACGAGATCTCACTTTGCGGACAAATATTTTATAACAAATAAAGGTTTTAGAAATAATGAAAAACGTAGTCGAAGGAAATGATTTCAATTTTGAACAGGAAGTGTTAAAATCTGATACTCCGGTTTTAGTTGACTTTTGGGCTCCCTGGTGTGGTCCTTGCAGAATGGTTGCACCTGTTGTTGAACAAATTGCAAATGAATACGAAGGTAAGTTAAAAGTTGTAAAACTAAATACAGATGAAAATCAAAACACTGCTATGATGTACGGAATCAGAAGTATTCCAACTCTGGGAATATTCAAAGACGGTCAGGTTGTTGATGCAGTTATTGGTGCAGTTCCGAAACAACAAATTGAAGAAAAAATAAAACCCTACCTAATTACGATTAACTAAAAAAAATGGCGGGCTCGACCCGCCTTTTTAATTTTTACTTTTCCTTTACAGTTATATCCCCGCCGGAAGTGTGAGCATTTAGTTTTTCCCCCCCACCATTAATATCACCAGCTAAACTGCTTCCATAAGATTTCTTAATATTGCTCATATTAAGCGAGCAGGAAACATCACCACCTGAAGTGGATAAATCCATTGATGCTTTAAAGTCCTCAGGCAGTTTAATATCTATATCACCGCCAGAAGTTGAAAGATCAATTCCCATGTTTTCACCAGAATACTCTAGGTTAATATCGCCACCTGAAGTCTCAGCTTCAATAAATGCATTATTACAAAATAGAAAAACATCTCCTCCTGATGTTGAAGCGTATAGATCACCCGAAAATTTATCTGCCCACACATCGCCACCCGAAGTATTCAATTGGGCTCTTCCGTTGATTCCTCCGCACTTAATATCTCCACCAGCAGTATTAATATCTAAATTAAAATTAGAAGGTACCTTTAATCTCAACTTCAACATTTACATTACTAAACCAGGAAGATGTTGAGGATTTTTTCTCACCAATAATTTCAACTGATTCTTCATTTCCTTCTAAAGTAAAATTCATTTTCTCAAAAGCTTTTTCGTTGCCGAAAATCTTTATATAAACCTCTGCTTTATCCCAGTAAGTTACTGTAACATCTCCCGAGGAGATATCAACAATTAAATTCTTCCCGGATGATATTTTGAAAGTTTTTTCCTTTATAAGTTGAAGATCGTCATCAGAATGTATATGCATGCTTCCACACGCATTTAGACTGAATGCCATAGAAATTAAAATATAAGCGCCAAGCTGTTTTAATAGACTGAATTTAGAAAACATAATTTTTCTCCCGTTGTTTTAAATTAGACTTAATTTTCAAAGAAATGGTTACCACAATGTTACAAAATTAACGAATGAAAAGATTTTGTTAGCTTGCTTAATGATTAACGGTATAAAATTAGTGTTGAAGGTTGTATTGATTTAATTTTAAGTTGTTGGTAAGAAAGATTTTTTGTGAATAACATCCCACGAGGTGAAAAATGAAAAAACATATCATTTTACTTTCAGTTTATCATTTCAATAATCATCAGTTATTTGATATTCAGCACAATTATTCCAAATAAAGATATCACAATAAAAACGGAAAAAATATCGGGAGCTTATGAAGCATTACAATTTTGGAATTCAGTTAGAGCTTATCCAAATGATGATATTTCCTCTGACGCTTTCTTTAATGCATTTGAACAGATGCAGGAAGTTAGAATGAATAAAACTTTAAAAACTGAGAGTAGTAATCAGTGGCAGGCAATTGGTCCGCATAATACAGGAGGAAGAACAAACGCCATTGCATTCAATCCGCAAAACCCAAATACAATTTATGCTGGTTCGGCAAGCGGCGGACTTCTGGAGAAGCTATTCCGGTGGTGTTGGTGTTGATGCCTGGCATTATGTTTCAACAGGTATTCCGGTACTTGGGGTTAGTTCAATCACATTTGCACCAAATGATTCAAATATAATTTATATCGGAACTGGCGAGGTTTATAATTATGCAGGAGCTGGTTATGGTGCAGCTTACAGAAATTTACGCGGAACTTATGGGATGGGAATTTTAAAAACTACCGACGGCGGCCAAACGTGGGTAAAAAGTTTAGACTGGAGTTATACAGTTCAGAAAGAGGAATCTGGTCTGTTAAAATTAATCCGCAAAACCCGAATACTGTTTTTGCTGCTACAACTGAAGGAGTTTATCGTTCATACGATGCTGGAATTAGCTGGCAGCAGGTTAATAATGTTATAATGGGGATTGATGTTGAGATTAATCCGGTTGATACTAATATCGTAATTTCTTCTCACGGAAATTTTGCCAGCACTGGATTCGGTATTTACCGTTCTTCAGATGGCGGAACTAACTGGACTCACATTACTGCAGGACTTCCAACTTATTATGAAGGAAAAATTCTTCTCGATATTTACAATGCTGATCCAAATATAGTTTATGCAAGTATTGGCAATGGATTTTCTTCAGCAAACGGTGCAAGCTGGCTCTGTAAATCTACAGATGCCGGTTTAACCTGGAATGTTATGTCTACAGTAGATTATTCACAATGGCAGGGATGGTTTTCACATGATATTGCTGTTGATCAGTCTAACCCAAATAACTTGATAATCATTGGAATAGAAGTTTATAAATCTACCGACGGAGGCACTACAGTTATTCAAAAATCTTCCGGTGGATTAGTCTTAGGCAGACCACCAATCGGCGGACAGGAAGGTGGACCAGATTACACACATTCTGATGCCCATGTTGTTACTCAACATCCTACAAACCCAGACATATACTACATCGGAACTGACGGTGGTGTTTTCAGAACAACGGATTTTGGTGAAACATTTCAATCCTGCAATGGAAGATTACAAACGACACAATTCTACAACGGTACTTCGAGCTCGTTTTTAGATTCACTAAAAACCATGGGAGGATTACAGGATAACAGCACTGTTATTTACGATGGAGATCTTGCATGGATAAGAGTTATCGGTGGCGATGGAAGCTGGACCTCGATTGATCCGGCTAATGACAATAATATTTATGCTTCGTGGCAAAATTTGAATATGCAACGATCTACTAATGGAGGAAATAATTTTTCAACAATAACTCCGCCGAACAGTTCGATAACCAGCTTTATTGCACCTTTCAGATCCTTCATTGATAATCACGCAATTATTTATGCAGGAAGAGATAAAATATTTAAATCAACAAACTCTGGAAGCAACTGGTCTGCTACAAATGGTAATCTTTCTTTAGATGGTAATCCTGCAATAGCAATGGAGATAAGTTATCTCACTAGTGATAAAGTTTATGTTGCCACAGCACCATACGGAACAAGAGGAAATATTTTCAGAACCACAAACGGCGGAACAAACTGGACAAATATTACAGGAATTCTTCCTGACAGATTTCCATCTGACATTGCTGTTGATCCATTCGATGACAGTATAGTTTATGTAACTTTTTATGGATTCGACAGCGGTCACATTTTTAAATCAACAGACAGCGGAGACAACTGGACAGATATTAGCGACAATTTACCAGACATACCCGCACCATCAGTTATTGTTGATCCAAATAATATCAATCACGTTTATATCGGAACTGATGTTGGAGTTTTTGTTTCAACAACCGGCGGAGGAAATTGGCAGGATTTTAATGACGGACTACCAGATGTCGTCCAGGCAATGGATTTAAACTATACTATAGTTAATAACGTAATCCGGGTAATGACACACGGCAACGGAGCTTATGAAAGAAAACTCCTCAGCCAGATTGTTACTGATACTGAAGGTAATCCAACTACCGTTTCAGGATTTAATCTTGAACAGAATTATCCTAACCCATTTAATCCGACTACCAATTTGCATTTCAGAGTGGCAGACAGCAATTTGTTACTTTAAAAGTTTATGATGTATTAGGAAAAGAGATTCCCAATTTAGTTAATGAGGAGAAAAGTCCTGGAGAATATGAAGTTGAGTTTAATGGTACTAATCTTCCAAGCGGAACATATTTTTATCGACTGGAGACAGGCAGCTATTCAGAAACAAAAAAAATGGTATTACTAAAGTAATTATTATTTCTGAATCAGCTATTAAATGAGGCGATCATAATGATCGCCTTTTTATTTAACTTTGAAAAAGTATTCACAAAAAATCAAACGTTATGAGTAAACCAAATTTTATTCCACTGAGCAATTACACAAAATATTCTGAAGCTGAAATGTTGAATAGATCAAAAGCTTTTTATGAAGATATAAAGAGAAGAAGAACCGTAAGAGATTTTTCTGATCAGACCAGTCCCAAAAGAAATTATTGAGAACTGTATTATTGCAGCAGGAACAGCACCAAACGGAGCGAACCTGCAGCCATGGCATTTTGTGGTTGTTTCAAATCCTGAGATAAAAAAGAAAATAAGAATAGCTGCTGAGGAAGAAGAAAAAGAATTCTACAGTAAACGTGCACCAAAAGAATGGCTGGAAGTTCTTGAACCATTCGGCACTGATGAAAATAAACCTTTCCTTGAAACTGCTCCTTATCTTATTGCTATATTTTCTAAAAGTTACGAAGTTTTTCCAGATGGAAGACCGGATTAAACAATACTACGCAATGGAATCAACCGGAATTGCAACCGGAATGTTAATTACTGCAATTCACAATGCCGGATTGGTTTCACTTACTCACACACCAAGCCCAATGAATTTCCTAAATGAAATTCTTGGACAGACCTAAAAATGAAAGACCTTTTTTACTTTTGGTTGTTGGATATCCTGCAGATGATGCAAAAGTTCCGGATATTAAAAAGAAGGATTTGAAAGAGATTGCAAGTTTCGTTTGAGAACCTTTAAGATAATAAGTAAGAATAAGAATATTAGAAAAATTTGACTCTTTTTCTTGCTTTCTTTTTCCGTAATATTTTTATGTGCTAAATTTTAACAATGTGACTATAGGTTAAACTAAAATCTATTTATAGAATTATAAAATACATTGAAAGTGCTCTCGAGTAATCAAATTCACCATACACACCGGGATGATTTCCTGAGTGGAGGAAGAATTGAATTTGATTTATGTTCAACAATATTCGTAATTTTTTAATAGTTTTTTATAGAGTAATTTGATTCCAAAACGCGTTGTGCTTGTACGAGCTTTAGGGAAAGATTAATTTATGATCGAATTCAAAACATATCAAAGAATTGTTGAAGGTGATTTACGACCAAATCTACGTCAGTTTTCCACGAAGGAGGGGATTGAAAATCTAAGAAAAAGTTTCTTTTCATCTCAAATTAAAGTACAAAAAGGATTTGATGCAGGTAACATACTGGAAACTTTTGATTTAGATTTTATAGGAATAAAGGATGGGGATGAAGTAATCGTTGATATTCCCGATGAAGATGAAGTAAAATCACCTGAAACAAAAATTAGTATTAACTGAAAGAGATGGTGAGGAAGAACTAATCAATCTTGATATCCCTCCTCCTGAAGATGAAAAGTCCGAGTTATTTTTAAGAATTATTGAATGTGAGTATAACAGAATTAAAAGTGCAATAAAAAAACAACTTGAAAGTATTGAATCAAATTCTGAACTCACATTTTATGTAACAAAAAACATTCAATTTGCAAAGAGAATAAGTAAGGAAGCACACTTACAACACAAAAGATATAAATTAAGTAGCGGAGAAGAATGGGATAATCCGAACTCATATATTTTATTCTGCCTAAAGAAGTACTTGGTTTACACCATCGGATACATTCAAGAATTATGCTTTCCTTTATTAGATAAGGCCATACAGCCAGAGTATGAACTCATTGAGAGTTGTATGATTTCGAACATTCAAGAATGATGAAGAAATACAGAGAAGTAACTATTGGAAAAATCTTGGCGAAGGAAAAACAGTAATTGAGCAGAAAAAATTTTTCATTGAAAAGATTCAAGATCATCTGTTAGAAATGAAAAAGGCAAAAAACTCTGTTTTAGGTTTATCAAATCACTATCATACAACATTAAGAATATTGGAGACTGAATATTCAAAGATATTATATTCAGAAGAAATAGAATTACTTTCCAGAAAAAAATTCAGTAACACAAAAGAAAAGTATAATTTCATACTAACTAAACGCACTGCTCTTAGCCAAAAAAAATCCTCTAATACATATAAATACTTGAAGATGTCTGGATTTATTGACTTTCTAGATTTAGAAATTGACAAATTAGAAAAGACACTAAAATATGGTTTAGATATATACCTTAAAGAGAGGATCTTTTTAGAAGAGCTTTATTATCTTAATAATTCTGCAAGGAAGAAAATACTTAGGGTTAAGAGAAAACTGGTATAATGATTATCTGGTGGATCTTTTAAGAGCAAGAGAATATTATGTTGCTGACCAAACAAGACAAGGTCGTTCTGGAACTGATAACTTTAAAAATTACGATTCCGGTGAATTAGACATTACTATTAGAAGTGATAAAAATTTGGGGAATATTATTACAATAATTGAGGCTTTCGAACTAGTTTCATGTGGTGAAAAGAATGAAATTATTCAGAAGCACATTAATAAACTCATAACTAGATATGATACAGGGGGTAATAAAGAAAATTATATTATAGTCTACGCAAAAGCTAAAAAGTTTAACCAATTATGGCTGAATTATAAAAAATTCATGAAAGAAAATATTTTTACAGATTCATCTATTAAAGAAATTGAAAAGTATGATTCTAAATCGGATTTAAAAGTTGGAGTTAACATTTACTCAAGACAAGGAAGGGATTTAGAAATATATCATTTATTCGTGCACATGCACCCAGATTAGATAAATAATTTTGTGAAAAATGAATGTAAACAAAACATTCTGCAATAAGTTTAGCACTAAGTCTCAATAGTTTTAACCTCAAAATAGCTTCTTCTTAACCTCAACACCAAAATTTCCTATGTTATTAAAAGCATCTTTTTAGTCTCAGTAAAATAGCCTGCTGTAACTGTATATATATAGTGCACTTAACCTAATCTCAGGCATGTATTTCTTTTATCAACTCATTTATAGTTAAAGCAGATTTTTCATTAAAATCTTCTTGATATAAAACTTCTACACGAAGTGCTTTTAAACCTGAAACACCTTGCAAATCTTCTACATCTAATTTTTCAACCTTGCCAAAAAATTGTTTAGATTGCAGATATTTAATGTATTTTAAATATTCAAAAGCATCTTTATCTTGCGAGTAAATTATAGCATATTTTACCCGGAACAGTAATACGTTCATCCGTTCCTTTTATATACGCTTTATCGATACGTTTTTTTATAATCTCGTATCGAATATTATAAGCTCCATCAACATCAAATTGTTTTTCATCCATTCTAAACTTAATGGCCAATGGATTGCTGTGTACCAAAATTAATGAAGCAACCCGAAGCTCATGATCCATCTCTTCACGTGCAGCATAGGCAACATTTTCCATTTCATACATTATCTGTAATTGCCATAATCTGCAGATTATATAAATACAAATTTTCAAACTTTTTGTCTTTTACTAAAGATTGACCGATGTACATGTTAAACTCAACACCATCCGTTTTATATCTTTCATAATAATGAGGAAACATTGCTTGGGCTTCTTCTTGTTTTTCATCCAAGAAACATGGCTAGTTTATCATTTAAAATAGTAACACTATTTTCATATTCTTTACGTTTTTCATAAACAACCTGTAAATCAGGATCTAATCTGTTTTTATAATCAGTTATCATTTTTGCCAACTTTTTATTAATCTGCTGTAAATGTGATTAAAAACAGGATAAATTTCACTTTTTAGAAAACTTAAAATTCCTACCTCATCACCGGACTTTAATCCTTTTTTTATATTGACTAAAAATTCTTTTATCCTGAACATTAATTCATCATAAATCGGTAGTTTTTCATTTTGCTAAGCTTCTTTTAAAATATTTACTGCCATAGTAAGTTGAGTTGTTAAGTCTTCCTTAATCGCTTGATTTCTGGCAAGTTGAAGAACCTTTTATATCTAATTGGCCGAAATAGCGGAAATACATCTTCAAAAACAATTTCATCTAATTTTACATTATCGCTGTTTTTCATAAATAGCTTTGTAATATTTTTCGGCTGCTTCATAAAAACGCCATTTTACAGAAGGATGTATTGATGTATAATATTCTTGAATTGTTGCTTCTAAAATATTTTGATACTCTTTTGATGCCCTTTCAACAGCAGATTCAAATACAGGAATTATATCTTGAAATTTATGCTGGTTTATTGAGTTTAATTCAAAAGGTCTTGGTGAGGCTATTTCTATAATTGCCAAATCTTTATTATTTGTTTCTTTAATTGGTATTATTAAAATACTTCCGATTCCTTTTGATTTTAGGTTTTTATAAAATCCGATTTTGATTGGTAAGTTCACCATATTTTTCAACATTTGATATTGCAACAGATTTTTGCTTTTTAAAAACCTTATCCAAAATATGAGCCGCAGAAAAAATTATTACAAGTGATCTCCGTTTCACTATCTAGAATCAAACTTTCTGATTTTTTTATTTTGGCTAATTCCAAATTTTCCGATGACATTTCAAAAATGGAAAAACCCAGCATGAGATCTTTGATGTTATAAAACTTTGCTAAATTTATTACGTAAATCTTTAAGCAGGTTTTCATCACTTCGCAACAGATTAGTATTTATGGCAGAAATTGTTTCATCAGCAGTTACATCATAAAGATTCATAATTCCAAAACCTTTAAAAATGTAACTATTGGGCGGAAACTTCTCTTTCCAAATATCAATATTATCAAAACTATCCATTAATAATTTTATATCATCTTCTGTAATTTCCGGCGCATCTTTGGTGGGAATGACTTCACCCATATCACCATTAAATGCAGCCCTGAAATTCCTCATCTCACCATTTTTATCAGGGATATCAAAAAAGAAAGGTCTTTTTAAATCTATATAATAATTATGAACCACCGCTAAAATCCAGGTACATGCAGCGATATAAAAAATGATCATCTTCAAAATTACGGGCTCTCAAAATATAATCTTCCCCGGCATCTTTTAAGATATTCTCAAAGCGGGTTGTAAATTTAAAAGAAGTAAAAGAAAAAGGAATACTTGCTGCTTTTATCTCATTTGATAACAACGCTTCCGGAAATAAAGGATTTAAAATTAAATCTATTTGATCCTTGTATTTTTCCAACAATGAAAAATCAGAAAATCCTTCTATCAATTCCGGAAATTTTTGAACCTCATCAACCATTTTTTTTGCAGAATTATGGTAATGGATGATTTTCATTTTCTTTGTCCGCATATTTTTTATAAAAGGAAAAAACTTTATCAAAGCTAATGACAAACTGCATTGGCAATTCGTTATCTTGCAAAACATTTGTATGTTTTATTTTCATAATCTTTCTTTTTTAATAAGTAAAAAATTTACATTATTAATTGATATTAAATGTTTATTATTTATTGTGTGAATTTACTAATTGTTTCTTTTTTGCCAAGAAGAAATTAAAGCTTTAAAGTACTAACAGAAGACAATAATTCTACCAACCAGGCTTACCACCTTCAAAAAATAAACGCTACTAAAATGACATTTATTAATAGCCTTTACCTACACTAACATTATTCTTCGACTCAAATTTTTAAGCAAACTCATTACAATAATCTCTTATTATCCTTAAAGAATATTTAATTCAGTGTTTTATTAAATGCTGTTGCTATAGAAAAATTTAATTAGTGGGATTACTTTTTACTAATTTTTTCAAAGATATTAATCCCAATATTGGTCCTAAGGCAAGTATCATTAAGGCATACGAAATATCAATCATATCCAAAAACTGATACACAAACCAGAGACTTAGAATTGTAATTGCAAAGCCAATACTATTTACTAAAGTTAATCCGGAACCAACCATTTCTTTAGGGGCTGATAGCGCTATTATAGCAGAGTATTGAGGTGAGTCACCAATAACAACAATTCCCCAAAAGATAAGAAATGTTAAAAAGATTGGTGCTGATGTATTAAACATTAAAGGAGAAATCAAACAACAAAAACCGGAAAGACCAAGTTGAATGAAAGCAACTTTTGCACTTCCAATTTTTTTTGAAATCATTCCGCCAACAATACACCCAATACTTCCGGAAGCAATGATTATAAATGACCATAAAGAAATATTTAATTCATCAGGATTTAGTTTCAAATAATAAATTAGAATTAGTGGAATTAAAGCATAATATGTATAAAGTTCCCACATATGTCCAAAGTAACCCAAAGCAGATGATCTGAGTTCTTTGTATTTAAATAATGTTATAATTGATTTTGGATTAAACTTCGTCCCTGAAGAAATATAAGGCCCATCTTCAACGAGTAAATACATTGCTATTCCACCCGCAAGAGAGAAACCAGAAATAACAAAGATAACCTGTTCCCATGGTAAAGAGCCTCCAAAACTTTTTATTAAATGCGGGAAAGCCGTTCCCAGAGCTAATGCACCAACAAGTAAACCAATTGCATTCCCCAATTTTTCTTTATACCAACCAGCGGCTATCTTCATTCCAATAGGATATATACCTGTAAGAAAAAACCCGGTAATAAATCTTAAGACTAATAGTGAAAAAAGATCATAGGCAATAAAGTAAATTAACAAATTTGAAACAGACCCAAGTACAGAACAAAGGAAGAATAATTTTCTGGGAGAATACCGATCAGAAATTGACAATAGGGCAAATACAAGTGTGCCGAAAATAAATCCTAGTTGAATTGCTGATGTTACAATTCCTGTATCATCAATACCAACATTCATAGCAGTCTGCAAATCACCTATAATTGCATTGCCAGCAAACCACAAAGAGGTTCCGGCAAACTGTGAAAACACGATTACTGGTAATATTCTATTCGGTACCTTCATTAGATTTAAAACAATAAATGCTATGGAAAATTTTATTTGATATAAAAAATCCCCCACCCATATAAATAAGTGAGGGATAAAATATACACTTAATTAGTTTTAATTAAGCAGTTGGCTTAATATTCTGATTAACACGGAACAAATTTTTCGGATCATACTTGGCTTTAATTTTTACCAGTCTATCATAATTGTCTTTGTAAGATGCTTTCACTCTTTCCTGTCCTTCATCCATCATAAAGTTAATGTATGCACCACCTGCAGAATATGGATGTATTGCATCGTAGTAATCTTTTGTCCATTTGGTAATCTTTGCATTGTTCGCAGGATCAGGATCAACACCAACCATCACCTGAGCCCAGTTTGCATCTCTGTATGCCCAGGGAGTATCATTTTTCCCAACTTTATGTGCTTTTCCATTAATTGGATAAAGATGCATTGTAGAATGAGGAGTTGGTAATTCTTTACCAAACTTTACATGTTGTGCAACTGCTTCATCCGGAATTTCTTTTATAAAATCTGCTCTCCAGTACCATTGTAATCCTGTAGGATAAAACACATCAAACATACTATTTAAGTGCTGGATGTGGTATTGGTCCTACAAAATCAAAATCAGGTTTTAGATCACGCGCTGGTTTCAATAATTCATCTGCTTTGTCATGTGGTCCTAAATAGTTCCAGATAACTCCACACATTTTTTTACCGTGCAATTCTTCAGGAAATGGTGGGCCGGGAACAGTTAATGTTGCAAAAAAGCCATATATATCTTCATGAGCATTTACCATAAAATCTCTGTACCATTTTAAAATCTGTTCTGTTTTATCAATATGCCAAAGTGTTGGACCGCCAAAGCTTGTATGCACAGGATGTCCCTGGAATAAAAAGGATGTGACTATTCCAAAATTTCCACCACCACCACGTATTGCCCAATAAAGATCTGCATTCTCCTTGGCATTTGCAGTAATAAGAGATCCATCAGCCAGTACCATTTCCACTTCAAGAATGCTATCGATAGTTAAACCATATTTGCGGCTTAGATAGCCAACACCACCACCAAGAGCAAGTCCTCCCACACCTGTAGTTGAAATGATTCCTGCAGGAACTGTGAGTCCATAAGCATGACCGGCGTGATCAACATCGCCCCACTGGCATCCACCACCAACGCGTATGGTTTTAGTTTTAGGATCAACGTGAGTGTATCTTATTTGTGAAAGATCAATAACTAATCCATCATCACAAATACCTAAACCACCAGCATTGTGACCGCCTCCACGAACAGAAATAAGCATATTATTTTCGCGACCGAAATTAACAGAAGTTATTACATCAGCGACATCAAAACATTTTGCAATCATTGCCGGCTTTTTATCGATCATACCATTGTAAACTTTTCTGGCCTCATCATATCCCGGATCTGCCGGTAATATTAGTCCCCCACGTAAACTTTCCCCAAACTCTTTGATAGCTGTTTCGTTAAGCATAAAACACTCCTTAATAAATAAATTATATAAAATAAATTGATTACCTGACCGATAGCTGTCCGGTGAAGGTTGGATTAAAAGGTTGAAAGTGAATAATGAAGATGAGATTAAAAATTCATTCACAAACACTTTTGAACATACCCAATATTCAGTCGAATGTCAATCTATACTAAGTGCTGTAAACTCTTAACGATGTTAATGGTTTAATAATAAAAAGCAAAAAACAAATTGGGGTTTTTCCAAGTTCTGATCTCTAAGTCCTAATTACTTCAGTAATATCTTTTTGTTTTAATTTAGAGCTTAAAAATTTGCACAGGGGTAAGGACTCAAACCATAATCGCAGATGTGGAATCCAGCTGCTTCCCAACTAACGACCCACGTATATAAAATTGTCCTTTAGCCTAAGGACTTCAATCCTGTGTGTTAAATTTCTATATTATAAATACGGTAGGTAAATAGATCAAGGACGGAGACCCGTCCTTGAATAGAAATTGTTATTAGTTATTCTTATAAATTATTTTCAATCGAATATTCAAAAGTCTTGAACCAAGGATATGTTTTTCTTTCTTCATCTGTTTTAATAACACCACTTGGTACTACATAAAAATTATCCCAAAATCCTGTCAAGATTGGTCTTCCATCTATTTCATCTCCAATAATTTTCATCCTGAATGTGTAAGTAGTTTCTCCATCTAAATTTAGCGCCATATATGGGTCATACGTGCTACCTAAATTATCAACGCAACCATCCACATTACTCAAGTTTACTTGTAATAGATTTGCAGCATAAGGTGCGTCGATATCAAATTTTACATATAGATAGGCTTTGGTTTCAGATACAAATTCTTGTCCAACTGAAATTATTCCAACTTCAGTTTCAATTCCATTATCATCTAATCTTAACAAAGGCGTAGATATGTTATAATCATTAAAATTATAATCCCCTTCTAATTCAATTAATGCTTTGTCTAATACAGGCGTTTCAGGTGAATTAACATCTGTGTCACAAGCAGACAAAAATAAAACTGATATAAAAAGTACTATTGCAAATTTAAATTGCTTTTTCAAAATATGTTCTCCTTTAATTAAATGACTTTCAAATTCTTAGTGAATTTTTATTATCTAAAGAACAACCGTGCCAAGCCATTTTTAGTTATTAAATACCAATTGTTAATTAAATTTCGACTTATCCGTCTAATGTTCGACGGTATAGTCGCTCAAGCTAACAACACGCATCGATAAAATTAGGAGTCCCTTAAAGTATGTCTATACAATCCACACTTCGGTGGTAATGTTTCAACCCAACTTAGGATTTGTCATCCAGACCCTTCAAAGGCACAGAACAGATTATTATATAAATGGCAGGAAACCATTTTTAGGACGAGACATATCTAAAAAAGCCCCAAACAAATTGGGGCTTTTCTGAATTCTTATGTCTAAGTCCTGACTACTTCAGTAATATCATCTTCTTAGTTTCCGCAAAAGAGCCTGCAGTAAGTTTATAGAAATAAATTCCACTAGTTAGAGCGTTTGCATTAAATTCAATTTCGTAACTGCCAGCAGGTTTTTCTTCGTTTACTATAGTTTCAATTTCATTTCCTAAAACATCATAGACTATAAGCGTAACAAAACTTAATTCATTAATTGAGTAACTTATCTTCGTTGATGGATTAAACGGATTGGGGTAGTTGTTTGACAGACTATATGCTTTAATGCCATCCGTTAATTGCTCAACTCCAGTTAAAGGTATATACGAATTTATTTCCTTCCAATTATTCACCCAATTTGAACTATCCCAGTTTTCCTTTAACTGTTCTATCATATTATTATTACCATCGTAGGTGTAGGTATACATATAGTAATTAACCCAATTGGACCCATACCATAACTCCAATAATTGCTCAATCATATTATTGTTTACATCATAAGTGTATGAATATTTATTTAAATTCATCCAGTTAGAACCATCCCATTCTTGCATTAACAGTTCAATCCTGTTATGATTACCATCATAGGTGTAGGTATCCTTCTCGTTATTTTCCCAAGTAGAGCCAGTCCAGGTTTCTCTGAACCTTTCAATTCTATTATTATTACCATCATATGAAAATGTATTTTTCCAATTGTTTACCCAGTTTGAGCCATCCCAGTTTTCCTTTAACTCCTCAATCATCTTGTTATTCATATCATAGGTGTATGTAAATTTCCTGAAATATACCCAATTAGAACTATCCCAGTCTTCCACTAAACTCTCAATCATATTATTATTTAAATCATAGGTGTATGTATGCTTTTCATCATTAACCCAGCCAAAATCATATTCCTGTCTTATGCTTTCAGTCATATTATTATTACCATCATAGGCGTATGTAAACTTCCAGAAATTTGACCAGTTCACACCACTCCAGCTTTGCTGTAACTCTGTAATCATATTATTATTTACGTCATAGGTGTATGTATACTTCCAATGATTCACCCAATTGGCATTTAGCCAGCGTTGAATTAACCCTTCAATCATATTATTATTACCATCATAGGTATATGTATACTTCGAATCATCTACCCAATCAGAACCATCCCAGTCTTGATATAATTGTTCAATTAAAAGAAATCCATTATCAAGAATCGTTTTGTTTATTATTTTTCTGGATGCTTTATCATTGAAATTATCCGATGTTAATGGATGCCCGATTTGTTCAATTGTTGGGATAGTTTGCTCAAACAATTCTTCTTGTGCCAGTGTGGTAATTTGTAAAAAAAGAAACGCAATAAAAAGTAGAAGTAAATTTTTCATTTTGCCCTCAAATGAATGTTAAGAAGATATTTGTTTCCACAACCTCAGGAAGATTTATTATGGTTAGAATATTTTGGAAAGTGCTACCATCCGCTCCACCTCTTCCCATGGTGTGAAGAGAAAAATTATAAAATCAAATTGCAAAAATTATTTGACAGAAGCAACTAAACTTAATAATTGGCTACTGTTTGTGATTGGCAAATAAAAAAACCCCGCCTATATTATTAAGCGGGGATTGGAAGATAAAACTACAATGTTGGCTTTATTTTAGTAATATCATCTTTTTCGTTTCAACAAAAGAATCAGATTGAAGTTTGTAGAAATAGACACCACTAGTAAGATTCGAGGCATCAAAAGTTACTTCGTGAATTCCTGCTTCCGCAATACCATCAACAAGAGATGCAACTTCAATACCAAGAGGATCGTAAACTTTTAGCTTAACAAGTCCGGTCTCAGGAATCTGATAGGAGATTTGTGTTACTGGATTAAAAGGATTTGGATAGTTTTGCATTAGCAGATACTTTTTTATAATTCCTGTTCCTGTTTGTCCAACATTTACCGGCGGGTCATCAGTGTAATAAATCAGGTGGGATTGTATTGTATAATGCGGTTCTGTATGACCTGTATAGTTATAATTACAATCAGTGCAGGTTACCCCGGAAACACAATCTGGATTATTGGGTCTGCAAAAGTTTTCATAAGGTTCCAAATTATAATCAAGTGTTACCTGTTGCCCGGCGGTAACACTGGTTGTGATATCGTTATCCCAGGGGATAACACTTTGCCCAGGACACCATCCTGCCCGGTTATATTGCCAGGTCCCACCTTGAGGGCTACAAGGATTGGCGGCGCAGTCCGTTCGCCAGAGTATATGAAACACCGAATCAGGTCCTACATCTACTGAGTGCCATAACTGTGAAAACTCTGCAGCATTTTGTGTATTCCCCTGCCCGTGCCCTGTAGTAATAACCCTCAATTTTACCTTATCCGCATTATCATCAATAATAATATCCTGAGGATTTAATTTTTCTTCAATAGGTCTTGATGAATCTCCGATTACTGCATACGAATATTGCCATAAATTAACAATTTCATAAGGATAAAAATCTGGTTCGCCTTCAATAAAGGCATACTCTATAGTTACTAACCATCCTCTCGCATCTCCTATCCAGCTTTCAATATAGCTTCCAAAACTTACTTCGTCGTGCAAGAGCATCGCATAATCTGTAACATCAATTATCCACGTACAGGTTCCGGGATAACCACCGCCAACAATATTGTATGGAGTTATAACTCTTGCTATTTCGTAAGAAATTGAATCAGGATCATCATAAACTTTAACCCAACCAAGTCTATCCCACGGATCGCATCCTGCAGCAGGGCAGCCAATTGTGTAATACATCAAAATCTGACTATAAGATGTGCTTGTACCTGGAAGCTGAAAAGTATCCCTGTGAACCGTTGCCCAGTCGTGGTATTCCTCGTTATATGTCATTACCCATGTTGTATCCCCGGGATCGGCAAATAAATTGTTTGGGAAGATTATTAGCAATGTTAAAGTGAAAATAAATAGTGTGGAAATTTTAGGTGTCATTTTATTCATGATGAATCTTTTATTTGTTGGAATGAATGAGGTTAAATTAATGATCGTGAGTTTAAGTTACAATCTTAACTGCTGAAAATCCGGTAAAACTTAAGTCATTAACCAGGTTTCACTTATTCTACAGATCGCTAATAAAATTGTAATAACTGCAATCTTTTTCACCATCTTTTCCAAATCGAAAAAAATACCAGCCAACCTGCTTACCGGACAGGCAGGCTTTCATTAATAAGGACTTATAAATAAAATATTTTTACTTCTTTCTTCATCAACATCATTATTTGCTTCCTGAAGTATCAAACTCAACTGAAGGTGGAATTCCATCCTGATCCCATAAAAGATGATACTTAAAGCTGCAGACTTCCAATCTTTCAGGAGTAACTTCAACAAGAATATAGTCTTTATCTCTATCGGGATAAAATCTTTTCCAACCTTCTTTCCAATATTTTGCTTTTAGATCGCTATCATTTACCAGTCGCGCTGTACCGGAAACATTAACATAGCTGAAACTTTTACTGTCGTAATAAAATACAACTACATTCGGATTGTTTTTAATCTGTTTTACCTTTCTGCTGGTCGGAAATGTACCAAGCCATATAATCCAATTATCCTCAGGTGTGAATGGAGACATTGTCCTTGCATGGGGTTTTCCTGATTCATCTACCGTTATTAAAACACGGCTATTTGAAGAGTCCACTATCATCCGTGCATAAGTTAATAAGCTATCATGTGGTACTTCTCTCTGTGGGGAAAATTGTTCGTTTTGCGATATAATAAAAGTGTATGGTAAGAGTAATACAACCAGTGTATACTTTAAAATTTTGACAAATTCGTTTTTCATAACAACCTCCTAGTGAATTAATGAACTAAACTATTTTTTAACTTCATAAAATTATTTGATAGAATCAACTAATACTGAACGATTGACAAGAAAAAACCACTGCCTGAATCACTCAGAATTATAAAATGAAATTTGCTGTGCCTAACTACAGGGTGAATTTATCATCCACCCTGATAAAAGAATTCTAATTAGTACTCTTTTCCCTGCTCTTTCTATTCTTCTTTTTTCAGCACTAATTCATATCCCATCTGAGCATATAGGGGCACCTGATTGTAATACACCCATTCCTCAGTAATTTTTCCATTTTCAATTACTGACATAGCAAGGCCTGTAAATGAAACTTTTTTTCCTGTTGCAGGCATATTTTCATTTAGTGGCCCATCGTTTGTTCCTGTTGCCGACCAATGAGCAACTATTCTGTCCTTCAGTTCAAAGCGTTTATCAAATGTTACCTCGAAATCAGGATAAGCAGTATAAACCCACTGAACAAATTCTTTAACACCCTCCGGTCCTTCTGAATCACCCATATCTGCATTATGTCTTACACACCCTTCAGCATAAAGAGCATCTACAAAATCCAGATTTCCCCCGTCCCATAATTGATCATTATTATCCCAAATTGCTTGTATCTCAGCTTCGGTGTAAGTTCTTGCCTCTTGTTGCTGACATCCGGTGTAGATGAAAATTGAAAGCAAGATAAGAATGAACAAACTCAAAAAAGAAAATTTTGATTTTAGCATTGCGGCCTCCTTTTAAGTTTAAAATTAAATTAATTAACACCCCTCCCTCAATAGAATCACATAAAATAAAAAAATATAACCGATGACTTTTTTAATTTAGGTCTATTGTCTGTTACTCATTCCTCCTAAAATTCTCCAGTGGGAATCCTCCTTAATCCAGGTATGAGTGAGACGGCTTTCTCTTGTTTGTTCTACTCCTTCATCATCAATCCAGGATAAATTAAGCAAGTAATGAGTTATTGCCACACCTTCAACTATTCTAATACCTTCTCTTTTAATTTTGAAGACTGACTGTGTAGGTTCAGGATATTTTTCCCCTAAAAATTCCGCTGCTCTTTTCTTTCCTGCTGGATGAAGTTCAGAATCGGGCCAACCTAGAAATTGTGAATGGTAAAGTGAGAGAATAGCTTCATGGTTTGCTTTGCTAAAATAGGATATATATTCTTCCTCGAGAGACCAAATTTCTTCTTCTACTTTGCTCAACTTACTGTCCTTTATTTCTTCATCCTGTGCAGATAGAGGTGTGATAAGAAAAATCATTAATGACAAAGAAAGTATTAGTTTCATTATTATTCTCTCCACTTTACTATTTTGTTACAGTTCTACTTTGATGTTTGCCCTCCATGATCTCCTACCATTACCCATTTGCCATTTTTCTTCATAAGAATATCAGTCCATCTTCCTTTTTCCCATTCCTTCTTTCCTTCATTATCTTCTATGTATTGTGTATAATAATAATGGACGTATGCAAAATCTCCATTAACCCATATCTTTGCTGGTGTGAGTGTTTGGTAAATAGTTTTAGAATTTGCTAACCAGTAGTTTAATAGCTACGGTTGCTTCCTTCTTGCCACTTGGTGCATCTAAAAGATAAGACCACCCAGAATAGGATTCATCAAAATATGATAGAAATCCTTGAACATCACCTTTCCCGGCTAAGTCGTTGTATGTCTCCACAGCTTCCCAGACTTCTTTTTGTGCATCAGTCCATTGTTGGGCACTCACACTAAAAGCACAAAGAGTAGACAAGATTAGAAAAGTGAATATCACTTTACTTACTTTACACATAATACTCCTCCTAAATGTTTGTTAATAGATAGTTAATTAGGTGCATAATTAATTGTTTCAACAACACCATCTTTTTAGTTTCAATAAAAACACCAGAATGAAATATCAGTTATCAACTTCTACTATTGGGGGAGAAAGTGAGAATCCGAGTTGTTGATAAAAGCTTAATACATTCCAATATGTTTCATCCTCAATTATTTTTCCATCTTGTAAGCGTGTAATAGCCATTCCAGTTACTTTAAATCTTTTTCCAGTAGCAGGTACTTCACCCAAAGATCCAGCATTTATTCCACTCATTGTATATCGTGACCAAATCCTATCACCAATGACAATTACTTCCTCGAACTTAACTTCGAGTTCTGCAAATGCTTTAGCAGTATTTTTAATTAGATGCTTATAACCATCAATTCCTTTGATAGGCTCAGGTAAGAGAGGATATCGAAATTCACAATCCGGATGTAAAAGTTCCTCAGCTAAGGTTGTATCCGTATTTGTCACTGTCTCCATAAAACGGTTAAGAAGAACTGTTGCTTCTTCTTTAGTTACTACTTGTTCTTTTGTAGGCTGACAGGATAAAATTAATACAAGAATGAGAACTAGAAAAAGAAATATTTTTTTCATTTGTTTACTCCTCATTATTTAAGTTTAATTGTCTTTTTAGTTGCAATAAAAGAACCTGCTTACAGTTTTTTATATACCTCTAAGCTATTTTAGCTTCTGGTGGTTTAACTAAGAAATAGCCAAAACCCAGTGTAAAGAACAAGTAGATAAGAACAATTGACCAACCTAATGGATTTAGCACTCCTGAAATAACAGTAATTGCAGTCATAACAAATGCTATAAGGTCGTAAACAAATAATGCAAGTATTATTGCTCTTCTTGCATCAGATTCTCCGGCATTTTTTGCAAACCAGCAAAGAAACAAATTACCGAATAGTGAAGCACCATACTCTCTTGCTGTAAACATTCCTCCATCACCTAATGTTGCTCCAAATATTGAAAGCAATTTATCAGGTATGGCAAGTAATAGAATACCAAAACCAAGACAAACTAATGCTTTAATAACCATAAGATTTTTGAAGGACATATCTGCACTCCTTTGTAATAATTATTGATATAGTTTAATCTTACTCCATCAACATTTATCCGCCGATCCGCGGCGGCGGATTATCGAAGGAGGACCAACTTCATATCATTCCAATTCTTCTGTTTTAACACAAATGACTAACGTGGTTTTTGAAGCCACTTTTCTACAGCTAAGTTAAGATTTTCCATAGCAGTGATTAGAGGTCCGTGCTGCGTAACATCAATATCCTGCAAAATCTCGGTATGTATTTCAATGAATGCATTATTTAATTTATTAGTAAGATTATTCCCTCTCCTCGATAATCTTATTTTCATATTTCGTCTGTCACCCTTATCAATCTCCCTCCGCACATATCCTTTTTTAACAAGTCCATCAATAATTCTGGTTATTCTGCTCGCAGAGAGATTCATTCTTTCTGCAATATCTTTGTTATTTAAATCTTCTTCAGAACCCATAAGACGAAGGCATTTGAATTCTGCTTCTAGCAATCTTTGCTCATCTGCCAGACGAGCATCCTTTTCCTGGCATCTTGCTAATAAATTGAATGTAAGATTGGCAAGAATCTCTGCATTTTTTATTTTACTCATAACATAAACCTCTCTTTCTGATAATCATATAGAAGTAATTAGTCTTATTTGTCTCCCATAAAATTTATCTTTTATTGTTTACTTTAGTAATATTATCTTTTTTGTCTCAACAAAAACACCTGCCTGCCTGCCTGTAGGCACGGCCTTGAGTTGATAGAAATAGACTCCGCTTGGTAGATTCCGGACGGAGCTGGAATGACTGTTGAATTCAACTTCATAAGTGCCAACAAGTTTTTCTTCATTAATAAGTGTGGTTATTTCATTTCCTAATACATCAAATACTTTAATAGTAACAGAACTCAGCTCCGATATTTGGTATTTTATTGTAGTTGTTGGGTTGAATGGATTCGGGTAATTTTGACTTAAGAAAAATTCATCAGAAAGAATATTCTCAAATTTTTCAACATCAGTTACTCCGCTCCAATCCCAGGTAACTAACTTTCCATAAATATCAGTTTGAGGACTAAGACGATTATCCTCCCACGCGAATGCAATTCTTGATGAATTAGCTGCAACTACAGGTAATGTTTCAAATAAGTTCGGACCATCGGCTACTACCTGATAATTACTCCCATTAGGCGAACCATTAGCAAAATATCGTTGTCCTTCAACATCTTGATTTGCAGATGTTATACTACTCATCCACGTAATAACAAAATCGCCGTTATCTGCCATTGCAACCGATGGAAAACTATGTTTAGTATTCCCTATATCATCATTAACTTTTACATTTGAACCGATTGCATTGCCGTTGGAATCATACCTTTGCAAATAAATGTTTGGATTACCATTACGCTCATCATCCCATACAACAACAAAGTTTCCAAATCCGTCAATAGCTATTGCTGATATATATTGACTGGCATTAACCGCATCGTCATCCACTATTACATTTGAACCAAGTGGATTTCCGTTTGAATCATATCTTTGGAGATAGATATCAGAGAAATTTCCATTACGAAAATCCTTCCACACAATTACAAAATTTCCATTCCCCTGCATTGCAACTGAGGGAGCTTCATGAAGTGTCAATACGGTATCATTTGCTTTATTATTTATTCCAATTTTATTTCCACCCGAATCAAATCTCTGAAAATAAATGTCCTTATTACCGTTCCGAGGATCCGTCCATACAATTACAAAATTCCCTGTATCATCAATGGCAACTGAAGGATCGAGCTCCCATTGGTTTGAGTCATTCGCAATTGAATTTGGACCTATTGTATTCCCGTTTGAATCATACACCTGGTAGTAAATAGAACGAATACTTGATCGCTCGTCTTCCCAGGCAATCACAAAATTTCCACCATTACTCATGGCTACCGAAGCATCAATTTGAGGCTGGATACCACCGTCATTATTAACCAATTCATTTGTACCAACCGGATCTCCATCTGAATTGTAAATCTGAAAAAATACATCCCAATTACCCCAACCGTTCCGGTTGTCATTCCAGGATATAACAAAATTACCTGAGTTATTCATAGCTATTGTCGCATAGTTATTAGCAAAAGTGATGGAATCATCATTCACAAGGAAATCATCTTTAATTATTCCCTGTGCATTTATGAATTGGGGGGTACTAAATAAGCAGAGGAGCAAAATAATCTTAAAGTAATATTGTTTCATTGTTTTCACCTTTCGGTTAATGAATGAAAATTTTGTTTGCTATTTAACTATCACTTGTTCCTCGAATTAATTATCGTAATAGAACCATCTTCTGTAAACTAATTATTTCAAAGGACCATCTTTTTAGTTTCTACAAAACTCTGTCCTGCCTGCCCATTCTGGGAGCCTGTCGAAGAAGAACCAGCTTGCAGTTTGTAAAAATAAATTCCACTTGGTAATCCATCAGCTGAGAATTCAACTTCGTAATTGCCAGCTAGTTGTTTAGCATTCACCAAAGTTGTTACTTCGTTACCCAAAACGTCATAAACTACTAAAGTTACAAGTTGAGATTGCTTCGTTCCATTCGCAATGACAGAAGGAATAGAATATTTTATTTTTGTAGACGGATTGAATGGATTGGGATAATTTTGTTCGAGATAGAATTCTTTAACTGATAATTTTTCATCTTCAACTCCGGTGACAATATCAATCACTTCCTGTTTCATAATAAAGGGAATGTTAGGCAGAGCATCATACATATTTACAAACTGGTTAATATCTCCGTTGTTAATTCCACGAATGTGATCAACAAGCTGCGTCTTTACTGTTTGATAGCACACTTCAACCGTAACTATGTATTCAGTATTTGGTAGAGATGGAATTATATAAGTGACGCTGTCTCCTCCTGAGCCTTGATTCATTCCAATTCTGTTAAAATTAATATCAGCAGCAGCATTGCCGGTAATTTTTGTTGAATCGTAACTAGGATGAGTTGTTGAGAAGCCCTGCGGAGGAAGACGATTGTCTTTCACATATTCTAAAGCTCTGAGCAAGGTATAAGTTACCTGCTGGTCTGTATCAACAAAAACTCCTTCGTAAACCTGAATCTGATCTTCAGCATCTATTAAATCATAATGAGGCTCATAATCGGAATCGTAATTAATTATTTGGCCTGTGCTATCCCATTCACCGGATTCAAAAATAACATTACCAATCCCCTGCTCAACTTTTAAGTGAACCCACATTCTTCTGAAAGGAATACCAGTTGGTATTTTATGCCCTGTAAGATTTTTAATATACAGTTTAACTTCTAATTGGCTAGCCTGATAACTTGCAGATGTACTTAGTTCAACTGATTGATTCAGCAAACTATTTTCGGTTCTGGAAATTGATGAATCGAATTGTTCAGGTTCTGCGGTAAGTCCAAGCGAATCGATATTGTTTTTTAGTAACCTTTGCATATAAACATTTCCACCAACAAAAGTATGTCGCCAGAATGGTGTTCGGTCGGGAAAGTTTCCCATCCCCGAAATTTTTATCGGATCATAAATCTTAGGCATATGGCAATCCTGGCACTGGATGTTCAGAGATGGATAAACACTATTCTTCCATTCAAGATAAGGAGTCTGCTCCGGGAATTCTCCAACTATATTTCCCTGCTCATCCATAGTTGGAGTAAACAAAGTATGGCATGTTGCACAAAGTTCTGATTGATTTAAGTGTGGACTGAACTGGGATTTATAACCAATGACTGCCCACATTAAAGTAGTATCAGAATTTTCATAAGGTCCGTATAAAATACTGTCAGCATGAATAATATAATTTCCGGAATAAGATTGTTGAGTTCCAAAATTATCAGGTTTAACCTGATGACAAACAGTGCAACTAACTCCATCATTTGCAAGTGGATCCTGCTTTAATTCATCCATCGAGTATCCTGATTGTCCGTTATAAATTGCCTGTGTGTAACCCATTGGTGAGTGACATTTTATGCAAGTGCTTTCAATTAATTCCTGGTGCTGAGGAAAATTATTCACTTCTTCAGCAACCATCGCTCTCCATAACGGGTCTTTGCTTGCGTTACCCATCATTGTTGAACGCCAGTATGTAATTGGCGATACATCAATTCCGTTCCAGGTCATTGCGCTTCCATTGCTTTGATGACACAGAATGCAGTTCCCTGAACCGCTAAATAAAATTGATGTGCCCGTGGGCAATTCTGTTTGTGAATTGATAAAAGTTGTAATGATAAGAACAAGAAGGATAGGTATAATTAATGTTTTCATAAATATGTCTTTACTGTTTCAATAGTTATTTGAAGCAATGTTAATTAAAGAGGTCAACAATCTATTATGGATACCCCCGAATTTCAATTTATTTACACTTTAAAATAATTAATTACTTAATCAAAACTTATATATGCTATACTTACCTGAGAAGAATCATCTTCTTTGTTTCTACAAATGATCCTGCTTGCAGCTTATAGAAATATATTCCGCTGGTCAGTCTATCAGCACTGAATTCAACCTCATAACTTCCCGCTGGTTTTTCTTCATTTACAAGTGTTGCAACTTCTCTACCGAGTACGTCAAATATTTTTAATGTCACAAGTTGAGATTGCTTCGTTTCACTCGCAATAACAGATGGGATTGTAAATTTAATTTTAGTGCTTGGATTAAAAGGGTTGGGATAATTCTGCTCCAAAGAAAATTGATAAATAGGTTTTGCGTCATTTGAAAGTCCGGTTGGAATCGAGTAAATAAGAACACCGATGTCATCAAGATACCAACCATCTCTTGTAACGCCGCCATCAGTTCTTAATTGGAAACGAATTTTAAATTGATTGCTTAAATAATTTACCAATGAAATCTTTTCCTGAACCCAGTTTGCCATAATTCCATCATAAAGTGGTTCGCCGTTTGGTTGAAAGCTTCCAACTCCAGTTTCAGTATACTCTCCTTCAAGTGGAATCCACGAATTGCCGTTATTTGTTGATACTTCTACCTGCCCGTAATCCCAGTTGCTCTCAATATCAAACTTGGTCCAGAAAGTTAATCTTGGATTAGTATAACTGCTAATATCAATAGCATTTGTTAGAGTCATGGTAACTGTTGCATTGTTAGAATAATTTCCGGTTTTGCTATCAGTAAATGATGTGGGATCAGAATGAAATGTAGTTGTTGTTGCTTCCCATTTAGGATTAGATGGAGAAGCTGTAATTGTCCATAGTTCAGTTGGATTATTCGTTGTATCTGCAAACACCAAAACCGGATACCCAATTATTATTGTTACCGTATCTGTGCTTAATAAATTTCCATTAGTATATGTGGTTAATGCTAAAGGAATCTCCTGCCCACCAGTAACGGAATTTGTAATTGTAAACGAAAGAGGAGACGTAAAAGTATGCGAACTCCTTGCTTCAATTGAATCTAATGGTGCGCTTCCATTTGTTACAGTTACTAATCCGCCCGGTGAAGATAATTCAAAAGTTAAGTCATAAGCTGTTGCCAACCCTTTGTTCTTAAACTCTGGTAACATATCTATATTATCGCCGGGTACAAAATATTCTTGGCTAAAGTTAGGATCAACCAGTTGCACATACTCACCAGCAAGAAATGCCTGATAAATCATCGTTCTCAAATTTTGTTGTGCTATCGGGAATATCTCGCTTTGCAATGGCCAGAATGCATTTCCTATTTCAATAGTGTAACCATAAATTTTATTTTTGTCCGTCTGCTCACCATACATCCAATCGCGAATACTACCGTTAGAGTTATAACCCAGAAGTTGACCACCGGAACCATATGCATATCCGCTGTATGATGTTAGCAGTGCCGCGAATTCCTGGTAGGTAAGTGAATCAGGAGTTTGAGCGTTAATATAGCCCCAAGGATATAAAATATAGCCGCCGTGTGTATGCATGTTAAAATGTGTGCCGTAGTTTTTCAAAATTGCTAAATCTCTAATTGCCTGAGATTCTGGTTCTGAAAATGCAGCTGTACCTCGATATGTATCGCTGCAAGGATCAGGGCTTGAACCAATATTATCATAACCCCACTTATAACCGAAGTTCCTGTTCAGATCTACTCCATAGCAACTACCATTATTCCTTCTATTCTTTCTCCAATATCCACCGCCATTTGGATCTGTTTGTCGATTGTATTCGTAACCATCAGGATTAAAGCAAGGGACACAATATATTTCCCTGTTGTTAACCAGATAAGTTGCTTCGGGATTTGTTCCATAGTTTTCAAGGAGGTACCACATAAAGTACATTTGAGTTGCCATTGATTGAGGTTCACGTGCATGAACAAGTGCATCAAAGCCAACTGTCGGTTCACTTTCATTAATATTAGGGTTGTCGGATATTTTAACTGCCCAGATCGTTCTTCCCTCAATAGAGGTTCCTATGGAAAACTTTTCTGTGATAAGATTTGGATAAAGTTGAAACATTTCATCAAGATCAGCCTCAATCTCAGCGAGTGTATAGTAACCGCCCATTGAACCAAAGTCAAATCCGGTCACCCCAAAATCTATCTGACTTTCCATTTTTATAAATTCTTTTTCGGCTTCTGATGGTATTGGAAGCGAATTGTAATAAGCTTTCCAATCATCAATTAAAACTTCATAATTTAAACCTGAAATTGAAATAGCTTGAAATTCATTTTCATCAACGAAAAGAATTAGTCCACCTTCTTTATCGAAACTGGAATGCTCAAGGTCGATAGAAAGTGAATTCGCTTTTTGCTGATCGAGATTATTATTAATGAATAATTTAATCTGCTTAACATTTTGTGGAAAAGCAGAAATTGTAAAAGCGATCAAGATTGCAAATAGATATTTCATTTTAACACCCTAGATATTTTTTAATTAACGAATATAATTTTTTATCCAATTAAACTTTAAGAGTTTCGCCTTCAGTTTTTGCGATAGTTACTGAACCACACGAGTCACTCCATACGTTTACTGTTGTTCTGCACATATCAAGGAACGGATCAACTGCAAGAATCAATCCGACACCTTCCAGTGGCAAACCAACCGCAGTTAGAATAACTGATATCATCACTAATCCTGCCATCGGAATTCCGGCTGCACCTATTGAAGCAAGTAGAGCAGTAAAAACAATTATTGCCTGCTGTATTATCGTAATCTCAATTCCATACGCCTGTGCAATAAACATAGCCGCAACACATTCGTAAAGTGCTGTTCCATCCATATTAATTGTAGCGCCAAGCGGAAGCACAAAACTTGAGACCTTGTTTGAAACACCTGAATTATTTTCAATTGCATCAATTGTTAAAGGAAGAGTGGCAGACGAAGAGCGAGTTGAAAAAGCAGTCAGCAATGGAGTTGTCATCGCTTGAAAATGTTTCCAGGGATTTACTTTTCCAATTGAACGAATTATTAATGGCAACGTGATTGTTGAATGAATAATTAATCCGATTAAAACCGTAACAAAATATTTACTCAAGCTCCCCAATACTGCGCCAAGATTTTCTCGTTGATCTGCCACAACTCCAACAACAATACCAAGTATTCCAAGTGGCGTAAACCGAATTATAAAGTGAGTTAATTTCATCATCACTTCAAACCCGGAGTTAAACAACGTTGTTAAAAAGTCATTGTATTTTGACTCAAGCCTGGTTATAAAAAAGCCGAATAAAATTGAAAAGAAGATGATGGCAAGAATATCGAAGGAAACCAATGCTTCAAAAATATTTGTCGGAATCATCCTGAAAATAATATCCCAGACATCACCCGATGCAGCAGCAAGCTCAGGCACTTCTTTTTTTAAACCGAGATCAGCACCAACACCCGGTTGTATTAGATTGACAAAAAACAATCCCGTTACAATCGCGAATAAGCTTGTGGTTATGTAATAAGTGATTGTCTTTAAATCCAAGTCTTCCAAGATTCTGTGCATCGCCTATGCTGGTTACACCTGAAACAATCGAAGTCAAAATGAGCGGAACAATGATCATCTTTAAGCGCACGAAGGAACAAATCCCCCATCCAGGTAACAAGGTAAGCATAATCCGTCAGAAACAAACCATAAATGAACAGCAATGATCAGTGCAATTAAAATCTGCCAGTGTAGTTTTATTTTCAGCATCAACAAAAAATTTTATTATAAAATTTCAGAAAGTATTTCATCACACACTGCATAACCTTTTGACGAAAGTTTAATTAATCCATCATTCAATCATTACAAAATTCTGATTCTTTCAACAATTCAAAATAAGGATATTTCTTTTTTAACCAGTCCCTACCCTCATTTCCAAACCTATTTTCAAACATTTTAATATTTAATCCTGAACTTCTTAATTCAAGCATTATATATTCATTTATTGCCTTTTCAGGACTGTAATTAGTTCTGAACCTGCAACAGCATTTCCGGATTGTTCAATTTTTTCAATGTACATTTTAAGACTTGAAAAATTCCACCATCTTTTTCCATCAATAAAAGAATGAGCAGAAGTTCCGAAGCCAAGATAATCTGTGTAATGCCAGTATGCGTTATTGTGAATACATTCGAAACCAGGTTTGGCAAAATTAGAAACTTCATACTGATAAAATCCATTTGAAGTAAAAAAATCTATTGTGGTTTGATAGAGTTCTGCATCATAATCTTCATCAGCAATTTTTACTTTGCCGTCAAGAACCATTTTATTTAGTATAGTTCCTCTTTCAAGAATCAAACTGTATGCAGAGATATGTTTAACTGGAAGCTGAACAGCTTGTTCTAAATTTTTAATCCATTTCTTTTTTGTTTGACCAGGCAAATTGAAAATTAAATCGAGACTGATATTTTCAAACCCGGCTTCTGCAGCATCATTAATTGTTTTGATTGCAGTTTCAGAATTATGAATGCGAGTAAGAAATTTCAAGTCATTATTATCAAATGATTGAATACCAACGCTTATTCTATTTATTCCAGCATCACGAAACATCTTCAATTTTTTAAGAGACACTGTCCCCGGATTTGTTTCCAAAGAAATCTCCGCATCATTTGTAACTTTAAAATTTTTCTTGATGCTTTCAAGAATTTCAGAAATGTAGTCTGGTTCCATCAGTGAAGGAGTTCCTCCACCAAAGAAAATTGAAATAAGTTCTCTGTCTGCAGAATGTTTTTCAGCATAATAGCTTATTTCTTTTTTCAAACATTTTAGAAAAGATTGAATATTATCGGAAGTAATGATCGAATAAAAATCACAATAGATACATTTGTGATCACAGAAAGGAATATGGATATAGCAGGCTGTTTTAACCATACTTAATAAGCAGAGTGTAAATAATTATTTGCAAGTTAGCAGGAAGTTAAGAAGAAATGAAATCCGGAATTACTCCAATCAAAATCCGAATCCTACCCCAAAGGTTCCGGTATTTGTACCACCAAATTTATAATCAAAATTAATTAGGAAAATCGACAGATTTATTGAGGCACCAATAGCAAGATTAACCGAATTATCACCATTGTAATCAATGTTTAGCTGCAATTCCTGCTGCCCGGCGGGACTATCAAACTGATATTTATAATCTATCTGACTTCGTGAAGTTTCGTATGTTAGACCGGCGTAAGGCTCGATTGAAATTAATCCGCCAATTCTTTTACTAAGATAAATACCGTACTGAGAAGCAGTATTCGTAAAAACATCACCAACTTTAAAATTCTGAAAGTAATAACCAAAACCTATATCAATTGGTAAAGGATCGTCAAACCAATAATTAAAATTGTGAATGATTCCACCTCCCCAGATATTTACAATTCCGAGATCATACAGATTTATTCCACGGAAATAACGAACAGAAACTCCTGTCCCAACCACACTTCCCAAATCAAGCTGCAATGCTGGTGACGGCATTATTTCAATACTATTCAAATAACCTTTCACATCTGTTACTTCAAGTGTGTAACTGTTGATATTATATCCTTGAATCTCTGTTCCGGGAAATTCAACCTGAAGGTGCTCATCGAGTCTGCCAATAATTGTTGGTCCATCGAATTTGACTTCCCATGACTTAGAAAGAAATTCATTTTTTATTGATTCATAATTCGGGATTGAGTTCGGATCATATCCTGATGATAAAAGAATTTCATCCACCTGTGAAGAAGTTAGATTTAAATTTCCTACATAGCTGAATCTTCTGTTTTCATCTGTAAAGAAAGAACCCACTGCTACAAATCTCAATTTAGCATGGATGCCATTTGTAGTTGCAGGTAATCCAGTAAACCAGCCAGAGTTCATGCTTGAACCAAATGCGCTGATAACCGGTTCAGAATATTTCAGTACTGCATTCGAAGATAAATTAGAAAGTGTTTCACCGATTGATTGCGGAAATGTTCTCGTTGAAGCAAATAAAAAAACTAATAAAATCAGTGAAATTGTTTTTGAAATCTTGTTCATTAAATTCTTCATAATTAATGAATTAAAGACTCAAAAATTATTCCCTTTGGCTGATCAGCTCACGAGCGCTTTTTAGGCTGGCTTCGGTGACTTTTTCACCACTGAGGAGGCGGGCAATCTCCGTAATTCTTTCCGATTGCGGTAACTTTTTAATTGAACTAATTACTCTCTCATTTTGAGCAATTTTTTCAATTGAAAAATGATGGTCTGCATGGCTGGCAATCTGCGGCAAATGAGTTATTGAAATAACCTGATGATATGCTGATAAATTCTTCAAAGTTTTGCCGACTTTCTGTGCAATTCTTCCACTAACACCAACATCAATTTCATCAAAAATAAGTAACGGAAGTTTATCATTTTTTGCAAGAGTTGATTTCAGTGAAAGCATTATTCTAGATACCTCACCTCCTGATGCAACTTTAGAAAGAGGTTTCAAATCCTCGCCCGGATTTGTTGAAATGAAAAATTCAACTTCATCAATTCCCTTTGATGTAGCCATACTAAATTTTCCATCTATACTAACCCCGGATTCATTTTCACTCTTTTTATTGATTATCTGTGTCTTGAATTGGGGTTCTTGAATTCCAAGTTCTTTTAGTATTTCTTCAATCCCTTTCTTGACAAGCTTAGCAGCTTGTTCTCTTTTTTTCGATAAACTTTTTGCCAAACTGCCAGCATTTTTTCTCAATTCAAAAATATTTTTAGAAAGCTCATTTATTTTTTCTGAAAAATTTTCTGCAAGCTCAAATTCCTCTCCGATCTTTTTGCGGTAATCCAGAATGCTTTTAACTGAACCCCCATATTTCTTTTTCAGAAGATTTATTGCACCAAGTCGTTCACGCTTTCCTTCAACTTCTTCCTGGTCAAGATTAATTTTTGAGTTGTAGCTTCTCACATAGTTTGAAATGTCCTGAACCTGTGCAAGTGCAGATTCAGATTCATTCAATGACATCAGTAAATGATTTATCAATTTCATTTAGTTTTTGTAACAGAGATTTTACTTTAGCAAGTGCAGACTGAATGGAACTGTCAGATTCATAAAGCAACTGGTAAATTTCTGAAGATATTTCAGAAAGTTTTTCTGAGTTCTCAAGAATTTTTAATTCTTCAATCAGCTTATCATCCTCATCCTCCTGAGGAGAAACATTATCAATTTCCTTTATCTGGAAAGAGTAAAAATCTTTTTTCTCTTTTATGCTGTTCTCTTTTTCCTGAAGTTCAGTGAGTTCATTTTCTTTTTCAAGTAATTCAGAAAATATTTTTTTGTATTGCTGAAGAATATCCTGGTAGTCACCAAATTCATCCAGATAATCTATGTGCGTTTCAGTGCGAAGAAGTGATTGATGTTCATGCTGACCGTGCAAATCAACCAACAAATTCCCAACATCTTTTACAAGATTGAGATTAACGGGAGTGTCATTAATAAAACATCGGTTGGAGCCTTTGAGTGAAATCTCTCTTCGAATAATGAGCTCATCAGAAAAATCAACATCATTTTCTTCAAGAAGTGATTTTACTTTCTTGTTTGCCTTTACATTAAAGATTCCTTCCACATAAGATTTTTGTGCGCCTTTCCGCACAACTTCTATGGAAGCTCTTTCACCAAGAAGCAGACTCATCGCATCAATCAGAATTGATTTGCCAGCACCTGTCTCGCCGGTGATAATATTTAATCCGCTTCCGAACTCAACGGAGATGTGCTCTATTAAAGCGTAGTCTTTTACTTCAAATGATTTGAGCATAAATTAATTACCAAATAAAAATGCCACATCTCAAAGATATGGCATTTCTAACCTTGTAAAAATACTTGGTAATGATTTTTATCTGGATATAGAATTCCTGGCAAGGAAAATTCCACAAATAGTTTTTCCATCAACTATTTCACCGCTATAAATTTTTTCCTCAATTTCTTTCAAAGTAAATTCAAATACTTCCATTCCAGCCTCACCTTCCTCACGGTTATGGTTACCGGGTTTCAAATCTTTTGCAAGGTAAATCCAAAGTTTCTCTGATGAATAACCGGGAGTTGTGTAAATGCTCCCAAGTTCTTTCACATTATCTGATTTGTAACCGGTTTCTTCTTCTAGTTCTCTGACCGCACAAACAAAAGGATCCTCATCTTTATTAAGTTTGCCTGCCGGAAGCTCAAGTAAAACTTTATTCATTGGGAAACGATGCTGAGTTACCATTACAATTTTTCCATCGGAAGTTACAGGTACAACTACTGCACCACCGGGATGTTCTGCAACTTCACGGACAGCTTTGTTGCCGCTGTTGTATTCTATCTGATCTACCTTCGTGTTAAAAACTTTACCGCGAAAGATTACTTCGCTTTTTATGATTTTATAATTCATTTTAATTTTCTTTTCAGAGTTAATGAGAGGAATGAAAAAGTGATGCAGCTTTCAAAGCTAATAATAACTGCTCAGGTTCGATATTCTTCAGGATAGTATTGCATCAGTTCACTGCCGAGGTATTTCAAAAGTGCAGTTATTACTCCGAGATCATCAAGATAACCAAATAATGGTGTTATATCAGGGATAGTATCAATCGGAACAATGAAATATATAAGTGCTGCAACAACAATCGCTTTTCTATACCACTTAACAAGCGGATCTTTCATATAACAGTAAAGTGCAAAAATATCTTTTGCAAACGAAATTCTTTTTCCTGATTTTTCCAGCTTTCCCCATAGATTTTCATCAACATATTCAATTTTCTTCTGGACGTCTTCTTCATTTTGGCTTTCAGAAGACTTTCCTTTCCTGTTACCAAAATCCAGCTCTTTTAACTCGCCGAAATCTTCTAAAATATCATCTTCCAGATAATCTATATCTTTATCCATAAAAAAACCTTTAAGTGTATACTTTCAAATAAATATATTATTTAGCGAACAATTTAAACTTCAAATCAAAAATACTGTATACATTCCTTAAAGGCAAAACAGAATGAGATCACTATTCATCAAAATAAATATTGATTAAATTAGATGGTGAAAAAACAATTTTGTAGAGGAATCAATCCTGAAAGATAGCATTCAACTTCCCGGAGGAAACAGCCAGCTTGATCATCTGATTGGGCAAAATATTCCCAAAGGAAGACACGCATTAATTATCGGAACAGTTAGCAGTGCAATTGCAAGAAAATTGCTTGAGTATTTTACTGATATTAGTATCATTGTTGATAATTATGATTCGTTACTTAATACCAGGATGAATCTGAAAGAGAACGACTCAATCAAAATTAAGATGATGGATTATGCTCACACCGATTTTGAAGATAAACATTTCGACTTAATTTATGCACAAGCATCGATTTCTGTTCCCGGCAGAAAGAATATCTTAAAAGAAGTAAAAAGAATTTTGTCAGATGAAGGTTTGCTTTCGGTTAGTGAAATTGTATCGCTAAAAGAACCCGTTGCCGGATTTATAAAAGATATCTGGGAACGAAGCGGTTTGGAACCTTTGACTTCAGCAGGAATAAAGACTTACTATGAAAGTAAAGGATTTGAGGCTATAAGTGAAAAAGATCTTTCAGATACTTTAAGGGATTTCTACGAGAAAGTCAGGTTTTCAGTTTCAAAAGCCAGCAAGGATGAAAAGGAACAGGACAAAAAATATTTTTCGCAAATGAAGCACGAGTCACACGCCTATCTTAAGCTTGGTGGTGATAAATTTATAGGTTTTAAATCTTTGATAATGAGGAAAGCAAATTGAAAAAGGGAGACATAATTCAGATAAAAGTTGACAAGTACGCCTTCGAAGGAAAAGGTATTGGGAAAGTAGATATTGAAGATTCCTCAGAAAATTCTGAACCAGATTCATTTATAGTTTTTGTAAATGGCGCTTACCCGGGAGATACAGTTTCAGCAAAAATTAAAAAACTAAAAAAAACTTATGCCGAAGCAAGAGTAGAAGAAGTTATTACTCCTTCGCAGCAAAGAGTTCAACCACGTTGCAAATTTTTTGGAACTTGCGGTGGGTGCAAGCAGCAGGATCTCAATTATGCTCAGCAAATAGCTTACAAGCAGGAACAAGTCGAAGATATTTTCAAGCACGATGGCGGATTTGTAGACCAGCCTGCCGGCAAGGCAGGTTTTGAAATTGAGAACATTCTTCCTTCAGAGAATGTCTTCTATTATAGAAATAAAATGGAGTTTTCATTTTCTGATTTGCAATGGCTGACTGTTGTCGATGATAAGACTGTTTCAAACAAAGGTTTTTTTGTCGGGCTTCACGTTCCGAAAAATTTTGAAAAAATACTTGATATTGATGAGTGCTTCCTCCAATCAGAACTAAGTTCTCATATTCTGAATTTTTCCCGTGAATTTTTTATAAAAAGAAATATTTCTATTTACAGCACAAAAACACATTCGGGATATTTACGCAACCTGGTAATCCGGCAAGCGCAAAAAATGAATGGTCTGATGCTGAACCTTGTTACATTTGAAGAAAATGAATTGCTGATGAAAGAATATGTCTCTGCAATCACAACTAAATTTCCTGAAATAACAACAATTGTTAACAACATAAGCAAGAAGAAAGCGTCTATCGCTGTTGGCGATTATGAAATAATTTACCACGGCAGTGGATTCTTTCACGATAAAATTGGAGATTACAAATTCAGGATAAGTGCAAACTCATTTTTCCAGACGAACACAATACAGGCAGAAAAATTATACAACGTCGCTCTGGAGTACGCTGAATTAAAAGGTGATGAAATTATTTATGATCTTTATTCCGGTGCAGGAACAATTGCAATTTATGTTTCTGCATTTGCAAAAGAAGTTTATGGATTTGAATCGGTTGAATCATCGATCTACGATGCAAAAGAAAATCTTGATATAAATAAAATTGAAAATGTGTCATTCGTACAGGCAGATCTTTACAAATCGTTTTTACCTTTTACGAATGTGTTACCGAAGCCAGATGTTGTAATTCTCGACCCACCACGAGGAGGAATGCACAGTAAAACAGTAAAAGATGTTCTGGAATTGAGTCCGAATAAAATTGTTTACGTGAGCTGCAATCCAACAACACAGGTGAGAGATATTAAAATGTTGGTGGAAGGTGGTTATAAATTAGTAAAGATAAGACCAGTAGATATGTTTCCGCATACTTACCACATCGAGAATGTGGCACTATTAGTTAAATAAAAATATGGATTTGCAGGGAAATTGTGATTAATCCTGCTCACCTGTTTATTAAGATCTTTTAATTACTGTATCCTTTACTATCCTAATTTGTGCGAGAGGAATCAATTCCAAAAACTGTTGAAATGATGCTGCTTACCATAGCAAATCTAAAAGCCGACTTCAATATTTTACTTCTCTTCTTTACTGCTTGTTTTAGTAATGGCAGAAATTGTTTTTCCCGTAAAAAAGTTTTTACTGAATAGAATGGTAATACAATTGGTGCACTTTTTCTCAGAATCCAGATTCTTGAAACTTTCTTTGACCTTTTCATCTTCCTTTCCCAGCTTAATTTTTAATAATCGTATTTTCTTTCATTAACATAAGCGCTGTAACCCATCCCAGAATTAGAAAAACGAATAGAAACAAAGAAACTACTGGTCTGATAAATTCATTAACCATAGCATTATAGTCTGGATACATTTCAATGCCCTCTATTAAACTTAATCCCTAAAATATTTTTTATCACTATGCTTTTTTATATATAAGTATTAAGCAAAGTGTGCCCTCAATTTGAAAGGTACTCTTGAAACCCAATTTCCATACCATTTAACGACTTAACTTTTAGCCTTAATATGAATAACAAATTGTCTCTAAACGATAATCACTTTTAAACAATGAAAATTTATGTTTCAAATAAATACGCTGAATTATATGACGTTTTACAACTGTCAAATCAAGAATGAAAATATTCTGGTCCATCAGTGGGATGAGAATGAGAGCGTAGTTTAGGGAGTTAAAATGCCCTATAAAATTTAAGTGGAAAATATTATCAGAATAAAATCAGAGATGTTTTTAAAAGTGGTTAAAGGTTAGTTTATATAAGACCTGTGGATATGTTTCCGCATACTTACCATATTAGAGAATGTAGCACTATTAATTAAATCTTCACCATAAAAGTATATTTTAATCCTACTTTTAAAGGTAACAAATAGGTGACATTTTTAATTACTTTAGCCTTTTCTATAGTGTCCGTAAAAATGTTTCTAAAATTTTATCGAAACTCCACCTGTTACAAAAAATCCTGAGTAGTTAAATTCAACTTTGCTGCCGTAAATATCATCCACATACATATCCGTATAAGTGGTTCCATTTTCGACCTGCTCTCCTTTTAATTCTCCCGCATTTGCTAACCTATAGCCTACAGCAGCCTCTAGCATTACGTTTTGAATAATGTAGTCTACGCCAACTTTAATTCTGCCTGCAAAATAGTTCCCATCAACTTTATTCTGCAGATTTAAATAAGCTGCATAAGGGTCATAAATTCTTAAATTAATTGTTCGTTCCGCATTCGCAAATCCAACACCAGCTGCTAATTGAACAAATGGTTGCCAAGATGAAAGTTCAATTGGGAATATTATCTCAATAAGTCCTAACACTTCAGTAGTACTTACATCATAATCCTGGTGAAATGAACCTGACTGATCGCCATAGCTAAAATTTCCGGAAGAAGATACATAGTCTGCTGTAATACCTAGATTAAATTTCCCGATAGAATACTTGAAGTTTCCCTCGATGAATAGCCCACCCTTTACTTCGTCGGGTTCATTTGTTTTAGTTCCGGCACTTGAAAATAAGTTTTCAGTATCTTTAAGGTCTTGATTTACTTCACCCATACTCAAGTATCCGTACCCAATCGAAATACCTAATGATTGGCAGAATATTAAACCAGTTCCCGGTAAAAAGTAAACAAGTAAGGAAAAAATAATTGCTTTCATCACTCTTCGCCTCCGATTTGTTAATAATTATATTATTATTAAATAGAACTTAATCTATCCGAGCTCAGCAATTTGTAGGTAGGAAATGATCACTCAAAAAAAAGCTCGCTCATAATTTACGAGTCTGTATATATTTTTTGAAAATCACACTTTCAACTTAAGTGATTTCAAAATAAAACAAAAGAAAAATTTTTCTTGATTCAGAAATAGTTTCAATTTAATCTTACCATCAACACAAACTCCCCTTTTAATTTCTTTCTCAACGTGATTTAAAATGTTGCCAGCATTACCACGATAAAATTTTTCTTTTTCCTTTGTAAGCTCAAATGCAAGAACACAAGGAATATTAGCTCCAAGAATTTTTACAATATCTTCCATCAAGGTTTTTAAGCGGTAAGGAGTATCCACAAGACAATTGTTTCTTTTCGTCTTTTCAAGTCAAGCAACTGTTTTCTGCGGATATCTTTTTTGGGTGAAAGCCAGCCGTAGTAGTAGAATTTTTCAAAGTCCATTCCGCTGCCAACTAAAGCTGTAAGCAAAGAACTTACTCCGGGAACAGGAACAACATCAATTTTATTTTGAATGGCAAGATCAACAAGTAAATGCCCGGGATCAGAAAACAGTGGAGTTCCGCAATCTGAAATGAGCGCTGCGGATTTTCCTTCAATCAGCTTTAGTAAAATTTCATCTGATGCTTCGTTCTCATTGTGTTCGTTCAGCTCAACCAAATCCTTTTCAATTTTATACTTTGAGAGCAGTCTTCTTGCTTCCCTGAACTCTTCGCAGATAATAAAATCTACTTCTTTAAGAACTCTTAATGCTCTGAGAGTAATGTCTTCGTAATTGCCAATTGGAGTTGAAACTATGAAAAGTGTTTTTTTCATAGGATAAAATTAGTTAATTCTCGATAAATGGACTCACTTAATCGAAGGTTAATTCTAACAACTTTATTAAATTTGAGTATGTTTTTTGTAGAATTTTCATCGGTCACATCAAACACACATTATCAAAAAATTGAAATATCTATCAACTCTTTCACATTATTCATTTCATAAACAGAGATTACAAATGAAAACTATTAAAATTATTGCGCTGTTTCTTTTTGCAGTTATCTCAATGTTACTCTCAGGAAATCGAGCAGACATTCTTATCATTGGATAATACAGGTGTTGAGGAATTCTTAACTCTTCATCCTGAATATGATGGCAGAGGAACAATTATAATTATTCTTGATACCGGAGTGGACATTGGTGTTGATGGGCTTACACAAACATCAACCGGGGAAGTTAAGTTTATTGACGTACAGGATTTTACGCACCAGGGAGATGTTCAGATTTATGAAGCAGATGTTGATATTGAAGAAGGTAAAACAATTTTTACTGATGATGAAGAGCAGTATACTGTTATTGCTTCTACTTCACTTGAGTATTCTCCAAAAGATGATAATTATTTCATCGGTGGTTTTGATGAGATTCGTTTAATGAACTCAGACTCTGGTGCCAGCGATCTCAATGACGATGGTGATACAGAAGATGTTTTTGTTATGGTAGTCTTTGAAGCAAGTGAAGGAACTGAATCATTCTGGGTTGTGTATTTAGATTTAAACGGCAATGGAGATATTTCTGATGATAGAGCATTAAGAAATTATAAAGATAATCAAGATGCATTCTCATTTGAGTATCCCGGTAATCTTCCCCCACTAACAATGGGATTAAATGTTCTTCCGGAAGAAATGATTGTTTCTTTCCATTTTGATGATGGCTCACACGGAACTCATGTTGCAGGCATTGCCGGTGGAAACCAGATCGGGGGAATTGATTTTAACGGCGTAGCTCCCGGTGCTAATATGATGAGTATGAAGCTTGGTAATAATTTATACTCAGGTGGCTGCACAGTTACTGAAAGCATGAAGAAAGCTTATCTATATGCTGACAAAGTTTCCAAAGAAGCAGAAGTTCCTGTAGTAATAAATATGAGTTTTGGAATTGGTTCTGAGATAGAGGGACATGCAGATATTGAAAAATTTCTTGAAAGTTTGACAGAGGAAAATCCTTACCTGTATATTTGCGTTGGAAGTGGAAATGAAGGTCCGGGAATTTCATCAGTGGGCTTACCCTCAGCGTCCTCTGCAGTTTTTTCATCCGGTGCAGTTCTGACGAAGGAAGTCGGTGGAAATAATTATAGTGCAACTCTTAACAGAGATATCATTCTTTATTTTTCATCAAGGGGCGGTGAAGTAAGAAAACCAGATGTTTGTTCACCGGGTGCATGTACTTCCACTGTTCCTAACTGGTCCGGATGGGACAGATTCTGGGGAACAAGTATGGCTGCTCCATATTCTGCAGGAGTAATGTCATTACTTTTAAGTGCAGCATCACAGGAATATCCTGATGTAAAAATTCCATCGCAACTTCTTTATAAAGCCATCAGGGAAAGTGCGACTAAAATGGAGGGTTATACCAACCTTGATCAGGGACATGGTTATATAAACGTAATGAACGCATATACACTTTTGAAAAAATATATTGATGATGGCGAGATTAGAAAATTTGAAACGTATTCGATTTCATCACTATCTCCAAATGCACCATTTGAAAGAGCACCGAATCTTTATTTACGAAATGGATCTTATTTGCATAATGAGGATACCTTTAATTTTTCAATAAGAAGAAACGACTATCAAAAAAGTGATAAATTTTACAGATCATATAATATTGAAAGCGACAGTGATTGGCTGATTCCTATTCAGAAAAAAACTTATATAAGGAACGATCAATCAACTTTTGTAACTGTTAAGTTCGATAAAGAAAAAATGCAGGAACCAGGGTTATACACCGGAAGATTAACTGCTTACCGTGATGATAGATCAAAATTTCCTGAATTCGAAATGCAAGCAACGATAGTGATACCTTTCAGATTTAGTTATGAAGATAATTACAGCAGAAGCTGGAATTCTGAAAAAGTAGAACAAGGTTTATTTAAAAGATATTTTATTGAACTGCCAGCCGGACAAACTGGAATGACTGTTAAACTTGCTGCTTCAAAAAATGAATATGCAAGAGGCAGATACTACTTGTTCGATCCGGATGGAAAAAGCATTGATAGATCACCTTCCATACATACGCTTGATGATAAAAACGAAATCGAGGAAATTTATTTCAATCTTGAACCGGGAGTGTATGAGGTTATCGTTGATGGAAGTTTCCTTGCAAAGGGAATTTCAACATATGATCTTTCAATTCAATTCTACGGAATTAACAGGCTGGATGATAAAATTGTGGATGCCGATAACAACCAGATCGAAGTAGTAAATTTGTTTAATGCGCCTTCAACGTTGAATTTAAAAGGTCAGTTTACTGGGTATGAAGTGAATCATGAAGTAACAATAAGCGGAAGTGAGAATTTCAGAATGCCATTTGTTCTTAGAAAAGGTGAAAAATCAAAAGAGTTCAAGCTTGAAATAAGTAAAACAGATTACAACAAGTTCACAGACCTTGCTTTATTAATTTATGACACTGATGGAGTTGAAGTTAACAGTGACGCATTAGGATACAGTACCGGAAGTATCACCGTTAAAAATTCATCTGATGCTGACTCGACTGAATATGTTTTTGAAATTGTGCCTGGATTTGCTCATGAATCAAGCTCCGCAGATATTAATCTAACAGAATTTACAACTTTTAAAACTGAGTACAGCTTTGAAGTGGTCAGTGAAAGAAAATCAACTGTTACATTATACCCTTCTTTACCAAAACCCCTGCAGATTTATTTTGAAATGCCGAATGAATATTTTCCTAAGAGTTCACAACCAGTTGGAAAAATTACATTCGAATACTCAAGTACTAAAAAATCAGAATATGAACTTCCAATTAAATTCAATTACTATGAGGAAACATTATGAGTGAACATACATCAGGAGCAATAAAAGGGCTTCCGGATAATGCTTACAAAGAGTTGAAACCCGGCGAAGAAGTACACTCCGATTAATGCCTGCAAATACAACTCCACAGGAGATTACTCCGTACTCCATAATTATGGGTTTGATTATGGCAGTACTTTTCTCTGCAGCAGCAGCTTATCTTGGTTTAAAAATCGGACAGGTATTTGAAGCAGCAATCCCAATTGCGATCATTGCAGTTGGTGTCTCAACCTTAATAAAGATTAAGAGCCCACTTGGACAGAATGTAATTATTCAATCTATCGGACAAAACTCCGGGTTGATAGTTGCAGGTGCAATCTTCACAATTCCGGCATTATACATTCTGGGTCTCGAAGCCGAATTTTTTCAAATATTTTTGGCTTCTGCTTTCGGTGGAGTGCTCGGAATACTTTTCCTAATACCATTCAGAAAATATTTTGTTGCAGAAATGCACGGCAAGTTTCCCTTCCCTGAAGCAACTGCTACAACAGAAATACTTGTTGCAGGTGAAAAAGGTGGGAAGCAAGCTTTGGTACTTGTTGTAAGTGGATTAATTGGTGGTGCTTATGATTTTATTATTGCAACATTTGGCTGGTGGAGCGAAGTATTTACAACCAGAGTATTCGGCGTTGGCGAATTCCTCGCAGATAAATTCAAACTCGTCTTTCGGTTGAATCTTGGTGCAGCAGTAATGGGACTTGGCTACATCGTAGGATTAAAATATGCTGCAATAATAGCTGCTGGTTCTTTTGTATCCTGGTATTTATTGATTCCTGTTATTTCATTCATTGGTGGTGGACTTACTGAAACTTTCGGCACAGGAGCTACAAAATTAATTTCCGCAATGAGTGCAGAAGAAATTTTTAGCCAGTATGTTAGGCACGTTGGCATCGGCGGTATTGCAATGGCAGGGGTTATCGGAATTATTCGTTCTTCCAAAATTATAAAGGATGCTATCTCTTTGGGATTCAAAGAAATATTTGAAAAGAAACATGAAAACAACGCTCAATTGCGAACACAAAGAGATCTTCCAATGAAAATAATTGTCGTTGGAATAGTGCTTACAGCTATTCTTCTTTTAGTGTTCTTTTATATGGGTGTTGTTTATAATATCGGATGGGCTTTAGCTGGGTTGCTAATAGTTCTTCTTATTTCATTTCTGTTCACAACAGTTGCAGCAAATGCAATTGCAATTGTAGGAACAAACCCGGTTAGCGGAATGACTTTGATGACATTAATTCTATCTTCAATCATTCTTACTTCTGTTGGATTAAAAGGCACTTCAGGAATGATAGCAGCACTAATAATTGGCGGAGTTGTTTGCACTGCTCTTTCAATGGCTGGTGGATTTATCACTGATCTTAAAATTGGCTATTGGCTGGGTTCATCTCCAATCAAACAGGAAAGATGGAAATTTCTAGGTGTGCTTGTTTCAGCACTTAACAGTTGGATTTGTAATTATGATATTGAATGAAACTTACGGATTTGTTGGAGAAGGAGCTTTAGTTGCACCACAGGCAAATGCAATGGCTGCAGTAATTCAACCCTTGATGGATCAGCAGCCGGCACCATGGACACTTTATATAGTTGGAGCTATTCTCGCATTAGTGCTTACTATGATAAGAGTGCCTGCTCTTGCTTTTGCACTTGGAATGTATATCCCACTTGAATTAAATACTCCTCTTTTAGTTGGTGGATTAATTGCACACTTTGTCTCCACAAGAAGTAAAGATGAAAAATTAAATACTGCACGAAGAGAACGAGGAACATTAATTGCTTCCGGATTTATTGCCGGCGGTGCTTTGATGGGAGTTATAAGTGCTATTCTAAGATGGCAGGGATTAAACTGGGTTAATTTAGAATGGGCTGAATCTCATTCTGCAGAATTGATAGGACTTGTAATGTTTGCAATACTTTGTGCTTATATGATATGGGATTCTTTGAGAGGGAAACCAGATTTAGATTCAGGTCCGACCTATCCAGATGGAGATAGTAAAATATAATCAGTGGATGTCACGGTCCGACTGTGACAACTATTAATTTGTAGAGACGCATCGTTGATGCGTCTCTTTTTTTAAATCAATGAATTAATTATTTCTTTTAGCTTTGTTTCCAGATTAGTCAACTCAACATCATATCTCTCGCCTGTTTTCCTAACCTTCATTTCGCATTTGCTTTCTTTTAATTTCCTTTCACCAATTACAATCTGAACAGGCATACCGAGTAAATCTGCATCATTGAATTTGAATCCTGCCGCTGCATCACGATCATCAAAAAAACTTCATAGCCGGCGTTTTTCAAATCATTATAAATTTTTTCTGCAGAAGAAACGACAGTTTCTTTTTTCATATTCAATGCAATCAGATGAATATCAAAAGGCGTGAGAGCTTTGTTCCACATAATTCCTTTGTCATCGTGATTCTGCTCAACATAACAAGCCATAATTCTTTCAACACCTATACCGTAGCTTCCCATAACAATAGGATGCTCTTCTCCTTTTTCATCAAGATAAAATGCTTTTAGTGCTTCGGAATATTTTGTGCCGAGTTTGAAAATATGACCAAGCTCAATTGCAGTGAACACTTCAAGTTTGTCTTCACATTGTGGGCAGCCTTCTCCGGATTGTACAACTCTCAAATCATCATATTCAATTGGGGAATCAGGCAGGTCACGTTTCAAATCTATTCCACCGATGTGGTAATCATTTTTATTTGCACCACTGAAAAGATTGTTTCGGTCTTTCAACTTAAAGTCAGCAATTATCCTTCCTTTAAATCCAATTGGTCCAATTGAACCAGCATCTGCACCAGTAATTGCCATCAATTCTTCGGGATGACCGGAACGAACATTGCCACCCAAGTATTTTTGTCAGCTTTGATTCATTTACTTCATCATTGCCCTGCATCAAAATCAGTACGGCTTTTCCGTCATTTATATAAACTCTTGATTTTGCACAGACAGATTCATCAACCTGCTTGTCAGGCAGGCGGGTTTTCAGAAATTCACAAAGCTCATCAATTGATTTTACATTTGGAGTGTGAATTTCATAAACAGTTTTTTCTTCTTTCTCTCTTTCAATCACATCAACTTTGGAAGAAGCGACTTCAGCATTTGCAGCATATCCGCAGGATGAACAATGAGCAACATTATCTTCCCCGGCATCTGACTTTACCATAAACTCTTCTGAACCTGTTCCGCCCATTGCACCACTTGAAGCACCAACAACAAAATATTCTAATCCACAACGATCAAAAATTTTTCTGTATGCTTGATCGTGTAAACCATATGCAACATCAAGTGCTTCATAAGAAACATCAAGCGTGTAGGCATCTTTCATCAAAAATTGTCTGCCGCGAATAACGCCGCTTCTCGGTCTTGGTTCGTTTCTGAATTTAGTTTGTATCTGATACCAAATCTGAGGCATATCTTTGTATGACTTCACAACATTGCGTGCATGATAAGTTATAATTTCTTCGTGAGTAGGTGCAAGAACGTATTCTCTGTTTTTAATATGAAAAAGAGTATCTCCGAAAGCTTCAACCCTTCCTGTTTCATCCCAGATCTCTTTTGGATTAAGCGCAGGTAAATGAAATTCCTGTCCACCGATGGCATCCATTTCCTCCCTGATAATCTGTGAAACTTTTCTAACAACCCTATAACCCAACGGAAGGAAAGAATAAATTCCCGCTCGAGAGCATTCTAATCATTCCGGCACGAAGCATAAGAATATGACTTGTTACAGTTGCATCTGATGGGACTTCTTTCAAAGTCGGAACAAAATATTTACTTAATTTCATATAATTTTAATTAATTATTCTTTGATAAACGAGAAAATTGAGGTCGAAAAATACAGATTTGATTAGGCTGTTCAAAGCAGTTTAATACAGGACTGACCTTTGAATTTAATATGAGATTTAGTCTATGAAGGAAGAAGAAAATAGATATAAAAAAAATACCCAATCAGAAGTACCAGAGCTTCTACTCTGTTTATTCTCAAGCCGCCAATGCTGATCGGAAGTAAAATTACTGCTGTTACTAGCATAAATCCTAAATCAACATAGCTAATTCCCTTGGCAGAAATGGGTATTAGTATAGCAGTGATTCCAAGTATAAATAGAATGTTGAAAATGCTGGAGCCTACTGCGTTTCCTATTGCAATATCAGCTTTGTTTTTGAATGCTGCAACTGCAGAAGTTATAAGCTCGGGCAAGCTTGTGCCAATAGCAATAACTGTGAGTCCGATAACAGCGTCAGTCATCCCAAAATATTTTGCAATTTCTATTGCACTTTTAAGAAAAATATTTGCTCCATAAATTAATAAACCGGCTCCCATAACAATAAGCAAAAGTAAAAGCGGCGTCTTAAATTTACTTTGAAATTCTTCTTCATAAGTTGCTTCAGCAGCAATGCTTTTTTCTTTTTTTGCAAAAAGAATGCTCACAACTATATAGGCAATAATTCCTGCGATAAAAATAATGCCATCAACAAATCCCACTTCACCGTCAATCAGAATTAGAACAAGCATAACGCTTACGCCAATTAATATCGGAACTTCTTTTCTTATAACATTAATGTTAACCTTTAAAGGTTTAATAAGTGCCGCAGATCCAAGTATAAGAGCAATATTAGCAATGTTGGAACCAATTACATTTCCCAAAACAATTTCATTGTTCCCGATTAGTGCAGCTTTTATACTAACAACCAGTTCAGGACTGCTTGTTGCAAAGCCTACAATTGTTAAACCTACTACCAATGGCGATATGCCAAGTTTTAATGCAAGTGAAGAACTACCTCTTACAAGCGCTTCTGCTCCTACAAACAGTAATATGATACCCCCGATCAGGAAAAGCAGAGTTTCAGGATTTGCCATTTAGTCATCTTGATCAATATGTTCTACGATATACACTTTATCGTTTTTTCGAATCAATTCCTGCGAAATAAAGGTAACTTCACTTCCCTTTTCTGCTATGTCCGCAGGATTATCATTTACACTGAATTCGGTTAAATTCATCTCTACCAGACCTGTTTTTTCTCCTAAAATTAATAAGTCGTCGTTCAAATGAACTTTACCCGATTCAATTAAAACGTGTACAGCTTTTGGTTTTTTGAAATAGTTGAGAACTTTGCCAACATACACTTTGCGAGTAGTTGCTTTTGTGCCATTTACTCCTGCATAATCTTCGGAAGAAGGTTCGCCAAAATAGAATCCTGTTGAAAAGCCACGGTTGTAAACAGTTTCTAATTCTTTGAGAAATTCTTTTTTCTTAGCCAGTGTAAGCTTTTTTTCAAAGTAGAGATCAATTGCTTTTCTGTAAACAGAAACAGTTTTTGCCACATATTCCGGAGCTCTTTTTCTTCCTTCTATTTTAAAAGAATCAATTCCAGCTTCAATTAGTTGATCAATAAATTCAATCGTGCAGAGATCTTTTGGTGAAAGAACATAATCATCACCTATTATTAATGATTTTTCAGTTGCAGTGTCATAAATCTCATACTCTCTTCTGCAAGGTTGAACACATTCGCCTCGATTTGCACTTTGCCCAAATAAATGATGACTCATAAAACATTTTCCGCTTACCGCTATGCACATTGCACCGTGAATGAATGCTTCAATTTCGAGATCAGTATTCTTTCTTATTTTTTTTATTTCATCAAGTGAACATTCACGGGCAAGCACAATTCTCACAGCTCCAAGTTTTTTATAAACGGAAGCTGCCAAGGAATTTGAAATTGAACTTTGAGTGGAAATACAGAAAGGAATTTTATTATTATTGCAGAGTTCAGCAACAGCTAAATCAGAACAAATTATTCTATCAATCTTTGCTTTTTTTGCTGCTGAAATAATTTTATCTGCTTCATCAATCTCATCTTCAAAAACAATTGTGTTAAGTGTTAGATAGGTCTTAGCATTATGTGATTTACAGAATTTTGATATCTCGGGAAGTTCTTCGACTGAAAAGTTCTTCGCCTTGGCACGCATATTTAATTTATCAACACCAAAGTAAACTGCATCGGCACCGGATTTAACTGCAGTCCGAAGCATTGTCCAGTCCCCAGCAGGAGCCATTAATTCTGGTTTCTAATTTGGTCTTAGCCATTGCATAAATAATGGAACTCGGATTTAACAGATAAAAAAGCACGTAAACGATCTTAATCATATCATCCATTTATCAGTGCTAAATCCAATTTATACTTAACTTCTCTTTTCCCAGATTTGCGAAATCTCTACTATAACTTTTACTGCCATTTCCATGTCCTGAACTGCAACCCATTCAAGTTGTGAGTGGAAGCTATGTTCACCTGCAAAAATATTTGGTGTTGGCAATCCCATAAACGATAATCTTGAACCGTCTGTTCCGCCACGAATTGGATTGCATAATCGGTTTTATTCCAAGATTCTTCATTGCCTGAACAGCAAACTTTGTTACCTGTGGATGTTTTTTAAGTACTTCCCACATATTTCTGTACTGTTCAACTACCTGGAAATCAAATTTAGCACCGGGGAATTTTTTAATTGTTTTTTGTGCTAAATCTTTTAAGAACTTTTCATAAACTTTTAATTTTTTCGTTTCAAAATCTCTGATGATAAATTTAAGAGTTGTAAATTCTTCATTTCCGGTAATTGTTGTGGGGTGAACAAAACCCTGTTTTTTTTCTGTGGTCTCGGGTGAAAGTCGATTCTTCGGAAGACTCTCTAAAAACGCACCAGCAACTTTCATTGAGTTTATCATCTGATTTTTTGCATAGCCGGGATGAATATTTTTTCCGATAAATTTCAAGCACAACCATATCAGCACTGAATGTTTCTGACTCGACTTCACCACGACTTGAACCGTCAACGGTGTAAGCATACTTTGCTCCGAGTTTTTTCAGATCAATTTTTTCTGTTCCTCTTCCGACTTCTTCATCAGGTGTGAAACATATTTTTATTGGACCGTGCTTAACTTCAGGATGAGTCATAAAATAATTTACTGCATCCATTATCTCTCCAACTCCTGCTTTGTTATCTGCACCAAGCAATGTTGATCCATCCGTTGTGATTATATCGAAGCCCTTCATATTCTTCAGGTCCGGGTTTTCACTTACCTTAATTGTCCTACCTTCTTTAGGAAGTTTTATATCACCACCTTTATATTTTTTGTGAATGATAGGCTTAACATTTTTACCAGTTACAGCAGGTGAAGTATCAACGTGAGCAATAAATGCAATTGGCGAGACTTTTTTCGTTGTATTAGCAGGGAGTGTTGCCATAACATATCCCCATTTATCCATTGCAGCATCTTTCAAACCCATTCTTTTTAACTCTTTTGCAAGATCGGCGGAAAGTTTCTTCTGCTTTTCTGAGCTTGGAAATGAAGTTGATTCTTCATCTGATTGTGTATCGTATTTTACATATTTTAAAAAACGATCAACACAAGTGAATTTATATTTTGGATCGAACATGATTCCTCCTGAATTTAATTAAGTCAAAGATTTAGTCCGACTTACGGGAAAGTATTTTTATTTATCTATTCTTATTATTTCAACTCTTCTGTTTTTTGCTCTCCCTTCGGGTGTACTATTATCTGCCAAAGGATCCTTACTGCCCATACCAATAACTTCAAATCGCCCTTTCGGAATTCCTCTAGAAACAAAATAATTCAGTACAGATTCAGCACGCATCTGAGACATCTTAATATTACCATCTTCCGCACCGACATTATCGGTATAACCAACAATTTTCCATCGTGACATTGGAAATTCTTTCATCTCTTCAAGCAGCTTATCCAGTTCGGGATATGCTGCGGATTTTAGATTAGCACTGTTAAACTCAAAACTTGTTTCAGCACTTAAAACAAGTTGGCCGGTTTTAACTTCGGGTATAGGCAGAATAATTACTAACTCACATCCTGTTTCATCAACCTGAACACCGGGTAAAGTTCCGGGACATTGATCTAAATTATCCGGAACTCCATCTAAATCCTCATCTGTCGGACACCCATAATTATCAACCTCAACTTCATAAGGCGTTCCCGGACATCTATCAATATAATCAGGCACTCCATCACCATCAGAATCAAACGGACATCCATAATCATCAACAGCAATTCCTGTTGGTGTATTCGGGCAAATATCAGTGTAATCAGGAACACCATCTCTATCTGAATCAAGCGGACAACCTTTTTTATCTACAGGTGCACCTGTAGGGGTTCCGGGACATTCATCCAAGTAATCCGGCACACCATCTTTATCAGTATCAATCGGACATCCAGTATCATCAACTTTAACTCCTGCTGGAGTATTTGGACAATTATCTTTTGAATCAACAACTCCATCACCATCAGAATCAAACTCAGTCAGGAATGAATATGATATTCCCGCAAATGCCGTAAAGAACATATCGTTTGTTATTCCAATTGCTTTATCATCGAGCCAGTCATTTGGTGATATCTGAACGCCGCCACTTAAATTCACAGAAAGATTATCTGTCACCGGATAGCGAACTCCAAGTTCGCCAAGATAATTTACTTCAGTTGTGCTATAAACTCCGGCTTCATTATTTGGTAATTTTACTCCACCTTCTCCCTTAGGATTAAATGAGAAGCTTGCTATGCCGGCGAAGAGATAAGGAAAGAATTCATCCTTAATACTTAAATCGAAAATAACGCCAGCACCAATTGTTGAAAATCCAGTACGAAACTCCTGTGGATCAAGAGCTGAATCACTTCCCTTTAAGAAACCTGCATTGCCAAATGCCCGAATACCGAAACCGCTTTTTGTCCAGGCAGGGAAAAAATACTCAAGCATAATTCTTCCTACATAATCAACGCCAAGCCCGCTATAATCTGTGCTTGCAAATGTTGCTCCACCTTCAAGTGAAAAAACTACTGTGCCTGAGAATGGATTGAATCTTTGTGTCCTAGCAGTTTGCGAGTAATTAAATGAAGTTAAAAGTAATACAATTAGAAAAATGGTGAAGGTCAATTTCATCAATAATTATCCGTTAAAGTTGATTTTAATTAAACAAATTTAAAGGTAAATGGAGTAGTAAAAAAGAACTAAACATTGAAGAAAAAATAAATTGATATTTAATTATTTACTTGACTCTCAATTCATTTCGATTATTTTGATAATTACAAATTGGGAACATTTTGATGAAAATTTTTTTTACCTCCGATTTAATCCCTGCATATAGCCCACTCTTCTGGAACTCAGGGAATAAATTTTCAAAACAGACATTCCTTACTGATCTACTCTTTTTTGCCTCGACTATTACATTTTTCTCTTTGAAAATAGTTCCCGGTAATTTTGACGATACATATTTAAGCGAGAACCTTCAATGACAAAGTCAAAATTAATATTTCTTATTTTTCTTTTCTTTGTCACTGCTAACGCACAATGGATTGTGCAACAAGTACCCACCACAAATAGACTTTATGATGTTTATTTTGCAGATTCTTCTGAAGGTTGGGTAACAGGATATGATGGAATATTTCACTCAATAGATGGGGGAAATTCTTGGGAGAGACAATGCCAAATGATTTCCGTTCATATCACTGGTTTGAATAAAAGTGAATTATGGGCAACGGGCAACAGAGATACATTACTGCACACAACCAATGGAGGAATTTATTGGGATAAAATCTCTATCACTGAATTTACAGATCTGGACAGTATACCAGATGTGGAAGCAATTTATTTTTTTGATAATAATTTTGGATGGACACAAGTGAGGGGATGGAAAGACGGTTCATTTGTTGCACGACTTTTAAAGACAACCGATGGCGGCATTTCTTGGGAAATGAGAACTCATCCCTGGCTTTCTGCTGACGCATACATACAGTTCTTTGATTCATTATATGGTTACAGAACAGGTAGCAGCATACCATTTTTTAGAACTACAGACGGTGGTGAAACCTGGGATTTAGTAACTTGGTATGGTTATATGTTTACATTTAGCATGCAGTTTCTTACAAAAGAAATTGGGTGGATGAGCATAGATGGTCCAGTACCTGACAACTTCAGCTATCAATACCACTAATGGTGGAGAAGATTGGCTTTTCAATATTATGTTTCAATGTTCTGATCTTAGCACATATCTGAATTTTGCAGACACTTTAAATGGCTGGGCCGTACAATGGGACATGCCTTTACGGAGGAAGAACTGAAATCTGGCACACTTCAGATGGGAGCTCATCCTGGGATTTGCAGTTTACGTTTTCGCCACCATTTTATTTTCGACCAAATAAAATCTTTTTTGTTGACTCACTGCGCGGTTGGGTTGTTGGTGAGCACGGCGTTATCCTACATACGTCAAATGGGGGAATAATTCCAGTTGAACTAATTTCTTTTACGGCAGAAGTAATTCAAGATGGAGTAATGCTTAATTGGACAACAGCAACTGAAACAAATAATCAAGGATTTGAAGTTCAGAGATCTGAAGTCAAAAGTCAGAATTCAGAGTGGGAAGCAATTGGTTTTGTTGCTGGAAATGGTAATACAACAGAGACAAAGTCATATTCATTTATCGATAAAGATGTTTATTTTGATCACTACAATTATCGTTTGAAGCAAATAGATTTTGATGGGACTTTTAACTATTCAGAAATAATAGAAGTTAAAGTTGATTTTACACCAAAGAAGTTCATCCTTGAACAAAACTATCCGAATCCTTTTAACTCCTCAACTATAATAAAATATTCTTTACCTGAAGCAACAAGTGTTTCAATTACTGTCTACGATATTCTTGGGACAGAAGTAAAAGTTTTAGTAAATGAAAAAAAGGAACCTGGTAATTATGAAATTAATTTTGATGCAGTCGATCTTCCAAGTGGAGTTTACATATACACACTTACTTCCGGTGGTTTTGTTGATACAAAGAAATTAATTTTACTCAAAATAAAACCATCTCAATAACAAGCAATCTTCGAGGTTGCTTACCGTGGTAGGCACTCTAGCCTCGAAGGTTTCCCAGACAGATTAAAAATCCTCTTCTGAGCACCTTCTCCATATCAGATTTTATCATCAGCTTAACGAGGTCTTCAAATTTTGTTTTTGCTTTCCAGCCAAGAACTTTTTTTGCTTTGGTTGGATCACCAATCAGCAAATCAACTTCAGTTGGTCGGTAATAGATTTGGATCAATAGCAATAAGCGTATTACCTTTTTTCAGCTTCGTCGTAAAATCTTTAATGAATGATTTTTTGTTTGCAGAGTAGCTTATAAGTTTCTTTGCTCTTTCAAGATCAATTGATTTGATAACACCTTTTTCATTTTCACCTTTTCCTTTCCACTCCAATTCAATTCCAAGATTTCTGAAAGTCAGTTCGGCAAACACACGAACAGTTTTAGTTTCACCTGTTGCAAGAACAAAATCATCCGCTACTTTATGCTGAAGAATTCTCCACATTCCTTCACAATATTCTGGTGCAAAACCCCAGTCTCGTTTTGCATTCAGATTTCCTAATGTCAACTCTTTCTGTAACCCGGCAACAATACGGGATGCTGCGCGAGTTATTTTTCTGCTTACAAAAGTTTCTCCTCTTTTCGGAGATTCATGATTAAAAAGAATTCCATTTGAAGCAAAGATGTTGTAAGCTTCACGGTAGTTTACTATTATCCAGTAGCCATAAAGTTTTGCAACTCCATACGGTGAGCGAGGATAAAAAGGTGTTTTTTCATTTTGTGGAACTTCTTGAGCTTTGCCGTAAAGTTCACTTGTTGATGCTTGATAGAATTTTACTTTCTTCAATCCAACTTCACGGATAGCATCTAAAAATCTGAGCGTGCCGAGTGCATCAACCTGTGCCGTATAGTCAGGAACCTGGAAAGAAACTTTTACATGACTTTGTGCTGCGAGATTATATATTTCATCGGGTTCAATTTTTTCGAGAAGACGATTGAGGTTGCTCGTGTCAACAAGATCACCATAATGCAGAAACATTTTTTTATTCAGAATTTTAGAATCATTGTAAAGATGATCTATCCTTCCCGTATTAAAAGAACTGCTTCTCCTGATAATTCCGTGAACTTCATATCCTTTTTCAAGAAGAATTTCAGTCAAATAACTTCCGTCCTGTCCGGTAATACCGGTAATTAATGCTTTTTTCATTTCAGTAGCTAGTAGTTTGAATTTAGTATTTAGAATTTATTGAATTGATATAGGACTGCAATATTTTTGCAACTTCATCTAATAAATCAATTAAATTATTATCTTTTCTATAGTCTAAATCTTTTGATAGGATTAAATAGTATTTGCATTCCTGAATTGAACCCTGAGCAATATTATAAAATCTTAGTTTATCAGCTTTTCCTTTTTTTACAAATCCCTCTGAAATATTCGCTGCTATTGAAACAGCAGCTCTCCTGAATTGTGATATTAATCCATAAGTTTCGCTCTTTGGGAAATCATTAGTCAGTCTATAAATGCTAAGTACAAATTCATGGGCTTTTTGCCAGACAATTAAATCAGTAAAACTTTTCGCTCGTTCCATTCTATCTTCTAACTCCTAGCTTCTAAATTCTTAAGAAACAATAGTATGTTTTTTTAATTCCGTCACGCAGCTCAGTGTTATATTTCCAGCCGAGAGAATTTATTCTCGATACATCAAGCAACTTGCGGGGAGTGCCGTCTGGTTTTGTAGAATCGTGAACTATCTTTCCATTAAAACCTATAATCTCAGCAATCAATTTAGCTAATCCATCAATTGAAATATCTTTCCCTGTTCCAATATTGAGATGCGATATTCCTTTTTCATAAAGATCTCTCGCATCAACATTCTCTAATAAAAATACCATTGCATCAGCAAGATCTTCAACAAAAAGAAATTCGCGAAGAGGTTTTCCCGTTCCCCAGATAACAACTTCCTTTTCATTTTTTTCTTTTGCTTCGTGAAATTTTCTGATAAATGCTGGAAGAACGTGAGAAGTTTCTAAATTAAAATTATCATTCGGTCCGTAAAGATTTGTCGGCATTACAGAGAAAAAGTTAGATCCATACTGCCTGTAATAATTTTCACATAGTTTTATTCCAGCAATCTTGGCAATTGCATATGGTTCGTTTGTAAATTCAAGATAATCAGAAAGAAGATATTCTTCCTTCAATGGCTGTGGAGCTAATTTAGGATAGATGCAGGAACTTCCAAGAAAAATAAGTTTTTCTACTCCGCTTTGTGTGCATTGTGAATTATGTTTGCTTCGATCATCAGGTTATCATAAATAAACTCAGCACGGTAAGTGTTGTTAGCAAGAATGCCGCCAACTTTTGCTGCAGCAACTATTACAATTTCCGGTTTCTCAGCTTTAAAGAATTTTTCTACATCATCCTGCCTGATTAAATCAAGTCCGGGATAGTTTTTTAGAATAAGATTTTTATATCCCTTATTTTTCAGTTCACTTGTAATTGCAGAACCAACCATTCCGGTATGTCCGGCAATATAAATTTTCTTATTCAGATATTTTGTTTGATCAGTCATTTACCTTCTTAATTATAATCCATAATAAACAGCAACATAAAATTGTTGAAGTGTTTCATCAACAAAACTTAAATCTTCCTGCTGCTTTGAAATATTCTGATATTGGTAACGTAAACGAAAATAAAGATTATGAATAATCTCATATCTTGCTTCACCTCCAAGATAGAAATAGTTCGTTCTTAAACCAGCAAGAAATGGTGGCTGAGGTTGATCAAACTGATAATCAACATCCTGCTCTTCTCCCTGCCGGATATATCTTGTCCAGATAATTGCTTCCAATCCTCTTAAAAATCTATAACTGGCTGAAGCATAGATCTGATCAGCATTATCACCCATCCAATGACCCATTAATATATGATGAGCTTGTATAAGTTGTTGTGCTGATGTAATGCCTGTAAACGTAAGGATAAATTTTAGAGTACTCAAGTTTTAAAGTAAGATTATTAATCGGTAAATCAGTTACAGAACCGCCAAGAGTGAAACCAAGTTGATTTCTCTGACTGTAAGAATCAAATAATCCATTCAAAGTTATTTCATCTATAATGAATGAACCATATAAATGAGTGTTCTTAATATGTCCTTTAGAACTTATTGAACAAAAAATTGTACGTTACTTCCTGCTGAATTATTTTGTCTGCTTAAGTAATGATCCGCCAGTCGGAAAAATGTAATCGGAATCAGGTAGAGAATATTCAAGCTCATCAGAATAAATAATTGATTCACCCATCGCAATATCAAGTCCTTTGGTTGGTCGAATTGTTAGAGTATGCGATGCCATAAATTTATCTCTGTATGAATATCTTAAATCTCCGTGTTCGGTATAATAAAAACTTGATGAATCAATTACATCAGAATTAACCATGCGTGAAAGTAATTGAAGCTGAGCCATTCAATCGGATTAATATCAAGTCGGATTAACGGAAATGAAGGTGCTTTTTGTGACATAACAATCAAGCCGTTGTCACCATAACCCCATTCAATAAATTCTTTTCCGATAGCAAGACTTCCCCATTTCCAATCAGTTGCAAGCATCATTTTTGCTTCACTGTATTCCATTTTATCTTCGGAATAACCATAATAGTTTTCACTGGTTCTTGCATTAACTCCAGTCTCCGGTGTAAATCTTTTTGTTTTATCGATCGTGTTTCCGCTTTCTGTATTATCTCTGAAATCAAAACTGAACCCAAGAACATCATAAATATATCCATATGAATAAAATCCATTCCAGAAATGAGATATCATTTCATCTTTTAACAGAACCAATTTCAGCACCAAGTATCGGATCGAAGTTTAACTTAAATCCATCTCCGCCATAACTGAATACTCTCCATCTGTCCTAGCAGGATCATCATTAAACCATTCCATATATTCGTTTCTTTTATTATCGTTTTCGATGAACCATTTTTCAAAATAATAACTTTGAAGAAAAAATTTTAATTCTTCTCTTTCAAGAGAAGTAAGTTGCGATGAAAGAGAATCAGTTTCCAGCAGCTTTTCAGCAATATACATTTTAGGTAATGGTCTGATAAGATCATCAAACTCAATAATACCTTTTTGACTAACCCTTCTCAGGAAATTATATACATCGTCATATAAGTGGTTCGTAAACAAGTTGTGCGTGTAAATTGGCACTTATGCTCAAATAAATCAACGCGAATAAAAATAATTTCAGAAAGGTAACTTTCTGCAACACTTCATCAACCCCGAATAAATTCTTTAATTTTATGAACAACAAATTCCTGCTGCTCTTTGGTTAATTCCGGATAAACAGGTAATGCAAGAGATGTTAGGCTTGCTTTTTCAGCTTCCGGAAAATCTCCCGTCTTATAATTCAGATTTACAAAACATTCCTGTTGATGAAACGGTACCGGATAATAAATTTCATTTCCGATTTCATTTTCAGTGAGGAATTTTTTCAATTCATCTCTTTTCTGAGTTCTGATTATATACTGATTATAAATATGATAGTTCTTCACATTTGGTAGATTTTTATAAACAGCTTTTGGAAGTAGCACTTTGATTTTTCTCATCAAAATTTATTTTTCCCAGTATCTTCTGCTAAACCAGATTTAATAAAAAGTTCATTATAGTAATCAGCATTAGCTCTTCTTTTCTCAGACCACTTATCAAGATGAGGAAGTTTTACTCTAAGAACTGCAGACTGCAAAGCATCTATTCTAAAATTTCCACCAATGACTTTATGATAATATTTCTGCTCACCACCGTGAACTCTTTTAATACGAAGCATATGTGCCAGTTCATCATTATTCGTTGTAACAAGTCCACCATCACCATAGCCACCAAGGTTCTTGCTTGGGAAAAATGAAAAGCAGCCGATATCTCCAATCGTTCCAACACATTTTCCATCTTTATATTCGGTGCCAATTGCCTGTGCTGCATCTTCAATAACAAAAATATTCTTCTCCTTTGCAATCTTCATTATTGATTCCATATCAGCGCTCTGTCCATAAAGATGAACCGGAATAATTGCTTTTGTTTTTGAGGTTATTTTCTTTTTAACATCTTCAGGATCAATATTAAAATGTAATCGGATCAATTTCTGTAAATACTGGTGTTGCATTCAATCTTGAAACAACACCTGCGGTAGCAAAAAATGAATAAGTTGGTAATATCACTTCATCACCGGGTTTTATATCAATCGCCATTAATGCAAGAAGAAGGGCGTCTGTTCCTGATGATACTCCAATTGCGTGCTTGCAGCCAAGGTAGTCACAAAATTCTTTTTCCATTTTTTCAACTTCGGGACCAAGAATAAAATATTGTGACTCAGCAACACGAAGGATAGCTTCATCTAGTTCTTTTTTTAATGAGAGATATTGAGGTTTTAAATCGAGCAGAGGGACTTTCATAAAATTTTCCGGGTCTTTAGTTTTAAAATTATTAGAATTAAAAATTGTTATTATTAATTTGGATTACTCCCGAGTAAATATAAAATCTTCTCCAATTTCATTGAACTTCGAAGCTTGCAAATCTTTTTTTGAAACAATTGGACTTTCAATCTTCCAGTCAATTTTCAAATCAGGATCATTAAAAAGAATACTTCTTTCGTGAGCTTTGCTGTAATAGTTTGTACATTTATAAGAAAAGATTGCTTCATCGGATAAAACAGAAAAGCCATGTGCAAAACCGGATGGAATCCAGAGCTGAATTTTTTTTCAGAATTTAGAATCAAAGAAAAATGCTTTCCGAATGTTGGCGATCCAAATCTAATATCAACGGCAACATCAAGCACTTCACCTTCAATTACCTGGCAAAGTTTTCCCTGAGCTTTCTCGCTAACCTGGTAGTGAAGTCCTCTTACTGTACTTTTGCTCGACTTCGAGATATTATCCTGAACAAACTCATCAGGAATTCCGAACTCCCTATATCGATTCTTGTTGTAAGATTCAAAAAAATATCCCCGGGAATCACTAAAAACATCCGGCTGAACTATAAGCAATCCAGGAATTTCTGTTTTCGTAACTTTCAATTAAATCTCTGCCAATACTTTTTCAAGATATTCTCTGTATAGTGATTTTGGGATTTCACCAACCAATTTTGTAAACTGTTTTTTATCAATGAAGCCACGGAGATAAGCAATTTCTTCTATACAGGCTACTTTAAGACCTTGTCTGTCCTCAATAACTCCAAAGAAATTTGAAGCAGCCAGTAGTGCTTCAGGAGTTCCAGTATCAAGCCAGGCAACACCTCTTCCGATTTTTTCAACACGAAGTTCGCCTAATTCAAGGTAAGCTTTATTGACATCCGTAATTTCAAGCTCACCTCTATCAGAAGGTTTAAGATTTTTAGATATCTCAACTACACGATTGTCATAAATATATAATCCGGGAACAGCATATTGAGATTTAGGTTTGGAGGGTTTTTCTTCAATCGAAAGTACTTTTCCACTCTGGTCAAACTCAACTATTCCATATCTTTCAGGATCATTTACCTTGTAGCCAAAAATAGTTGCACCTTTTTCAGTTTTTAGAGCTTTGTAAAAAAATTCAAGATTTCCATAAAAAATATTATCACCAAGAACCAGACATGACATATCGGAGCCGATAAATTTTTCCCCGAGAATAAAAGCCTGAGCAATTCCTTTTGGTTCGGGTTGAATTACATATTGGAAATTCATTCCAATATTGGAACCATCACCAAAAAGATTCTGATACAATGGAATTGTCTCTGCATTTGATAATATTAATACATCTCTTATTCCACCAAGCATTAAAATCGAGAGTGGATAGTAAATGAGAGGTTTATCATAAATAAGTGCAAGCTGTTTACTATAAACTTTGGTAATTGGATAGAGTCTGGAACCAGAACCACCTGCAAGTATTATTCCCTTAATATTTCACTTTATTTTTTGATTATTAAGAAAATCATCATGAGGAGCAAATATAAGAAGAAACTTAACTGTTTCAAGCATTATTCGATTTACCTTAAAGAATGGTTCCTTTTAGAATAATCAATGCAACCATGAAGTAAATAATTAGTCCGGTAACATCCACCATAGTTGTAACCAATGGAGTTGAAGATGTTGCCGGATCTGCACCAAGTTTTTTTAGGATAATTGGTAACATCGAACCGGAAAGTGTACCCCAAATTACAATTCCAATTATAGAAATGGACACTGTGATTGCGATCAAAACCCAGTGCATACTTAATGTCTCGGATATACTTGCAATCACACCAACCTGCACGAAACCGATTGCTCCTAAAATCAATCCTAACACTAAACCTGAGAATATTTCTCTTTTCAAAATTAACCACCAATCACCTAAAGTTATTTCACCAACTGCCAAGGCTCTGATGACGAGCGTTGCTGCCTGCGATCCTGAATTTCCACCACTTGAAATGATCAACGGGATAAATATTGTCAATGCAACAGCTTTGCTAAGATGACTTTCAAAATAACCCAGTACAAAGGCTGTAAAAATCTGTGCAACAAAAAGAATTGTCAACCAGAATGCTCGCTTTTTGATAATCACAGTTAATGGAATAGTAGAATATGGTTCTTCAAGTGCAGTTACACCCGCTATCTTTTGTATATCTTCAGTTGCTTCTTCTTCCGCTACATCAAGGACATCATCGACCGTAACTATACCAATAAGAATTCCTCGTTTATCTACAACCGGTAACACAACTCTATCATATTTTTTGAAGATTTCAACTGCATTTTCCTGATCATCATGAACATTCAGTGCAACAAAATTTTCATCCATTAAATCGCTGATATATTTATCGAGAGGCGAGAGTATTATTTCTCTTATTTTTATATCATCAATTAATTTTCCCTTTTCATCAATAACATAGATTACATTAAGCGTTTCCTTGTCCTCACCATACTTACGAATATATTCGAGCGTTTCAGCTACCGTCCAATCTTTTTTTATTGCGATATAATCTGGCGTCATCAATCGCCCGACACTGTTCTCAGGATAACCCAACAATGTTCGAGCAATTTTTCTTTCTTCTGCGGACAATAACTGAATTAATCGTTTTGCAGAAGTGCCTGGTAATTCTTCTAATAATGCAGTTCTATCATCAGGCGACATATCATTCAGAATTGTTGCAACTTCTTCGTTGCCCATTGCTTTTAGTAATTCTTCCTGGGTTTCAAACTCCAGATGTTCAAAAGTATCGGTTGCAAGATCAACAGATAGAACACGGAAGACTATAACTTTATCTTGTTCAGGAAGATCAACTATAAGGTCGGCAATATCGGCTGGCGTCCAATCGCTGAGGATTTCCTTTAATATACTTAATTGCCTCTCAGCAATAAGAGATTCTATTTCGGGCATAAGCAATTTGCTGAGCATTGGAAATTCCTCCCGAGTGTTAATATTGAGTGTTTTCTACATTCTATAAAAATAGATTTGATTCGGCACAAAAATATGCTGTTAATCAAGTAAAAACAATTCTATCAAACAAATCAATCAGTAAAAATCTTCCAGACTTATTATTTAAATTTGGTTAACTGATTTGCAGAAAATGAATCTCATAATAGATGAAAATATTGCTTTTGCTGAAGAGGCTTTTTCACACCTTGGAATTACAAGGTTGGTGGATGGTCGTTCTTTAACAAATGAAGAATGTTAAAGATGCGGATATTCTAATTGTCCGCTCTGTTACAAATGTTAATGACGATTTGTTAAAGAATAGTAAGGTAAAGTTTGTTGGAACAGCAACAATCGGTACAGACCACATTGACCTCAATTATCTAAGTAAGCAGAATATTCAGTTTACTGATGCAAAAGGTTGTAATGCTGATTCAGTTGCAGAATATGTGTTTACAGCTTTGTTAAAAATTGCATCAGATAAAAATATTTCATTGAAGGGAAAAACAATCGGTGTTGTTGGTGTTGGAAATATAGGGAGCAGAGTCTCACGGCTTGCTGAATCATTGGGAATGAAAGTATTGCAAAATGATCCTCCACTTAAGAGGATAAATAAAGATGAAAAATTTCTAAGCCTCGAAGAAATTTTACAGGCTGATATCATAACACTCCACGTTCCAATGTCATTTGATGGTATTGATAAAACATTTCATCTTTTAAATGAAGATAATTTGAAAAGGATTAACAATGGAACAATATTAATTAATACATCCCGCGGTGCTGTGATTGACAATGCTGCTCTATTAACGGAATCAGTCATGAAAGAGTTTGAGCTCGTTCTCGATGTTTGGGAAGATGAGCCATCAATAAACACTAAACTTCTTGCGAAAACGAAAATTGCGACTCCACATATTGCAGGTTACTCATTCGAAGGAAAAGTAAATGGCACAAAAATGATTTACAATTCACTGTGTAAATTTCTTAACATCAAACCAATTTGGCAACCAATTCTCCCAGAGATTGAAAACAAAGAGATGAGATTATCTGAAGGCAAATCTGATGAGGAAAAACTTTACAAACTATTCTCTTCAATTTATAATATTGAAAGGGATGATGAGGTTATGAGGAAGATCTTAACCTATGAACCGAATGAGCAAGCAGGATATTTTGATTTAATGCGAAAAAAGTATCCGCTCAGAAGAGAATTCAGCAATTATACTATATACATTTCTGAAAACGAAGCACACCTGAGATCAATACTTGAAAGCTTCTGCTTTAAGGTCGAAACAAATTAATCTTCTTCTTCCAATTTAAATTCAATTGAAATTTCCATTTCTACCTTTACTTTTTGTCCTCTGATTAGACCCGGTTTGAACCGATGATATAATATTGATGTTCTCACTGCTTCATCACACCCATAACCTATTCCTTCAATAACCTGAACATCAAGCACTTCTCCATCCCTATCTACAAATACCAAAACCTTCACCGTGCCTTCAATTTCTTCATCTTTTGCCTCATAAGGATAACCAATCTTTTTATAAAGAGCTTCCATTCCTCCATAGGGTTCCGGCATTACTTCAACAGTTTTATAAAACGCAGGATCATCCTCATAATTTTTTTCTTCTTCTATAACCGGTGGTAATGGATCGTTGTTATTCTGTTTTTTCTTTTTCTGTTTTGTCGGAGGATTAACAGCAACAATATCTTTTGTTATTTCTTCTTCTTTGGGTCCGGAATCAAGCACAATTTTATCAACTACTAGAATTCCTTCCTCATAGTAAATATCATCGATATATTTACCGGTACTATCAAATAAGGATGTTGGGCCCTCTCTTTTTCCATTTTCAATAGAAAACATTTCTTGTAATACACCATTTTGATTATATTTTCGCACAAGACCTTCAACGCGCCCATTAGCGTAAGAAAGCTCTTCCTTAATATTTCCGTTTTCCCAAAAAAAACGTGCATCACCGTCGCGAAAATTATCTCGTACGTGAATGAATGACTCAATCTTCCCATTGTTGTAATAAGAGGTAACAGAGTCTGGTTGAGCGACCGACTCAATTGTCAGCATTAAAAATGATATGAAAATTACTCTGAGCATTATCTCCTTATTCTTTTTCTCATTTTAAAGATACAATTTAGTCGTGAGTTATAAGAGGCATTAAGATGGCAACGAGAAAAATCAATGATTGAAATTCCAAGAAATGTATATCCAACTAAATAATCGTATTCAAGAATTCCAATTTCACCAAGAAGATAATGCCAGTCATGGTAGACTTTATTTCCACCAAGTAGTGGAAGTTTTCTTGCTTGAGCATCGGCAGAATAAACACTGATGTTAATAAAATTTTGCCCGAGCCAAAGTAGCCCAAATTGAACTCCTGTTCTGTAATTATTCCGGAAAAAGTAAGCGACAATTATTGATGGAAGAATAATCTGCATCAAAGTTCCACCGAGAGTATAAATGTACTTTCCAAATAACATAAAGAAAAAGTGTCCTGCCTCATGGATTACTAGGTCAATATTATCAAGCAATCCGAATTCACCTCGATTCATCACCCAGTAAGTTGCAATCGGCAAAATAATTATTGATGGAATCCAGCGTTTAATATTATCCCAAGCAGAATATGGTTTTGCTTTCTTTAAGCTTTGTTGCGATTCCGTAGTATTTTCTTTATCAGTTAGCATTGTTTATATTACATTCACTCTTTAACTTCGCAACCAAATTTAAAACTAATCAAACCTGTATCAAACAATTCAAAGGAGGAAAAATGTCAAAACTAATTCATCTGTCAGTTGTGCTTATTTTTATTTTATCGTTGAGTGCATTTGGACAGCAGATAAGAACACCACGCCCAAGTCCTGATGCAACTGTAACTCAAATCGTAGGTGTCACGGAAGTTAAAATCGATTATAGTTCACCTGGAGTAAAAGGAAGGCAAATCTGGGGCGAACTTGTCCCTTATGGCGAAGTATGGCGTACTGGTGCTAATGAAGTTACATCCATTACTTTCAGTGACGCTGTAAAAATTAATGGTAATGAATTACCTGCAGGGACTTATGGAATCCATACAATCCCCGGAGAAAGCGAATGGGAAATAATTTTTAGCAAGGATACTGAAATAAATGGCGGCTCAAACTATGATCGCTGCTAAAGATGCACTGCGAATTAAAGTCAAGCCTGAAGAACATCATTTTATGGAGAGAATGACTTTTATGTTTACTGAAGTGACGGATAATTCAGTAAATGCAAACCTTATATGGGATAAGTTAAAAGTTTCATTCAAGATTGAAACTAACACTAATGAAATTTTTCTTTCCAACGCACGAAAGGAGTTGAGTTGGTCTCCAACTTTTCAAGCAGCACAATATTGTTTAACCGCCAATATAAATCTTGAAGAAGCATTAAGTTGGATAGAAGCATCCTGCTTAATAAACGAAGTTTACTGGAACACAAGAGTTAAAGCTCAGCTTCAACACAAACTTGGAATGAAGGATGAAGCAATTTCAACTATGGAAAAGGCAATTGACCTTGGAAGTAAAATGGAAAACGCTCCATTCGATTATGATAATATGAAAAAGATGCTTGCTGAGTGGAAATAAATTCTAAACCCTTATTTAATTTGAATAGCCTGATAACTTCAGGCTATTTTTTTAACTTCTATCTGGCTTCAAATCTTTTTTACCCTCAGTTTAATTGTTGTAAAATCTTTTCGCAGCTTCTTTAATTTGTTTTTCAGCTTCCGTACTTAATAATATTCCGTGATGATTTACGATGTCTGCTATTTTTCCCAGAACAAATTCCTTTAACAGCCCTTAGAACAATTATAATAACAAGAATCACAAAAAGTGATTCGAAGAGTTTTACCTGGACTTCCGGAGAAAGTCCGAGATAATCTTTTACTAATTCCTGCATAAAATAATTATTGTAAAAATATTACTTTAAATTATTTGACAATGTCACTTATTACTTTTTAAGAATAACTTCATAAAGGTCTTTTCGTCTATCGAACCAATTTAAAGTGCTGCCTTGAGATCTGTGTCTTTTAAGTAACTCAAGATCAACATCGTGAATAACCACGGTTTCAACATTAGGTGTACACTCTGCTGCTATTGCATCCCGGGAAAACATAAAGTCGGAAGGAGTATAAATTCCTGATTGAGCATACTGAATATCCATATTTTCTACAAAAGGAAGATTACCAACATTTCCTGCCATAACTGAATACACTCCGTTTTCTATACATCTTGCCTGAACACATTGTCTTACTCTTAAATAGCCATATCTCTCGTCTGTACAGAATGGAACAAAGATAATTTCAGCTCCTTTTGAAACTGCTATTCTACTTAATTCGGGAAATTCCACATCGTAACAAATTTGAATATTTATTTTACCGCGATCTGTTTCAAATACATCAACTTTATCCCCTGGTTTTATACCCCACCATCTTCTTTCATTTGGAGTAATATGAATTTTATATTGCTTTTCCATTGTTCCATCTCTTCTAAACAGGTAAGCAATATTAAAGAGATCATCTCCTTCTTTTGTAAAGTGTGAACCACCAATAATATTAATATTATAATTGATCGATAAGCTTATTAAATAATTCTAAATACTGCGGTGTAAATTCAGCAAGATGCCTAACCGCAACACCCGGTCTTTCATTTGGAAGAAATGAAAGTAATTGAAGTGTGAATATTTCGGGAAAAACAACAAAATCACATTTATATCCCGATGCTACATCTGTAAAATATTGGCATTGTGTGGCAAAATCTTCAAAACTTTTTATTGGGCGAAGCATATACTGAACAGCACATATTCGAACTTTTTTTGAAGTTACAATTTTTTTACCGATTGGCGGTACATAATCAATGTTTGACCACTCAAGCAAGGTAGCAAATCCAGCTGACTCCTCATCACCAATCATATAAGCAGGAATTATCCTTTTTAAAACAAATCCATTTGCTAATTGAAAAGTGAGTACGGGATCATCGAGCTCTTTGCTCATAACTTTTTCAACATATTCTCTGGCAGTCATTTTCTTTTGATATTTTAAATAATTTGGAATTCGGCCACCAATGACAATATTTCTAAGATTATATTTTTTTACGACCTCTTTTCTCGCTTCATATAATCTTCTCGCAAGTTTCATAGATCGAAAATCCGGATGCACCATAATTTCGATACCGTATAATGTTTCAGCATCAGGATCATGATTTGTTATATAACCTGAGTCACTTAAAGTTTGCCAGTTATCACTATCAGCATATAGATCAAAATCAATTATTAAACTACTTGATGAGGCAACTATTTTATTATTAATTATAATACAAATTTGCCCTTCCGGAAATATTTCCAATTGGCTTTCTATTTGTTCCTTTTTCCAGGTATGCATACCAGGGAAACAGAGCTTCTGCAATTCAATCAAAGAATCGTAGTCCTTTGACTTCAATGGTCTTATTTTAATTTTCTTTTCAAGTGTTTTTAAATCAATTTTTTTCATAATCTGTCTGTTTAATTATTAGCTGATTTTATTGTGTAAAATTCAGTATATCAAAATTTTAAAACTAAACCAAATATTAAGATGTGATTTGTATAAATAAATTATAGTTTGTTAGAGAATTGAGGTTAAACGAATAAAATTTATTAAAATACAGTTGTCTGATATATACAGTTTATTCAATTTCAAATTATAAGAAGCCTGTCCGAGCCAGGAGAGTGCAGTGAAGACAGTTAGTGATATCTTTTTCTTTTATTTGTGCTCTTCCTACATTCATCTGAACAACAGAATCTGCAATCTCGGGTCTGATGCTATCACTTTTTATTTAAACAAAATTAAAATTTCTCATAACAAACTTTTAACAAATCTTATTTCAAAAATAATTTGTGTCATTCAAACAAATAGAGCAATAGGAGAGGCAGAATAATTTTCAGAAAATTATACTTAAAATTTTAGCGATTGATATGTAAAGCTGCTTTTTGCAGATGGCAAGTTCTTACTTGAAAGTCCTGGTTCTGAGGGAGAATATTTAATTTGAAAGTTTCTTACACTTCATTCAACATGAGTTGTTTATTTTTAGTTGTAACTTTTATTAATTTTTTCTCAAAAATAACAGAGAATAGAGAACCTTTATTCTTTTCACTTTGAACTGAAATAATTCCTTTATTGAGGGTGACGTATTCTTTCACCAATGCAAGACCTAATCCGTTTCCTTCGTACTTTCGTGTTTGTCCGGCATCTTCCTGCGAGAAAGGGGTAAAAAGATTTTTAATGTACTTCTCAGACATTCCAATACCGGTATCTTCAATATTCACTATCACTCTATTGTCTTCATAATCATCAATTGTAATGCTCACTTGTCCACGTTGGGTGTATTTAACTGCATTTCCAATTAGATTCTGAAATACCTGTCCTATTGTGTATCTGTCGGCTGATATCTCCGAGCTTGATGAATTATTAGTAAAAAATATCTCCAATCCTTTTTCTTTGCCGAGGTTAGTAAACTCTGTTGAAAGGCTTTTTAAGTCTTCAGCCAGATTGAACTTTTCAAATTTTGCCTTATAGTTACCACTCTGCACGGCTGACATTGATAAAATCATATCAATCGTTCTTTGCAACCTCTTGCCTGCATTATCCACAGCATGTAAGATAGAAACCATCTCTGTATCTTTCATTCCAATTTCATCAGCAATAATTGGAATTGATGGAAGAATAACATTTAGTGGTGTTCTTATTTCATGTGACATCTGAGCAAGAAAAGCACTTTTAAGTCTGTCAGATTCTTTGGCTTTATCAAGAGCTGTCTCTAATTCAGCATGTGCTCTTTTAATTTGCGAAATATCAAGAACCTGTAAAAGAGTACTAATCAGTTCTTCATTTTCGTCTTTAATACGTATTGATTTAATAAGCGCAAAAAGTTTCCGTCCATTTCTTTTTGTAAGCTTACACTCGAGATCCAGACTTTCACTTTCCATAATCATTTGATAAGTAGATCTGAGATTGCCGTTTGAATTATCTTCAAAAATGTTTTTTATATTCATTCTAACTATTTCTAAATCATCATATCCAACAGTATCGCAGAATGCTTTATTAGATTTAACTACTTTTCCTTCCTTGGATACAATTAACATCCCAATTGGTGCGCTCTCGAATAATACTTTAAACATCTCCTCAGTTTTCTTTAAGAAAGATTCGGCTTTTTTCCTGTTATTTATCTCAATATCAAGCTCATACATTTTTTCACGAAATGCATCTTGAAGCCGTTCATTCAGAGTACTCACTTCAGTTGATGATACATCCAGTTCATTGAGGATATTATAAATCTTTTGTGCCAGCAAACCAATTTCGTTGTTTTTAAATTTTGTTAATAAAAGTTTTTGTTCTTTAATATCTGATTTGCTCAATGCATTTAAAAGCTTTGTTATCGGACGGAAGGAAATTGAACTAAGGAAGTAAGTAAATACCATGCCTCCTAATAATATGAGCAAACTGAAAAGTGCCGTTAAGTATGTTTTTTTCTTAAGATCTGTCGCTACCAAACCGGCCTCTAGTCCGAGATACACTTTGCCAATTCTACTTTTTGCTATCTTTACTGGTAACACTACCCGGTAAGTGGTTTCATCAAACGAAATATTATCATTATTGTTTGCGGCAACATATAAATAGTATTCAGCTACATCTAAATGTATAGCATCGAGCAAGCTGCCATCTTCATCCTCAATAACCAAGTAGCTTTACATCATTATAGCATCATAAGCTGAAGAAGCTGAGTTTTGTCCTTAATATTGGTATCTGTGTGAAGGAGATAAGCTTCTTGCTCAAGAAAATTTGCAATGATTTCAGATTTAAATGTGAATTTATCTAAAACCTCCTCTTCAAATTTTTGACTGAAATAACCGTAAATGAATACAGTTATCAGAATGAAGAAAACTGCAAACTGAATTGTGAGGCTGAGCTGTAATTTTTGAGGTTTGTAAATCATAATATTATATTCTCTCTTCTTATTGCTTACTTAAGGACAACATCCTTGCCGAGAATTCTAAATAAAAAATTTTGCGAAAATGAAAGAAATAGTGTTCTAAAAAGAAAAAAGATGGGTTTTATGGATTTTTTTGAGTCAGTTTTTGTTCTAAGCCCGATGCTGAATTCTAAGAACACAGGCTTGGACGTCAAATTTGCGGTTAGCACCATTTCTACTCATAAAGCCAATTTTTCCAAAAACAGGTCGTTCCGATCCAGGCCCTGTCATGAACACCACGAATAGACCAGGCACATCGATAGATAACCTGACTATTACCTTCTGCACCATTTTTAAGTAATCATATCCTCCCAGCGCTCACAATATTTTTTCCAGATTCTTCTTGACTTTAAAAAAAGAATTTTTCAATTTAGTGTTGAGTTAATCAACTATCTTATAAACTCTATAAAAGGAGGCCTCTATATGAAGCAATTCTTTATTTTACTTTTCTTGTTCGTTTTTGTTTCTGGTTTTGCTTTTGCACAGTTTTCGACTCTAGATGATGGTCCCGCCAATGTTTCGGGAAAGGCCATTGTCGAAGCTCCAATGGCGCCGGTTGTATTCCTTGACCAGGCACCAAACCAGGTGAACGGGCTGATGGCAGACTCTTCTTGTGCGATTTGCGGTACATTACAGCAATCGGTCGCAGAAGATTTCACTGTCGCAGTCGCTGGTCCCACATACGGCATCACCGAGGTTGTGATGTGGGGTGGATATTACCCAGAGAACATTCCTAACACGACTGATAATTTCACAATCTTAATTCACACCGATGCTGCTGGATCACCCGGTGCGGTTGTGGACAGCCGGTATAATCTTCAGCCAACAACCCGGGCAACAACAGGAATCGTTCTATTTGGAGTCGACGAGTACATATTTACGTTCGACTTCAGCGCCTCTCCGATTATGATCGCCAGCGCAGGGACTTATTGGATTGAGATATACAATAACAGCGTGGAATCGGCTAACTTCTTCTGGGAGACAGGTAATTTAGACCCTACCAACGGTATTGCAGGAAGCGCATGGGCCACAGCAACTCCGGGAGTAACGTGGACTTTGGATCCTGCAACAGAGCTTTCCATTCAAATCTCTGGTGATGATAATATTGGTGGTGGTGGTTCTGGATTTCCCGAATTACTTTATTATACATTTGATGAAAACGCTGGAACAACAACTGCTAACTTTGCTGATCCCGGTGTTGGCAGCAATCCAGCTCCATTAACTGGTACAACAGCCTGGGATCCAACAGGTCAATTTGGCTCATGTATAGTTGGTGATTTTGCATCAAACGGTGGTGTGGAAACAGGCTGGGCTATTGATTTAGCTGGAAGTCCCTGGACAATTAGTATGTGGCTTGAAATACCTACAGATCCTAGTGGAAGTGCTATGTATCTGTTTGGTGATGCTGGTGCCGGATCATTTCGTTGTTTCCATAATGGAACGGCTTTACCAGATAACTTAGTATTAAGAGGTGCCGGTGCTGGTATTACAGATGTATTTGTAACTGGCATTGGTCCTGCTCCAACAGTAGTAACTTTTGTTTATGATGATGTTGCTGGTGCTCTGAAAGCTTATAAAAACGGAGTGCTTGACAGCACAACGCCAATGACAATAAACTTCCTGGCAGGTACTGGTTTTAGAGTTGGCGGCTATGGCACATCAGCCACTTTCCAAGGAAAGATGGATGAGTTCAGGTTCTATAACAGGGCTCTTAGTGATGCAGAAGTTGCAGCTACTTGGAATATTACCATAGTACCTGTTGAACTTACATCTTTTACTGCATCAGTAAGTGAAAACGATGTGAAACTTTTGTGGGAGACAGCATCTGAAATAAATAACAGCGGATTTAACGTTGAAAGAAAATCTGCTAACTCAGAATATTCGACGGTTGGCTTTGTGCCAGGATTTGGAACTACAACAGAACCAAAATCCTACGCATTTAGTGACAACAATTTACGTACTGGTGTTTATACCTATAGGTTGAAGCAAATTGATTTCGACGGTACATTTGAGTTCTCCCCTGAGGTTCAGGTTGAAGTTGTTGCACCAGCCTCATTCAGTCTTGATCAAAATTATCCTAACCCATTCAATCCAAGCACGAAAATTACCTTCTCGCTTGCAGTTAATTCAAAAGTAAGCCTGAAAATATTTGATGTGCTCGGTCAGGAAGTCGCTTCTTTGGTCAACGAGGATCTGACTGCAGGAGTTCATAACTATGATTTTAATGCAACTGGCATTAATAGTGGTGTTTACTTCTACAGAATAGAAGCAACTGGTGTAAACGGAAATGAATTTATTGATGTTAAGAAAATGATCTTAGTGAAGTAATAACTTCGTCATAGTCTTAAGTGAAGGGCACAGTTCACTGTGCCCTTTTTTATTTTCCTATCAATTCATCATCCAAACATTAAGCGTTAATACAGTAGAAAAAAATACCCAGGCGGAATAGGGTAAAAGTAAATATGCTGCAAGTGGAGAAAACTGCCGGATAAGCAGTACGAGAAGAAAGAGATTTGCAATTAACAGCACAGCCTGAACAAATGCAAAGCCCAATAACTGATGAGAAAAGAACAGAACATTCCAACCGACATTTAAAATAGCGTTTAGAACAAAGAGTATAATTATCAATCCGAATTTTTTCTCAGATGAATATCTGTTCCAGATAATAAGAATGGATAAGGAAGTTAAAATAAAAATTATAGTCCAGGCTAATACCATCAATGAGTTTGACGGTGTCCACGCAGGAAGGTTAATGGTTTTGTACCACGACCTACCAGTATCTGCAAAATAGGATGCGGCAGATGCTGTAATGATTACAAAAAGCGGAATAAGGAAAAAATTTGGTTTAATACGTGTCAATCGTTCATACCATAGTTTTTTTTATCGGAAGCGAAATTAAGAATTAAAAATGATTGGAGTCAAACACTGGTTTTTTCCCTTAATGCAATCATTTTAAAATTTGCTCAATAGCTTTTTCTGTATCTTCTACAGGCAGCTGACAAACATGGTTCTCACAAACATAAAACAAAGTTTGCTCCTTTAGATACCTGTCCTTCAGAATCTCCAAATCACTTTCCCCTGTTCCCCCAAAGAGAATAATATTGGGTAAAAACATTCTGTCAATTTTTTCTCTTTCTTTTTCGTAATGATCGCCAACAATACCAAGCTCATAAAATGGATACGTGAGTTTAATGGCTGCACTTAACCAGTATGAATTAAAAGTGGGATTCTTAATTGCATGAGGTTTTATTGCCTTAATTATATTATTTGCCAACGCTTCGTAAGGTTGATCATAGAAAAATCGCGATAGATTTAATAGCCCCATAGTAAGAGACGAATTTGATGAAGGCGTAACATTATCTGAAAAATCTATTTTACGGGCAATCAAAGGTTTATCAATATCAGAAGTGTAAAAGAAGAAATCAGATTCATTTTCTTTAAAATGAGCAATTACATAATCAGCTAATTTTTTAGCAGCGTAAATCCACTTATCATCAAAAGTAACTTCATACATAGAAATAAATGCTTCAATGGTGTACGAATAATCATCAAGGAAAGCATTGATGGTACTTTTACCATTTTTATAATTTCGGTCCAACCTTCCATCATCGCTCATCATCTCATTCAAAATGAAATCACCATTCTTTATCGCAGCCAGCAAAAATTTACTCTCACCGAAGGCCATATAAGCATCAACATATCCTTTGAGCATCAATGAATTCCAGGAAGTTAAAATTTTATCATCGAGTCCCGGTCTCACACGTTTGTTTCGTTCTTCGAACAATATTTTTTTCGATTCACTAATCGTGCTGTCAAATATCTCTTCACTAATTTGATATTTCTTTAACAAGTCTTCTTTTTTCTGAGTGACAAACAGGATATTATTTCCTTCCCAATTACCAATTGAAGTGACAGAATAATAATCACAAAAGATTTCAGATTTTTCCCCCAACAAATTTTCTATTTCTGCTTTGGTCCAAACATAATACTTCCCTTCTTCTCCTTCTGAATCAGCATCAAGTGAAGAATAAAAACCTCCGGATTCATCTGTCATTTCTCTTTCAATAAATTCCAACGTTTCGTAAACAACTTTTTTGTAGAGTTCATTGCCTGTTACTTTGTAAGCATTCGAATAAAGACTAACAAGCTGGCCATTATCGTAAAGCATTTTTTCGAAGTGAGGGACTTTCCAGATTTCATCAGTTGAGTAACGAGCAAAACCTCCGCCAATATGATCATAAATTCCTCCATTAGCTATATTATCCAAAGTAACTGTTATTGCCTCAATTGCTTTCGGATTTTTAGTATGGAAATAATAGTTCATCAGAAATTGATAAATGTTCGGCATGGGAAATTTGGGGGCGCCTTGTGTTCCTCCGTTAGTAAAATTTATTTGTAAAATAATTTGATTGAATGATTCTTCAATTTCTAATTTTGTAAATGAGGAACTGGATTCTTCAAGTCCAGGAACTTTCATTCCTTTAATTGCATCAGTTAGCTTGTCCGCTTCCGTATTGAAAGTTTTGGGTTCTTTTTGATATAAGTCTTTAAAGTAACGCAGAATTTTTAACCAATCATTTTTCCCGAAGTAAGTTCCTGCATAAACAGGTCTTCCGTCTGGTAATGCTATAATATTTAAAGGCCAGCCGCCTCTTCCTGTAATTAAGTACGCAGCATCCATATAAATCTGATCGATATCTGGTCGTTCTTCCCTGTCCACTTTAATGGATATGAAAAAATCATTCATCACCTGTGCGACAGAAGTATCTTCAAATGATTCGTGTTCCATTACGTGGCACCAATGACAGGCAGCATAACCAATACTTATTATAATTAATTTGTTCTCTGCTTTAGCTTTTTCGAGAGCTTCATTTCCCCAGGGATACCAGTTTACGGGATTGTTAGCATGCTGAAGAAGATAGGGACTTGTTTCATTTGCTAATTTGTTTTTGAATTTCATTTTATTATCCTCTTGAGCATTACAGCTGATTATTAAATTAAATAAAAACAGAGATATGAATATCTCAATTAAAGAGATTTTTTTCATCTTATATTATAAAACAGTTGATTAGAATTTAAGTTGAAGTTCAATTGGGCAGTGATCAGAACCCATCACTGAAGAAAGAATAGAAGCAGACTTAATATTATCTTTTAAATTTTCACTTGCATAAAAATAATCTATTCTCCATCCCACATTTCTATCACGAGCACGGGTAACCATATCCCACCAAGTGTAGTTTTCTGGTTCCTGGTTAAACATTCGAAATGTATCAATAAATCCCGCAGCGAGAAATTTATCAATCCATTCTCTCTCTTCAGGAAGAAAACCTGATGTTTTTGAATTTTCTTTTGGTCGGGCAAGATCTATTTCTTTGTGAGCAGTATTAACATCACCGCAAACAACTATTTTCTTTCCTTGCTTCAGAAGCTTTTTGCAGTGCTTTAAGAATGAATCATAAAAATCCATTTTATATTGCAAACGTTCTGCTGAAGCTTTTCCATTTGGGAAATAAATATTGAAAAGAATAAATTCATCAAACTCTGTAATGATAAATCTTCCTTCACTGTCAAACTTTTTAATTCCTATCCCATGCTGAACATTTAAGGTTTACTGCTTAGTATAGATAACTACTCCACTGTAACCCTTTTTTTCAGCAGATGAAAAATATGAATTGTATCCTTCAACATTTTTTAATTCATCAACAAGTTGATCGGGATGAGCTTTTGTTTCCTGAAGACAAAGCATATCAGGATTTTCTTTTTTGAACCAATCCAACAATCCTTTTTTATAGCCGCACGGATTCCGTTTACGTTCCAGGAGATTATTCTATATGTTTTCTTCACTATATCCTAATAATTTTTTTATAAAGAATTGTGTGTTTATCTGTTAAATCTTCATCAAGATGATTATGTCCAAAATACCAATGTTTATAATTAGTTTTCGAATCAATTTCAGATAAGTATTGATTAAGTTCTGTAGTTTCTAAATTCTTATCAGATTTTTCTAATAACACTTTTTGGATTTTTACAGGACACGTATGAGTAACAATAAAATCCACTTTCCATTTATTTACTTCTAAATTTCTAAATCCTTCAACATACTCTTCCTGATTAGGCATTTCTTCTTTCCACCAAGAAACACCCTCTTTTCTAAATTCCTTATCAGACGATTTAGCACCTCCAAAAGTAAAAAATTTATATCCGTCGATAAGAAAAATCTGACCTCTCATTAAATGAATCACACTATCTGTTATTTGATGTGCTTTGCCACCGTTCCAAGTAATAACAGGGTAAGAGTTGAGCATTTCAAAATTTTCGTGATTACCATCTATAAAGAGTGTTGTAAAATTCTTTTCAGATAGCCATTTGAGCCAATAATTATATTCATTGCTACCATCCCAAAGTAGTCCGAAATCACCAGTAATAATTATAAAATCCGATTTGGTAAGATTCTTTTGCTCAGAAAATTTTCTGGAATTGAATTTTCTTATATCTACTTCACCGTGTGTATCTCCAGTTATAAAAATCATAATTTAATATTAATTACCTGCTATCAATCGCCAAATCTGAGTTACAAAAAATGTAACTATAAGACCCATTACAATTGGCAGAAAAGTTGAAACCAAAGTCCACTTCATGCTTTTCGTTTCTTTGTAAATTGTGTAGATAGTTGTTGAACAAGGGTTATGCAACAAACTAAACAACATCAAATTTATTCCGGTTAATAGTGTCCATCCGCCAGCAATAAGAATATTAGCAGTACCCGAAATTGAATCGAGCTCGAACATAACTCCATTACCAGCACCAACTCCAGCAAGGCCAAGATTAGCAACCGTCAACATTAAAATGGTTGGGATGACGATTTCATTTGCCGGAATGGCTATTATGTAAGCAAGGAAAATCACTCCATTCATACCTAAAATAAATGCGAACGGATTAACCCAGTTTATATAAATGTTTGCTAATGACTCACCATCTATTGTTACATTTGCAACAAGCCATATTACGATACCAGCCGGAACAGCAAAAACAATTGCCCGCCAGAGCACAAAAATTGTTCTGTCAATCAAAGAGGTATAAAGTGTTTGAAGAATTCTCGGTGGTCTGTATGGTGGGAGTTCGAGACTAAATGCCGATGCTTCGCCTTTCAGAACAGATTTAGATAGTCCCCAAGAAACGAGCAAACTAAAAACTACTCCCAGCACAGCAATTGATACAACAGCTGCTGCGGAAACAATTCCAGCAACGTATGCAGGAACAGCAGCACCGATAAAAATTGTTGCAATAAGAATTTGAGTCGGCCATCTTCCATTACACAATGAAAAATTATTTGTGATAATTGCAATCAATCTTTCCCGTGGAGAATCAATTACTCTTGTAGCGATAACACCTGCGGCGTTGCAACCAAATCCCATAGCCATTGTTAAGGATTGTTTACCGTGTGCACCGACTCTTTTGTAAATGCTATCCATGTTAAAAGACACTCGCGGCAGATAACCAAAATCTTCGAGTAAAGTGAATATTGGAAAGAAAATCATCATCGGTGGAAGCATAACACTTATCACCCACGCCATTGCAAGGTAAGCTCCGTCAATTAAGACTCCATCAAGCCAAAATGGTAAACCTATGCCGGCGGCAAAACTTTTTAACAACGGATGAACGGTATCAAGCAGGAAGGAAGCAATTAATCCTGACGGAACATTTGCCCCTTCGATAGTTAACCAGAATACAACTGCAAGAATCAAAAACATAATTGGGAAACCAGTGTAACGACTGGTTAAAATTTTGTCGAGAGTTTTTTCCCAGCTTACTGTTTCTTTTTCGGCTGGAAGACTAACAGAACGTTTGCTAATTGAGGATGCATTTGCATAGATTGATTCCATTAAGGTGTCGTGAAAATTCTCACCTATCTCCCAGCGCAAATTGTAAGCTGCTGATAAAATTGATTCACTGTTTTTTCTGTCACTATTCATATTTTATTACACGACTTGTTCTAATTCTGATTTCTTTTGATCAGTTGAATAAATTCTGCCTAGCTCTCCGTTCTTGATCGAATCTATTACACTTTGATCACCTTCAAGAAGCCTGAGTGCAACCCATTTTACATTTGGCAAATTCGGAAATTCTTCCAGCAACATTTTGCTTAGCTTTTCAACTGCATAATTAAGTTCTTTTGAACTGCTTTTGATTCTGTAAGGTTTACAAACATACTTTCCGGTCGCAACTTCATAAATTGAATTGAGTAATTCATTCATTCCTTTGTTGTAACGTGCAACAGTGGGAATAACAGGAATACCCAAATCTTTCGAGAGCATTCTTTCATCAATTTTAATTTGATGTCTTTCTGCTTCATCCATAAGATTCAAACATATGACTACTCTATCTGTAATTTCTAAAATCTGCAAAGCAAGATTCAGATTTCTTTCAAGACGAGTTGCATCCACCACTACAACAGTAACATCCGGTTGACCGAAAAGAATAAAATCTCTTGCAACTTCTTCATCTGTGCTTGTCGAGAGAAGCGAATAAGTTCCCGGGAGATCAACCAACTTGAACCTGGAATTACTGTACTCGAAACCCCCTTCTGCACGTGTTACAGTTTTACCTGGCCAGTTGCCCGTGTGTTGTTTAAGTCCTGTTAGATTATTGAACACAGTACTTTTCCCAGTGTTTGGATTTCCCGCTAAAGCAACTACAAAATCAAAGCTGCTCATATCAATGCCGAGTCGTTTCAGATTACCGGCGTTGTGAACAGGACAAGTTTCGCAATTATTAGAATTTATGTTCATTATTATTTCTGTCCTTCAATCTCTGGAATCAGATAGATTCGTTCAGCAAGTTTTTTTCGAAGAGCAATTGAAGCTCCTTTAATTTTGTATGCCGTTGGGTCACCAAATGCACCTTTCATTTCGGCAATGACTTCAGTTCCCGGAACAATTCCGAGGTCCATTAGTCTTCTTCGTTGCTGACCTCTCAATGCTTTTGATATACCCAGAACTGTTCCCTTCTCACCAATGTTTAGATGAAGATAAATTTTTAAATTTTCCTTCGACGGTCTTTTCAAATTTTATTGGTGTAACTGTAATGTTTTTTGCAAACAGTGGAGCAAGGACACTTTCTTCTCCATTAGCCGTGAACCTAACTCTTTCCTTCGTAGATTCCATCATCCGCACCTGCATACCTGGATATAATCCTTCGGCGACAAGTTGTTTATAGATCGCATCCGGTTCATCTTCAATATGAATAATGCTTGCAAAATCACCAAATTGTAAATCAGTCAACGGGCTTCCTTTTTTATCCGGTAGTTTGCCATCAGTCGATGGAATTGGATCTCCGTGGGGATCAAAGACAGGGTTTCCGATTTGTGCAGCGAGAGCATCCGCATCTGTGGGAGTTAACTTGTGCTCAAATTCTTCCGCTGAATGATGCCATTCACGCTCATCAACTCCTGTTTCATCAGCAAGATATTTTTCCCACAACCTATGAATTCTTATAATCCTTAGCGCATATGATCTTCCTTCACTTGACAACTGAAGAGTTTCATGGTGTGAAATTAATAATCCCATATCTTCAAGTTTAGTAATCAATTCTGCTGCTTCATCTTCTGAGATTGAAAGCTTTCCTGCAACACTGTCCAGTGTACAGCTTACACTATTGTATTCACAGTTATATAAATGTTTTAGTGCATCTTCTATTAATACTTTTTTTGAAATAGTTTTACCTCGCTTCATTCTTGCAACCAATCCTTTTTCAGGGAAGAATGAAACAATTCCAAGCAGAATTATACCTGTGCCAATCAATAATGTTACTAAAGGATCTGTCATCGTAATTTTACTTAACCTCCGTTACAAAAATATTTGCAGCTACTTTGCTGCTGATACTCGTTTCTTTTCTATCAATCTCAACTAATAGTGAATGATCAAATTCTAGTGCTTCCACAACAGTAATTTCTTTGTTTAGTTCAATTCCTATTTTAGAAATATATTGGAGAAAGCTGCTATCAAAATCGTGAACACGGTTTACCTTAACTTTAATTCCTGGCCTGACAGAACTCAGTGGAACTCCAAGATTAATTTTTGGCAGATGACCATTTTTATCCGGAATCGGATCACCATGCGGATCATACTCAGGATAATCAAGCATTTCTTCCATTTTATTAATTAATTCATCTGATGCACTATGTTCAAGATTATGTGCTTCATTATGAACTTTATCCCAGGGTAAACCAACAACCTGATGCAAGAACAATTCCCAGATTCTATGTCGTCTTACCATATTCCTTGCGTAATCTTCACCACTATTCGTGAGCTTTGTTCCTTTATACCTTTTATATTCAACGTAACCTTCCTTGGAAAGTTTTCGCAGCATATCAGTAACCGCAGCACTGGAAATGTTCAGTTGCTCAGCGATTTGGTTAGCTTTGATTTCACCATTGCTGTCTGCCGATTTATAGATTACGCTTAAGTAATCTTCTTTTGAAATATTTTGCATAATTAAGTTTACTGTTGGTTATAGTTTAAGTAAGCTTAAAATAAAAATCAAGGGTGATTAATTATCCTCCTATGAGTATTCCTCTGAAATTGCAAAAAAAATAGTTTTTGAGGAAAAATTAACTTGATTATTAAATCTCGGAGAAGAAAGTAAATGGGAGGTGCAAGTAACTCAATAAAAAATATCGAAAAAGTACTCGATTATTTGTAACCAATAATCGAGAAATGGAATCAACTTTCAATTCCCCTTCTAGAAGTAATTCCTTTTTGGTAGTAGTGTTTTACCTCCTTCATTTCAGTTACAAGATCAGCTAAATCAATTAACTCTGCAGGACAATATCTACCTGTTATAATTAGTTCAACATCTTTTGGTTTTGCTTTAATGAACTCAACTATATCTTTTGTTTCGATGAGCTTAAAATAAATTGCAACTATAGCTTCATCAAGAATTATTAAATCATATTCACCATTCAACATTTTCTCTTTAGCTGACTGCAAGCCTTTTCTGGCTTTTGCTAATTCTTCCTCACCCGGAAGTTCTTTTTTTAAGACAAATTCATCACCGCCAAATTGTTCTATCGTTATCCATTCGGATAAATGCTTCAGACTAATTAATTCGTTGTAAGGAAATTCTTTCATAAACTGAGCAATGTAAGTCTTCATTCCAAATCCGGCAGCCCGAACAGCCTGACCGATCGCTGCAGTGGACTTGCCTTTTCCGTTGCCAGTATAAATTTGAACGAATCCTTTTTCTAGTTTATTCATAGATAATCACTCTACTCGAAATTAATAGTAAATAATATCGAAAAACAATTTAAAGAGTAAAATAAAAACAGACTTGCAATAATTAACAGGGGGGGAAATATTTTTACGCTTTTAGTGTGAACGTTTCCCCGATATCCCACAATCCAACTTTCATTTCATAATTCTTGCTTGATTTTGCCAGCCACTCTAATGGTTCATAAATCATCTTACCACTATCAAAAGTTTTGGTGTGAATAGGTATAAAATATTTTGCACCAAGATGATACTGTGCCATTACAAGTGCTTCTTCCGGTGTGCAGTGATATTTTCTCCACGGTTTATAAGCTCCGATTGGCATTATTGCAATGTCAATATTTTCACTTCGATGCTTTTTAAATTTATCTGTGAAGGTAGTGTCACCCCCGAAAAGAATCTTTTTGCCGCATCTTTCCAAAATAAAAGCATTAAAACTTCTTCCATCCTCAAAATATCCACCTGATCTGTCCTTCTCCCCGGGATAACGCCAGCCAAAATGCTGAACTTCAATTCCTTTAAAGTTTACTCCGTTTAAACTTATCCTTTCATCCCAATCAACTTCCTGAAGTGTTTTCCAATGTAACTCTTCAACAACATCTTTTGTATTATACGCAACGATACAGTCAAGTTCAGAAGGATATTTCTCTGTTAATGCTTTCAAAGTTTTATAATCCATATGATCCATGTGCGCATGTGAAAGCAGAACGATATCTGGTTTGGGAATATCATCGAGCATCAAGGCAGGAAGACTAGCTCTTCTCGGTCCCAAAATATATCCTTCAATATAAACTCCAACCGCTTCAAAAAATACAGGATCAGTAAGAATAAATTTGCCGTAGAAATTGATCAGAACTGTTGCGTGACCAATCCAGGCAATATTGATTTCATCATCTTTCCATTTGTCAATATCAGGCCTTGCGGAAGGTTCAATCATTTTCCCGCTTGAAAAAGAATTTGTAAATCCTTTAACCAGCTTGGGAGGCAGGATCAATGAACCGGCAGTTGCTAATCCGATATTTTTTATAAATTTTTTTCTATCCACTAAATACTTCTATTAATTACTTTTATTTTTTTCGTCAATTCAATCTTTACAATAATAAAAATTATTAACTAAAAATTGATTCTGATATTGATAAAATTTAGCTTTCGCTAGCAATTATATAATAAATATTGGTGTAAAATGGTAGACATTCTTATTTCTCTGATTATTGCAGGAATTGCAGGCTCAATTGCTCGTTCATTATCAGGCTTCTCCCGTGGCGGTTGTATAATATCAATTATAGTAGGATTTATTGGAGCAATGATTGGATCATGGCTTTCTCGCGAGTTACAACTTTCCGACCCATTTGTTCTTCAAATAAGAGGATCAAGTTATAATATTTTATGGACGATTATCGGAGCAGTTATTTTTACTGCAATATTGAGTTTAATCACACCAAACAAGAAAAAATAGAATCTAAAAATGGGTACGCATTACAAAGGTTCGGGAAAAACTGTTGATGCATTAAACAGTTATATTAAATTGATGCGCTCAGCAGAATCGTTGAGTTCAAAACTTAGCCTGGCACTAAGTGACTTCGGACTAACAGAAAGCCAGTTTGGTGTTTTGGATTCTCTGTTTCATTTAGGACCAATGAAGCAAAAAGAAATCGGAAAGAAAATCTTAAAAAGTGGTGGCAATATTACGATGGTAATTAATAACCTTGAAAAGCGTCAACTGGTTCAGAGAAAAAAAGGTGAAAAGGATAAAAGACAGTTCATTATTCATCTCACACCGAAAGGAAAAAATGCTATTCAGGAAGCACTTCCCCATATTGTAAAAAAAATAAAAATGCATTTTGAGATACTTGGTAGAGAAGAGCAAAAGGAATTGCAGCGATCGTGCAAGATGGTTGGACTACAAATTCGAAGTTGATTTATAAATTTATATACTTAATGTATACTCTTCAAATATCCTTGGAAGAATTTCTCCCGCCTTTCCGAAGTAAGAATAATTAGCAGATGAAGAAAGATCTGTTTCTTCCAGATTGATTTCTACAATTATAGCACCACTTGCTTTTGCAGTATAAATCAGTCCCGCTGCCGGATAAACTACAACCGAAGTCCCAACAACAAAAAATACATCCGATCCTATTGCTGCTTTCTCTCCACCAAGAAATTGATCTTCTGGAAGATACTCACCGAACCAAACAACATCAGGACGAAGAAGACCGCCACATTCACATTTGGGAACGCCGGTGGAAAAATCCAGTTCTTCATTATGAAATTTTTTACAATTTATACAGAAATTTCTTTCGATGTTACCGTGTAGTTCATATATTTTTTTACTACCGGCTCTCCTGTGAAGGTTATCAACATTCTGCGTTACAACAGTCACATCCTTAAAGTGGTTTTGCATTTCAGCAATAGTTAGGTGGGCAGCATTTGGTTTAGCTTCGTGGACAATTTTTCTTCTGTAATTATACCATTCCCAGACAAGCTCAGGATTCTTTATGAATGCATCGAAGCTAGCTAACTCTTCAGGTCTGAACTTATTCCATAAACCCTTCTTTGCCTCTGAAAGTCGCTATTCCACTCTCTGCAGGAAATTCCGGCACCAGTAAAAAAAACAATTGACTCGGATTCTTTCAGTGCTTCAATCAGACTTTTATCGATTTGAATCACTCAAGTTCTTCATTAACTTCGACTAAAAGCTGCTTTGCTTCTTGCAAATACAAATCATCATCTTCAAGTACAAAGGGAGCCTTTTCTACGAGAAGAAGATTCTGCTTAGCCAGTTCATATTCATCTTCCTCAATATATGCTTTCGCCAGTTCAAGATAGAACATCCTGTAATTGGGTTTAAGTTTAATTGCATTTTGAAATTCCCTAATTGCAACCTCCATATCTCCCCAACCCAATCCAAGTGGAAGTCTCAATAGATATGATTTTTCACAAACTTTTGCATGAGCTCTTCCTAAAACATAATGTGAAAGAGCTTGAACATAATTTCCACCGTTGTCTAATTGAATTGCTCTCTCACAATCATCTTTAACATCATTTACAAATCCAATTGCTGAGAAGACACCTTCAAACAAAGCTATTCTTCCACTCACAATTGCTCTTCGCAGATAGGTTACCGACTCATCGGGTGCAAGCTTTACAGCACTATCAGCATACGTAAGTGATTTTTTATATTCGTTATATTTTGCTTCTTCTTGCTCGTCGGTTCCTTCGGGCATTTTATTTGCCAATATCCACTATTGCACGGCTGATTCTCCACATAATTTCCCAATTACCAGGCATTAATTTATCAGCTTCCTGATATGCTTCCAGGGATTTTTGATGATTGAATTCTTTGTTATACTTATCCCCTTCCTTGATTAATTCTTCAGCTGTTTGAGCAAAGTGACTGCCGAAAAAAAGGAAAGAAAAAAATAGAATTAATAAAAATGTAGAAATTTTCATATGTCTCCTTTGTTTAATCGAACAATGATTTTTTATTGCTCTCTTCGGAAGAGTTCCCCGGTGTAAATTTATGAAGATCTGTACCTGCAAGCTGAATGAATCTGGTCCAGTTAGAACCGTCTTTCAACTCTGACTCCACTGCATTTTTATACGCATTCACTTTAGCACTTAGCTCGTCTGCCTGATACAATGCAATTGCTTCAGCAGTTTTAGGAACAACTGGTGATGCGTGTTCAAGTTTTCCCTGATGACTTAGAATCAGATGAATTAAATTATTTTCTAATTCTTCCGGAAATCCAGGAATCTTTTTTATTTCATCACGAACTATATTAGAAGCGATTACGATATGTCCAACAAGCTTTCCTTTTTCAGTATACTCAAATGCTGAATCATAACTTAGCTCTTCAATTTTCCCAATATCGTGCAGCATGGCTCCAGCTATCAGCAAATCTTTATTTAACTCGGTGTGAAACTCACACATAAGCTCACATATTTTAATAATCTCAAGAGTATGTTCAATCAGTCCATGAATGTAAGCGTGATGCCAGGATTTTCCCGCAGGGGCTGTGCAGAAGAGTTCAAATCTTTCACCAGTAAAAATTTGAGCAAGTAGTGTTTTGAGATATTTGTTTGAATTGTTTTTAATTCTTTTGTTGAATTCATCTTTCATCTCTTTCAGATTGCGCTTTGACTGAGGAAGAAAATTTTTAGGACTAACTTCATCAGAAGATTTTGCTAACCGAATTGAAGTAACTCTTATCTGCAATGAACCCTGATATTCTTCAATGGTTCCTGCTACTTTAACAACATCACCAACTTTGCCTCTAGCAGCAAGCTCTGTAAAACCCTCCCAAACGTTTGCATTTAACGAGGTTGTTTTATCCCCAAGCTCAGTAGAAAGAAAATCACTCCCGCTTCTTGTGGTGCGAAGTTCAAATCTCCTTATAAGAAGGAAATGATTTATCTGATCATTCTTCGAGAGAGTATTTAACTCAGGCTGATTTAACAAGTATGGTCTCTTTAAATTTGACTAATTATCCGGTCTAAAATATTTCTCAATAGTAAAAATAGACAATCAGCTGAAAAGTAACATTTCAATTTTATCTTTAAGATTTTCAGTAATTGATGGTTTTTGCTTTACTATTTTTACGTTTATTTCCTGATATGATTTTATCAAATCTTCTGAGTCTGGATCGATAAAAACAATAAACGGAATTTTCATTTGCTTATGCTTTTCGCGAACAGAACCTATTAAATGTAATCCATCCATCAAAGGCAGGTTATGCTCAATAATCATTAGAGAAGGAGATTTCGCTGAAATGATTTCGATTGCTTCAAACGCGTTTTCAGTTTTAAGCACTTTTAGATTTGGAAATATTTTGTTTAGTCCCTTTTCTAATTCGTCTAGTTTTTCTTTATCCTGCAAAACTAAAAGAATATAGCTTGTTGCCGCAGGAAGAGTAAAATGAAATTCGCTGCCTTTTCCTTCTGTTGAATAAAACCACAAATCACCGCCATGCTTTTCAACAATCTGCTTTGAAAGTGTCAGACCTAGCCCACTTCCTTTTTCGCCCTTTGTTCCCTCAGTGGAAAAGAGCTTTGCAATACTAAAAATCTTTTCGCGGTTGGTTTCTGATATTCCAACACCTTTATCTTTTACAATAAACTCAATGAAATCATCGTTATAAATATTTCCATTTACTTCAACAGATCCGTTCTCAAATGAATACTTAACAGCGTTACTAATAATATTCGTAAAGAGTTTTGTTGCAAGCCGTTCGTCTGCATCTATATGAAATGAATCAGGAATTTTAACATTGATGTTAATATTTTTCCTCATTGCAAGACCGGTAAGATAGGACACACAATTGTAAGCAATACTTTGAGCGTGCAACCTCTGAATTTCAAATTTTATTCGTCCAGTTTGAATTTGTGACCAGTCAAAAAGATGATTGACAAGCTGTAATTGATTGTTTGATGAGTCATAAATAAACTTGACGTACTCTGCTTTATCTTTTTCAGGCAGCGAAGTCTCATTTAGTATAATTTCTGAAAATCCAAGGATACTGGTAAAAGGAGCGCGAAGATCATGAGAAAGAATTGATATAAAGTTGTCCTTTGCTGAATTGAGCAACTCAAGCTCGTCAGTCCTCGTTTTTAACTTTTCAAGTTCTACCTTATAATTGGTAATATTCGTTATCAAACCAAATCGTCTTATAATATTTCCATCTTTATCTCTAATCACCTGAATTTTTTCGGACAGATGAATAATATTTTCATCCTTTCTGGTTATTCTATATTCAAGTTCAAGTAAATTTTGATCGAGACTTTTTTCAAAATTGTCCAGATTTTTTCTGTACAAATGTAAATCCTCACCATAAATCAATGATTGCCAGCCATCTTTAAGATTGTTTATTTCCGAGGCGGTGTAACCAGTAAGATCAATTACATTTTCAACATGTAGAAATTCTGGAAAATCACCATTTTCCGTCCAACATAGCATACCGGAAAATTGATTTAAGATTTCGTCGAATTCAGTATTAGTAGATTCTTTCATTTAGCTGATTATAAACTTTCCTTTACTAAAAAAACATGAACATTTTCAAAATTTCATCATTAATTATAAAGAATTATTGCAACTTATAACAGAAATCTGTTTGTTTTAAGAACTTTAGTAAGTTTATAATTGTTTAATAAAGAATATTTAGAGAATAGGAAACATTTATGAAATTATTAAGCCTGGCAACTATAATTCTATTTTCTGCAACACTAGTATTTGGCCAGGAAAAAACACTTTCGGTATATGGCAGAGTCATAGATAAATTAACTAAAGAACCATTAATTGGTGCAAACGTAATAATTCTTGGAACTGACTTTGGAGCTGCTACAAATATTCTGGGTGAGTTTTCAATCAGTAATGTTCTGCCAAATACTTATCAGGTTCGTGCTTCTGTAATCGGTTATAACAGTGTTACAAAAACTGATATTAGCGTTATGCCCGGCAGACCAGCACAAGTTGATTTCGAATTAATATCTACGTCTATCGAGCTTGAAAATGTAGTTGTCGAAAGCGATTATTTTTATAACAATCCTGTAGAACTTAACAGTGTAAAAAGTTTTAATTATGAGGAAATAAGAAGAAGTGCAGGTGGTTTTGAAGATGTCGTTAGAGCTGTTTCAATATTACCTGGAGTTGCACAGGCTGATCCCGGGAGAAATGACCTGATTGTTAGAGGCGGTGGACCATCAGAAAATCTTTATTTGATTAACGGTATACCAGTACAAAATATAAATCACTTTGGAACTCAGGGATCGACAGGCGGACCACTCAGCTATATTAATTTGGATTATGTTGATGAGACAACATTTTCAACCGGAGGTTTTTCTGTGTTGAACGGAGATAAAATTTCCAGCGTGTTAACCGTTAACCTTAGAGAAGGCAGGAATGATCAAATAGGCGGAAAGGCTACAATATCTGCAACACAGTTCGGGTTTGATATTGAGGGACCTGTAACAAAAAGTTCTTCTTTTATTTTTTCAGCAAGAAGAAGTTATCTCGACTTTATTTTTAAGGCTGCGGACTTTTCTTTTGTGCCGGAATACTATGATGGCATGGCGAAATATGATATTAGTTTTGATAACCGGAATTCGCTTTCGTTTCTTCTCATTACTGCTTTTGATAATGTAAAATATTTCAATGATACTGAAGACCAGAAATATGATAACTCAACAATTCTCGGAAGTGATCAAACTCAGTATGCAACTGGAATTTCTTATCAGCATTTGTTCAACAAAGGATTCATCACACTTTCGCTGAACAGAAACTATGTAGACTATGATACGCAACAGAGTGATTCTCTTTTAAATCCTATCTTTATTAATAATTCAGTTGAAAAGGAAAACACTTTCAAAGCAGATTTAACCTATCAACTGAATAAAACAATTGAGCTCAATGCTGGTGGTTTGGCAAATCTGATAAATTTCGAAGCGGATATTCTTGTCCCGGAGTTTATAACAACTTTTGGGGACAGCATTCCACTGACTGAAATTGATGCAGATAATTATTACAATAAGTTGGCTGCTTATTTAAACTTCAGCTTTTCATTCTTCAGCAAGTTAAATATTAATCTTGGTGCAAGGGTGGATTATTTCAGTCCGCTAACTACAAAAACATATTTTAGTCCTCGATTCTCTGCATCTTATAAACTGACAGATTTAACAACTCTAAATTTTAGCACAGGTATATATCATCAATCTCCCTCATATATTTGGTTAGTTGGTTACGATGTAAACTACCAATTAAAGAACATCAATGTAGATCAATATGTACTTGGAGTCGATCAGTATCTCTCTTCTGATGCTTTACTACGAATTGAAGGATTCATTAAAGATTATATTGATTATCCATCTAGTTTGAGAAGATCTTATTTAATACTCGCAAACACAGGCGCCGGTTTTTCGGGTTCAGATGAAAACTTTTCATCTTTCGGTTTGGATCCTTTAAATTCAGGTGGAACAGGACTAACAAAAGGATTTGAACTATCAATCCAAAAGAAACTTACAGATACTCCTTACTACGGAATTCTAAGTTTGACTTACAGCGAAGCTGACTTTACCGCTTTGGATAAAGCAGAAAGAATTGGAAGTTATGATCAAACGTGGATATTTAATATCAGCGGAGGTTATAAGTTTAGTGATGAATGGGAGGCTTCTCTGAAATTCAGATATTCAACTGGCAAACCATACACACCTTATAATTCTGATGGAACTCAGAATGTCGATGATATTAATACTTTGCGATTGCCGGTAAACAATAGTCTTGATTTAAGAGTGGATAAAAGATGGTTCTTTGAAAAATGGACTTTGATAACTTATGTTGATATTCAAAATGTTTATAACAGAAAAAATGTGGTTGGCGTAAGCTGGGATCAGAGAACACAAGCACCTGAGTTTAATGAAACAATCGGAGTCCTTCCTTCTATTGGAATAAGTGTAATGTTTTAAACCACAAAAACTTTTGCAATATCAATCAAGAAGCGATGGTTGGTTGACAAGTGCAGTTGTAAATAATCTGCCAAGAGTTCTTTTTTCGTAAGGAATTTTATTGAAAGCATGTGCAATGTTATTAAACTTTTCATCAGAAAAATTGTATATGCCTTCTTTAATCCTGTTAAAAGTTTCGTGACGTTTGCCTAATCGATCAGCCCAGGCTTTATCATAAGTTAAGATATGATCTAACTTATTCATCTTGATAGCTTCGGCTGCAATTGTTCCAGCAATTTTTCCACCGATCATTCCACTTGCAATTCCACCTCCACTTAATGGATTAACCTGTCGTGCCGCATCACCAACTAACATAATTCCAGGAGCGGAAATTTTCTTTAGAGTTATTGCACAAGGAACACCGCCTGCAATTTTTGTTAACACCGGTGCATTTGGGTAATGCTTGTTCATAAAATCATCGAGAAAAGATTGAGCAGATTTTTTCTTTCCTATAATTCCACTAACACCTAAACCAATATTCGCTTTATTGTGTCCTTTCGGGAAAACCCAGAAATATCCGTTTGGTGCAACATCTTTTCCGAAATAAAAATAGAGTGTATTCTGATCAACAGGAATATTTGCTGCAGTAATTTGCACTGCACTTTCCATATCACGAAAATCAATATGAGTTTCAAGTCCTAGCCCATCGACCAACACGCGACTCAACTCCATCAGCAGCAATTACAACTTTTGCTTTTACTTCTTTTTGTTCACCGTCGTATTCATATTTAACTCCGCAAACTTTTCCATTATCGAATAGCAAATCATTAACATAAGCCCGTGTTAAAATTTCTGCTCCCGGCATCTGCGGCAGTTCGGGCAAGTTCATAATCAAATATTCTTCTTTCAAGTACATAGCCTGCTTCACCAAAATCAAGAATCACTTCTGTTCCATCTGGTGCATTAAAAGAAAACTTACTGATCTTTGCAGCAATCCATTTATCATCAGAAGGAATAAATTCCTCGACACCAACTTTGCTGATTGCTTCACCACAACGAACAGGATATCCAACATCTCTATCCTTTTCCAGCATCAAAACAGAAACACCTTGCTCTGCAGCAAAACGTGCAGCCATGCTTCCCGCAGGTCCGGCTCCAACTACTATTATGTCGTATTCTTTGTTCATTATCTGTGTCAATCAGTTCTAATCTGCGTCATCTGTGTTCTATTTTATTTTTAATAGAACACTGATGACACTGATTATGCAGATTTTCGCTGATTATTTTAAAACTCCTTCTTTATTAAACTTAATTACCTCTATAGGACAGGACCAAACACACTTTGCACAATTAGTACATCTTGGATCAATAATAAAAATCTCTGCTTCTTTAAGTTCGATTGCATCTTCAGGACAAACGCCGACACAGCAACCACAAAAGTCACACTTATCCGGAAGGATTTCTATCATCAGTTTGCCTGTTTTTGCTTGTCGAAAGTTCAAATCAATGATTAAATAATTTATGATTATGAAGTAATTTTTCCGGTCTGAAGTTAATCAAAGGTCAGGTTTTAATAAAACTTAGTAAACAATTAACTAATAACTACATGAAGAATTGCTCAGGAATTTCTTTAAATTATAACCAATATTAAACTAAAGTTTATGGCTAAATCAAAAAAGTTCGGAACATTTGGTGGTGTATTTACTCCATCCATCTTAACCATCCTCGGTGTTATAATGTATTTAAGACTTCCCTGGATTGCAGGTCAGGCAGGTCTATACATGACAATCGGTATAATTCTGTTAGCTCACCTTATTTCTGTAACAACCGGTTTAAGCGTTTCATCAATAGCAACAGATAAAAAAGTAAAAGCCGGCGGAACATATTATATGATCTCCCGGAGTTTAGGATTACCGATTGGCGGCACACTTGGTTTAGCTTTGTTTGTTGGTTTGTCGTTTAGCGTAAGTTTGTACTTAATTGGTTTCGCCGAAAGTTTTCTTAAGCTATTGGGATTTTCCGGTTGATAAAAATACGATCCGCTTAACAGGAACAATTATTCTTATTGCCGTAACGATTATTACTTTCATCAGCACTTCGCTGGCAATAAAGACTCAGTATATAATTATGGCGGCAATTGGTCTGTCACTTGTTTCAATTGTATTGGGGAAACATGATTTTGTTCCAAGTGAAACTTTGTTTTCGCCAATTTCAACTGCAGCACCGTTTATTGTTTTGTTTGGAATATTTTTTCCGGCTGTAACAGGATTTGAAGCTGGTGTTTCGATGTCCGGCGATCTAAAGGATCCAAAGAAATCTATTCCTGGTGGTACCATTGCGGCTATTGCATTAGGATTGGTTGTTTATATCGCATTGGCATTTTTCTTCTCAACTTCTGTTAGTTCGGATTTGCTGGTTAATGATCCCAATGCTCTGCTGAAAATTTCCTGGATACCGGAAATAGTTGTTGCAGGAATCTGGGGAGCTACGCTTTCATCTGCACTCGGTAGCATTTTAGGTGCACCAAGAATTTTGCAGGCAACTGCAGTCGATAAAATTACTCCGAAGTTTTTCGGTAAAGGTTTCGGTGAATCAAACGAACCACGTAATGCTTTACTTTTAACTTTCATTATTGCAGAAGCTGGAATTTTAATTGGTGAACTCGATGTGATTGCACGTATCGTATCAATGTTTTTCATTACCACTTACGGATTCCTAAACTTAAGCTGTGCAATTGAAAAGTGGGCAAGCTCAGATTTTCACCCTGAATTTAAAGTGCCGGGAATAGTAAGCCTTATAGGATCTGCAGCATGTTTTATTGTGATGTTACAGCTCGACTTTATTGCAATGGTTGGAGCAACTATAATACTTGGTGCATTATTCATCTATCTTAAAAGAAAAGAACTTACACTTGAAACCGGTGATACCTGGGAAGGCATTTGGTCATCACTGGTTAGAACAGGTTTAACAAAGCTGAAAGGAAGAATACGTGCAGTAAGAAACTGGAGACCAAATATAATTTTATTCAGTGGCGGGATTCAGGCAAGACCACACCTCGTGGAATTTGGTAAAGCTATTACCGGCAAACTTGGAGTCATCTCAAATTTTGATCTGGTTGAAGATCCAAAATCTGATATGCTTTTTTCAAACGTGTCAAGTAGTGATGATGAAAACCCGGAACTATCAGAAAATGGAATCTTCTCCAAACGTCTTCGCTGTAAAAATATTTTTCAAGGCATTGAAGCAATTACCAGAGTTTATGGATTTACCGGCATTGAGCCGAACACTGTTCTAATGGGTTGGGCAAGAGATACTAAACACTCTGAAAATTTTGCAAAGCTAATTGATGATTTAGACAAGCTTGATTACAATGTTATCTTTTTGGATTACGATAAAGAGAGAGGCTTTGGAGAACATAAAACAATTGATATCTGGTGGAAAGGACAGGGAAATAATTTTTCATTTGCTTTAACAATACTCCGGTTCATTAAAACAAATCCAGCATGGAAAGAAGCAGCATCTAAGAGTTCTGTTTATTATCGAAGATGGCGGCAACCCTGAAAAAATTTACAAAAATGCTCAACAGGTTTTGGATCAATACAGGATTGATGCGGAAATAAAAATTATAAATAACGGAATTGAAAAAAGATCAACCACCGAAATTATTCAAAGTGAATCATCTCAATCTGATTTAACAATAATTGGAATTTCTGAGGAATCTACAAGCACACCAACGGCTTACATTGAAAAGATGAATTCATTTATGGACAACTTTGGCTCAGTAATATTAATTCACTCCTCTTCTGTTTTTGAAGAGATTGATATTGGAATATCACGAATAGTTGAAATTGAAAAAGAAATATCATTAACAGAAGAAGAATCTTTACCTGCATTACCATTAGCGCGTAACAATGTGATTGCAGGTAATTGGGAAATACTAGATCAGGAAATAGCCAAAATTACTTCTTCATTTTGTGAAGATTCTATTTACCAGGTTTCGGAAAAACAAAAAGAATTTTTGGCTTCCCTGCGACAGGTAGTTGAGAAACAATTTGAAGTTATGCTTAAAGCTGTTGGAGAGACCGATAAACCACGATTCACCACGGTTATTGAACAAATCATTAAATGATATTCTATTCCAGATTAACAGGATTGCAGATAAATACCGTTCCGAACTGGATGAATCATTTCGAAAATATTTTTAAAGATTCTATTGAAACTTTTAAAACAAGAATCAGCAATTTAATTGACCGGCAGCCCAAAGAACTGGTTATTCATTTTTATGAAGATGACTTTAAATCTCAGAAAAACGAAAGTTTGCTGCTTAAAGTTTTTAAGTTGAGGAAAAGATTAGAAGCAAGGCTAACAAAAAAGCCAGTCTCAATTGAAATAAATTTTCACCATCTGCTCCAATTTTACATTCAGCATCGAAGTGAAATCAACACTTCAGAAATGCTGAATCAGTACGGCTTAGGTACACTTCACTTCTTTTCTGAGAGTAAGTTATTAATCAATGCCTTAAATGATTGTCTTGACAGGTTATTAAAACTGAATTCAAAAAATGAAATGTCTGCTAGTCTAATTGAAGAGGAACGAAAAAATATTCTTAGCAGGTTTGAAAAAATCAACAATCATCTGTCTTCACTTGACCACAACCTCAAGAATAAATTGATACACGATTGGCGTGAAAACCTTTCAGAAATGAATGGATTGACAGATAAACCCACAATCAATTTTGAAATTAAGAGAAAGCAGAGAACTATAAAGTCCTCTCGTGCTCAGGCTGAATACGTTGATGCTTTTTCGTACATCTGGAATAAAAATTATAAATACTTAGTAGAGAATTTAAATTTAACCAGTAATTCCCTGTGGCTTAAAGGAAGATTAAAAACAATTAAATCGGATATCTCACTAAGCATCTCAAATTATCTGAAGGAAAATTTTTATAACGAGATTGATGCACTTAAAGAAGATGCACTAAAAATAAAAGATGAAAAAATTAAATCACTTGAATTTGCTCCATCGACTGAAAAAGTAACTGAATTATCGAAGCAGCTTGAGGAACACTTTGAGAGTGCAAGAGGACTTTACTCTGATCTGCCAGAGAAAGTTGAAGTGCCTTCTGAAGAATTTTTTGTTGCGGCAGAAGAACGAAAATTCAAGGAAGCAGATCCATCAGTTGTACAATACAGACGGCTTGCAGAACATTTGATTGAAACCAACTTCATAGAATCAATACAAAGTAAAATCAGTGATGCTGCTGAAAAATTAATTGATGTAAATGAAAACCTGAAAGATGCAGTAAACCTGACAAATTTTACAATCGGGACACTTGAAGATGATTTAGCTGATAAAACCGGAAGCGAACAAATTCTTGAAAGTGCCGTAAAAGAATTCGAAGGAAAATTAGATAAGCAGAATCAGCTTGTTTCAAATATTGAGATTGAAATCAAAGAAAAAGTGGAAAAAGATTTTAACTTAACTTCTGAACCACTTAGCTCTTACTCAATTCTAAAAGCGTCAACTGAACTTGGACAGCGTATCAGACATACTGAGGGAAGAAAAGTACTTAGCGGCTTATCTGAACTTTCTGAAAAAATTTCAAAAACATACCAGGACGTAATCGTCAACCTGATTTATGGCAAAAGTAAAAGTAGATTGTTTGCAAGAAGACAAAAATCACTTTGTAGAAAAAGATCTTTCAGTAATTGATTCTGTTCTCCGACTTGTCAATTCCATTAGTCCAAATCCGACTGCGTATTCACTTATTCCATATTATTACAAAAAACTTTTCAGTGGCACTTCGCGCGTTAGCAGTGATTTTCAGGTAGGAATGAAAAATGAATTCGCTAAAGCAGCTTCTGCAATTCATAATTACAAAGCCGGCTATCTCGGAGGTCTTCTAATAATTGGCGAAAGAAACTCTGGCAAAACTACTTTGTCAAGAATGATCGCATCAAAATATTTTAAAACAGATCGCATCTTTACAATTCAAACACCAAAAACTAATTCTGCACAGTTAAAAGTGTTTGAAGAGATGTTGAAAAAGTCAACAAACAATCAGGGATCGATAGAAGAAATTTTTAATGCGCTTCCTCAAAACAGTGCAGTAATAATTAATGATCTTGAATTGTGGTGGGAAAGAAGTGATAAAGGATTTGATGTAGTAAATGTGATTGCAAATCTGATACGTGATTATTCAAGTAAAATTTTATTTATTGTTAATTGCAATATTCACTCATTCAGACTGATGAACACAATAAATAAATTGGATGGACTGTTTATCTCAACTATTGAATGCGAACCTTTCGACTCTGAATCATTAAAGGAAGTTATTCTTTTAAGACATGATTCGAGCGGAATAAAATTCAAGCTTGGGGATAAAATTCAGGAAGAGCTTGGGGATATAAAACTTGCCGGTCTCTTTGATGATTATTTTAATTACTCCAACGGATATGTTGGAGTTGCTTTGAACACCTGGATTGCCAACATAACTAAAGTGGACAGCAACACTGTAACAATTAAACATCCGGTTGTGCCAGATGCCGGATCACTAAATAATCTTGATGATGAATGGCTGATATTTATTTCCCAGATTATGATTCACAGAAGAATTTCTTTCGAGACACTGAAACGAATAATGAAAGTAAGTGATGAAAAATGTGTTGACGTGGTTAAAGCACTTTTGCGGGCGGGAATTATTATGGAAAAATCAACAAACATTTACGGTATTAATTTCTTCCTCGAACCATACTTAACCAGGCTGCTTAAAGAGAGGATGATTATAATATGATACCTGGTTCATTTTCTTTGCCGTTTTTCTCAACAATTGAATTCATTGTATTTATTCTTTTAATATATCTTTTCTTAAGAGTCCTTGCAAAGATTGCCGGCTATATAAAGCCTTTCAGAAAATTTCATATCGTCATAAAAAAAGTTCTTCCCATAATTGATTTGGTAACCGCAGCAACACTGATATTCTGGATTACGTACAGAATTTTCAGAGACTCAGATGCTTTGCCAATCATTACATCAGTCGTTGCAATAATTCTACTAGGTCTGTTGGGATGGTTCTGGGGAAGAGATTTTGTTGCCGGGATAATTCTGAAGAGTGAAAATTATTTTGAAAAAAATAAAAAGATCCGGCTCAACAATAAAAGCGGAAGAATTATTAAAACAACTCTTAGATATCTTGAATTCGAAACTGATGATGGCGAAGCAATAAGAGTACCTTACAGTAAAATCAGCAGTGAATATTTTAGTAAACTCTCACCTGATGAAAAATATGAAAGTCATTTAATCACTCTTCACGTGAATGAGGTTGCAGATACAAGTACGTTACGTGAATCACTTAGAAAAAATATTTACAATTCACCGTGGTATCTTGCTGCAAAGGAACCGGTAATCGAAATTGTTTCCGCTACGGAAGGTGGATACAAAATAAACCTTAACATTTATACAATTAATTCGTCACACGCAGATTTAATACGACAGGAGTTGGTGGCAGGATTGGGGAAATAAAATAATTAATTATTTCCTTTTTCAGCGAGTTCTTCCCTTATTCTTTTCTTTTCTCTTTCAAGCTCATTATTCCCCTTCATTATTTCAATTAGTTTAGAATCATCGTCCGTAAGTTCAATTTCTCTTCGATTAGATTTTATTGTTTCTTCTATTCTTTCATTAACAAATTTCATTACTGTATCTTTCGTAAATTTCAGCAAAGTCATTTCTGCTGTTATACTCGGGAATCTGTCTTCCCAACTGCTGCTGACTGAATATTTATCGAATGTAAGTTCTCTTACATAGGTTTCTTTTCTCTCATCTTTTAACGCAGCTACTAATCCGCTTGTTGTGAAATTATCTCCATTTTCAAATTCATCTTTCACATATTCAAATAACTCACGATGCAAGGGAGTCGTAAAATTTTCAGGATGAATATAAGTGAATATCACTTCAGCAACCGGTTGATCAGCTTCAAACAATAATTTAAGAATTTCTTTTTCAAGATTGTATAAAGTCGGAGATATTTCGGTTGATGAATCGATAAGAGCTGAATAAATTTCTTCCAGTTTTTTATTCTGTGCTATTCTCGCATCCGGTCTTTCAAATCTCTTCGCCTGTTTCATTTGCTTATCAAGCTCTGACTCAAGAAGTTTTTCTCTAAGATTAAACTTCTGTGCAATACTTTTTATTAAAAGATTTCTTTTCAGCTCATCATTTATCAAAGCAACCGGTTTTACAAGTTCTCTTATTGCTTCAGCCGCGGTTGCCGGATCATCAAACTTTCCCTGTGATTCATAATATTTGCTTTCGTATTCCAAAAAGTTTTCAGCTTTTTTTATTAACTCTTCAAATTCATCCTTTCCATATTTATTCACATAAGTATCCGGATCTTCTCCTTTAGGAAGAGAAACTATTTTCACTTCCATATCCCGTTTAAGCAGAATTTCTATGCTTCTCATTGAAGCTTTTATTCCCGCAACATCTGCATCAAATAGAAGTACTACATTTTTTGTGTATCTCGATAAAAGCTGAACCTGGTCATCGGTTAAAGCAGTGCCCGAAACTGCAACTACATTTTTAATTCCGCTCTGATAGAGTGAAATCAAATCCATATATCCTTCAACAATAATTGCTTTATCAAAACGGCGTATATCATCTTTGGCAAATGAGAGTCCGTAAAGTATTCTTCCTTTGATGTAGATTAAAGATTCCGGTGAGTTAATATATTTTGCGCCTGTATTTTTTGGTCCGAGCACTCTTCCGGCAAAGGCAACTACTCTGCCATTCGGAGAGAAGATTGGAAAAATTAATCTTCCGGGAAGTTTGTCGTAAAGCTTACCTTCGGAAGTTTTTCCAATTAAGCCAAGCTGGATGCATTTATCAATATTTAAGTTTCTGCTTTTTGCATAATTGATAAAATTTTCCCATCCCTCTTAAAGCATAGCCCAATCCAAATGAACGAAGTGTTTGTGTTTTGATATTTCTTTCGTGAAGATATTTTCTTGCAAACTCTCCTTCATCATCATTAAGAAGATTGTTCAGGAAATATTTTGCAGCTTCTGTGTTGATATCATAAAGAACTTCCTGCTCAGATTGCTGCTCAGTGTATTCCTGTTTATCAAATTCAATTGTGATTCCCTGCTGCTCAGCAAGTTCCTGCACGGATTCAACAAAAGAAATTTTATGGAACTCAGTTAAAAATTTAAATACATTCCCGCCGGTATGGCACCCAAAGCAGTGGAAAATTTGTTTTTCTTCGCTGACAGTAAACGAAGGTGTTTTTTCAGAATGAAAAGGACAAAGACCGATAAAATTTTTTCCTCTTTTTCGGAGCTGAACATATGGTGATATTACATCAACAATATCAACTGATTCTCGTATTTCTTCTATTTTAGATTCGGGGATTCGCATTTATAATTATTCAATTCTTATGTAAATATAATCGTATTTTTTTTGAATTGTTAAGTGAGATGATTACTCATCTTTTTCACACCTGTGCATATTTCATATATTTGCAAGCAAATTTGATTAAATGAATGAATAATCTCATCACAAAATAGCTTTCTGATTTTTCTTCCGAAAAAAGATTTTAATGAAGAAGAATTCACTATTATAAAGAAAAGATTATTAAAAGCCGGGAAGCAGGTTTTTATAACTTCCGATGATCATTGGTTTGTTCAGGAAGCAAGGGAATGAAAGTTAAGTCAGATACAAGTTTTTATAATGTGAATGTAAATAATTTTGTCTGCATTTATTTTAATTGGCGGTTCGGGAAGCAGAAATTATTGGAAAAACGAATCACTTAACAAAATCATAAAAAAATTCTTTGATGCTAAAAAAGTAATTGCTGCAATTTGCTCCTCAGCCGATAATTCTTGCAAAAGCGGGAATTCTTCAAAATAAAAAAGCCACTTGCTTTTCTGAAGACAAAATGGAACTAATTAATGCCGGAATTGATTATCAGGATAAGAATGTTGTTATTGATGGGAATATTGTAACTGCAGATAATGCACGATTCGGCATTGCAATTTGTTGAAGCAGTACTGCATCTGACTAAAATAATATTAAATGAAATGATCGAAACAATAAAAAAATATTGTAACAGTTTAACAGAATACTCGCGATACAAAACAAGAGAAGTTAAAATTGGAGATGTTCCACTTGGTGGCAACAATCCAATTCGTATTCAATCGATGACTATTACTGATACGATGAACACAAAAGCAACAGTTGAACAAACAATAAGGATGGTTGAAGCTGGTTGCGAATATGTTCGTATAACAGCCCCAAGTATGAATGAAGCAAAAAATCTTGAAAATATAAAAAAAGAATTAAGAGCACGTGGATACACAGTTCCATTAATTGCTGATATTCACTTTACACCAAACGCTGCCGAACTTGCTGCAAGAATTGTTGAGAAAGTCAGAATAAATCCGGGCAATTACGTTGACAAGAAAAAATTTGAACAGTTTGAATACACGGATCAGGAATATCAGGAGGAGCTTGATAGAATAAGAGAAAGATTTTCACCTCTTGTAAAAGTTTGTAAAGAATACGGAACAGCAATGAGAATCGGCACAAATCATGGTTCTCTTTCAGACAGAATAATGAATCGCTTTGGTGACACTCCACTTGGCATGGTTGAATCAGCCTTGGAGTTTGTAAGAATTTGTGAAGAACTAGATTATCACAGTATCGTTCTTTCAATGAAAGCAAGTAATACTCAGGTAATGGTTCAGGCTTACAGGTTTTGATTCAAAAGATGGAAGAAGAAGGAATGAATTATCCAATTCATCTTGGTGTAACTGAAGCTGGTGGCGGTGAAGATGGAAGAATAAAATCAGCAGTTGGAATTGGAGCATTGTTAGAAGATGGGATTGGAGATACAATCAGAGTTTCATTAACAGAAGACCCGGAATATGAAGCCCCGGTTGCCATCTCTTTGGCAAACAGATATAAAAACAGACAAAATCATAAACCCATAAAACCAATTGTTGAAAATTCCGATTGATCCAATAAGTTATAAACGAAGAGAAACATTTGAGGTTTTGGGAATTGGCGGCAGCAATGTTCCAGTTGTTGTGGCTGATTTTAGTTGAGAGAAAAATTTCTAACTCAAAAAGATCTTACTGATATCGGTTATAAATATGACGAACCTTCAGACAAATGGTATTTAGCGGATGCTGCTGCTGATATTATTTATCTTGGGAAACAAAATATTTCATTCAATCTTCCCGAAAATCTTAAGTTGATAATTGATTATGATGTCTGGGAAAAACTTGATTCAAAAAAACTGAGATATCCTTTATTTAGTAAAAATAAATATCTAAAGAGTAAAAATTTTTCGGATCAACTAAATTTTCTTGAATTAAATTTAAATGATTTAGATGAAGAACTCTCCAGCAAAATAAAATCTGATGACAAGCTTGTCCTGATTATTACAACTGATAACGAACATGGAATGGCAGAACAGAGAAGACTTTTCTTTGAGCTGATAAATCAAGGAATAAAAAATCCGGTAATTATAAAAAGAGATTACTCAAATCTAACACTTGATGAAATTCGATTGTACTCTTCAACTGATTTTGGTGCATTACTCATTGATGGTTTGGGAGATGGTGTTTGGTTAACTGCCAATAACAATGAAGGAGAATCTAAAGCTGATGATAAGTTAACACTTTGTTAAAGAATCAAAAGAGAAATTTATCAACCGAACACTATTTGGAATTCTTCAGGCAACAAGAACCCGTATTTCAAAAACAGAATATATCGCCTGTCCATCTTGCGGAAGAACGCTTTTCGATCTTCAGGAAACAACAGAGATGATAAGAAAACGAACTGAACATTTGAAAGGTGTTAAAATTGCAATTATGGGTTGTATTGTTAATGGTCCGGGAGAAATGGCGGATGCTGATTACGGATACGTTGGAAGTGGTGTTGATAAAATAACTTTATACCGTAGTAAAGATATTGTTAAAAGAAATGTCCCTTCCTCAAAAGCTGTTGACGAACTCATAGGATTAATCCAGGAAGATGGAAACTGGTCAGAACCCTCAGAAAATGCCTTTTCCTAGTATTTTAACACTTTTTGAAAGTTGTTACTTAGAACTTTTTCAATTATATTTTGCTACTTAAAATGAGATCAAAAAGAAAGCAAAACTTAAAATACCTTGACATTGTCGACATTAGGGATGTTAAAATCCCGGGGTAGATAAAAATTAGGGAAATGCACTTCAAACAGAGAAGTGCATTTTTTTTTGAAATGACTGGAAAAGAGATAATAAAATATCTGGAGGAATGGGCACCGAAAGGAATTGCCTGGGAAAAAGATAATGTTGGTCTGCAGGTGGGTGACCCGGATATAAAAATCAAAAACATATTGTTGAGTCTAGATCTCAACGAACAAGTAATTAAAGTTGCACAAAAAGAAAATTGTAATCTGATCATAACACATCATCCTATTTTATACTACCCACTAAAAAATCTTGACTTCTCGAAAAACCAAATCGCAAGAATGATAGAGATACTCATAAAAGATGATATAACTCTTTACTCTGCACATACAAATCTTGATTTTACTAAGCATGGCGTAAGCTATCAATTAGCTAAAAGATTGCAACTGAAGAAAATAAAATTTCTGAAGAACCTTTCACAAAATCAGTTTAAGATTGCTGTGTTTGTTCCTGAATCTTACATCAATAAAGTTGCAGAAGCTATACATAATGCCGGTGGTGGAATTATTGGTGAGTATTCAAATTGCAGTTTTAGAACTTCGGGCAAAGGAACATTCAAAGGATCCGACAAAAGTAATCCGGCCATAGGAAACAAAGATGTGACTGAATCCATTGAAGAAATTAAACTAGAAGTCATCGTTGATAAGTGGAAATTGGACCAAGTAATTAATGTATTGAAAAAAGCTCATCCCTATGAAGAAGTTGCGTACGATATTTATCCCCTGCAAAATGAAAATGTCAATTATGGAATTGGTGCTATTGGAGAGTTAAAAGAATCGATGAACATTAATGATTTTCTATCACACGTTTCTTCCAAACTGAACATCTCGACTTTTCGCCACACAAAGAGTGAGAAGAAAAAAATAAAAACAGTGGCTGTTTGTGGAGGATCTTGTGGTGAATTAGTTGATGAAACAATAAAGTTAAATGCCGATGCATTCATTACTGCAGATTTGAAATATCATACATTTCAGGATGCAGAAGGGAAATTATTATTAATTGATGCCGGACACTATGAGACAGAAGTGCCCATTCTGGATGAAATTAAAAGTCGATTAGAAAAATTGTTAATTGTCCGAAAGGACTCCTTTGGAAAAAATAAAAAAATAAAAGTATTAAAATTTAAGGGTTCAACTAACCCAATAGTTTTTTATAACAAATCAGGAGCTAATTAAAATTGTATAACAGATTAAAAGTACTTTATCAACTTCAAGAAATTGATAACCAGCTTGACGAACTTGAAGAACTGCGTGGCGATCTGCCAAATATGGTTAGAGAGCTCGAAGAGAAAATAAAAAGTTACGTCGGAGATGTAGAAGAAAAAGAAAAGGAGCAGAAAGACTCAGTTAAAACCCGTGATGAAAATGAGGATGAGATTGAGAAGCTGAAAGAAAATCAAAAAAAGTTTAAAGCACAGCTTTACCAGGTAAGAAACAATAAAGAGTACGATGCCCTCACAAAGGAAATAGATCACACAGAAGAACAAATAAACAAACTTGATGCTGAAAACAATTCACTTGCAGATAAAAGCAAAGTACTCACCCAGGAAATCGAAGATATTACTCCAAGACTTGATGAACTAAATATGGAACTTAAAGAAAAAGAAGCCGGCCTGAAGGAAATCATAAAGGCAAATGAAAGAGAAGAATCAAAGCTTCGTAAAGAGAGAAAAAAAATGGAGAGCGAAGTTAAAAAGAACGATCTTTCAGCTTATATGAGAATAAGGAAAGCAAAGAAAGGCCTTGCGGTATCAAGCATTAAAAGATCAGCTTGTTCCGGATGTCATAATATTGTTCCTTCTCAGAGACAGCTTGAAATCAGAAGAAATAATCGCCTATTCTTCTGCGAATACTGTGGAAGAATCCTTGTATCCTCTGAAATTTCAGAAGATGTAGCTAAAGAATAGAATTAAGATTAATATTCAACTACTGATTTCGGGCAATCAATTTTGTATATTTGCCTCAGTTAATTAACAGTAAGAATTCGGTACTTTTTTCGAATTCAATAATTGTATTAAAAGTTTTGAAGAAAAATAAAATAGTTCGGTCCAGGCAATCGCTCACATTAAATTGGTTTTGTGGGAGGAAAGTCCGAGCTTCATAGAACAGGGTGCCGGGTAACACCCGGGGGTTATAAAAGCAATTTTATAGCTACTGAAAGTGCCGCAGAAAATATACCGTCCTGACATTGTCGGGATAAGGGTGAAAAGGCGGGGTAAGAGCCCACCGTCCTGCTGGTAACAACAGGTGCAAGGTAAACCACACCCGAAGCAAGATCAAATAGGGAGATCGTTTCTTATTAATTTAAGAATCAGGGTTGTTCGCTCTGGAGGTTTCCGGGTAGATCGCTAGATTCCATTAGTAATGGTGGAACCAGATAAATGATTGCCATCCGGCAGCTGCCGGATACAGAACTCGGCTTATAGGGCTGGACTTTTTATTTGTTCTTTCAGAAGATTGAAAATTCCTATGGGACGAAAACACTGGAAAATAAAAGATGTTTCTGATGAGCTATCGGTTCAAAGGCTTACAGATTCACTAAACATCTCTCCTATACTGGCAAATCTGTTGGTTCTGAGAAATATTAAAACCTTTAACCAGGCCAAACATTTCTTCCGTCCTTCAATCGAATCATTACATGATCCATTTCTTATGGATGAAATGGAATCTGCGACCACAAGAGTTATTACTGCCCTGACTGAAAATGAAAAAATTTGTATTTATGGTGATTATGATGTTGATGGCACCTGTGCTACTGCCCTACTTTATATGTTCCTAAAAGAGCTTGATGCGAATGTCGAATTTTATATTCCAAGAAGACTTGAAGAAGGATATGGACTATCGACTGCGGCAATAGATATAGTAAAAGAAAAAGGCACGCAGCTTATGATTGCAGTTGATTGTGGAATTACTGCAATCACAGAAACTGACTATGCGAATCAACTTGGAATTGATGTAATCATTTGCGATCATCATCAACCAAAAGAAGAAATTCCAAAAGCTTTTGCTGTTCTTGATCCATTAAAACCAGGATGCGATTATCCTTTTAAATATCTTTCCGGTGCTGGTGTTGCATTTAAGCTTGCTCAAGGTTTATGTGAGAGAATTGGCAAACGCGGACTTCCTCTAAAATATCTTGATCTTGTTGCACTTGCAGCCGCAGCCGATATTGTTCCTCTTACCGATGAAAATAGAATTCTGGTGAATGAAGGTCTTAACCAGGTAAATCTTAATCCTCGTCCGGGAATTGAAGCATTGATCGAAATGAGCAGACTCCAACCTGGACATTTATCTTCCGGACAAATTGTTTTTACTGTTGCACCAAGAATTAATGCTGTTGGTAGATTGGGAGACGCTGAACGTGCAGTAAATCTTCTAATCGCAACAAATAAAAAGGAAGCTGTTAAATTAGCTGAAGTGCTTGAAACCGAAAATTATGAAAGAAGAAAAATTGATGTTGACACTTTTGAATCTGCAAAAGAGATTGTAGACACAGAGATAGACCTTGATGAAGATCTTGCCATTGTTTTACATAATGGAGACTGGCATCCAGGCGTAATTGGAATTGTAGCATCACGACTTGTTGAAAAATATTATCGCCCTTCTGTTCTTCTCACAACCATTGATGGTATTGCCAAAGGTTCTGCAAGAAGTATAAACGGTTTTAACATTTATGAGGCTCTTGAAAAATGTAATGACCTTCTTCTGCATTTTGGCGGTCATCGAGCGGCAGCTGGTCTTGCACTTGAGGTTGATAAAGTTGAAGAGTTCAGAGAGAGGTTTAATGAGATTCTAAAATCTTCAATAACCAGTGAAGATCTCTCAGAAGAAATTTCAATTGATTCAAAAATCAGGTTCTCAGAAATAACACCAAAGTTTTTAAGAATACTTGACCAGTTTGCTCCATTTGGTCCGAGAAATCTAAGACCAGTATTTTTAAGCGAAAGTGTGCGCGTCGCCAATGTACCAAGAATAGTTGGGAAAAATCATCTTGTTGCCAGTTTCAAACAAAGTGGTACAGACAAAGTATTCGATTCAATCGGGTTCAATCTCGGTGATCATTATGACTTAATCAAAGAAAATAATTCTGAATTTGATATTGTTTTTTCATTAGACAAAACTGTACGTGACAGTAGAATTTTTCCGCAACTCAAATTAAAAGATATAAAAGCAAAAACTTAAAGGAGAACTTTCAATGTCAGGGCATTCAAAGTGGTCAACCATCAAAAGAAAAAAAGGAGCGCTTGATGCAAAGAGAGGAAAACTCTTCACAAAATTAATTAAAGAATTAACTATCGCCGCACGCGAAGGTGGTGGAGATCCTGCTGCTAATCCGAGATTACGGCTTGCAGTTGATAACGCAAAAGCTGCTAACATGCCTGCAGACAATATTGATCGTGCAATTAAAAAAGCCACCGGTGAGCTTGAAGGAGTAACAATCAGTGAACTTACCTACGAAGGATACGGTCCGGGTGGCGTTGCCTTGCTTGTTGAAGTTGCTACTGATAACAAAAACAGAACTGTTGCAGAAGTTAGACACTTATTCAGCAAACACGGTGGTAATATGGGTGAAAGTGGTTCAGTAGCGTGGATGTTTGAGAAGAAAGGTGTAGTAAGTTTACCAAAACAAGGTAAGTCGGAAGACGATATTCTGGAAATTGCATTGAATGCGGGTGCCGAAGATATGCGCACTGAGGATGAATATTTTGAAATTCAAACTGAAGTTGAATCGTTTGAACCTGTGAGAAGAGCACTCATAGAAAAAAATCTTACTCTTGATAATGCGTCGCTTCAATGGATTGCAAAAAATACAATTAACGTCGCAGGTGAAAATGCTGAGAAGATGATGAAGCTGATTGAAAGTCTTGAAGACTGCGATGATGTGCAAAACGTTTATTCAAATGCTGACTTCGATGAAGAGTTCATTAAGCAGCAATCTTGATTTTTACATTCACACAGAATAATAATAATGATTATACTCGGTGTTGATCCGGGCACTATTGTAACCGGTTACGGATTAATCGAATACACCAATAATAAATTTAGAAGAATCTCCCACGGAGTAATTAAACTTCCTTCCTCAAAATCTCTTTCAGAAAAACTTGAAATTATTTACAACGAACTTGATAAGCTGCTGAAATTATATAAGCCGGATGAATTTGTTATCGAAACAGCGTTCTATGGTAAAAATGTTCAATCAGTTTTGAAGATTGGTTATGCACGGGGAGTTTCTATTCTTGCTGCAATTCACAATAAAGTCCCGACGAATGAATATTCTCCTCGTGAAGTAAAAAAAGCTGTGGTCGGTAAAGGCGCTGCATCCAAGCAGCAGGTAAATTATATGGTGATGACAATTTTGAACTCTAAGAAGATTAAATTTAAACCTGACGAAAGTGATGCTCTTGCAATTGCACTCTGTCACGCATTCAGATTGAAAGCACCAACTTTTAAGAAAAGTAAAAGCTGGAAAGATTTTATTAACGCTAATCCAGAAAAAGTTATCGGGTAAATTCATATGATAGGTTATCTGACAGGAAAAATAATTTCAGCAAAACCAACCCTTATCCTGCTAGATGTTAGTGGAGTTGGGTACGAAATAAGAATTTCAATCAATACATTTGAAAGAATCTCAGGGAAGGATATTGTTTCACTTTTTATCCATACGAATGTGAAGGAAGATTCCATCACTTTGTTTGGATTTTATTCGGAAGCGGAAAAGGAGATGTTTGAATTGTTGATTTCAATTTCCGGAGTTGGACCAAAATCAGCATTGAGTCTCTTGTCAGGTATTTCAACTGATGATCTCAAGCAGGCAATCGTTACAAGCAATGTTGAAAGAATGATTGCTGTTCCGGGAATCGGAAGGAAAACTGCCGAGAGATTAATTCTTGAGTTGAAGAATAAAGTAAGAGATATTAAAGAAGATGGTATTACACCTGCCAAACCAAGCTTGCAGAAAGAAGCTGTTGGTGCACTAACAACTTTGGGTTATAATCTTGCTTCATCAGAAAAGGCTGTTAATAAAACACTATCTGAATTGCCGGAATGTAGTTTGGAAGAATTGATTAAAAGATCTTTGAAGGAATTGAATAAGTAAGTTAGCCACGAATGCACTAATTCGTGAATTCTAACAATTTTAAACAACAGTACAGAATAAGCTCAGTAATTTCCCCAAGTCTTGCTTCTAACTTATCTCCCCTATTAACTCTGCTCACACCTGCAGGTGTACCTGTAAAAATCAAGTCTCCTTTTTCAAGTGTCATTACTGATGAAATGTATTCTACAATTTCTACCGGATTAAAAATCATACTCTTCAAAGTATCACTTTGCTTAACCATGCCATTTACTTTCAGCTCAAGTTTTTCATCTGGCTTTAATTGATAATCTTTTTTCAAAACTAAATCTGAAATAACTGCAGAAGTATCAAAACATTTTGCAAGTGTCCACGGATGACCTTTTTTCTTCAGTTCATCTTGGACATCACGCAAAGTCATATCAAGTCCGACTCCGTAACCAACAATTGCTTTTTCTGCTTCTGCTTTATTAGCATTTTTAATCGTCTCGCCAATCAACAGCACAATTCGACTTCATGGTGAAGTTCATTACCAAAATCAGGATGAATAATTTGTTCACCAGAATAAATTACAGAGGAAGCTGGTTTTAGAAACAATACCGGTTTGTCAGGCACTTCATTGCCGAGTTCTTTAACATGTTCTGCATAGTTTCTGCCAACGCAGACTATTTTGCCAACGGTGACTTCTTCTTTTGAGTTTTTAATTCGGGCCGTTTTCAAGTTTTCTGCTTCTTCTTTGTAGCCGCGGGAAAGAGAATATTATTTAGTATCAGCCTGTAACCGGGAGAGTTTTTATGGAGACTCAGATCAGTCGGAGGATCGCCGACTGCGTGCTGGTAATCTTCAGGGTCGTGACCGCCGTAGAATGTAAACGTTCCCCTTCCATAATTTCCGTGAATGTATTTAACCTGGTCAGTTCCATTTCTCTCTGCAAGAATTATTACCGAATTCTTAATTGTGTTTCTTCTGAACATAGATGTCTGCCCCATAAATCCTCTTATAATATTTACGTGATCTTGTGTAAGCATTGTCGGAACGGGGTCGTACTTTGCTGAGAACTCAAACAAAGTGAAATAATCATTTTCAAAATTTCCGACTTCAATCGGCTGAATATCAATATCGCTGTATTCATAAACATAAGGATTCATTTCCAGTCTGAAATTTGTAAACGCAAGTGTGTTATCGAAATTAAGTTTCTGTTGTGCATTAGGATCCGCAGCATCGCCATCGTACATCTGTTCGCACATATCAACATTGGTTGCGGAAAGAGCAATATCGTACGAATCGGTTGCAGAGCACATCGCAAAAAGAAATCCTCCCTTTCCCACATAGTTTTTAATATCAATCGCAACTGCTTTCAGCATCTCTGAAACTTTTTTGAATCCGTTCTTCTTTGCATCCTGTTCATACAGAAGCTGCTGATCGATATACCATTGTGCAGCAGCAAAACTCGCATAAAACTTTCCATACTGTCCTGTAAAATCCTCGTGATGAAGATGAAGCCAGTCGTAGTTATCCAGATCACCTTTTAAGATTTCATCATTCCATATTTTATCATAAGGAACCTGGGCATATTCGAGTGCAAGCGTAACCGCATCATCCCACGGTTGAAATCCTGGCGGAACGTAAACTGCAATCTTTGGTGCTTTCTCCAATCGCACAACATCCATATTATTTTCTTCACTCTGAACAAATGAGTAAATCTCAGTTACCTGAGAAAGAGACAGAGTTTCAAATGCCACGTTATTCAGTCTGCATTCTGCTGCAAGTTCATCGCTGTAATCAATAAAAAAAGAACCACCGCGGTAATTCAAAAGCCAGTCAGCTTTATATCCTTTTGTCAATGCACGAAAAGTAACTCCGTATGCTTTCAGATGGTCGGTCTGATCTAAATCCATATAGATGAAAATTTTGGATTGCGGGAAAGCTGTTATCGCAAATAAAAAAACTATTACCAATAAAATTAAAAATGATTTCATCAATATCGAACTGTTAATATTTTATTATGGTTTGTCATTCCGGACGAAACGCCCGCCTGCTTGTGAGGCAGGAAGTGAAGATCCGGAATCTATAAGAAACTGAGTTATTTACTAATGTTTTCAATATTAGATAATAAAAAAATAGATTCCCGCTTTCGCGGGAATGACATTTAAAAGTTATTATCCAATAAAGAATTAGGCCGACTTTTTCTCCGACTTAATGAAAATTGGTTCTTTACCTTTCTCAAGAACGTCTTTTGTAATTATACACTTTTCAACATCTTTTCTGTTTGGCAGTTCATACATAATATCAAGCATAAATTCTTCAACAATAGAACGAAGAGCTCGTGCACCTGTTTTCTTAATCATCGCTTTTTCTACAATCGCATCGAGAGCAAACTTGTCAAACTCAAGTTCAACACCTTCCATCAAAAATAATTTTTTATACTGCTTCAGGATAGCATTTTTCGGATCAGTTAAAATACTTCTCATTGCTTCTTCACTAAGCTGATGAAGTGGGGCAACTACGGGTATTCTTCCTATTAGTTCAGGGATCAAACCGTACTTAAGCAAATCTTCCGGCTGAATAAATTTTAGAAGTTCTTCATCTTCCTTTTTATCCTTCACATCTCTTGCGAAGCCCATTTTGTTCTTGTTGATTCTTGCAGCAACAATTTTATCTATTCCATCAAATGCACCGCCAAGAATGAAAAGAATATTTTTTGTGTTAACATTTATTAAACTTTGCTCAGGATGTTTTCTTCCTCCTTTAGGAGGAACTCCCGCAACAGTGCCTTCAAGAATTTTCAACAGTGCCTGCTGAACTCCTTCTCCAGAAACATCACGTGTGATTGAAGTGCTCTCACTTTTTCTCGAAATCTTATCAATCTCATCGATGTAAACAATTCCTTTTTGCGCTCTGTCAAGATTATAATCCGCAGCCTGCAGAAGATGAACAAGTACCGTTTCAACATCATCACCCACATAGCCGGCTTCAGTCAACGTAGTTGCATCTGCTATCGCAAATGGTACATCAAGAACTTTGGCGAGAGTTTGTGCAAGCAAAGTCTTACCAACACCGGTGGAACCAATAAGCATAATGTTGCTCTTTTCAATTTCAACATCTTCAAGCTCAAAGAAAGTTGAACGCAAACTGATTCTTTTATAATGATTGTACACTGCAACGGATAAAACTTTCTTTGCTCTGTCTTGTCCGATTACATATTCATCAAGCTGTTTTTTAATTGATTTCGGGGTGTGGTTGTATTTTTCTTTAGGATTTGTATTCTGATAAGTTGCCAAATTATTTTTCAGAATATCGATACTGCTCGCGACACAGATATCACAGATGTAAACATCCGGACCGGCAACCATTCCACCGACTTCCTGTCCTTCTCTTCCACAGAAGGAACATTTAACAATTTTCTGTCCCTCTTTTTTGCTCATTTAAGTTCCCGGCTTATTCTGAAGTAATAAAATCTGTACTCTTGCATCATCAGCATAAATTGATTTAGGATATTCAGTTAAAAGTTTCTGGTAAAACTCTTCCGCTTTGCTGTAATTTTTTATTCCAAATTGATTGATTTTTCCAAGCAAATATACTGCTTTGTCAGCATAAATATTTTTTTCGCCTTCAGCAGATACACTTTCAAGAACAGAAATTGACTCAGTATAGTTATCAACAGCCAAGAGCATTTCGCCATATTTAATTGCTGATATAGCGTGCAACACAAATGCCTGCAGATTATCTGCCAATTTTTTATAATTGACTGCTGCATCATCAAATTTTTTCTGCTCTGCAAGAAACTCTGCTTCGGCATAAGTTAATAAGTTAGACGAATCATTCATCTGGGGGTTCAATAACAGCAGAAGCTCAATAGCATCATTTGCTGAATTATCCTTCAGATTGCCAAGCACTTGAGCTAAATGTTTTTTTGCTTCATCAAACTGACCCTGATAAAAATTTACTTTGCCGAGCTTGTAAACTGCTTTGTTCTTCTGACCATCGCCGGCGCTATGTAATTTTAATATTGCTGAATAATATTTTTCAGCTTCATCGAGATTTCCCTCGATCATTGCAATGTTCCCCAGCTCAAGATAAGCTTCGGCAGAATTTTTTGATAAAGCTGCTTCTGAAACTATTATTTCTAAAAGTTTTCGTGCATCCTCATAGTCCTTAAGAAGATAAAATTTTATTACCGCTGTTCTGAGAATGCTTTCATAGGCCGGTTCGGAGTGTTTGTAGAGATTTGTTACCGCATTAAAGGCGCTTAAGACCTCTTCCGTTTTCTCAGATTGAAATTTTTCCATTTGGAAATATGGCTTCCACAACGGAAGTGTCTTTTCATAATCTTCAAACAGTTCTGCTTCAAGTGATCTTGCATATCCAAGGAATGCTTGTGATAGAATTGGAGAATCGGGATATCGTTCGGTGATAGTTTTAAATATTTCAGCAGCTAATTGGTACTCTTTCTCTGCAAACATCTGCCTTGCAAAGTTATAAAGCTCTTTTCCTTTGCTTGAAAGACTCTCATCTATACCTAAATATATTTCATATGCTTTATCATAAGATTTATTTTCAATATATAACCTTGCGAGCAGATAAGAAAAACTAAGATTATTTATTATCAGCACAATCCTCAATAACTTTTAGAGTTGCTTCGAGGGCTCCTGGTCGATTTATATTTTCAAAAACTCTTGTCTCAACAATATTCTGCTGTGAAGGTTCAGCTGAAAGAATGTAACAATATTCTTCAGCAGCTTTTTCAAATTGCATAGTTAGTGAATAAAGTCTTGCAAGATCAAAAGAGTAAATCACTTTATCATTGGATACTTTCTTCCCTTCCTCATACAATTCAATTGCAACCTCAAATGCCCTTCTCTCGAGAGCATAATTTGCTATCAATCTGTAAAAAACAGGATTTACATTGCCTGATTGAAATGGTTCGTTCCAGACTTCAAATGCTTTTTCTTCATTTCCATTTAAATAATAAGTTGAGCCAAGCATTCCATAAGCTTCAATATCATCAGGGCTTTGCTTTAGTCTTTGATCAAGAATATTAACGAGTGCTGCGTAATTTTTTGTTTGTGTATATATCCTGTATAATGCTGTTATATATTGCAGGTTTGTAGGATTGGATTCATATAATTCCTGATATAGTTTTCCGGCTGATTCAAACTCCCCAATTTGTTCGTAGCTTTGAGCGAGTGCAAACTTTTGCTCATTTCTCTGCTGTGCATAAGCAGAGATCATTAAAAGAATTGAAATTAAAACGGCAATTTTGATTTTCATACCATTGCAAAATAAGAATTTATTACCCGCTTTCAAGGTCAATTAAAGGTTTATATTTCAAGCACTTAATAATACGAGCAATCAGTTAAAGATTCAAACAATGGCTTAATCTAGCAGTTAAAGATTCCAACAATGGCTTAATCTTAAGCCGTTTTTCAGTATTTTTGACCCCAATGAAAAAGGTTTTTGTACTCGGCTCTACAGGATCGATTGGTGTTAACTGCTTGAATGTGATCAGCAATTTAAAAGATAATTTTCAAGTTACCGGGTTAACTGTAAATTCAAATACCGATTTACTTCTTGAACAGATCAGCAAGTTTAATCCGAAAGTTGTCGTTGTGAGAGATGAAAATGCGGCAAAAAAAATTTCAGGGAAAATTCCGAAAAGCTGTGAATTTTTAGTTGGAGAAAATGGATTAATTAAGGCTGCACTAGAAACAGATTATGATATTTTTATGGGGGCGCTGGTCGGGTTTCGCCGGTTTAGCTCCAACTATCGAGGCAATAAAAAGAGGAAAAAGAATCGCTCTTGCCAATAAGGAAACGCTTGTTGTTGCCGGAGAAATTGTAACAAAGCTTGTTCTTGAGAATAGTGCCGAAATTATTCCTGTTGATTCTGAACACAGTGCAATTTATCAATGTCTTGTCGGTGAAAATTTAAACGAAGTTGAAAAGCTTATTCTCACAGCTTCAGGTGGACCTTTTCGCGACAAAGATAAATCGTTTTTTGAAAATGCAACTATTGATGAAGCCCTCAATCATCCAAACTGGAAAATGGGCAGCAAAATAACAATCGATTCTGCTACTATGATGAACAAAGGCCTCGAAGTAATTGAAGCACATTGGTTATTCGGACTGCCTTCAGAAAAGATTGAAGTTGTAATTCATCCTCAATCAATTATTCATTCGATGGTTCAGTTTGTTGATGGCTCAATTAAGGCTCAACTTGGATTACCGGATATGAAGCTTCCAATTCAATACGCATTAACTTTTCCGGAGCGAGTTCAGAATAATTTTGAAAGAACAAGTCTGCCGTCAATTAATTCATTAACTTTTTTTGAGCCGGACATCAATAAATTTGAGTGTTTAAAACTGGCATTCGATGTTCTAAATGCAGGTGGAACTTCACCCTGTATTTTGAATGCCGCAAATGAGGTTGCAGTAAGTAAATTTTTAAATAAAGAAATAAAGTTCTCACATATTCCCTTGCTAATAAATAAAGCTTTAGATAAAGTTGAAAACATTTTTTCATCGGATTTGGAAACAATATTCGAATGCGATAAGAAAACAAGAGAATATGTGCTTACACTAACTTAATTGGAGAAACTTTTTTAATGGATTATATAATTTATTTTGCGATTACAATCGGAATACTTGTCTTCATTCACGAGCTTGGACATTTTCTAGCTGCCAAGCTTACAGGTATGCGTGCCGATGTTTTTGCTGTTGGATTTGGAAAAAGACTTTTCGGATATAATAAAAAAACTGGCTTTACTTTAGGTGACCTACCAAAAGATTTTGATGGCGAAGGAAACACGGATTACAGACTTTCAATGTTACCTCTTGGCGGATATGTGAAAATTGCCGGAATGGTTGATGAAAGCTTCGATACTGAATTTGCAAATACAGAGCCACAACCCTATGAATTCCGATCTAAAAATTTCTTACAGAAAACTTTTGTAATAACAGCCGGCGTAATAATGAACCTACTGCTTGCGGTTCTCATCTTTTGGGGCTCTAACTTTTTTAAAGGCAAGCCTGTTACATATACAACTACAGTTGGCTTCGTAAAAACTGACAGCCCTGCTGATTCCCTTGGTTTTATGAAGAGTGATGTAATCCAATCAATAAACGGTGTTGCTGTTGAAACCTGGGATGATATTAGAAATGAAATTTATATCAACACTATCGGAGAGAATCTCAATATTAAAGTTTTGCGTAACGGTGTTGAAGAAAAATTATTCATTCCGCGAAACAGAATTCCTGACATTGAAAAGAAAGGAGAGCTAATAACACCGGAAGGATACAGACCTTATGTAGCTGAAGTAGTGAGAGATTCTCCGGCTGAAACTGCAGGACTTCTTTCTGGCGATATTTTTCTTTCAATTAACGGACAATCTCTTGGAAATTCATCTGAGTTAATTCAAATAGTTTCTCAGAATGCCGGAGTTGAGTTGAATACACAAATCCTGAGAGGAACAGATACACTTGGTCTCGCAGTTGTTCCCGGCAGTGATGGTAAAATCGGAATTGCAATCAATGATATATTCGAAGGAAAAACCGAATATAAAACTTTTGGATTCTTTGAATCGTTTTATGTTGCGGGAGTTGATCTAATTAATCTTACTAAAGTTACTTTTAGTGTTGCCAGTAAAGTTATCGGCGGCCAGGTTGAATTTGGAAAAGCTTTCGGCGGTCCGGTACGCATAGCGCAGCTTGCTGCAAAATCTGCTGATGTTGGTATAGAAAGTTTTCTTTTCTTCCTTGCAGTTCTTAGCCTCAGTCTTGCGTTGATAAACATTATGCCCTTCCCTGTTCTCGACGGCGGACACCTTCTGATGATAATTATCGAAACAATTTCAAGAAGAGAGATACCGGTAAAAGTGAAAATTGCAATTAATAACACTGGATTTGTTTTACTATTGCTCCTGATGGCGTTTATAATCTATAATGATATAATCTCGCTGTAAATACTTTACTTAAATCAATAAAATAGATAGCAGGTAAAACCCTTCCATCACTTATATATTGCCTGCTGTAAAAATTAATCCGCCACTCCTCTATTAACTCAATAAGTTTGACCAGTAAAATGAGCCCCGAATCGAAAACGGGGCTTACTTGTCACGTTGTGACAATGTCCTGGCTGATTCATCTTGAATAGTAATAAGTTTATATTTGATGAGAAAAGAGAAAAAAATACCTTTAGTTTTACAGAATTCTATTAAAGGGCAGCATCCTATAAAAGAAATGAAATTGAACCGTAAGCAAATATATTGGATTAGCCAGGTTTCCGGCTGGTCTTCTTTCGTCGGAACAAATCTCTTCATCATCTCATCCTACGAAGAGGTTACCTGGCAGAGAATTTTAGTTTGGATATTTCTTGGTCTGCTCGGCATAGTTTTCACTCACCTTCTTCGCAGAGTAATTAGGAAAAATAACTGGCTTAACCTTACCCTAAAGAAAACGATTCCTAGAGTAATTACGTCGAGTATAGTTGTAGGATTAATTATTTATATTTTTGTTTTTGCAGCAAGTTATTTTGCAGGAACATTCGAGGAGGATGAATTTAATGTTGCAAGAATAATTAGCGGGATCGTCAATATCAGCGTACTCATTCTTTTATGGAACCTGATCTACTTTGTAGTTCATTATATGGAAAACTACAAGAAGAAGGAGATTGAATCACTAATCTGGGAAGCAGCAGTAAAAGATTACGAGTTGAAAACTTTAAAGTCACAGTTGAATCCTCATTTTATGTTCAACGCGATGAACAGCATCCGTGCATTGATCGAAGAAGATCCTGATTCAGCTAAAGTTGCAATAACAAAATTATCAAACATACTTCGCTATTCACTTCAAATGGAACGAATGGAACGAGTTCCGCTTGAAGATGAAATTGAAACGGTAAAAAATTATCTCGACCTCGAAAGAATACGATTTGAAGATAGACTGAGGTATAATCTTGATATTGACAGAAGCACTCAGAAAATTGAAATCCCACCAATGATGATTCAGACTCTTATTGAAAACGGAATAAAACATGGTGTTGCAAAAAGAACAGAAGGTGGGGAGATTCAATTAAAATCTACGCTGCTCTCAAATTCAAATGGTTCAAAATTAAGAATTGAAATAAGAAACAGCGGACGTTTCAGTGAAGAGCAGTTAAAAAACTCACATGGGTTTGGAGTCAGCAATACAAAACACCGGCTCAATTTGCTCTTTGGTGATGACGCACACTTTACAATAAAAAACGAGAATGGAGACACCGTTCTCGCCGAAGTCGAAATTCCTATAGGGTCAAGCAATAACAATTAAGAGGGAAATAAAATGAAAGCTTTAATAATTGACGACGAAAGATTAGCTCGCACAGAATTAAAACGACTGCTAACACCTTTTAAAGATATTCAGATAGTCGGCGAAGCTGTAAACTCGGAAGATGCGCTTGAAAAAATACAGGAGTTGAAACCTGATCTCATCTTTCTTGATATACAGATGCCCGGTAAATCCGGATTTGAGTTATTAGAAGAACTCGACAGCGTTCCTGTTGTTGTGTTTACTACTGCTTATGATGAATACGCCTTAAAAGCTTTTGAGTACAATGCACTCGATTATCTTTTAAAACCAATCGAACCAAAACGACTTGAAGAAACAGTAAACAAGCTGATTGAAAAAGGAAGAAAGCGAGCTGCGATTGAAACGGACTCTGAAATTCTTACAGAACATGACCAGGTTTTTGTAAAAGATGGAGACCGCTGCTGGTTTGTTAAACTGGAAAAAATAAGATTACTCGAGTCTGAAGGAAATTATGTTCGATTATTTTTTGAAGAAAACAAACCGCTGATCCTGCGCACACTAAACTATCTTGATGAAAGACTTGACAACAAAGTTTTCTTCCGGGCAAACAGGAAACATATAATAAATCTGAAATGGGTGGATTCAATCGAACCGTGGTTGAATGGCGGTTTGCTCGTTAAAATGAAAGACGGGCACAAAGTTGAAGTTTCCCGAAGACAGGCTGTTAAGTTTAAAGATATGCTGAGTTTGTAATTTACCACATTGTCATTGCGAGGAGTAAAACGACGAAGCAATCTGATGAATATGAGTGAGATTGCTTCATCCCGAAGCCGGGATTCGCAATGACAAGTTGAGAACTAGTTAAACAATTCCCACGCTAAGCCAAATCGAATATTTCTTTCCGGCATTGGGTAGTATGGAGTGATGTAATACTCGTTGCCAAACAAATTCTCCCAGATGAAATAAACGATAGCAACTTTTTTTATCTCGCCTGCTAAAGTAAAATCGAGTTTGTTGGTTGGTTCAACAGTTACGGCATTACTAGCCAATAATATTCTGATGAATTAATTTCCCCTGTGTAATAAAATTTAAATCCGGTTTTCAAGATCAAGATTATCATTGAAGAATAAACCATTAACATAAAGTCCGCCTATAAATTGCCAATCGGGTAAGATTTATTTGGTCTCTCATTCATCAACTTTAAAATAATAAGATGTGTTGGTTTCCAATAGAAGAATCCAATATTTATAGTTTAGATTCAATCCAAGTCCTCTGACTTTTTCAGATAAATAATTTGGGATATAAATCAATACCAGCCGTCCAAGATCCTTATAAATTGAATATTCATTATAGAAATACTTCAAATCTAAATGTAAATTGGTATTATTGAATATGTGACACCAGCTTCGAATGATGGAACTTTCTCCGAAAATACACTGGCATCTCTAAGAGAATATCCAGTATAGATTGCTAGATCTCCGATCAAATTATATTCTAAATCTACATCCAACAACTATTTAGATTGTAATTAGTTAGGTCTTCATAGCTATACTTATAGAAAAAAGTAGATTTCAGGATATTAATTTTAGTAATAGAAGTAGTGAAAGATAATAGCCCGCCAAGACCATATCATTTCTTAACATCATTAAAGTATTTGTACTATCAATGCCTATTTCAGAATTCGTATTTCTCATAGTCACCTAATAATTGTAACGTAATAAAATCTATACGTATAAGAATAATTTAATCTGGCCACCATAAGTTTGTATTCTCTAATAGCTGACTACTATTTGCATTGTTCATATAATTTGTAAATTCATCCAGATTGTATCTATAATAAATTGACAGATCCAGTTTTGAATTATCAAAAGGCTTAACCAGTGTTCTCAGTCCAAAATTATTTTGCAATACATCAAGCTTCTGGCTTGGATATACAACCGGTGCTTCAGGACTATACATATCGATATTAAAACTCGGGGGAATGTTTGCTAACGCTGTCAACATTAACTCCACCATTTAACCCTTGTTTAGTAGAGACAAAGTAATACCAGCCTGTTATATTAACTGAATTTGATAAAAAATATTTCAGCTTTGCATTTACCTGCCAGAAGGAAAATGCAGTATTTGTATATGTGCTGTCAATGCTTCTGTTTGTCACCTCGAAGGACAGGTTCCATCTTTTTGCAAGTAATGCCGAAAATCTTCCGTCTATCATTGCTTCAGCATTTGGTCCCTGGTAATACTTAATCCGTGCGTAGGGTGCTTGAGTTATAAAATCTCTTGTAATAAAATTCACGGTGACCGGGTTATTGTAAGATCCATATAAAAATCCACGAGGCGAAGGAACAATTTCAATCGAATCAATATCCTCGCTCTGAACCAAATTTAGATCAAGTGAATTTGTATACCTGTTATTCCAAAGAACTCCATCAAGCATATAACTAACAGCACCATTACCAACTCCATAAATAAAACTTTCATTTGGATAGCCGACAAAGCCAAGATCTTTTATAAAATTCAAGTTGAATGATCTCAGCAGGTCGCCGGTATATCGGTAATTTTCAAACAGAAATGTGTTTCTGCTAATTATTGCACTTACATCCGTTAGAGGTTGCCCCTGGATTGGGATAAGGGAATCGGCTTTGGCTGTCGTTTGTTCTGTTTTTGTCGAATCTGAAGTGAATAGAGTATCAGCTGTTTCCACAAATGTCGTATCGAATTTGCTCTGATTATTTTGAATTAATAACGAATCGCCGTTTTGCGGAAAGACAAAAGAAGAGAAAAGTAAGAGTGCTGATAAGCTGCTTTAACATTAATTGTACTTCAGAAAAATCTTCAATTAACAAAAATAAAATAGAGAATTATAGAAGAGTAAAAAAATTACAAGGCAATCTACTCAAAGAATCGGAAAGTCGATTCTCATTTTAAGCCGTATTTACAGGGGTTTGAGCATAATTAATTTTTAAAAATTATTTTGTTTCCAATAAATATTAAGTATTTTTCAACCGTAAGAAACATTAACATTTAATCGGAGGGATCAAATGGCTAAATCAATGACGAAGAGCCAGGTTATTACACATCTTGCCACCAAAACCAAAACTACCAAAAAAGTTGCAGCACAGTTTTTGGATGAGTTGGCTCAACTTTCATACAAGCAAGCTAAGAATGAATTCGTAGTTCCAGGACTTGGCAAGCTGAAAGTCGCCCAGAGACAGCAGAGAATGGGAAGAAACCCTGCTACTGGCGAATCAATTGTAATTCCTGCAAGAAAAGTTTTGAAATTCAGAATTGCTAAAGCTGCAAAGGATGCTATTCTAAAGTAATTCTGTTTCTCTTATTTAAAGCGAAGGATAAGCAATTGTTCTTCGCTTTTTTATATTGTTCGGATTTTTCTTTTGAATCTTTAATTCATAGGAGTAGTGGTAATGAACAAATATTTTATCATCTCGCTTTTGGTTTTAATTTCCCTTTTTATTTCCTGCAGCCTTCAAACAAACAAACAAAGAACTGAAGCACTATTCAGTTGATAATTTAAATGGAATAATCACTCAATCAGGAATTAAATTTGATGAAAGAGTGTCAAGTGATGGTAATGGATCAATAAAGATTGATGCAACAGGACCAGTCGTAATTCAACTTTATAGTATTGATGATCTGAATACAGATGATACTCAGTTAGTATATGAAGCTAAAATAAAATCAGAGAGTTTAAACGGACAGGTTTATCTTGAAATGTGGTGCGTTTTCAACGATAAGGGTGAGTTCTTTTCGAGAGGTTTTGACTCAGTAATATCTGGAACAACAGATTGGAAAACTATCACTACAGTTTTCAATTTAAAGAAAGTATGAAATGCCTGACCAAATTAAAACTAAATGTGGTTGTAAGTGGTGTGGGAGCAGTCTGGATTGATGATATTCACTTTGTCAAAAATGGAATGAAAATTAATATATAAAGTTGAAAGCAAACTTAATCCTTTTGAATTCATCGATGTTTTAAACAGAAGTACTCTTGGCGAACGAAGACCAGTCAATGATTCGCAGCCGTATAAAAACAATGTGCGAAAATGCAAACCTGATTATTACTGCAAGATTTGATGGAAAGCTTATTGGTGTTGCCCGGTCAATCACCGATTTTGCTTATTGCACTTATTTATCAGATTTGGCAGTCGATAATAAACTATCAGAAACAAGGGAATTGGTAAAACATTAATTGAAGAAACTAAAAAGCAAACTCCGCAAGCAACTCTTATTTTGCTTTTTGCTCCTGCTGCAGTTGATTACTACCCAATAATCGGAATGAAAAAACACAACCATTGCATTCTGCTCACTGATAAAGGGGAACTTAAATAACACACATTTTTATCTGATAAAAAAAGTTTACAGAAATTCTCCTCTCCTCTTATTAACTTTGTTCAACCGTTCATATTTATTTATTTAATTTAACTTAAGATTCAGATGAAAAATATCTATTATTTAATCCCGCTGCTTTTACTTTCATTCGGCTGTTCACAAAATCATTCAAATAAAATTCAGGATATAATTCAGCCAATAAATCTTGAAGAGAGCGTTGAAAAAGAAATTGTAATCAGTGACCTTTTTTACGCTCCAAATTATAATTTAACCTTCGTACCAAATGAAAACCTGGTTATCGTTCACGACACGGTAAGCAATATACTAAAGCTAAAAGCGAAGGATGGATTTACAGGTTTAGATGTATTAGGGTTTAATTTTGAAAATCAGCTGTACCAGATTCCATTCAAACTTCATCCCCGAAAAAAATATCTTTTCACTTATAAACCAAAAGGAAAACCAAAACATGTAAATCTATTTGGTCAGTTTAATAGCTGGGATAGAGGAAATCTTCCGATGGATGATTCAGATGGTAATGGCATTTATGAAATAACCGTGCCCCTTGATCCGGGAAGGTATGAATACAAATTTTTTATAGATGGAAAAGAACTAATTGATCCGCAGAATCCAGTTAAAGTGCCAAATGGTCTCGGTGATTACAACTCTATTTTAATTATTGAGTCTGAACGAACAGATAAGATGTATCTTCATTGCCTGAACTACGAAGCTGAAGATCAAACAAAAAGATTTAATTATTATTTCGAAGGAGACTATTCGCCTTTAATCAAAGGAAGCGAACGTAGTCGCATTATTAGATAATCAGTTAATTAACCCAAGTCTGATAAAAGTTGATGGTCATAAAATATCTGTTCTTTTTCCTGATGACCTTATTGATGGAGAAAGACTACTGCGGGTTGCGGTAAGAGCAGAAGGGAAATTTTCAAACATTCAGTCAACCTGGATTATTGATGGAAAAGCAGTTGCTAACAACGTCACCCAAAAGCTGGTACGATGCTATTATTTATTCATTGATGATAGATCGATTTAACAATGGTGATCCATCAAATGATAATCCGATAAACCATGATTCATTGTTCAAACCTGCCAATTATAATGGTGGCGACCTTCAGGGTATTATCAATAAAATAAACGAAGGATATTTTAATCTTCTTGGTATAAATACGGTATGGATTTCTCCGATTGTGGATAATACAAATAATGCATACATGGAATATCCACCACCGCATAGATATTATACAGGATATCATGGTTATTGGCCGGTTTCTTTTCAAGGTGTTGAAGAACATTTTGGCGATATGAATTTAGCAAAAGAATTTGTAAACAAGTCACATCAGAATGATATCAATGTTTTATTGACTTTGTGGCAAATCACATTCACGAAGAGCATCCATTGTGGAAAGAACATCGTGACTGGTTTGGTGTTCTTGAATTGCCAGACGGAAGAAAAAATCTTCGCTTGTGGGATGAATATCGTTTGACAACCTGGTTTGAACCATACATGCCTTCTTTTGATTTTGTTGGTTCAAAAGAAGCACTGGAAACAATGACAGACAATGCAGTCTGGTGGCTGAAGGAAACTGGTGCTGACGGTTTCAGACACGATGCAGTAAAGCATGTTCCTCATGAATTCTGGAGATCTGCTGACAAAAAAAATAAATGAAAATTTTGAACAGGCCAATCAATCAAAAGTTTACCAGATAGGCGAGTCTTTCGGTGGATATGGTCTTATAAGTTCTTACGTTAACAATGGACAACTTAATGCACAATTCAACTTTAATCTTTATGATACGGCAATACCAGTTTTTCTGCAGAAAGAAAATTCTTTTGAGCTTTTGGATTTACAAATGCAGAAAACCTTTCAGGTTTACGGTGTAAACCATTTGATGGGTAATCTTGTAAGCAGTCACGACAAAATTCGCTATATGGCTTATGCAGATGGCGATCTTGAAATAAACGATGGAAGAGCAAGTGAGATTGCGTGGACAAATCCGCCTAAAGTTGATAATCCCTCCAGCTATGATAAAATGAAACTGCATCTTGCGTACATTCTTACAATTCCCGGTGTGCCTATTATCTATTATGGAGATGAAATTGGAATGACCGGTGCTCACGATCCTGATAACAGAAGAATGATGAGATTTGATAACAATCTGAATGAATTTGAAAAGCAGACTTTTAAAGATGTTAGCAAACTAACTCATATCAGAAAAGATCATTCTGCTTTGCGATATGGTGATTTTCTAACTCTTCAGGCTGATAAAAATATTTATGCGTATGTAAGATCAGATATGAATGAAAGAATACTGGTAGTTTTAAATAAGAGTGAAAATGAACAAGTGATTAATCTTAAATCTTCCGGCAATTTACAACTTGAACACAGCAACTGATTTAATTACTGGTGATACTTTTAGAATAAATGAGAATATGATCTCATTTGATGTAAAAGGTATTGGCTTCAGAATATTGAAATTAAATTAATGAAAAAGTTTATTGCTTTACTAAGAGGAATCAATGTCAGCGGGCAAAAGATAATCAAAATGTCCGAGCTTAAATTGTTGTTTGAGGAGATGGGCTTTTAGGATGTTCAAACATACATACAAAGTGGTAATGTAATTTTCTCTTCCAAGGAAAAATCCAGTGAAAAGCTTGAAGTTAAAATCTCCTCCACTATAAAAAATAAATTTGGGTTTGATGTCAAGGTTATTGTAGTCAATCCTGAAGAAATTGAATATGTACTTAAAAACAATCCTTTTATCAAAAGGAAAAAAGATGTTGAAAAATTGTGCGTAACTTTCCTTTCAGAAACTCCATCCGTATGAAAACATTGAAAGATTGGCAGCAACTAACTATTCACCGGAAGAATACTTTATTGAGGGAAAACATATTTACTTATTTGTTCCAAATGGTTTTGGCAAAGCTAAACTGAATAACAATTTATTCGAGAATAAGCTCAAGGTAGTTGGTACTTCTAGAAACTGGAAGACAGTAAAAGCACTTTCAGAGTTAGCAAAATCACATTAAATCATTATCCCTGTTTTAGTAACTTTACACATCAAACAAAAAACATTTGGGAACCAATGGCAAAAATTTCAATAACATTCGGCATAATTCTGATAATCCTAGGACTAATTAGTTACTTCGGCATTAGCAGTGAAAGTATAACAGCACTCATTCCAACTTTTCTCGGAATCCCTGTTCTGATCTTAGGTTTTCTTGGTCTCAATGAAAAATATTTGAAGCATGCAATGCACGGAGCTGCTGTTCTAATGCTTCTGGGATTTGGTGGAACAGTCGGAGGATTAATTAAATTCTTCCGAATGCTTGGCGGAGAAGTTTTTGAAAGACCATCAGCAATTACAATTCAGGCAATAATGGCTGTAATCTGTTTAGTATTTTTAATATTCGCAATTAAATCATTCATTGATGCAAGAAGGAAAAGAAGTGAATAGAATAATCGTATCATTATTTTTTATTTTGTTAATAGTATCGTGCGGTGAAAAGAAAAATCAAAAACAACTTGGCGATCTGGAATTAAAAATGAACGGCATTGCAGAAGGATATGTAAAGTTAGTGCTTGAAGTAGGTAAGTACGATCCAATGTACGTGGATGCATATTACGGACCAATAGAATGGAAACCGAAAGAAGAAAATCTTCAGCTTGATTCAACTGCTTTCAGCGAATTAGTCTCCACAGCAGATTCTCTTTTAAACGAACTCGAACTTTTAAGCGAATATAACGCAACCGAACTTGAGACTCTGAGGTACCGTTATCTCTACAAACAGCTTTTTGCCGTAAAAGCCCGAATAATAATTTTGAATGGTTCGGTTCTTCCACTTAGACTTGAATCAAGAGCATTATATGATGTTACACCAACAATAGAATCAGAAGATAGTCTTAAAAAGATAATTGATGAACTCGACAATATTCTTCCCGGAACCGGTGACATTACTGATAGAATAATAGCATTTAAGAAAAGATTTTGTGATACCCAAAAACAAAATAGCTAAAGTATTCGATGTGGCTGTAAATGAATGCAGAAGCAGAACTGCCACGTATATTAATCTACCCGCAGGTGAAAATTTTAAAGCAGAATATGTTACGAACAAACCATGGGGTGCATACAACTGGTACAAAGGAAATCTTTTCAGCGTGATACAAATAGCGACAGATTTCCCTGTATACATTGATGGTGCTGTTGGTCTAGCTGCTCACGAAGGTTATCCTGGGCATCACGTTTATAATATTCTTCTTGAACAAAATCTTGTTAAAGACAAAGGGTGGATTGAATACACTGTTTATCCTCTCTATTCACCTCAATCACTGATTGCAGAAGGCACTGCAGTTGTCGGTGAAGAACTTATTTTTCCCGGAGATGAGAGGATGATATTTCGAAAAAGAAGTCTTGTTTCCTCTTGCTGGGATAAGTACAAAAAATGCTGATCTTTACTATCAGGTACTTTCTCTTCAGAAAAAACTTGATGGTGCAGGAGTGCTTGCTGCAAGAAATTATCTTAATGATGAATGGACAAAAGAAGAAACTGTGATCTGGCTGCAAAAGTTTCAACTTAGAACGAAGGAAAGAGCAGAGAAATATCTTTCGTTTATAGAAACTTACAGAAGCTACGTGGTTACCTATAATATGGGTAGAATTATTATAGAAGAATATTTGGATAAGAACGGAGGGACAAAGGATAATCTGGCAAAAAGATGGGAAATTTTTTCAAAGTTAATCTCAACCCCTCAAACACCTTCAGGTTTAATGGATTAATTTAGTTCAGCCTTTATTTTTTCTGCAAGCAATGAAAATGTTTTTTGATCGAGGGAAACTTCGTTAAATATTTTTTTTACTAATTCTTTATCAACTCTATCAAAGTCTTCCTTCCTTGGAGTTATAATCAATCCTCCCAAATCTATAGCAGCGGGACTGATTAAGTATTTTATCAGGATCATCTTTATAGAAACACTCCGGTCTATGTTTGCTTCTAAGAAAAATTATTACATTCCAGCCAAACTCTTTATCATAAGTGCAGAGTAAATTCATCATTGGTTCTGGTTCAGCAGAATTAAGATTTTCATACTCTTTAAATATTTTTCTAAAAGTTTTTTCTAAATGTGATCGATCAGTAGATTCAATAAAAATTATTCTCCGTAAACCATCATTTATAAAAGTGGTTGTAATGAATTCATTTTCCTGGACAATCTGCCCGAAATCATTTTTCATTTGTTGAATATCATTTTCAATAGGAATTGACTGTCTGGTTCCAGCTTGAAAATGTAAATGATCAGGAGCAGATGCACCACAGGCTGGTCCATTGTAAATCAATGTATAATTTGGTGAAAGTAGTTTTGATATCTCAAGAAACTCATTAAAAGAATCAGATATTTGCTGTGGTTTATGATCTAAAGAAGCAATTGTAAAATGCTGCGGAAATATTGGATAAGGATTACAGAGAAGAATGAAATCTTCTCTGATTAAAATTCCTTTTTGTTCTTCAGGAAGATTTTCTGTGCAAAGAAAACAAGCACGATTGGCTATTGAGCTTTCATCTACTTTTGCAGATGTTGATTTAATTCTTTCGGGATTAAACTGCACTTTCAGTTTCATTCCTTCAAACCAAAAGGATTTTGTTTGAATGTTTTTTAAAGCGTCGTAATTTTTATTCATCAACGACCAGCTTTTTAGTTGAGAGTTAAAAAGATAGTCTGCGGCTGATGAATAATCTTTCTGGCTGATTAAATTCTGGATTTGAGAATCGCTGAAAAATATTTCTTCGGACAATTTCATTGCTTCTTACTTCGGTTTAGTTCCTGACGCAACTTTATTTCTTTTGTCCGCAAAGAATCTTTATAGACATTATTTGAATTTTGTTTATCAATTGAAAGTGAGGCATCTGTGTTTCCTTCCCATCTTCTGCAGAGATAAACCGGCTCATAAATTCTTCCTATTTTGTACTGACGTGAAATAGCTAAAGCAACCGCGTAATCTTCACCGTAGCTGACATTCGGGAATTTTACTTCTCTGATGATTGGAGTATAAAAAGCCCTTGGTGCACCAAGTCCATTAATTCTAAGTGCGTTATTGTGTCCGTTTTCGTCTGTCCACTCACGATGATCAATTATTCCGGGAGGAATTTCATTCAGATCATAATCAGTCAACATATAGCTGCCTATAACCATTGCACAATTTTCTTCGTAAAACTTATCAATAATCTTCTGTAGCGTATTTTCATCAGAATAAAGATCATCGCTATCAAGTTGAACAGCGAACTTACCGCACTCAGGATGCCCGATTGCTTCGTTCCAACAGCCGCCGATACCCAAATCATTCTTTGGGGAATGATATGAATAACTCTTTTATCTCCAGTGGAAATATATTTTTATCTTTTCTGTAGTGCCGTCATCTGAGTGATTATCTACAATAATTATATTAAAACTAAATTTAGTCTTTTGTGTTAAAGCGGATTTGATTGCGTCACCAATTGTATCCACTCTATTTTTAACTGGTATTACAACCGAAGCTTCACAAGTTAAAATTATTTTCAAAGCTAACCAATTTTTTATTTGATGGATTGATATATGCATCAATTTCTTTAAGATGATGTGTGGCAACTTGTTCCATTTCAATCTGAACCTGCCTGTTTTTAGGATCAACATATTCAAATATTTTTTCTGATTCGGAAGATTCCTCAAGAATTTCAACTGAGTAAAGAGGCTCAGGTATTCTTAACAAAGCAGATTTTCGTGAGATAGTCAATCTTAAATCATATAATCCCGAGAAAAGTAATTTATTTTTAATAGAGAATAAATTAGGCAACCATTTCCTGGCTGAATCGACATTGATTAAAAAACATTGCCCAAAATCGAAATCGTCCCTGATGCTACCTGTTTGATAATCAATTAATGAATGGTGAGAATTTTTTTCTCCTTCTTTATCATTGTAATCAGAATAAATCCAACCTGTATTTGTATTTTTTGCTGCAGATATAAATTTTTCAACACCATTCCCAGTCATCTCTAAAATTCTGCTTCCATTTATAAACATCAAATAATTTGTTGAGCTTTTTTCAATTACTTTTTTGATTGCATCGCCGCTGAAAGGGTAACTTGACTTTACCAAACTTATATTCTCACCGATTTCAGAATCTGATATAACTATTATCTCTGCAACTAATTTGATTTCTCTCAGATTTGATATAATTTTTTCTGTAATCATTTTATCGAATGAGAAAATTGCTACAGTAATTTTATTAATCGAATCCATTTCTCAGGCAACCCCAGTAATTGCTTCAGAATAAATCTTCACAACTTTGTCTGTAATGATTTCAATATCGAAATTTTCAATAACTCGCCTCCTTGCATTTTCACCAAAACTAATACGCGTTTCTTTTGATTCTATCAACATTTTCAATTTTGATTTCAAATCAGCAGCGTTTTTATTTTCAAAGAGAAAGGAAGTATCATTATCAACAGCGATATCGAGCACTCCCTCAGCTTTTGAACAGACAGAAGGTTTCTTCATTGCCATAGCTTCAACAAGAGCTATTCCAAAAGCTTCTGAATGAGATGGGAAAGCGAAAATATCCATTGCGTTTAGCACTTCTGGTGTATCTCCTCTGAAACCGGTAAAGTGTATATTCTCCAACCCATATTCATTTGCAAGCTGTTTTATTTTTTCTGCGTATTCAACTTCACCTCTGCTTGGTTCACCAACTATCAGATACCTGAAGATTCTTATATTCTTTATTTAGTTCTTTCGCTGCCCATAAAAACTCCTCATGCCCTTTGCCAGGTGTAAATCTTGCAAGCATACCAATAACAATTTCTTCAGATGTAATGTTAAATTCTTCTCTTACCTTTATACCATCAACTTTTTCGGGATCAAATTTATTTATATCAATTCCATTCGGCACAATGATAATATTTTGAGATTTTACTGGTGTTGTATCAATCAGGTTTTGTTTTATTACAGTACTGATCGCAAAAATTTTTCTTACTCTCTTGTATAACTGGCTATGTAGAATATCTTTTTTAACAATAAACGAGCCCACCTGCTTTGTAAGAAAGAGAGGTATTTTATTGTTAGCTAAAAATAGTGCGGGAACAAGCAGCCACAAGTCTTTTGATGTCTGAGTGTGTACAAGAGAGTATTTACTGTTTCTGAGTAATAGTGAAATTCTAAAAGTGGTAATGGGATGAAAATAACTGCTGGCTTTAACCGGATGAAGCATAATTCCCATATTGTTTGCTTCAATATGAATCCTGGAATCAGCAGAGCATATAAGTTCAACGGCAATATCTCTTTTTAGAAGTTGCTGAATTGAAGTTAGAGTGAACATTTCCAAGCCACCCCAGCTTTTTGATAAGCAGGAATAAAGTATTTTCATTAAAACTTATCAGTATATTTTTTTCAATTCTGAATTCTTAAAGTAGTGCAATAATATCTCGTCAAAATTGTAACCTTTCTCAGCCATAACAGCAGCACCTATCTGGCATAGCCCAACACCATGCCCCCAACCTGCACCATGAATAATAAATTTTTCCGGAATATTTTTACCAATCTTCTTCACAATAAAAGCCGAACTATACAAATGAGTTTTTGATAAAAATCTTCTGATTTCCAATTCTTTACCCACAGATAAAGTTTTTTTAGTTCCAACTATTTTAAGCTTAACTATACGTGAAGAATCGCCTCTTTCCGCCGGAATGAGATCAATAATTTCTCCAAAATCAATTCCGCTCTTCTCCTTCAATAGGGCGGATAATTCTTCCTGAGAATATTCAACTTTCCATCTGAAAAAGTCTTTAGTTTCTCTATCGTAATCAACAAGTATGTGTGAAAGTATTTTTCGATCTGATGTATTGCAAAACGAATGCGGGTTGCCACTGATCCATTTTTCTGAATTTTCTTCATCAGAAAAGTCAAGATTAAAATTTTCAGGTTCAAATTTGTAATCCACAACCGATATTAAATAAGGATGCTTTACAGGCTCCCAAACATTCTCAAATGATTCTGTAAGACCACCACAGCATTTTGAATATCTTGCATCGCACATTTCGCTGTTGCTAAGTAATGCAATACCTTTTGTCTGTTCTACAGCATTAAATGCAGCATCTGATATTATTTTTGTAACTCCCTGAAACCTCTGACAATGATCATCGGCACAGACGTCAAACAATTTATGGTCTTCCCTGTCATACCATCTTATTAATTCATCTTTAAATTCAAGAGATGTTTCGTGTGTTTCTCTTTCTTCTATCAGTTTTTTTGATTTTTGGATTTGAGCCAACACCCAGCTTCTTGCAATTACAGCTTGAGCTTTTAATAATTCAATAGAACTTTTAGCACTCATTTCAGATGAGATCACACTGGTTAAATATCTTTCAAGTGGTATATGGTTAATTGCAACAATTTCATTTCCTGATTTTTGTAAAAGAAGGGAATAAATAAATCTTTGTTTCTCTTTTCGTTCCCAATGAAACTTGTTTCCGATGATAACATCTCGTAAGAGGAAAGATTCTGAGATCGGGTCGGAGGGAATAAATTCTATTTTATCATTTACTTTAATTTCGTGCTTACTACTTTTGCAGGTTATTTCATTATCTTTGATTTCAGCAGTATAAACCCCACTAAAATTATCCTTGAATCCCAAAACGCTGAAATCTCCATGCAGCTCGAACTTAATACTCTTACCGATTAAAATTCCAACGCTTATTAATGGTTCTTCACCAAACAACATATTATTTTATCAGATTAACTTGAATTAAACTTTTTATTATTCTTCACAAAATATACTGAATAGTTTTGTTTGATGAAGTGAGTTTTTTGAGTATGAGCTTCTTTATAATTATTTTGACAATACTCAATTGAATAAAAAAATAATTAGAATGAAAAGCATACCTAAACAAAATGTTTCGATAATAGGATTTCCGATGGATCTTGGCGCTGACCGTCGTGGAGTAGATATGGGTCCTTCCGCACTAAGAATTGCAGGTTTACAAACAAAACTTGAATCGCTAGGATATAAGGTTGATGATTACGGCGATATAAAAATTGAAATAATGGAAAGACAGAAAATCAAGAATCCGAAACTAAAATATCTGGATGAAATTATTAAAACATCCAAACTACTGGCCGATAAAGTTGTAAAAGTTTTAGAGAAGGGAGATTTTCCATTATGCATTGGCGGTGATCATTCAATGGCTTTGGGAACTATCTCCGGGATTGCTTCCTATTGTAAAAAAAGAAATTATAAATTGGGTGTGATTTGGATTGATGCTCACAGTGATATGAATACGGATGAAACAAGCCCATCAGGAAATATTCACGGAATGCCCCTTGCTTCACTGTTGGGTCTTGGTTGTGATGAGCTGGTAAACATTCTTGAATTCTCACCAAAACTGGATCCTGAGAATTGTGCACTCATTGGAATTAGAAGCATTGATGAAGCTGAAAAAGTAAACATAAAGAAACTGGGCATTCCGATTTATACGATGAATGATATTGACAAGCTCGGTATCCACAGGATAATTGCGAAAGTGTTGAAGCAGTTTCGTGAGAAAGTTGATCATATACATATTAGTTTCGACGTTGATAGCGTCGATCCTTCAGTTGCTCCTGGAGTTGGAACACCCGTATCCGGTGGACTGAGTTACCGCGAAGCACATCTATTGATGGAAACCATTGCTGAGTGTGGTTGTATGTCCTCTCTCGAAGTGGCTGAGCTGAATCCAATTCTTGATCTTAAAAACCAGAGTGCGGATTTCACATCCGAGCTTATTGCATCCAGTATGGGACAGAGAATACTTTAATGAAATTAAATGATCTTGCATTAATTATTGTTCTATTCATCATTTTAACTTTTCTGCTTTCAGTATTTAATATTATTTCCATCGTTCTCACAGATATTTTAGCTTACTCTTTATTAGTGATCGGAGTTGCTCTTGTTTACACTGAAACAATCCGGCAGAACAGGCCGTCAGTTTTTCTTGGTTCAATAATTTTTCTGTTCGGAGTATACTTTTTAATTACCGAGAAATTTAACCTGAATATCAGCGATGCGGTTTACGTCCCAATCATTCTAATATTTGGCGGTTCAGGTTTACTGATGCTCTATATATCAACATCAACACATAGAATTTTTTTCTTTATTTCAATTATTTTTTTTACTGCTGGAATAACGCTGATCATTGCAAATAGTCATTGGGGCTTAAAGTCATTTCTTCTTTCGATTTTACCTGTATTAAACTTTCTTTGGCCAGTGATGATAATTTTTCTGCTCCTCATTTTTTTAATGAGGGTTAAATAAGGCAGCAATTACCAAACAAAGATATTGATAAGAAAAATTAGATTGGATTTGTAATTATATTTATGCTACTTGATAAAGTACAGGGCTACGATTAAAATTATAGAAATAGCAAACAGAATAAAGCTTAATAGTTTATTCTTCTTCACGCTCTTACTCAATGATTCAATTTCACGTTCCATATGAGATTTGATGTAATCGCGTGTTACTTTTTCAATAATATCTTTATCAACAACTGTTTTTAATGGTTCTTTAGTTTCTATTTCAGAGATCTGACGAGGCAGATTCTCTGGTTCACTTTTTTCTTTAAAATTACTTACAAACTTAACTGGTTCATCATTGCTCGGAGTACTTTCATCAGCATTGAAATGCACTCCCTCTTCCACTTCAGCAAATACTTTTTCTTCAACTTCGATTTGTTCAGAGGTTACATTTTCTTCAAAATTTTCCGATACTTCAATACTTTCTTCGGGTTCAGATATTTCTTCGATTGGTTGTGCAGGCATCTCCAGAGCTTTTTTGGCTTCAACTTTAGCTTTTATTTGATCCCTAATATTATAAAGCTTTGTAGCTGTTTTATCTTTTATATCACTTGCGGGATATTTGAGCTCAAGTGCCAGGGGAAGATGGGCAATCAGATTCTGATAGTCTCCAAGTACCTTCCAGGGAAATTCATCACCTTCAGTTTTCATCGCTTCCAGACTTTCCTTATCCTTATCGTTAAGGCAGCCCAAGACTTCCAGTTTTATTAGATCCAGACTTTTTTTCTTATCCATAATACTATTTTGCCTCCGAAACTTTCTGCATTAAATTTCCGAATGCAACCTGTAATTTAGATTTAACAGTTACTGTTGGAATGTTTAACTTGGCAGCAATTTCTTCTTGATCCATTCCACCATAGTAGCTTAATTCTAAAACGTACTTTTGTGCATCTGTTAAACTACCGAGAGCATTTTCTAATTTTTCTCTACTATTAAGAACATCTGCCAATTCCAATGCTTCTATTTCTGGAGAAAGTTTTGGAATTATATTTTCTCTTTCATAGTCATCATTATACTCTGGCATAATTTTGCCACCATTCCTGTTTAATACATCAATTGCTTTATTGCGCGCCAAAGTGATTAACCAGGAATAAACGTTGTTAGATTTGAAATCGAATTGATCTATTTGCCGCCAAACAACAACAAACACTTCAGAAAGAATTTCCTCGGCTGTATCTTTATCGGTAACTATTTTTTTAATTAAAGTGTAGAGGATAGGAGCATATCGGTCATACAATTGTTCTAATGCCTTAGAATCATATCCTGCAACCTTTAACATTATTTCAGCATCTGTTAAGGAATTGCTATCAGCCACTTCGGTCTCTCCCTTCTAATAATGAATATTTCTCTGTTAAAACTAAAATTATTATTTAATAGAAGCAATTTAAGTACCATTTCTAAATAGGGTTAAATGAATTAAAATGGCAGGAATGAACGGATAATTTTCAGATGGTAAACGCAATCTGTTAAAATAACTACCAGTAAGATTTTAACTTCTATAAAATATTTTATCAAAGTTTAAAAACGACAGGTACAGTTACCTGCACCTTAATTGGTTTCCCCCGTTGTTTACCCGGAGTAAATTTAGTCTGTAGAATGGCTTCAAGTGCTGCTTCATCACATCCCCCGCCAATGCCTTTCACTACTTCAGCATTGACTACAGTTCCGGTTTCATCAACAAAAGCTTTTATAAATACTTTGCCTTCTACACCAGCTCGCTTTGCAATTTCCGGGTATGAAATCTTTTCCTGGATTCCCTGTAGCCCTCCTATTGGTTGAGGCATTTCTTCAACAGCAACAAAAAAAGTTGGCTCTTCGGTTTCTTCAATTACTTCCTTTGGTGGGGGAACGGAAATTTCTTCCTCAACTTTCGGATCTTCCTCATTCACAACTTCCTGAGCAGTAATCAAAGGTGCTTCAATTGGATCGGGTAATTTAGGTGGTGCTTTTGGGAGAACATTTTTCTCATTCTGAGGTTTGTTTAAAATTTCAACTTGTTGAACTTCTTTAATTTCTACTGTGGGCTCAAATCCTTTTACACTGTCGTAACTAAATTCTTCTACAGTAGCGACGACAGTATCAACGATAGTATCAACAGGCTTTTTTTCTTCCGCAACTTGCACAGTTTCAGAATTAGTATAGAAAAATAAATAAGCAGATATTGAGGCAATTACAACAAAGAGGAAGATTGAAACTAAAATATACTTTTTGAGTCTTGGAGAACCCTTCACTTTTTTTTCGGTCTTGAAATCGGAACTACTCTTATCAGATACGTAATCATCATTTCCATTTCATTTGATTGAACTGTGTCTTTTTTTATTGAAGTAGTTTTGGATTTGACTTCCATAAAACCATTGAGCGGTTTTGATGATGATTCTGCAACAGATAACGACCCCCAGTCAATTTTATTTTGGGCAAGTACTTCTTCTAAATTTTCTTCTTTCGGAATTTTCTTTACCGGAACAAATTTTCCTGGTTGACCGATATCTTCCCTTCCGAATATTATTCTGTTCAACTTTCTAACTAATACTTCTTTTGTTTCTATGGGGGGAGTATCTGTTTTTAATATCGAAGGAAGTAAGGCTGAAAGATTTTGACATTCTCCCAGTTCTTTCCAGCAAAATGATTCATCATTCTCCTTTAAAAACTGAAGGCTTTTTTTGTCGACCTCATCCGGGCATCCTAGTACCTCCAGTATGATTAATTCTATATCTCTTTTCTTAAACATATCTCATTTTACCCCTTAAAAAAGGAATTTCTGTTTTTGATGATGAGTCCCGACTAAAGATCAATCTCGATTTCATAGTCTTTTACTTTTAGAGTCTTCAGATTCTTATACGATTTCTTTGTTAGAGCTCAAAAAGCCATAAAATTCAAGCAAATTGAGTACCATTAGCTTTATTTAACAATTGGAATTAAATCGATTGGTAGCATCAATTTTCAGTCTTTTAATTACTTAATTAAAGAAAAAATGACCACTGATAGCAGGCAGTCGCGCCTCTGTGGAAACACCTCTTTAACCAAATAAAAAAATTGTTATGACAGTATAATTGCTCTACAAAGCAGGTGTATATGGTTCATGCTTATGCCCTATTTTATTATTTTTACTAATCTGTTAAATGATAAAGGAAAAAATGACATCTCATGAAATAAGAAATCAGTTCCTTAATTTCTTCAAAAGCAAGGAACATAAAATTGTTGCATCTGCACCTGTGGTTCCATTCGATGATCCAACATTACTTTTTACAAATGCCGGAATGAATCAATTCAAAGATGTATTTCTTGGAAAAGGAAAAAGAGATTATACACGTGCTGTTGATACTCAGAAATGTATCCGCGTAAGTGGTAAGCATAATGATCTTGAAGAAGTTGGACACGATACATATCACCATACATTTTTTGAGATGCTTGGCAACTGGTCTTTTGGTGATTACGACAAAGCAGAAGCAATCGAATGGGCATGGGAACTTTTAACTGAAGTCTGGAAACTTCCAAAGGAAAGACTTTGGGCTACGGTTTATAAAGATGATAACGAAGCATTTGAATTATGGAAAACAAAAACTGACATCAACCCAAAACACATTTTAAAGTTTGGAGAGAAAGATAACTTCTGGGAAATGGGCGAAACTGGTCCCTGCGGTCCGTGTTCAGAAATTCATATCAACGTTGGTGACGATTACGAAAATCCGGATTACGTTAATGCAGGTACACCAGAATGCATTGAAATCTGGAATCTCGTCTTCATTCAATACGACCGTGATGAAAATGGAAAACTTCACGATCTTCCATCAAAACACGTCGATACCGGGATGGGCTTCGAAAGAATCTGTGCAGTTCTTCAAAATAAAAAATCAAACTACGAAACTGACATATTCTATCCGATAATAGCTGAAATTGTAAAACTCAGTAAAATAAAAATTGAAAAGAATCTCTCTGAAGAAGCTCTTGAGAAGTCAGAAGAAATTAAAATTCCAATGAGAGTAATTGCTGACCACATTCGTGCATTAACTTTTGCAATTGCTGATGGTGCTGTTCCGGGAAATGAAGGAAGAGGTTATGTTCTTCGAAGAATTTTAAGAAGAGCTGCTCGCTATGGTAGAAAAATTAATCTCAACGAACCGTTTCTTTATCAACTTGTGGATGTTCTTGTTCAAACGATGGGAGATGTTTTTCCGGAAATAAAAGAGAAGAAAGAATACATCAAGAAAGTAATTAAAGGAGAAGAGGAAAGCTTTAATGCAACTCTCGACAGAGGAATTGAACTGTTCGAGGAAATAATTGAAAAGCTTAATAAGAAAAACGAAAAACTTATTCCTGGGGAAGATGTATTCAAACTCTATGATACTTTTGGATTTCCGGTCGATCTTACCAACATAATGGCAATTGAAAAAGGATTTTCAATTGACGAAGTTCGATTTAATGAACTGATGAACCAGCAAAAAGATAGAGCTCGTGAAGCATCTAAAGATAAGTTTGCGTCTGTAAATGTATCAATTAATGATACCAAAGGATTTCAATTTTCAAGCACTGAACCAACGGAATTTACCGGTTACGATGAACTAAAAAGTGAATCAAAGGTCACAGGATTCAAACGGGATGGCAATACGGATTTAGTTATTTTAGATAAATCTCCTTTCTATGTTGAATCTGGTGGGCAGGTTGATGACACAGGTTCGCTCATTTTAAGCGATGACAAATTTAATGTTGTTGATTTACTAAAAGTCGAGAACAAGATTGTTCATGTTGTTGAAAACGACTCCAAGAAAATTCTTCAACCTGATACTCAAGTTAATTGCAGAAGTTGATTCAAAATACCGTTGGGATGTGATGCGCAATCACTCTGTTACACATTTTCTTCATGCTGCATTAAGAAAGATTCTCGGAACTCACGTTCACCAGGCAGGGTCTTACGTTGGGCCTGATCATCTTAGATTTGATTTTACACACTTCACAAAACCTAGTCATGAAGAATTGCGAGACATTGAAATTCTTGTAAATGAGCAGTTGAGAAGAAATCTTCCGATGTATCATCATCGTGATATTCCTTTTGATGAAGCAAAGAAAATGGGTGCATTAATGTTCTTTGGTGATAAGTATGGTGATAAAGTCAATGTGGTTCAGTTCGGAGATTTTACAATGGAATTCTGCGGGGGCACTCACGTAAAAAATTCTTCAGAGATTGGTCTGTTCAAGATTATAAGTGAGGCTTCCATTGCAAGCGGTGTAAGAAGGATTGAAGCTGTTACTGGAGCTGGGGTTGAAAAATATATTCAGTCGCAGCTTGAACATATGAACCAATTCAGCCACAGAATTGATGAACTTCTCGATACTAAAAAGAAACTGGAGAAGGAAATTTCAGATCTTAAACTAAAGGATTCACTTGGTCAGCTTGATCACATACTTTCTCTTCATTCTATTGAGAAAGGAATTAAAATATATAAAGGGAAAGTTCAAGCAGATAATATGGATGAGCTAAAATCATTTGGTGATGAGTTAAGAAACAAAATGGGTAGCGGTGTTGGTGTTCTTATTTCTCAGATTGAAGATAAAGTTGGAATTGTTGCAGTTGTAAGTGATGATCTAATCAAAGAAAAAAGTTAAGTGCCGGAAAAATAGTTGGTGAGCTTGCAAAGCTTGTCGGCGGTGGTGGCGGTGGTCGTCCTCATCTTGCAACTGCCGGCGGAAAAGATGTCTCCGGAATTACTGCAGCAATTGGTAAAGTGGAAAAAATTGTTGGCAGCTTCCTTTAGGAAAATTTACCAGTAAGACTCTAAATTAAAAATTGATTGAAACTTAAATTAGACCCTGAAACAAGTTCAGGGTAAATCAAAAATGTCTAAGTCTAGAATAAAATATATCTGCTCTAACTGCAGCTACGAATCACTCAAATGGCTGGGCAAATGCCCCGAATGTGAAAGCTGGAATTCATTCACCGAAGAAATCGTTGAAACCTCTAAACGCAAACCAACAATCTCAAAATCAAAATATGAACTGAACACAATTGAAACTATTTCTGCAAATGAAGAAGATCGGATTAAAACAGGAATAAGTGAATTTGATCGTGTGCTTGGTGGTGGGCTGATGCCCGGTTCAGTAATATTGCTTGGTGGAGATCCTGGTATAGGGAAATCAACACTTGCAATGCAGGCTACTGCAAATATCAATCACAAAGTTTTATACGCTACCGGAGAAGAATCTGAAAAGCAAATCAAGCTTAGAGCCAGCAGATTAAAACTGAACTCCCCTGATTTTTATGTTCAGGCAGAAACAAATCTTTCAGATATACTTGGTGCAATCAATCAGCTTTCACCTGCTGTTGTTGTGATTGATTCAATTCAAACAATGTACAGAAGCGAACTCGACAACTCTCCCGGAACAATAACTCAAATCAGAGAATGCACATCCCTCTTGATGGAAGAAGCAAAGAAAAAACATTACTCTGTTATAATAATAGGTCACGTTACTAAAGAAGGAATGATTGCGGGACCAAAATTACTCGAACATATGGTTGATGCAGTTATTCAGTTTGAAGGTGAGTCAAATTATTCTTTCCGGATTCTTCGTGCACAGAAGAACAGGTTCGGAAGCACAAATGAAATTGGTGTTTTTGAAATGCACGAAGACGGTTTGCGAGAAGTAAAAAATCCCAGTGAATTATTTTTAAGTGAAAGAGAAAAACAAACTCCCGGATCAGTTGTAACCTCAAGTATTGAAGGAACACGCCCGATTCTTCTGGAAGTTCAAGCACTTGTTACTCCTTCAAATTATGGTTACCCACAAAGAGTCTCAAATGGATTTGATCAAAGAAGACTTTCAATTCTGCTCGCTGTTCTTGAAAAAAGAGCAGGTATCAGAGTATCTTCAACAAATGTATTTGTAAACATTGCTGGTGGAATTCGAATAACCGAACCAGCAGCAGATTTAGCTGTTTGCTCAGCAATTGCTTCCAGTCTTACGGAAAAAGTTATTGAAAATCAGACAATTATAATTGGTGAAGTTGGTCTCGGAGGAGAGATCAGAAGCGTTGGACACATCGAAAAAAGAATTCAGGAAGCTGAGAAATTAGGGTTCAAATATGCAATTATTCCCTCTGGTAACAAGAAGGAGTTGAAATCCTCGGGAAGCATTTCAGTGAAGACTTATGATAACCTGGACCAGGTTGTAAAAAGCATTTTGTCCAAATCAGCTAATTCTTAGCGTTTTTAAGCTTTTCCAACCCATTAAAAATCAGTATTGAGAATATGCAGAGTTTTTATATTTTTATATGTGGCTTTTGCCATATTGTTATTTAATTATTAATTGAGGTCTCTTGTGAGCAAAAAACTTTTTGTGGGAAGTCTCCCATGGGCAGTCAACGACGATGGTTTAAAGCAAGCTTTCACTCCATTCGGTAATGTTGTTTCTGCCACAGTTGTAGTTGATCGCCGGTCTGGACGATCTAAAGGATTCGGATTTGTTGAAATGGAAAACGATTCCGAAGCCGTAGCTGCTATCGAAGCACTTAATGGTTCTGAACTTGAAGGCAGGAGCATTGTGGTAAACGAAGCAAAACCAAAAGAATAAAATATATACTGGCATATTTTGTTTGTTCAAGCGCTCACCTTTCGGGCGCTTCTTTATTTCTGGTTGAATTGAGGTAACTCAGCATTGAAATTACAACTAAAAAACAAAAGAATTAATAGCAATTACAAAATTATTTTCTCCACGATAATTCAACTTCCAGCCAAACTCAAGCCTCAAAGGAATAATTCCCTGTCCTATTCCAAAACCAATTTCATAAAATGGTTTATTGAAAGTTTCTACTTCAGTCGGAAGTATTGCTGCGGACTCGCTTCCAATTTCTGATACGGCTGAATTGAAGAAAAGATTAAGAGTTATTTCCCAATCTTTCAAACCGGGGACTTTAAGAAGTTTAAAATTTCATCACGAAAATTGTATTCAAAGAAAAGAGTCGCAACTCTTTCACCAAATATTTCGTTTACTCGTAGAGTTCTGAAGCTAAATGGTTTTGATAACCATTGAAGGTTGCCGGGTAAAGCGTACATATTCTGGTATGGCAGCGTTCCAACATTGTACATACCAAATAATTCCAGGTTGAAATAAGAAGAGCGAAAACTTCTCGTAAAGTTATCAATGTATAAACGATAGGTGGTATAATCCAGACCGCTGTTCAACAAATCTTTATTTGAGTATGCAATATCGCCGCTAAAAATAGTGTAAGAATCTCCCATAGAAGTTCGTCTTCTGAAGTATCCATCTTCAATATAATCCCGGAAATCAAATTTAAATCCTGCTGTTAAAGCATTTATACTTGTTTCATAAATGGGTGGGTTTGGAGGATAATCTTTATCCTTTCTGAAAAAAGAATATTCGAGTGTTGGTATAAGCATTTTTATCTTTATGAGTAAGAAAACCAACACTCAGATCAAGCACAGGAAAAACTTCACTCTCAAAATCAAAATCAAATCCTGTTGAGTAGTAATAACTGCGGAATTCCTGCTTGTTGAATAATGCCAGTAATGATGCTGTTAAATCAGTATAATCATCGGATGTTCCGAAGAGTTCCTTAATTGAATCAAAAACATCAAGACTTATTGCTGTTGTTCTGTAATCACCCAGTAAATATTCAAAACCAAAATCTGTTTTAAATCTTTCATCAGAAAAACCATAAGCAAGATTTAAAGATGAATTTAACCTTTGATCGAAATAATCTTCAAGATAAAATCCTAAGTCTTGGAGTGAATCCTTCAACACTGTTAAATCGCCAGCAGTTAAGTGTTCCGTTAATTGAAAAGTTTTCTGAAAAATACGTGCGTGTACTGAGCCAGGAAAATTGATCCCAAAAAGAAAAAGGAATTTGTTGCAGGCTGTCAATTCGCTTATATGCAGAATCTTCTTCATTTGTGTTTGGAATTGTTTGAGCAGATGTCCAGTAAAGTGAATCTTTCTTATCAGCATCAGGAAGAACTGTAATTATTGCTTTGGAGAAAATATCTTCACTTAAATCAGGATTGATTTTATAATCATAAAGAATTGTATTCAGTTCAAAACCAAATCTTGCCAGACCAAGTATATTGCCTTTCATAAATAATCTGTAATCAGCCGGCATATAAATATCATCATAACTTGAGAATTGCTGAAAGATACTTATCGTATCAAAGATACCACCGATATTTGCAGAACGGTTCAGTTCCAAATCAACCTGGATAAGTTCAAAAGTACTGTCATTGATAAAAATGTTACCAACGAATCCTGGATCATCTGAATTTTCCGGGCTTAGAAATAACTTATAAACTTTTCTATCATCCATCATCACAACTCTGTCTATGTAGTAGTAATAATAATCGAGTGCGTCATCCGAAATTGGTCCGGGGAGTTTGCTGCCGAAAAATCTAATGTCACCCTCATAAAAATTCTGAATTAGTCTCCCGCCTGTAACAATATTGATTGTGGGAGGAAAGTTTGCACTTTGCTTTCGGGCGATAATAATCATCTTTAAACTGATCTGGTTTTTTGAAGTATCCTTTGCTTTGATTTTCGAGTATCCCGGTAATTTTCAAATCAACTGAATCCTCACCTGCTCCAATTCCTATTGATACATTTCTTCCTCTAGCACTTATTTCATCAGTGGTTCTGACCATTCCTTTTGTGTAGGCTTCAAACTCATAAGTATTCAGCTTTGAATTTCTTTCATTCTTTTTTTCAATTGCTTTACGGATTATGTCTAAGGCAGGATTTTCACCAGGAAGAATTACAATATCGGGGAGAAGAATTTCTGTTTTTCTCAAAGTAAAATTCATTTCCTTTAAATCTTTGCTCAGATTGACACTAATAGTATCAGAGTAGTAGCCGATGTAAGAAGCCACAAGAGAATACTCGCCACGTGAAAGTTTAAGCTCGTAATCACCATTTGTATTTGCGGCTGTGCCAAGCGTTGTGTTCAGAACTCTTATATTTCCATAGGAAAGTGATTCGCCTGATTGTGCATCGGTGATTCGGCCGGAAAGAACGAATGTTTGAGCAAATATATTGTTAGAAATTAGCAGGGCAGCTAAAAGTAAGTAGATATTATTCATACAGAAATTGATTGTTATACCTTCTCAAAAGTAAAGAAAAGCTCGATTAGTATTAAGAGAAAATAATTGGTGTTATAATTGTACTGTTAATCTCATTATCTTTTCAAAATAAATGTCATACAAGTATTTAATTATGAAATATAAAAAAATAATTCTGCTGCTTATTATCTTTGCTTCTACTCAATTCCTTCTTCCTCAAGAACAGGGATCAACTGAAACCGACCCCGTAAACATAACGGCGATGGCTGTTATAAATAAGTACTTAAATGCAATTGGCGGAATAGATAATTTTACGAGCGTTCAGGATAGAACAACTGTTATGACAGGTTTTGCAATGAATCAGCCCATCGATATCGTAATAATGCAGAAATATCCTGATAAACTTTTCCAGGAACTTCGGGTCGGAGAAGTGAAACAATTAATCTATTACAGCGATGGCAAGGGCATGCTGAAAATTGGCGATGAAATAACTGAGATTGAAAACAAAGAGCTTGAAAGACTAAAAGTAGATGCAACGATGCAACTATTACTTGATCCGGAAAAGTATGGAATAAAAACGGAAGTGCTTTACAATGAAATGGTGGATAGCACCGACTGCTATAAAATAAAATTTGTTTTGCCCTCAGGAATACGCTGGTTTCAATATTATAGTGTCGAAACAGATTTAAAGGTAAAAGAAACGAAAGAAATACAAACCAAGCAGGGATTGTTCGAACAGGAAACTTATTTTTCAGATTACAGGGAAGCGCAAGGATTAAAATATCCATTCAGGATAAAACAATATTTAGGTTTGCAGGAGATCGACCTGACAGTAACCAGCATTGAAATTAACACTGGTTTAGATGATAAAGTCTTCGATGTTTCGGATTAAATGAATAAGAGTAAATATTCAGCAATCGTTTTTGATTTGGGGAATGTTTTAATTCCCTTTGATTATACTCCGGCAATTAGTAAGCTTAACCAGATTCAATCAGGTTTAGGTGATAAGTTTGCTGAATTCTATAAAGCTAACTATTCTCTCCACAGGGATTTTGAAAGAGGAAATATCCCTGAAACCTCTTTCATAAATAAAATGCTTGAAGTTGTTGATCATAAAATTAATGCGGAAACTTTCTGTAGAATTTTTTCTGATATTTTTACTTTGAATGAAGAAGTGATTGCTCTTTTACCAATTCTAAAAAACAATTACAAACTTTTTCTTCTCTCAAATACTAATTCGATTCATCAGAAGTATGGATGGCAGAAATACGATTTCTTAAAATATTTTGATAAGCTAATTCTGTCTCACGAGGTTGGTTCGGTCAAGCCGGAAGAAAAAATCTACCGGGCAGTTGAAGAGGCTTCCGGATATCCTTCGGAAGAGCATTTTTATATTGATGACATTCAGGAATATGTGGATGCAGCTAAAAAGTTTGGTTGGGATGCTGTTCAGTTTGTAGATTATCAAAAGTCTATCTGAGTGATCTTAAAGAAAGAAAAATAATTTAAAGCTGATTCGATATCATAACTGCTTTTATCAAATTAAGTAAAAAATAATATTATGTGTCTTATTGTTTTTGCAAATAACTTCATCGAAGACTACAAACTCGTCTTTGCTGCGAACAGAGATGAATTTTACGAACGACCGAGTGAGCAGGTTGAATTCTGGAGCGAATATCCTGATCTTCTTGCCGGAAAAGATCTGAAGGCAGGTGGAACTTGGATGGGAATTACAAAGCAAGGAAGGTTTGCTGCAATCACAAACTTCAGAGACCTAAAAAACCACAGAAACGATGCACCGTCACGAGGAAATCTGACAGTAGATTTTCTGAATAAATGATATTTCACCTGAAGAATATTACAACAAACTGAAACCTTCACTAAATAACTTTAATGGATTTAATCTTCTGATTGGCAATGTTGACCAACTCTACTATTTTTCAAATAAAACTGAAGATATTCAAAAGCTGGAACCAGGCATTCACGGAATAAGTAATGCGATATTGGATACGCCCTGGCCAAAAGTTGAAAAAAGTAAAATTCAACTTCAAAGATTAATTGAATATAAAAAAATTCATCCGTGGGAAATACTAAATATTCTTGATGATACCTCGCCTGCCAAAGATGAAGAACTTCCGGATACTGGTGTTGGACTTGAACTGGAGAGAGTACTATCCCCTATTTTTATAAAATCAGAAAAATACGGAACACGATCATCAACCATAGTTACGGTAGATAAGCAAAATAATGTCAGATTTGTTGAAAAGACTTACTTTGCTAACTCGGGTAGATTTTCAAACAAAGATTTTAATTTTATTATTACTAATAAATAGGAAGAAAAATGGAAGAGAAAGTAATTCACGAAAAAGAAAACAAGCGATTTATTATTTACATCGAAGGCAATGAAGTTTATGTTGAATACACGATGGCAGGTAATGAAATAAATTTGCATCATACATTTACTAATCCGGCATTACGTGGGAAAGGATTAGCGGCTCAGGTAGTTCGAGCCGCTTTAGAATTTGCTAAAGAAAGCAATATGAAAGTTATACCAACCTGCTCTTATGTCCGGGCATTCATTGCAAAGAATGATGAATACAAAGAGCTGGTAAAATAATAACTTGCTATTTCAGTTTTGCATTAAGTATAACCATCGGACCAGTTAAAGCTCTGGATACAGGGCAAGCTGTTTTAGTCTGTTCGGCGTGTTTTGCAAATGTTGGGGCATCAATACCTTCCACATCACCAACAGTATCAAGCTCAATCTTAGAAATCGTGAATCCGGCATCAAGCTTTTCAAGATGAACCTTTGCTTCAGTTTTGATTGAGTTAACTTTGAATCCTTCTTTTGATAAAGAATTTGCTAGCGCCATTGAAAAACATCCCGCATGAGCCGCACCAATTAACTCTTCCGGATTAGTAGTTGTTCCGGTTTCGAAACGCGAGCCAAAATCGTATGCGGTGTTATTTAATATTTTAGTTTCCGTATTAAGCGAACCTTTTCCGCCTTTTAAATCGCCGTTCCATTCGGCGCTTGCTTTTCTGATTGGCATATTTTCTCCTTTACTTTTCTGTGATAAGATAATAGAATTTGAATGTCCAAAGTTAATATTATTAACCAAAAAATCGTTGAAATAATTCAATTAATGGAGCAGTATTTTAACAAAAACTTTTTAATTGCATAAATTAGTGTTGAATATTTTAAAGAATGAGCATTAAATCCTTCGGAGAAGAAATATGCAAAACAAAATTACTCACGTAAAAAAAAGAAGCGGCGCAATAGTTCCCTTCAAACAGGAAAGAGTTATAAACGCTATTTACCGTGCTGCCGTAGCTGTTGGTGGAAGAGATAAGGACAAAGCTGAAGAACTGGCTGAACAGGTTGTCCAGATCTTAAATGAAAAATTTGATGAAGATACTTATCCGCATATAGAAGATGTTCAGGATGTTGTTGAAAAAGTTTTAATCGAAAACGGACACGCAAAAGTAACCAAAGAATATATTCTGTACCGGGAAGAAGCTGCTAAAAGAAGAGATGAAGAAGGAAGACTTAATTCCAAGCTGAATGAAAATATTCCCTGGTCAAAAGTATGGAGAAACCTGGATTGGGCAGTTGAACATAAACTCAACACAGTTGATTTACTTAATGAAAGAGTTGCTAATGGAGAGTTTGCACAAATAGTTCACGAATCAGAGACATTATATGAAGATGATGTTGAGCTTGCTGCAAAATTAATAATTGAAAGACTTGAAAATTTAAGAATGGTAATGATAAGTGGCCCTTCTTCTTCGGGAAAGACAAGCACTACAATGAAGTTAGAACAGAAACTGATAAAGAAAGGCTACAAGTTTAAAGCTTTGATTGTTGATCATTACTTTTTTGATCTTGAGTTTCATCCAAAAGATGAATTTGGTGATTACGATTTTGAAACTCCGCAGGCACTCGATCTTAAATTAATTAATGAACATCTTATCCAGTTGAGTAATGGTGAAGAAGTTTTAATTCCCTCTTATGATTTTAAAACAGGCACACGCAAACTTAATGTTACACCTATGAAATTAGCAAAAGATGAACTTCTTTTAATCGACAGCCTGCACGGACTCTACCCTGATTTTAGCAAAGATATATCAGCTGATGTAAAGTTTAAATTGTATCTTGAACCGCTTTTACAAATGAAAGGTCCCGATAGTAAATATATCAGATGGACTGATATCAGACTGATTAGAAGAATGCTTCGTGATTTTGCACATCGCGCGTACAATCCGACACAAACTCTTGAACACTGGCACTATGTGCGTTCAAGTGAGATGAGAAACATTATTCCCTACAGCAACACAGCGGATTTTATTATCAGTAGTGCAATGCCATATGAGCTATGTTTTTATTCTCACAAACTGGCGAAGGATTTTGTCGAGTGGGAGAAAAAGTATAGAGAAAATCCTCTGAAGACAGATGCTTATGAAAGAGCTTCGCGGTTAGCTGATTTGTTAAAGCACATCACGCCGGTTGAAGATGATTCCCCAGTTCCGCAAGACTCAGTGTTGAGGGAATTTATTGGCGGAAGCAGTATTGTTCATTAAGAAACGATCTACTTGATAAAATGATTTTAGAAAAATGCTAGAAATAAAAAATAATGGCTGAAACTCAATTATATCTTATTAAATAAATAGCAATATTGCGTGTATCGCTGCCCATAAAGCAAAGTAAAAAATCACTTTCTTTCTTATCTTTTTGACAAGAAATCCAAAATAAATTCCTTTCACGATAGTGTTACTCATCATGGAAATTAGAATTGCAGATCCAATAACATTTTCAACAGGGAGTTGTTTACTTATTATCGAAACGATAAATGGATCAATATCAGTTACGCCAACAAGTGCTGATAATGCCAATAGCCCGGCGCTGCCGAAGAACTGCTTAACCCAAATTGTAACAACAGAAAGAATCACAAAGAGAGAAGCAAAAATTATAGCCGGTTTAATTTCAAACGGGTTTTGAATGGAAGAGAGTGGACCTGCTGGTGTATCAGAGTTTTTATCGTGCAGAATAATTGCAAGCAAAAGCCCTACAAAAAACAGTGTGATTAATTTCCACCAAAGCTCAGCTGCAATTCCAGCATTTAATAAATAAATGATTACCAGTATTCTTAAATACATTACACTGCTGGCTAAAATTGTTGCCTGAAAAGCTCTGTTCGCGAGAGAATCATTCTTTTTTGCAATATTCCCCATTGCAATACTAACCGCAGTACTTGAAACTATTCCACCCAGCAATCCTGACAACCAAAGCCCGATTTTATCTCCAAACTTTTTCATCAGGAAATAGCCGACAAAGCCAATTGATGACACTAAAATGACTATTTGCCAGATTCGATAAGGGTTTAGATTAAACTGTGTATAATATTTATCGGGTAATGCAGGAAGAATAATTAACGTGACTAATAAAAATCTTACTACTGCAAGGAATTCAGATTTGTCAAGTTTATCAATGAATTGTTCTAATCCAGCTTTTTCAGAAAGAAGAAGCGTAGTAAAAATTCCTAAAGCCATAGGAATCCATATATCGGCAACTAAGGAAAGAATACCAACAACAAAAGTAAGTAGCGCAGCAATTTCACTTGTCCAACCAACCGCCCCGGATTTCTGCTTGGCTAAATAAGAAGTGAGCAACATTCCGCCAATTACAATTAAGCCTACCGGAATAATAAATTCAATATTTAATCTGTAAAGCCATGCACACCCAAATCCAAACAAACTAACAAGAGTGTATGTTCTTACCCCGGCAGTTATTCTGGCAGAAATTGAGCCGCCTCTGCTTTCTCTTTCAAGCCCAACTAAAAATCCCAATGCAATTGCTACAAGGAATCTTAGTTCATCAGTCCATTCAATAAGGTTCATTTGAAAAGAAAAGTGAATATTATTATTAGCAAATATATCAAAACTTGCAGGAAATATCTGTTTCGGGAGCTATTGTAATTTCATTTCCGGAAGTAAAGTTCGTCAAGCGATTTCTATTTTAGCAGAATCATCTTTCTTAGTTTCAGAAAAAGCTTGTCCTGAGCCTGTCGAAGGATCACCTGCCCTCAAAGTATAGAAATACATTCCACTTGAAAGTCCTCTTCCATCAAATTCGACTTCATACTCTCCGGCAGGTTTTTCTTCATTAACTAGAGTGCTAATTTCGTTTCCCAGCATATCGTAAACTTTTAGTGTTACCAGTACATTGTCATTCCGGGCTTGACCCGGAATCTTAAACTTAATTCTGGTTGATGGATTAAATGGATTAGGATAGTTGTTAGATAAATGATATGATTCTAAATCAGGAAGTGTTTCCCAAACACTTACAGGTTCCAGCCATGTTGCTAAATGCCTGTAATAATTCTTCCAAAGTTGATTCCATCCCATAAGCTGCGTTAATTTTTCTGTCCAATTATAATTTGATATCGTAAAAGTAAGTTCTTAAACATAATTATTCCAGCCCGTTTCCGCTGTCCACGTTTCTTTAATCATTGTTGCAATTTTATTCTGTGGTGTATAAGTGTATATTTCTCTCCAAACATTCTCCCAGTCTAAAGAATCTGGTTTCCAATCCTGATATACAGTTGACAATAAAACATTATTTAAATCATATTCATATAGATATCGATAATCATTGACCCAGATGCTATCTGCTTGAATTCCATTCTTGTCTAATATTTTCATTATTATTTCCATTTTGATCATAGAAATATAAATCGTTGATGTCATTTACCCACGGGCTTCCATGGTAGAACTGAATCCTGTTCTCATTATTAGTACCTTGGATGAATCATAGTAATATTCATACTTCCAGTATGCGTAATAATACCACGGAAAAATGGTGGAAAGAGTATATGATGTAGTGCTCGGTAAATAATTACTCGGATTCCAGCTATATATTGTATACGAAGTGAGTGCCCAGTTATTATTCGAAGGAGAATAATAACTGATCTGTGAAAGGTTTTGATTCGGACCTGAATAACTGTAATCATTTCTAGAATATTCCTGCCAGTATGTGGTAAACCATTCTTCACTAAATCTTTGAATTAATTTATTGTTTGAATTATAAAGATATCTCCATCTTCCATCATTGCCCCATACTGTTCCATACCTCCACTTGTGTGCGATAATTGTATCGACAAGATTGTTCCCATTGTATGAATGCTCATACAGCGAATCATTCACCCAATCCGATGAAGATTCATCCCAGATTTGCCTTGTTAGATTTTCCAGAAGATTATCGCCGTCTAAATTGAGTGAAGTATTACCAACTATCTTATCATAATAAAAAGATGTTTCCTGAACAGATAACTCATCGAGTTGTTGAGGGATTTTTCCCTGATGCGTTTGTAAGTCTTCAACGAGATATTGAAATTCCTGAGAATACAGTTGAGTAGAATATTGAAGGAGAATAAACAGAACGAATAAAAATTTTATCCAATTCATAATTACCCCATTATTTAAATTTTTAACTCGTTATAAACTTAGTAGAAATTCTTAAAAAATCAACTAGTCCTGATAAAAATGTACTAAAAAGCTTTATTTCAACAATATCATCTTTCTCGTTTCAGAATAATTTCCGGCATTCAAAGTATAGAAATACATCCCACTCGTAAGATTCCGTCTGCCAGCGGCGGATTCGCCGGTATGACTACCGAACTCAACTTCATAAGTTCCAGGTGCTTTTTCTTCATTAACTAGAGTTGTTATTTCATTTCCTAAAACATCATAAATTTTTAAGGTTACCAATTGAGATTGCTTCGTTTCACTCGCAATGACATTTCGTAGAATTGTAAATTTTATTTTTGTTGAAGGATTGAATGGATTAGGGATAGTTCTGAAAAAGAACATATTCGCTAGGAAAATTTTCTTGCTCATTAACATCAGTTACAGGATTGTTTGTAAAAAGGATTAGTAAATCCTGACGTTCATCAATACCAGTCATATCCATGTCTCCGTCGTTGTCTCTATCATGAAAAACCGCACAGCTTCCTGCCAGGTTTGAAGGGAGATCATTTCGGTTGATGAAAACTCCGGTTCCATCGTTTTCATATAATGAAAAATTATTACCTGTGAAATTACTGGTAACAATATCCAAATCGAGATCGCCATCAACATCACCTAAATCAACAGAAATCGGGAATTGCCCAACCGTATAATTTACAGGTAATGAAAGATTCCCTGTACTATCGCACAACACAACCGAGAAACTAGAACTGCTTGAGTTTGCACAAACAACATCCGGTATTCCATCATTATTTACATCGCCGGAAACAACCATCCAGGGACTATTACCAACTGTCACTTCATCACTAAAAGTAAATCCGCCATTTCCATTACCCAGCCAGAGAATTACCTCATTAGAGTAATATGCACCCAGGAATAAGTCCATGATTCCATCTCCGTTCACATCGGATGTTGCTGCGGCTGTTTCTCCATCTCCATTTCCCTCAAAGTTGACTGGAAAGCAAAAGTTCCATTTCCATTATTCATCAGGATAGAAGAATTACTTCCATCTCTGTTTGCTGTAACTATATCAGGAAAGCCATCACCATCTGCATCCAGGATTACTAATCCCCGTATTCCATAATCAGCATTATAATTTTGAATTGCTGAAAAGTTTCCGGTACCATCCCCAGTAAAAACGGTTACTTTATTATTATTATTTGTACTGTTACCCACCGTAAAATCCATTAAGCCATCAAGGTTGTAATCAAAACCTTCATTGGTGCTCGGTCTTGAACCACCGCTGATAGTAAAAATTGTAAAATCATCATAGCTTCCCTGTTGGTCATTCATAAAGACTCTTATATCTGCAGGAATTTCATTAGGAACAATGAAATCACTCCAGCCATCTCCATCAAGATCGCCAGCATAGGTGCCATAAGTTTGGATCCATCCTTCGCCAGATTGTCTTACATTTATCGTTGAAGTTCGTGTCAAATCCATTGATGCGGAAAGTGTTCTCGTCCAGAAATTCCATGCAAACCCAGTTTGAAGATAATTTCCCTGAGTGTCTTTAATTCCTTTTGATAATGAAACAGTAACCTGTTCACCATAAAAGAAATTATCATCAGGTGTAAAATGAATTGAGGTTGTATCGTTAAACCAACCAATTGTACCTTTATGAACTCCCGACCATCTTCCCCACACCTGAAAAGTTGTATCATTAAAAGAAGTGATATCAACAGCACTGTTAAAATTAATCGTTATCTCCAGTGTTGGCAGAAAATTCATCGACTGCGGTGGTGGGATAACGCTATTAACTGCCAGGTTGCTTTGAGCCGCCATTTGCATATTTAATGCAGCCATAGTAAACATTAATAAAAATAATTTCATCTTTTTCTCTTCGATTTTATGCTGAATATAAGATTTTTCAGTTGAAAATGAACCCTTTAAAAGTAGTTTATCTTTAAGTATGAATATGTATAATTTTCATAAGCAAATAATTTTATTCATTGAAATCTGCAGGAACTGTATATGAAAACAACTATTTCACTACTTGCCTCTCTTATGATTTTTTCTTTTCTACCATCACTCAATGCACAGGATCAAAAGGAAACAGGGGTTTTTGTTGAAGAAAAAGATGGGTATTACAAGAATGTAATTCTTAAAAGCATAGATGAATTTAATAATCCGGAGAAAGAAAAGAAGAAAGATTTTAAACTTGATTTTAGCGGAATGGATCTTCCCAAATCAAAAGATGAATTTACAAGTTATTGGTACAATCGATCCAGTATCACAAGGAAGAACTGGAACCTGCTGGTGTTTTTCTACAACATCCTACTTTGAATCTGAAGTGTACAGAATTTACCAGAAAAAAGTTAAGCTGTCTGAGATGTACACTGTTTATTGGGAATACGTTGAAAAGGCAAAACGATTTATTAAAGAAAGAGGAAACTCTGCTTTTGAAGAAGGTTCGGAAGCAAATGCAGTTCCAAGAATCTGGAAAATGTATGGAGTAGTTCCAGAAGAAGTTTACACAGGACTTCTTCCGGGACAAAAATTTCACGATCACAAAGAAATGATCAGAGAGATGCAGACATATCTGAATAATATTAAAACAACTTATCGCCTGGGATGAAGCCGAAGCTATCACCGTGATTAAATCAATAATGAATCATTACATGGGTGAACCTCCTACTGAATTTTATTTTGAAGGGACAAAATATTCTCCAAAGGAATTCTTAAACAACTACCTTAAACTTGAACTTAATGATTATGTTGATATACTTTCCTACATGCAGCAGCCATACTACCAACAGGTTGAATATGAAGTGCCGGATAACTGGTGGCACAGCAAAGATTATTATAATGTTCCTTTAAACGTTTATATGGATGCCCTGAAAAATGCAATCAGGAACGGATATACAATGACAATTGGCGGAGATGTTTCTGAGGCTGGCTACGATTCGTGGTACAAAGTAGCTGTTGTTCCAACTTTTGATATTCCTAGCGAATACATTGATGAAAGTGCCAGACAGTTCCGCTTCAGCAACAAAACCACAACTGACGATCACGGAATTCATCTTGTTGGATATATGGAAATGGATGGAAAGGAATGGTATCCTAATAAAAGATTCCGGTTCGGGTTCCAGGAATACCGGTGATAAAGGATTCTACTTTTACCAGGAGGATTTTGTTAAACTTAAGATGATGGATTTTATGGTGCACAAAGATGCGGTTGAGATTATCCTGAGAAAGTTTAAAGAGCAGATAGAATAATTATTGATGTCATTGCGAGAAACGAAGTGACGAAGCACTCGTTATATCAATAATGTAAACACTTCACACTTCGACAGGCTCAGTGTGACACCTGGTTTTACTCCTGCGGTTCCATTCCGTAACCTGCCCATTCTTCTTTTGCAGGACCATAAACACCGGGAACTTTTAATCCAGCAAGTCGCATCACAACTGTCAACTGTGCACGATGATGAATCTGATGAGTCACTAAGATTCCTAATGTTTTTCCTCTCGCCCACTTTTCACCATACATATCGTCTTCCAGCTGAAGAGTCTCATCAGACCATTTCTCGGAAATTTCTTTTATCATATAGTCTGAGGTTCTTTTGTATTCATCTAGAATCTCTTTTGCAGTTGAAGGGATGGGTGAATTATCATCCACTGTTTCAAAAGTTAATCCAGTACGGTGAGCCATCTCGCCAACAGAAGTAACTATGTGCCAGGCAAGTCTGCCTGCTGTGCGGATTTCGTTATTGAATTTTACAGTGAGTGATTCATCACTCAAATTGTTGAGTATTTTTATGGTTGATTCGGATTCGTATTTCCAGTCTTCTAAAAAGTCTGATATTTTATAATACATTTGTGACCCCTTTCTATAAGCCGAGTCACTCTGAACGAAGTGAAGAGTCTCAAGCTAACAGAAGAGATTCTTCGCTGCGCTCAGAATGACAATTATTAGATTAAATTCTCCAAAATCTCTTTCAACTTCCTCAAATTCTCCTGCCAATCTCTCTGCTTTGCTCTTTCCTTTTCAACGACTTCTGCGGGGGCACCGTTAACAAACTTTTCGTTGGAAAGTTTTTTTTCTATTCCGACAAGAGAACCTTCAAGACGTAGTTATTTCTTTCTGCAATCTTTGTCTTTCAACATCAAGATCAATCAAGCCTTCAAGTGGAATATAAATCTCCGCAGATTTAACAAATGCCGAAGCACTTGCTTTCGGCTTAGTTACGCTTTCACCGGCTTGCAGTTCTTCTACCTTTGCAAGCTTTTTAATGTAATCAATCTGTCGTTCACTGACTTCATTTGTTTTCAGCAGAACATTTATTTTTTTTGAAGGAGGAATGTTCATTTCACCGCGAATATTTCTTATTGCTGTCACAATATTCACTACTGTTTCCATTTCTTTGTCAGCCTGAGGATTTATCAACTCCTTCTTCACCTTTGGAAATTCAGAAGTGGAAATGCTTTCTCCATCTTTTCTTTCTTAATCAATTGCCAAATTTCTTCAGTAACAAACGGCATAAACGGATGAACCATCTTCAGCATATTTTCAAAGATTGAAAGTGCTCTTGTAAGTACTGCAGATTTAATTTCTTCGTCATCAGCATAAAGCCTGTTCTTTATCATTTCAAAATACCAGTCGCAGAATCATTCCACACAAAAGAGTAAATGATCTTCGTTGCGTTGTTGATTTCAAAATTATCCATTGCATTGTTAAACTCAATCAAGAGTTTCATTGAATCGGGAGATTATCCACTCATCTGCAAAATCTATGTGAGAATCTTTTAGATTTGTCATCAACTTTTATTTTCTCAGCGTTCATTAAAAGAAATCTTCCGGCATTCCAGATTTTGTTTGCAAAGTTTCTTCCGAAATCACATTTATCAGCAGAGAAAAGTACATCCTGTCCAAGCGGTGCAAGATAAAGAACTGTAAACCGCAATGCATCGGCTCCATATTCTTTAATAACATCAAGAGGATCGGGAGAGTTGCCGAGAGACTTGCTCATCTTTCTTCCCTGCATATCACGGATGACGCTCGTAAAGTAAACGTGACTAAAAGGAATGTCTTTCATAAAATGCATTCCCGCCATTATCATTCTTGCAACCCAGAAGAAAATTATATCGGGTGCAGTTACAAGAATTGAAGTTGGATAATAATATTTTCGTTCTTCCTCTGTTCTGAAAATAGCGTGAGCCCAAAGCCAGCTCGATGCCCACGTATCAAGCACATCTTCATCCTGCTTTAAATTCGTTGAGCCACAGTGCGGACATTTCTCCGGCGGATCGACGGAAACAATCGGTTCTTTGCATTCAATCTTGCAATGGTCATCACCGACACAATACCAAACAGGAATTCTATGTCCCCACCAAAGTTGACGTGATATGCACCAGTCGCTTATGTTTTCCATCCAGTGGAAATAGGTTTTCTCCCAGTGTGCGGGATAGAATTTTACTTTACCTTCTCTGACAACATCAAGTGCGGGGTTGCAAGTCTCCGCCTAGGCGGACATTTTCATAAACCATTGCTCGGAGAGATACGGCTCAATAGGAACTCCGCCTCTTTCGGAGTAGCCAACTTTGTTCTGATAATCTTCAATCTTTTCAATCAAGTTGTTTTTCTCAAACCACTCAGCAACTTTTTTTCTTGCTTCGAATCGGTCGAGTCCCTGCAGCCAATCGGGAACATTATTATTTGTAGTTGCATCTGGATTAAAGATGTTTACAATTTCCAGTTTGTGCCTTTGACCCATAGCATAATCATTCACATCGTGTGCGGGAGTAACTTTAACTGCACCCGTTCCGAATTCCATATCAACATATTCATCAGCAAAGATTGGAATCTCTCTTCCAACAATCGGGAGCTTTACTTTCTTCCCGATAATATCTTTATATCTTTCATCATTCGGATTAACGGCAACGCCGGTATCACCGAGCATTGTTTCGGGTCTTGTTGTTGCAACAACGATATATTTGTCCATCCCAATAACAGGATAACGGAAGTGCCAGAGTTTTCCATTCACTGTTCTGTAAAGTAACTTCTTCATCTGAAATTGCCGACTTGTTTGCAGGATCCCAATTAACCATCCTGTAGCCGCGATATATTTTTCCTTCTTTGTAAAGATCAACGAAAGCTTTTATTACTTCTTGGTAGTAGTCGTCATCCATCGTGAATCGCTCACGGTTCCAGTCGCAGCTAACACCAAGTTTCTTTAACTGCTGAATAATTATCCCGCCGTATTCTTTTTTCCACTCCTGGCAATGCTCAAGAAATTTTTCGCGACCGATTTTATATTTATCAATTCCCTTTATCTTCAAGAAATTTTGTTACTTTTGTTTCTGTAGCGATTGATGCGTGGTCTGTTCCCGGAACCCAGCAGGAGTTGAAGCCCTGCATTCTTTTCAGTCGGGTATAAACATCCTGGATTGTGTTGTTGAGGATGTGTCCCATCGTAAGCATTCCGGTTATATTCGGCGGAGGAATTGCAATAGTGAATGGCGGTTTATTTTCGTCTGGCTCTGAATGAAAAAGCTCATTATCGAGCCAGTATTTGTACCATTTATCCTCAGTCTTTGAAGGATCGTATGCTTTTGGGATTTCTGAAAATTTTGTTTCTGTCATTGATTCTTAGATGTTAAAATGAGGTGTAAATATAAGAATTTTTGGGATGGTGGCTTAACCACTAGTCTGTTGTCGTATGATAAATGAGATTGCTTCTCAGGCAATTGCCGGATCGCAATGACATTTTCTAGTCTTCAATCAAATAAAGATAGTTCGGGATTTTAACCTGTATACCGTGGTAGTATCCTTCAAGATCACTCCACTGATCACCGACAGTTCCAATTATCTCATAACCCTGTTCAGTCAGCCAGATACGTTTACTGCTTTTGAAATCTTTTGCTTTCATTTTTTTTTCGTCGCCTATCTGAGTAATCAGAGTGTCAAAAACGGAATATCCGGTGCTCTTAAGATTTTGATACGTAACTTCATACTCAGGAAAGTTTCTGCCGGTAAGAAAAATTATTTTCACACCTTTTGATAAAAGAAAATCATATAATTCTTTTACTTGAGGAATAGCGGGCGCTTTCATTTCAGCATTCCATTTCTTGTTCATTTCATATACATATCCAAAACCCATCTGCTCGGCTAGTCCATAATTGTTGAGTGCGGTTTCATCAATGTCAAATATTACAACCGAGTTACTTTTAATGTCCACTTTATCAAATTCACTTTTTGCTTCATCAATTACTTCGTCAAGCTCTTTATCGAACTTGCCGGATTCGTAGTATTCTTTTATTTCTTCTCTAGATACAGAAAGGTTAACAGGTTTTTCTTCTGTGCAGGAGAGGAGAAGCAGAGAAAATGTAAGTGAAAGTGTGAAAAGTAATTTCATTTGATTTAAAAACATTTATTGAAAGGATAAATATATTGCTTCCTCATCCTTCGACAGAGCCTGCCCTGAGTTCATCGAAGGGCTCAGGATGACTCGCAATTACAATTCATTTTCCAAAAAAGAAAATTAATGGTCTTTCAAGACGCTTTGCCCACTCAGTTTCATTATGTTCGGCACCACGGGCATAAAAATAATCCAAGTCTGTTCCTATAACATACCCGAGTTGTGTTAACTTGCAAAACATCTTTTGGCCGCGTAATAAACCATCTTCACCATGATCAATGTAAAATTTAATATGCTTTTTTTCATCTTTGTATTCATCAATCATCTTAAAAACTTTTTCGTCCTTATAATAAAATGAGCTAGACATACATCCTGCCATCGAAAAAATTTCGGGATGTTTCCAGGCAATCAGAAAAGAAACAAGTCCACCCATTGATGAACCGATAATTGCCGTGTTCTTATTATCAGCAATAGTTCTGTATTTAGAATCAACAAATGGTTTTAGCTCTTCTGTTATAAACTTCCGATATTTTTCACCTTTTTCTGTATCACTGTATTCTTCAAGTCGCTCGCTTGTATTATAAATCCCAACAACTATAATTTCTTTAATCTTGTATTCTTTAATAAGCTTGGTTAATGGTTTCATCCACTTGCCAATCCCTTCCGGCAAAAGAAACCTTTGGATCAATCAGGTTTTGTCCATCGTGCATATACAGAACCGGATAACTCTTGGATGGATTTGCTTCATAACCAGCAGGTAACCAAACAAAAAAGTCAAGCTTTTTATCCATAAACCGGGAATAGATCTTCCGATGAAATTCAACATTTCCAATTACTGCTTCGGAATCGGTTCTTTTTTTCTTTCTGAATTTCCTTTTTCTTTTAAATAACGCCATTTGATTTAAACTTCAATAACTTCTTATAAATAAAGCTCAAAAATAGCTATCAACTTCCGATTATCGAAAGATTTTTAACTGTGTGAGCCAGCATTTCGAATTAATTTTATAACAATTAACTCAAGTAAATAATGGATTATTTGCCCAAATTTGTAGATTTTAGAAGTGTTAATTAAAAACATTTTCATAACCGGAAGAATTATGGCAGTTATCAGACCTTTCAAGGCACTCAGACCAACCAAAGAAAAATCACAACTTGTTGCAAGTGTCCCTTACGACGTTGTTAACAGAGAAGAGGCAAAACAATTTGCAGAAGGTAATCCACTTAGCTACCTGCACATAACAAGATCTGAAATAGATCTGCCCAACCTTAATGATGTTTACTCTAAGGAAATTTATCTTAAAGCAAAAGAAAATCTTAACAGAATAATTAAGGATGCACCATTAAAAATTGACGACAGACCGGGTTTTTATCTTTATAGATTAATAATGGATGGAAGAGCACAGACTGGAATTTGTGCAACATTCTCTGTTGATGATTATGACAGTGATGTGATTCTGAAACACGAAAAAACCAGAAAAGTAAAAGAAGATGACAGAACGAATCACATTGTAAACACAGAAGCACAAACAGGAATTGTGTTCTTGACTTACCGCGGTACAAAAAGTATAAATGAGGTTGTTGATAAAACAATGCAAGAAGTAAAACCTGAATATGATTTCACTTCACCGGATGGAATTCAGCATACAGTTTGGATTATTCCTGAAAACTATAATAAAACCATCATTGATGAGTTCACAAAAATTAATAAGCTGTATATCGCTGACGGTCACCACAGGGCAAAAAGTGCAAGTCGCGCAAGAGAAGAAAAGAAAAAAGCTAATCCGAATCATAAAGGAGATGAGGAATACAATTATTTTGCCGCTGTGATCTTTCCGGCGGAACAGTTGAAGATTCTTCCCTACAATCGCGTTGTTTTTGATTTGAATGGTTTGAACAAAGAAGATTTTCTAAACTCAGTAAGTGAGAAGTTTGAAGTAAAACCAACCACCAACAAACAACCACAAACTAAAAACCAGTTTTGTATGTATCTGGATAAGCAGTGGTACCATCTGAAGGCAAGAGATTCAGTGATGGCAAGTTTGTCTCTTGAAAAATCTGTGGGTGAGAAACTGGATGCGAGTATTCTTCAAAACTTTCTACTTAATCCCGTTCTTGGAATTGATGACCCACGCACAAATAACACGAATTGATTTCATCGGTGGGATTCGCGGAACAAAAGAACTTGAAAAGTTAGTTGATTCAGGTAAAGCTGAAGTTGCGTTCTCACTTTACCCAGTCGGACTTGATGACCTGATGAATATTTCAGATGCAGGAGAAGTTATGCCGCCAAAATCAACCTGGTTTGAACCAAAATTAAGAGATGGATTATTAACACATTTAATTTAATAAGACTTATTATTTATTTAAAGGAAAACAAAATGGAAAAAAGAATTTATAACTTCAGTGCGGGTCCGGCAATAATACCGGAAGAAGTATTACTGGAAGCACAAAAAGAATTGTTCGCACTTCCCGGAGTGGGAATGTCAATAATGGAAATCAGCCATCGTTCTAAAACGTATGACGCTATTCATGCGGAAGCGAAAGCAAACATTAAGAAGCTTTTGGATATTTCCGATGACTATGCAATATTATTTTTACAGGGAGGTGCAAGCCTGCAGTTTTCGATGGTTCCATTAAACCTGATGCCACCGAAGAATAAAGCAGATTATATATTGACCGGTAGCTGGTCAAAGAAAGCAATAAAGGAAGCAAAAAGAGTTGGAACTGCCAACATAGCGGCAACTACTGAAGAGAGTGAAGGAGACAAGAAATTCTTCAAAAGAATTCCAAAACAGACCGAACTCAAGCTTGATCCTGATGCTGCTTACGTTCATGTTACTTCGAACAATACCATCTTCGGCACACAATGGCATAATGAACCCGAAGTTGGAAATGTGCCGCTTATATGTGATGCATCATCCGACATATTCCATAAAAAAATTGATGTTAAGAAATACGGAATTATTTACGCTGGTGCTCAGAAAAATATTGGTCCTTCCGGTGTCACACTTGTTATACTGAGAAAAGATTTGGCTGAAAGAAGTCCGGATACTTTGCATACTATGTTGAATTATAAAACTTACCTTGAGAATGATTCACTATATAATACGCCAAACACATTTGGTATTTACATTATTATGCTTGTAACCCGTTGGTTATTGAAACTGGGTGGACTTGATAAGATGTATGAAATCAACAAGCACAAAGCTGATATGCTTTACAAATTCATTGACAATAGTGGCGGTTTTTACAAAGGTCACGCTGAAAAAGAAAGCCGTTCATTGATGAACATAACTTTCAATCTTGCAACACCGGAAATGGAAAAGAAACTTATCGATGAGACAACCAAAGCTGGATTCAACGGGTTGAAAGGTCATCGCTCTGTTGGTGGATTACGTGCATCAATTTACAATGCTTTTCCAACCAAAGGTGTGGAAGACCTTGTAGCATTTATGAAAGATTTTCAAAAGAAAAACGGATAAAATTACCTCTCCCTGTTTCCCTCTCCTTACTAAGGAGAGGGATTAGAGGGTGAGGTTAGAAAGTATCATATGAATAAAGTTTTATATATCTTTTCTTTAGTCCTCATTACAATTTCCTGCAGTAAAAAGGAAGAGGTTAAATTCGAAGCCTTCAGTCCTGAAGCATTTGCCTACGATATTGGTGACAGTTGGGAAATAAATGCAACTGTAAATGTTAAAGGATTTGTGAAAAAGGAAGTTGGGGATGAATTTTCAGCTTCCTTTGACTTTACTGTTGATATGATTGGTCCTGACAGTTTGCAAGCAATGAATATTTTCAACGATTCGAAAGAAATGACCAGCAGTGAGCTTATTGATATTCAACTCGAGGCACAATTTGAACTCGATTATAACTCTCCCGAAGGTTTATATAAAATCGCTTTTAATGTTACAGATACAAATTCAGGTGAAGTAGCCTCAGCGCAAGCTGAATTTGAATTGAAGAAGTAACCAACAGGATTAGTCTGTAAGTTCTTCCGGAGGAATCAACTTTCTGCCGGCGAAACCGGTTTCCATTTCGTGGTAGTACATTATATCATCTTCATCAGTTCTCCAGCAAAGGAAAACTTCCTTTCCGTCTATGATGGAAGGAAAGTCAACCAGCCCGATTGAGAAATTCCAGTCTTTGAAAAAGCACCCAATCTCTTCAAGCTCCCTCATAAAACTTTCAACATTATCAGCAAGCTTTTGTATTCGCGGATCGTTCTCTACTTTTCCGCCTATCTCATCTGCAATCAGTCTCATTTCCCGGCTTGTATCAAGTATATCTTTTACAATCTTCCTTACAAGAGGTAAAGTTTTTTTGGCTTCTGAAGGTGTGAAATATTTTAGATCTGTGGTCATTCAAGTACTTATTGATTATTGGTATGAAAGTTAATACATAATTCAATCAAAAAAAGTTTAATAATTGAGTATACGATGCTAGATAAATTGAATGCCTGACAAATTGCCCAAAAGAAAGAAGTGATTATCAAGTTTGATAATGTTATCCTGAGATTACTTGCTGGTTAGCATGGTTCTCAAAATACTGCACGTTTTGGGGCTGATATTACAGCGGTTATTTAATATCACATTAGCATAATTATTGCTGTTATTATCCAAATTTGCAACAAATATTTTTGAAATAACAATTCAAGAAATACAGGAAGGAATTAGAAATGAGAAGACTCTTACAGGTTGCTATTGTCATCATTGCTATTCAAAGTATAGCCTTTAGTCAGTCGCCAACTATTCAAACAATAATCAATCAAACAAATCTTGATTCGCTAACATATTTTGTTGAAGAATTATCTGGTGAAGTACAAACAATAATTGGGGGAACGCCATATACTATAGTTTCTAGACGTTACAATCATGCAGGTAATGATATGGCAGCAAATTATATCAAGCAAAAACTTGAGAGTTACGGCTTACCAACTTATGACCAGACGTTTGGCACAGGTGGTGGTCGAAATGTTTACGCTGTTCAACTGGGAACTCAATATCCAAATAAAAAATACATTATCTGTGCTCATTATGACGATTATTCATATAGCGGCACAGTTGTCCCCGGCGCAGATGATAACGCAAGTGGAACTGCTGCTGTACTTGAAGCAGCCAGAATTTTCAGGAACTATAATTCCAAGTACACATTAATTTATGCTCTATGGGATGAGGAGGAACGTGGACTATATGGAAGCGCTTATTACGCACAACAGGCTGCACTTGCTGGTGATTCAATTATGGGTGTGATTAATCTTGATATGATAGCATACGATTCAAATAGTGATAATATTGCAGAGATTCATACAAGACCAATAGCTAACTCAATTGCTTTGAAAGATGATATGTTATCAATAAATACTCTTTATAGTATTGGTTTAACATTGCAGACAATAAACCCTGGTGCAACATACAGCGATCATGCTTCTTTCTGGAATAATAATTTCGGTGCAATTCTTCTAATTGAATATGACTACGACTTTAATCCATACTACCACTCCGCTAATGATTTAATTCAATATTTCAATATGCCTTATTACCTGAAAATGAGTCAGGTTTCATTGGGTGTAACTGCAACTTTAGCTCAATTAACAGATGTAGTACCTGTTGAAATGTTAACATTCACTGCTTCTGTTAGAAATTCAGAAGTTCAGTTACTCTGGTCTACTGCTTCCGAACTCAATAACAGAGGTTTTGAAATTGAGCGATCAATTAATGACAACGATAACTTTGTTACTGTTGGATTTCGTTGATGGTAAAGGTAGCTCAACGGAAATCAATTATTATTCTTTCACTGACAATCCTCAGTCTGAGTGGCGTTAATCAAATCTATTATCGCTTAAAGCAAGTTCGACTTTGATGGTACATTTCAGCTACAGTGATATAGTAAATGTAAGCTATGATGTTCCTGCTGAGTTTGTTCTTAGTCAAAACTTCCCGAATCCATTTAATCCATCAACGAGAATAAGTTACTTTGTACCCAAGGAAAGTTTTGTCAGCATAAGAGTTTATGATTTTCTAGGAAGAGAAGTTACCACACTGGTAAGTGAAACAAAGTCTACAGGAAGTTATGAGTTATCTTTTGATGCTTCCAATCTACCAAGTGGAACTTATTTCTATACTTTGATTGCTGATAATTACTCCGAAACCAAGAAAATGATCTTAATTAAGTAATCTAAATTGGGTTAAAACCTAATGGGACTTGTAGTATTTTTTCTGCAAGTCCTTACATTTTAATTGAAAATAACAAATAACTATTAACAGGATTTCAATATGAAAAAAACTTTAATGACCTTGATAATACTGTTCGGAATACAATCATATTATGTTCTCACAGTCTCCAACGATCCAGACAATTATCAACCAAACAAATTTAGATTCTCTTATCTACTTTGTTGAAGAACTATCGGGAGAAGTATCAACTATTATCGGTGGTACACCGTACACTATCGTTTCAAGAAATAAATACCAGCCGAGCAATGATAAAGCTGCAGATTACATTAAACAAAAATTGAATGGCTACGGTTTAGTCACTTACGATCAAAACTTTAGCTCAACCGGGAGAAATGTTTATGGCATTCAACTCGGTTCTCTTTATCCCAATAAACAATATATCATCTGTGCTCACTATGATGATATGCCATCCGGAACAACTGCACCAGGGGCAGATGATAATGCGAGTGGTACCGCTGCTGTTCTTGAAGCAGCCAGGATTTTCACTCAATATGATTCCAAGTATACTATCATATACGCTCTTTGGGATGAAGAAGAACAAGGATTAGTTGGAAGTTCATATTACGCACAACAGGCTGCTCTTGCAGGAGATTCAATAATGGGCGCTATAAATATGGATATGATTGCCTACGATTCAGATAATGACAGTGCTGGAGAAATTCATATCAGGAATTATGCAAACTCCGTTAGTCTTAAAGACCAAATGGTGGGAGTTAATACTCTTTACAACATTGGCGTTAATACAGTCATTGAGAATCCTGGTACAACTGCGAGCGACCAGGCTTCATTCTGGAATAATGGTTACGGTGCGCTTTTATTGATAGAAGAATATTACGGTGGCGATTTTAATGCGTATTACCATTCTGTTAATGACTTAATAATACATTTCAATCAGCCTTACTACCTTAAGATGAGCCAGTTAGCGCTGGGAACAGTAGCAACATTGGCTGAAATAACCAGTGTAGTACCCGTTGAAATGTTAGTTTTCACCGCTTCTGTTAGAAATTCAGAAATTCAGCTTCTATGGTCCACTGCTTCTGAACTTAACAATAGAGGATTTGAAATTGAGCGATCAATTAATGACAACGATAACTTTGTTACTGTTGGTTTCGTTGATGGTAAAGGAAATTCAACAGAGATTAATTATTATTCTTTCACTGATAATCCTAATCTGAGTGGTGTTAATCAAATCTATTATCGCTTAAAGCAAGTTGACTTTGATGGTACTTTCAGCTACAGTGATATAGTGACTGTGAGCTATGATGTTCCCGCTGAGTTTGTTCTTAGTCAAAACTTCCCGAATCCTTTCAATCCTTCAACAACAATTAGTTACTTTGTTCCGAAGGAAAGTTTTGTGAGTATAAAGATTTATGATTTTCTGGGAAGAGAAGTAAACACGCTGGTTAGCGAAACGAGGTCTTCAGGAAGTTATGAATTATCATTTGATGCATCTGGCTTGCCAAGCGGAACATACTTCTACGTTATGACTGCAGATAACTACTCAAGCACAAGAAAGATGGTATTACTAAAATAGTGTGTGTTCCAAATGTATTCATTTTAAAGCCCATATTTTATGGGCTTTTATTTTTTAGGCGAATTATTTCTTTTAGCTCTGAATAAGTCAAAATTTGTATAATAAATTCTCATAAGTTTTATTAGATTTACAATTAAAATACTTTTACGACTTTGGGAACAATCAGTGATTAAAATCAATTTTTATATTGCACTCAGTCTGGTAATAATTTTAGTTGTTCAAACTAAAGTTGATGCTCAAACTCAAACCGTTGGTTTATTCCTGAATGATTCATCCTCTTTTAATGGCTATACATTTTTTGCACCTGCTTCTTTTACAAATACTTATCTTATTAACAATGAGGGTTTATTGGTAAACTCATGGGTGGGTACCCATCCTCCGGCATTATCTGCATATTTGTTAGAAAATGGAAATCTTCTAAGAACTGCAACAATATTTAATTCTACTTTTAGTGGCGGAGGATCAGGTGGGCTAATCGAGGAATTCGATTGGGATGGTAACTTAGTATGGGAATTTCAATACTCATCAAATCAATTATTATCAGCATCATGATATTGAAAAACTTCCAAATGGAAATGTTCTAGTAATTGCATGGGAATATAAAGATGGTGAAGAGGTAGAGACATCAGGTCGTAATCCGAGCCTTTTGTCACAATTCTTTCTGTGGCCAGACCACATTGTTGAGGTTCAACCAGATGGCTTAACGGGCGGGAATATTGTTTGGGAATGGCATGTATGGGATCATTTAATCCAAGACTTTGATCCTGTACAATTTAATTATGGTGTGGTTTCAGAACATCCGGAACTTATTGATATTAATTATGTGGGAACAGAACCAAGCGGCACTCGTGCAGATTGGAATCACATAAACGCTGTTGATTACAACGAAGATTTGGATCAGATAATTTTAAGCGTTCATAATTTCAGTGAAATTTGGGTAATAGATCATAGCACAACTACTCAAGAAGCTGCAGGGCACACAGGCGGCAACAGCGGCATGGGGGGTGATCTATTGTATCGATGGGGAAATCCTAAGACTTACAAAAGAGGTAACGTAACCGATCAGAAATTATTTGCTCAACATGATGCACACTGGATTGCAAATGGACTTCCGGGAGAGGGAAACATTTTAATTTTTAATAATGGAAGGTTCCGCCCGGGAGGTAATTATTCAACTGTTGATGAAATAGTTCCACCCGTTGATGTAAATGGTAGTTACACTCTTAATCCTGATTCCACATTTGGGCCCGATACTTTGTTCTGGACTTATAAGGCTTCTAACCCCCTTGATTTTTTTGCTGCTAATATTTCCGGGTCACAAAGACAACCAAACGGAAATACACTCATTTGTAACGGTCCTGCAGGTAAATTTTTTGAGGTTACAAATGATGGAGAAATAGTTTGGTTATATATAAATCCGGTAATTAACACTGGCCCAATGAGGCAGGGAGATCCTATTCCTGCACAACTGAACAGAGTTTTCAGAACCTATCGGTATGCACCAGATTATCCAGGATTTATCGGTAAAGATCTTACACCCGGCAATCCTATCGAGCTTGACCCGACTAATAATGTTTTCAATAACCATGAATTAAATCCAGAAGAATTTAAACTGTTTCAAAATCATCCAAATCCGTTTAATCCATCAACGAATATCAGATTCCAGGTTTCAAATTCCGCATTTGTAAGTTTAAAAATATTTGACGCTTTAGGTAACGAAGTTGCAACTCTTGTCAGTGAAGAAAAACCGCCTGGTAATTATGAAGTTAAGTTTAATTCCGTTACAGTGCCAAATCTATCTAGTGGAATATATTTTTATACTTTGAGAGCGGGTCGGTACTCTGAAACAAAGAAAATGATCCTCCTTCGCTAAGAGCTACGGAGGACAAGTTTTGATGAAATAGTTGAATATCTATTAATTTAGTTGCTCAATTAAGAAGACAGAATAATTTTAAGTTTAGAAGATAATATCGTTTGAACATAATCCGACGAATTTTTACATTAAAACACAACTCCTAAAACATTTTTTATCAGGATAAAAAAATGAAATATTACAACAAACCTTGCTTAACATTGATTATTTTATTAGTAGCAATTTTTATAGCTCCATTGAGCACAGTCGCTCAACAAGAAACTTCATTTCAATATGTATCACCAAAACCTAATTCAATAATGGTCTCGAATGAGACTAATATTATCCTTAGACATGTAAATAAACTGCAGGGATCCACAATCATACAAAATTTAATTACCGTTGTTGGCTCTGTAAGTGGAATTCACACTGGTAAATTTCTATTAACAGACGATGATCAAACCATTGTTTTTAATCCGCACAAACCATTTCAGTATAATGAGGTTGTAACTGTTTCAGTTGGGCGAGGAATAAGGACACTTACAAACTCTGAAGTGCCCGAATATTCATTTAGTTTCAAAACTGAAACTGAGGGAATCACACAGATTTATGACGGAGTGTTTGATGAGGAAATAACAGCTATGCAAAACCTTTCTAATAATCCAGGAGGGAGGGACGTACTTTTAGATACTCTTCCGCCACCTCCAATAACAATCGATTCTCTCAATAATCCCGGTGCAGGCTATATTTTTATGGCAACCTGGGATCGAAATCTGCCTCATCAATATGGTAATTTTATTTTTATCCTTGATAGTGTTGGACATATAATAGACTCTGTAAGAGTTAATGGTGCACCGTACGATTTTCAAATTCAGCCAAATGGTCTTTTGTCCTATGCATTGGGTGACTTCATTAGTAATGTCCCCGGTCCTGGAGAGGAATTACAGCACATCGTACTTGATACTACACTTGCAGTTGTAGATAGTTTTAAAATGAAAAATGGTTATGCTACCGACTTCCACGAATTCCTGATGCTACCTAATGGACATGTTATGATGATGTCGTATCATACAATTATATTCGATATGAGTACGATCGTACCAGGTGGGCAAACAAATTGTTCTCTGGTAATTAATGTTATCCAGGAGCAGGATAAAGACCGGAATGTAGTATTTGAATGGCGAAATATCGATTATATTCCTATCACTGATAGTGATTTAGATTTGACAGGAAACAGAATTAATTATGGAACTCTTAATGGTTTTGATATTGATGATGATGGAAATATTCTTGCTTCGTTTAGAAATCACAGTGAAATTATGAAGATAAGCAGAGCGACCGGAGAAGTTATTTGGAGAATGGGTTCACCACGCAGTGAATTTACTTATGTTGGGGAACATGAAGAAAATGCACCATACTATCATGCTCGCCAACATAATATTCGCAGACTTCCAAACGGAAATATATCATTGTTTGACAACGGCGAGTTCCATCAGCCTCCATATTCCCGTGGTGTTGAATATGCTCTGGATGAAGTAAATAAAGTTGTGACTTTAGTCTCAGAAGTAAGGTATCCAAATGGAAATATTTTCTGTGCGACTGCAGGAAATGCACAACGCCTCGCTAACGGAGGTTGGTTTATCGGTTACGGAGTTCCGCACCCACAGCACGTAAAGCGTAATGCCGTGGAATATCATCCGGATGGAACTATTGCACTTGAGCTTTCGTTACCAAGTGGTATACTGGCCTATCGTGTTTACAAGCTACCCTGGAAAGGATTGATTAAAAGACCTTCTGTTACACATTTTGACTTGATCGAAGGATTTACTTATACTTTCAATGATTCCATAAATGCCTTCTTTACTGATGTGACGATCAAGTACGTTGAACTGACTGCCTACGGTTACAATGAAGCAACTATCACGCGTCTTCCCTTTGGACCGGTTCAAGCTGAATTTAATAAGGATGTAAACATAGTATATCCCGTTTCAGTTTTATATGAAAACATTGGAATATTCTCACATACCTCTGAAATAAGCATCAATCTTTCAAAATATCCGGAAATAAAACACCCGGGAAGAACATCATTTTTTATTCGAACAACCCCTAATCAAGGCATTTTCACAATGTTGCCCACTACTTACGATAGTTTATCCAACAAACTGATTGCTACTACATCAGATTTTGGAGAGATAGTTTTTGGCGAGATTGATGGTATTAATAGTGCCAATGTTCCTATTCTTTATGAACCTGCTAATAATAAAAAAGTTCTTCCCCTCGATTCTTTAGCATTGCGCTGGACAGGCCAAGGCTATTATGAAATGTTCCAATTACAAGTTTTCTCAGATAGTCTATTTGCTGATTCCGTAATCGATACAACTATTAATTCTTCTTTTTTCATTCTTGAAAATCTTACAAATCATTCAATTTATTTTTGGCGAGTTCGCTCGATTTTGGGTTCAGAAGTTAGCCCTTGGTCATCAATTTGGAGTTTTGAGGTGACAGATGCTTTTGTAAATATGGTTTCACCCAATGGCGGCGAAGCCTGGTCTATGGGCTCAGAAAATATTATTCGTTGGGAAACTAATATAACAGATTCGGTCAGACTCGATTTGCTTTACGGACAGCAAATTCTTAATACACTAGATACAACATTTGGGTATCCAAGTGCTTATAGATGGATGATTCCAACTAATCTTTCCCCCGATACTTCTTACAAAATTATTATAACAAGCATTAAAGATCCTTCAATAATTGATACAAGTAATGCATCTTTTTCAATTATTCCCCCAAGTGGTATTGAAACAGGAAATTCTGAAATTCCGGATGATTATGATCTTTCTCAAAATTATCCTAATCCCTTCAATCCCAGCACAATAATTACTTACCAATTACCTAAAAGCGGATTTGTATCATTAAAAGTTTTTGATGTTTTGGGAAATGAAGTTGCAAAGTTAGTTGATGAAAATAAACAATCAGGAAGTTATGAGGTTGTTTTTAATGCTTCCAATTTACCTAGCGGTGTTTATTTCTACACTCTAAACACAGGTGATTTTGTTAGCACAAAAAAGATGTTATTGATTAAATAAAGTTTGCTGTTCAAATAATTTAATAATTAATGCCATCCTTAAATAACCTGGATGGCATTTTTATTTTAAGAATTTATTCAACTACTTTTTTAACCGAAACAGCTCCCCTTAATTCACCTATACTATATCCAATTGCTTTATCGCCAGGATATTTTAATGCTATGAGTTCTTTTACTTCAGGCAATATTTCATTCTCGCTTCCATGGCAATTGAGGCATTCAGCTTGAATTAAAATTGGCTTAAGATAGCGTGAATATTTAAACTCACCTTCTTTTACAATTTCAAAATGTTCTGTCTTGTCATTCAACTCATTGTTTTGCCTGAGAAGTTCAAACTTGTTCAGAATCTCTTTTTCAAAATCATCGGGATAGTTGTTTTCATTTCTGTTATTAAAAGAGACTCGCCTTATAAACACACCCTTTTTAATGCCATAATTATTAGTAAGAACCTGAGCTGTATCAGAACATATTGATACTGCCTCTACAACACCATTGGTTTGTATCTGGTTGATTAGAACACCCTTGAGGCTTTTCATAAACTCCATAGAAGTTGCTCTCATCCCAACTACCTGATCTTCGCTGATTTCCACTTTATTTTCGGAACAGCTGATAAGTGATAACAAAAAAAATAATACTATTGTGCCACTAAAGTATTTCATAATTATAATCTCCTGTTTTTACAAACATAATTAGTGTTTTTGTATAACTCAATCTTTTAAGAATAAAAATATCTTTATCAGAATATTATTAACTTTGATTTGAACAATAATCACTATTTCAGTGACTGACTCTTCAGCTCAACTCACATATAAAAAGATTTTTTACTTCTGGCTGCCGCTTGCTGCTACGTGGATTATGATGTCTATCGAAGGACCATTCCTCGCAGCACTTATTGCTCGTTCCACAGAATCAAAATTTAATCTTGCTGCCTACGGTGTTGCTTATTCTTTCGCTTTGATCATCGAGGCACCGATTATTATGATAATGAGTGCATCGATTGCTTTGGTGAAAGATAGTCAATCATTTTTCAAACTCAGAAACTTTACTTTTTCGGCAAATGGCGTAATCACATTGATAATGTTTATAGTTATTACTCCCTCGATATTCTATTTTATTACCGAAGACTTGATTGGTTTGCCAGACGGAGTTTCAAGATTAACACACATTGCTACAATAATTTTAATTCCGTGGCCTGCAGCAATCGGTTACCGCCGTTTTTACCAGGGATTGCTAATTAAAAATAACTTAACCAGAAGAGTCGCGTATGGAACGATCGTCCGGTTATTATCTATGTCTGCTTGTGCGACTTTGCTATTCTTATCGGGAATTGGTGAAGGAGTAATTGTTGGAGCTACTTCACTCTCTTTCGCTGTTATAATGGAAGCAATAGCAGTTAGATTTATGGTACAATCAACCATTAAGAAAATTAAATCTGATGATTCCACTTCAGCACAACCGCTGACTTACAAAGAAATTCACAAGTTTTATTATCCCCTGGCCCTGACATCACTAATTGGGTTAGGTGTTCAGCCATTGGTTACTTTTTTTGTGGGGCAAAGTAGAATGGCACTTGAATCTCTTGCAGTTCTCCCCGTTGTTACATCGTTTGTGTTTATTTTTAGAGCGCTCGGATTATCTTATCAGGAAGTTATAATCGCACTTATGGGTGAAAAGAAAGAAGGACTCAAGCCACTATTAAAATTTGCAATATACCTATCCATAATTCTGGTTACTGTTTTAGCATTGTTTGCTTTTACACCCTTGGCCGATTTTTGGTTTGTTACTGTTTCAGGTTTAAGTGGATCACTTTCGGAGTTTGCTCAATTACCTTTGATGATAATGTTTTTCTTCCCAGCTTTAACTGTATTAATAAGCATTCAAAGGGGAATATTGGTTTCAGATAAAAACACTAAGCCTGTTACGATGGGAACGACCACTGAATTTTTAATCATCGTGGTTGCGCTAATTTTTCTCATAAACTATTTAGATCTTGTGGGTGCCGTGGCTGCAACAATTGCCTTCGTGGCCGGACGGCTGGCAGCTAATATCTATTTGATGAATTCTACTTCTCGTTCGTTGAAATATACTAACTAAAAAACAGGCGGCTGAAATGTAATCGTGAGCCTCTCCACTCCCGGGTTTGTATCCCCCAGGTTTCCATTAGAAATTTGGATTTGCTTTATGTTAAGAATTTTAAAAATAATCCCATGCGACTCAGTGAGTCGCATGGGAAAGAAGTGTTCTAATTACTCTTCAGAAGGAATTGGTTAGAAACCTAATGTAAGAGCAAATACATTATTGCCATCGAAGAATTGAGCATACCTGTAAGCATAGTCAACCTTTACACTAAACCCATCAGCAACATAATTAAACCCAGCACCGGCAGTGAATCCATACAGATAATTACTCTCATCAAAACTATCTCCGGCATTGGAAGCGAACTGGTAACCAGCTCTTACAAAGAACATATTATTATAACCGTACTCTGTTCCCAATTTCCATTCGTCTGGTGAGAAGTTATTATTCATATAAATACCGGTAAACTCCAAGAGAATTTTGCGCATCAAGGGGTTTTTTATAGCCCGCAGCTAATTGAAAATTGAATGGCATTTCAAATGCCGCTGAATTGACTGAATAGTAACGATTTACGTTGTAAGGCGGTTCTGAAACTACCTGGTATAATCCTGTGCCACCAAATGTCATTTCGGTTCCGAAGTTTTTAGCAACAACTCCGATACTTAATCCGTTGATGTCTGCGAGATTATTATAGATAACTCCAAAGTCAAATGATACACCACTTGCACTTACTTCAGCTAAAGTCTCTGTAACATAATTTACAGTTAAACCAACTGAAATCGCATCAGTCAACATTCTGGAATACGATATACCCGCAACTAACTCAGTAGGTGAAAATGTTTCGCCTGTTCCATCTGGGTTAGATGTTGTTGTTACGGCAATGTTTCCGATTGACAATGATTTGACAGATAAGGAAAGAACGCCGAAACCTTCGAAGTTAGCAGCAACTGCGCCGTATGAAACACCGATATCTGCAATGTAATCCATATAAGAGAACAGCACATCTGCATTGTTAGTCATATGAGATACACCTGCAGGGTTCCAGAATAATGCTTCAACTCCTGAAGCTGTTACAAGATTAGATTCACCCATTGCTATACCACGAGGACCAACAGGAATTAAAAGCTGGGATGCACCGGCCGTACCTGTACGACTTCCTCCTCCGGCAAAAGCACTGCTAGTTGCCAATAGCAGGATGATGACCGAAATTAACTTAAATATTTTGTTCATTTTTACTCCTTGCTTTAAACTTTTTACTTTTAATTAGAATCTATCAAGAACTTGATCTTCTTGAATGATTGCTACTTTAAGTACCTTTGTTGTTCCCAGTTCAGGCATTTCAATGTATACTATATACAAACCGCTTGCAACCGGTAATCCGTTTTCATTATTTAGATCCCAATACATAAATTGTCCCTGATCTTGTTTTTCAAGGGACCTTACTAATACACCAGCAAGGTTAAAGATCCTCATATTCGCCTGTGTTGGTAAATGATTGAATGTTACGAAGCGATTGTATTTGTTTATTTCCTCAGAACTAAATCCATAATATGGATTTGGGAATACATTTATTTCACTAGTCTGATCCTGGGCTAGTGAGCTGGAGTACGCTGAAGCAATTGTGCTAAATGAATAGGTATCAGTGCCAATAACAATTGGATTAGCATAAGTTATCTTTACAACTGCATCAAGACCATAATTGGTACCATAATGAACCGTAACCCAGGTTGCGGGGTCATTAAACTGATCTGGTCCGCCATCAACCTGAATAACCTGGTTTGAATCATACGGTGAGTTAACTATAATTGCATACATTCTTTGAACAGGATTCCACGCATAGAACGGTCTCTCGGTACCATCACGCTCACGATCTCTGAATGTCATGTTAACCTGGAACTCATTTTCCGGATCATCTACATTCCAAATCTCAAATGGAATTCTGATTAAGAATGGCTCAGCAGTCCCAGGACTTGGATTCATAGGATGGTCTGCTAGCGCTCCACCACTTATCATTCTGAATACAGTTGCCCACTGACCACCGCTGGTAACTTCAAAAATTCCAGGTGAGGTTTCTTCATAAATGCCTGTAAACCGGTATTCATAATCCTGCTGCAAATCAGCAAGTTCATCAGTACCTACTCCAAAGTTATCGATTGCCTTACTGCTGATAGTTCCACCAAATATGGTATAGTTCTGTATATCGAGATCATCGGCGCTACTGTTGCTGGTCAATGTTGTTGTACCTGTTGGGTCCTCAACTAAGTCTACTGAGAAGAAGTTTATTGGAGCTACAAAACCAACATCAACATTCATCTGGAATCCATCTACAACCGGCATAGCGTCAAGACCAATATCTATTGAGGATAGAGGCAAATCGCTCCGAGGAGGCCAACGATCTGTTCCACCATATACGGATTGGTTTTCAAGCGTCAACGTTCCTGCTGTAGTGTTTTGAAGATTCCACAATTCTGCAGTTCTTGATTCAAAACCAATTTCATCAACAGTTGTAGTTCCTGTTTCATTTTGACCACCGGCATATCCATCATCGTGTGCTATCCAATCAACTGAAAGTGGTAGTGGGGTTTCAGAACTTACTCTAACAACCCAAGCTTCACCGCCTTCGTGAAATATTCCGCCCTGTGTTTGAGAGTTGTCCGTGATGCCCAGTAACACTGTTGGATTAGCACCACCATTATCCAAAATTACAATTTCTGGATCTCCGCCGCCCGCTGTGAACGGAGGAACATCTATAATATTGGTCCCGGCAGGGAATTCTAATGTAACTCCATCAACCCAACCATAATAATGGTGAACTACATCTAAGTAAAAGTTAAGATCATAAGAAGCTGAAGTAGGGCCATATACTGCAGCAATATCAATTGTAGTTCCTGTTAAAGTATCCGGGTCGTTCGGGTTATATTTCCTCGATACCGTTCCACCAGGAATCCAAAATCCCTCTTCATTTCTAATTTGCTGTTGTGATGAGAAAAACACCTGGTAATTATCTCCTGTTGTAGCTGTTGGATCAACTATAGTAGCTGTCACAATTCCATCAGCAGTACCTTCATGTGTAATTTCCAATTCAGAACCGTTTCCTTCACCTAATGTTACACCAGGGTCATTACTGCTGCGGAATAAGTGTAAAAATTCTTAATGGATTTTCCAGGTTATTTGGAACTATTCCAAATTCACTGTTGTAGTTGTAAGCAGTAACAGCAAAATAATATCTATTACCGTTTACTAAGGGAACCTGTTTAATAGCATCTTCGGTAATAGATAGGAATCGTTTTACTCCAACATCGTTTCCGAATTGAACCGGAAGTACAACCACTGAACCAGTTGATGGATCAAAAACAAGGTCGTTAATTTTTCCAACACCATCAATAATGTCATATGTTGCGATCCTAATACCTTCACTCGGTGAAGATGAGGCAGTAGGTAATTGATAGACATTATATCCCTGGAATTTATATCCTTTTGAATCTGAGTTTTCAGTTAACTGAACTCTTGCATTGTCCTTTGACCAATCAAGCACTATTTCTTCATCAAGCTCTGCAACTGTAACTACGGGTGCTGGTGGAGGTAGCGGCAGATCAAAGAAGTTATCGTAAGCAACCTGTGCAACCTGATCATAGAATTTCATAAGAGAAACTGCTGATAAACGGTCAACACCAGTAACAGCTCCTGCAAGTATTTCTGCAACTACTACTTCCTGCGTATCTCCCGGAGCCATTGTGAAAGGACCGGAAGCCATTCCTATTCTTCTATCAGCATACGCAAACTGCTGACCATCAATCCAATCCACCCCTGGTACCGGATTAACCGGATCACCTGGCAATGTAAAAGGTGTCTGTTGACCAGTAAATGGATTAATGAATGGTTCGTTTGTCAAGCCTATTCTTCCTTGCATAAATCGATACCATCTTACTGCACCTTGATCATAAGAACCTTGTACCGGATCTGTTAATGTTGGATCCTGGTTTATATAATAATACGCAGCTGTCATTGGCAGGTTAATGAAACCCGGGCCAATTCTTTCATTTTTAAAAATTGCATAATCATCTGCATCATCAACGCCATTTTTATTTAAGTCTTGGCCAGCAATTCCAACAACCTTAGGACCCTGGAAAAAGTCAAAGCCGACTGCCGGACAAGTGCCGCCGTAAATTGCATCCTGCCCTTGACCGTTATAAGCGTAAGAAACACTTAGCACAGTATCACAACCAGCGTAATCGTCTCCGGAATCTCCTACGTCAGGATCGGACCACATTGAAACATACATTGAGTCGAATGTTCGTGGATTAACACCCTGAAGTATATCGGTCTTGTTAATTAAAAGATATCTTCTAAAGAACATATTACCGAGTGCACCGGTTTGAGCATATCCCCATATTGTGCACTGCTGCTCTAATCCCATCGGCTGTGTTCCATACATAAAGCTTGTTCTTGACTCAGCCTGATCATTAGCAACAAACCAAATTGTTTGATCGGCTCCAGGTACACCGGGAACATCCTGAAAGATGGTATCAGGTGGTTGTGGTGCAGGATTTTCAATAATTTGATACATTCCATATATTCCGTCACCATTAGGATCGGGAGAATAAACTCCATCTCCGTTAATATCTGCATATGGAGCTCCTATATCTGCAGGCCATTCTTCCCAGTCTAGATCATATTGAGCTCTAATAGCTTCTTCTGTATTTTGCTCATCCACGACTTCAGGAGAAAGATCGACGATTGGGATTTCCGTACCAGTAGCATCCACTCCTCCATAATATATATCGGGACGAACGCGCCAAATTCTTACTCTAGGATCATCTTCAGGATTTACATTTCCGGATCGGCATCAATCCAACCGGACTGTAATCCTTCCCTGTAAACTGTGCCGCCAACGTGCGGATCTAGTTCATTTGGGTCATTAACATTTGCGGCCCAAAGAAATCCTGACTGGTAAACAGCAGTTTGACCACTACCTTTGGGATATACAAGTCCAGATGAAGCCTGACCTGCATCGATATCTGTTACGCCAGTATTTTTAATCAATGTTGAAATAAAATTAATGTTCATGTAAGCCCTGATAGGATTACCAGGCTTTTGTAGTGTATTACTACCATTACCTTTGTCTCCACCCTCAGCATAAATGTTGCTTAGCGTGAGAAGACTTCCAAGCAAGAGCAGTAAAAAGAATTTTATTGTTTTTGAATTCATATTATAAACTCCTTTTTTCATCAGGTTGAAATTTTAATATTCTAACCGTATACCGAACCTGATCTGTCTTGGTGGTCCGTATATAACCGGTTGTGTTGTATAAGCTGCGCCTGTAGTCGCATTATACCAATCCTGATGGTAATCTAAATTTAATGCTGTATAAACAGCTGCGTAATCTGGTCCGAAAGTAGCGATCTGCTTTCCACCCTGATTTGGATCACTTAGATACCCATCATCATCTGCAGCTCCTGTTCTCATAAATACATTATAAACATTCTCAGTATCAAAAAGATTGATAACTTGGAAATAAATATTGAGATTAAGCATATCTGCAATTTCAAATGTTTTATCCAATCTCATATCAACCTGGAAGGTTGAAGGAGTTGTAGAACTATTTAAAGGCTCGGTTGGTTGTCTGAACCTTGCATCGCCTTCAAGACTTCCTGAACCTGTACCCTGTGTGAACGGATGCCCGCTTGAAAATTGAGTCAGAAATGTAATACCCAGCTGCTGTAATACCGGTCCGCCGTCTCCTTTACCCCAACGATAGTCAAAATTTACATTTGTTCTGACTGCTTGGTTATATTCGAGCGGATTAATATAAGTTGGAGTAAAACCTGAAGGTGTCAAAAGCGGATCTAAAGGTGCTCCAACAATACCTCTGTTAGAGTTAGGCAAGGAACCTGTACCATCTCCGCTTGTGAAAGATATATTTGCATCAGCTTTAAATCTTTCAACACGTCGCATAGTATATGCAATCTCAATACCTTTTATAGTTGCAACATCATAATTACCATATGTATAATAATTACCAAAAGGAGATCCATCAGCTACAAGTATTTGCTGATAGGTTATTTGATCAGTTATATCCTTATAGAACCCGGTTATATCAACAGAGGCAAATTCACCTATTTGCTGTGTGAAACCAACTTCGTATTGTGTTGTTCTTGTTGGATCAACATCAAATCCAACAGGTGCAGCTATAAAGAATCCGCCGCCTACATTGTAACCGGTTGCGTTTAGTCCCTGGTATATGTCTCTTAAACGTGACTGCTGAACAAACTTACCCCATTGCATATGGAAGATTGTCTGGTCTGTTACCGGGAATGAAAATCCTAAGCGAGGACTTAGGTAATCATTTGCTTCTGTTTTAACAACGCCACTTGGAATTACATCATAGGTTACCTGGTCCCAAGTTAGCTCTGGTCTTGTAATATCAACAGGAATATAGTTAGCGATATCAATTCGATCATATCGTAATCCAACGTTTATAATAAGATCGTTCCACTCAATTCTGTCTTGAGCATATATTCCAAGGAAATTAGGATTTCTTGATTGTTCATAATCAGGAAGACCATCGTTGGTTTTTTCACCTTGAGGTGTATATCCAAAATTATTCACGCCTTCTCTTCTGATCAAAGTATCTATTGCACCTGGATTTTCAGCAATCTTTGAAGGGAGTTTTAAAATTGGTTCATTTCCCAGACCCCAATTTGCAATGTCATAAAATTGGTATTCAGCACCTACTTTGATATTATGTACATCAGTTATCTGAGATGTATAAGCTAAATTAATATTCCAGTTCTGACGCTCAAATTGCTGATAAGCAGCAATCGTAGCACCGTATGGGAAAAATACAAAGTTGAATAAATTATCTGCTGTTGGGCTCAAATACTGGTTGGCACCGGTTTCAGGATCATACGGCCAGTCAAACAATGGTTGTCCATCGGCACCGAGGATAGCTTCATTTGCTGCGCCATCTCCATAAGACAGCCAATCGTCTTTTAGGAAAGGATCATATCTTTTAAAATTGCTAAATGACCAACCAACGTTTGCCTCAAGAAATGAACTTGAAGTAAATAGTTGAGTGTATTTTAAATTAACAGCACCATCTTGTGCGTCGGTCATTTCTGTTCTTATTTGATTCTGCAAGTTGCCAATCTGGTTAAGATTCCTTGTTGCCGACCACGGATTAGGAGCTGAACCAGTAGTATAAGTTCCGATTAATCTGAAAATTGAGGGATTATAATCGAATGTAAATGAAGCTGTTCCGGTATAATTCTCAGCCCAGCTGTTTGGTCTTGCACCTGCGGGATATGTAAGATCAATAGTAGTGCCAGTAGCAGGATCTGTTATTTCTCCCAGATTTATCCCGGGCAAATTCTGAGGATTTTGATCAGCGATAAAGTTATAATTGAACAAACCGAAGAATTTAATTTGTGGTGTTCCAAGAGGTCCGCTTAAAGTAAAGATTGTTTCATTATAACCGAACCAGTAAGCGGTACTACTTCCCCAGTTTGTTGCGCCAGTATTACGATCATCTGAACTGTTAAATCCAACATTGTCTGTTATATATTCTAAAGAAAATTTCCAGCTTGGCGTTCCGGATTTAATCTGCTGACGAACAATACCAGAATTAGCATTTCCGTACTCTGCAGTATAACCGCCGGACTGCACACTGATTTCTTCAAGTGCATCCTGAACCAGTGTAACCTGGCGACCGCCAACCATCGGATCAGATATATTGGAACCTTCAAGATAAAATCCAACTTCATCCTGTCGGCCACCCCTGATGAATACTTGATTATCCTGAACGATAACACCCGGTGTAATTGCAAGAATATTGTCTACGCCTCTGATTGGAAGCGCTTCAATATCATCACTTGTTGTAATTCTGTTTGCATTGGTATTGTATTTATTAACCAATGGTTTTTCGGCCACGATTTCAACTGTGCCAACCTGAATTCCTTCAGGAGCCAGCTTGAAATCTAGTCCAGTTGTAAGACCAATGTTTATTCGAACATTGGCAGTAGTATTGGATTGGTAGCCGATATACGAAGCCTTAACCTCGTAAACATTCGGAATAAGGTTAAGAATTATGTACTCACCGTTTAGATCTGTGGCTGCACCTTGTGAAGTCCCAACTATTATTACATTGGCTCCAATTAGTGGCTCACCCGTTTCCTGATCTGTAATCTGGCCTCTTAATTTACCTTGGGCCAGTGCCATTGCTGGCAAGAGCAGGAGTAAAAAGAGAATAGTGATTATTCTATTCATATCTCTCTCCTAAATATGTGGATAATGGTGATTGAATTAGTTTTTTCATTTTACTATACAATGATTTATTGAAAAATTTTACTTTACTTACAAGCTTAACTGTAAGTATTAATGAACATTAATTACTACCGAATATGATATTCGCAGTAAAATATTACAACCCGTAAAATGAGAAATCGAATGAAAAATTAGTTTTGAGAAAAGTGTAAAAGTCTGGCATAAACCTCCTTTAATTATTTGAAATTAAATTCTTACCGTTAAAACTTATAATAATTATTAACAAAGTCAACTTATTTATAAGAAAATTAGTTCTTTAGCGTTTCCTTATTTCTGATAATAATTAAGGGTATAAAACCATTTTTTAATTATAATCTTGTTAACAATTTTAACTCGACACCTTTAAATGCAGGTTCGTATCTGCATACTCCCCCAATACAAATATTTCCTGCCTGTCGTGAACCGATAAGCAGACTTAAATCAGCATAGCCACCAATTTTATAAGTTCCCTGAATAAATCCGTAGAATTTTCTGATGATGTTGTCAGGTTCGGGCTCAGTGGTTTTCATTTCAGTCACTAACGCAAAGCTGAAATTAGGAGATCTTAAATATTCTAATGCTAGAACATCGGTGTAATATTCTTCAGTGGTGGATTTGTCCGTTACATGTTGATGTTCGAGAATTACTTTAATAGTATTCACTTCATCAAAATAAAATCTGCCCTCAAGAATAGGTGTAATATTCTCCGTGTTAGTTGAAAGCTCCTGATTGTAAGCAAATGCGGCAATTAAAGTTAAGTCCTCCCAGTCCCGCTGACCTGTTAAGTATAATTCTTCAAGTTGTGTGGCAATAGGAAGTGAGGTTTGACTAACTCTCTGATAATATGAACTGGAAGGTAGAGTATTAGTTAAAGAATATCCTGCAGTAAAATATGTGTCATCGTCTAAATTATATCCTCCGATAATTTGAAACCCGGTTTCATTATTTGCATCTAGTGGTGACGGATGCCTGTTCGGTAAGATGTATGTATACTCCATTCTTACGGAAGGAGGTTTGTTATAATAAATTGTTCCATCCTGCGAATAAAAGGCAAAGTTATCATAATATTTATATTCACCGAGCAAAGAGAAAGACCCGAAATAAAAATTTATGTTTCCATAGAAACCCTCGCCAACAATTGATCCTGAGCCATCCAAATTATTCTGAAGTATGTCTTCATTAAACTTAGCAGTGTATTCGGCATACATATCAATATCCCAAAAGCTCGGTAAGAGTCTTATTGATGCCAAAGATGTTCTGGCCATTTCATCCGATGGAGGTAAGATTTGACGCAACAGTAGGCTCCGATTTTAATTGGTTTCCAGTTTCTGTATTCTAAATCAACTGCGTGAAGAATATCCTTTCTCTCATTTCTGAAGTTAGCGGCCATTCCGGAAAGGCCAGTCAAGACTAAACCTGCATACTTTCCTGTTACTTTAACACCGAGCAAGTTGTTATCAACCCTGATGGCTCTGTCTTCATAACTATTCAGAACCATTCCTCTTCCAAACAAGGTATAGTAATTACCACCTATTATTTCAAGCCCTTCCTTTTTGTCACCAATATTAGCCTGAATATATTTGTAATCAATTTCAGCATATTTTTCTTTACCTCGACTGATTGAAGGATCGGGATCATTAGGTTCAAAAACATCCAATCTTAATCCGGCAGAAAAAATACCCTGGAAGTAATCAAGATTCAGCCAGTTTTCTAAAATATCATAATCGCCATCAACGTTATATGAATATTCAAGTTGGTTGGCAAACCCCAACCCTTGCGGCCAGGTAATTCCGGATGATTCAGTTTGTGAATATATAGGTGTAATATTATTTAGTGATAAAACAATTAAAACTAGGATATAACTGCAAAATGTTTTTTTCATTTTAATAAAAGAAGAGAATTTGTTGGATAAATATGATTTGAAAAAATAAGAACAACATTGAAGAAATCATTTGCGTATGAAAAGTTCTTTATAAAACTATAATAATCACTGCCTTGTAAATCTGAAACAGTTAAGTTGTATTTAAATATCCGTAAAAGATTCATTTCTACAAGACAGTCCATTCATTTTTATTTATTTACTTCTGATGCTATAATTTGCTTTACTTTAACCTCGTCACCTCTCATATAACCCAGATGAGAATAAATTATCATTCCTTTCTTGTCCAGAATAACAGAGTAAGGTATTGATTGCGCATAGTACAACCTGACAGCATCTGAATTGGTATCAAGTAAAACGGGAAAACTATAACCTTTGGACTTTACTAATGGTTTCACTTTTGCAACTGAATTTTCATCATCGGTGGAAATAGCAAACATTTTGAAACCTTGATCTTTGTATTCTTTATATATCTGTTTGTATTCATTCAGTTCCTCAAGGCAAGGTTTACACCACGTAGCCCAAAAGCTTAGTAATATCGGTCCATCACCAATTTCCTGGTTTAGTTCTACCTCATCACCATCAAGATTTTCTAATGTGAAGTCAGGTCCTTTACGTATTCCTTCGGAGTTATCCTGAGAAAACAAAGAAACGGAAAAGACAACTACTGTAAGAAGAATTAAGAAGATTTTCATTTATTTCTCCAAAATCATTTTTCTGGTTTGAGTAAAGTTGTTTACAGACAGAGAATAGAAATACACTCCACTGGAAAGTCTTGCGGCATTAAAGTCTGCCGTATAATTGCCGGAATTCTGCTGTTCATTTACTAGAGTAGCAACCTCAACACCCAGAACATTATAAATCTTCAACTGAACTAATCCGGGTTCCCCAACATTATAGTTAATTCTTGTTGATGGATTAAATGGATTGGGATAGTTTTGATGAAGATAATAACTGTTAAGAAGATTATGTTCACTTTCACTTACGCTAACAGCCGGATCAGTGGTGGCTGTAAAATCAAGAATTGTTCTGTCCTCAGGATTACTAAAAGTTCCAACCTGAATTTGGACGTAAGCCGTTGCAATTGAAACTAGATCTGTAAACACATGTAAGGAGGTAAAAAGTGTGTCTCCCGGCGCAATTGGAGGAGTATTGAAATCCGGAGTTGTTGCGACACTATCAATATTGGCGAAAAACAATTTTCCCCAAAGCATAAAGATGAAGTCCACTTGAAGGTAAATTATTAACAGTTCTTACTTCAAATATGGTTTGTTCAAATGTTGACACATTAATTACTTCAAAATATATTGCAATTTCCATAGTGTCCCAACAGGTTCATATTTGGTCATTCCGTGAGTAATTACTTGGATATCCTGAGCAAAGGTCAATGGAGTTAAAAGAAATAAAATTATTAATACGGATATTTTAAAGAGTAATTTCATTCAAACACCTAAAACTTTTTTACGTCATTAAAAACAAATTAAATAAATAAAAGGTACACCTCAGGGTGTACCTTCAATAATTTTTGTTATTTGAGCAGAACCATTTTCTTTACTGAAATAAATTCGCCTGCTGTTAATTTATAGAAATAAGTTCCTGAAGCCACTGAAGAGGCATCAAACTGAATATTATAAGAACCTGCTGACTGTTTTTCATTTACTAGCTCAGCAACTTTCCTACCTAACATATCATAAACACTTAAGTTAACCTGAACTTCATTATTAAGTGAATAGGTGATTCTTGTTGAAGGATTAAAAGGATTAGGATAGTTTTGATCGAGAGAAAATTCGTAAGGAAGAATTTTATCGTCTGCTATGTTAGTAGGCATTAATCCTGACCAGCTTATTATCCTAGAAACCAACGTATCCCGATCATCGGAATCTGGTATCTGCTCAAAACAAAAACCAAAATAAACTACTTTATAGTCATTAGTTGCAGCTTTAATCCCTGCAATGGCTGGACCACTTAGGAACGTAAAGATAGATGATGCGGACGCATCAAATGGTGCAATATTATCGGGTAAAGGTAGTGGCGGGTAAATATTAAAATCAAATACAAATGAGATTCCATCTGTAATTGGATCGCTTGCAATTCCATTTATAAGATAGCTGGTTCCAGCTCCCACAAAAGAAGCATGCAAATAATTATTATAGAAACCCTGTGCAAACTGGCTTTGCCCACCTACACCAAAAATATCCTCACCAATATCCTGACCGTTGATAAATAATTTCCCTCCATTATCGAGGTAATCCTGAAGCAAATCAACTTCATCTGGGTAAAACGCCGGTAATGCTATACCTGCAGACCATGAAATCATCTGGAAATTATCCAAAGTTGCCGAAGGATTAAATGCATTTCGAGAAATATTACCAACTGTTCCCGGGAAAACATTTTCAAGAGAATTCGATACATATTCTCCGTAACCACCTTCACTTGCATCGACCACAAGAATATCAATCCCCGTTGTGGTAACTAACCGTAGTGTAATGCTGCCAACATTCCCAGGATTATTCTTGGATTCAAAACTCAAGGTTGCTTCACCACTGCCACTAATTCCATTTGGATTAATATTAACTGCAATATTTGTTGAATTACCGGTTGCAACCTGAACTGAATCAGTTTCTCCAAAAGTAAAGGTGCCATTAACCGTCGTAAATCCTCCAGTCCAATTCGCGGGACCGTCGAAGGTACAATCTAATATTATAAGTATCATCCAATAACCCTATATTTTCAATTACTGAAGTAAACTCTCCCGGCATATTATTATCGCCTATAATATCAGGACTCGTTGATGAAAGTGTAGCAACATAATCAGGAGAACTTAATGTCATCTCTACAGCTTGTTGAATTTCGCCGTTATAAAGCGGTGATGCTGCTTCATGAACCATAACAACTATATCACAGTTATCCCAAACCATATCGGGTCCAGATCCCCCTGGTAAAGGAACAGTATGATTAACAGTTTTAGTTATCACATCGTTTGCGTTCCAGGTACCGTTAACAATTTCTTCGCCTGTAGCACCATTCATCATATCTCGAACAACATGCTTGTGTACATAATTTGATCCTCCTATACAAGAACCATTACCTGCCTGATTCCAAACCATACCGCTTTCCATGAGAATAACACTGAACTTATATTGCCCACTGAGATTTGTAAGAGCTGTAAAATCTATGGTGGCATTAAATTCTCTTGTAAGATCATTAAAACTTCGTTGAACATCGATGGCTACAGTTGCAGGTACAGAATTTCTTGCAGTCATTTGGGCCAACCATAAATCACGACTGGCTGGTGCGCCCGTCCTGTCTGGAGTACCACTTGGCCAAAATGGTGGACTTAGCATACCAATAACTGAATTACCTGAAAAAAATGAAAACGGATCAGATCCGTTGGCAGGGCCATGGTAACCAATCATTATTGCATTTGGTATTGCTGCAACAATGTCTTCCATAATATCATGACCACATGGACACCAAGGGCACCAAGTTCCAGTAAACTCTTCCAAAACAGGATTTCTTTGTGTTTGTGCAAAGACATCCTGGGAGAAACTGATCATAAAGACCATTGCTATTATAACGACCGTAAGGGCTTGTAATTTTCGTTTCATAACTACTCCTAAATTATTTATGATTGATTAATTATTTATTATTTATCCTTAATGTTTTTCAGTTACTATTTTAATAAATTCATTTTCTTTACTGAAGAAAAATCTCCTGCAGTCATCTTATAAAAATAAACTCCTGAAGCGAGATTTTCACTACCAAAATTAATTTGATATGAGCCTGATTGTTTAACCTCATTTACAAGAACCGCTACTTCTCTGCCAATCAGATCATACACTTTTATTGATACCAAGGAAGTCTCCGGGATTCGGTATGTAATTGATGTATTTGGATTGAACGGATTCGGATAATTTTGCATTAATTCAAACGAAACAGGCGAAAAATCTGAATGATTGTCATCAACACTTACAGGAATATTTAACCAATCAATTATCCGCTCAGCGAACAAGGATCGTCGTTCAGCTAGGGCAATTGTTTCAAAACCAAAAGTTGTGAATACGACTTTGCCCGAAGTGCTATGGAATGCCCGGATTCCAGGATATTCATCCGGCTTTAACCAGAAGGATAGAATGTTCGCATTAGACATACCTTCTGCACTAATCTGATTTGCATAATGACCAGCAGAATGATTTATTGTATTTGCACCGGTTCCACCAACAATATTCATCATTCCAATGCCATCAGTAATCGGATCTCCATTTATACCTTGTGTTATTAAAGCGGAGTGTTCCCGCAGAATATAGCTGCTGTGCAAATAGTTAGTGAAAAAATCAATCGTTTCTGAAGTGTAGTATGGGCTTGCAGGATCAGCGAGTTGGTACGCAATGTCGACACCATTAAGATATAGGTTCCCTCCGCTATCAAGAAAAGTTTTAATCACATCTATTTCAACTGTTGAGATTCCTGGTTCAGTAACACCGGTATTCCAGAGAATGATGTTAAAGGTATTTATACTATCCGCATTAACAGGTACATAATCGCTCGTTATAATTCCATACTCTGAACTGAGATTAATTAACTCAGTCTCCAAATATTCTTCATAACTTTCGCCGTCATCATCATCAATAACAAGAACATCCAATCCAAATGATGTATACTTGAATTCAGCATTGCCAAATGAGCCTTGATTTGAAAGGAACTGAATTATGGTTTTCCCGTACCCATTAATTGAATTAGCACTAACACTTACCTGAATTTCAGTGGAATCTCCTGGATTTATGGTTACTGTATCAGTTTCACTTAAATTAAATGTTCCATTAATCGTATTGAAAGTCTGGGACCAACCTGCCGGACCATCAAAACCCAGATTGATATTATAAGTATCTGGAAATAACCCGATATTTTTAACATACGCTGTATAAACTGCTGTTCCAGATGATGCACCAAAGTAATACTCGTCCGGAGTGGTTATTGTTGCCATAAAATTCTGGTTCACATCACGCATGTTTGACTGAAATATTTGTCTGGTGTTATCCTCCTGTATAAAAGCTACCACTCTTAAGCTATCCATGTTAACTGCTTGTAAAAATGCAGCTGTTGGAACATATTGCAAATTGATCATTGTGGAATCTCCGGGGGCAGGAATTGTAAATGTACTGCCCACTGCATTTGGCATCATTTTTCTGCAAATACTGAAAAATTCTGATTCACCATTAGGTGCATTATACTCAACTGTTTTTTCCGTTAAAGCCACTCTTAATTTAATATTACTAAATGTAGTAACGTCAGTGGGATCTCTGATTATTTTTACCGCTATCTCGATGAGATTATTTGATATTACTCCCTGCGAAATAACAATGTTAAAAGGTGCAAATTGAGCATTACCATTTGCTACGGCAGATGTAAAAGCACCCTGTGTTTCCGAAATTTGAGTGCCATTAATATCAATCCAGGGTACGTAATTGCAACCATAATAATTTGTTCGTGTTGTATTATCCGCCTGATTAAGCAAATACATTGGGTCACCGGCTCCGGGCCACCACACATTATAAACGATATGAGAAATCAAACCTGAATTAACATAATTGTGAGTGGTAGCAGTGTACCAAGCCGTGTTTAATTGGGCACAAGGACCACAAGATGCATTTGTGAATCTTTCAACCAGTGATAGCTTATCATACGCATTCGTTAAAAAAACAAATCCTGATATTATCAGAATCAGTAATAATTTTTTCATAAGAACCTCAAAATTTAAATTAATTTAAAGTCATTAAATGATTAACCCAAATTATTATTTGGATTTTTTGAGCTTTATAATTTTAATGATCATTTCTCTGTTTACCTTATTCTAAAATCTTATCTCAAAAATTAATTTGATACAAAAGCAAATGATTCAATTTTATTTATGGAATCTTTTCCCACTTCACTAATATCTACTCCCTGATCCCATAAATGATAGAACAAAATACTGCATGCTTCTGCAAGCTGTTTATGTTCAATATAAATCATGGTCAACTCATTTAATTCAGGAACAGGTTGTTCAAGTGCAAACATCACCTTCTCATGATCAAAGACAAGCATTTTTATCGGGAGTTTTTTTACAACTCTTGCCTGCTGACCGAGTTTCAGGGATTTTTTTACTGAGCTCAAAAGCCAGTTAACTTGTTTAAGTTCATCCAGTTCATAAATATCTTTACAGGCACCACCTCTTTTTAATAATTTAAATTCCTCATCTTCCTGCTCGTCAAGACGATCTGAACTATCACAAGCGTATGGCCCTTTATTGAGAGTTAACATTTCGCTTTTTGTACTTCGGACACAGGTAGTGTATCTTTTATGAATTTGTCCCTTCTCTTTCATTACATCGATGAACTCAAGTGGGTTAACAATTGATTTACTGTTTTGAAAAATCGGCGTAAAAACCTCTGAGACCTGGGTAATTAAATGTTCTTTTCTTTCAAGATCTTTTTTGTATGAATCAACTACGCGTTCAAGCGCAATCTTAGGTTCAACCGCTTCGTAAAGTTTATTCCTTCCAAGCTTTTTCTCAATGCAAATATTTCTGCTGACAAGCTTGTTGAGGACTTCATAGATTTTTGTTCTTGGAATGTTGACAGCTTCTTGAAGTTCTAAGACGGTGAACATCTTTCCACTTAAAAGTGTCATGTATACTTTTGCTTCACGCTCAGTAAGTCCGATCTCGATGAAAGATCGCAGGTATTTTGATGTATCCATAGGATTGATTTCTATTCATTTACCTATAAATGGGGTTAACAATTAATAATTTTACCCCGCTGGGGGTATAAACTACAAAATGGTAATAATACAATCAAACAAAATTATTGTGGGGTTGCAATTATTGCAAAAAATCGATGGAAAATATGAATTATTTTTGCCTAATCAATAAACGTTGATGAGCTTTGGTAGACTTCTTTTGTGATTGTATTCTGAATGAAGGCAACCACGTGAAGATTTTCGACATCCCAGTTTGAGTTAATAGTAGTCTGCCATTGAAATACTACTTCTTCCGTTTGACTAATACCATTTAAAGATTGTCCTGAATTTGACGGAAGCATAGTACGCATAACATCATAAAACTTAGTTTCCCCATTTGAACCCGGGGGTGTTGCAAACTCAATATCTGTTTCAGTTACTACAGTCTGTAAAACTGTATTTGAGAAATCTATTCCCGCGCCATTAAGTACTTTTACCGTGACCGTTATTAAATATTCAGATCCAACAACACTGCTGGATACATCCATTCTGAATTGTAACGGTTTAGTTAAACGCATATCAACTGCAGCCATAACACTTAATGAATCTGTTGAGATTGGTCTTTCAATACCATCAACAACTGTAGTGGGTGCAAAAAACACATTGTAGTAACTTATTCTTGAATTACAATCAGTTGTATTTGCAAGATAGAAAGGATCGTTTGGTGAAGGGAAATTAGTGGGATATTTAATCGCTACTAGTTTCGAATAACCATAGGTTACATTAGTCAAGCTTTCAATTATTTTATTAGAAGTAACACACGGAACGCAGCTTACATTTGCAAAATCTTCTATTAAAACAACATTGCTCGGTGGAATCTCCTGAAGAAATACATCCAATGTTACCAGGCTGTCTAGAAATAATTCAACCTGCTGGGTTGATGAATTAAAGAAGGCTCTCTTAAGTTCAATTTCGTGCATACCCGGTGCTGCAAAGATAGTGTCAGGAGTTACTTTGCCGGTGTTCACCTGATCCAGATAAATCTGAGCACCATTTGCATTTGAGTTTACAAAAACTCTGCCTGCCTGGCTTACCTCGGTCATTGCAATGTTAAGAGTTAACGTGCTGTCCTTTAGAATTTTGACAGGTAGTGAGGCATCCAGATAATCAGTTTTTTTCAAAGTGACTGTGTGCGAACCAGCTGTTGTTTCAATTGTATCAGGAGTTAACAATCCAGTGTCAACATTGTCCAGCCAAATCTGCGCATCAGAAACATTTGCGGTGATAAAAGCTTTACCGAATTGTGGAGTTGAATCTTCTGGAGATGTTGGCGGATTTGTCTTACAGCTAATTGCTATTAAAGAAAGTAGTATAACTATTGCTAACTGCTTCACCATAATTTTTTCCCTTAAAATACGCTGACTTATTAGTGTGATGAATATTTTTCAATTATTGACTGCGATAAATTATTCAATAATCACAAAATAATAAAGATTATTTTTTGCACCTTAAAATTGACATAATAATAAAAAAATGCCGTTACCCATTTTTCAAGATAACGGCATTATAATTACGTTATGAATCTGTAATTAGATACTATTCAGCGTGAGCAACCCAGAAACCTGTGACACTATTTATCTTTGTCTCTCCCCAGGTTTTCACTTCGACAGTAAAACCGTCTCTTGATACCGATATTGCCTTTACTGCGTATCTAACAGCCGTAGTTTTATCAACATCAATTGATGAAAGACCAACGACAACGTTTGGTTTGTTTTCAAAAGGATTTAAGAAATTTACCTGGATGGTAATGGTTCTGTCACCAGAATTTTTGTTGAGTGTATAGGATTTGGTATCGGAGCTAGCACCCCAGGTACCACTTAAAACCTGCGTCTGGCTGAATGCAACTGCTGAAACCATAAAGAATAATGCAGATATAAATAAGATTCTTTTCATTACGACCTCCATTTGTTTTTATTTAAGGATAATTATGTAGTTAATTAAAAAACCTGTTGAAATATAAATAATCTTAACTTTAAAAAAATATTTATTTATGCTTCAATTTGATTTTTTCTCAAGCATATTGCGCTCAGATTTTTTTAACCCGGCTACAACAAGATTGTAGGAATCGTCAATCCATTCAAAAACATACCCGGCTGGAACAGTTCCATCAACAATTATTGTATTCCAGTGCTTTTTGTTCATGTGGTATCCTGGTATTACCGCATCATATTCTTCCCGTAATTCAATTGCTTTTTCAGGATCACATTTAAGATTTATCTGCAAAGGAATGCTTTCCAGCGAAGCAAGTAAAAAAATTTTACCAGCAACTTTAAATACCAGAGTTTCGTCATCAAAAGGAAATTCTTCCGTTACTCCTTTTTTCTTGAAACAGTGTTCCCGGATTTGTTCGATGTTTAACATCTACTATAAACTATTCCAATCTTCATATTCTACTTCACATAACACTGATTCTAAATCATTAAATACAAGCTCATCCAATTCACCGTCAATGGGTGGTAATGTAATTAGTGTTTCCTTTTCCTTTACTTCGATCCTGAATCTTCCCACTCTTTCACCATCAAGCACCAATTTTATTGGTACATACATTTTAAAGTTTTCAGGTACTTCCTCTTGTCGAACACGAATTGATATTTGAGTTTTTCCATCTTCTGTTTGCTCAGATTTATATGCTACTCTATAAAGAGGGATATCCGTTCCATACACATACTGGTTAAAAAACCAGCTCATATCTTCGCCAAAATGTTTATCAACAATTTTTTTAAAGTCTGCAGTAGACGCACTTTTATTTTTATATGTATTATAATAATCACTCATCAAATTTTTGATTTGATCTTCGTTCATGGTATTAAGCTCAATTAGCATACCTCGCAACATATGAAGTATCCAGGCACCTTTTTTATAAATAATTAAATTATAATCTCCTTGTGTCTCTGATGAACTTGTCCTGTAGCCAAGACATATCGGACCAGCTTCCTGACCGGAACCGAAGAGATACTCCCTTACGTTAAATATTTGTTCTTTCCATTCATTAAGAACATCAAAAAACAATTGATTATCATCTTTAGCAGTCTGTAAATACCACAATCCGGAATATGTGGCGAAACCTTCGCTTAACCATTGATCGTGATAGCTATCAAAATCAACCCCGATTCCCCACCACTGATGTGCAATCTCGTGTGCCCTAACAATTTCACTCCTTCCTCCTGGTAATTGATTAGCTGTAATCCAGGATAGATGTACTAAACCCGGAAATGCTTGATTATGTGAGTAAGGAATTTCTGCAACGTTTATAAAATTGATTGGTGGAGGACCAAATAATTGACAAAATAGCTGCACACTACTTGAAATATCCTGGGCGATATAATCAGCGTTTACATTATTCTGATTTGTATAGTCTGAAGTGTATACGTCTACTTCTGGAAGATTTTCTTTCTTTAGCACATATTTTTCAAATTTACCTATGTAGAATGAAACATTCTTTGCTGGTGTTTGACATATCCATTCAGTTGTTCTTTCGTTGCCTCCAACAATATCATTGACGGGTTCTCCTACGCTAACAAGTTCATACTTTAATGGAGTATGAAAAATCAATCTGAAGCTTGCTTTTTCACCGTTATTAAATCGAGGATACCAAAAAGCAGATGACTTTAATTCCAACCAACCGGCATAACTGTCTTCAATTAGATCACCGTGATAATATATTAAAATAGAATGCTGCCTACCATCCAGCAATGCCTGATCACATTTAATCCAGAGTTCACTGCCATCTTCTTCTTTTATGAAATTTGCTTTTGAATTGCCCTCCCACTTAACAGAGTCTACATAGAGATCGCGATAAAGATAAAAAACAATCCAATCATTACTCTCCTTATCTGCTGTAAAATCAATTAAGCAACAAGCTGAAAAATCCAAGTTTTCTTCAATAGTCGTTTCAATCTCATACGAAACCAAATCAAGAAAAAATTTATCCGGTTTAATTCGGGAGTAAGTACTTACCGTTTCATACTTTGCCGGGAAAAGATTTATAACTTCCCGATACTTTTTAGTTAAAAAGTACTTCCCTCTCATGAATGATACCTTTTCATCTTCGTAGGGATTTATTTGAAAGTAAACAGGTTCAAATTTATTTTCCTGAATTTGAGAGTAGAAAAATCCGTTTCTACCCTCCACCAACATTGATCTTATAAAATCCGTACGAGATTGGTCATACTCATTTTTAAAAATACTCAGGTAGTTTTTAATATTTTCCTGTATCAGACTTGGTTTTATTTTTTTAAGCTCAAGAGAAAATAGTAGAGTATCATAAGTATTATCATCAAACAATAGAAATAATTCCTGAAACTCCATACGATAATGCTCGGTATCAAAAAATCGAAATAGTTGCTTTCTTTCAATTTCACTTGGCGGTGTAAAAGAAAATTCCCCGTTTCCAATAAATATTAATGCATAATTAATATTGTCATAACTTGATAAGAGATATAATTTTCCCTCAAGCAATTTTAATGTGGCCACATCCCTTTCTAATACAATTTCTGAAATTACATCAGCTACATCGCCGCTAGATTTTAAATTGTACAGGTAATCAAGTGCTCCACGATAGTCAATCGATTGATTAACATCGGATTTCGATTGAGCAATAATTGAAAAGTTATATAAGGAAAGACTAACTAAATACGATAGAAAAAAAAGAATAATTTTGAACATACCATGTTCTCCTCTATTATTTTTGAGGAAATTAAATTCTCTTTACATTGATAATAAACTAAGGAATTATTACAATCTTAGCAATTATCCAAAAATTAATATTGATTTCAAAATTTTATCAATTTATAGTTCAAACTTTCCTTATGTTGTAAATGTATATTTTTATGAGGAAAATAGGTTAAAATGAAGGTTTATTTTAATAACCAAATTAAAAGTTTAGATGTCGTAAATCTTTCGCCATTTGACAGAGGCTTTCTTTTTGCCGATGGAGTATATGAATCTATCCGAACATACAATAAAAAATTATTCAGATATAACGATCATCTTGAAAGATTAAAAAGAAGCCTGAAAGAAGTAAAAATTGAATTTAAAGAATTTGAGTCACTCAAGAATATCATTTACGAACTCATCAAAAAAAATAATATTAAAGCTGAAGCATTAGTTTATCTTCAGATTTCACGCGGATCAGCCATTCCACGAACTCACAGCTTTCCAAAAGAAAAAATTTTACCAACCTTATTTATTTCTGTTAAAGAATTCGCTGAAGATATTGAAGAGCAAGAAAAAGGAGTTAAAGTAATTCTTCAGGAAGATATTCGTTGGCTGAGATGCGATATTAAATCCACCTCCCTGCTTCCTGTTGTACTTGCAAGTCAAAAAGCAACTGAAGAAAATGCTGTCGAAGCAATACTTGTGCGAGATGGATTAATTACGGAAGGAACACACACTAATTTCTTCGCAGTTAAAGATGAAACGGTTTTCACTGCTCCAAAGTCAAGATTAATTCTTGAAGGTATCACCAGAAAAATTGTTCTGGGATTTTGCGAAAAATTCAAAATTGATTATCGTGAAGAGTTTATTAATAAAGACGATCTGAAAAGCTTTGAGGAGTTCTTTATCACAAGCACAACAAAAGAAATTACCCCTGTAACATCAATTGATTACTGGTCAATCAATCAGGGAAAGCCCGGTAAAATAACAAAATCCTTGCAAGCTGTCTTTAAGAAAATTACCGAGGACCACTGATGCCTGAATCATCGCCAAAAAATATTAATGCATTCATCCTGACCGGCGAATGGCAGGATGTCCGTGGGAAAAATGTACTTAAGATTTATCGGAACTTCTGATGGTTTAGGTATCGTTGAAATGACTTTTTCAAACAATCCTGTTTTCTTTATTGAAAACAAGTCCATTATTACAAGCCTCTCGGTTCCTTACAATAGAAAAGAAGTTGATCTGAAAAATCTTGAAGAGAAAAAAGTTGATGCTCTCTACTTTAACAGTCAGCGTGATTTACGAACAGCAGCAGAAGAGTTAGAGGGAATGGGTGTTAAAACTTTCGAATCCGACATCGATCCCGCAAGAAGATTTTTAATGGAAAGATTTATAAATGCCCAGGTGCGGGTTGATGGTTCTTTCAATCAGAAAAAAAATCTAGCTTCGTTTTCAAATCCGAAAATTGAACCTTGCGAATACACACCAAAATTATTGATTGCTTCAATTGATATTGAAACCGGTGCACAAAATAAACAACTCTATTCAATCGCAGTTCATCTATCAGGCAAAGTAGAAGAGAAGAAAGTATTTATTGTTTCAGAAGAAAAAATAAAAGGCGACGAATACATAAAAGAGTGCAAAGATGAAAAAGAACTCCTTCAAAACTTTCTTAACTGGTTTAAAGAGAAAGATCCTGATGTAATAATAGGTTGGCATGTAATTGGATTTGATTTGATGTTTCTTGAAAGCAAGTGTAATGAACTGATGATTCCATTTGATATTGCCAGAGCCAACGGAAGAGTTTCGCTGCGTCAAAGAAAGCCACGTGGATATTTTGCTTCGGTTACAGGTAGAGTAATTATTGATGGACCGGTTGCGTTGCGCACTTCATTTTTTACTTTTGAGGATTACAGACTCGAGACTGTTGCACAGGAAATGCTGGAAGAAGGAAAAACAATTACTCCTGATCAAAACAAAGTAGAAGAGATAGAAAGATTATTTGCAGAGGACAAAGCTAAACTTGCTGAATACAATTTGAACGATGCAGTACTTGTAACAAACATTTTCAAAAAAGCGGGATTGATTGAACTTTCAATTCGTCGTTCACAACTTTCAGGAATGTTAATGGATGAATTGGGAATGATGACAGCAGCATTTGACCATTTCTTTTTGCCAAAGCTTCATCGCGTTGGATATGTTGCACCAAATGTGAAAGATCTTCAAACATCCGAACACGCAGCTGGTGGCTATGTAATGGATCCTGTTCCGGGAATTTACGATGATGTTATTGTTTTGGATTTCAAAAGTCTGTACCCATCAATAATTCAAACTTTCAAAATTGATCCCTACTCAAATTTAAAATCAAGTATTGACACAATAGAAACTTTGAATGGATATAAATTTTCTTCAACGCAGCATTTCCTGCCAGAGTTTATTGACCAGCTAATAGAGCAGCGAAATCTCGCAAAGAAAAAAAAGGACAAACAGCTTTCCCAGGCAATTAAAATATTGATGAATAGTTTTTACGGTGTGATGGGTTCGTTCGGATGCAGGTTTTATCATCCAAATTTGCCAACTGCAATAACGGGAACGGGACACAAGTTATTACTCGGTAGCAAAGAATATCTTGCCGGGAAAGGTTACGAAGTGATTTATGGTGACACCGATTCGCTCTTCATCAAATTAAAAGAAGGTGAAGGAGAAAAAGCCGAAGAAAATGGACAAAGAATTGCAAAAGACTTGAACGAATTCTGGACAAATAAAATTCAGAAAGAATATGGATTGGAATCATATTTAGAAATTGAATTCGAAAAGTATTATCGAAAATTCATACTGACTCCGGCAAGAGGAAGTGAATCCGGTGCAAAGAAACGCTATGCTGGTCTTTTATCAGAATCCACCTCCTGCGGAGTTAAAGAAACAATTGAGTTTGTCGGAATGGAATCTGTTCGCTCAGATTGGACAAGACTCGCAAAAGAATTTCAGCTAGAACTTTACAACAGAATTTTTAACAATGCTGAAATTGAAAACTGGCTAAGAGAAATAGTAAAGAAAGTAAAAGCCGGTGAGTACGATGACAAGCTTGTTTACCGTAAAAGATTAAGAAAAGATGTTGACGAATACACTAAAAATATCCCGCAGCACGTAAAAGCTGCAAGAATGCTGCCTGTAACAAGCGGCACAGTTTATTATGTCATCACCAAACGTGGCCCCATTCCAATTGAATTAAAACATTCCGATATCAACTATGATCATTACATAGAAAAACAACTTAAGCCAATCGCTGATTCAGTTCTAAGTTTGCTTGGAGAATCTTTTGATAACATAGCTGAGTCAGATCAATTAAGCTTCTTTTAATCTTATTAGTTATCTTTGTTAGACGTTTGTTCAAATCTAAGAGGAAATCACCTTGAAAATTCAATTCTTCGGTGCAGCCCAAACTGTTACCGGTTCTCAGCATCTTCTAACAATTAATGATAAAAAAATTCTCTTTGATTGTGGTTTATTCCAAGGTAGGAGAAAAGATACATACGAAAAAAACAAGAACTTCAAATTTGATCCCAAAGAAATTGATGCAATGATATTATCTCATGCACACATAGATCACAGTGGGAACACTCCTCATCTTGTAAAGGATGGTTTTAACGGACCAATTTATACTACATCCGCTACAATTGATCTTTGCAAAATTATGCTTGAGGACTCTGCATATCTTCAGCAACGGGATATCGAATGGTTAAAAAAGAAAAAGAAAAAGCATATACCGGAAGAGCCTCTTTATTCAATTGAAGATGTTGAGGATACTATAAAAAAATTTATACCGGTAGAATATAATTCAGCAACTGAAATTTTTCCCGGCATCATTGCATATTTTCAGGATGCAGGACACATACTTGGTTCTGCAGGTATCTTACTTGAAATAGAGGAAGAAAAAGGAAAGAAAATTCGCTTTGGATTTTCGGGAGATATTGGCAGACCGGAAATGCCGATTATTCGTAATCCAGATTTTTTCCGTGATCTTGATATACTAATAATGGAAAGCACTTACGGTAATCGTCTCCACACTCAAACTGATGAAGTTGAAGAAGAAGTTGCCAAGGTAGTAAAAGAAGTTTTTGATCGAAGAGGAAAAATTATTATTCCTTCTTTCGCGGTCGGAAGAACCCAATTGTTGGTTTACGTACTACACAAATTATTTGACCAAAACAGAATCCCGGAAATCCCTATTTATGTAGATAGTCCGTTAGCTGTTAAGGCAACAAAAGTTTTCGAAGAACATCCTGAATGCTTTGACAGAGAGACAAACAGAATATTTTTAGAAAGCGGCGATGATCCTTTTGGTTTTGGAAGACTTAAATACATCACAACAGTCGATCAATCCAAAGAGCTGAACGAAATACAAGATCCAATGATAATTATTTCTGCATCAGGAATGGCAGAAGGTGGTAGAGTACTTCATCACCTTGCAAACAACATTGGTAATCCCAAAAATCTGGTTTTATTTGTTGGCTACTCTGCCGAGCATACCCTGGCAAGAAGAATTATGGACGGAATTGAAAAAGTGAATATTCTTGGAGAAAAGCATTCTGTAAAGTGTGAAATTAAAACTATGGATTATTTTAGTGCTCATGCAGACCAAAATGAACTAATCGATTACCTCCGCCTGAACCCGGCAAACAGATTGAAAAATATCTTTTTAGTGCACGGTGAGGAAGAACAGGCTCTGCCTTTAAGAGAAAAAATCCTTCAAAAAGGATACAAAAACGTAGATTTCCCTCTATCCGGAGAAAAATTTGTGCTATAGGAAACCTTTTACTCTTCCTTTCATCTTATTATAGTAATATATTTGCAGCCGTGAATTAACCGGGTTTCAAAATTGACCCGTTTAAAACCGCAAATTTTTCTATTCATCAAACCTTGTAAAGGAGAGCGATAAGCTTGAAAATAACTAAGCAGTTTACCAATCGCGAAAGTAAATCTCTTGATCAATACTTGCAGGAAATCGGCAAGGTTGACCTTTTAACTGCTGATATGGAGGTTACATTAGCTATACGTATTAAGAAGGGCGATATGCTTGCCCAGGAACAATTGATAAAAGCTAATTTGAGATTCGTTGTTTCAGTTGCAAAACAATTTCAGAATCAGGGTCTTTCCCTGGGTGATTTAATTAATGAAGGTAACATCGGTCTGATAAAAGCTGCCCAGCGATTTGATGAAACTCGAGGATTTAAATTTATTTCTTACGCAGTATGGTGGGTAAGACAATCAATTATGCAGGCAATTGCAGATCAGTCAAGAGTTGTTCGTTTGCCTCTTAACAGAGTTGGAAACCTTACAAAGATCAGTAAAGCTTTCAGAGAGCTTGAACAGGAATATGAAAGAAAACCCACGACTGATGAACTTGCTAAAATTCTTGATATGACCGCAGATGAAGTTGCTTATGCTCTTCAGATTTCGGGTCGTCACGTTTCTATGGATGCACCATTAAAAACGGGTGACGAAAATAAAAACACCCTAATTGATGTTCTTCCAAATGATGAGCAGCCATTACCTGATAAAGAGCTGATGAAAGAATCCTTAAAGAAAGAAGTACATAATGTGCTTGGAACTTTAACTGAAAGAGAAGCAGAAGTAATTAAACTTTACTTCGGAATTGAAGGCGATCACTCTGCAACACTTGAAGAGATTGGCGAAAGATTTAATCTCACCCGCGAAAGAGTAAGACAGATTAAAGAGAAAGCTTTGAGAAACTTAAGACACTCAAAGCGAAGTGGAAGATTAAAATCCTACCTTGGATAAAAAATAAAAATTATTTGCGCCCCGTTTTAGCGGGGCTTTTTTATTTCTTTTGATTATTTATTTAAATACATTCTTAACTATTTCAACAAGCCCAACCCAGGTACCTAATACGCTTCCAAGACTGGCAAGTATAAAAACCAGCAGCACCTTTAATAATTTATTTTTCCACCACATTGATATCTTTTTTGCATTCTCACTCACACTCTGAAAATCTTTAACAATCGGTGGCTGAAAATATGCCTGGACAAAAGCAGCGACGTAGCCAGCACCAATTAAGGGTGAAAGACTTGTAACTGGAGCTGCAAAAAAAGCGGCTAAAACCGTCAGAGGATGAGCGACAGCAATCAATGCACCGAGAGCGCTCGGAATTCCGTTTGCAAGAATCCAAAAGATTGCGTTGTCCCCCGCTTCACTAATTCCTTTGCTATATCCGATAAAAAGAATTGATCCGACAATAATCAAAGGTATTCCCCAGCCAATTATTTTGGCTATTGATGATGCGGCGGGAATTACTTCTATTTTTTTCAGGTCAATTGAATTATTGCTTTCCAATGTCTTGATAATTCCTTTTACATGTCCGGCACCAACAACCGAAACAATTTTTTCTCCTTTACTTTCCTTCATCTTTTGAGCAATGTACTGATCGCGTTCATCAATTATAACTTCTTTTAAAACAGGCATAGCTTTACCAAGTTCATCCATCATTTCTGAAAGAACATCTTTGCTGCGGAGTTCTGTAAGTTTTTCCTCGGTTAATTCCTGTTTTTCAAAGATTCCTGCAAGTCCACCAAAAAGAAATTTTAGTTTTTGCCAAAAACTCATTGAATGCCACGCACGTCTTAATGTTATGCGGACTTCCCTATCGCAAAGTTCAATTGGAATGTTATTTTCTTTTGAAGTGTTTACAGCTTCCAGCAATTCTGTGCCGGGAGTAACGCCTAGTTTTTCTCCAAGCTTTTTCTGATAAGATGAAAGAACAAGATTAACAATTAGTGTGCTTAATTGCTTTTGCCTGATGATGTTTTTAAGATCAAGATTTTCCCACCGGTTTTTTTCCGATAGAGCAATCATTCTTTTTTCATCAAGTTCAACACAGACAACATCCGGTTTTTCGTTCTCAATTACTTCCCTTACCAGGTCAGCAGACTGACGTGAGATGTGTGCAGTACCAACGATGATAAATTCTCGCCCATCTTTTTTAATTAGATGAACGTCCTCAGGATATTTTTTTTGTATTAAGTTTTCAGTTTCAGACACAGAATTCTTATCCCTTAATTGAAAAATGAGTTGCAAATTTAGCTAAATGTTTCAAATAATAAGGATCGATTTAAATACATAGGGAAGATTTAATTTGACTTGAAGTGCTATTTGTTATTAAGAACCTGCCTGATCGGCAGGCAGGTTTTGGACAATATTTAATTGAGGTTAGGATCCAACCCAATAATTACGGATTAGGGATTTTTAATTCCTGCCCTGGTTTTATCACATCAGGATTTGAAAGCTGATCCTTATTTACATTAAAGATCTTCATATACTGATTAGCATCTTTATAATACTGCTTTGAAATTTTACTTAAGCTTTCACCACTCTGAACTGTATGAACGTGATAGAATTCAGGATTTGCAACTTTAAGATCCGCTTTAATGTCCGTATGAGACTCGCCGCCTAATTCTTTTATTTTATCCCATACCATATTTTTTTCGTATGTGGTATTAGTAGTACCCGATAACTTTAAAGCTCCACCATCTTCGGCAACTTTAAGATCCTTTATTTTTAGCTCCTGCGCTAAAGCAAGAACTCCGCTGTACTTTACCTGTAAAGACATGTTCTCTCCTTTCTTTTTTATAAAACTGGGAATGCAAGTTTAACATTCACTTTGTACTGTTTGATTTTGCCATCTTCAACGGATGCCATATGCTTGGTAATTTCAAAACCTGTAATACCTTTTACAGATTTGGATGCTTTATCCAAAGCCTGAGCGATAGCATCATCAAAACTTTTGGAAGATATTCCAATTATTTCGATTACTTTTATTGCACCATCTGCTATGTGAGACATAATTTACTCCTTTTGATTATTTGAAATAAGATTTCTTAAAGACTATTTTTTTCCACCTAATAAACCACCCAGAAGGTCCGTTAACGGATTTCCTTTATTAGAACTTCCTCCCAATCCTCCTAAAAATAAACCTGCAACATCATCCAAAACAGATCCATCACCATCCTGATCTAACAATCCGGCCAACCCGCTGGAGCCTGTACCGGAATCTCTTTTTTTAGTTAAAAATCCTAATACAATTGGAGCTAACATTGGGATTAGCTTTGCAGCCATGTTGGAATCAATCTTAAAATTGTTAGTTAACATATTAGTAGCATCAGTTCCTGCGTTGCCTAATAATCCTCCTAAATTTGGTTCGGTAGAATTATCATTTAGTTTTTGTTTAAACAGATCATCCATATTATCCAGAGCTGAAGGATTTCCGTATTTATTTAAAATATGATCAACACGATCCTGCCCACCTCTTTCATCTTTTTGTTTTTTTAATCCGCCTAAAATCATAGGTGCTATAACGGGCAGCAATTGCTGCAGTGTTCCCTGATCTATATTTGTAGCGGACGACATTTTCTTTGTTACATCCGGACCAAGAGAACTAATAAATTCTTCAACCAAATTTGGCATTGTTTCTCCTTTAATTAATGATAAAAATAAACAGGTTCAATATTCTGGAGTAGGTATATTAAGTTAATAAAAAATGAAGAGTATTAAAAGGATTTTGAGGTTTTATAAAAAAATAATGGTGTTATGGACTATAAATGAAACCTTCTCTAAGAATTTTCTCTTTATTATCTACCCTTAAACTTTTTCCAACTTTACCAGCTGAATTGCCGTTAGTTTTAAAATAATCTGCTGCTGCTATTGCGCAAAGCATAGCATCGACATAATCATGAGATGTAACTTTATTCTCTTCAAAATTATATCCTTTCCGCTTAATAAGAGCTGAAAACTTTTTTATGTACTCATGTTTAGCTTTTGATTTTGATGGTATGCTTTCTTCCGGCCAAAGTCTTTTAATTATATAGCGAGGATATGTTTCCATTATAATCAATTTTGAATTGCTATCGCTATTCAAACCAGCAATAGAAGCAAATTTTTTCTCGTAAATATTCCAGAAGATTTCAACTCCGCACTCAATCAACTGCTTGAAAATTTTCCACTCTTTTAATTCCTCACGAGTCAATGGAAGAATTCTCGTTGGTGTGTTTGCCAGCTTATCACATTCTCTTCTTTTATTTCCAATTTCCGGTAAACCCTGGGGACCATCAAATGCAATGTGAGTCGGTATACTTATTCCTCTCGGCAGAGGTGGGAATGGTTTATCCTTTGAGGCAAGGTAAAGATCACAATGAAATTCTTTTCCTTCCAACCATGCAACATAGCTTGGAGTTTTAAACGAACCTAAATCAACTCCGCAGACTGACATATTATTTTTTTACCTTGTATAAAATGGAATGTTACCCTCAGCAAAATAAAAGGGTGACATTAATATTATAATATTTTAATCTTGAAACTTTGTTATCATTTATACATCTGCTCAATTTCATAAATCGGTTTTATATCAACAGGAAGATGATCAAGCTCGCCTCTAAGCGTTGCCATTGAGGGAGAGTTAACAACATACTTCGCTATCAAATCTTTTGCGCCCTTGTAATCTCCATTTGCCTGAATCATTAATATAAGATTTGCTAAATCTTTTAAGGCTGGTCCTATCTTTTCAAAATTTACTTTTACTTTCTTAGTCTCCGGATTGTATTCGTAGGCGCCTTTTTCAAGTAAGTAGTTATATATTATAGCATTCCCTCCTCCGTGGGCCTCGTTAATACCAAACCTAACAGATCGGAAAGTGCCGGCAAGGAAGGTAACCCAGGTTTCATTTTCAAATGTTTCGGGGAAAACACCTTTCTCAATCATAAAAATGTTGTTATACATTCCAAGTATATCGGCTTTGCATTCTTCCATAGTTGAATAAGTTTCTTTCAGTTCTTTTTTCACTTCAGTGTCTCTGCCGTCAATTTTAATATAGCCAGGACCTATACCATGAGACATTTCGTGCATAAGCGTATGAGTGAAAAAAGCATCAAAAGTTACATGTTTCATTTGATCGGGATCAAGAACTGTTTCAGCAATTGGTATAAGTAGTTTATCGTATTTTGCATGGGAAACATTCTTGAGCATAACTTTCTTTGAGCCTTTTGCCTTACGAACTCTTTCATCGTTAGGTAAATTAAATGCAAGTGTTTGAACGCCTGATTTTGTATCGCCTGCTGTAAAGATTTCGTTAACCACTGCCAGTGGTGATTCGGAGCCACGATCAAAATTTTTATGTTCATCTGGAATGGGAAGATGAATTTCCATATCTTTCAAATACTTTTTGAAGACTTCCAGTTTTTCACTTTCTACCTGATCTTTTATCGTAAGAAAACTTTCGAAGGAAGCTTTGTAGTTGAACAAACCATCTTCGTAAACTTCATAAGGTCCGATTACAATTTCAATTGAGTGATCTTTTAGATCCATCCAATCCATATCGCTCTGGTAATAATCGTTGCTTAAAAATGCATCAGCTCTTGATATTAAATATCTTTTCAAAGAAGGATTGTCTGCATACTCTGCTGCTTCTTTCAGCAACTTTGTGGCTTCAGTTAATTTATCTTTCCAAAATTTGCTGTAAGGAATGGCAATCAGTTTTCCGTTTTCTCTTCTTATAACCGTGAACTCGGAAGTAAATGATTTTTCATCATTTGGATTAGCTTTTATCCAAGTCTCAAACTCTTCTTTAGTCATATCTTCAGGATAAAAATTCGCACCAAGCGGTTTTTTCTCCGCCCCGATAAATGGTGCATCGTGCTCTAATCTATTAAAGGGGCCAAACATAATGCTAAATAATTCAAGCTCCTCCTTTGCTTGCTTAGTATCCTGCTTAATTAGGTCAGCTTTTATTTGGTCGTTTTTCGAGTATACCTGTTCTAAAAAAATCTCATCCATTATTTTGGAGGCTTCGTAAAGCTTTTTCACAACCATTTTCTGTCTTTCATCAAGACTGCCTGCATCGTAATTAAGCTCAGTAGGAGCAAATTTTGCAATTGTTTCTTCAACCATTTCAATTCCTTCTGTTTCATCTGTTACTCCTTCTGCTGGTTGATCCATTTTTTGTTCACATCCAAATAGAAAGAGTGAGAGGGTAAAAGCTAATAATAAATATTTCATTTGGCTCACCTATTAGTTTTGTTTTTGGGTATTAAATTCATTTAAAATGAGAACAAATATATGAATATTTGCTATAAATAGAATTTTAGAAGCATTGTTTAAATTAACCATTCATCATTTTTTATAGTATGTAATTTCAATTCTGCTTAATTTTGGTTACTAATTTTTAATATCACACAAATAAACAGGTGGAATTATGAAACAATTCTTTTTAACATTTACAATTCTCACTTTTGTAATAAACTCTTCTTTGGCTCAGCCTCTGGAAAGGGACCAGGTTGAGGAAAAGTTAAAATGGAATCTTGCAGAAATTTATCCTTCAGTAGAAGCATGGCAGGCAGATGTAGATATGCTGAATATTGAAGTTGAAAAACTTGCTGATTTCAAAGGAAAGCTTGGTGAAAGTTCTGAAAGTTTGCTGAATGCAATGCAAACCGGCAACGATCTCATTAAAACTCTCTATAAGGCGTGGACCTACGCCAGTAATCTTAGTAATGAGAATTTAAATATATCTGAGAATCAAGCAATGATGCAGCAGATGAGAGCACTTGGTACAAAGCTTGGAGAGGTTACGGCTTTCATGGAGCCGGAGATACTTGAAATTCCACAAGAAAAAATTCAGCAGTTTATTACTGAAAAACCAGAGCTTGTTGATTATGATATGTATATCGATAACATACAGAGATTACGCGAACACACTTTAACAGAAGCTGAAGAGAAAATTCTTGCCAGCTTCGGTTTGATTGCCGGAAACCAGAGTGAAGTTTATGGAATATTCAATAATGCCGAAAAACCTTTTCCAATAATCACCCTCTCAACGGGAGAAGAGGTTGAGTTAACTTCATCTGCATACACAAGATATCGTACAGCGGATAATAGAGGGGATAGAGAAAAAGTAATGAAAGCATTTTTTGAAAGCTATGGTGATTTCAAAGAAATGCTGGGGCATGAACCTTGGCGGACATGTAAAAAAGAGTTGGGTTTATGCAAAAAACAGAAAATATTCATCAGTTCTTGAATCAGAATTAAATTCAGATAATCTTCCTGTTTCTGTTTACACTACATTAATTGAATCAGTAAATCAAAACCTGCCAACTCTTCATCGTGCATTAGATTTAAAGACAAGGATGCTTGGTTTGGATGAGTTGCATTACTATGATCTTTATGTACCTTTAGTTGAAAAGGTTGATATGAGCTTTACTGTGGAAGAGGGGCAAAATGTTCTTCTCGAAGCACTAAAACCACTTGGTGCTGAATATGTTACTACTCTTCAAAAATCTTATGATGACAGATGGATTGATTACATGCCAACCATTGGAAAGCGAAGCGGAGCTTACTCATCGGGTAATGCGTATGATGTTCATCCTTACATTTTGATGAACTGGACCGATGATTTTGAATCTGTTTCAACTCTTGCACATGAGCTTGGACACACAATGCACAGTTACTTCTCAAATAAAAATCAGCCGTTTTCAAAATCAGATTATAATATTTTTGTTGCAGAGATTGCTTCAACCGTAAATGAAAATCTTTTAAACAATTACATGGTCGAGAATGCAAAAAGTGATGAAGAGAGGCTGTATATATTGGGGAGTTATCTTGAATTATTAAGGACAACCATTTTCCGCCAAACATCCTTTGCAGAATTTGAATGGGAAATTCACAAGAAGGTTGAAGCTGGCGAACCGCTAACAGGCGAGAATATGTGTACAATTTATTTCGATATTGTTAATAAATACTATGGAAGTGATGCCGGGCATTGCGTTGTGGATGATTATATTAAATACGAGTGGTCTTTTATTCCTCATTTTTACTACAATTATTATGTCTTCCAATATGCAACCTCTCTTATTTATGGAACTGCATTTGTTGAGAAGATGGTTGAAAATGGGCAGCCCGCTGTGGATGCATATTATAGTATTCTAAATGGCGGTGGTTCAAAATACGCAACAGATTTAATAAGTGATGCGGGAATTGATCCTATGTCTCCGGAGCCAGTTACCCTCACAATGAAAAAAATGAACAGGGTGATGGATCAGATGGAAGAGATTTTGAACAAAATGGGCAAATAGATATTCACATAGTAGGGACACAATATATTGTGTCCCTACTACAGTTAGCATCATACATTTTTACTTATTTTCCTTCGTTACACTTTCGTGATACATTATATTTTTTCCTTTTCTATTTTGATTGCAATAGTTATTCTAAGATTAAAATATCATAGGAAAAGTAATGAGCCATATAAAAAACACCTTATTAATTCTTCTTCTGTTTTCTTCTT